>JALTBN010000043.1:140541-311861 GCA_027075325.1 Thermococcus sp. | reverse complement strand
GGCGACGCGGACAGGATAGCGGTCTTCGACGAGAGGGGGAACTACCTGACGGAGGACACCGTAATAGCGCTCTTCGCGAAGCGCTACGTTGAGGAGCACGGAGGCGGAACTGTCGTTGTCTCAATCGACACAGGCTCAAGGATAGACCACGTCGTTGAGGAAGCAGGCGGAAGGGTCGTGAGAATACCTCTCGGCCAACCCCATGACGGAATAAAGCGCTACAAAGCCATCTTCGCGGCCGAACCCTGGAAGCTCGTTCATCCGCGTTTTGGACCCTGGATAGACAGCTTCGTGACGATGGGGCTTCTCATCAAGATGATCGACGAGGAAGGCAGGCCGCTGTCGGAGATAGTGAGAGAGAACGTCCCGGAGTTCTACCTCACGAAGAAGAACGTTCCCTGTCCGGATGAGCTGAAAGGAAAAGCCGTTGAGAGCGCCGCAAAGACCATCGAGGGGAAGCTCAAAGACGAGATAAGGGAGACCCTCACGATTTCCGGCTACCGCTTCAACCTGAAGGACCGCTCGTGGGTTCTCGTGAGGCCCAGCGGGACCGAGCCGAAGATAAGGGTCGTCGTCGAGGCGCCGAGCGAAAAGAAGCGCGACGAGCTTTTCGAGTTGGCATACTCGACGGTTGCAAAGGCCGTTGAGGAACTCAAAAGGGAGAAAAAGCCGGGGAATTAAACGAACCTCGCCGGCCTCAGCGTCCTCACTGCTATTTCCTTTTTATCGACTATTACCTTAAAGCCCTCCTTGGCGACGTAGGTTTTGACGCCGGTGACGTTTTCAATGTACTTTGCCTCCTTGTACGGGTTCGCGAAATGCATCTTCATCCCTATGTGGTTGAGCACTAAGACTTCGGGCTTCTTTTCCATGGACTTCAGGAGCTCAACGGCATCGTCTGTGCTCAGGTGGTAGGGAATCCCCATATCCCTGGGCCGCGTTATCGCCGCTATCAGGACCCTTGCCCCATCGTGCCACCCCTTCAGGCCCTCAAAGTAAGCCGTGTCCGGGATGTAGGATATATCACCGAGTTTGGTCTTCATCCTGAAGCCTATCGTGGTCGGATCCGAGTGCTGGCAGGGGGTTATCAGGAGTTCCTCTTCTCCAACAGGTATTTTACTGCCGGGTTCGGGGATGTGGACGCTCTCAAGAACGTTCAGATGGTACTTGCTTATCGCAGGGGTGTGGGTCTCGTCGCCGTAGACAACGCTCTTTGAGGCTATCAGCGAGCCTCTCCTCTTCAGTGCTCCCCCAGTCATGGCCTCGACCATTATCTCTAGGTCGTTGCAGTGGTCAACGTGTCGATGGGAAACGAATATTGCGTCCAGCTTTCGGGGATCGAGCTTGTAGCGCCAGCTCCTGATGAGCGCTCCCGGCCCGGGATCGACGTAAAGGTTTCTGCTTGCCGCTATATGGAATCCCCCCGTGGAGCGGAACTGTGTTATGGTGATGAACCGCCCGCCGCCGCTCCCGAGGAAGGTTATCTCTATCAAACCAGCACACCTCCTTTCCTTCTGCGGACGGAATAAGTATGCGGGGGAGTATATAAAAGGTTGCCCGCAAAGGGTTTAAGCTCGCCCTGCAACTTTTATCCGGTGAATCCAATGGTGAAGCTTGAAACCGTTGCGGGGGAAGTTGAAAGGCTCCGGGATGAGATGGTGGAAACCCTTGTTGAGCTCATAAAGATCCCGGCGATAAGCCCTGACTACGGCTACGAAGGGGAGTACGACAAGGCCCAGAAGCTGCTCGGGATAATAAAGGACTGGCCTTTTGACAAAGTGGAGGTCTACAACGCGCCGGACGAGAGGGCCAAGAACGGCGTCAGGCCGAGCATTCTGGCTTACTACTATGGCCAGGATGGGGATAAAAGCCCGCGCCTCTGGATTTTAACTCACATGGACGTCGTCCCGCCCGGAGACCTGAGCAAGTGGGCGGTAACCGAGCCTTTCAATCCGGTCGTCAAGGACGGAAAGGTTTACGGCAGGGGAAGCGAGGACAACGGCCAGAGCCTCGTTGCAAGCCTCTACGCCGTTAAAGCCATGATGAACCTCGGGATAAGGCCAAAGAGGACGGTGATTTTAGCTTTCGTCAGCGACGAGGAAACAGGCAGTCACTACGGTGTTGAGTGGCTGATAAAGAACCATCCGGAGCTTTTCAGGAAGGACGACCTCGTCTTAGTCCCGGATGGCGGAAACGAGGACGGAACCTTCATCGAGGTGGCAGAGAAGAGCATCCTATGGTTTAAGGTCAAGATCAGGGGAAAGCAGGTTCACGCGAGCATGCCTGACAAGGGATTAAACGCCCACCGCGTTGCACTCGATTTGACCTACCACCTCGATAAACATCTCCACGAGAAGTACTCCGAGAGGGATGAGCTCTTTGACCCGCCGGAGAGCACCTTCGAGCCTACGATGGTTAAAAATCCAGCGGACAGCCCCAACATAGCCCCCGGGGAGCACGAGGTTGTTTTCGACTGCCGCGTTCTTCCGGAGTACGACCTCGATGAGGTTCTGGGGGATGTTGAGAAGCTCGCCAGCGAGGTGAGGGAGAAGTACAGAAAGGAAATCGATGGAATGCTCCTCCCGGAGATAAGCGTTGAAATCCTCCAGCGCGGCGACGCCGCACCCCCGACCGACCCGAAGAGCGAGATAGTGCTCCTCCTCAAGGAGGCACTCAGGAAGCTCCGCGGAAAGGAGGCCAAGGTCGGAGGCATAGGCGGTGGAACTTTCGCGGCCTTCTTCAGGAGGCTCGGCATTCCCGCTGTAGTCTGGGCGACCCTCGATGAGACCGCCCACCAGCCCAACGAGTACGCGAAGATTGACAACATGGTGGAAGATGCAAAGGTGATGGCGGCGCTGGCTCTTCTCTGAGCTTCTCTTCTTTCACTTCAAACCTCTTTGAAGCTATCGGGGGGTATTTATAGAACTTCTGCCCAATTTACTCCGATGACCACGGTCATAGCAATCTGAGGTGATCGGAATGAAGAGGGCCCTTGTGGCGTTGCTCATCCTCCTGCTGGTCTTCGCGGCGGGGTGCACTGAGAAAGTTGAGGTAAAAGAGGGCAGTGTTTCCGATTCCATCAGCGTGGCCTCGGGGGAGGATCTCTTTGCTCTGGCCCTCTACGCCGAGCTTTCGAAGTCGGACGGCAACCTCTTTTTCTCTCCGTACAGCATCCACACGGCGCTGGCAATGCTCTACGAGGGGGCGAGAGGAAAGACGGCGGAGGAAATGGAGGGGGTTCTCCACCTGCCTTCGAACTCCACACTCAGGCGCGGGGGGTTTAAGAAGCTCATAACCGACCTCAACCCGGGGAGCGGGATTTATACCCTCAAGACGGCAAACGCCCTGTGGTTCCAGAAGGGGTACAGGGTCAGGGACACATACCTGAAGGTCGTGGAGGACTACTACCTCGGCAAGGCTAAGCCCCTCGACTTCAGTGGGGATCCCTCAGGGTCCGCGAGGGAGATAAACGACTGGGTTGAGGAGCAGACGAACGGCAGGATAACGAACTTGGTGACTCCCGATGTGCTAAGGGACGCCAGGCTCGTGCTGACCAACGCGATCTACTTCAAGGGCGAGTGGGAGGTGAAGTTCGACCCCGAGCTCACAGGGAACGGGACCTTCCACACCCCCCATGGAAACGTAACTGTTGAGATGATGCACAACGCCGGTGTCTACAACTACACGGAGCTCAACGGCACGCAGGTTCTTGAGCTTCCCTACAAGGGTGGCAGGCTGAGCATGTTGGTGTTCCTTCCGAGGGGTGTTGACGGCTATAGGGATCTCGACTCCATGCTCACGGTGGACTACGTTCTGAGCGCACTGAGTACAATGAAGCCCGAGAACGTCAGCGTCAGCATGCCCAGGTTTGAGTTCAGGACCGAATACAGGCTCTCCGACGTGCTGAGGGCGATGGGGATGGGCTCGACCTTCTCCCCTAACGCCGACTTCTCAGGGATAGGAGAGGGCGGCCTGTACCTCTCTGAGGTCATCCACAAGGCCTACGTGAAAGTCGCCGAGAACGGAACCGAGGCGGCAGCGGCTACGGCTGCTGTTGCTCTCACTTCCGCCCGTGCTATCGTGGACGTTCCCCACTACATCGAGTTCCGCGCGGATCACCCGTTCCTCTTTGTCATAATAGACAAGGACACCAGGGAGATACTCTTCATGGGCAGGCTGGTGAACCCGAAGGAATGAGCTTTTAAATCCCCTCCCCAACTTTTTTCATGCCAACGTGGAGGGACGGGAAGCTCGGACTACCGGTGAGGGATGCGGTTAAGCTTTTCCCCGAGCTTGAGGAATACATCGACGAGCGCGGAAGGCTAGACCTCTCGAACAGGAGAGCGAGGGTACTCTACAACCGGGCGATTTCCAGGGCGGTCTTCGGTCTCGATATTGAGTATCATCCGAAAGGGCTCGTTACAACTCCCGTCTCCCGCTATCTATTCCTGAAGACGTTTTTGAGGGGCGGTGAAAGGGTTCTGGAGATTGGAACGGGACATACCGCCATGATGGCCCTCATGGCAGAAAAGATATTCAACTGTGAGGTAACGGCAACGGAGCTTGACGATGAGTTCTTTGAATACGCGAGGAGAAACATCGAGAGGAACCGGGCGAGGGTGAGGCTGCTCAAGAGCAACGGTGGGGTAATCCACGGTGTGGTTCCTGAGGGAGAGCGCTTTGACGTTATCTTCTCGGCTCCACCTTACTACGAGGCCCCGACTAAGGGCGTTCTGACGGAGAGGGAGGGGGTCGGAGGCGGAAGGTACGGCGAGGAGTTCTCGGTGAGGCTCATCGAGGAAGCGCTGGATTATTTGAAGCCAGGCGGAAAGGTCGCGCTGTTCCTGCCCGATAAGGAGCCGCTGATAGATTCCATAACAAAAATGGGGGAAGAGCTGGGCTATTCCATCAAGGACGTCCGCTTTAAAGCCGGAACCCGCTGGAGGCACAGCCTGATTTTAGCGCTTTAGGGACTCGGACCCGTTTTCTCATCATCTGCCGGGTTCAGTGGAGGTGCTTTCTCCTCATCGTCCCATTCCATCGGCATGTTTCACTTCATATCCTCAACGTAGAGGAAGAGCGCCTTGAGGTATTCTGTATCCTTTGAGGCCATGAGTATCGGGTGGTCCGGTGCCTGAGTCCTGTAGGGTTCGAGCATCTTGAGGAACTTTCCGGCCTTTGCGGCAGCGGCAATGACCATGTCCTTGAAGGCCTGCATGTCGACGTGCTGGGAGCAGGAAGCTGTCACAAGTATTCCGCCCTCCTTGACGAGCTGTAATCCAGCGTAGTTCACGTTGAAGTAGGCCCTTAATCCGCGCTTCAAATCCTTCTCGTGCTGGACGAAGGCAGGCGGATCGAGGATAACTATGTCGAACTTCTCGCCGCGCTTTATCATCTCCTCCATGACCGGAAAGGCCGAACCAACGATGTACTTCATCCCCTCCTCGACGCCGTTCAGTTTCGCGTTCTCCTTCACCATGTTGATGGCCCAGGGGGATTTATCGACGGCAACAACCTCGTCCGCACCTGCGACGGCGGCGTGTATCGCAAAGCCGCCCGTGTAGGTGAAGACGTCTAAGACGCGCATTCCCGGCTTGACGTACTTCTCCAGAGCGATGCGGTTCTCCCTCTGGTCGAGGAAGAAGCCAGTCTTCTGCCCGCGCATGTCAACGATGAACTTGGCTTTGCCCTCCTCTATAATCGTCCTATACTTCTCCTTGCCGAGTAGGACGCGCTCGATTTCGGGTAAGCCTTCCCTCCTCCTCGAACGGCCGGTGTTCTTCTCGAAGACCGTCTCTATCTCAGGTTCCGCTTCCATTATGGCCTCGGCAACCTCCATCTTGAAGCGCTCCATGCCAACGCTCGAAATCTGGACCGATGCTATCTCGTTGAAGCGGTCGACTATGAGGCCGGGCAAATAGTCCGCCTCGCCGTAGACCATGCGGTAGGCTTTATCGTAGCCGAGAACTTTCTTCCTGTACTCGTTTGCCTTCCTAATCCTCTCGCGGAAGAGTTCCTTGTTGACCTCTGTCTTCTCGTTCTGTGTTATGAGTCTGACCATTATGTTGGAGTTAGGGTTGATAAAGCCCCTGCCGAGGAACTTGCCCCCGCGCGTGTAGACCTCCGCTATATCACCAGGGGTTATCTCGCCCTCAGTCCTCACAACACCTTTCTTGAAAACTATCATCGCGCCCTTTCCTATGGCCCTCGCCGCCTGTGCGTCAACGATTACCTTCGCCATTCTCACCACCGGAACCCCTATGCTCCGGCCTTTAAAAGGTTGTTCGGGTTGGAAGTTTGACAACATTGGGGATCGGTTTCAATGGTTTCAAAACCTCCCAGCGATAGGTATTTAACCTTCGGGCCCCAATATACTGAGGGGTGGTTCTATGCACTTCGACGTGGTCAAGGAGTTTCTGGAAGACATTGGAGCAGACTGGACGGAAATCGAGGGGGAGATCCACCTCGACCCGGAGGTTTTCTATGAGGTTTGGAAGTATATCGGCCAGCCCGACCTGCATACGTACGTTATAGAGGATGAGGTCGTTGAGCCGGGCTCGTACGACCCGCCTGAGATGAAGTACACTGAGGCCAAACCTATCAAGATAAAGAAGGTCTACTTTGAGACCCTTGACGGCAAGAGGATAGTTACCGATTATTCTGAGTTCCAGCGCATGGTTAAGGAGCGGGGCTCTTGAGCCCCTTTTCTTTCGACCGTTTCCTTCTCCTCGCTATCTCACCGCAGCAGGGCAGCGCTCTCGATTATCATTGGGAGCATTAAAACCCCCATGCAGCTCGTTCTCCTTACCCCCCACTCCTGCGCGGTGTAGCCTATTCCAGCGGCGGTTAGAATAACCCACGTGCCGTAAATTCCATCGAACCTGGCGGAGAGTGCCAGGAGGAGGATGATGGTGATCGCGTTGAGAACCCTGTAGTTCACCTTACTTAGAGCCCGTATCACCCCTTCTCCAGCTGCAAGGCCCACCATCATCGCCAGAACTCCAATGAATACCCCCATCAACAGGATTTCCGCGGTTGATGGGGCGTCTATGCCTGCCGCTTTCATGGCAACGGCCACGCCGTTCCTCGTTCTACCTGTAATGTGGTAGTTGATTATTCCAAAGAGGAAATTGGAGGTGTTTACCGAGTAAACAACGGCCAGAAACGGTCTCTCCCCCTCTGAGGCTGAAACTGCCAGAGATGCTGCCATTGAAGCGGTCATCGTGGGAACGAGCGAGGCCACCATCCCCAAAATCGTCCCGATAAATGAGAACCCCCAGATGTCCACGGGGGATCTGGAACCGTATCCTTTTTCCTGTGGTGGCAGGGAGGAACTGGATGCGGCTATGAGGACGGGTATCCCAAAGAGTCCGGTGAACAGGTGGTAGAAGGGTTCGTTCAGGCTCCCATTATTGAAAACGGCGAACCCAAGTATGCCTGAGACCAGGAAAATCGTAAGGGCTTTCTTTCTCCTCCCGCGCTTTTCTCCCAGTATCAGGATCGCGGCCAGAAGCACAACCGCAACGACTCCGAACTCCGGCCGGTAGAGGGGAGCCATTATCCGATAGGGGTACGAGAGCGGAATCGAGAAAATCACCGCCAGGAAGCTCGCCCACATAGCAACCTCCACCACCTCCCTGCCCCGCCTCTGCAGGACGAGTCTGTGGGCGGGCAGGAGAGACAGCGCGGACCCTTCATCCGGAACCCCTAAGAACGCGGCTGGTATGGCATCTAGAAACGTATGGGTGAGGCCCATGGCGAACAGCGCTGGGAAGGTTGAGGTTACTCCCAGCTCCGCAAGGGTGTTAACGTGGATTCCTGGGGTCAGTCCGGTAAGGGCCCCCATGAGAAGGCCCTTCAGCATTTCCCTGAACACACGTCATCCCCCGATTCAACGCTGAAAGCGGGCTCTCCCCGGTAGAGTGTAAACCTGCCGTAGGCTGTAATGTTCTCCCCCGTCTCAATCTCCACGTCCAGGGATTTCGGGAGCTTCAGCAGGACCCAGCATTCCCCGCTGCTCACGTTGGCTATTCCAAAGCCGCTCCTGTACCTCTTCACCCATACTGCCTTCCCGGAGACCTTTGCAAAACTTCCCTCGCTGAAGTTGCAGATGGAGTTGGGAAGAAGCTCCCTTGGGGTGGAAACTGCACAGTTAATGCATCTCAAACTGTCCCCGTCCCGGATTGCGGTGAAGCTGACCATATCCCCTGCCCTTGCCTGAAAACCCCTCAGTTTGAGATCGGTGCAGCTGAGTTTTAGCCCGCTTCTCAGTGCTTCGGTTACAAGGCAGGTCATGTTAACGAGCTCTCCCGTCTGAGCATCTTCCCCTTTAACTGCCCCCGGCACTCCGAGGTATCTGACGTCTGCCATAGAATCAACGTATAGCTCAAGTTTGTATGAGACCCTTGCCCTTCCGAGAACCCAAACGGCGCTTCCCGGTTTGAGCTTCTCTCCATAAGGGAGGTGGAGGTAGATTCTCCTCCCGCCGTCCCATAGAACGGTCTCCCCTGCATCCTTCAGGACAACACCTCTAACAAGCACGGGAAAGCCGTCCCTGAACCTCCCGGTAGGTCCGGAGACGACAACATAACCGGAGGGATAAAACGTGGAACCGTATTGAATTCCCCATGTTAAGATTTTGCTCCCTTTGCCCGCGTTTATTTTTCTCGCCAGCCTTACCCACTCTGGGGTCAGAACGTAGGCATGGCCTCCGCTCTCCCAGTAGGAGCCGTTGATGATGCTCATCCATTCAGCGGGCCCTTTTAGGGTTTCCATCTTAAATTTTCCGGATGTCCGCAGTCCCTCACTCTCTTTCTTTATAATGCCCGTTATCCTGTATGCAGTACCCACATCGAGCTTTTCAGGGATGAAGAGGAGCTCCGATCCGTTGAAGAGGAGTGAGTATGTGCTCGAGCTTCTGACGCATACCCCCTCGAACGTCGTCTCCCCTCTCCCCGTGTGAACATTCATAAGGAGTACCGCGGAGAGCAGGGCCGCTCCTATCAGTACTACATAGAGATATGCTCTTATATCCATCATTAATAGTAACAACAAAACGCTTAAAAATTTTTTGGAACTGAAAATTTGGTCTCCTAACGTTCATCCCCTGAGAACTATCCCTGTGGGGGTTATCTCGTACGGGAACCAGGAGAGGGAGTGCGCGGTGCGCCTCATTCCATAGACGCGTATGTAGCGCCTGAGGGTTCTTCCCTCTTCGAACATCCTCATTTCAACGATGCCGTCCACTATTGCCCTCACGGTGTTTTCCACTTGGGGTCTCTCGATTCCGCTGTTGACTTCTATGAACCACACCTGGTTGTACCTGTGGGCGATGTCCTTGAGCTCTTCGAGGAATTTGTATATGTCCACGATGTCACTCTCAAAGAAGAGGGGTGTTACGGAGGTTATTATTCCAACGAGCTGGCCGTTGTGTCCGCTGGAAACAAGCCCTGTCGTGGTGTCGCGGATGAACTTGGATATCTGGAATGGGTTGGAGGCGTCTATTATGACATCCTCCGAGAAGGAGAACTTGGGGGCACTCTTTATTCTGTGAGAGTACGCATCCACAAGATAGAGGAACTCGTCGAGGACGGGTGAGAAGTCCCATCCAAAGTCCTTTGAGAAGTCCAAAAACTCCCTTTTGGGCATGTCCACGAGAATCGCCAGACCGGGAATTCCCCCCATTACAACCTGATTGTACAGAAACTGGGTCTGGAAGGTGGTCTTTCCGGATTTAGGGTCACCTATAACGAGAACCACGCTCCCCGGAGGAACCCCACCCTGAATGAGGGAATCAATGATGCCTGTGGTGATCCTCTCCATCCGCACGCCCTACCACCGCATTCAGTAAATCTCTCCGCTTGGGTAGACCGTTATTCCATCCTCCGTTATCTCAAAGGGGTACTTCTTCATGGCATGCTTCGTCTCCCTCATCTTCCTTATGAGGAGGTATCTCTTCAGCTCTACGTCCTTTTCTATTAGGTCGAGAAGAATGACCCCCCTTGAAACGAATTCCTCGACCCCATACTTGCTTATCTTTCCGCTCTTCGGGTCCTCGGCCTCGGTCGTCAGAATTGAGGTAACGCCCATCTCAAGAAGTATCGTGTTGAGCCTCAGGAGAACTTCCCTTATGTCCTTCTCTTCATTGAGGCGTATGGCTATGGATGGTATGGAATCCACAACTAAGCGCTTTGCGTTTATGCTTTTAACGACCCTGTACACGTATCTAAGGAAACCCTCAACGTTGAGGCCTTCTTCAAGGGCAAACTTCTCCTCGGAGGGCAATCCCACGATTGAACTCACTCCATCGATTATTGCTATTTTACCCTCTCTTTCATATTTTTCCAGGTCCCATCCAAAACTGAGCATCTCGCGCCTGAGATCCTGAGCTCTCTCCTCAAGGGTTACTATCACTCCGGGTTCATCGTAGAGCTCCGCACCGCGGTAGACAAACTGAACTGCAAAAGTCGTCTTCCCCGTGCCTGTTGGCCCCGTCACCAGTACCGTGGTGCCCTTAGGAAAACCCCCATTTAGGAGGTCATCGAGACCGGGAACCCCGGTTTTTACACGTTCAACCACATGCTTTGGCATGGAGATCACCTTCACATCTATCGGATTAAATGCCACGTTACGTACACTTTTATGTCCTATTAACCTTTTTGAACATGGAGGATATAAACTTTTCGAGTTCTCCATGTTCCTCCAAGGACCCTCTGCTCCCGTTATTCAGCGTTTGATGTCCCACTTTGCCGGTAAATACATTCCAGCCAGAGCTGGGAACCCTGTTGCCCCCCAATCAGAGAGGTTTGCTCTTTTATACCCCTTTTCTGTGCTGTCCACTCTTTTCTCTGTTTTGGAAGTGGAGTTCGTTTCTACCCCTTTCTGTTGGGTTATATTCAAAAATTTTTTGGAAGTACTGCCTGTACCTGATGTTCATCGTGTTTCTCCTGCGTTTTTCTGGGAGGTTGATTATCATTGTACATTTTCTAACCTCTCAACTCTGATCATCTTCCCCTTTGAGTTTGCGAACTCTATGAACCTGCTGTACGTGGGATGGCTTGAGAGCGTCGATGAGTCGCCAACAGCTATTAGCTTCCTCCTGGCCCGTGTCAGGGAAACGTTGAGCCTCCTGAGGTCATTCAAAAAGCCAAGCTCCATTCTCCAGTTTGAACGGACGAAGGAAAGTATTACAACCTCCTTTTCCCTACCCTGGTAGCCGTCCACCGTTCTGACCTCAACCTTCTCTCCCACCATTGAGCTTATCAGGTCGCGCTGATCATCGTAGGGGGTTATGACGCCAATCCACTCCGGCCTCACACCCATCTCCAGGAGTCTTTCAACTGCCCCGGCGACCACTTTTGCCTCCAAGGGGTTCTCCCTGCTGTCGCTTCCGCGTCTCTGTCTCTCAAAGCGGTCTTTCCTCTTCGAAGTGTCTATGAACACCAGTACGTTTTTGGGATTGAGGGCTTCGTTCCAGAAGTTCCCGAAGTTCGGTTCATTAACTCCAAGATCCGCGAGTGTTACTTTCCTTACACTCTCGTGGGCCTTTATCCTCCCATCGTAGAACTCCCTGCTCGGGAACTCCATCAGTTTCTCATTCATCCTGTACTGGATGGTGAGCATCTCACTCTTATTGGGATAGCGTTCTATGAGGCCCTCAAAGAGCGTTTTGCTCAGCTCCTTGGCCTTTTCGCTCAGTATCGTCGGCGGGAGCTGTTTGTGATCTCCGGCAAGAACGAAGCGCTTCGCTCGGTTTATCGGGATGAGGACGCTCGGTATGGTCGCCTGCGTCGCCTCATCTATGATAGCAACGTCATAGGAGAGGTAATCAACGACCTCAAGACCCGCCGAGGAGTTGGTGGTCAGGATCACGTCCGCTTCCCTCAGTATCTCCCTTGCGATCCTGTCTTCAAGCTTTTTAGCATCCTCAAAGGTCCTGCCCACCTGCTCGTTGAGCTTTATCCACTCCGCCATCTCGCGGATTAACCTCACCGGAACGCCCCTTGTTCCTATTCCCTTCGATGCCAGCCTGAGGATCTCGCTGTCGCTCAGCCCCCTCCTATATTTCGGCGCAGGCTTTGTGTAGGTATCACGCTTCTCCTTGAGGTTCTCGCCGATGACCCTTAGCTCCCTCAGCTCGCCGTAGAGCTCGTGCTGGGTTATCAGATAAGCTAACGTTGTCTCCCGGAGGGCCTTTGACACCCTGCTCGGGTGGCCGACTCTAACTACATTAATCCCCGAACCAGCGAGCCTCTCGACGATGTTGTCAACCGCCACGTTGCTCTCGGCCGTTGCGAGAACCCTGTGCCCCCTCTCGACTTCCTGTTTTATCAGCTCGACCAGGGTTCTCGTCTTCCCGGTGCCGAAGGGCCCGTGGACGAGGAAGAAGTCAGGGCTACCGAGGGCCCTCGCTATCGCCTCCCTCTGGCTGGCGTTCAGGCTCCTGTCAAAGGGCTGGAACTCAACCGGCTCGCTCTCTTCCGGCTCTCTCAGGCCTAGATAGAACTCCAGAGCTTTTTCCCCGCTCTCACGCAGGTTGTTCAGGTTCTCAAGCCAGCGCTTGAAGGTTATGTCGTTGGCGTAGAGGTCAATTCGTATCCCTTTAAGCGCCCACTCCGGAGCCGTTTCGAGGGCAACTGTGAGGAAGCGCTTCCCCTTCTCAACGACCGTTCCAACCAAGTCGCTTTTCAGTGGATCGCGTTTGCTGATCACGACCAGGTCGCCGACGCTTATCTCGGTCTTTATCTCCCTGTCCCTTCCATACCTCACCAAGAAATAACCGAGTTCTTCCCCCGCTATTTTGCCGTTAAGATCGAGAACAGCCCTCCCAACTTTTTCTCGCTCCCTTCCGCTGAGACGCTTCATCTCCAGGCGCATGGCCTCTATTTCGGCCTTCCTCTCCAGCTCAATTAGGACCTTCAGGTGAGCTGTGAGTTTTGAAAGCTTCTCCGCCTTTTCCGTCATTTCCTTCCCCGGATCTGGGAGGGGGAGGGTTCTTAAAAGGTTGAGGGTGGTCAGCCCATGCGAGTTTCCTCATCGCTCGGACGAAACTTCCCTCATCATCCCTGAAGGAATAGAATGGAGGGGTTAAAAAGCTAAGCCCTCTCCATGGAGAGAACAACGACTATGTCCCTGTAGAAAGACTTCACTGCCCTCAGGTGCTTCTCCTCGACGACCCCTGCCCTGGAGACGTAGTCGTAGTACCTTTCAAGCCGGTCGAGCAGCCACTGAAGCTCTGCCTTGGCCTTCGGGCTGAAGCCGTTGCCCAAAAGCTTGCCCCTCAAAAATGGCATGACTTCGTACGGGCGGCCGAGTGCGGCCCAGAACAGACCTTCTTTTAACACATCGAACAACAGCTCTTCGGAGTTCTCCCTAACGAACGGTTTCTCCCTCCCCCCTTCCAAGCTTTCCGGGGACCTTCCTTGCGATTTCGCCTTCACCCATCATGGACATCACCGCACCAGAATGAGCTTTGTGGTATTTGACTTTTTCGGAAGAAAAGCTGCAGATGTGACAAAATTGGGGAAGAAAAAAGGGAAAAGCTCGTACAACATTCAGTTTTTGGCCGAAATCACTGTCACTCCGTCACGCGATGAGGAGGAGCGTGAGGACGGCGAGTATCGGGGCAGCGTATGAGAGCGCTATCATGATTTTCTTCTTCATTAGGATCACCATGTACGAATGTATGCATCTGTTTAAAAGCTTTACGTTTGTAAACCTGCGATGTCATGGTATGAGGGTTTGATTTCCGTCGCATCCAAGATGTTTTTAAGCCAGTGCCCAAACTTGAATCAGGTGAGAGTTTATGACCTCAGTCGGAATCATCGGCGGTGGCATTGCTGGACTCACGGCCGCGCTGTCCCTGGTGGAGCACGGTCACGAAGTTACCCTAATCCATACGGGGATAAAGAACACGAACTCATACCTTGCGCAGGCTGGTATTGCCCTTCCCGTTCTCGAAGGCGATTCTTCCAGGGCCCACGTAATTGACACCTTCAAAGCCGGGAAATACCTAAACGACGAAGAAGCCGTCTGGAATGTTATATCAAAAGCCAGTGAGGCCCACGACTTTCTTCTCTCACTTGGCCTGAAGTTTGAGGACAACGAGACCGAGGGGGGCCACTCATTTCCAAGGGTCTTCACGATAAAGAACGAGACCGGGAAGCACCTCACGAAAATTCTCTACCTCCATGCAAAGGAGAAAGGAGTCAATTTCATAAGGGGGGAAGCCGAAGAGCTCGCGGTTAAGCACGGAAAGGCCTACGGTGTTTTTGTCAACGGTGAGTTTCTGAAGTTCGATGCAACTGTCGTAGCATCCGGCGGATTTACCGGGCTCTTCAAGTACACCGCAGGTTCTCCAACGAACCTTGGAACTCTCATCGGGGACGCGATGATGAAAGGGGCCCCTGCCCGAGACATGGAGTTCGTACAGTTTCACCCGACGGGCTACATTGGGAAGAATGGGGTTAAACTCATAAGCGAAGCCGTCCGCGGGGCAGGGGCAAAGCTTGTGACTGAAGATGGGGAACGTTTTGTGAATGAGCTTTCAACCAGGGACATCGTGGCCAGGGCTATATACCGCCAGATGCAGGCGGAAAAGCGTGTGTTCCTTAATGCGACGGGGATAGAGAACTTTAAGAGGAAATTCCCTCAGATTTATGCCTTCTTGGTTAAGGAGGGTATAGACCCTTCAAGGGATCTTATACCGGTAGCCCCCATAGCCCATTACTCGGTGGGGGGTATTTCGGTTGACCTCTGGTACAGAACGGGGGTTAAGAACCTCTATGCAATAGGTGAAGCGGCAAGCAACGGCTTCCACGGGGCCAACCGGCTCGCGAGCAATTCTCTCCTGGAGTGCGTCGTTTCCGGTCTCGAAGTGGCGAGAACGATAGGACGTGAGAGACCAAAGGTCAGGGACGTGAAAGAACCGGCCTACCACGGGTACGAAAAGGGGGACATCGAGTCCATCAGGGAAATTCTGTGGGAGCATGCCAGCATAGTCAGGAACGCAAAGATTCTCAGGGAAGGCCTGAAGAAGCTGGACAACGTTGAGGCAGACCCGAGGCTTAAGCTCCTCGCCAGAGGAGTCCTTGAGTGCGCCTTAGCGAGGGAGGAGAGCAGGGGCGCGCACTACCGCGAGGATTTTCCGGCGATGAGGAAGGTCTTCGAGAGGCCGAGCTTCTTTGACGGGCGGTGCAGGCTTTGACTGCTACTTCATGGCCCTCGCGGTGATTGAGGGTGCGGTTTTAACAACGGACGACGAGAAAATGGCCCTGCATTCGAGAAAGATGGGCATTGAGGCACTGCTCCTCAGGGAGACCGAAAAAGAGGAACTCCAGTCGATGCTCACAGCCGGAGCTTAACCAAAGGTGTCCAAAAACCCTTTTAACGCACCCCCTTTATTCTCACCCAAGAGGGGTGAGATTATGGAACGTGAGAATCTCGTGGAGGAGATAAACCGGCTCAAGGAGGAGCGAAACGCGATAATCATGGCCCACAACTATCAGCTGCCGGAGGTTCAGGACATAGCCGACTTTTTGGGGGACAGCCTGGAACTGGCGAGGAAAGCGGTTAACGTTGACGCTGACGTGATAGTCTTTGCCGGCGTCGACTTCATGGCGGAAACCGCTAAAATCCTCAATCCAGAAAAGACCGTTCTCCTGCCAACGAGGGGGGCCACGTGCGCGATGGCCAACATGCTAAGGCCGGAGCACATCATAGAAGCGAAGAAGAAATACCCCGACGCCCCGGTTGTGCTCTACGTCAACACGACCGCAGATACAAAAGCCCTCGCGGATGTGACGGTCACCTCCGCCAACGCCGTCAGGGTGGTTGAGAAGCTCGACTCTGACGTCATCATCTTCGGGCCGGACAAGAACCTGGCCAGCTACGTGGCAAGGGAGACCGGAAAGAAGGTCATCCCCGTCCCCGAGTACGGGCACTGCTACGTCCACAGGAAGTTCACCGTTGAGGACGTCGAGCGCGCTAGGAGGCTCTATCCCAATGCCAAGCTGATGGTTCACCCGGAGTGCGAGCCGGAAGTTCAGGAGGAGGCTGATATAATCGTCTCGACCGGCGGGATGATAAGGCGCGCCCCGGAGTGGAATGAGTGGGTGGTCTTTACCGAGAGGGAGATGGTCTACCGCCTCCGGAAGCTGCATCCGGAGGTCAAGTTCCACCCCGCAAGGGAAGATGCCACCTGCATCGGAATGAAGGCGATAACGCTCCAGCACGTCTACGAATCGCTCAGGGACATGAAGTACGCCGTCGAGGTTCCTGAGGAGATAGCGGAGAAGGCGAGAAAGGCGATAGAGAGGATGCTGGAGCTCAGCTGACCTTTTCTTTTTACCCCTTCTGAGTCCTGACGCTCCGGACCGTGTAGTGCTCCAGAGTTGCCCCCGTCTCCACGAACTCATGGGGCCATATCTTGACGTTGTACATCCTCACGTTGTCGCTTATCACAGCGTTGTCCCCTATCACCGAGTTGACTATCCTCACGTTGTCGCCTATCTCGACGTGTCGGCCTATGATGGAGTTCATTATCCTCACGTTGTCTCCGAGCTTTGCCCTGTCCATAACCACCGAGTGTAGGATCTCGCACCTCCTCCCGATTACCGAGTAGTTGTCTATTATGGCATCCTCAAGAGCAGTCGCCCGCCCAATCGAGATATGTCTTCCAAGGAGGACCTTGCCCTCAACAAGAAGCTCACCGCGCTTTATCGCGTCCCTGATCTTTCTCCTCAGGTTCTCCGACATCTCTGATTTCCCCTGCATGTAGACGTCCCTGGTTACCTCCACCGCATCCATGTCCTCAGGGGTGAGATGGTGAAGCAGGTACATGGCCGCGTTAAGATAGCGCTCCGGCGTCCCAACGTCAAACCAGTAGCCGTCCATCGGGTAGCCGTAGACGTCGTAGCCGTGCTCTATGAGGGCGGGAATTATATCACCTCCGAAGTCGAGGGCTTTCCTCTCCCTCATCTCCTTCGCCCAGTCCTCCTCGAGGAACTCCCAGAAGTTCTCCGAGAGGATGTATATGCCCGTATTCGCCAGGTTGCTTGGGGCCTCCTCGGGCCCGGGCTTCTCGACGAAGTACTCTATCCTGTAGTCGTCGTCAATCTTTGCAACGCCGAAGCCCGTAACGTCCTCAACGCGCTGGAGCGCTATCGTCATGAAGGCCTTTTTCTTCCTGTGCCACTCGAACATCTCCTGGACGTTAAGCTGGTAGATGTTGTCGCCCTGGATCACCACCACCGGTTCGTTTATGCCGTAGTACTGCATCGTGTACCATACGGCGTCGCCGTTGGTGGTGCTCTCGTAGCGCGGCATGTAGCGGATCCTCACCTCGTTCTCAAGCCCGTACTTCTTTTTGAGCCAGTAGCCCTCGCGGAAGTAGTCGAAGAGGGAGGTGTAGTTGACATAACCCTTAACACCGAGATATACCTCTTCTATACCGTCCTTTGCCAGATTCAGAATCGAGTGTTCGAGGATAGGCTTGTTGAGGAGCCTTACGAGGCCCTTCGATGTCTCTATCGTGAGGGGTCTAAGGCGGGTCGCCTCGCCCCCTATGGGGATGACGGCTTTCTTTATCATGATACTTCCCCATTGAATCTACACCTTTGAGAATAAAAGGCATTCTTTCACGGGGAGTGGTGCCCAAACAGGGAAAGCGAAATAAAGTCCAATTTCCAGTTCGGGATGGAGGTGAGAGAATGGTTTCGCTTGATTATCTGCTCAGGTTCATCCAGGAGGATGCGCCCTTCGGCGATGTCACGAGCGAGGCGGTTATTCCAGAGGACGTTAAGGCAAAGGCCGTCATCATAGCGAAGGCCGATGGCGTTATCGCCGGTGTTGAGGAAGCTAAGGTACTCTTCGAGCACTTTGGGGTTGCAGTTGAGGTTAAGAAGCGCGACGGCAAGGAGGTTAGGAAGGGCGACGTCATCCTCGAACTTGAGGGAAACGCTCGCTCGCTCCTCCTCGTCGAGAGAACCGCGTTAAACGTAATGGGCAGGATGAGCGGCATTGCCACCGAGGTGAGGAGGCTGACTGAGAAGGTCAGGGCCGTCAACCCCAACGTCAGGGTGGCAGGCACGAGGAAGACCCTCCTCAAGCCCCTCGACAAGAGGGCGCTCCTCATAGGCGGCAGCGAGCCCCACAGGTTCTCCCTCAGTGACGCGATACTCATAAAGGACAACCACCTTGCCCTGGTTCCGCTTGAGGAAGCGATAAGGCGCGCGAAGGCCTTCAGCGTTTACAAGGTCATTGAGGTCGAGGTCGAGAGCCTCGATGACGCAGTTAAAGCCGCCAAAGCGGGGGCCGACGTGGTCATGCTTGACAACATGACGCCGGGGGAGATAGCGGAGACCCTTGAGGCTCTAAAGCGCGAGGGCCTCCGGGATAGGGTTAAAATCGAGGTCTCAGGGGGGATAACGCCCAAGAACATAGAGGAGTACGCGAAGCTCGATATCGATGTCATAAGCCTTGGCTATCTAACCCACTCTGTGAAGAACTTCGACGTGAGCCTTGAGGTAATTGGGAGGGCTTAAGGTCCTCCAATTTTTCTTTTGGGCCGCCTTGGGTGTTCGGTGCTTATTCTCTGAGGAGTAACGGTCTCTCCCCCTATGCTTTGGGAGGGTGGAAAGGCTTATATCTCCCTCTTCAAATCACAATCTGAAGGAAAACGGATGGGGTGATAGTATGGGAAAGCTTGATATTATCGAGGCTAAGGGCACCGAGAGGCTCAAGAGGGGCTTCGCCAAGATGGTGAAGGGCGGCGTCATAATGGACGTCACCAACGCCGAACAGGCGAGAATTGCTGAAGAGGCCGGGGCCGTCTCAGTTATGGCGCTCCACCGCGTTCCGGCCGACATCAGGAAGGCCGGTGGCGTTGCCAGGATGGCGCCGATAGAGAAGATCCAGGAGATTATGGATGCAGTAACTATCCCCGTGATGGCCAAGGTCAGGATCGGTCACGTTGCAGAGGCGAAAATCCTGGAAGCTTTAGGTGTTGATATGATAGACGAGAGCGAGGTTCTCACTCCGTCGGACCCCTACTTCCACATCGACAAGCGCGAGTTCAACGTTCCGTTCGTCTGCGGCAACAGAAACCTCGGCGAGGCCGTCAGGAGAATCTGGGAAGGCGCGGCCATGATGAGGACGAAGGGCGAGGCCGGAACCGGGAACATCGTCGAGGCTGTCAGGCACGTTCGCCTTCTCAAGGACAACATAGCCCTCCTCCAGCGCATGACGGACGAGCAGGTCTACGGCGTTGCCGAGAAGTTCGCGGAGCCTTACCTCCGGCTTGCCTTTGAGATAAGGGAGATAAGCGGTCTCCCGAAGCAGGTGCTTGAGAACGAGCCGATCTACGGCCACTACACCTACCGCGAGATCGTTGAGGGACTCTACAAGGTTCTCCTTGAGATAAAGAAGCTCGGAAGGCTTCCCGTTGTCAACTTCGCGGCTGGTGGCGTTGCCACTCCGGCAGATGCGGCTTTGATGATGCAGATGGGTATGGACGGCGTCTTCGTCGGTTCTGGAATCTTCAAGAGCTCCAACCCTCCGAAGATGGCGAGGGCAATAGTCGAGGCCGTGAACCACTGGGACGAGCCGGATGTCCTCGTGGAGATAAGCAAGGAGATCGGCGAGCCCATGCACGGTCAGGAGATAGAGGAGCTCGAAGTCCGCCTCGAGGAGAGGGGCGTCTGACCCCTCTTTTCTGTTTAATTTGGGGTGGTCGGAATGGTCAAGGTAGGCGTCATAGGCCTCCAGGGCGACGTCAGCGAGCACATAGATGCGGCCAAGAAAGCCCTAGAAAACCTCGGCGTTTCCGGTGAGGTGGTCTGGCTCAGAAAGCCGGAGCAACTCGAAGGCATATCCGCGATAATAATCCCCGGCGGGGAGAGCACGACGATATCAAGGCTCATGGTGGAGAACGGCCTCCTTGAACCCGTCAGGAAGCTCGGCGAGGAAGGGCTCCCGATAATGGGCACCTGCGCGGGTTTGATAATGCTCTCAAAGGAGGTAATCGGTGCCACCTCGGAGCAGAAGTTTTTGGCCCTCCTCGACGTTCGCGTTAATAGAAACGCCTACGGCAGACAAGTGGACAGCTTTGAAGCTCCCGTAAAGCTCGCCTTCAGCGACGAGCCATTCACGGGCGTCTTCATCCGTGCCCCGAGGATAGTTGAGCTTTTAAGCGACAGGGTAAAGCCGATAGCGTGGCTCGGGGACAGAGTTGTGGGCGTCGAGCAGGACAACCTGATTGGCCTCGAATTCCATCCAGAGCTGACTGAAGATACCAGGGTTCACGAATACTTTTTGGGAAATGTTATATAAACTGGCATCAACGTCAGCACCAATAAGCTCGCTAGGCCACAGTTGTAATTGACAAATTCCACTCAATTCTATCCAAAAGACTTTTATATTTTTTACACCGCTCACGCCAGCAAGGTGGATTAGTATGAAAGCAGTGGTGTGTCCGTTCTGCGGCTTTGGCTGTAAGCTACTCATAGATGAAAAAACCCTGCGGGTAAAGCCTTATCCCGGAGAACCGAACAGGGGGAAGCTCTGCCCCAAGGGCCTCCACGCGACGGAGTTCGTTCTCTCAAAGAACAGGCTTAAACGACCCCTCAAGAGGGTCGGTTCGGCGATGGTTCCGGTGAGCTGGGGTGTCGCGATTGACGAGATAGCAGGTAAGCTCCTCGAAATCCGCGTGCTTTACGGCCCTGACGCGGTGGCCTTTTTAGCGTCCTCGAAGGTCAGCAATGAGGAGAACTACCTCCTCCAGAAGATCGCCCGGCTTTTCGGAACCAACAACATCGACAACTGCGCGAGGCTCTGCCATGAGGCGAGCGTTCACGCCCTCAAGATGACAGTCGGTGCCGGTGCCCAGACCAACCCCTACGGGGATCTTGAGAACTTTGGGGCAATCCTCATTTGGGGCTACAATCCGGCCGAAACGCATCCAGTCATCATGGACTACATCCTGAGAGCAAAGAGGAAAGGGGCTAAAATCATTGTCGTTGACGTCAGGGAGACCAGAACGATGGCCTTCGCCGACTATCGCCTCGTAATACGGCCGGGAACAGACATAGCCCTGGCCAACGCCATGATGAACGTGATAATTCGCGAGGAGTTTTACGATGGGGAGTTCGTCCGCTCGCGGACGAGCGGTTTTTCAGAGGTCAAGATGGCGGTTATGAAATACACTCCAAAGTACGCGGAGAGGATAACGGGAATTCCAGCTGAGACGATAGAGAAAGTCGCCAGGATCTTCGCCCTCGCTGGCAGTGGGGCAATAATGTGGGGAATGGGCTTAACCCACCACGTTTCGGGTGTGGAAAACGTCTTGGCAGTGGTTGACCTAGCACTTCTCCTCGGCTACATCGGCGAGCGCGGCGGCCTCTATCCCATGCGCGGTCAGAACAACGTCCAAGGAGCGGCCTACCTGGGCGCCCTGAGCGAGTTTCTTCCCGGCTACGTTCCGCTTACCGATGAACGCTTCAGGAAGCGCGTCGCCTCGCTCTGGGGCGTTGATGACCTCCCTACGGAGAGGGGCCTCTATCTGACTGAGCTTTGGGAAGCAATAGAGAGCGGGGACGTTAGGGCGCTCTACATAATGGGCGAGAATCCGGCCGTCAGCGAAGCCGACTTTGCCCAGGTTAGAAAAGCCCTGAAAAAGCTCGACCTCCTCGTTGTGCAGGACGTCTTCCCGACGCGGACTTCAAGATACGCCCACTACCTTCTCCCGGCCTCGGCCTTCTGCGAGAAGAGCGGGAGCTACATGAACAGCGAGAGGAGGATCCAGTGGAGCGAGAGGGTCTGCGAACCCCACGCCGATTCAAAGCCCGACTGGGAGATTCTGACGATGCTCGGAAGGGCACTCGGCCTCAGTGGCTTTAACTATTCCTCTGTGGAGGAAATAACCGCGGAGTACTTCAGACTCTTTCCAGAGCTTGAGGAGAGGAGTGTTGAAGAGCTGAAGAACTCGGACGGGATATTCCTGCCGAAAAAGAGGCTCCACACGTGGGAGTTCGCCACGCCGGACGGGAAGGCCAGGCTGATGGCGGTCGAACAGATAGGCCCCTGGGAGGTGCCGGATAAGGACTATCCCTTCGTGCTCACCACGGTGAGGCTGATCGGCCACTACAACACGGGGGAGATGACGCTCAGGAGTCCCTCGCTCGTTAAGCTCATGGGCGAGCCGAGGGCGCTGATTAGCGAGAAGGACGCAGAGAGGCTTGGAATTGCCGATGGGGACTGGGTGGAGTTAGAGACGAGGTGCGGGAGGATAAGAATGCGCGCGAAGGTTGGCGGTGTCCCTGAGGGAGTTATAGCAGTTCCCTTCCACTTCAAGGCGAACAGACTCACCAGTTCGGCCCTAAACAAGGCCGGAACGCCGGAGTTTAAGTTTTCAGCGTGCAGGGTGAGGAAGGTTAGAACCTGAACGCCCACTCAGGGTACTCGCCGGTGAGACAGGCCATGCAGAGGTCTTCCCTTCCAACGGCCCTTTTCAGTCCATCGACGCTCAGATAGGCCAGGCTGTCTGCCCCTATGCTCCCTTCGACTTTTTTCACGCTTCCGAAGGCCGCTATGAGCTCGTGCCTCGTCGGTATGTCCACGCCCATGTAGCACGGGTGCCTTATCGGCGGCGACGCTATCCTGACGTGCACCTCTCTCGCCCCCGCCCTCCTGAGCATCGCAACGATTCTCCTCATAGTCGTGCCCCGCACTATTGAGTCGTCAACGAGGACTACGCGCTTCCTGCTCACGACTTCCCTGACCGGGGAAAGCTTGAGCCTGACCTTGAGTTCGCGGTAGAACTGGCCGGGGGTTATGAATGTCCTCCCTATGTATCGGTTCTTTATGAGCCCCTCCGCGTAGGGTATCCCGCTGACCTGGGAGAAGCCCAGTGCGGCGGCCCTTCCAGAATCGGGAACCGCTATCACGACGTCACCCTCGGCGGGACTCTCCTCTGCCAGCTCCCTCCCCATCCTGACCCTTGCCGAGTAGACGTTGACGCCGTCGATTGTGCTGTCGGGTCTGGCGAAGTATATATACTCAAAGACGCAGCCGTGATGCCTTTCTTCCGCCAGAATCCTGCTCTCCACAGACTCCCCGTCGAGCAGAAAGACCTCTCCAGGCTTAACGTCCCTTATCCTTCCTCCCTCAGACTCGTCGACGAAGAGCCTTAAAGCCGAGTCCTCGGAGGCGAAGTAGTGGCCGTCCCCCACGCCGTAGCTCAGGGGCCTGAAACCAATGGGATCCCTGGCAACGAGGATCTTCCCATCGAAGAGAAAGGCAACGGAATAGGCACCTTTAACTCCCCTAAAGACCTCCCCCATGGCCTCGAACTCGTCCCCCTTCTCCTTCAGATGCCATAGGAAGGAAAGGCCTAGGAGCTCAGAATCGACGGAGTGGTGGAATTTAATCTCCCGATTCTCGTACTCCCTCCTTAGCGGCAGGAAGTTGGTGAGGGTTCCGTTGTGGGCCACTGCAATCCTCTTCCCGCAGCAGGAGGTCTCAAGCGGCTGGGTCTCGGTGAGGGAGCCCGAGGTCGAGTAGCGAACGTGGGCTATCGCGAGGTTTGACTTCAGCTTCGCAAGCTCACCGTTCCTGAAGACCTCGGAGACGAGGCCCCTCCCGGCCACCGTCCTTATCCTGTGCCTCCAGATGCTTATACCGGCGCTCTCCTGCCCCCTGTGCTGAAGGGAAATAAGGGCGTAGTAGGCCTTCTTTGGTGCGTTCTCTGAGGTCGTTGCAAAGATACCGCACTTCTCCCTCATCGCTGATCCCGCTCCCCGATTGACTTAAACTTGTTAATTGAATGATAAATTAGTGGTGGAATTTTAGAGAATCATGTTTAAAAACTTTGCTCATGTTTTGCCATTTTAACGGCAAAAAAATGCTTAAATAGTCCTAAATTTTACATAAATATGGTGAAGCTCATGCAGGTTTATGAGGGCAAAGCCAAGAAGGTTATCTCACTCGATGAGGGAAAGGTAATAATGGAGTTCAAGGACGATGTAACGGCCTTTGATGGGGGTAAGAAGGCGCAGTTCCGGGGCAAAGGCTGGCTCAACGCCCAGATAAGCGCCCACCTGTTCAGGGTACTTGAGGAGAAGGGAATAAAGACGCACTTCATAGGGGTCGCCGGCGAGAACAGGCTCATAGTCGAGAGGCTCAGGATGTACCCGCTCGAGGTCGTTGTGAGGAACGTCGTTGCAGGGAGTCTGAAGAGACGCCTGCCCCTTGAGGAGGGCACGGAACTGCCTGAACCGATAGTTGAACTCTACTACAAGGACGATTCCCTTCACGACCCGATGATAAACCGCTACCACGCGAAAATCCTCGGGGTAAGCGAGGCGGAGCTCGGGGAGATAGAGCGCATAGCCCTGAATGTGAACGAAATCCTGAGGGAGTACTTCAGGGGGAGGGGCATAATCCTTGTGGATTTCAAGCTCGAGTTCGGGAAGAACGAGCGCGGCGAGATAGTCCTCGGGGACGAGATAAGCCCCGACACATGCCGCTTCTGGGATGCGGAGACAAAGAAGAGCCTCGACAAGGATGTCTTCCGCTTCGATAAGGGCGACCTCATAAACGCCTACGAGGAGCTTTACACGAGGCTCACCGGTTGAAAGGGTTTTCGCCCGCATCGTAGGTTATGAAGACCGTGTAGCAGCCCTTTTCATCTTCCTCTATTACAATCTTTCTCAGCCGTGTTCCGTACTCTTCCACCGCTTCTCCAACGACTTTAGGGAGGTCTTCAAGGAAGGCCTTTTTCTTTACCGTGAGCTCCATCGGATCACCGGAAAAAGTTGGGGGAGGGAGTTTAAAGGGTTACCCCGTAGTTCTCCACCCTTATCCCCGGTCCCTCTGTGACCACTCCAAGCTCAAAGCTCTCGTAGTGCTTGGTGAGGACATCAAGCGCCTCATCCTTTTCCTTCTGGGGTACGATGACAACCATGCCAACACCCATGTTGAAGACCCTGAAGGCCTCGTCCAGCGGGACGCCGCTCTCGTGGATGAGCCTGAAAATTCCCTCGATAGGGGGCATCTCTAGGGAGAAGCCGTGGTTTGTCAGGCGCTTCAGGTTGAGCAGCCCGCCACCGGTTATGTGCGCCAGTCCGTGAACCTCAACGCTCTCAAGGAGCTCCAAAATAGGTTTGACGTATATCCTTGTCGGCTCCAGGAGCCACTCCCAGAGCTTCCTGCCCTCGTATTCGTAGTCGAGGCCGTATTTTGGAATTAACAGCTTCCTCGCGAGGGTGAGACCGTTCGAGTGAATGCCGGAGCTTGAGATTCCTATGACTGCGTCGCCGGGCCTTATACTCCCGCCGGTTATAACTTTGCCCTTCTCAACAACCCCGATGGCGGTTCCGGCCAGATCGAAGCCGTTGATGAGGTCGGGCATAACCGCCGTCTCACCGCCAACTATCGCTATACCGGCCTGCCTCGCCCCCTCGTAGAGGCCCTTCCCAATCTCGGCAAAGATTTTCTCGTCAGGTTCTCTAACGGCCAGGTAGTCCACGAGCGCAACCGGCTCTGCCCCGACGCAGAGCAGATCGTTGACGTTCATCGCTATCATATCTATTCCAATCGTGTCGAACTTTCCAACGGCTTCCGCAACGAGAACCTTAGTCCCAACGCCGTCCGTCGTCATTGCCAGGTAGAAATCCTTAAAATCCATCAGAGCAGAGTAGTGGCCGAGGTCTTCGGCCGGTTCGCCGATTTTTCCCCGTCTGAACTCGAAAGTTGCCTTTGCGAGTGAGATTATACTTCTCAAGGCCCTTGAGGTCTTCCCGTCATCAACGCCAGCCTGGGCATAGGTCAGCATGAGCACCACCGCTACACCCTACATCCAGTTCTTTAAAAGCTTTGCCATTTTTCTGCTTAAAAAGGCTTAAATACATTCAGCTTTTAACATTTTAACGTCAATCCATGAGGTGATGTTTATGATAAAACCCCGGGATGAACTCGGAACGGCGATGACCGACTCCGCCCAAAGAATACTCCTCCTCGGGAGCGGTGAGCTCGGGAAGGAAATAGCGATTGAGGCCCAGAGGCTCGGCGTCGAGGTGATAGCGGTCGATAGGTACGCAAACGCCCCGGCGATGCAGGTTGCCCACCGCTCCTACGTGGGCGACATGAGGAATGCCGATTTCCTCTTCTCGGTCGTTGAGAGGGAGAAGCCCGACGCGATAATCCCCGAGATAGAGGCGATAAACCTTGACGCCCTCTTCGAGCTTGAGAAGGACGGCTACTTCGTCGTTCCGAACGCCAAAGCCACTTGGATTGCCATGCACCGCGAGAGGACGAGGGAGACGCTCGCGAAGGAAGCGAAGGTTCCGACCTCGCGCTACGCCTACGCCACAACCCTTGACGAGCTCTACGAGGCCTGCGAAAAGATAGGTTATCCATGCCATACGAAGGCCATAATGAGCTCCTCCGGAAAGGGCTCCTACTTCGTGAAGAGCCCCGAAGATGTCCCGAAGGCCTGGGAAGTGGCAAAGAAGAAGGCCAGGGGAAGCGCGGAGAAGCTCATCGTCGAGGAGCACATTGAGTTCGACGTCGAGATTACCGAGCTTGCTGTGAGGCACTACGACGAGAACGGCGAAATTGTCACAACCTTTCCAAGGCCCGTCGGCCACTACCAGATTGATGGCGACTACCATGCCAGCTGGCAGCCGGCGGGGATAAGCGAGAGGGCCGAGCGCGAGGTTTACCGCATAGCGAAGCGCATCACCGATGTTCTCGGTGGTCTTGGCCTCTTTGGCGTTGAGATGTTTGTGAAGGGCGACAAGGTGTGGGCGAACGAGGTCTCCCCGAGGCCGCACGACACGGGGATGGTTACCCTGGCCTCTCACCCGACCGGCTTCTCTGAGTTCGGACTCCACCTGAGGGCCGTCTTTGGGCTCCCAATCCCCGGAGAATGGGTTGATGGATACAGGCTCTTCCCGGTGCTCACCCCCGCCGCAACTCACGTCATAAAGGCCAACGTTTCCGGTTATTCCCCTCGCTTCAGGGGTCTCACCAGAGCTTTAAGCGTTCCCAACGCGACGGTGAGGCTCTTCGGGAAGCCCGAAGCCTATCCCGGAAGGAGGCTCGGTGTTGCGGTAGCGTGGGATAATGACGTCAAGGAGGCCAGGAGAAGGGCCGAAGCCGTGGCCCACTCGATCGAACTGAGAACTCGCTCCTCCGAATGGCATGGACAGGATTATGAGAAAAGGAAACACCTGCTTTAAGACGACTTTTCGTTTTTCCCGATAATTTTACAATCCTCTTAAATGTACATAAGTGATAAAAAGCGCCCCTCCAAAAAGGATTACTCAGGCATTTTTGTTCACTGTGAGGGTGAACATATGTGCGATTTAATCCAATGATTTGGATAATTTACGAAAAGTTTAAATAGAATTGAGTCCATCTGTTGGCGATGTGATCCCCTAAAATAGGATGTCAAAATAAGTGCTCAAATTGTAGGTTGGGGTAGAATAAGACCACGATGAAATGAAGCGGGTGGAATAAGGAGAGCGGATAAAATCGAGAACAGGGGGGATTTCCCCCACGTACATTATTTTTTTAGGGGGTTTTCTTGAAATTCCGGTTGGGTCTGTTGCATGTTTATGCCCTGAGCTTTTCCCTGTACTCCTCAAGCTTTTGCCTCAGGTCTTCATCCTTCAGCGCGAGTATCTCCACCGCGAGGAGGGCCGCGTTCCTGCCGTTGTCTATGCCGACAGCCGCAACGGGAACTCCTGGTGGAAGCTGGGCTATGCTCAGGAGGGCGTCGAGGCCGTTTAACTTCGCAGAGACGGGGATGCCTATAACCGGTTTGGTAGTGTGGGACGCTATTACGCCTGGCAAAGCGGCGCTTAAGCCGGCTATGGCTATGAAGACGTCGTAGTCTCTCTTCGCCAGCTCCTCGACCTTCTTGGGGTTCCTGTGGGCGGAGGCAACCTCGACGTCGTAGTCGACGCCGAACTCGTCGAGAACCGAGGTGACCTTCTCAGCTACCTGCGAATCGCTCCTGCTGCCCATCACCACGAGAACCTTCACGTCCACCACCGTTTACACAAAAATGCCTAAAACTTAAAAAGATTTCGAGAATATCTACAAAAACCCGTTAAAATCAGCCGAAGACTACCCTGCCGCCTTTAAACCCGTATTCCACTGTGGACACTTCCCTCATATCAGGGGTCTTGAGAACGTGGAGGTACCTTCTTACTCCCCCGTCCTCAACCCTGCTCTCAGTTTTCAGGATGTAGTCGGCCTTACGGTACAGTAGGGGGAGCACCACCGTGTCCTCCCCGGTGTACGTCCAGATGTTCGTCCCGGCCGGGTACTTCCTGTAAACGTAGGACCTGCTCCTCTGGAGGTCAGATACCTCTAGATACCGCTGGGTGGCCTTGGGGCTGAACATGGTGAGATAGTCCGACATGGAGACAGTTACTCCCCACAGCTCCCTTCCCTCGAACATCCCCATCTCCGCCCACTTCCGCTTGTGGGCCCCGATGACGTTGATGTACTTATCGTTGAGGGTGTCGATGTCCATTGGGCTCTTCAGGTACCAGACGTTAGTGAGGTCTGTCCTTACGTCGTAGATGCTCCCGAAGGTGTCTATTATCATGAGCCTCCCGTCGTTGAGGTGCCTCCTCCAGTCTATCCCGGCTTTCTCCATTACCCCCAGCAAAACGAGAATGGGAACCCCTATGTTGAAGTAGCCAACAAGGTTGTCAGAATCAAGCTTCCTCCTCATTATCTCGAAGGCTATGAACTTCCCCAGCGATCTTGGATCCGACTCGTGGACGAGGATGAGGCTCCTCTCAACGACACCTCCCAAAAGATCGTCGAGTTCCCTAATGCCGAGTTCGAGGGTCATTCTCCATCACCTTTGGTCATGATGATCTTCCTCTCCCTCCTCTCCATGAAACCCTCAAATACATAGTCCGAGTATAGGTAGATGAACTCCTCCAGCTGCGGACATTCGGGCTTTATGTGGGTTATCAGGCCGGACGTCCTGATCCTGAATTCCTCCCTCAGGCTCCAGAGCAGTTTCTGAGTCCTCACGGGGTTGTCAAAGAGCCTGCACATCCCCGACTCTAGGTAGCCCACGACGATGACGTCATCCGGATCCAGCTTGGAGAGAAGCTCCTCGATGAGGGTTCTGTACTTGAGGATGAAGACCCTGTCGTCCAGGTAGCCGGACAGCACAAAAACACCGTCCACCTCGGAGTCGATGTGCCTTATCGAGCCGAAAACATCCAGGATGTAAAGGTTCTTTCCCAGGTACCTCCCGTATTCCAGCCCCGCCCTGCGGAAGTCCCTAAAAAGGCTCTGCAATGGCTCATACGAGACCACCCACACGTATTTACCGCCCTCCAGAGGCTCCTGCAGGCTCTTCAAGGCAGATATGTACGTAAACGACGAAACATCCCGGTCTATAACACCTACAATCCCGTTCTCCAGAAATGATCTTGATATCGTTGTTCTTAGTTTTTCCTCACAGTCCATAGTGGGTCCCCAAATGGAATATCAAGTTCAGACGATAAATACTTTGCGGCGGACGAACGAGTCCTTATCGTCAACCCCATCTATTTTTGACAAATAAATGCAAAAATAAACCTTAAAAGACGAAGTTTTTGACATATAATTGGTGAAACTTATGAGGATCCTGCTCGTTGGTGGCGGTGGAAGGGAGCATGCGATCGGTGAAGCCCTCATCAGGGATGGCACTGAACTCTACGTCGTCTCGAAGGGCAAAAATCCTGGGCTAGCGAGGCTAGCAAAGGGCTACGGTCTTGCAAAGGAAACGGACGTGGAGAAGGTGCTGGATTATGCGGAAAAGTTCGGCGTTGATATGGCATTCATAGGGCCAGAGGCGCCCCTTGAGAGGGGTATCGTGGACGTTTTTGAGGAGAACGGAATTCCTGCCGTGGGCCCCACCAGAGAAGCCGCCCGGCTTGAAACGGATAAGGCCTTTGCGCGGGAGTTCATGGAGCGCAACAAAATCCCGGGAAGGAAAGCATTCAGGGTCTTCGACGATGTTTCCGAGATGCGCTTGTGGATAGACGACTTCGAAAAGCCCGTGGTTGTGAAACCAATCGGACTCACGGGCGGAAAGGGCGTTAAGGTGGTCGGCTACCAGCTCAGGGACAACGAAGAAGCGAAGTCCTACGCCGAGGAGCTCATCAGGAGGGACGGGAAGGTTCTGATAGAGGAGCGCACCGACGGCGTTGAGTTCACTTTCCAAGTCTTCAGCGACGGGAAGCACGTTATCCCGATGCCGCTCGCGCAGGACTATCCCCACGCCTACGAGGACGACGAGGGCCCGATAACCGGCGGTATGGGGAGCTACTCGTGCCCCAACCATCTCCTGCCCTTCGTAACGAAGGAGGACTACGAGAAGGCCTTCGAGACGCTTAAAGCGACCGTTGCGGCGATGAGAAAGGAGGGGACCCCCTACAGGGGCATTCTCTACGGCCAGTTCATGCTCTCCAGGGAAGGCCCGGTCATAATCGAGTACAACGCCCGCTTCGGCGACCCAGAAGCGATGAACGTCCTGCCGCTCCTGAAAACCCCACTAACGGAGATAGCCGCTGGAATAGTGGACGGCAACCTCAGGAAAGCGGAGTTCGAGGAGAAGGCGACGGTCGTGAAGTACCTCGCGCCGAAGGGCTACCCGGCGAACCCTGTGAGAGGCCTAAAGCTTGAGATAGACGAGAAAGAGATAAAGAAGGCGGGAGCGAGGCTCTACTACGCTTCCCTTGATGAGAGCTTTACAATGCTCGGTTCGAGGGCGGCTGCCGTTGTGGGGGCCGCGGAGACACTCGAAGAGGCCGAGAGGATTGCCGAGAGCGCGGTTCCACACATAAGGGGAAAGCTCTTCTACCGGAGGGACGTTGGGACGAGGGGGAGCCTCGAGAAGAGGATTGAGCTCATGAAAGAACTCGGGAGAGAGTTCGAGCCGAATTCCTGCTGAGGTGGTCTGAATGATAAGCCGTGATGAGATTTTGGGAATCCTTGAGAAATACGAGCCTGAGAGGGTAACCGTCGGAGTAATCGGGAGCCATTCCGCCCTCGACATAGCCGATGGAGCGAAGGAGGAGAGCCTTCCCGTTCTCGTCGTCGCGCAGAGGGGCAGGCACAGAACCTACGCCGAGTACTTCAAGCTCAGAAAGACGAGGGACGGCCTCACCAAGGGCTTCATTGACGAGGTTATTGTCCTTGACAAGTTCGCCCATGTTGTTGACGTCCAGGAGGAGCTCATTAAGAGGAACGTGGTCTTCGTCCCCAACCGCTCCTTCGTAGTTTACACGGGCATTGACAGGGTGGAAAACGAGTTCCGCGTTCCGCTCTTCGGCAGCAGGAACCTGCTCCGGAGCGAAGAGAGGAGCGAGGAGAAGAGCTACTACTGGCTCCTTGACAAAGCTAAGCTCCCCTACCCGGAGGAGGTAAAGCCGGAGGAGATTGACGACATCGGCCTCGTCATTGTAAAGCTCCCCCACGCCAAGAAGAGGTTAGAGAGGGGCTTCTTTACAGCGGCATCATACAAGGAGTTCCGCGAGAAGGCCGAGAAGCTCATCAAGCTCGGCGCCATCACCGAAGAAGACCTTGCCAAAGCGAGAATTGAGCGCTATATAATCGGCCCGGTCTTTAACTTCGATTTCTTCTACTCGCCGATAGATGAAGAAATTGAGCTTCTGGGAATTGACTGGCGCTTTGAGACAAGCCTCGACGGTCACGTCCGCCTTCCCGCTTCGCAGCAGCTTACTCTGCCCGAGCACCAGTTCGAGCCGGAATACACAGTTACGGGCCATGCATCCTCAACGCTCCGCGAGTCACTTTTGGAGAAGGTCTTCGACATGGCGGAGAAGTACGTGAAGGCGACACAGGAGTACTATTCACCCGGAATAATCGGGCCGTTCACCCTCCAGACGGCCGTCGATAAGGATCTCAACTTCTACATCTACGACGTGGCCCCAAGGACCGGGGGTGGAACCAACATCCACATGGCGGTTGGTCACCCATACGGAAATGCCCTCTGGAGGATGCCAATGAGCACCGGCAGGAGGATTGCCCTGGAGATAAAGCGCGCAATTGAGCTCGACGAGCTTGAGAAGGTGGTTACGTGAACTATTTCCTTTTTGCTGGTTTCCAGCAGGGAACATCAAACCAGACGCCCCAAGCTCCAGTCCGCAAGATGTTCTTAGGATTCCGAATAAAAACCAATTAAATTCCGGTTTTTCCAGCAAAGGCCGCATTCTATTCGAGGAACGTTTTTAAGACTCCGTCTGAGCTACATCTGTTCCCTATGATCTACATCAGTCGGGGGTGATAGTTTGAGCAATAACCGCTGGAAGTTCGTCTTCATGGACATGCTGGTCGTCGCGGCCGGCTTCGGGACGATGCACATGCTTGAGAAGTTTAAGGACGCCGTTTTGGCGCACTACCACATAACCGAGGCAATGATGGGCTATCAGCAGACCGCCTTCGTCGTCGGCCTCTTCGTTGCGTTCCTCCTCGGGGGTACGAGCCTCTTCAAGGGGTCCTTCAAGAGGAGCGTGGCTTTGATTGTCAGCTTCGCCGCGATACCCCAGTTCATCATCCCGTTCGTTGGCAGCTGGTGGGGAGTCGTTGCCCTCCGCTTCTTCCAGGGCTTCATCGTTGCCCTCATAGCCGTCTTCAGCAACCAGGTGGGCAGGCTCTTCCTGGCGGAAAGACCCTTCGCAAAGGGAATAATCCTCTCAGGAATCTTCTGGGGAGGGATCTACGGTATAAGCCTCGCCAAGTGGGCGGGGGGCAGCAACGCCAGCTGGGGAGCCGTTGAGAGGGTTTTTCTGCTCTCGGCAGTCGTGATGTATGTCATCCTAGCCCTCTGGTGGCTCCTCGTTGAGGACTTTGAGATACCGAAGGAAAAGCACTCCGCAAAGGGAGCCAACGTCTGGAAGATGCCCTTCACGTGGGTTTTCGGGTTCACGTTCTTCCCGGCCCTCTGGATAATCTTCACCCTCGGCTCGTTCACTCTTCACCACGTGAGCTTCTCCGATGCACAGAAGGCCAACCTGGTCATGGCCCTCGAGGTTTCAATGGGAATATGGTCGATAATCATGGGTTACCTCGGCTACCGCCTCTCCGTTAAAAACACCTCCAACCGGGGCCTCTTCAAGTCCATTGTCAGCGTCATGACCATATCCTACGTCGTGACCTTCATAGGCCTCTTTGTCGTCTGGAAAGCGACGAGTGCGAACGACTACACCCTGGCCCTGCTCGGCTTTGCAATAGCCGGCATCGTCCAGGGAACCGGGCCGGCATTCTGGACAACGGCCCCCGCCGCTTACCCCAAGGAGATATTCCCTGAGGCCAGCTTTGCCCTCGGGCTCATCTCAAACTCAGCGAATGCCGTGGCTCCAAACGTCATGTTCATCCTCGTGGGTGGGGTTACCCAGGGAATGGCCATCTTCCTCGCAATGCCCCTCATCGGCATAGTCCTCCTCCTGATCTCCTCCCGGATGAGGCTTCCCGTTGAAGAGCCCGGAGCCTGAGCCGGATTTTTTACTTTTTCATCATCCGCTTCTCCACAGATCCAAGTGTCAAATTATTCAACATTTTTATGTTAAAATAAACCTTAAAAACTTCTAATTTTTACATTTTTCTGGCAAGGTGATATCAATGAAGTGGAAGGTTACCGTCATCGTTCGCCTTAAGGAAGGCCTCAACGACCCCGAGGGGAGGGTCATAGGAAACGCGCTCAGGAATCTCGGCTATACGGTTGAAAGCTTCCGCGTTCCGAAGCACTTCGAGTTCGAGCTGGAGAGCGAGAACCCGGAGGAAGAGGTCGAGGAGATGTGCAGGAAGCTCCTCGCCAATCCGCTCATCCACAGCTGGGAGTACAGCATCGAGCCGGTGAGCTGAGATGGTGAAGTTTGCCGTGGTGGTTTTTCCGGGAACCAACTGCGACTTCGAGACGGAGAGGGCTATAAGAAAGGCCGGTGCAGAGGCCGAACGCGTCTGGTACAAGCGCTCGCTGAAGGACTTCGACGGCGTTATCTTACCCGGCGGCTTCAGCTACGCGGATTATCTCAGGGCTGGAGCGATAGCGGCACGCCAGGAAATCATGGAGGAGGTGAAGGAGTTCGCCCGCGAGGGAAGGCCCGTTCTGGGGATATGCAATGGCTTTCAAATCCTAACGGAGGCAGGCCTTTTGCCCGGGGCTTTGAGGCCAAACAAAATCCCGCGTTTCCTCTGCAGGTGGGTGCACCTCAGGGTCGCCGACAACGAGACGCCCTTCACTTCCCTCTACGAGCCTGGAGAGGCCATAAGGATGCCGATAGCCCACGCGGAGGGCAACTACTACACCGAGGATCCCTCAAAGGTCAGGGTGGTCTTTCAGTACAGCGACGAAAAGGGAAACGTGACGGAGAAAGCGAACCCGAACGGCTCGGTCCTCAACATAGCGGCGGTTGCCAACGAGAAGGGAAACGTCCTCGGGACGATGCCCCATCCAGAGAGGGCAAGCGACCGCTTTCTGGGGAGCGAGGACGGGCTGAGGGTTTTCAAGAGTATGGCTGAGTGGGTGAGGAGGTGATTTCATTTTTATTTATGTCTTGTTGTATAATTGTACGAAGACCTCCTCAAGGGTCACCGGGACGCTCTGGAGGTCAACTACGCTGTACCTAGCCAGAAGTCGTATGATGTCTTGGAGTTCATCGTTCCTGAAATAAAGCTGGAGATATGTAAACTTTCCATCGCTCTGAACCTTGATTTTTTGAACTATGCCGTTGAATTCATCAACGTCCACCTTCCCCTTAATTTTGACAATCAGCTTCCTCTCCGCTTTTAGGGATTGAACTTTCTCAATGAGTTCCTTAGGTTTGCCTTCGGCTATTTTGCGCTTGTTGAAGAAAAGTATTCTGTCACAGAGCCTCTCAGCCTCGTTGAGGTTGTGGGTTGTCAGGAGTACTGTGGTGCCAAAATCCTTTGAAAGCTCACGAATTGCGCTCCACACTTCCCTCCTAGTGAATACATCCAGGTACACAGTGGGCTCGTCCAAGATGAGGACTTCGGGCTGAATGATAAATGGCAGTGCTAGGTAGACTTTCTGTCTCATTCCGGCGGAGAGTTTTTGATACCACTCGTTCCGCTTTTCATCCAAGTTCAGGAGCTTGAGGGCATGGTTAATTCTCTTATCTGCCTCCTGTCTCGAAATTCCCCACAGCTCGGCGATGAACCTGAGGTTCTTCTCCACGCTCACCCTCCACTGAAAGAGGCCAAAGAGGTCTCTATCTCCACCGAAAATTGTGAAGATTCTGCCCCGGATTTTATCGTGCTCTTGGATTGAATCGTACCCACTGATGTAAAGGTGGCCCCTCGTTGGAATCACAAGACCATTGGCAATTTTGCAGAGCGTAGTCTTTCCGGCGCCGTTTGGACCTAGGAGGCCGTATATTTCGCCTTCTTTAACTTTAAAATTGATATCAATCAATGCGGGAATCTCCTCCCGCGGTGTTCTGAGAAAGTCCTTAAGGCTCTTCAAATCGAGCAGGGACTTTATCGGGGGAGGATAATACTTGGTAAGATTAACAGCTTCTATCATTCAGACCACCCTGACAACGTACGTTCTCCCTTTTCTTTCACGCTTGACTAATCCCATGTTTTCGAGGTTTTTAATCGCCCTGCAGGCTTTGGCTCTACCGAATAGCTGGCTCAGTTCGCTTTGGGTTACCTCATCATTGTCGAGAATGAAGTCTAATATCCGTCTCTCCAGCTCGCCAAGTCCATACCTGTGCAGGCTGTTTATCTCAATCTCCACTCTGAGAAGCAACATGAGTTTCCCGTTTTCACACTCCTCCCTGAGAATGTGCACCCTCATAAGACCCACCTCAGGTGTGGCCCAACGTTCCCAGCTGCCTAGCTTTATTGAAGCCCCACCTAAAGGTGAGGTATCCCACGAGGAGCATTATCCCCGTGATGAGAAGCATGTTCATCAGGCTTGGCAGGATTTGAGATAACGAGTAGTCCCCTCCCATTGTAAGCCTGCCCATCTGGAGGATGTACGTCTCGGGGTGAATTTTTGAGAGGGGTTGAAGCCAGGAGGGGAGTTTATCGGGCGGGAAGTAGAGTCCGCTGACGAGTTGGGCGGTGATGTTGAAAAACCAGTTTAATGGATCCTGAGTGGCCTTGGTCGCTATTCTGAACCCTGCTGAGAAAAGGTCAAGCGCGAAGATTAATAGAATGCCACTCAAGATGACTATTAGCACACCAAGGTTGAGATGGATTTTTAGCCCAAAGAAGAGCACGTAGACAATAGTTATCACTGCAGTCAATCCTAGATTCCACAGAATTCGCCAGGCGTTGATTCCAATGAAGATTGAAGTTAGAGACGCCGGAGAGTTGTAAAGGACCGGGAATATTCTCCCGAGGACGAAGGATGAGATGCTTCCCCTCGGCAGGAAGACGAGGTTGTGGATTATTGAGCCTATGAGGAGGTAGTCTAGGTAATCCGGCGTGCCGTATTGGGAGATGTTGGCGTTGATTGTTATCAGCTTCGCGAAGATTCCAATGAAGATTATGTTCAAAGCTAAGCCTATGAACTGCAAAAGGAGGTCAAATCGCCTTGAGAAGAATACCTCCTTCTGGATGAAAACGAAGGCTTTGACTGTTCTAACTCCCCTTAATGCCTCCATTTGACCACCTAGAACCAATTAGTGAAATTACTTATAAATATTGCTTCTCTTTGTTAATAGATGGTTTCACTCTGTTTATAAATGAATTTCAGGTCTTTATAAACCAGTTGCAGTAAAACTTATGGATTGTTGCAGAGAAGGTATTAGTACAAAAACTTGAAGGAGGTGGTTGAGTGGAAAAAGAGTATGTACCACCCACAGGAGGAGAAATCGATCTTGGAGGATGGACCATAGTGGTCGAGGTTAGTGTTTTGTGGGTTATTAGTGAACCCATTATTGTTGCAGTGTGATAATGAAGGGGTGAGTTACTATGGAGTACATACCTCCCGCAGGTGGAGAAATTGGAGTTAGTCCCGAGACTGTCTGGACATCGCCTGATGTTTTAGTAGCGGTAGAGCTTGTTGCGGCACAAGCAGCAGCAGTATTAGCAAATGTTGCTGCAGCAGTGGATCTAGTTTATGTGGTAGTTTGACATCAGAGGTGAGAAATATGGAAGAGCGCAAGAGCTCATTCACTTCATTTTTTCCTTCTTTCACGTCTCCAGAAGGGGTTAGGCTATCGAATAGATTACTTGAAAAGGGCTTAAGAGTGACAGTGACGCGATCTACGGAAATACGAGAGACGCTTGTACCCGAATTCAAAAAATACGTCAAGGAAAGAAAACGTCTGAAATGCTGGGTTGATAATATACAGGGACCCATATTTGCGGCAATTGACATCACGTACCGATGTAATTTACGCTGTCCATACTGTTATTTGAGCGCCGGTGAAAGACACTCAGCCCCAACACTTTCATTTGAAAACTTCAAACATATTATCGACACTCTAGTAAATGAATCACGAATACTAGGCCTCTGTATATGTGGTGGGGAACCAACACTCCACCCAAGGCTACAGGACATGATAGCATATGCAAAGGAATACGATTTAATAGTAAACATGGTTACCAATGGGACTATACTAAATGACCGGCTTGCAAAGAAGCTTTCAAAATCAGAAATCGATTCTGTCCAAGTCTCTTTAGACGGTTCAACTCCAGAAGTCATGGATAGACTAAGGGGAAGAGGGACATTCAAGCGAGCTGTTAACGCAATACAGACCCTAGTTAGCAATAATATTATAACAATGGCGGCTATGACCCTGACAAAGTTTAACATCCACGATTTTCCGAATGTTGCAGAGCTCAGTGAGAAACTGGGGCTCTATTCTTTAAGAACAATGTTCTACATACCAGAACATACACGACACATGCCTCTGGTACCGTCAGATGAGGAATACAAACAAGTCATTCAGTGGATACAAAACAATCAAAAGAATTATCGTTGCATCTTCGAATTTGGAGATCCCACTGAACATATTACCCTTGGACCATATATAGGCCATCTTATGATAAGCATAAACCCTGAGGGGTTTATACTACCTTCACCGTACATCTCCTTAGCATACGGCAATATCCTGAGAGAGCCTTGGCAAGAACTATGGCCCGAACTCGAAAAATTATGGTCTGAAAATTCAGTTTTCAATGCCATCTCCAGATATTTAAGAAACGAAAGGGACTTTATGGTACTAGGCAGAATAGGGTTAAACAGACGGGAAAAGGAAAATATTGTTAATGTAAGGAAACTTAAACAAAATGAGACATACCATCTAGCGAATCTAATCAAGGAGGTGCTGCATGCATGAAGCACAGAGGAGATACCATGTTAACACCTGAACAGGCGGCCAGAATCCGTAGGTTCATACAAGATAATCTAAGGCATTTCAGGTTTTATCCAAACATTAATTTAAAATATCGTAAGGAGCAAGACGGACGTATTGTGTGTTTCTCCCCGTTAACAGGAAGGATGAGCGTCCTCAACCCAACGATGGGGGATATATACACACAACTAAGAAATCATCCTGGACTCAATAGTGATCAGGTAATTAACGTTATAGCTGAGAGGTTTAACCTTTCACCGGAAAGCATTAAGAAGGATATTCAAGATGCGCTAGTTTGGCTTTTCGTCAACGGTTACATAGAGATCAGATATAACGACAAAACAATGTCCTTCGTTAAACTGATTAAGGAACAGATGAGGGGATAAAGATGGAGACACAATTCATAGTTGCTGGGGTAGGTGCACTTGCGGCAGTTGCAGTCCTTGCACTTGCAATTTCGCAGACAAAAACTGCAGTCGAAGTCAGAGAAAACGAGCTTATCTTCAGATCTCCCTTTTCAACAAAGAAATACCGGATACTTAAGGTGCTCGAAAACGACGCCCCTGTGAGCTCCATAATAAAACACCGCATAAGCGGTATAGACCTCCCTTCAAAGAAGATCGGCAAGTTCAGGACTAAATACGGAACGGCTAAGGTGTACTGCATCACACCATACTGCACCGTGTTAAAGACCGATCGGGGAATAGTGGTTGTGGACAGCGCCCTCCTGGAGGGAACGGAATGAGACCCGAGATGAAGGCCCTAGTCGAAAAGGAGTGGTGGGGGTTAAGGGACAACTACTCCCAACTTTTTTCTGGGATTGGGATGATTATATTCATAACTGCACTGTCTGTTCTCGTTCCTCCAACCCCTCAAAGTTCGTATGCCGTTCACCAACAGATCACTTCCAACCCAGAACTGTTCGGGGTATCCGGGGAAATCGTAAGGTTATTAGGTGGATGGGCATCCAATTTTGGGGTTATGGTGGCTCAGATACCGGTGGTTTTTGGCCTGCTGATATACATGGTCCTCTATTCGTACCTAACGAACTCAATCCTTTCCGAGAAAACAAACAAAACAATAGAGGTTCTCTTCTCAACACCCCTCCGTGAAAGCGAGATCATCGCTTCCAAGATGATAATGGGGGCATTTCTTGGAGTTGGGCTCATAATCCTTGCGTTTTTTACAAACACCATGGGCATAGAAGCTGGGTTTCATCACTATACCGGGAAATGGTGGATGCCAACCAGAAGCTATCTGTTCCTCATGGTACTCTTTTCTGGGGCTTTCTCTGCCCTCGCATTCCCCGTTGCGTCAATGGTTGGAATGAGAGGATCCAAGGTTTTGATGGCCTCAGGCACGTTTGTAGTGTTCATCCCAATAGGGGTCCTAATATTTGCATCAAGATTTTCAGCAGCTGATTATGTCAGAACGATGCTCCTAATAGCGATTGCGGGTGCTGGCTTGGCTGTACTCCTTACACTGCTCTCAAGAAGAATAATAAACAGGCTGGCGTTTATAACGAACTGAGGGGATTTGCATGCTTGAGGTAATAAACGTGAGTGCAGGTTATGGCAGAGGGAACGTTATCCATGATATCTCATTCACCGCAGTTCGAGGTGAGATCTACTTACTACTGGGCACGAACGGAGCGGGGAAGACGACAACCTTCAGGGTTGTTACAGGGATACTGCCCCTCTCCAGCGGCAGGGTGGTGGTTGAAGGAGTAGATTTATGGAAGGAACCCACAAAGGCCAAGGTGATGATAGGATACCTGCCAGAGGGTGAAAGGGTTTACCCAAACCTGAGCGTTTACAAAAACCTCCTGTTCTTCTCCCGCATCTACGGCGTTCCCGAAGGGCGGATCAATGAGATCCTCAAGGAGTTCGGGCTGTACGGGCACAGGGACAAAAAAGCCGGGGAACTGAGCAGAGGTTTGAGGAAGAGGCTTGCCCTTGCGAGGGCCCTTCTCCACGAGCCGGAGGTGCTCGTTCTCGACGAACCCTTCAGCAACCTCGACGTTCCGAGCGTAATGGAGCTGAGGGAGAGGATTATTGAAATGCTGAAGGAGGAAAAAATCGTGCTCTTCTCAACCCATATTTTGAGTGAGCTTCAGCACTTTGAAGGCGTGAACTGCAGAGTGGGGATAATACGGGACGGGAAGCTCATTTTGGAAGAAAAGCTTGAGAACCTCATATCACTCCTCAGAAGTGTTGAGGTTGTCCTTACCGTGACCAATAAAGCACTGGCCCTTCAGGTTCTGAAGGAGAAAGGATACCAAGCCCGGACTGAGGGCAGGAACATCGTCGTCAACGTATCCAACTACGCATCTGAAGTGCCCGAGATAACGAGTATTCTCGCCGAGAACGGTGTTGGACTTCTACAGGTGAGACCTAAGGAGGTGCCCCTCGAAAAGCTGTTCATGGAACTCTCCAAAGGATAGCACTCCTATTCCAAGGGCAGGGAGGAGGCCTTTAACGTTTACTACTTCATAAACGAGCTCATGAGGAGGAAACGCCGAGGATTCTCCAAGACAGTTAAATGTCGTGGATGTCTTTTCCCACGCGGACAGAAGAGGGGAACCGAGGAGCAAAGAAGCTCTTTGGAATCTACCGCCTTCTCAAGGCGTTCATCAACTACACAGATGAAAGGGTGAGGAACATTCCGACCCTGCTCTTCCGGGTTTGATGCCACTTGTTTTAACATTTTTATGCTAAAATAAACCTTAAAAACAAGCTTTTTTTTACAGTAATCCGTCAATAATTGGAGGGTTCGCGATGTTCCCACACGAGGAGAAGCTCATCTGTGAGCGCTTGAATAGAGAGCCAAACGAAGTTGAGAAGGCCATGCTCGAGGTGATGTGGAGCGAGCACGCGTCATACAAGTCGAGCAGGCCCTTTTTGAGACTTCTGCCGACCGAGAACGAGCACGTTGTCCTCGGCCCGGGCGAGGACGCGGGAATAGTTAAGTTCGACGACGAGACGTGGATAGCCGTTGGGATAGAGAGCCACAACCATCCCTCGGCTGTTGAACCCTACGGTGGAGCGGCCACGGGCGTCGGCGGGATCGTCAGGGACATACTCTGCATGGGGGCAAGACCAATAGCGCTTCTCGACCCGATAAGGTTCGGCCCGCTGGAGAAAGAGAGAAACCGCTACCTTCTGGAGGGGGTTGTCAAGGGCATAGCCGACTACGGCAACAGGATAGGCGTTCCAACAGTTGGCGGTGAAACCGAGTTCGATGAGAGCTTAAATAACTACACGCTCGTCAACGTGGCCTGCGTCGGGGTAATGAGGCCCGAACACCTCGTCCACAGCTACGTTAGTGAAGCTGGTTTAAAGCTCGTCCTCGTTGGAAATAGAACTGGAAGGGACGGTATCCACGGGGTAACCTTCGCGAGTGAGGAGCTGAGCGAGAACGCGGAGGAGGAAGACCGCTCGGCCGTTCAGATTCCCGACCCCTTCACGGAGAAGCTCCTCATCGAGGCGACGCTTGAGGCCGTCTACACGGGGAAGGTAAAGGCCCTCAAAGACCTCGGCGGTGGGGGCTTGGTCTGCGCCTCCTCCGAGATGGCCGGGAAGAAGGGCTTCGGCGCGGTGGTCTATGCTGACAGGGTTCCGCTCAGGGAGCCGGGGATGAGCCCAACAGAGGTCATGATTTCCGAGAGCCAGGAGAGGATGCTCTTCGCGGTTAAGCCTGAGGATGTTGAGGAAATCGGTAGAATCTTCGAGAAGTACGAGCTTGAGTGGACGGTTGTTGGCGAGATTATCGAGGAGCCGCGCTATATCGTTTACTGGAAGGGAAAAAAGGTTGCAGACCTGCCGATTGACCTGCTCACGGACGTCCCCACGATGGAGTGGAAGTTGAGGCCCCACAGCGCCGAAAGACCCGTTGAAACACCCGGGGTTGGTTTTGGAGAGGCTTTCGAGGTCGTCTGGTCCAGCCCAAACATCCTGAGCAAGAGCTGGATCTGGCAGCAGTACGACCACGAGGTCCAGGGGAGGACCGTTCTCAAGCCCGGTAGGGACTCGGCGGTTCTGAAGATAAACGAAAAATACGGGCTGGCCTTTGTTGCAGATGGAAATCCCCGGCACAGTCACCTTAACCCCTACCACGGCGCGATGGGGGCCGTTGCTGAGGTGGTTAGAAACCTCGTCAGCGTCGGGGCGGAACCTTTAGCCCTGGTGGACAACCTCAACTTCGCCTCGCCAGAGAGGCTAGAGGTCTACTGGAGCTTCGGGGAGACTGTAAGGGGTCTCGCCGACGCTGCCAAGGCCTTCGGCCTTGCCTACGTCAGTGGTAACGTCAGCTTCTACAACGAAGTCGCTGGAAGGCCGATAAAGCCCACGCCGGTCGTCGCTGGCCTCGGGAAGGTTGAACTTGAGAAGATTTCCTCGATGGGGCTTGAAGATGACCTGCTCATCGGTGTGGTGGGGGTTACGAGGAAGGAACTGGGCGGCTCGGAGCTGTACGCGAGGCTTGGCATTGATGGCGGCTTCGTTCCTCGCGTTGACCTCGATGAGGAAAAGGTCAACGCCGAGGGAATTCTCAAGGCCATCGAGAAAGGCCTCGTTAGTTCAGTCCACGACGTGAGTAAGGGCGGTTTGGCCGTCGCCCTGGTGGAGATGGCAATGAGGGGGGTTGGTTTTACCGTTGACCTCACTAAGGTTCCTTCAGAGACTTCGAATCCGCTTGAAGTGGCCTTCAGCGAAAGTCACGGACGCTACATCGTTGCCTTTCCAGAGGACAACCTCGACGAACTCAGGGGTCTCTTCAGGCACTTCGCAGTGATTGGAAATGCCGGAGGAAGCAATGCCGTCTTCCTCTGGAATGGCGAAGAGATTCTAAGAAAGCCGGTTTCCGAGCTTAAGAAAACCCACGAGTCCCTACCAAAGTTCTTGGGTGAGGGAGAATGAGGATAGCGACCTACGCATCCCACTCGGCGCTTCAGATACTCAAAGGGGCGAGGGAAGAGGGCTTTGAAACGATTGCCTTCGGCCCTTCCCGCGTTAAGCCCCTCTACACCCGCTATTTCCCCGTTGCGGATTACTTTATCGAAGGGACCTATCCAGAGGAGGACCTGCTGGAACTCGATGCGGTGGTTGTCCCGACGGGCTCCTTCGTGGCCCACCTGGGCCTTGAGCTCGTTGAGAAAATGCGGGTTCCCTACTACGGCAACAAAGAGGTTCTCAGGTGGGAGAGCGACCGCTCCCTGGAGCGGAAGTGGCTTGAAAAGGCAAAGCTCCGCCTTCCGAGGGTTTATGACGACCCGGATGACATCGATAGGCCAGTTATCGTCAAGCCTCACGGCGCCAAGGGCGGGAAAGGCTACTTTCTCGCCAAAAACCCAGCCGACTTCTGGGAAAAGGCCGAAAGGCTTGGGGTAAGGGACAAGGAAGACCTGTTCAATGTTCAAATTCAGGAGTACGTCCTCGGCGTTCCGGTTTATCCGCACTACTTCTACTCGAAGCTCAACCGCGAGCTTGAGCTGATGAGCGTTGACAGGCGCTACGAGAGCAACGCTGACGCAATAGGCAGAATTCCCGCGGGAGAGCAGCTGGGTCTTGAACTGAGCACCAACTACACCGTAATCGGCAACATCCCGGTCGTCCTCAGGGAGAGCCTCCTCATGGACGTCATCGAAGCCGGTGAAAGGGTCGTGAAAACCGCTGAGGAGCTGATGGGCGGCCTGTGGGGCCCATTCTGCCTCGAAGGCGTCTTCACCGAGGAGCTGGAGTTCGTGGTCTTCGAAATCTCGGCCAGAATCGTGGCCGGAACCAACCCCTTCGTCCACGGTTCGCCCTACAGCTGGCTTCGCTACGACTTCCCGGTAAGCACCGGAAGGAGGATAGCGATGGAGCTGAGGGGGGCTCTGGAGGAGGGCAGGCTGGATGAAGTTCTCACATGAGAAGCCTCTCCAGGGTTTTCAGCTCTCTTTCTTCCCAGGCATCTTTTTCAAGGATGAGAAGAAGCATCCCGTTGTTTAATGCAACGTAGTCCCTCAGGGATGTCAGGAACTTTGCTAGGGCCTTAAATTCGTTGTAAAGTTTAAGGTATTCGAGGCCCTCAAGAACTACAACCGGCTTCAGGTCAGAGTTTCCGACAGAGCGAACGTAATCCACAGCCGTCTCAAGAATCCTTGGGAGATTGGTGGGAGAAACATTCCCCTGCCCCCCAATGTTTGTTATCCTGTAAACCTTCCATCCATTGGGTACTTCAACGTTTCTTACAAAAGAGAGAACCGGATACCCCTCAAACTTCTTTTTGAAGTCTTTAAAATGTCCAGGATCTGCCATGCGGACTCCGGGTTGGATTTCTATGCGAGTCGTGGGCTCTTTGATCTCAAAGACCTCGCCGAGTGAGAACTGGACCATGAAGAGGGTAGTAACAACCGTCAGGGCTAGGCTGAGGAACAGTCCCCAGAACCTCATGTTACTGTGCCAGAATACTGGGTAGATCATCTGGTAGAGACCGTATGTGGTCAGGGATAGACCCAGGTAAGCGGTGTCCTGATCGTAGAATTCTCTCGTGTGGTAGAGGACGATCCCACCTGTGCTCAGGAAGACACCAGAGGTCCCATAAACGGCGCCCATAACGACAATTTCAGGAGTTTTTCTGAGGAAGATGAAGAGAATCGCGATGTACACCCCAATAACTGCAGGCCCCCATGAGACGATCTGCATATAATCGCGGGGTGTTGACATCCCTTCATTCACCATCAAGACTCCCCGCAGGATGAGCGAGGAGAAAAAGCCGAGTAAAACAGCCGCCATCTCAGGGTGAACTCCCAAATTACCCGTTATCGCGTAGGCGTAGATTACCCATGCAAGGCCCCAGTAGTAAGCGGCCTTTCTATGCCTCTTTTGAGAGAAGAATATAAGCGTTCCACCCGCTGCCAGTTTAATCCCTGCATCAAATGCGACCGCTATCAGGTAGGAGTCCACGATACCACCAGGAAGAGTACTCCCTCTTGATATTTAACCGTTTTTCCGCAAACCTTAAAAGCCATGGACATCTTCAAGTCAAAAAGGGTGCGGGAGGAGCTAAAAGATGGGAAAATTTGAGCAGAAAATTGTCAATGCAATTAAGGGGTATACGTTTGACGACGTTCTTTTGATACCCCAGGCGACGGAAGTCGAACCCAAGGATGTGGACGTTTCCATCCAGATAACGCCGAACGTGAGGCTGAACATACCGATTCTCAGCGCCGCCATGGATACCGTCACGGAGTGGGAGATGGCGGTCGCGATGGCCAGGGAGGGCGGCCTTGGGGTAATCCACCGGAACATGGGCATTGAGAAGCAGGCCGAGATGGTCAGGAAGGTCAAGCGCGCCGAGCGCTTTATCGTCGAGGACGTTATCACGATCTCGCCGGAGGAAACCATTGAGTACGCCCTCTTTTTGATGGAGAAGAACGGCATAGACGGGCTCCCCGTTGTTGACGAAGGGAGACCCATCGGGATAATAACCAAAAAGGACATAGCCGCCCGGGAAGGCCAGAAGGTCAGGGAAGTCATGACGGAGGAACTCATAACAGTTCCCGAGAACGTCTCGGTTGAAGATGCCATCTCAATAATGTTCGACAACAGAATAGACCGCCTGCCGGTGGTGGATGAGGAAGGGAAGCTCGTTGGCCTGATTACCATGAGCGACCTAACAAAGAGGAAGAAGTACAGGAACGCAGTCAGAGACGGGAACGGTGACCTCATCGTTGCGGCCGCGGTGGGTCCCTTCGACCTCGAGAGGGCAAAAGCCCTTGACAGGGCCGGGGCTGACGTCATAGTGGTCGACACTGCCCACGCCCACAACCTCAAGGCCATTAAGGCGATGAAGGAGATAAGGAAGGCCGTTGACGCAGACCTCATAGTAGGAAACATAGCCAACCCCAAGGCAGTTGACGACCTGAACTTCGCCGACGCGGTAAAGGTCGGAATCGGGCCTGGGAGCATATGCACCACGAGGGTCGTTGCCGGCGTTGGCGTCCCCCAGGTCACGGCCATAGCGCTGGTTGCCGATAAAGCCCAGGAGTACGGCCTTCATGTCATAGCGGACGGAGGAATAAGGTACTCAGGTGACATAGTTAAAGCCATAGCGGCCGGGGCCGACGCCGTCATGCTGGGCTCACTTCTCGCGGGAACGAAAGAGGCCCCCGGCAAGGAGGTCGTCATCAACGGCAGGCGCTACAAGCAGTACCGCGGAATGGGCTCCCTCGGGGCCATGATGAAGGGTGGAGCAGAGCGCTACTACCAGAAGGGCCACATGAAGACGCGCAAGTTTGTCCCTGAGGGTGTTGAGGGCGTCGTGCCCTATAAGGGTAGCGTGAGCGACGTTCTCTACCAGCTCGTCGGCGGCCTTCGCTCTGGAATGGGCTACGTTGGGGCGAGGAGCATCAAGGAGCTCAAGGAGAGGGGCGAGTTCGTGATAATCACGAACGCAGGGATAAGGGAGAGCCACCCGCACGACATCACAATAACCAATGAGGCCCCCAACTACCCGCTCGGAAAATGAGGTGTTCCTTTAAACTTTTAAATGTCAAAAACAACAAATTTTTAAATCTAAATTAACATTTTAATGCTGAAAGGTGGTGCTCATGTGGGAGAACTTCATCGAGGAGAAGATTGGAGAGATTAAAGCGACGGTTGGCGACGGAAAGGCGATAATAGCGCTCTCGGGCGGAGTTGACAGCTCGACCGCGGCGATACTTGCCCACAAAGCTATAGGCGAGAGGCTTCATGCGGTCTTTGTTAACACAGGCTTTATGCGCAAGAACGAACCGGAGTTCGTTGTGAAGACCTTCAGGGACGAGTTCGGGCTGAACCTCCACTACGTTGACGCGAGCGAGCGCTTCTTCGCCGAGCTTAAAGGGGTAACCGAGCCCGAGGAGAAGAGGAAGGTCATCGGCAGGGTCTTCATTGAGGTCTTTGATGAGGTCGCGAAGGAAATCAACGCGGACTTCCTCATCCAGGGGACGATTGCTCCCGACTGGATAGAGAGCAGGGGCAAGATAAAGAGCCACCACAACGTCGGCGGCCTTCCAGAGAGGCTCAACCTGAAGTTGATAGAGCCGCTAAGGGACCTGTACAAGGACGAGGTTCGTGAGCTTGCTAAGGAGCTCGGTCTGCCCGAGAAGATATACAACCGCATGCCCTTCCCCGGGCCGGGTCTGGCCATCAGGGTTCTCGGTGAGGTCACGCCGGAGAAGGTGGCGATAGTCAGGGAAGCGAACGCGATAGTCGAGGAGGAGATTGAGAGGGCCGGGCTGAAGCCGTGGCAGGCCTTCGCGGTTCTTCTCGGCGTCAAAACCGTCGGAGTCCAGGGGGACATAAGGGCCTACAAGGAAACCATCGCGGTTCGTGTTGTGGAGAGCCTCGACGGGATGACCGCCAACGCGATGAACGTCCCCTTCGAGGTGCTCCAGAGGATAGCCTTCAGGATAACGAGCGAGATCCCCGAAGTGGGAAGGGTGCTCTACGACATCACCAACAAGCCGCCGGCGACGATAGAGTTCGAATGAGAACATTTATTTATTTTTGAGTGGAATTTGAGACGGTGAGAGAATGGGCGAGATTATTGAGGTGGTCTACGAAAACGGCGTGCTGAAGCCGTTGAAGCCGCTGAAACTAAAGGAGGGGCAGAAGCTCATGGTGAGGATTTACCCGGGAGATTTCCTCGAACTGGCTAAAAAAATGAGAAAAGAGGTCACAAAGGAGCGCTTTAAGGAAGATCCAACCGATTACCTTCTGCGCCTCAGGGAGGAGGAGACATGAGAGTTGTCATAGACACTTCCGTTGTGTTCCATCTGTTTTCAAGCTTTTATCCCGAACGAACTGAAGTTGCAGAAAAGGTTATTGAGAGCGCCCAACTGGGGGATATGGAGCTTTACACTCCCCGTCTCGGGGAGGTTGAGTTTGTGGCTGTTTTGTCGAGGTATTTCGACCGTGAAAGGGTTCAGAAAGCCCTGGATTTTTATAGCACCATAGTTACATGGATTCCAGAGGAGCTAATAATCGAGGATTTGAAGGAGGTAGCGTTTCAAACCCACCACAAGGCGTCCGATATATACTTCATCGCGACAGCTATTCATCTGAATGCAGTTCTAATAACCAACGACAGAAAAATGGCCGAACTGGCCAAATCCCTGGGTTTGAAGGCATTCTATTTGATTGAGGAATCCGATGAGTTTTTCAAACTCCTGGAGGTGAAAGGATGATAGTGATCATGGACAACGGCGGCCAGTATGTCCACAGGATATGGAGAACCCTTCGCTATCTGGGTGTTGAGGCGAAGATAATCCCCAACACTACTCCTCTGGAGGAGATCAGGGCGATGAAGCCGAAGGGCATAATCTTCTCCGGCGGTCCCGACATAAACCGAACCGGGAACTGCGGTGCGATACTCGAGCACTACAACGAGTTCAACGTTCCTATTTTGGGGATCTGCCTCGGCCACCAGCTCATAGCGAGGCACTTCGGCGGGAAGGTCGGAAGGGGCGAGAAGGCAGAGTACAGCCTCGTGGAGATTGAAATCCTTGAGGAGGACGACATCTTCCGGGGGCTTCCGGAGAGGCTCAGGGTCTGGGAGAGCCACATGGATGAGGTTAAGGAGCTTCCACCAGGCTTCAGGCTTCTGGCCAGGAGCGAGACATGCCCGGTCGAGGCGATGAAGCACGAAGAACTGCCTATCTACAGCGTGCAGTTCCATCCGGAGGTGGCCCACACCGAGCGTGGTGCAGATATCTACCGCAACTTCGCCGAGCTCTGCGGGGAGCTTTAACTCTTCCTTTTGCTGGGAGTGACCACCTGGGAAAACTTTTTAAGGTTTTATTTATTACGTATTGTGGTGATACTTTGGGCCACACGATTTATTATAATACTAAGATCCCGAAGTGGAAAGAATTCACTAGGCTCATCGCGAGGGTCTGTGAAGGACTCGGCTATGAAGTCGAACTTCATATGGAAGAGGTGGTGGTATACCCCACTTGCAGTCAGGTGGAGCCGTTGAGGATCAAGAAAAATGGAGAAGGCTTCGCAAAGACGAACCTGATAGAACCCTGCCACTCCGTTTATCTCCTCGTGCTTCACTCCGTTTCGTCCTTCGGCTCCGTCTCCGTTTGGGAGGACTGACCTGCATCCCCCAAGTAAACCTCAAGAACCCTAACCGGGACCGAGCTCCTCATTGACCTTTCCTCAACGAGGAGCTTGACTATCCTGCCAGGCTCGGCATCGGGCACCGCCGGAACCCAGTAACGGCCGGGCTTGACGTTAGCGGCTATATCGTCGTGGACGAAAACCCTGACGAGGTCGTTTTTAGCCTCTTCGACAACGCCGTAGGTGTAGTCGCGGCCGTAGTGGGACTTAAAGTAGTAGCGGAAGAAGAGAACCACTAAGGTCACCAATCCAATATAAGCATAGTAATAATAGGCAGTTAAAGAGAGATCCCTCAGTATAGAATACCCAAAGATAGCGAGGAACGAGATTACCGAGATGTAAAAATAAAAGGCTCTATATGACTTTTCATCGATAAGAAACTCACCATAGCGCCTGAAGATATAACGCACGTAGAGAAAGTAGAGCACAAAAATGGTGAGGACATACCAGGGATTCACCGTCAAGAATACAACCGCAAAACTAAGCACAAGGTATACAATAAAGCAAAGTTGGGTATGAAGGCTAATGGCCTCGTGGGGGGTGAACTCTTTCTGTCTAATGAATCTTGTTGATATCCAAGACGGAGGTTTTTCTGAAGGTGTTGGAAGGAGTGCTTGCTTGACTGTACGTTTGGTCCCATTGTAAAGCTTCTCCACTGATAACCCAATGTTGTAGAACAAATCTTCAATGCCCATATTGATCACGTCCTTATTGTCCAAATATAAGCCTTTTCGTTGATGCGTCCAGTTTGAAAGCGGGATAATCAGAGGACTGCCAAACAGGGGTTTTGCATAGATTGCTGTCTCCATCCACAACGCATTTCAAGAAATAATATGAGACGCTGGTATAACTTGAAGGGACGTTTGCTCCTATACTGGTCAATGCACCCATTAATGTGGGATCAATAGATGAATCTGGAACGATAAAAGTTTCAAGACCCACGGGAAGACTCTGAGCGAACCCAAGATCCCTCTGGAACTGCTTTGCAAGTGCTACATAGTAGCTGTGGTGGTTCATATTACCCTCAAATCTCTCCAGAATTGTGGGGTAGTACATTCCTGAGGATGAATTATCCTGAAGCCCAACATAGCACCAGTTAAGGACTAAATCATCCACATCTTTTGAATTGGATGCATCGTAGTATCCATAAACTTCCCCTGGAAATGGGATCTTGCATGGGGTTATAATCCTCGTGTAGAGTCCATTCAGTTCCCTGACAACAAATGGATCCTCAAAACCAACAACACTAACAACGGAGTATATGTACCCGTTGCTGGGGATGCCCCCTGAGTAGCGAACTGTCCCTGAACTATCAACAATTGTCACATTGATTATTTTTACCCTAACAGCGACATGGAACGAGTCCAGTGGGGCCACCGTAACTTCAAGATGATTTGTAACAAACTCGTCAGGGTCAGATGGCTTGATCTTCAGGCCAATGGAATTCAGGTATTCAACCATATTTTTAAACCAGCTCTTGAGGGTGATGTTAACCATGCTCCTCTGCTGGGCTCCATTGATGGTTCCGTAGATCATAAGGTTCTCAAGTGATAGAGATGCGTTATCTACAAAGCTTGTGTTGATAACGTAATCGGTCAAAGTCAGGTATGCCCTCTTGAAGCTCAATCCAACCATATTTTGGAGGTCATTTTGAAGGTCATTCACACTGAAGTACTGCCTTTCAAGGAGAGTTCTCTGAGACTGAGCATTGATTATGTAGTTGGACGTCTGTTGATATGTGGCAGCCAGAAGGAGAAGAGGGATTATGAGAAGCAGCGCGGTAACATTAATTAAGTATCCCCTGCGCATCAGCTACCCCTCCATACACGCAGTGTTACTTGGATACCTCCCTCACTATTGGGAACGCTCTTTATTCCAATGGCTTTACCGGCAAGTCCTTTAAGTTCTATGCGAATAGGATTCTCCTTCGTGCCCGGTATTAACTTGTTGTCTGCTTTCATTTGATCAACTGAATACTCTCTGGCTCCCAGCTGGACGAATAGACGGTAGATAGCATCGTCAAGGGCGTACTTCCACGGCGTAAGGTTATATGTCGATAAAATCTTTGGACTCTCGCTGGGTGGACAGTTCCCAATTAATATTGTCCCATTGTTCACCTCGCCACTCAGGTTGTACCAGTAGGTCAGGTTGTAGCCACAGGCGTTGTCCTGGGAGTAATAAGTAAAGGTTTTGCCATAAGCAGCGTATCCTTTTAAGAAGTAGTGGACTATGGCGCGACTGTCCTTCACCCTGAACCCATAATCGTTTGAGTCACTCTCAAGCTTGAACTCATTAACGTCTCCTGGAACCATGATATTATCATTTAACCGAGTGTATGCAACACGTATTAGGTAATAGTCAAGTGGAATTGAGAAAACCTCTGTGTTTGCATTTGATCCTTCGTATAATGTAAGTGTACCCGATGTGTAACCAGAGAACTGTATAGCCGTCCAACTATCAACGTACCAGGGAATCGCTTTTTCAGGGAGGTAATAGTAGAAATACATTGTCCGGTATGCTCCTTGCCATACTTGGTTCTCCCCATTTAATGGGTATGTCCGTTCAAGGGGTATCATAAAGCGTGTTAACTCGACTTTTGGTGTATACGTTATGTTTATGTATGAGTCAGGATAGCCGTAAAGGCTCCGTTTGTTGTCCCAGTTGTAGTTATAATCCTGGCCAGCATATCTTACGGGACGATCGTAGTTTGAGTCGTAATACGCGTCCAGCATTATAACCAAGTTGAAATTCTTTTTGCTGAGGTCTCTCAGCGTTGTGTAGTCCAGTAAGCCTTTTACTCCCAGGCTTGGCTGACCTTTCATGAGGGTCTTATTGTCTATTGTTACAGTTGTTAATCCAGTTGGAATACTGGTATTTTCATAGATGAGGTTTAAGGCGGTGCCATTGGAGTAATAAACCCTGACCTCATGGACACCTTTAACTGTCAGTTTGATACTTATTCCGGTAACGTTGCCTGGGACAAAAATGGAGTTGAGGTAGTATATTCCCGTCCCATTGCTTTTCACGCTATAGAGTTTGACCAAACCTGGATCGTCAACCTGTGGTGTTGAGGTCTTGTACTTTAAACTTATCCAGCTTCCGCTTCCAAATCCAATTTCGTCGTCTCCATAGCTTGAAAAGTTTGTTTCAACGATATTAATGCCACTCCCAAAAAGGTCTGTCACATCCGATGAGTATGGATTGCCAAGTTGATGACCGTTTATATACACATCCATACTTTCATAGCCTCCCCTTTGGGCGGCGTTCCATGTTCCCTCCGTGACGTTTGCATCATTAGGAAGAATAACTCTGAAATTTATATCGAGGGAATTGTCGCTGGTGTCTGAGCATTCATACGATGTGACTGGGGTTCCATAGACTGCATAATCAATGCTCGGAGGAGCTGTCGTGTATGCCTTAGACGAGGAGATACTCCATCCCCACCCGCTGACTTCAACATAAACTCCGTCGGTTAGAGATATTACGGCGATGTTTCCATTTTCGTCAGTATATTTTATTCCATAAACAGAATATGTCTTGGGATTGCTCCCACTTTCGTAGGAAGTATAAAGAACAAGGGATTTTCTATTTTTAGAGAGGGTAATCGAGGTTACATAGTCCCGCCAATTTAAGTTATATTCAACGTTCCATCCATCGAGGTTCTCGTCAATGTCCACATTACCCCCGCTGTAACTTCCACTCAACCTGAAGTTTCCAGACTGAACAGTGTTTTTGTCCCCAGGAACGGTCTGATACTCGAGATAGAGGGAAGAGACCGTTAAGTTGTAGGTATTGTACGATAATGAAGGTACGAGATTGGAGCAATACTCTCCACCGGCAAGAACCCTCTGTATTCCAACGAGCTTCTCCTGTGCTGTAATCATTTTCGTGAGGTAGGCCTTCGCCACGTATCCCCTGGGGGTCTCATTGGAGACGTAACCGCTGATGAACGCCGTGGCCGTTCCAACGTCGATGGCGTTCCGGTAGGAGTTATCAAACGTGAGATACGGGCTAGTGTAGTTGTTTATTATAAGCTGGTATTTATAACCTCCAGCCAGATTCTCCAGGAGGTATCTCATTATAGTCTCTGCTTTCTGTCTGTAAACGGTGGAATTCAAAGCCCAGTACGTGGCAACTATCCGGAGGGGGGACATCTGGGGATTCACGTACGTCAGGTTCAAAACAGGATCAGTCCCTGTAATCCAGTTCTCAATCTGGGTCGGCGGGACCAGGTTGCTCAATGGTACAGTTCTAAAAGTCTCAAGCAGGCTCTCCGCCACCTGCTTGTTCTCACCCTGTATATGTGTAGTGTAAACATTGGGAATACTACTGGTTACCCCTACAATCCCCGCAACCATAACCGTTACAAGCGCTAAGGCAAGTAATGCGTCAAGTGTGAATACGAATCCCCGCCTCATATCTCTCACCTTCTTGGCCACACCCATAGACTTATCACTCCCGGAACGTACACAGGCTTGAGATATGCGCCCATTGAACCCGTATCCTGGATATCAACCCTGGAAAAGGTGGAATCGTAAACCCAGATTGTAAATGATGTCTGCTTACCAAGCGTGGCCTGGGGGATAAAGCAATCCAATGGGAGGATAGCAGTGTTTCCGGAAATCTCCACTCTGCAACTCTCCGGAACAAGGGAGAACGAACTTCCGGAACGGAACAGTGTCATGTTAACTCCCACAAGTATGTTGGAGTTGTTTCTCAGTATCCCCACAACTGAATACCCGGTTGTGTCCCCGTGTGTAAACACAGAGACCAGCGAAATCCTACCGTCATTGGAGGTGCTTGGAAGTATCACCGCAATGCTATCCGAGAGATACTGATCAAAGAGGCCGGCGTATATTATCCTGGGAAGTCCTCCACTGATGTGATACTCCTGAGCGTATTTTCTTTGAACTACAACCACTTTTGCCTCAGAGTATTCCACCCACCTCGAAGAGTACCTCGAATCGTTCACAGTGCCTGGATCTGTGACCAGGGAGCCGTTTATAATTGCGAACGTTATATTCTTTGTAGAAGCAATTGACGGGAATTCGTAGCTTACGTTGAACTCAGATACATTAATCCTCAACGGTAAGCTTGAAGAGCTTTCCTTGGAGAGACATTCTGGATACGAGAACTCGGGCGGTAGTGGCATTAAACTTCTCAATGCTGGGGTTTCCCAGCTGAAAGCGTCGTCTTTAGATGGAGGCGACGCTAAGCTCCCGGTTCCGTTTATCTGGATGTTAAAGTTCGAGTTAATCTGGAAAATGCTGAACTCTTCTATGAATATCTTTATTCTCCTAAATGAAACCAAATCTCCCAATGTTACTTCATTGGAATCAATTTCAACTGACATATATTCCCATGGGGACTTTCCACCAACATATTTATAACCGCTGAAGTCATAGTTATCCGTATCATACCCTGTTCCTTTGATGGCATACCATGTGTCCATGTTGTAGCTGTATCCATAGACCCACCCGTTTACATCCAGAGTTTTTCCAGATGCAATCTCGATGGGGGGTTCCTGGGTGTCGTATTCATAGATATTTCCGTAAACAACGAGAGTGCCCCGGATGGTGAGTTTTCCCGCCACGTAGAGATCGCCATAAACGGTAAGCTCCTTCCCCCAGTCCACCGTCAAGTCTCCGTTGACCCTTAAATCTCCGTGGAAAACATTAGATCCCTCCACCGTCAAGCTTCCATTTATGAAAGTATCACCGCCAACGTCCACTGTTGTTGTCGGATTCTGAGTGAAGTCTCCATTAACGTAGAGGTCGCCCCCAACTTCGAGGTTTCCAGAAGGAAGGCTCAAATCTCCATTTATGACTGTATCTCCTCCGGCGTAAATGTTCAGGCTCGACTGCCCATTGAGACTTCCGTTGAAGTACATGTTGTCCCCAACCCAAAGATGGGCGCTGTTACCAATTGTTGAGTCAGACCCCGAGTACAGACTGCCAGATACGTTCAAATTACCGTTGCTTTCAACGCGAATCCCCTTAAGAGAGTACATGTTCCTCCCAACCGTTAGGTATCCGCTAGACTCCACAGTGGTGGACCCATAGACGTATAGATTTTTGTCAAATGATGCATGCCCGTCAGAGGTGACTACAAAATCCCCTCCGATGTATGAATCGTCGGTTATGGTTGTTGCATGTCCATTGCTACCGACGTATGCATCTCCTGTCACGTATAGGGCGGATGCATTCAACCAACCATCCGATCCAACGTCCAAGCTTCCATTCACCGCAAGATACTGGCCAAGATAAACTCTGAAATTGTCCCCTATACTAGTATCCCCATAAACGCAAACATAATATGGGTTGGTATAACTATCATAATTCACGCCGGAATGGGTGAACTTGAACTCCCCACCATTGCACGAGCTTGCGTTTATCATCACAGGAGAATCTGATGAGCTACCTAGGTCTTCCACGCTGCAAATGGATAAGATATGACCTAAAACATTGGGGGACATAGAGTATGAGAGGTACAGTGACGGACGCATAAGGCCAAAGCTCAGCTGGAAATTATTATGGGACGAGAGATTCCACAGAGAGCCTATGACCTGGGTATTGTTGTGCTCAACCCCATTAACAAGGGTCATTAGTTTTGTGTAATCAACGTAATCCGCTCCGTTTCCCGAACCCAAGCCGGGAATTACAAGAGCGGAAACATTATCCTCCCAGTTTTCAGGTACACCCTGAGTTTTCGTCAGCACGTCGAGCATGTTGTCCGCTATGTTCGCCCGCTCTTGCCATTCTATCATCGATGATATCTCCTCTTTGAGAGCAGAGGATGTGTTGGTCACAGTAGCAAGGATGAACACGACCAGGATCAATGAAAGCATGGCATCAAGGGTAAGCAACTGGGCCCTCCTCATCTTCTCACCGCCTGGACCGTTATTCTCACGTTTTTCTTGCCGTACACGAGAGAGCCTCCCACGGAATGGAACCCACTTCTGCTCTTAAGTTCGTTTATTACGAAGGATTTGGTGGCATCTGCAACCGTTGAGTTTGTAACTGCGCTCCTGGTGTATTCTATCTCCACCTTTATGGTGATGTCCGTTTCGTTCGAGGAGATTACTCCGACACCACCCATTATGCATCCAATCGAGCTGTAATTGACGTCTGATATCAGTGGATTCAATGGGGCGTGCTTATCGTCCAGAACCATCACCCCGGTGTTCAGATAGGCACATGCATCATCCGCAGCACTCCTCACTTGGGCAACCACCATGGCGTCAGTATTCTGATCCAGATAGGGGGCAACGAGTACGGCCGCACCTCCTACTATCACCGCGGCTATGAAGAGGACTTCTAGTGCAGTCTGTGCGCGTTTAACCTTTAAGCTCGACGTACGTCCTCCCCTCCGTCTCGCTGTAGACCGCGGTCACGTTGAAGGTCTCCTCTCCCAGCCCCAACGTTACAGAAGTGGTGGAATAAATCGGCACTGGGAGGGGCTGTTCCACCTTGAACGTTCCGCTGTTGAGCTCTGCCACGACGGTAACCCTGTTGGATGTGGCGTTGAGCGTTACGGTCACACTTTCACCACTCTGAAGATTCAGCGGCAGGGATTTGACCACTGTGAAGCCACTTCCTATAGCATAAACTTTGGTCACCGTGTCCCGCAGATCCACTGAGAAGACCTTGAGCTTTGCCGTGGTGTCGAAGGTCTCCGCGTTGGCCTTCTCACCGTTGGCTATTGAGATGGCTCCCGCTGCGGTAACGCTTATGAGCATCAGTGCAATGAGGAAGTCAAACGTGATCTGTCCCCTCTTCATCTCACCCACCGGGGTTAATGTTTATTCTAAGCTCACCTTTGGAAGAGTCGTACGTCCAGTTGTTGGGGTTATCGGGGTTCCACTCCACCACGATACGGAGGGACGATGGAAGGTCGTTGGGGCCTACCTCCAAGCCGTAGATGGTTGTAGAATCCACGTTGACACTTCCCTCCGGTGACCAGACCAGTTTATCAAGGAGCACTGCTTGGTACATGCTCCTGCTCCAGAAGGTGTTCTTGTTGTCACCCTGTAAAAAGATATTCGTGCTCCCCGTTCCGTTCAGCACAGTAATATACGTCCCGTTGCCGATGGAATCGTATGGGCCATAGGTTATAAAAATTTTGGGATCGCTGACTCTCCACGCCTTCTTGAGGTAATCGCCATTGCGCAGGTAAACGAGGTGAACGTAGGAGGTTGCCTTCGATCCGGGCCCCTGGGAATATACTTGGTCTATAGTGTTCGAGATGGCATTTGCGAGGTTTTTCTCCTCCAGTGCAATTTCCACCTTAAGAGTGTCAACCGAGGCGGACCCCTGTTTAAACGTGGTGTTGTTGACGGAATAAACTAACAGGACAGCGATGATTGCGAACACGAACATGAATTCCAGCGAAACCTGGCCCTTCCTCATCCTCATATTCCTCACTATAACACATATACTAAATTGGGTATTTAACGGTTGCCCAGCATATCTGCGGGGCTAATCGACATCTACGAGCATTAGTCAGACGTCCATTGGCTCCGCTATGGCGAAGGTCTCCCTTCCTATCCGCACGGTCCTGACTCCAAAGTAGTCGTCGTTGAACACCTTGAAGCGATATCTCTCCGGATCCAGCCGGTACTTTCCCAGGAGAACGCGCATCTCGTCGATGAAAAACTGTGTGAGCTGGTGGTATATCAGGTCTTTCTTCTCGCGGGCCCTATCTCGGACCCAGATCGCGAACGGAAAGATTGATGCTCCCAGAGCTATAAAGGGCCACCAGAAGAGTAAACCCGCCACTGTTAGTGCCCCTGCGGCCCCTCCGATCACTGCGTAGAGGAAGTACTCCGCCTTGCGGACGTTTTTCAGCTCCTCCACCTTGGCCTCCCATATGTCGAGGAGTGCCGGGTTGTAAAAATCGAAGGCCGTGTGCCTCTTTCCCTTCCTTATCCTTTCCCGTATCAGGTCGTCCCAGTCGTCGCGGTAATAGACAAAGAACCCCTTCTTCCGGGCCCTCTCCGAGTCTATGGATGAGATTATCCTCCTTATATCTTCGGCGCTTTCTCTCGCTATGTGGGAGTATACCTCCCTCTCGTTTAGATCCAGGGCCACCTCAACGGAGTCCTTTATCTGAGTGTCAACATCAGCCATCTCCCTCACCCGCAGGATACAGGTCATCGAAGTCCGGAAGTCCCTTCAGAAGACTCTCCTTTTTGGCTTCTGCTTCTGCTTTTGCCTTCATAAACGACTGGGCGTAGTTTTTGGCGGTCAGTATTACCTCTTCAATGCTCTTACTGTCGTAGATTCCGCTGAGGAGGGTAACGACTTCCACTTCCCTGGTCCTGGGGTCGGGGTAGAAACCCCTGAATATCTGCTTGCCCTTGATCCTATCCGTTAGCTCGTCGAGGGCCTCGAAGATTTCTTTGGCCTTTAGCACTTCAGGGGGGCCGTGAACCGCAACAAGCCCGTAGAGGGCCGACTCAACGTTGGCTTCGAGGTAGAGCCCCTCACTCTCGAACGACCTCACTATAAGTTTGGAGAGGTTTTTCACCTGATCTGCTCTTGCTTTGGCGTAGCCAACCGTGGCGAAGCTGCCAAATGCCTTCAGAACAAACTTGAGGTCGCTGGCGTCGAGGGTCTGCTCACCTGGGACGTCAATGAGCGCCAGCAGGGAGGCTATGCGTTCCACTATCGTGTAGTTTATCCTCTCATAGGCCTGGCTGATGTCTAAATCCCCCTCCTTGAGCTTGTTGTTGTCGATGGCCACTATAGAGTCGGCAACCTTCGAGAGCTTGTCGATGGTTATCGCCGCGTTGATGGTCGGCCTTATGCCCTCTTCCTTCAGGGGGAGTGCGCCTATGGCGACCACGAGGGAATCCGGGTACTCCTCCTTCAGGGCCTCCGCCAGCAGGGGGGTTCCTCCCGCCCCGGTTCCGCCACCGAAGCCGAATGTGAGGAAGAAGATGTCAACTTCATCGTACCCGACTATCGAGCCTATCTTGCGCATCACCATCGGGAGGTCGCGTCTCATGGCTTCCCTTCCGAGTACGGGGTTTGCGTTGACGCCCTTCCCCCCGGTGATGCTCTCTCCAATGAGCACCCTCCTGTCCTGCGGGATGTGCTTGAGGTAGTCCAGGTCGCCTCTTGACGTGTTTATGGCCAGCGCCTCAAAATCGACGAGAGAAAAGAGGTCGGCTATCTTGGTCCCGCACTGGCCGACCCCTATGATTAGAGCCCTCACCTACTTCACCCCGCGACTTCCGCGGTTACCTCGTTGAGCTGAACCTTTCCGTCCCCGTTCCTGTCCTGGAAGTGGATTACCACTGCGTTGCCCTGCATGTACTTCACGTAGTCGATCTTGAAGACCAGCTTCGCTATCTCTGATGAATCTTTGTCATAGAGGACGAACAGGATAACACCTTCCGCGGTTCTTCCGGGGGCGAGCAGGACGGTGCCATCGCGCGGATAGGGCTTGCCATCCACGGTTATCGTGTTCCCACTGACCTGGATGTCCAGGTATCTGTTGTATGCTGAGACGTTCACGTCGTTGAAGCCGGCTATGACCACGTAGTTTCCACCTTCGAGGCGTCCAAGCGGGCCGAGGAAGAACTTCCGGCCAAAGGAGTTCACGAGGTAGTCCCTGATGCTTGATGCGTCATTCATTCTCCCTTTGGAGTACTCCACGGCAAAGGCTGAACCCTCAAGGGCGTTCCTGACGTCGGAGAGGTCCACCATGGGCATCCTGTTAAAGCCCGAGAGGTACACTATTGCCGCCGCAGTTTCGAGGGTGTCGTTTACGAGCTTCCCTGAGTCGCGGGCGGATCTGATGAAGTCCAGTGTCTCCTGGGCTATTGAGTGTCCCATACCATGCTTCAGGAGGAGGGTCGCAGCCTCAACGGTCAGGAACACCGTTGGTGTACCGTTGACTGCCCTGCTCGTTATAACCGGAGTTCCGTTGGCGCTGAAGTTCACGCTCCAGACGTAGTTCTTTTTCACGTACGCCCAGCCGCCGTCAACCCTCTGGTCCAGGAGCCACTCAAGGTGGGGCCTGAGGGTGCTCTCGTTTGTCAGCGGTTCGAGGGCTTTCAGGACAGTCACTGTGTCCAGGACATTCATGTCGAGCATGTAACCGTAGAGACCGCTGGCGTAGTACAGGCCCCATCCCTTGGAGCTCACGGATGTGAGCCACTCCTCCGCGGCTTTGACATCACTATCCGACGGGCTGACGCCCAGAGCAAGGAGGGCGCTGATTGCCCTGGCTATGTCCCCTGGCTGAGGACCGAGGTCTTTCTCCCCCCAGAGCCCGGTTTTGAGCTTCAAGCTCTTTATCACCTGAACCGCGTGGGCCTTCTCACTCTCGTTGAGGGCGTGGAAGCGTACGAGCGTCATCAGGGCGTAGTAATAATCCACCGTCATCCTGCTTTCGTTGAGGGCCTCTGACTCGTCGTGGGCCAACCTGCCCCTCGTCCAGTTTATGGCCCTCTCTACTGCCTGGGGGGCGGGGTAGCATGCCTCAACGGCCTGAAGGGCGTAATATGTGGCCATCTCGTTCGACGGGAGCCCCCTGCGGAGTCCCCAGCCTCCGTCCGGGTTCTGGTAGGAGAGCAGCTCGTCACATGGCATCTCGTTTGGATTGATGGAAACGCTTTCTATCGGCGGGACGAGCTCGGAAATCGCCATGAGTGCGTAAGCCGTTGGAGTTACGGTGTCCGTTATGGCCATTGGGTACTTCGGGGTGTCAGCCCAGAAAACGCTGTTCCCGCCGGTGTGCTTTATTTCATCCAGCCTGGCAAAGTCTGCAACGAGTTCAAAGGTGGGCTTGGCGTAGAGAGTTGCCGCGTAGGTTAGAATGGCCCTCTGTTGCGGGCTCAGGTTTCCGTTCTGGAGAAGGTTCATTACCGTCTCAACGCTTGAGTTATCAACGCTGGCTCCAACGGCCTTGAACGCTATGAGTTTGAGGGCAAGCGCGGTTACGTTATCCACGTACATGGGAAGGGATGACATGGTGGAAAGGGCATCGGCTACCTCCGGGTCGTCCACTGTGTAGCCGTTCTTTCCCAGGGCCCACAGGGCCATTACCGTGGGGTAGAACATGGGTGATGTCCCGGAAACGTAACCCCAGGCCTTTCCGGTGCTGGAGGAAAGGATAAAGTTTATCCCGCTTTTTCTGGCGCTGTCCACCGTCCAGTAGTCAGAGGTTCCCTCGAAGAAGGGTTCGGCCTCTTTAAGGGCCACAAGGGCATAAGAAGTCTCCAGAACGTTGCTCACACTCCCGTTAAAGTATCCCCAGCCTCCGTCTGGGTTCTGGCAGGAGAGAAGCTCTCTCGTGAACTCCCTTATCTTGGGCGTTGGGTCGTCGCGGACCTTTCCCTTTGCCTCGCTTAGGGCGATGATTGCAAGGCTAAGGTGCCTTATCTGCCCGGTACTGTCCCCGAAGTTCTTGAGAAAGCTGGCAGATCCGTCGTTTATGGATACGGCTGCCGTCAGCGGTGACAGGATTACCAGGGTGATGAGAATGATTACGAACGCGTTAAGGGCTCCCCTCATTGTTAACACCTCTACCCATAGTCTGCGTCAGAATAAATAAAGTTTTCCACGGGACATGAAGGAGAACGAGAAGAAAAAGAAGGTTGCTGTCAGGATTATAACTTCACGAAGCGGCCTTCCATGCCGCGGCCCTTCGGGTCGACGTCGTCGCGCATTATAAGCACGACCCTGCTCGGCCCGTACTCGTCCTCGATGTGGTAGCCTGGCAGATACTTCAGGAGTTCCTCTGCAAAGGCCTTGATCTCTTCGTGGCGCGGCATGTTGTTGATGGTCAGCCTGTTCCTTGAGAAGCCGACGAACATGTAAGCTTTGGCCTCGACGAACATCGGGTTGGCGAGCTTTATCAGTTTCGCGTAGCCCTCCGGGTTGTTCATGTTCTCGCCCTTGACGAGGGTCATTCTGATAACCGTCCTCGTTGGAAGGCCGTTCATGAGTTCGAGCGTTTGCTTTATCCTGTCCCAGCCGTCGGGGATCATGGGGACGTTTACCCTGTTGTAGGTCTCTATATCTGGAGCGGTAAGCGAGACGTAGAGCTGGCTCGGGAGTTTATCCTCGCGCTTCATCTCCTCAAGCCTCTCAGGGACGGTTCCGTTGGTTACGATAAAGGTTGTGAAGCCCCTCTTATGGAACTCCTCAACGAGGTCGCCCATGTAAGGGTAGAGCATGGGTTCTCCAGAGAGGCTTATCGCTGCGTGCCTTGGGTTCCAAGCCTCCTCGAACTTCTTTATGTTTATGCCGGGCATGCCCTTGTAGCCGACGAGGAGCTTTCTCTGGGCCTTGATGCTCTCCTCGACGATGAACGCTGGATCGTCCCAGGGCTGGGGGAGCTCGGTTCCAAGGAAGCCCTCCATCGGGCGCCAGCAGAATATGCAGTTGTGGGTGCACCACGCTGTAACGGGCGTCATCTGAAGGCAGCGGTGGCTTGCTATTCCGTAGAACTTCTGCTTGTAGCAGAAGCGGTCGTGCTTTATGCTCTCCTTGAGCCAGTGGCAGAGCTTCACCGAGCTGTGCCTTCCAACGAGCGCGTAGTGCTGCTTTTTAAAGAGCTCGGCAATCTCCTCCGGCATGTTCGGGTTCGATACAAAGGTTATCGCCATTAGCCTCACCTAATCCTCTCTCTGTGGGGAGGTCTAATTAACGCTTTAAAAACCTGATTGAACATCCGTGTCCTCCCGATAAAAGCCGTAAAAGTTACCTTATGGAAGGACGGAAGGCTAAAATTCCGATGAGTATGGGATTTGCACATGAGCTAATGTCTTTAAGCTCCTCTCGCAACTTTTACCCGGTGGGAGCATGGACATAGGGAAACTCGTAAAGACGAGGGATTTGGTTGTTCCCCGGAAGCTCAAAATAGCGAGGGCCGCGAGCTACCTCAGCGTCGCAAACAGCTTTATGATACTCTTCGTTTTCGTCAAGGAGCTTTACTCCGTTCCTGGGATATCTGAGAGGTTCTCCTTCCGCGAGTTCGTGGACATCTCCTACTTTCTCGCCATCATGGGGTTCATTGTCATGACCCGGCTCGACTGGCACTTCATGTACAAGGGGGAGCAGAGCTACGCCCTAACCAGAAGTCCCCGCCTTCCGGCCCAGTGCTTTACCGCCCTTTACCCTCTGGAGAAGGCACTCAAAGGGGGCAGTATAAGCGAAGAGGATGCCAGAAAGGTTCTTTCTTCACTCCAACTGGCGGGGTGTGGGAAGTGAACCTTAGAACAGTTGCCGTGAAGGTCATGAACTCTGCTCTGGAAGCGGCTAGTCCGCACAGTGCAGTTACTCGCTCACTCTCTTTTGACGGAAACGAACTAACTGTTAAAGAGCAGCATTTCAAAGTTGCAGGCAGGATCTACCTCCTCGCCTTCGGCAAGGCCGCCTGCGCCATGGCCCGGGCCGCGGTAGATGTCCTTGGCAGTGCAATAGAGGAAGGTGTCGTCGTCACCAAGTACAGCTACGCGGAGAACTGCCCCAGAACGCGGGGGATTAAGGTTATCGAGGCAGGCCACCCCGTTCCCGACGAGAATTCACTCCTCGGTGCCAAACTCGGCCTTGAGCTGGCGGAGAAAGTCGGTCCTAAAGACATTCTCCTCGTCCTCATCTCAGGCGGAGGTTCCGCCCTCTTCCTCCTGCCAGAGGAGGGGATAAGCCTCGAGGACAAGATCAGGACGAACGAGTTGCTCCTGAAGAGCGGGGCAAGGATATACGAGATAAACACGGTGAGGAAGCACATCTCCGCGGTGAAGGGCGGAAAGCTCGCGAAGCGCGTTAGAGGGACGGTGATAAGCTTAATTCTCTCCGACGTGGTCGGGGACAGGCTTGAGGCCATAGCCTCCGGCCCTACCGTGAAGGACCCCACGACGTTCCAGGATGCATACAGGATCCTGGACCTCTACGGCGTCTGGGAGAAGCTGCCGGAGAGCGTTAAGAAGCACATCGAGCGTGGTTTGAGCGGAAAAGCCGAGGAGACTCTGAAGGAGGACTTACCAAACGTCCGTAACTTCATCGTGGGGAGCGGTAGAGTAGCCTGTGAGGCAGCTAAGAAGAAGGCGGAAGAACTGGGATACAACGCCGAAATCCTGACGACGACCCTCGAAGGCGAGGCCAGGGAGGTGGCGCTCGCAATAGGCTCGATAGTCCAGGAGATAGCACGGAACGACAGGCCACTGGAGAGGCCCGCCGTCCTGATAGCGGGCGGCGAGTGGACGGTCACGATAACGGGAGAGACAGGCCTCGGCGGCCCGAACCAGGAGTTCGCCCTGAGCGTTGCCCGGAAGATAGCGGGCCTTAACGCGGTCGTCCTGGCGGTAGATACAGACGGAACCGACGGCCCTACGGATGCCGCAGGTGGAATCGTGGACGGAGAAACCCTCGAAAAGCTGAAAAAAGCTGGAATCGACATCGAAGAAGCCCTCAGAATGCACGACGCCTATCACGCCCTTGAGAGGGTTGGGGCCCTCCTCAGAACGGGGCCGACGGGGACGAACGTTAACTCGCTGGTGATCGCGGTTATCCCGAAGATCCTATAAACAATGGATGCCACTATCACCTGGTGGAATCATGAAACGGATACCCCGCAGAGAGCTTGTCAGAAAAGCTTGGCACTTCTCTCCGGGGATATTGGGGCCTCCAATAGTGCTTTTCACACCCAGATGGGTCACTCTGGCCGTGGTGTGGTTCTTGGCTTTTCTCTACACCCTCCAACACGTCAAACTTCGCAGGGGTTGGGAGTTTGAAGTTCCCATAGCTGGGCTGAGCTACAGGATGATGGCGAGGGAAGACGAGTCCGACAACTACCTCGGCAGTTTCCTGTTTTGGATCACGATCGCCGTGATATGCACGGTCTTCCCAAAGCTTCCAGCACTAGCGGCCCTGTGGGTTTCCACCCTCGGCGACTGTTGCAATGCTCTGGCTGGGATGAGCATAGGGGGTCCTGGACTTCCCTGGAACAGAAGAAAGACCGTCATCGGTAGTACGACGATGTTTTTAGTATCGCTCTTCGCGGTGTGGCTGTCTTACTCTGCGGTGGGTGTGAAAGTCGAGTGGCCGATTGTGATTTTGGTTGCCCTTATAGCTACCCTCATCGAGAGCCTCCCTATGAATTCGGCCTATGATGAGCTCACGGTTCCCCTTGGAACTGCTCTCCTGCTTTGGCTTATTCATGGTGGTGCTCTGCTAACATCAAGCTGGTGACTAAATCTTAACGAACTCCCAGCCCCTCTGGTGGGTCTCTATCCCCTCAGCCTTTACCCCCAGGCCTTTTATCTCCTCCCCCAGCCCCCGCAGGAACTCCCCGAACTTCCCGGTCGGTTAGAACCGCGTAGCTTTCAGGGTACTCCTCCTTGAGCAGGGTCTGAAACTCCTTTCCCGCCGCCCGGAGGTTCAGAACCTCGAAGAAGTAGCGGTTCGCAAAGTCTCTCGTGTCCCCGACTATCGCGGAGACGTCCGTTATTTCCGGGATTATCGGGCTAACGAAGACGTACGTTTTTAATCCGGCATCATGGAGCTCCTTGAGGGCGCTCACCCTTGCCTTGTGAACCGGCGTCAGCGGCTCGAAGAGCCTCTTCTCCCTTCTTATGAAGCCGTTTATCGTCAGCCCGACCTCTATCGAGCGGAAGAGTGTAAAGATGTCAATGTCCCGCGTTACGAGCGGCGACCTCGTCAGGATGGAGAGCTCGCTCCTCTTGTCCATGTACCGGAGAACCCTTCTCGTCAGCCTCAGCTCCGCCTCCATCGGCTGGTAGGGGTCGCTCACGGTGGACATCACCACACTCCCCTTAACGCGCTTTCTGGCAAGCTCCGGCGCGTTGGTCTTAACTTCTACCCAGCTGCCCCACTCACCGTAGTCCTTCCACCGGGTCAGAAACTTGGCGTAGCAGTATTTGCAGGCGAAGGCGCCAGCCGACGTACTGGTTCACGGTCCATTCGACGCCGGGAATCCTCGAGCGGGTGTAGATGCCCTTCGCCCTCCTCTCGATAACCCGAACCTTCATAAGGACTTTTTATCCATTCTTCTTAAAAGGTGATGGTATGAGGCTTGAGGTTCGCAGGCGCCCCGTGAAGTACGCCCGCATTGAGGTCAGGCCGGACGGAGAGGTTCTCGTCACCGCTCCAGAAGGCTTCGACGTTGACGCCCTGGTCGAGAAACACAGGGGCTGGCTCGAGGCCAAGCTGGCCGAGATAGACGGTCTGCGGGAGATGGCCGAGTTGGGCTTCCCCGTAAACGGAGAGTTCTACCAAGTGATTCATGGGAGGAGGGCCAGGGTTCACGAGAGGTTTAAGACCGTGATTCTCTCGCCCAGCAGGGACGAAGTCCTCTCGTGCCTCAAGAGGTTTCTCAGGAAGGAGCTCCTCCCCCTCGTGGAGAGGTACGCGGGTGAGATAGGTCTCCGGCCGGGAAGGGTCTACATCCGGTATCAGCGGAGCAGGTGGGGGAGCTGTTCCCCAAAGGGAAACCTGAACTTCAACGTCCGCCTCGTTTCCGTCCCGCCCGGGCTTAGGGAGTACGTGGTGGTCCACGAGCTGGCCCACCTGAAGTACATGAACCACTCGAAGGCGTTCTGGGAGCTGGTCGGGAAGTTCTACCCTGACTACAGGGAAGCCAGGAAGGAGCTTAAGAAGTGGTGGAGCATCCTTGAGCTCAACCCCTACTGGCGGTGGCTCGGTGGCGCCGAATGAGAAACCTCCTCAAGTTCCTGGCACTGATGGCCGACGAGGTTATAGTGGGCCTCTTCCTCATCTGGGTGCTGTCCGGCTTCGGGGTTGAGGTTCCCCTCTGGGCGGTGGTGGCAGTTATAGCGGTTCTCCTGGCCAAGGACTTTCTCATCGCTCCTTTCATCCTGCGCGGCGGACTGAACGCCAGGCCTCAGACCGGCTCAGAGAGTTTGATCGGGAGAACCGCGGTGGTGGTTGAGGATTTAACTCCAGAGGGCCTCGTGAGGATAGAGAACGAGCTCTGGAGTGCGGAGTGCGTAAACGGGACTGCTAAACGGGGCGAGGATGTTGTAGTCATCGGCGTGAGCGGCGCTAAGGTTCTCGTGGAACGCCGAGCATAGCTAATACCCTCGCTATCTCCTCAGGATGGTTCGTCGTGAAGGAAACCGTCCATCCCTTTTTCCGCCGCAGCACAACGCAGCCCCTGGCGGGCAGATTGAAGTGGAATGCCCCGGAGCAGCCCATCCAGCCCTCTGACACGGAGAAACTGGCGATGTTCTCTATCCTGACGGTCTTCCTGATGAGGAGTCCGATCAGCCCCCTTACCCTTACCTCGCGCTCGTCTATCTCGATTTTAACTGCCATGGCATCGAGGAGCAGAACCGCAACTCCAAGCGTGGCGGCGAGCATTATCTCAACGCCTTCACCTGCCTTATACGTTGCGTAGAGGCCAGAAAACATCGAGATAATCGGAACCAGCATGAGGATCTGGAAGGTCCGGCTCGTCAGCCTCTCCTCATAGAGAACCATGTCACCACCATCCCTCCTTGAAGGGCTATTCCTTTAAGCCTTGAGGTGGAAAGTGGGCTGGTGGTATGATGGTAAGGATAATGCCGGTTGATAAGCTGGACGATGATGACATCAAGGAGATACTCACGAAATACCGCAAGATAGCCCTTGTTGGGGCATCTCCAAAGCCGGAGCGCGACGCGAACCAGGTGATGCGCTACCTCCTTGAGAAAGGATACGAGGTCTATCCCGTGAACCCCCGCTATGAGGAGGTTCTCGGGCGAAAGTGCTATCCAAGCGTTCTCGATATTCCTGACGATGTGGAGATAGTCGACCTCTTCGTCAGACCCGAGTTCACGATGGAGTACGTCGAGCAGGCAATAGAGAAGGGCGCGAAGGTCGTCTGGTTCCAGTTCAGAACGTACGACAGGGCGGCGTTCAAAAGGGCGAAGGAAGCTGGCCTAATAGCGGTCGCACACAGGTGCATAAAGCAGGAGCACGAGAGGCTTATCGGTTAACCCCTGTACCTCAGCACGTGGATGTCTCTTACGAGCTTGTGCCTCTCCTCGTAGTCCGTGTACCTGCCGAGCACCTCGAAGCCGAGCTTTCCGAGCCACTTCCTCTCTTTTCTGTACACCCCGCCCCCGCTCAGCTTGTAGGCAGGGAAGACGAAGACCACCCTGCCGTGCCTCTTGAGGACGTCGGCAAAGCTCTCGAAGACCGGGTAGTAAAAACGGTCCAGCTCGTTGGCGAGTTTAATTGCCTCGCCCCTGCCCGGGTGCCTCTTGAGCGGCTTCCCTAGGTACGGTTCAGTCACTATGGCGTCGAACCTCTGCCTGAAACACCTCTTTAACTTCCTCGCATCGCAGACCTCCAGGTGGGCAGAATTTTTGAGGTGGAACTCCCTCCTGAGCCAGGCGAGGTTCTTCTTTGCTGCCCGTATCTGCCCCTCGTCCCTGTCGCTGCCATAGGCTGAAAGCCCCTGAAGGACGAACTCCTGGAGGACCGTCCCTATGCCGCAGAAGGGGTCCAAAAAGCTGCCCTTTCTGACCTCCGAGAGGTTCACCATTATCCTCGCCAGTCTGGGCGGGATTGAAAGTATAGGCTTCTGAACCGGCCTCTCGACGTCGAGCTTCTTCAGCTCGAAGGGGTCTGTGACCTTAACAGTCTCGCCAACGAGGAAGCTCCCGTCTTCTTTAAAGATGAAGACGAAGTCTTTAACCTCCGGAAAGCCCTTCAGGATGAGCTCCGCCGGCATCGCGTAGGTCTTTGCAGGCTTGAAGAACTTTGCAGGCCCCTCCTCCTTGAACTCCCTCTTTATATCGCTCCCGAGCTTCCTCCAGAGCCTCCAGTCGTTCCTCCCGTAGAGGCTGACCGTGAAGAGCCTGGAGTACTCAAGGTTCCTTATCGCACCATCCCCCTCGCCGATTATTCTCACGAGCTTGAGCGAACCGCCGAGCCAGTGGAAGTGCCTCTCAATCTCAGAGGACGACTCGAATAACACCCAGTAACGGTTGGACTCTGCGGGCCGAACTTTGAGGCCGAACCTCCTGCTGAATGAGTGAAATTCTGCCTCACTGAGGGCTGGATTTTTACCAAAGATTACTGCGTACATGGAAAAAGCTTTACTTGGGCTTTTAAAAGCATTTGGGCCGATAACGTTAAGAACCTTAGTTTCGGAAGTTTGTTATGGGGGTGCGTTCATTGCTAACCTCTGAAATAATAAACACCGTTGAAGTCATACGCGATCCTTACCTCCGGGCAACGACCTATGCTAAAATCGGAGAGCGTCTCGCAAAGGTAAAGGACGCGAAGTTCAAACTCGTTTTTCTTAAGGCCATTGAGACAACTAAGGAGATCGAGGATCCCGTCAAGATGTTCAGGGCCCTTCTCTCAATAGGTTACTCGATGAAAAAAGCCGGACTCAACACATCGAAAAAACTCTATCTCAGGGTTGTTGAGGATTCCAGGGCATTTCCCTCCCCGGTGCGCGATGATCTCATGACCCTCGCTTCCAGGTACATGCTCGGCCTCGGGGAGATAAGCGAAGCGATTATGTACGCGATGGAGGTAGAGAACCCGGAGCTCAGGGACAGCATTCTTCTTCAGATCATTCGCAGGAACACGTCCCTCATAGGAACGGAGCGCGTTAAAGTTGCCTACAGGATAAGGAAAAGCAAAATGGCACTGGAACAGATCTCCTCCGAGCCCTATCGCTCAAAGGCCATAATCGAGATAATGAAGTCGTACTTCCTCATGGGAAGCTATGAGAACGGGATTGGGGTCATAATGGAGATTGGTGTCAAGGAATGGGCAAAACACGCGTTCAAGGAAGCTCTCTTCTTCCTGAAGGAAAGGGGAATCATTGAAAAGCACGTCCCGGCGCTGAAAGCCCTCGCAAAGGAGCTCGTTGGGAAGTTCGGGGAGGATTTCAAAGTTGAACTGGCGATAGCCTTTGCCATTGCCGGCGAGCCCGTTGAGGCTGCAGACCTCTTGAGAAAGTTTGGGGACGGTAGCGCCCTTGCGGAAACCGCTCTCAGATTAGTGGACGTTGCCCCCAGGGCGCTGCCCTCTTTCATCCGGGTCCTGAACTCCAAGGAGGCCTCCGAAGTTGGCCGCGCAGTTATGAACCGCTTCTTAGAGAGGCCAGACGATGGCGACTGGGAGAGTATACGAGCTATATGGGAGCGCTCGAACAGTGAGGAAGTCCGCGTCAAGATAGCCAGATATTCCCTCATCCGGGGGGACATAGAGGGCGCTATGAAGGTCGCGGAGGTTATAAAAGACGAACGCCTCCGTTCGGTCGTTCTGGCGGACATTGCCCACAGGTTGCTCAAGATGGGTGACGTCTCCAAGGCCGTTGACGTTGCCCTCGGTGTGAAGGACCCGAGATTCTCCTCCATTCTCGTGGCAGAGATACTCCTGAACGCCCTTGATAGGGAAATAAGCGAGAAGGTGGTAGTTAATGGAAAGACTAAGAATCCTGATGCGAAGGGAATCTAAGGGAGACCCCGTCGATTACGTCAGAGACCTCGCTTCGGCGATCCTGGAGGGCAAGCTCATGGGGGAGGAAGTTCTCTTCCGGGATGCGGTCAGCGAAATCTACGGTACCCTTCGGGGAGAGCTTTTCGAGGGAAAACCCAGCGGTGAGAGAAGAGAAAAGCTCATCGAAGCCTATGAGCTCGCGGTGGTTCTCCGTTATCTCGTTCAGGATGGTGTTAAAACCTCCAGGGAGATACTTGAAGAGCTGGTTAAGGTTCTCTCTTAGATCGACAAACGTTTAAACTCCTCTTCCCATTTTAAAGCGGTGGTTCCATGCTCTTTACGATAGAGGTTCCCACGGATGAAAGGTTCCAGATCCTGGACATCACTGACGAGGTCCAGAAAAAGGTCTGGGAAGGCAAATTGAAACACGGGATTGCCATTGTGTTCACAAAGCACACAACAACAGGCCTCATGATAAACGAGCCTGAGGAGGGTCTTCTTCAGGATTTCAAAGCCAAAATAAAGGAGCTGGTGCCAAAAGGAAAGGGCTACCTCCACGACAGGATAGACCACAACGCTCACAGCCACCTCCGGGCTTCGCTTCTCTTAAACTCCGAGCTTGTAGTCCCGGTTGATGAGGGAGAGCTTCTCTTGGGTACGTGGCAGAGAATCCTGTTCGTTGAGCTCGATGGGCCCAGGCACAGGAGGGTTCTCGTGATGCTCTGCCCCTGTCAGGAGTACCCGGAGGAGTGAGTACGAAGCGTTCCTCTCGATAGCGGCCTCTGAGGCACCTTCTAACAAAGGGAGAAACTTTTTCAGGTTTCTTTTTCTATACCCTCTTGCCCCCTGGAAACCGCGGGGGATGAGCGCCTCGGCGAGCCATGAGTCCCCTTCGCTCCCAGGGGGCACACCACCGAAAATTTTATCGGAAGAAACGCAACTTTCCATTTGATGAAGATCGTCAAGGTTCCGGGGAACGAGAGGTTCGGTGTCATACCCTACGGCACCCCTCCTCAGGTTGAGCTTGATGTTGAGGTGGTGCCCAAGAAGGGTGAGCTGGTCCTCCGCATCTCTAACCCCAACACCGTCAAGGTGGAGATTACCAATGAGGTAGAACTTTACGAGTATTCAGGTTTCTGGCACCGTAGAGACCCCGGAATTATCTTCGTGGAGAGGAGAATCGTCCTCGTACCCGGAGAGACCTTTGAACAGAGGCTCCCGATCGACCTTCCTCCGGGCAGGTACAGGATCGTTAAATTCGCCTACGTCGGAGGGGCGAAAGTTAGGGTGGAGAAGGAATTCACCGTTCGTTAGCCCAGAACCGCCGCAGATAGAGCCTCATCCTGGCGAGATCGACGGGTTTTATCCCCTCCCTGAGCCAGTCCGGGAAGTCTTTTCTGATGTTGCTCCACATGGCCCTGTAATCGAGGATTACAATACTCCCCCTTTCCTCCGCTGAGCGGTGCACCCTTCCAGCCGCCTGGACGAGTTTTCTGTGTGCCGGTAGGTAATAGCCGTAGTAGCGTCCCTTTCCTGGGAACTTCTTCTCAAAATACCTCACCTGGGCCTCGATTCTGGGAGTTGGACGTGCGTACGGCAGGCCAACCAAAAGGACTCCGTTCATCTCGTCCCCGGAGTAGTCCTGCCCCTCGCTGTTTCTGCCTCCCATAACACCCAGCAGAACCGCCCCGTTGGCCTTTGCATGGGCCTTGAACTGGGCCACCATAAGGTCGTTCTCCTTTGATGAAGCACCCTGTTTTTCGATGAACACCGCCTTGCCGGTCTCCTCAAGCCTGACCTGGAGGTTGGTCGAGAGCAGCCCCTGTAGAACCTCGTATGATGCCGTGAAAACTCCTACGTTCTTGGGGATTATCTTTACGGCCTCCACTATGTAGTCCGCCATCTTCCTGTACACCTCAAGCGACCTCTCGGCTCCCCTTGTGGAGACGTCCTTGGCGACGAGCACCAGGGCGTTTTCCCTCTTTATCATCCTGGGAAACTTCTTCAGCCTTGCGTTGTCTATCCCCATAACGTCGTGGAAGGCTTCGAGGGGGGTCAGAGTTCCGGACATGAAGATTGCGCTCTGAACGTCTTTTATGAAGCCTAGGGCTTTCGATGGGTCGAGGGCGACGAGCTCAAGGCTCAACCCCTTATCTCGCGTCATCAGGAAGAGGTAGTCGTCCCTTCCGATGAGTGAGAGCCAGAGAAGTAGGAACTCCCCGGTCCTTCCAATGTAACTTCTTGGGGGCTCGTTCTTGTTTATTCTGTCCTCCCTTATGGCGTCCCCAACGGAGACCATCTCATTGAGGGTTTTTACCAGGTAGCGGGCGTTGATTCCGAGAACGTTCAGGACGTGGGAGAAGACGAGCTCAGGCTGAATCGGAGTTTCTTGAACGTCTCTGCTTGACAGCTTCTCCTGGAACAGTATCTCAAGCCCCCTGCCTAAGATACTCAGGAAGTTCGCTATTTCGTTCTCCCCGTATTCGTCAGCCTCTTTTATGGCCCTGTTGATGGTGTGAATGCTCAGCCTGTCGCTCAGGGCAGATATCGCCTGGTCCGGCAGGTTGTGGGCCTCGTCGAATATCACTATTAGGTCTTCGTACTGTATGCCCAGTCCGTCGAGGAAGGCCTCCCTTATGCCCGGAGAAATCATGTAAAGGTAGCTGGCCACTATGACGTCGGCCCCCTCGGCCACCTTTCTCGTCAGGTCATAGGGGCAGAGCTCAAGGGTTTCCGCGTAGTTAAGGATCTCCGATGGGTGGCTGGGCTCCCGGAGGAAGAACCTCGCCACTTCCTCGAACTCCTCCTTTTTCTTCTTCTCGTTCTCGTAGAAGGGACACTTACCGCTCTTCTTCAGGTTCTTGCAGACGACCATCGCGGTGTAGGCGTCGCTGGTGTACTCGCGCAGGTAGTTGTGGAGGCAGAGCTCCTTCCTGCTTCTCAATTCCACCCCGGAAACGGGGCTTTTGCCGTTTATCGCCTTGAGCTCCTCGATGACCCTGTCCATCTGACGGTGAGTCCTGGCCAGGTAGAGAACTTTGTAGCCCATCTCCTTCGCGTGTGGGAGAACCCCAGCGAGGACGCTTATCGTCTTTCCAAAACCGGTTGGGGCCTCGATTATAGCATTTTCCCCGTTCCTCACAACGTCATCGACGATTCGTATGAACTCCTCCTGATGTGCCCTAAGGTTCTCGTACGGGAAGTATTCCATCGGCTCTCTCCTCTCCATTCCATCAAGACCGGGACTTTTAATTCTTTGCCAAAACTTTTTAACCCCCCGGCCAATCCTGCTACGATGGTAAAAATGAGCGAGTGGAGCATTGAGGACATGGACTGGGGCAAGCTGATAGAATACGCCATCGAGGCTCTCCTCATCGGCTGGTTCGTCTACCTCTTCGCCTACCAGAACTACCTCCTCTACCACTGGCACAGGGGGATGGCTCTTCCCTCAAAGACCTCCTCTCTTCTGGCGGGAATAATTTCGGGCCTTGTCTTCTTCGTCTACGAATCACGCAATCTCTTCAGGCTTTCAGGGAAAGATTCATCCAGTGAAATTCCTCCCCTCAGAGTTCAGGAGGCGAACCCAGAAGCCGGGGAAACAGCTGCTGGTGCAAACGGGAACATAAACGGAAACAACGACGAAAGCGAAGAAATCAAAGAAGAGAATGAGCTCAGAGCTTCAGCTCTGGAATCTCCTCAAGAACCTTGACTGTCAGCTCGACCGCCGCATCGACATCGCGCTCGTCAACTACCTCTGTGTTGGAATGGATGTAGCGCGCTGGAATGCTTATTCCCCCGCTCGGGACGCCCTCCTTGTTGAGGTGAATGACTCCGGCGTCGGTTCCCCCTCCGGTCAGGATGTCCCACTGGTATGGAATCTCGTGCTTCTTGGCCAGCTCCTCCATCCAGCGGACTATCGTTGGGTGGCAGATGACGGAGCGGTCCATTATCTTTATCGCGACGCCCTTGCCGAGCTGGGTTATCTGCTTGTGCTCCGGCGTTCCGGGAACGTCGGCCGCTATGGTTACGTCGAGGGCGAAGCCGTAGTCAGGGTCGATTCCGAAGGCTGAAACTTTGGCACCTCTAAGCCCGACCTCCTCCTGGACTGTGCCTACGAAGTAAACATCCGCATCGGTCTCGGCGAGCTTCCCCGCGGCCTCAACGAGGATGTAAACAGCTATCCTGTCGTCGTGGGCGATGCTGACCAGGCGGTGCTTGCCGAGGCGCTCAAGCCTGCCGTCCCAGGTGATGACGGTGCCTATCTTGACGCCCATCTCCTCGGCCTCTTCCTTGCTCTCCGCTCCGATATCGATGAAAACCTGGTCCCAGGTCGGGGCCTTGCTCCTCTCCTCTGGCTTCTGAATGTGCGGCGGAACGCTTCCGCCAACGCCGTAGACGAATTCTCCCGGTGCAACCCAAACCTTGAAGCGCTGGGCTATCAGCGTCCTCGGGTCAACGCCACCGACCGGGGCGACGCGGAGAAATCCGTTCTTCTCGATATGAGTCACCATGAGGCCTATCTGGTCCATGTGGCCCGCGAGCATGACCTTTGGTCCCTTGCCCTTCCTGTGGGCGATGACGTTGCCCAGCCTGTCGACCTTTATCTCGTCGACGTAGGGCTTGAAGGCCTCGATAACGGCGTCCCTGACACCGTAGTTCTCAAAACCCGAAACTCCAGGAGCCTCTATAATCTTCTTCAGCAGTTCAAAGTCGACCATGGCTTTCGCCTCCTTTAGATTTCCGTCTGAATGTTATCGGGCGAATATTTAAGGCTTTCCAAAAGCGAGACCAGTTCCTCAACGGTCAGGCAGTCGTTACAATCCACTCTAAAGCCCTTCGCTATGAGTAGGTACTTTCTTTCCCCGTTCCAAGGGACGTTCTGAGACTTGGCAATGAGCCTGCCGATTTCCCTGGGGCCGTCAACATTATCCTTCCACTTTGCTTCTATGAAAGTTGCTTCCTTTCCCTTCATGTTGACGGCAACGAGATCTATCTCGTAGTTCCTTCCCCACTGGGGGCCGATGAGGTCAAATGTAAGCAGTTTTCCATTTAAGTCTCGAAGGATATCGGATACTACCCTTTCAAAAACCCTGCCAAAATATCCGGGGAAATCTGCCTTTAAGGTTCTGAAGAACGGTCCATAGTCTGAAGAATCTATCGCCGCTTTCCACGGCTCGATCATGGAAAACCAGAAGTTAAGAAAGTAGTCCTTTATTACATACCTCGAGCGCTTTCCGTTCAGAACAGGTTCCTCACGGGAAATCAAGCCATAGTAGTTTTCTAAGGCGTCTAAGTACTTGCTTATGCTTCCCGGCTTCATGCCCACGGCGTTGGCTATCTCCACCAGCCGGTTTTTCCCAATCGAAAGGGCCTTCAATATTGAGTAGTATGTTTTGTAGGCCTTTCCAAACTCATCGAGGAGCAATCCCTCGCCCTCAGAGGTTATAAAGGAGGAATACCGAACAGCGTCCGTTATGAGTTCAAGAGGGGGCTCTGGGCCAAAGAGTTCAAGCAGTTCGTAGTACTTTGGAACACCCCCAAAGAGTCCATAGAATACGATCTTTTCTTGAGGATCCTCCACCCCCAAATCCGAAAGCATCTGAAAGACGGCGCTCGGTCTAAGGGGTCCAAGTTCCATAAAAAGCGTGCTCCTGCCGTAGAGGGGTGCTTTCCTCTGAGCGAAGAGCCTCTTCATCATTCCTAAGTACGATCCCGAGATTATCAGGAGAAGCGGTAGATCGCTGTTTCGGTCTATAAAGGCCTGCAGGTCGGAGGCCATTGAAGGATTTATCCTAAGGACATTCTGAAACTCGTCGAAGAAGATAGCATCGACGTTTATTCGTTCAAGATACCTGAGAAAATCCCGAAAGTTTTCAAACTTCGGAGAATAGCCAAGCTTAAGTTCAATCTCCCGAGAGAAATCATCCAAAAGCAGACGCTCGCTTTTCACTGAGAAGAAGAAATCCAAGTATCGAAGACGCCTTGAGGATAGAAACTCTCTAACGAGTCTCGTTTTCCCAATCCTTCTCCTCCCGGTCACTGTAACCAAAACGAGCTTGGATTTGGATAAAGCCAGTGCTTTTCCCAGTGCATCCATCTCTTCTTTCCTGTTATAGAACTTCATCATTATCCACCAACTGGATTATCCAGTGACTGGATAAAAACTTTGCTAAGGGTAAATCCTCACTCCCATAGCATCCTCGCCGTTGTCGTAAATCTCGCGGATTTTGAAGAGGTAAGCCGGTGTCCTGCTCCAGTCCCTCGGCTTCTTCGGCCGGTGAAAAGTATCGTGGACGGCGTTGGTGTACTCCCATATCGCATCGCCCTCGTGCACTTCAACCTCACAGCGCACCTCGTAGGAGGTGCTCGGCGGCGTGAAGAAGAGTATCGTCGCCTCCCTGCTCCCGGAGGTAACGTTCTCCCACGTGTGCTTTTTGGCCAGCTCCAGGGACACGAACTTTGTGAAGTCTATCTTTTCGCGGACGTATATCTCATTTAGAAGAAACTCCAAAGCCCTCCTCGGGTTGTAGGGCTTTTCCAGCTCTTCCCTCAGCTTCTCGATTGTCTCTGGGAGAAGCTCCTCACGGTGAATGAAGCCAATCCCCTTTATCGAGCCGTTTGGGCCGGCTTTCCCGCAGGTTATTATGGCGGCGTTGTGCCGGGTGAACCCTATAAGTGCCTCAGGCCCGAACTTTCCCTCCGCGAGCTTCCGTATTCCAGCGACCCTCTCATCAAAGGCGTAGCGGATGAACTTCTCTGGTATCATTCCATCACCCTGGAAAGTTCACCCCAAAGTTAAAAACACCTTTCGGTTTAATCTCGACCATGAATGATAGAACCCCACTGTTAAAGCTGAACGTCGTTCCCTGTACCTTCATCGAGAGGCTCAACCGCTTTGTCGCTCTGGTGGACGTAAACGGGAAAACCAGAAAGGCCCTTGTTACGAACACCGGCCGCCTGGAGGAGTTCATGGTTCCGGGGAGGAAGGCCTTCTGCGTCCCCAAAACCGGTGGAAAGACTGACTTCGTCTTAGTGGCCTTTGAGGACTTGGATGGAAAGGGTGCGGTGATAGATACGAGAACCCAGGCCAGGGCCTTTGAGAGGGCGGTTGAGCTGGGCTTGGTTCCCTGGTTGAGGGACTGCATGATAAAGAGGAAGGAGGTAACGGTTGGAAAGTCCCGCCTCGATTATCTCTTTAAATGCCCCGAAGGGGAAACCTACGCGGAGATGAAGAGCGCGGTTCTGAGGGGCGGAGGGCACGGGGAATACGCGATGTATCCGGACTGTCCGAGTGTAAGGGGGCAGAAGCACATACGGGAGCTGATAGAGCTAAGAAGGAATGATAAACGGGCGATGATATTCTTCGTCGGGGCGATGCCCGGGGTTGAGAAGTTCAGGCCCTATGAAAAAGGCGATCCTGAGATAGCGAGGCTCCTGAAAGAAGCCAGAAAAGCCGGGGTTGAAATCCACGCGCTGAGCATTGCACTGCTTCCCAGCGGGGAAATAATCCTGGAGAGCCCAGAATTGGAAATCGAAGTGTAAGCGGTCAAATAGCCTTAACGCGCCTGGCCACCTTTGGCCTGGGCTTGTAGAGTATTTTGCTGCCGCAGTAAGGGCAGCGAACTTCCCTTGCGGTTTCGAGGTCGAGCTCGACCTCCCTTCCGCATTTTGCACACCTATAAACGGCCTTTACCATTCCAATCACCCGAAGGAAAAAGGATCAGGCCTTCGAAGCGACTATGCGCTTCGCGACCTTTCCAGCCGGTGTGGTTGGCAGATAGGCGCCTCCGGCGAAGGTTGCACCGCACTTCTGGCACTGCCATATGCCGGTGCTTATCCTCCTGACGGACCTGCTACCGCAGACCGGACAAACATGCTTCTGCTTCATTTTGGCCTCAACGGCCGCTACCCTTCTCCTTATCTTCAAACCGTACCTGGGACCGAACCTTCCAGCGGAACCGACCTTTGTAGTCCTTCCCATGAGCATCACCTCTGATAATCAGCCTTTAACACTTCCTGACGGACTGAAGGGTTTTTCTGGAGACGTTTTATAAACCTTTGCATGGCAGTTTTATGGTGCGGAAACCGTTAACATGCTGTTTTTCCCTCTCCCTTGAAGATTACTTTTGACCGTATCCGAATATCCAACTGCCCCGAGCCAGTGGATCCGGTAGGGCGTTTCATTACTATCTGATACCCTCGGGAAAGCCGTTCTCCATGGGAAGATGGATTGTGGTGACTACGCTGGGGGTTATCTCAGTAGTGTTCAAGTGGTGAGTCATCCCCAGTTTTCGTTTATTGACGAATTCAATGTTGGCATTAAGCGAAAACCTTTTAAAGTCCAGAGACCCTATGGTTATTCAGGTGAAGATATATGAAGAGCGGTGTAAAATTATTAAGGAAGAAACTCGGCGTTGTTAAAAAGCAGAAGGAGTACCTTCTTCTTGAAGAGGCAAAGCTTGTTAGGATGGCCAGGCAGGGAAGCGGGGCCGGGGCGAAGCTTGAAAAAGTCAAGAAGGAGAAGTTCCGCGTTCTGGCAGAGGAGGCAAAGCTCCTCAGGGTTATAAAACAGAGCGGCAGGCCCGCATGAATTCTCGTTTTTAGCTTTTGCCACAAACTTAAAAAGGCTTTTCTCTTAGACTGGACGGGTAGTGATAACCCTCTAAAAGTTTGGAGAGGTGATTTTTAATGCCGAGAAAGGCCAGAGAGTATCCCGAAGAGGGAGAGTTCGTTGTCGCCACTGTAAAGAACATTCACCCTTACGGTGCATTTCTCAAGCTCGACGAGTACCCAGGAAAGGAGGGCTTCATGCATATCAGCGAGGTTGCCCCGACGTGGGTTAAGAACATCAGGGATTTTGTAAAGGAGGGCCAGAAGATAGTCGCCAAAGTGATAAGGGTAGACCCCAGCAAGGGGCACATCGACCTGAGTCTCAAACGTGTCAACCAGCAGCAGAGGAAGGCCAAGCTCCAGGAGTACAAGCGCGCCCAGAAGGCTGAGAACCTCCTTAAAATGGCTGCTGAAAAGCTCGGAAAGGACTTTGAGACCGCCTGGAGGGAAGTCTGGGTCCCGCTTGAAGAGGAGTACGGAGAGGTCTACGCCGCCTTTGAGGACGCGGCTCAGAACGGTATGGATGTTCTCAAGGGCCTTATAAGTGATGACTGGCTCAGGGCTCTTGAACCAGTAATAACTTCCTACGTCGAGATTCCGCGCGTCACCATCGACGCCGAGTTTGAGATAACCGTTCCCAAGCCGAACGGAATCGAGATAATAAAGGAAGCCCTGATCCGCGCAAGAGATAGGGCCAACAGGGAGAAGGAGATAGAGGTCAAATTCTCCTACCAGGGCGCACCGCGCTACAGAATAGATATCACCGCTCCGGACTACTACAAGGCAGAGGAGATACTCGAGAGCATAGCGGAGGAGATACTTCGCGTTATTAAGGAAGCCGGCGGAGAGGCAACCCTCCTGCGGAAGGAGAAGAGGATAAAGAAAGTCAAGAGGAAAGGTGAGTGATAGATGCACTTCAGAATAAGGAAGTGTCCGAACTGCGGCAGGTACACACTCAAGGAGGTCTGTCCCGTCTGCGGGAGTGAGACCAAGGTTGCTCACCCGCCGCGCTTCTCGCCGGAGGATCCCTACGGAGAGTACAGGCGCAGGCTGAAGCGCGAGCTTTTAGGAATAACAGGGGGAGCAGGAAAATGAAGGAAACGGTCGTTTACATGCTGGAGCGACCCCGGCTGAGGGATCCTGTATTCATAGAGGGTCTCCCCGGGATAGGACTTGTGGGAAAGCTCGCGGCAGATCACCTTATACAGGAGCTCAACGCTGTCAAGTTCGCAGAGCTCTACTCGCCCCACTTCATGCATCAGGTTCTCATCAAGAAGAACTCCGTCGTCGGGCTTATGAAGAACGAGTTCTACTACTGGAAAAACCCCGACAAGAACGGGAGGGACCTGATAATCATCACCGGCGACCAGCAGGTCGCCCCCACCGACAGCCCGGGCCACTACGAGGTAGTCGGCAAGATGCTGGACTTTGTACAGGAGTTCGGCGTCAGGGAGATAATCACAATGGGCGGCTACCAGGTGCCGGAACTCCAGGGAGAGCCGAAGGTTCTCGCCGCGGTAACCCACGAAGATCTTATAGAGCAGTATAAGGCAAAGCTGGAGGACTGTTCAGTGGAGATTGTTTGGAGGGAAGACGAGGGAGGAGCTATAGTTGGAGCCGCAGGCCTGCTCCTTGGGATGGGCAAGCTCCGCTCGATGTACGGTATAAGTCTCCTCGGCGAGAGTCTGGGCTACATCGTCGATCCAAAAGCAGCCAAGGCAGTCCTCAGTGCCGTGGCGAAAATACTCGGTGTGGAGATTGACATGAAGGCCCTCGACGAGAGGGCGAAGGAGACAGAGGAGGTACTGCAGAAGGTTCAGGAAATGCAGAGGGCGATGCTGGAGCAGGGTATGCCTCAGACAACTCAGGAAGAGGAGGACAGGGGCTACCTCTGAGGTTCTTCCGGTTCTTCCACGGGGAGCTTGAAGAGCCTCTCCACCTCTTCCTTAACCTCGTCCCTTTCTCCGCTCAGGACGAGCTTTCCGCTCGCGATGACGTAGACCCTATCGACCACCGGGAGGAGGGGCTCCCAGATGTGGCTGATTATCACGAAACTCCTCTTCCCGCGCTCCTCTTTGAGGAGCCTTACAAACCTTCCCATGCTCTCAAAGTCTAGGTTTGCGAGCGGCTCGTCTACCATGACCAGCTCTGGATCTCCGACGAAAGCCTGAGCTACCGCGAGCTTCTTCAGCATCCCGGAGGAGTAGTTCTTGGTGATTTCATCGAGGAAGTCCAGCCCGAAGAGCTTCGCGACCCTCTCGACCTCTTCCCCACCATAGCCCTTCGACCTCGCTATGAACTCAAGCCACTCCCTCCCGGAGACGAGGGGAGGGAAGGAGACCGGGTCGTAGGCCACCCCAGTTCTCATCTTCACAGCGGCGTCCCTCCAAGGATCCTTCCCCATAAGCCTTATCCTCCCGGAGGTCGGCCTGTAGACGCCGGTGGCGAGCTTGAAAAACGTGCTCTTCCCGCCGCCGTTCGGGCCGAGGACAAGGTTCACACCCTCTGGAATCTCAACCGTAACCCCGTCGAGGGCCTTTATGCTCCCAAAGCGCTTGGTAAGGTTCTCTGCCTCTATCAACTCCACCACCTCCAGAGGAGAAACGCGAAGAGGAGCAGGAGAGCTGATGAGCCTATGTAAGAGGCGTCTTGGACTCTTCTCGTTGCATAGGGCTTCCATATCTGGGTAGTACAGACGAGGGAGGTGTTGCCCACCGCGTGGACGCTGTAGTCACCCGCGTGGGGGAGTGCTATCACAAACTGACCGTGGCCAAGGACGCTGGCGTTGAGGAGGGCTTTTCCTGTGATGTCGTCCTTTACCAGAATCCTCCCCATCCTACCGTTGCAGGTCAGGTTGTAGGCGGCCCAGCCCGGGGAGCTGAACTGGCTTCCGGCACTTCCGGAAACCTGGAAGAACCCGCCGGGCCAGATTGCTCCATGGATGAACGAGAACCCCAATGGGGGCAGAAGCAGGAGTATGGCCAGTGCCGCCGTCAGAAAGGAGAGCAGGCGGTGCTTCATCTCACATCCCTCCGGAGGGTTAAAAGAAGCGAGAACGCTATGAGGAGCGCCGGAACTAAAATTCCAAAGGAAATGATCGTACTATTCGTCAGAAGGCGGCCAAAGGATGTGTACTGACCAAATAGGGCGTCCATAACGGCGACGTTGAAGAAGCCCCTTGGGGGGAGGTTGGCGTTAATCAGATATGGGATCGTCAAAATTGGGAACGCCACCACAAGGGTGGCCAGCATGTTCCTGGAAAGAACGGACAGGAAGAGGGTCGTGGACAGGATGTAGAGGATTGCAATAACGAGGACTGCTGTAAGCTCGATGAAGTGCCGCCCCAGCAGGAGCGAGGCGGCAAAGCCCGGCGTATCAGCGAAGTTCAGGGGGATCAGAACAAAGATCGGTAGAAGAACCACTGTAAATGAGAGGAGCACGCTGCTGACCAGCTTCATTGAGAATATCTCAAGCTTTGAATAGGGTAGGGAGTAGACCGTAAGCCCGTAGCCCCCTTCTATCCCCGCCCTGAAAACGAGGGCAACGAGGAGGGCAATGAAGAAAGATACTACCACCCACAGACCTGGCGACGTTACGGCCCTCACGATGACGTGGCCACTTACGGATTCAAGCCCATCAACGTAACCCGGATTTGATGTAACCTCAGCCATGCTAACCAGGATGCCGCGCTGGAATATGAGGCCGACGGTGAGAACACCCGTAACCGCCACCAGCACCCTGATGTGCTCGTTGAGCTCCCAGGAGATTAGGCTGGCAATGCGGCCCATCACAGCCCCCTCCTTGAGAGCACCACAACTCCGACCACCGCAAGGGACAGCGGAGGCAGATAGCGAAGCCCGGAGCTGCCGGGTGGGTGCAGCTTGGTGGGATTTGAACCCCCAAGGTTTGCCTCGGAGAGTATGACGCCGACGGGCCATATCCCGTTTACAAGTCCCCCTCTCCCCCTGGTCAGCTCCATATTCCTTGAGGAAGCCACCTCATCCGTCCACGCGAAATCGTAAACTCCCACGGCGTTGAAATCGGGGATCGGATCCATTATGAAGGATATGCACACATCGTACCCGGGACTGTAAACGGCCTCAAAGAACCTGGGTGTGCCGGAGAGTCCAACTAAGCGCTCGCTCTTCACAATCAAGTTGGGCTTGGGGAAAACCGAATAGTAGGAGTTAAAGCTTACGTTAGCAATCCTCACTTCTTTGATTCTAACCCTCTGCCCATTGTAAAGCGCAAAAGTCTCATTGGGCCTGAAGCTGTCCCACAGCACCGTATGGCCGTAGGGCTTTCCGCTCGGATCGTAGACCCATCCGGAGGTAAGGTTTATCAGGTACTCCCCGGTGAGGGTGATATTGCGGAGTAAGGCCCTTGTTATGTTACCCGGAAGTTTCGTTGTATTAAAGAGACTGGCGTTCAGGTACTTCACGGTGGGGGTGAGATTGAGAACCAGGACTCTGGTTATGTTGTCCTGGAGTCTCGTCGTATTCAGGAAGCTCGCGTTCTGCCAGAAGGACTGGAAGGTGCCGTTATCAGGGTATAGGATCTGGACGGGGAATTTCTTATTCCCGTTTATTGAGAAAGAAACCATAACCCTCGCAAACCCGCGCGCGACGCTGGTAACTCTGAAGAGGATCGTGATATTGGAACCGCTGATTCCAACCCTGGTACCGTTGACAAGCAGGTAGAATGCACCGCTGTAGGGGTGGTGATAGCTCTGGGCCCGGTACTCAAGGTAAGCGCCCGGTCTAACCCAGTAGGGGGCGTTTTGATGGGGGTAGTTGACGGCCCCCACGCCGCTTAGAACAACCGATGCGGAAATAAAAAGGGAAAACAACAAAAGGACGGTCCTCATTCATGCATCCCTCCAAGAGCACGCGGTATTGGTAGGACTGCACCCCGTGCAACCGGGGTAGTGCTTCCCCTCATGACGGCACTTCCTGATCTTATGCAGCCATAGCATACACAAGCTTTTATGAGTTTTACAGCCAGGGCCATGGGATGAACTCTGGTAATCCTCATGCCTTCCACCTCCAGAGGAGAAAGGCGAGGAGAACTGACAGCACTCCAATTGGAACCCAGAGGATGCCCTGGGTTCTTGAGGTTGGGTAGAGCTCCGAGATGTAACCGGAGCAGAACATACTGCCGTTTGTGTAAAGTGAGTAGGTCCCCTCATGAGGGATCACAACAACCCTGCTAACGTGAGATTCAACGGGGATATCCAAAAGATTCCTGCCCGAAAGCTGATCCTTCAGCAGAAGGCTTCCCCTACCGTTGCAGGAGACGTTGAGGAGGGCCCATCCAGGGGAATGGAAGGGAATGTAGCTGAGCCTTCCGCCTTCCAGCTGGATCTTTCCCGGCCCGATGTAGCCCCGGGCATGTTCGTTGGCCCCGTAGGCCGCCAAAAACGACATCAGCATCAGGATCGTAATAACCAGGAGACCGATTAAAAAGCGGTGTCTCATACAATATCCCCCCTGATGAATATGAAGAGGGAAAGCAGCAGGAGGGTGACTGGAAGGGCGAGCCCGGCGGCAGCGTTCGCAGGCGAGAATGGAGTGGCCCCATTGACAACAGCGGTGAAGCCCTCAACGAAGGAGAAGGGGGGCAGAACCAGGGATGAGAAGTAGGGAACCACCGTAACGAAAAATGCCGCTAAAAACGAGAGGAACATGCTCCTAAAGAGCACACCGAAGAGAACCGAAACCGACAGCACAAAGAACACGAAGTAGAAGGTGAGGACGAGCTCGTAGAGGAAGGTAGTACTCCCCAAAAGGGACCAGAGCACGGGGGAGAGGTCGGCGTTCAGGAAAACCGCAACGGCGATGAGGGGAAATAGAGATGCAAGAACGGCAAATACGAGGGTGGAGGCAACCTTTGAGAGGTATATTCCAAGCTTCGAGTAGGGGAGGGAATAGAGCGAGAGGGCATAGCCCCTGTCCCTGTCGTACCTGAAGGTCAGCACCGAGATCACGGACGTGAATAGGGACAGGAGAATCCAAAAACCCGGAACAAGACTAGGATACACAAAGAGCCATTGGGCACTCATGCTCGACGTTGCAGTGGACGGGGAGAAGGTGGGGGGTTCGCTTCCTTGGATGTTCGCGAGGCCCGCCATGGAGTGAAGGTAGCCCGCGGCTAGGAGGTATGAGAGGAGGGGAACCGTGATCACGGCAATTAAAACCTTCAGAGGATCGTTGACCTCCCAGGAAATCAGAGTCCCCTTCATGTCCGTCCCCTCCTCCACAGCAGCAGACCCACTGTTACAACGACAGTTAATCCCCCGACCCCAACCAGCCAATACCGGGATGATGGCCTGGGTTCGTAGATGGCGGAGGGGGCTTCAGAAGAGGTTCCGGCCGTTTTTGGAACCTTCAGGGAATACAGCATGACTCCGACTGCGGGGTATTTGCTTATTGAGAAATGGGCGCCCTCTTTTGAGATCTCCTCAAAATACTTATTCGTGAGGCTATCCATGGCGATGAGCGCCTTAACTCCAACGGCTTCTAAATCCGGTATAAACCCAAACATACCAGAGGTCACGTCGTTACTGGGATTAAAATTGAGGACGGTTTTCCCGGTTGCGTTTCCCTCAAGCGTCATTAAGCTAACAAGGGGGTATTTTATAAAGAGGTTGGGTGGTGTAAAGTTGCGGTAGTAGGTTACGTGGGTTATGTTCACCCTCCTCATTGTTTCGGGCAGGTAGGGCTTCCCGTTTATGACTATAGGGAGCTCCCCCTTGTTTGAAATGTAGAGTCCGAAGAGGAGAGTATGACCATAGTAAGTTCCGTTGAGCGAGTAAACCGAACCGTTCGTGAGTACCAATTTATACTCCCCTGAAACGGTGAGGTTTTTGTAGAGGTCATCCTCAAGCGTCTCCCCCCTTGGCGAAAACGGCGTAGAGTTGATCCGCGGGCCGGGCAGGGGGTTACATGATGCCGGGCGGATCACATTGACGTAAGAAAATGGCCTGCGAAGTGCGTTACTTCCCAATAAAAGGAGTGTTACATTGACGTAGGCCGTGTTCTCCGTCACCCGCTGGACTCTAAACTTCACAAAAACCTGCTGGAAGCCAATGGAGTATACGCATTTACCGGGTGCATACTCAACACTTCCTCCCCATACATACGTTTTAGTTGGGGTTGCGTTGGCGTAGTATTCCAATGTGGTGCCGTTTTTAAACCAGTAGGGTACGGTAACAGTCCTGACAGCTCCAGAGGACAAGGGAAGCAGCAGAATCAGCAGGGCAATTGTCAAATAAAAGAAAAGGGACTTCATTGGAACACCCCCTGGAATTAAACTGAATTGGGCGGAATAGCTACTGAAGCAAAAACCCTGAAATAGGCGCCCATGACGTCTCCATATGCAACGGTTCCAACGGAGTATACTGAGTTATGCTTGTAGTAAGCCCATAAATCCCCAAGTCCATATGCCCATCCGTAGTGCGTGTCGTCGTACCAGTATGGAGGATAGCAGACGTAGAAGTATGCTGAGGCACTTGCACCGATCCCTCCGAGCAGTGATATGCCATTGGTCTCAATGTCCTCACCGTACCACTCACACCGGGAGATCTGCTTGTAGTGGACACCAGTTGGCCGAGGAGCCGGTGCAATGCTTGCCGCTTTTACAATGCCACTCAACAGCCCAGTCGCTACCAGCATTCCCAACAGTCCTAACAACAACTTCCGGTGTTGCATTGTCCCCCCCAAACAGTGTTGAGGGCAGTATAAACTCTCATGTCATAAATTTAAGGTTTTCTGTTCATTCATGCCTGTTTTGTTAACATTGAAAATTAATTAAAACATCAAATGGTAGAAAGAAATCAGCTCCCAATTGTCTCCTCAAGCAACTTTAACCCAAGATCAAGGTACTCCTTCGCCTTCTCCTCGCTCTTCGCCTCGCTGAAGACCCTGATTATCGGCTCGGTGCCGCTTGCCCTCACGAGAACCCAGCCGTCGTCGAAGAGGATTTTAGTCCCGTCCGTGGTGTCCGTTCTGTAGCCCCTCTCCTCAGCAAGTTTGGCGACCTTGGCCACTATCGCCTTCCTGTCGCCTTCGACCTTCCTCTTAGTCTTGAACTGGTAGTACTTCGGCAGTTCATCGATAAGCTCGCTGAACTTCTTGCCAGACTTAGCGAACATCTCGACTATCTTGGCGGTGGTCATCGCCCCGTCCCTGCCGAGGACGAAGTCCGGGAAGATAACGCCGCCGTTCTCCTCGCCGCCTATGGTGCCGTTGTTCTCCAGAAGGGCCCTCGCGACTATGAGGTCGCCGACCTCTGTCCTCATGACCTTCGCCCCGTTGCGCTCGGCTATGTCGTCGAGCAGGTTTGAGGTGGCTATGGTGGTGACGAGCAGCCCACCGCCGTTCTCCCTCAGCACGGCATCGGCAACCAGGGCAAAGGTCTTGTCGCCCTGTATGAACCTGCCGTTCTCGTCTATGAAGACCGCTCTGTCGGCGTCGCCGTCCTGGGCAACCCCAAAGTCCGCCCCAAGGGCCTTCACTATCTCCTTGAACTCCTTCAGGTTCTCCTCGTTGGGCTCCGGGTTTCTGGCCGGGAAGTGGCCGTCCGGGTGGGCGTTGACGCTGACGACCTTGCAGCCAAGCTCCCTGAGCAGGTAGGGGAGCGTCAGCGAGCCGGCGCCGTTGGAGGTGTCGACAACGACGAACGGCCCCCTCTTCCGTATCGCCTCAATGTCCACCCTAGCTTTTATCGCCTCGATGTAGGGCTTGATTATGTCCTCCTCCCTAACGTCTCCGATCCCGTCCCACCTGACTCTATCAAAGTCCTCGCTGAAGAAGACCTCCTCGACGACTGCTTCCCTCTCCTTCTTCAGCCCCATGCCGTTCGGCTCAAGGAGCTTTATGCCGTTGTACTCCGGCGGGTTGTGGCTGGCGGTTAGGACGGCCCCCCCATCGGCGTTGAAGTGGTCCGTTGCCCACTGTATTGCAGGGGTCGGGGCGATTCCAACGTCTATGACGTCGCAGCCGACGCTGAGAAGCCCGCTGATTAGAGCATTCTTCAGCATCTCTCCGCTGACGCGCGTGTCCCTGCCAACAACGATGAGAGGCCTTTTTCTGCCCTCCCTTTTGAGCATCGTCCCGAAGGCCATGCCCATCTTAAGGGCAAACTCCGGTGTTATCATCTCGTTGGCTATTCCACGGACTCCAAAGGTTCCAAAGAGCTTTTCCATGTTAATCCCTCCCGAAATCGTCCTCAAAGCGGACTATATCATCTTCCCCAAGGTACTCCCCGATCTGCGTCTCGATGACCTCCAGAAGGACCTTTCCCGGGTTCTCAAGGCGGTGGATAACCCCGGCGGGAATGAAGGTGCTCTCACCGGGCCTCAGGAGTATCTCCTCGTCTCCAACGCGGACTTTGGCGGTTCCCCTCACCACAACCCAGTGCTCGCTCCTGTGGTAGTGCATCTGGAGGGAGAGCTTCTTGCCCGGCAGAACCGTCAAGCGCTTTATCTTGTAGCGGTCGTTCTCCTCAAGAACTGTGTAGCTTCCCCAGGGCCGATAGGCGGTTCTGTGGACGATTGCCCTCTCATCGTTCCTTTCCTTCAGCCGATTATAAATCTCCTTGACCCTCTGCCCCTCACCGCGGTGGGCTATTAAGAGCGCGTCGTCGGTGTCGATTATGATGAGGTCTTCCACCCCAACCGTCGCGGTGAGGCGCTCGGCCATTATGAGGTTGTTCTTCGAGTTTACCCCTACATGGTAGGTTTTCTTACCCTTCATCACAACGGCGTTCCCGTCCTCGTCCTTCTCAAGCACGTCGTAGATGGCGTCGAAGCTTCCGAGGTCGTTCCAGTAGGCGTTGAGCGGGACGACCGCTGCCTTGTCGGTCTTCTCCATCACCCCATAGTCGATGCTCAAATCCGGGGCCAGTTCGTAGGCTTTCTCGATGCTCCCCTCCTCAAAGGCCTTTGCAACGTCAGGGGCGTGCTTCTTAGCTTCCTCAAGGAAGAGGGAACTTGAGAACGCGAACATGCCGCTGTTCCAGAGGTAATTCTCTTCAACGTAGCGCCTGGCCGTTTCGAGGTCGGGCTTCTCCTTGAACTCGGCAACGGTGTAGCCGAGCAGGTTATCGCCTTCTCTGAGAGCATCACCGGGCCTTATGTAACCGTAGCCAGTGTGCGGCCGGGTGGGCTTTATGCCGAAGGTCACGAGGTAATCCCCTGCGAGCCTCTCCGCGTTCCTGAAGGCCCTCTCGTAGGCCTCCCCGGCGTCGATGAGATGGTCGCTCGGAAGGACCGCCACGATGGAGTCGCCGAAGGCCTCCTCAACGCGCTTTGCCCCCCAGTATATCGCCGGGAGGGTGTTCTTTCCTATGGGTTCGAGGAGAAGGTTCTCCCCGGGCAGTTCAACGCCCAGTTCGCTCAGGTCGTCCAAAACGCGGAACTTGTACTTCCGGTTCGTGACCACAAAGATTTCCCCGGGCTTGGAGAACTTAAGCGCCCTCTCAACAGTTTTCTGGAAGAGGCTTTTATCGTCGAGGAAGCGGACGAACTGCTTGGGCATCAGCTCCCTGCTCAGGGGCCACAGCCGGGTTCCCTTTCCACCGGCAAGAATGAGCGTCTTCATGGCAACCACCTTTCGATCCCTGCCCACTACTTTATTGCATCCGTTTTTAACTTTGGCGTAAAAATGGGATCAGCGGAGGGCGAACTCGCCCACGAAGGCTGAACTCGAGATCGTGTCCCCGATTCCGACGGTGGACTTCGGCCTCACGACTATCTTTGTGGGCACAAAGGCGAGCTGGTAGCCGTTAACTTCGGCTATGCCATCTTTCATGCCGTACTCCTTCGAGAGGGCTTCCTCAACCGGCTTAGCCTTCACGTTGACCGGAACGTCCATGGCCCTGACGACGTCGTCTATCGAGCGGACGTCCCCGAGCTTCGCCTTGGCGGCTGCTGCCAAGGCCGCGAAGAGGAGAGCGTCCCTGACGAACTCGCCTTTGTAGTCGGTTAAAGCGAGGTAGTAGCCGTAGGTGTGGAAGTGTATCCTCTTCACACCCGTCCTCCCGGCCAGTTTGAGCATCGCCTCCGTGACGGCTATCGGGTCAACCGGGTCATGGGCCAGGAGCTTCTCAGCCAGGCCTTTCTCGCCCATTACCTCCATTATCGATGCCAGCTCCACCTCGTTCAGGCCAACGCCGTGGAAGAGGCCCAGGAGGTCCATGATTGCTTTCCTGACCGTCTCGTCCTGTGTGAAGGCGAACTCCAGGTGGACAGGGATGCCCCTCTCCCCCAGAACCTCAAGGTGCTCCCTGAGGGTCTCAAGCGGCCCGCGGTAGTTCTCCTCCGTGAGGGCCTGGAGGCCGCTCACCACGGCCAGCGAGGCGCTCTCGGCTATCTCCTCAAAGTGTTCGTGGAATTCGGGTCTTATGTAGACGTTCGTGTTGTAGTCATCGGTCGCCCCTATGAAGCGGTTCTCCCTCGGTGCTTGAAAGTCGAAGACTCTGAAGCCCCTCGGGAACTCGTAGATGTAGTGGATGCAGCTCTCCTCGTCGCCGCCGAAGTTCCTCGGGTGGACGAGCTTGACCTTCCCGCCTTCGAGCTTCGGCACGTAGATAGGCCCGTCCTTGAAGAGACCCGCCTGGAGCCTTGAAAGCTGGGGGACGTGGGCTATGACAGGAACGCCGTAGACCCCGCCGAGGAGGTTGGCCATTATGCCGACCTGGCCGCCCATCCTCAGCTCGTCCCAGCCCCACCCCCTCATGTAGAAGCGCGTGGAGCAGCTCTCGACGAAGAGCTCGGCGGCTTTTCCGCGCTTGACGCTCCAGAGGATCGAGCCAAGGAGCTGCGGAACGCTTTCTATCCTCCCCGGAAGCTCCTCGGCGTAGCGGAGAACCTCATCCTTTCCGGTCTTTTCAATCCGTCCTTCCAGGTCTCTCCCGTCGAGGTACTTTACAGCGTCGATGTTGGTGTTGTAGGCCAGCAAAACCTTTCCGACCCTTCCAATCCTGCCCTTTACACTTTCAAAAGCGGATGAGTAGAGAGCATCCCAGGCCACTATGTATCACCGGGAGTGAAAACGACGGGAAGGTTAATAAGACTTGCGCCTCAGAAAGTACCTCCTGCCACCGAGGTGCGCCATCTCGTAGACCTCGCCCTCCTTAACCTCAAAGTTCGGCTTTTCGAGCTCGTACGTCTCGTAGGTCTCCATGTCCATCATCTGGACCTCATCCCTGCCGATGCTCGTAACCATGGCCTCCCTCTTCTCGGCTTCAACGGCCTCAACGCCCTCTCTTCTCACTGTTTTCCAGTCCCTGTGTTCGCTCTCGCCGGTGCTCAGATCCCTCATACCCAGCCCCTTCCCATCGACGCGCTCCACCTCGTACACGTTCCCCGTCATGTCCCGGACTATGTCCCCCCTCCTGAACCTGGGGATCCTGACGCTGACGCTCGTGCGGTAAATCTCTCTGCTCGTCTGCCTGTCGGTTCCAACCAGTTCGTAGGCCTCGCTCACGCTCCCACCAAAGCGATCCTTTATCGCCTGGGCCAGCTTTCTGGCGGCACTCGTTGAGCCCATGTAGAAGTCCAGTCCCTCCTCCTTCTCGATGGTGTCCTGTATGAAGCCCATCCTGTCCTTCCTCATTATCTCGTCGACCTTTTCCTCGACTAACTTTCCAATGGCCTTCCTTTCATCTTCGGCCAGGGGCCTGCCCTCGGCCCTCACCTGGAGTATCGCCTCGAAGTAGCCACCCAGGAACTTCTGACAGCGAGGGCACACCGTCTGGCGGACGTAAACTGTAACGTACTTCTTCTCGTCGTGGAGTTCCCTCTGGAGCTCATGGATCCTGGCCTTAACGCGAACCTCGTAGGTTATTATGGCCGGGAAGTATTCAATGTGCCAGTCAACGGGCTGGAATGACACGAGAGCCCTGCCAACTGGAAGTTCCTTAATCCCATCCAGCTCCTCCATCGGGACTACCTCAAAGCCCCTCACCCTCTCGTCCAGGGACTCGGAGAGCTCCTCCAGAAGGGCGCTGTCGGCAACCTCAAATATGAGCTCCTCAAGCTCGTAGCTTTTTGGATCAACCCACACCCCGTTCTTCCGGTAGCTCCCACAGTTCTGGCACAGCTCCGTGTTTATCTCGCTCTCTAACTGGAGAACGGGATTCTCCTTTCTGAAGCAGACCTGGCAGAGGCCGTCTATGAGCGGTCCGCCTTCTTCCTCACTTATTCCACACCTATAGCAGAACCTCTCACCCATATCCATCACCACATCATTCTCGCCATCTGGGCGTGCGGAACGCCCTCAATCCTCAAAACTCGCTCTTCGTCGACATACCCAAGTTCTATTGCCTTGGAAACGCACCTCTGGCCCGTGAGGTTTGCAATGGTGGCCTCTTCAAGCAGCCCCTCAAGGGCACTTTCCTCGACGAGTTCGCCTTTGTAAAAGCGCTCCTTTACCTCCAGCTTGAGCTCGCCTTCCTTGAATGTCTTCCCCAGGAGTTCCTCGTCGCACGCCGCCAGCAGGACCTCTCCCTGAACCCTGTAAACCTTGATGTATATCATTTCCTTCCCCACTCAATAGCACAGGGAGGGGTTTATAAACCTGGCACCCACCGAAAAGTTTAAAGGTGATTTTTCTAACATATGGTTAGAGAAGGGGGTGATGATATGGAATCAGACATGGGAAAGCTGCTCGACATACTGGGGAACGAGACCAGGCGGCGGATTCTTATCCTGCTCACCCGCAGGCCGTACTATGTTAGCGAGCTGAGTCAAGAGCTGGGAGTGGGTCAAAAGGCCGTCTTAGAGCATCTTCGGATACTAAAGGGTGCCGGCTTGATCGAGGAGAGGACCGAGAAGATACCCCGCGGCAGACCCAGGAAGTACTACACCATAAAGCGGGGTTTCAGAATGGAGGTAATGCTCACCCCTTACCTCTTTGGCACCGAGCTATACGAGCCCAGACATCCGCGTAGGGGTGACGTCTACACCGAAGCCAGGGAGCTTATAAAATCCACGGGGCCTGTGGAGGAGAAGGTGGACGAACTCGTGGGTTTCCTCAATGACATTGAGACCAGGCTGGACAAGATCATGGAAGCCCGGAGAGAGCTTGAGGAAGTCCGGTTGCTGGTGGAAACATACATAGAGAACCTCCTGCGTCGCGTTGCTCAGGAGGATGAGAGGCTCTTTGAAGAAGTCCTTAAGGATCTTAGGGGAAGGTTGCCGCCCAGAATTCTGGAAGACCTAGACGGCCTTTAGAAAGGGCTTGACGGTAGAGAAAAATGGGAAGGCTGCAAAAGAGGAATCCTCGGAAGGAGAGGGCTCAAAAAAGGGGAAGGCGTAGTCAGAGCATCTTTCCTTCTTCCTTCATCCTGACGAGCTTCGTTATGTAACCGGCTATCCTGTTTCTTATGGTCTTGCTCGTAACGTTTGTAAGCTCTTCAACCTTCTTCTTGTTGTACTCGAACTCCCTGGTGAACTGGTCAGGGTACCTATCAAAGAGCTCGCGAGCGGCCCTTTTGATGAACGTCTGCTTAATATTTCCCATCATCATCCCTCCGTTAGCTTGAGATTAAGGCCATGGTCAAATTTCCTGGCCCGTTTTAAAACTTTTCCCTTCGGCCCAGATTTCGTCGAGCGTTTTCCCGAGCCTCGTAAAGAGACCGTCCCTGTAGACCACTTCCCCGTTCACGACGACCACGCTGACGTCGCTTCCCCTGGCGGAACCCACGACGTTGGCTCCTTCCTCCGGAAGAAACCATGGCTTATCGGCCTTAAGAAGAACGAGGTCGGCGAGGGCTCCTTCCCTTAGTACACCAGCCTCCATGCCGAGGGCCCTTGCGCCCCCAATAGTTGCCATGTTAAGGGCTTCTCTGCTGTGGATCCTTTTGTTGGAGGTCATTCCGGACGCGAGGAGGGCTGCCCTCATCTCTGCGAACATATCCAGTATTCCAGTTGGGTTTGGCGAGTCATTTCCAAGGGCAAGGTTGACCCCCAGGGTGTGGAGGGAGCCGACATCAGCAGTTCTACCCTCAAGCATCAAATTGCTCGTTGGGCAGTGGACCAGGGTTGCACCGCTCCGGGCGTAGAGCTCTTTCTCTTTCCCGCTCATGTAAATCCCGTGGACCCCTATGAAGAGCGAATTAAGAAGGCCAGCGCGCTGGAGAAGCTCGATGGGTAAAACTCCGTAGCGCTTCTTTACCTCCTTAACCTCTGTCTGACTCTGTGAGACGTGCATATGAACCCTTGCCCCGCAGTCCCTGGCTGCCTCCCCAAGCTCCACCATGAGCTCGTAGGAAACGGTGTTTGTGGCATGGGGCGCTAGGGTTGGTGTAACAAGTTCGTCCTTCCTCCACCACCTCTTGAAGAAGCGGAAGCCCTCCTCCGGCCTCGCGAGGGGGAAGTCAACCTCGTCCATAACTGTCTGACCTATGAAGGCGCGGATTCCCAGCTTCCGGGCGACTTCCGCTATCTCCTCCGCAAAGAAGTAGTGGTCGTTTATAGTTGTCGAGCCGTTTGCCAGGGCCTCGGCCATTCCAAGCAGCGCCCAGCGGCGGATTTCCTTGGGCTTCCACTCGCGCTCCATCGGCCATATAATCTCTTCAAGCCACTGCTCAGTGGGCAGGTTCTCTCCGAGGCCCCTAAACTTTGCCATCGCCACGTGGGTGTGCGCGTTAATCAGGCCTGGCATGACTAAGTATCCCTTCCCGCCGTAGACCTCATCCACGCCGAGGGATTCAAGCTCCCCCACAGGCAGAACAGCGGAGATCACGTTGCCGTCCACAACAACGGCATGATCTTGAATGGCTCCCCTCGAATCAACCACCGTTCCGGCCAGTGCGAACACTTTCCCACCTCACTCGAACATGTGACAGGGAGGTAATTAAGGTTTCTGCCAGAATGACATAAATCGGCCCAAAGGATTTAAATGAGCAGGGCACCATCGAATACCATGCCGCCGATCCTCAAAGTATCAAAGGGAATAACTGCCATTGAGATCTGGACGAATTGACCCTTCTAAGTTAGTTTTGGCTGGCCTGAGTGCCTAATGTCCGGTTTCATCCCGGACCATCGCTACCATTATAAACCCCGTATCAAAGCCTCTGGAGGTGGTATGATGATAGATAAGGTTTACTGTGCCGATGTCAGGCCTGAAATGGCGGGTAAGCGCGTCAAGCTCGCCGGTTGGGTTTACAGGAAGAGGGAAGTCGGAAAGAAGGTTTTTATAGTCCTCCGCGACTCAAGTGGGATAGTTCAGACTATATTTAAGAAGGAGCTAAGCGAGGAAGCCTACGCCGAGGCGAAGAAGGCCGGAATCGAGTCCAGCGTCATCATCGAGGGAACCGTCAAGGCCGACCCCCGCGCCCCCACAGGGGTCGAGATTCAGGCCGATAAGATAGAGGTCGTTCAGAACGTGGACTTCTTCCCGATAACGAAGGACGCAAGCGAGGAGTTCCTGCTCGACGTCAGACACCTCCACCTCCACTCGCCTAAAGTGGCGGCGATAATGAAGGTTAAAGCCACGATGATGCAGGCCGCCCGCGAGTGGCTCCTCCAGGACGGATGGTACGAGGTCTTTCCGCCGATACTCGTTACGGGAGCAGTTGAGGGCGGAGCGACCCTCTTCAAGCTCAAGTACTTCGACAGACACGCCTACCTCAGCCAGTCGGCCCAGCTCTACCTCGAGGCCGCCATCTTCAGCCTTGAGAAGGTCTGGAGCCTCACCCCGAGCTTCAGGGCCGAGAAGAGCAGGACAAGGAGGCACCTCACCGAGTTCTGGCACCTGGAGCTTGAAGGCGCCTGGATGGACCTCTGGGACATCATGAAGGTCGAGGAGGAGCTCGTCAGCTACATGGTGCAGAGGACCCTCGAGCTCAGGAAGAAGGAGATCGAGCTCTACCGCAAGGACGACCTGAAGACCCTTAAGAACACCGTCCCGCCGTTCCCGAGGATAAGCTACGACGAGGCCATCGACATACTCCAGAGCAAGGGCGTTGAGATAGAGTGGGGCGAGGACATGGGGGCGGACGAGGAGAGAATCCTGACCCAGGAGTTTGAGACCCCGTTCTTCGTCTACGGCTATCCCAAGCACATCAAGGCGTTCTACATGAAGGAGGACCCCAGCGACTCGAGGAAGGTCCTCGCGGTGGACATGCTCGCTCCGGAGGGATACGGCGAGGTCATAGGCGGAAGCCAGCGTGAGGACAGCTATGAAAAGCTCGTCCAGAGGATACTCGACGAGGGCATGAAGCCTGAGGACTACGAGTGGTACCTCGACCTCAGGAAGTACGGCAGCGTTCCGCACAGCGGCTTCGGCCTTGGCTTAGAGAGGATTGTTGCCTGGGTTCTCAAGCTCGACCACGTCCGCTGGGCCACGCTCTTCCCGAGGACGCCGAGCAGGATTTACCCATAAACAATACTATACTAACCTCATTCGTTATTTTTTTATTATTTTATCCAGAAAGTTAGTATATAAACCCCCACAGTGCCAATAATTAAAATAATTGCGGATACTAAAAGACTTTGTGCTCTACTCCGTGTTCTAGAAAGGGCGAAGTAAATGAGAGCAGAAATCCCGATAGAAAATTCAAATGGAAACCAAACTTTAACTAATAAGCTCATATTTTGAATAACGTTCGGGTTTATACTGAACAATGCACCTCCACCAAGTCCAAGCACGATTAAGAGCATTGAGATGGCGTTTTGGATGGTTAGACGTGGAGGCTGAAAATTAACCTGTCTTAAAACGTCATCTGCCCTGAGCAGGAATATGGAAAGAATCAAAATTCCGATGTAAAAAATAAATATAGAGCCTATGGCTTTTTGAATTGCATCCATCCAGTCAAAATTTTCACTCTCTAACAACGCAGGCGAAAATGCAAGCGTGAGTACCGTGCTCCCCGCGGTTATAACCCCACCGGCAAGGATGTCAAAGAATGTATCTAGCTCATTATTGGTTTGTGTAATCCTAATTATAAGCATGTTTATGAGCCTGTTCACCCCAGGCAAAACAAGGCGATTATTTAAGTTGTTTAGGGTATTCCTCAAAGTTGCTATCTGAGTTGTGAATATCGTCTTCAGTCTTATCTGGATAAAAATCACCGCATATCCAAAAACTGCGAGGATTGAAAGACCCACAGGTATTAAATTGGTTCGACCACTTATGAGCATTCCAAGGCCAAATACTTCAACAACGAAGGTACCAATAATTCCCATCCAGAACCCACCAGCACCCCATATTATCAAAAAGGTTAATGGAACGCCAAAAAATGAGTAATTAAACAAAAGAGCAAAGAAATCCTGCCCTCCAATTCCAAGCATTAACAGAATCGCGATGTTTCCAATGACCACTAGGGCAACAAAAGCAGAAATGAGAAATGCCCTGACATTACGGTTCAGGTTGTTCCCCAAAGTGATCACCAACACGGCGATGATAAAAGCAAAGAGGAGGGCAACTAGAAAAACTGTGTTAAAACTTACTTCCCAGAGAATCAAACTAATAACTATGCTAATAAAAAGAACAACCCCTGCTAAACTCACCCCTGCTAAACTCCATCCAGCAACTCTTCCCCTCTCTCTTGGGCCACCTCCAGAAAAGAGAAACGCTATGGTTGGTATTAAAATCACGAGAAGAATCCCCACACCTATGATTCCAGCCCAAAAGGTGCCATGATTATCCTGAGGGGAATTCTGGGAGGATACGTTCTTTACTTTGCTCCTGAAGGTGATGTTCTCTCTGCTATAAACAACAGTTATCCTTACAAAGTCACGCGTTGGTATGAGCGCTTCCAAAGAAGATGAGCGGTTGGATAGAACCACATACGCGTTTGCGATGTTTACAGAACCATCAATCGGCGAAACGTTCATCAGCGTAATGTTAACATCAAGGACATTAGAGCAAATATCATCCGGACAAAAGGCAACATCCCAACTACTTACTCGATTAGGTTCCATATGGGTGTTGAGTATTGCCCTGTTGGAACCTGAAGAAGAAATCGCGAATACAACGTTGTCGCTGTTCACCTCGCATACAAATGCACTCACGTTAACGATATCCGGAGCATGTAACAAGCGGAACCGGGCATGGATTGTCACGTTGATGTCCTTGGCGTCCTTTGGAACAGTAATTGGAACGTTGCTGATATTGAATAGAACAATCTGATTGGAATTTACAACCTTGAACTGCTCCCCATCTCTCCAGACGGTTTGAGCGCTGACTAGTGAACTGAACGAAGGCATAATCAGCGTGAGTGCCACGAGGATAACTACTATCACGTGCACCCGCTTCATTTTAACCGGGGGTTGTTAGCGTTTCTATTTTTAACCCTTTCGTCCGTTTATATCACCAGTGACGAATTAACTTCAGTCCACAAGAAGGGGGTATGAGAGGCACTACCTGCAATAAATGCTTCAAAAACACTCAACGACATTCCGCCAGCGCTTGCTCAAACAAGTAGCGATTGGGGTGGGGGCGTTAGCCCCCCAGTAGTTTAAGAAAAAACGAGGTTGTGGGGCGAAGCCCCACTCCGGGGGTTTGAGAGTACAGGAAACTTTTCTGGCGAAAAGTTTCATCAAGGTTTGTGGTTCTTCTTAAACTGCCAGTTTAAGAGGGATTCCATTGAAGAACGCTGGAATGAATCTTGAATTCCAATTGGTAGCTCACGTTTTAATGAGAGTTCGATTTTAACCGACGCCCGAAGGGCGTCAACGGAAAGGAACTCCTTGAGAGTTGTAGTACTAAGGGAATTCACGCCCAAAACAGCTCGTAAAAGGAATCCTCATGTATTTTGGCATCTCAAATAAGAACCACCAACCTTGATCAAACTTCGCGCAGGCGAAGTTTGTTTTCTGGCGGGCCCGGCGGGATTCGAACCCGCGACCTCCGGCTTAGAAGGCCGGCGCCCTATCCTGCTAGGCTACGGGCCCACGCAATTGATAGAACTGAAAGGCATTTTTAAGCTTTGCCCTGAAAGCAGAGCAAAGTTTCATCAAAAGTTTGGTGGTTCTTCTTAAACTGCCAGTTTAAGAGAGATTCCATTGAAAAATGCTGAGGGTGAATCTTGAATTTTACCTTCATCAGCGGGATTTTAATGAGAGTTCGATTTTAACCGACACCCGAAGGGCATTAACAGAGAGGAACTACTTGAGAAGGGCAATAATGAAGGAATTTGCACTAAAAACAGCCTGTAAAAGAGAAATCCCTGTGCTAGCATCTCAAAGAAGAACCACCGACCTTGATCAAACTTCATGAGCAAGCTTTTAGAAAAAGCTTGGCCAAAAGGGGTTCTTTCTCAGATAAGGGGTAGCACTAGCGTGCACGTTTCAACACCCTGCTGAAGTGGGGTTTACTCCTAAAAGGAGCATTTGGAGAGATTTGCACCGTATTCCGGCGTCCAAAGGACGCCCTGAGGAGAGCAAACGTTCAAGAAATGGCAGTTAATGAGTAAACCTCCTGAGAATTTGGTTTTTTAGAAAGCACGCAATCTTTCCGCCATCCGTCAGGACGCTTGAACGAGGGTGAAAGCGGCGCGAAACTTTGCATTGCAAAGTTTCATCAAAGTTTGTGATTCTTAATTGAGGTTCTGCTTCCAGAGGATTTCAGACGGAATTCGTGGCATTAACGAGTGGATTGTCTGGAAGGGATCTTCTTGAGGGGTTCACTCCCATCGCGCTCCGTTGGAGCGCTAAAAAGCCGAACCCACTTAAAACACGCTCCTGATGAGGAACTCACTCCCAAATGGCGACTCTAACGAGAAATCCCACCATAACGCACCTCTAAACAAGAATCACGAACCTTGATCAAACTTCGCCTGCGCGAAGTTTGATGGTATGGCGCCCGGGCCGGGATTTGAACCCGGGTCACGGGAGTGACAGTCCCGTATGATGGGCCGGGCTACACCACCCGGGCGCGTGATAGTGGCCGGCGGCGTCCCCGGTTTCCCGCCCCCTCTCGGAGGGCAGTACTGCCGGGATCGCTGGCGGGCTTAACTTCCGGGGTCGAAACGAGACCGGGTGTGGCCCCGCCGCCCTGACCGCCGTACCGGTACTGACCTCCCAAGTTGACTTTATAAACTTTGCGGTGCCGGTGACTCCGATTTATCCCTTAAAACCCCGCTCTGGAGGGCAGGAAGGAGGTCAGGTTTATAAGTCGATCCATCTAGCCATGAATGAGGTGATGAAATGCCTGCCTATGCACTTGGTGACAAAAAGCCCGTTATTCACGAGAGCGCTTTCATAGACGAGACCGCCTCCGTTATCGGCGACGTCGTTCTTGAGGAGAAGACGAGCGTCTGGCCCTCCGCCGTTCTCAGGGGGGATATCGAGCAGATCTACATAGGTTGCTGCTCCAACGTTCAGGACAACGTTAGTATACACACTTCCCATGGCCTTCCGACCAAGGTAGGGAAGTACGTCACCATAGGCCACAACGCGGTGGTTCACGGCGCGACCGTCGATGACTACACCATAATCGGCATGGGCGCGATAATCCTCGACGGGGCGAAGATAGGCAAGCACGTCATTATCGGCGCAGGAGCCTTGGTTCCGCCGGGCAAGGAGATACCGGACTACAGCCTCGTCGTCGGCGTTCCGGGAAAAGTCGTCAGGCAGCTCAGCGATGAGGAAATCGAGTGGACGAAGAAAAACGCCGAGATCTACATGGAACTTGCAGAACTTCACCTGGGCAAGAGAAGGAAGCTCTGAAGGGATATAGATGCTTTACAGAGCAGTTTCAAAGGTTCCCCATCTCCTTTTCAAACCCCTCTATGACCTTTATGAGTCGTATCTATTTGAGAAGGTTAAAGCTGGGAACCTTCCGAAGCACGTGGCTATAATCATGGATGGAAATCGGAGATGGGCCAGAAAGTTTGAAAAGCCCCCCTGGTACGGCCATCTCTTTGGCTCCAACAAGCTTGAGGAGATACTTGAGTGGTGCCGCGAGTTAGGCATAAGGACGCTTACGGTCTACGCCTTCTCCACAGAGAACTTCAAGCGCTCCACTGAGGAGGTAAGGGCGCTCATGGATCTTTTCGAGCGGAAGTTTAGAGAGCTCGTCGAGGACGAGAGGGTTCATAAATATGGCATCCGGGTCAATGTTATAGGCAGAAGGGAGCTCCTTCCTGAAAAGGTTAGGAAGGCGGCGGAGGAAGCGGAAAAGGTCACCAGAAAATACTCGAACTACTTCCTTAACATCGCCCTCGCCTACGGAGGTCGGAGCGAGATAACCGATGCAACCCGTGAGATAGTCCATGATGTCATAGAGGGCAAAATAAAGCCCGACGATATCGATGAGGAGCTGATAAAGCGTTACCTCTATCATCCGAACATGCCCGACCCCGATATCGTTATCAGGACCGGGGGAGAGATTAGAATAAGCAACTTCCTCCTCTATCAGATAGCTTACAGCGAGCTCTTCTTCGTGGACGTCTACTTCCCGGAATTCAGAAAGATAGATTTTTTGAGGATAATACGGGAGTACCAGAAGAGGCAGAGGAGGTTCGGGAGGTAGTCACTTCTCCACTCCCCTCCGTACCTTCACCGCCAATCCGCTCTGGAAGATTTTCAGCTCCTCACCGTTGAGCAGGGTCTGTCCCGTCGCGAGCAGTTCATCCCTCTCGTTCACAACCAGAACCTCATCGTAGGGCCTTATTCCTGGGTCGGCATCAACCACAAACTTGGCGAAGACGTTCTTTCCTCTCCTTGCAAAGGGTTCGGCGTCGCTGTTGACCACGACGCGCATCCTCGGGAACGGGAGAACCTCGTGGAGCCTCTTTGCTCCTTCAATCCCGAGCGTTAGGAGGCCATCCTCTGCTCTAAAAGTTGCTAGGTGCTTCCCCTTAGCTTTAATCTGCCTTGGCATGCCTGTCTTCCTCGACAGCTCGACGAAGGCATCCTTAAAGGCCTCTTCAGCCCCCTTGCCGAACTGGTATTCTGCGATGGCCATGATGTAGTTCCTTGCCTCCTCCTTTCTCGGCTTCTCTATCGTAAAGTCCTCCTCGCCCTCGCTCTGGGCGAATGGGTAACTCAGGCTCAGATACCTTGGAATCTCACCGAAAATCGGGTGCTCTATCGTCTCCGGGAATTTAGCCCTAACTCTCTCCGCCCTCCCCTTCGCCCTTATAGCCGTCGGCCACCGCAGGGATTCCTCGCTGACCTTGAAGAAAGCTGAAGCTTTGGTTACCGGCTCGTTCTTCTCAAGGTACTCCCTGTACTCAAGCAATCTCTTGTAAGCCGAGTAAAGCTTTGGATGACTCCTCGCCCTCTCATCCACCAGTTCCCAGAGGGCCCCCTCCTTTATTGCCTGCTTCACCCTGTTGAGTTCTTCCCTTATGACCCAGAGGTTGTGGATTGCCAAAAGCCTCGTTCTCTCTTCCTTGGGCATCTCCCTGAGTTCCTGGGGGGTGTAGCGGCTACACACCGGACAGGAACAGGGAAAGTACTCAAGCTCCTCCAAGCGTTTCGTTCCCTCCGGCGTTAGGTAGCGGTCGTCCTTGGCGTACAGGGCGTAGCTGGCCGAGTCGAAGAGGTCAATCCCCATCGTCACAGCTAAAGCGAATATCATCGGGTGGCCGGCACCAAAGAGGTGGACGGGCCTGTCAGGCCTGAGGCCCTGCTTCGAGGCGATGACGACATCAACCAGATCGTGGTAGCGGTAGCTTTCCATGAGCGGGACGACGGCACCTATTGGGTGAATTTCAAAGTCCATCTCGCTGAGTCTTCTGGCGGCGTAGGTTCTTAGGTCTGGGTAGGTTGAACCCTGAACGGCCGCGTTCATCGCTATCTCCTTTATCTCCGCGGCTTCCTTTGCCCTCTCCAGCGTTGTCCTCAAATCCTCCTCCGCCTTCTCCCGCGGAGCATCCGGAGGGGTCGGTATGTCGAGGAAAGTCCCAATGTCAACCCCTACCTCGTGCTGGAACTGGACTATCTCGCGGTTCGTAACCTCAACATCACCGTAGCGCATGAGCTGGAAAGAGCCGGAATCGACCTCAATTATACCGTCGTAGCCGAGAAGCTCGTGGATACCCACATCAAGGGCCTTCTCCCTCAGCTCGGGTGTCTTATAGATTATGTAGGAGTTCGTGATGATCATCCCGAAGCCCATCTCCCTCAGCTCTTTAGGGGTCACGATGAGCTGCTTCGGATTGACAACGGGCATTATGGCCGGCGTCTCTATCGTCTTCCCGTTAACGGTCAGCTTTCCAATCCTCCCCGCGGCGTCTCTCGCCTTAACCTCAAACCTGAAATCAGTCATTTTCTCACCCCCCTCAATTTGGTACAGTCCTTTAAAAAGCTTCAAAGGGCCGCGAGCATTTTGATGAGTAGAAACGCCAACAGACCTGCCCCAAGGGGTGCCGTTATCCATCCCCTGAGAATTCCCTTCAGGGCCTTTTTATTGACCGGTCCACCTTTATAGATGCTCACACCGGATATGGCTCCCACTATGGCCTGGCCTGAGCTTACTGGGATTCCGAAGATGTTAGCCATCGTGACGGATAGGGCGGCGCCCATCTGGGCTGAGAAGCCGGAGGTCGGGCCGAGGGGAGCGAGATCCTTTCCAACGGTCATCATAACCTTGTAGCTGAAAGTTAGGGCACCCGCTCCGAGGGTGAGCGCCAGAAAAACCCTCGTGGAGAAGCCGCCGTCCGCGAGGCCTATCACGTTGGCCAGTTCGTTGGTTCCGAGGTTGAAGGACGCATAGGCTGAGGCTATGAAAGCGAGCCACTTCTGGGTTAGCTCCAGCGTCTCAATGTGCTTAATCCCGTTGAGAATCCTTTTGTAGAGTATGTAGATGGTGATGGAGAGAGCACCCGCTAAGACCGGTGAGATTATCCAGGTTAGGATGATTTTACCAACGACGTACCAATTCACTGGAATGTTTAGGGCAAGTGATGCCCCGACGAGGGCCCCGATTATGGCCTGTGTTGTGGATATGGGGTTCCCCCAGAGGCTCGCTATGGTAACTGCGGAGGCGGCGCTGAAGAGAACCAGCCCTATCTGCGGCCAGTCCATACCCTTGGCTAACCCGCTCACCGTATTGGAAACCCCGGAACCGCCCAGTATTGCCCCCATTGTCACGAACACGGCTATTACCAGTACAGCCCGCTTAAAGCCGATTATCCCTGAGCCAACGGCGGTCCCGACTGCCTTTGCACTGTCGTTTGCGCCTATCGCCCACGCCATGAAAAGGGCCGCTGCAATGACCGCCAGCATCTCCCTCCCTCTATAGACTATATAGTCTATGTAGCACTTGGATGTACATTTAAAAAGGTTGCGGTAAAATTTTAAAGTCTCAGGGGCACTTTAGGCGACGGAGATGATGCGTCTGAGGGGCATCACCAAAGAACTTTCAAAGTCAAAGTTCGTCAAGTACTCGAAAGTCAGCTGCAGCTTCCTCTCGGAATGCGTCTCCAAACTTGAGAAGGTCACCGGGGGAGCAAAGCGCCTCCAGGATCCAGACGAGTACATGCTCATTGCCGGGGCAGAAGACATTTACCGGACGAACCGCTTCATGACGGTCTTAGAGCTCACCGACGGCATGAGTAGGGTGTTCTACCTGATCTCCGGAGACTTTCAGGTTCCGGGGGAGTTCAGGGAGGAGTTCGAGCTCTACTTCAGGGTGAGGAGGGAGGGGGCATTGGGCGTGCTCCTGAGAACCATCCTGACGAGGAACATCCGGGGTCGGAGGTTCAGACACCGCTCCGCCCTGAGCTTTTTGGTGGGCTTTGGCGTTAGCTTTGCAACCTCTTCCCTCGTGGAGGGTTTGGGGCTCTGGATCCAGTCGATGGTGGCAGTGGTCCTGACGGTTCTGATCTACGTCATCTTAGACTACCCCTTCTCACTCCTCTACCTCAGGGGAGTGGAGCTGACCCAGAAACCTAAGAAAAAAGCGGTGATCCTGGCCATCAAACAGAAAGGAAAGGGTGAGACCGGCTAACGCCCGAGTTCCCTATGGGCCTTCGCAAGATGTTTCGCTGCTATCGCGGCCAAGAGAGAGAGCTCCCCTGCAAGAACCGCGCCGGCAACTATCTCGGCGAACTTCTTGGCGTTGCTTCCCGGAGGATCTCCACCGCCTGCAACGCCCATAATGCTCAAAGCTTCCCTCTGGGTCGGAACCCTCGTTCCACCGCCGACGGTTCCTATCTCAAGGCTCGGCATGGTTATGCTTATATAGAGGTCCCCTTCTGGAGTCACCTCGGCGAGGGTTATGCCATGGGAACCTTCTGTGATCTGGGCCTCGTCCTGACCGGTGGCGAGGAAAATGGCACCGACGATGTTCCCGAAGTGCGCGTTGAAGCCGTAGGAAGCGGCCTGTGCCGAGCCGACAAGGTTCTTCCTGTAGTTGACCTCCGCTATCAGCTCGGGCGTCGTCTTCAGCTTCTTCTCTACGACTTCCCTCGGGATCACCGCCTCGGCTATGACCGTCTTCCCCCTGCCCTCGATGAAGTTGAGGGCGTTGGGCTTCTTGTCTACGCAGAGGTTCCCTGAGAGGGCAAGGTACTTCACGTCGGGGAACTTCTCCTCGATGACCTTCATTATCTCCTCGCTTGAGATGGTCACCATGTTCATGCCCATGGCATCGCCGGTCTCAAACTCGAAGCGGAGGTAGAGGTTGTTGCCCACTATGAAGGGCTTAACACCGCGGAGCTTTCCGTGCCTGGTGACCTTGCTTACCGCCTCCTCCTGGAGGTAGTTGAGGTTGTTTTGAACCCACTCCGCTACCTCTCTTGCGCGCCTCGCGTCGGGGCACTTGAGGAGCGGTGCACGGGCCATCTTGTCGTCTATCAGCGTGGTCTTAACTCCTCCAGCCTCCGTCAAAGCGGAGCAGCCGCGGTTTACGCTGGCGACGAGAGCACCTTCAGTTGTGGCGAGCGGGATGTAGAACTCTCCCTTAGCGTACTCGCCGTTTATCTTGAGCGGTCCGGCGACGCCCATCGGTATCTGAACGACGCCTATCATGTTCTCGATGTTCTTGCCTATGAGCCTGTTGGGGTCTATCGAGTAGTGGCCGATGTCCTCGAGCTTTACTCCGAGCTTCTTCTCGAGCGCTTTCCTCCTTATTTCAGTAGCGAGCTTCTTGTCGCCGTCGGTATACTTCTCAACCTGGTGGAGCTTAATCTCTCCGCTTGCGACCTTCTCAACCAGTTCCTCAAACTCCATAACGGCACCTCCGTGAGAAATCAGCCGAATATCCAGTTTTCGAGGACCTCTCCTGCCTCGGCGAAGGCAAGGGCAGAGTCGCTCTTTGGTTTATACGCGAGAACCGGGACGCCAACGTTAATGGATTCCGGAACTGCCTCATCGAACGGCACCCAGCTCAGGACAGGGACACCAATGTCCTCTTCGATGGCCTCTATTATTTTATCAACAACGTCCGCACTCTCACGAACCTTGTTCAGAACAACACCTATCTTGAGACCGTACTCGTCCCCCAGGGCCTTGAGCTTTTGAACCTCGTTTTCCACCATTGTTTCAAAGGAGTATATCGGGGATCTCTCTATCTCCACCACTATTATCTGGTAGTCCGCCACCTCGAATGTCGGGAGCGTGTCGAATGGAACCCCCGTTGGGGAATCTACGAACACTATTCCAAACTTGTATTTGATTTCCTCGACGAGGTCCCTCAGCTTTTGAGGGGATATGCCCACGACATCATGGAGGTTGGTACTGCCGGGCATCACGTAAACTCCGGTCTCCCGGTGCTTGTAAATGGCCCATTCAGGATTTATGCTTGGATCGTGGAGAAGGGAGTGAACCGTATATTTGACGTTGTCCATCCCGAAGTGAAACCCCAGGTTGGGGAGGTATAGGTCCCCATCAATAGCCAGAACCCTGTATTCTCTCATGGCGAGGTAAGTGCTGAGGTTCGCCGTTGTTGTGGTCTTTCCTGCACCGCCCCTGCCGGTCATTACTATCACTGCCATCCATTTCCCCCCATGCTTTACACTGTTATACCGTTTGTTTTATTAAGTTTTCCGGTCCGGGAAGAAAAAAAGTGGTACGGGACTAAAGGGGGAACAAAGTAAAAGAGTCCCTCTGGGTTTTCACTCCAGGACTTCCGCGAAGGCAAAGCGCTCTTTCACGTTCTTTATGACGACCTCCACCTCATCCCCGACCTGTGTGTTGGGGACGAAAATAACAAAGCCCCTTATCCTTGCTATCCCATCGCCTCCTTTGCCGAGGGACTCTATCTTCACCCTGTACTTTTCCCCCGTTTTCACGGGGGGCTTTCTTGGAGCAAACCCATTCCTCTCCAATTCAGACACCACCGTAGAGATGTCGCCTTTCAGGTGTGTATGCTCCTATATAATCCCTCCGTTGTTTTACTGAACTTTTTTCAGCATTTATCTTGAAATTCAAACTTAATACTGGCTTTTAAGTGCTAATATCAAACAGGACAATATCAAGTCCCTCTTCACGTTCCAAAACTCATTGAAAAAGTTTATATCGGGTCAAACCTATGCATCGATGTAGGAGATGAGAGCCATGTCCGAAAAGATGCAGGCCATCATGAAGACCAAGCCGGCCTACGGTGCCGAGCTGGTTGAGGTTGATGTTCCAAAGCCTGGCCCGGGTGAAGTGCTCATAAAGGTTCTCGCAACTACCATCTGCGGAACAGATCTGCACATCTACGAGTGGAACGAGTGGGCGCAGAGCAGGATAAAGCCGCCCCAGATCATGGGTCACGAAGTGGCTGGAGAGGTCGTTGAGGTAGGCCCGGGAGTTAACACCCTTGAGGTCGGCGACTACATAAGCGCGGAAACGCACATCGTTTGCGGCAAGTGCTACGCATGCAAGCACAACCGCTACCACGTCTGCCAGAATACCAAGATTTTCGGTGTTGACATGGACGGTGTCTTCGCCGAGTACGCCATCGTCCCTGCTAAGAACGCCTGGAAGAACCCGAAGGGAATGAAGCCCGAGCACGCGGCCCTCCAGGAGCCGCTTGGAAACGCCGTCGACACTGTTCTCGCCGGCCCCATAGCCGGAAGGAGCACCCTCATAACCGGTGCCGGACCCCTCGGACTCCTCGGAATAACCGTTGCCAAGGCCAGCGGCGCCTACCCGGTTATCGTGAGCGAGCCGAGCGAGTTCAGAAGGGAGCTGGCAAAGAAGGTCGGTGCCGACTACGTCATCAACCCATTTGAAGAGGACCCGGTCAAGGCTGTGATGGACATAACCGACGGTGCTGGGGTTGAGGTTTTCCTTGAGTTCAGCGGCGCTCCAAAAGCCCTTGAGCAGGGCTTGGCGGCGACCACTCCTGGCGGAAGGGTCTCGCTCCTCGGACTCTACCCGAGGGAAGTCACGATAGACTTCAACAACCTCATCATCTTCAAGGCCCTTGAGATACACGGCATAACCGGAAGGCACCTCTGGGAGACCTGGTACACGGTATCAAGCCTCATCCAGAGCGGCAAGCTCAAGCTCGACGAGGTCATAACCCACAGGTACAACGGCTTTGAGGAGTTCGAGGAAGCCTTCGAGCTTATGCGCGCGGGTAAGACCGGAAAGGTCGTCTTCTTCCCGCACAAGAAGTGAACATCACCTTTACTCCTTCTTTTTTCCACGGTTTTCCAGCACCGCAATTCTCTTAAGTTCTCCCGCACACCCCTACCGGGAGGTGGCATTATGGAGCTAAGCTACCAGGAGAAGCTCACGCTCATAAAGCTCGGCGAGGGCAAAAAGCTCAAATTCGAGGAACTCGTTAAAAAAACCGGCCTCAACCAGGTCGCGGTTATGCGCTCCGTTCTCGGTCTGCAGGCCAAGGGGCTTGCGAAGCTCCACGAGAAGAGTGAGAAGGTCGTTAAGCTCACCGAAACCGGGAGGAGGTACGCGGAAATAGGTCTCCCCGAGTGGAGGGCCTTGGAGATTTTAAGGGAGAAAGGGAAGGCTACCCTCGACGACCTTTCTGGAGTTCTCAGCGAGGATGAACTCAAGCCCATCGTTGGTCTTCTCAGAAAGGAGGGCTGGGCGAGCGTTAGGAAGGAGGACGGAAAGCTCGTCCTTGAGATAACGGAAAAGGGCCTCGAAGCCATGGAGAGGTCGATAGACAGGGCCTTGAAACTTTTGGCCGAGAAGGAAACCGTCCCCCTGAGCGAGATTGGGAAGCTCGTCCCCATAAAGGAGCTCAAGAGGAGGAAGATAGCAGAGGAGGACACCGTCACCGAGAGGACGGTTGAGATAACCCCCGCCGGAGAGGAGCTCGTGAAGAAGGGCATCGAGCTGAGGGAGCAGGTATCAGTCCTCACCCCTGAGCTCATAAAGTCGGGGAAGTGGCGCGAGGTCGAGTTCAGGCGCTTTGACATCAAAGCCCCCGTCAGGAGAGTCTACCCCGGCAAGAAGCAGCCCTACCGTGCTTTCCTGGACAAGATAAGGAGAAGGCTCATCGAGATGGGCTTCATCGAGATGACTTCGGAGAGCATGATAGAGACCCAGTTCTGGAACTTCGATGCCCTTTTCCAGCCGCAGAATCATCCGGCGAGGGAGTGGACTGACACCTACCAGCTCAAGTACCCGAAGAGCGGCCACCTGCCGGAAGGGGAGCTTGTCGAGAGGGTCAAAACGGCCCACGAGAAGGGTTTGGCAGGCTCCCGCGGCTGGGGCTACGTCTGGTCGCCTGAGAGGGCCATGCTCCTGATGCCAAGGGCACACGGAACGGCCCTCGATGCGAGGCAGCTCGCCAGGGAAGTTGAGATACCCGGCAAGTACTTCACCATCCAGCGCGTTTTCAGGCCGGACGTCCTCGACAGGACGCACCTCATAGAGTTCAACCAGATAGACGGCTTCGTCGTCGGTGAGGATTTAACCTTCAGGCACCTCCTCGGGATACTCAAGCGCTTCGCCCTGGACATAGCCGGTGCCAAAAAGGTCAAGTTCCTGCCCGATTACTACCCGTTCACTGAGCCGAGCGTCCAGATGAGCGCCTACCACCCGGAGCTCGGATGGGTCGAGTTCGGTGGGGCCGGAATATTCCGCGAGGAGATGACGAAGGCCCTTGGCATTGACGTTCCGGTAATAGCGTGGGGTATAGGCATCGACAGGCTGGCGATGTTCAAGCTCGGGATAGACGACATCCGCTACCTATTTAGCTATGACTTGAGGTGGCTCAGGGAAGTGAGGCTGGTGTGGTGAGGTGATATCATGCCGAAGTTCGACGTTTCAAAGTCCGACCTTGAGAGGCTCATCGGGAAGAGCTTCACCGTTGAGGAGTGGGAGGACCTCTTCCTATACGCCAAGTGCGAAATGGACGACGTCTGGGAGGAGAACGGTGAAATCTACTTCAAGGCCGACTCTAAGGATACCAACAGGCCCGACCTCTGGAGCGCCGAGGGGATAGCGAGGCAGATCAAGTGGGCGCTCGGGATGAAGAGGGGCCTGCCGAAGTACGAGATCGAGGGGAGCGATGTTGTAGTTTACGTTGACGAGAAGCTGAAGGATATCCGTCCCTACGGTGTCTATGCCATAGTCGAGGGTCTCCACCTCGACGAGGAGGCCCTCAAACAGATGATAAACCTCCAGGAGAAGGTTGCCCTGACCTTCGGCAGGAGGAGACGGGAGGTAGCGATTGGCATCTTTGACTTCGACAGGGTAAAGCCGCCGATCTACTACCGCGCGGCAGAGAAGACCGAGAAGTTCATCCCCCTCGGCTTCACCGAAGAGCTGACCCTGGAGGAAATCCTCGAAAAGCACGAGAAGGGCAGGGAGTACGGGCACCTGATAAGGGACAAGCCGTATTATCCCCTCCTCGTCGATTCAGAGGGTAAAGTCCTCTCGATGCCGCCGATCATCAACTCCGAGATAACCGGGAGGGTGACGACCGAGACGAGGAACGTCTTCGTTGACGTAACCGGCTGGGACCTGAACAAGATTATGCTGGCTTTGAACGTTGTCGTTACCGCCCTGGCGGAGCGCGGCGGCAGGATAAAGAGTGTCAGGGTGGTCTACCCGGACTTCGAGGTCGAGACCCCTGACCTGACGCCTAAAACCTTCGAGGTTGAGCTGGACTACATAAAGAACCTCACCGGTGTCGAGCTGAGCGACGAGGAGATCAAAGACCTCCTCGAGAGGATGATGTACGGGGTGGAGCTTGAGGACGGTAAGGCGAAACTCCTCTATCCGGCATTCCGCGACGACATAATGCACGCCCGCGACGTGCTTGAAGATGTGCTCATAGCCTACGGCTACAACGAGATCGAGCCGGAGGAGCCTAAGTTAGCGGTCCAGGGTAGAGGTGATAAGTTCGTCGAGTTCGAGGATGCTTTGAGGGAGCTCATGGTCGGCTACGGCCTCCAGGAGGTCATGACCTTCAACCTCACCAACATGGAAGCTCAGTACTCAAAGATGAACCTCTCCTGCGGAGAGAAGCCTGAGGAGTGCAGGGCCTACTTCAACCACCCGCCGGCCGAACTGGTCGAGATAGAGAACCCGATAAGCCCCAAGTGGTCCGCCCTCAGGGTCTGGCTCATACCGAGTCTGCTCGACTTCCTGAGCCAGAACACCCACGAGGAGTACCCCCAGAGGCTCTTCGAGGTCGGAAAAGCGACGCTGATCGACGAGAGCAGGGAGGCGAAGACGGTAAGCGAGAGCAAGCTGGCGGTAGCTTTGGCCCACCCGCGCGTGACCTTCACGGAGGCCAAGGAGATACTCGATTCGGTCATACACCACCTGGGCTTCTCATACGAGCTGGAAGAGGTCGAGCACCCGAGCTTCATCCCAGGAAGGGCTGGGAAAATAATCGTTGAAGGGAAGGCAATAGGAGTCATAGGGGAGATACACCCGGCAGTGTTAGAGAACTGGGGCATAGAAATGCCCGTTGCGACCTTTGAGCTCTTCCTCAGGCCTCTCTACACTGAGCCCTACCTATAAATCCTCCCCCACATTTTTCTTTACCATTTCGTACATCAGCTCGAAGTTTGTCAAGTTTATTAAGAGTTCAACATCAGGTACCTCCACCATCACAGACCACCATACCCAAATTTGAGGGGGAGTTTATCAATTTTCCGCTAAAAACTTTGAATATGTGTCAAGTATGGTAGATGCTTTCAAAAAGTTTTGAACAAATAACAAGAACAATCCCAACTAAATAGTTTGGAGCTTTTTTGTCCATATTTTGAATTTCTTACCTAAGGGCAAACCCTCGAAGGGCTCGCTATCAAGTTCGACCACAGGTACATTGATATCGATAACGGATTCTGAGATTCCAGTTTTGACGGTAAGATGCCTCAAGTTCCCGCCTCTGATTTCAGCAGATAGATACGTGCCGTCCCCAGCCCTTCCCTCAACGACGAAATCCGTTCCCAGCTCGACGGCGAGCCTCTTGAGGAACGCTGGCGCCGTCTCGGGTGTGATGTGCTCAACTTCCCCACTTTCACCCTCAATCTTCACACCGGGGCACTTCATCGAGGCGCAGAACTCCTTGATTGCCGTCGCTATTCCCCGGGCAAAGTTCTCCAGTGGCTTTCCCATTATGGCCTCTCCAAAGCCCGCCCAGCTGGCCGTTACCCTGAGCTTTCCTTCAACCATCTTGAAGGTAACGGTGAGAATACCGCGCTCCCTCCTGAATGTGTATATCGCTTCCCCTTCACCAAAGCCGACGTCAAACTCGAACTCGTAGCCGAAGTTGAAGATAAACCTCGGCACCTTAAAGTGAACCCCCTCACCCCTCAGCTCCTCAAAGTAAGGAAAGAAGGGCAGGGTCTTTTTGGGGTCGCTGAGGATTATTCTGAGCGTCTCCCAGTCAGCGGAAACTTCAACTTCCCAGCTTTTCGTTTTCACTTTCTCTCACCGCTTCATCTAGAGAAAAGCCGTAAAAAAGGGTTTCTTAAACCTCAGGTTTAGAACCGACTAAAGCTTTCCACTTCTCCCTCGTCCTCTTCCAGCATCCGGGCGGCATGAGCTCTCCCTCGGGGCAGTAGCCGATCTGAATGCAACGCGGCCCGAGTTTGGCCCACTTTATTATCGGCCGCAGGTCATCGTTCTTCGCTATCTCTTCGAGCATCTTCCAAGCTATCTCCCTTATCTCCCACTGGGCCCTCTCGCAGGCCCTCAGTCCGAGGAAGTGCTTCAGTTCGCGGAGGTTCATCGTGATGACGATCTTCGTCCTCACAGCCTGAGGCAGGATGAAGCGCGCGTCCTCCTGGTGAATCCCCGCGCTGTAGCTTTCCTCGTAGAGTTCAATGGCCTCCCGCATGAGCTTTTTCCACTTTTCGTAGAGTTCGGGCTTTTCTTTGACGCTCTCAGGAATAACAAACGTCTCCTCGACATCCTGGGGGTTTATCTTAATGTAACGCATTGACTGCTGGGTATAGCTAGCGAGCCTGTGCCTTACAAGCTGGTGCGAGCAGACGCGAGAGCAGCCCTCTATCGCGAAGGTGAGTGTCGCGTGCTCCAGAATGGACTCGTGGCCGTAGCCGAGGACCCTCGGGAGGTGCATCTCCACGTCGCTTCCCCTCATTTTCTCAAAGGCCCCTGTCTCCCATCCGTCCCAGTAGCTTATGAGGGCCGCCCATGTGACAGTTTCAAGGGGTCTTTTTGTATAATTGACAAGGGTCACGCGGATTTTATCGTCCATGATCTTCACCGCATCTCAAGGTGCCCCCACCCTTATTATGATTTCTGCCCCACTTTTGAACCGCTGACAGGAAGTGCCGATTTGATGGTCTGATGTGCAAAACCATAACCGGGAACCTTGCCACACTGCCCTTACGTTTGGAAACATTATCCCGCCTTTGCCTCAAAACTTTCCACCGTTCGGGCCACGCGGCCGACGAAAGGGTTATTAAAATCCGGCGCCAGCTTTAGACGGTGATGCACATGGTGGTTAGCCTCGCAGGAAGGGATGTTCTCTGCCTTCAGGACTTCACAAGGGAGGAGCTTGAGACTATTCTCAAGACGGCCGAGATGATGAAGATATGGAACAAGATAGGCAAGCCGCACCGCGTTCTTGAGGGCAAGACCCTCGCCATGATATTCCAGAAGCCTTCGACCAGGACGAGGATCTCCTTTGAGGTCGGAATCTACCAGCTCGGCGGCTACGGCCTCTACCTCAACGCCAACGACCTCCAGCTCAGGCGCGGCGAGACGATAGCGGACACTGCACGCGTCCTCAGCAGGTACGTCGACGGCATGATGGCCCGTGTTTACGCTCACAAGGATGTGGAAGACCTCGCCAAGTACGCGAGCGTCCCGGTCATAAACGGTCTCAGCGACTTTTCCCACCCGTGCCAGGCCCTCGCCGACTATCAGACCATCCTCGAGAAGAAGGGCAGGATTCAGGGAGTTAAGGTCGTCTACGTCGGTGATGGAAACAACGTTGCCCACTCCCTCATGATAGCAGGAACCAAGCTCGGCGCCCACGTTGTTGTGGCAACGCCCGAAGGCTACGAGCCGGGCAAGAAGGTCATCGAGTGGGCCGAGAAGAACGCGGCCGAGAGCTGCGGCTCATTCGAGCTACTCCACGACCCGGTCAAGGCCGTAACTGGTGCGGACGTCATCTACACCGACGTCTGGGCGAGCATGGGGCAGGAAGCCGAGGCCGAGGAGAGGAGAAAGATATTCAAGCCGTTCCAGGTCAACAGGGACCTCGTCAAGCACGCCAAGCCGGACTACATCTTCATGCACTGCCTCCCGGCCCACAGGGGAGAGGAGGTCACCGACGACGTCGTCGACAGCCCGAACAGCGTAGTCTTCGACGAGGCCGAGAACAGGCTCCACGCCCAGAAGGCCGTCATGGCCCTCGTCATGGGCGGGATTAAGGTCTGAGGGCTTTTCTCCTTCACTTTGTTTTCCTTCTAACACCTGGCCTGCCCTGAAAGCCCATTTTCATATATGGTGTGGTTTATGAAAGTCAATTTTAATAAAAGTGGCAGTTTATGAAAGTAGGTCTTCATAACTTGGGCTTTCTGTGAAAGGGGACTTTCACAAACGGCGAATCTTTTAAACCCACCAATTCGGAACATGCTCGAAAAGATCTTTGCTGGGCGCTATTACACACAATCTTTTTCTTGTCCATTCGAATTTGCCGTCTGATAGCGTAAAGTTCTTCTCTTCAAGCCCCACCAACCGCTAAAGAACCCCTGTGAGGTTGAACATGAAACTGGAGAAAAAGGGAAAAATGGTTCAAAATTGCGCTCAGGCCCACTCGAAGGCAGCACCACCCCAACCAGGGACAATCGCGTATGTCATGTAGTATCCGCGGGGGAAGTATCCCCTGTAGAAGATCCATCTACCTCTTCCAACTGCCAAGTAAACCACTGAACTCCTGTTCCATGGATTCCTGAAGACCTCAAAGACCTCCAGCTCACTGGTGTAAATTTCCCCGCTTGGTCTGCTGTAGAACCTGCTCCCGTTTACCGTGACGAGAGCGTTCTTGTTGAGTTCTTTGAGGGGGGAGCTGTTGGAATAGAGAACCAGCATCAGATTGCCCCTGAGTTCCTTCTCGGTGAGGTTTGAGACGGGTTTCAGAGTTGCGTTGATGCCAAGGCTCAAAAGCCAGTGATACTCGTTCTCAGCGACCCTGCGCGAGTAGCCCTCGGGACTGTACGCCACAGTTGCGCCCGTTGAGTTGGCCCGTTTGATGAAGTCGTAAACCGTCATCGGGGGTTCAACTTCCTTTCCCCCGTTGGTCTCGTTGTAAACCTCCCCAACAACCTTCGCAAGCTCTGGCATGAAATCTGTGTAGTTCCTGTAAACGTCCCTGTGCTTCATGTAGTCGTTGACGTAGGCGTTGTAGGCGTCCTTGATGAAGTAGAAGGGCACGCTGTACATTCCGAGCTTTCTTTTGGCCTCTTCCTGGTTACCCGTGACGTTGAGGTAGTAGGCCTCGACGGCCCTGACGAAGGTTTCGTAGAGCATTGTTTTGAAGTTGTTGTACGCCATCATGCTGAGTTTTTCCCTGACTGGGTCGTAAAGCGACTCATAGGGCTGGAAGAGGCCGTAATACTCGTCCACCGCCGGGTTCACGAAGCTGTGGGCGAACTCGTGCACGAGGAAAGTTACCCCGGTTCCAGAGATGCCGACTATTGGAATACCGTCCTTGACATAGCTAAATCCGAGAAATGCATAGATGTACTTGCTCCCGTTTCTATTCATGTGGATACCATATCCGTGTCTGGACATTAATGTAAGGGGAACAATCGTCCAGGAGGAGGCGTTCTCACCGAAGAAGCTCTCCTCAAACCGGGTCACGTTGAGTATTGTTTCGCCGTTCCCCTCCTTGAACTTGCTGAGGGTTTCGTTGTAGAACGCCCTGTGCTCGTTGTAGAACTTCCAGAAGTCGGTCTCGTTGGCGAACTGGGCAACCGCCTCCGCGAACTCGTCGAGCAGGGTGACGTTGAGCCAGGGTCTATATTTGAGCATGTCGCTCCAGTTCACCTCCTTTGAGAAGTTGACGGGATTCAGGTGAAGGGCGAACTCTGGAACGGCATCGTAGGCAATGCCCTGCTGAACCATCATCGGGACCATCCTGACCGCGGTGGCGTTTGTGTAGTTTCCAAAGTATTCAGAGACGTCCCTAATGTAATGATAATTGTACCTGTTGGCACCCACAAGGGAAGGACTGACCCTTTCCTGGTACCACTTGGGATTGGTGATAAAGTAGATTATCTGGATGAGTTCAGCGCGTGGGTCTATCTCAAGGTGAACCCTGGGGGAGAGGTTTACCTCAACTGGGGTGAAGTCCAACCGTGTAGATGAGGAAACGTTCGAAGCGTTCTCCGGAAAGCCCTGGGAATGAGTGATGTTGGAACGACCCTGGGGAGAATAAGTCGTTGAGGATTTGTGTGTGGATGATGTCGTCGGCGTCGAGCCAAGGCATCCGCTCACGAGGACGAGGAGCCCTATCAGCACCAAAGCGAGGAGTTTCTTCATTTCAATCCCTCCCCCTTACTTCTCAACAGTGACGTTAAAAAAATTTCTCATGAACTTCGAAGCGCAGGTGTTTTAAACCACCAGCTCCACCGATTGTTATGCTCGAAAGACTCTTCAGCATCGGCTACTCCAAAACATTCGCGGAGCGCTATTACCAGCTCTGGGGTGAGAGGGCACTGGCGATAGCTGAGGCGATGGAAAAGCCCATTCCAAGGTGCTTCCGCGTTAACACTCTCCGCATTGAGATTCCAAGGCTCACCAAGCTCCTCAACGGGAAGGGATTTCAGTTCAAGCGCGTTCCCTGGGCGAGGGAAGGCTTCTGCCTCACGAGGGAGCCATTCTCAATAACCTCTACGCCGGAATACCTAAGTGGCCTCCTCTATATTCAGGAGGCGAGCTCGATGTATCCGCCAGTGGCCCTGGAGCCAAAGCCCGGCGAGAGGGTTGCGGACATGGCGGCCGCCCCGGGAGGGAAAACCTCCTACATGGCTCAGCTCATGAAAAACGAGGGCATTATTTACGCCTTCGACGTCGGCGAGGAGAGGCTGAAGGAGACGCGGCTCAACCTCTCCCGCCTCGGCGTTACGAACACGGTTTTAATCCACAGCTCATCGCTCCACATCGATGAACTCGGCGTGGAGTTCGACAAAATCCTTCTCGACGCGCCGTGCACCGGCTCTGGAACCATCCACAAGAACCCCGAAAGGAAGGCCAGCCGCACGATGGACGACGTCAAGTTCTGCCAGGGTTTGCAGATGAAGCTCCTTGAGAAGGGGCTGAGCGTCCTGAAGAAAGGTGGAACCCTCGTTTACTCTACCTGCTCCCTTGAGCCGGAGGAGAACGAGTTCGTGATCCAGTGGGTTCTCGACAGCTTTGACGTTGAGCTTTTACCCCTCCGCTACGGAGAGCCTGCCCTGACTAAGCCCTTCGGAATCGAGCTGAGCGAAGAAATAGCAAAGGCGAGGCGCTTCTACCCTGACAGGCACGGGACGAGCGGCTTCTTCGTGGCTAAGCTCAGGAGGACTTAGCTTTTCCCTTCCAGGGTTTCATTTAAAAGCTTCTCCTCTATATCACGCAGTCTCCTTTTCACGTCTTCGCTCAGGTGCTCCTCCAGCTCTTCCCTGGCGGCCTTTGCCAGCTCGAACTTGGAGTTAAACTTCCCCAGCTTGACCCAATCTATCTTCTTGCCCTCGACGAAGACGTCTATATCGCAGAACCTGTTATAGCCTCTGTACTCGAGTCCCTTTAGGAAGAGCTTTACTCTAAGGGGGTCTTCCCACGTTAGGAGCTTGAGCTTGTAGACAGGGACGCGCATGAAGGGCCTTGGATAATCCCAGTCCCAGCCTTCACCGACGACGAAGCCTAGGTCGAGGTCCTCCACCACAAGCATCAGCCTCTCGATGTTCTCGTCGTATCGCTTTTCAGTGTCGTATACCTTAATCGTAATCTCCTTCCATTCAGGCATCAATTTGAGGAGCAAAAGTGGAGCGGCTATGTTCAGACGCCGGTAAACGTTGAGGAATGGTTCCCTAACCAGCAGTGCTCCTTCAACTTCTTCCGGCCCTAATGGGCCTGAGAGTCTGCTTTTTGTGACTGCTATGATTGTGTCATGAACTTCCCCCTCATCGAGGGCATCTCTGAGGGACATTATCTCGCCTTTGAACTCGGTGGCGAGCAGATTAAGGGCTTCGTCGATCTTTTGGGGAACTCTCAGGAAGACTATCGCACTCTCAACATGGACTTTCTCCATGGGGATGTGGTTGTTTATCAGATCTGCCAGGACTGCCCGCGCGGAGTTTCTTATAAGAAAGCCTCTGTCGGGCGGGATTGTCTCCTTCCGCCATTCATCAGTCACAAATAGTACCGTTTCAAATTCCTGGCTCTCTTTTATCGCATCATCAGTGGGGCTGGGCTCGACTTTGAAAATGCTTTTTATCCCCTCTTCAACTGCCTCTGGGTGGGGTGTCCTCAGAAAGAGTATTGAGGGACCAAAGCGCATGAACCTCATCACAAACCCCTCCATAGTTTGTATCCCCTATGAGTATCGGTTCCCGTTGGATAACCGATTCTGGCGACACGCCCTCCGGGGAGGAACACCACGTTGATGTTCTTCAGGCCGTTTAGGCCCCGTGGAATTGTCCTGAAGTTGTGGCCGTAGAGCCTGAAGTCTGCTTCCTTTTTGATAACGTCCTCTGGTCTGTGTCCAAGGGCGAGTTTAACCCCTCTTATCTCCACAACGCTTCCTGGCTTGATGAGGGATTCGCCGAAGAATTCCGTTAATAGCTCCTCATCATCCTCGTTACCCGGAATGATATAAAGTTTGGCCCCTGAACCCTTTAGGATTCTTGCCAGCTTTCTAAGGCCTCCCTCGTAGATATGTTTTAGCTCTGGCCTTCTCTCAAGCTTTATGTTGTCAACGAGGTCGCCGGTGTGGATTATGTACTCCGGCTGGAGCTCGTCTATCACTGTGGCTATGAAGGGGTACACGCTCTCTGGAGTATCGCTGATATGTAGAAGGGCTTCCTCCTCCGCTTTTCTTCTGAGCTTCTTTCTTCTTATGAAACCTATCATTGGGGACACTGTTTTAGTTTGACCCTCCGTTTATATTAGGGTTTGGGTGGATTCAGCAAAGTCGAAACCCTTTAAACTTGAGAGTATACCCTGCCTTGGTGAGGGTAGTGGAGATCGTGGAAGTAAAGGAAGGGCTTGCGAGGCTGAAGGTTCCCCTGGCGGAGAGGATATATGATTCGCCCGTCTTTTACAATCCGGTTATGCGGTTAAACCGGGATATCAGTGTTCTCGCCGTGAAGGCCCTCTCTCCCCGGAAGGTTTTGGACGCTTTCTCGGCCACGGGGGTTAGGGGGATGAGGTATGTTCTCGAAACCCCCGCGGAGGAAGTGTGGTTGAACGACCTCAGTGAGGACGCCTTTAACCTGATACTACAAAACATTGAGCTTAACTTCGGTGTGAGACCTACAGCGGAGGGTGATTCCGCCGATGTTGATCTGGGTGAAGTGAGGGTTCTCGTGAGGAGGTCAGATGCCAACGCCCTCATGTCATCCATGTTTCGGTACTTTGACTTCGTTGACCTTGACCCCTTCGGCTCCCCCGCGCCCTTTTTGGACTCTGCATTCCGTTCGGTTAGACGGAAGGGTTTTCTTGGGATAACCGCCACGGACACTGGCGTCCTCTGCGGCGCATACAGGAACGCCTGCAGGAGGAAGTACCTGGCCGAGCCTCTGCGGGGAGAGCTATGTCATGAGGTTGGACTCAGGATACTGATTGGGACGGCAGTTCGCTACGCTGCCAAATACGACCTGGGCGTCAAGGTTCTTCTGGCTTATTACAGGGATCACTACTTTAGGGTCTTCGTGCAAGTTGTGAACGGTGCCAGGAAGGCTGATGAGAGCCTTTCAATGCTGGGCTACCTGTGGCAGGAGGAATCGGGAAAGTTTGAGTACTCCCGGGGTTTTCTGCCGGATAAACCTGAGGTAGCAGGACCGTTATGGTTGGGCCCGCTTAAGAACGATGCCTTCCTTCAGTCGCTCCACGAGCTGAGCCTGGAGCATCCCTTAGGGGACCCCAGGACGGTTGAGTTTTTAGCCCTTCTTAGCTCTGAACTGGACGTTCCGTTCTATTATGATACCCACGCCTTGGCCAAGCGGACCGGGATGGGTGTTCCAAAGCTCCAGGCTCTCATCGACGAACTCACTGACAGAGGATACATAACAACGAGAACACACTTCTCCCCCACTTCCATCAAAACGGAGGCTCCCTTTGAGGAGGTACTCTCTGCACTGCGGAAGGTTAATAACCTATGCCGCTCACTATAATCGGTGATGCGGTGTGCACGGTCTAATTGTGCCCGGTTTGGTAGGCCTCAGCGTTAGTCTAGCTCTGGGAGTGCTGTTCGTTTCGCTGCTTATTTCGGCGTACTTTCTCTTGATTGGGGCAAAACTGGCCGGTATTAGGAACCCCACGCTGGGAAAGGCTTTCGTAGCGATGATTGGAGGGGGAGTGATATTTGTCGTCGTGGCTGCTGTGTTCTTCTTCCTGCCGGGCATCAACCTGATCCTTGCCCTGTTGGCCGCCCTCTGGGTTGTTAAAGTCGTGTTCAACACGGGATGGCTTCAGGCGCTTCTGGCAGGGATTCTGGCCTGGGTGGTTGAGGTGGTGACCTTTTTCCTGTTTAAGATACTCGTGGCTGCAGTTCTCTGAACCCGCAAGGTATAAATACCTTCGTCGCCTCTTTATTCTTTGATGGGACTCGTATTCCAGACCCCGGAAGAATCAGAGGTCGTTAAACCGTTCGAGGCGCTTCCCTTTGGAATCAAAGTGGGGAGTAGTCTTGGTGTTCTTTTCTCAGATGAGCATGCGGAGGCCGTTTTTCTCGCGTACACTGAGGCGTCCCTTCTTGAGAAGGGGAGCGTCTATCATGTGAACGTGGGGAGTGGGTTTTCTCCGTCCCTTCTCCGCAGGGTGAGGGAGAACCTGGATGGTTTTTACTTTGGAAGGGCATTCCGCCTCCAAACTGTTCTGGATGCCCTGAACTCCGTGGAGGAGGGGGTATCATTCGCTGTGGCGGGTTTTCCCCTCCTTAAGGGCATCTCCGCAGAGGGAGTGGCTGAGGCAGTTGAAACTGCTGGGGAGAAGGGTATTACCCTGATTTTAACGCATTCCCCGCTGTCGCTCAATGAACTCGACCTTCCGTCTGAGTTTAGGGGCTACTTCCTCTTACCTGAACTCCTGGATTACTTGATCGTCGCGAGAACCGCCGCGTACAGGGGGCATTACCGCATGAACCTCTCCCTTCTGAGGGCTCCGGCGGACTTTCTGAGCGCTCTCGGTGAGCACACAATCTCTCTCGATGGCGCAATAAAAGCTCTTCTCTGACGCTATGGCTCCTCACAGAGCGAGCCCATTTTTCTGAAATGGGTGCTTGTTCGCAGAAAAGCACAAAAGTGGAAGAAAAGGAAAGGGTTCACTTTCTCCTCCTGAGGAGGAGCGGTACGATGGCGAGGCCGAGTATGGCCGCCGGACCGCAGATGCTGGTTCCCTTCTTGCTGCTGCTGGTTGTAGTAGTTGTTGAGCTGCTGGTTGTCGTGGTGGTCGAGCTTGAGGTCGTCGTCTGTATCTTCTCAAGGGTTACGCTCTTGGTGGTTTCCTTTCCGGGGTTGATGGTAACGGTTATGGTCTTGTTCTGGTAGCCGTCCTTTGTGAGGACGACCGTGTGCTGTCCTGGGGTGAGTTCGTACTTGTTGAGTGGGGTTGTTCCGACGTTCTTTCCATCGATTATAACGGTGGCCCCACTTGGATCACTGGTAAGGGTCAGATAGCCATTCTGCTTCTCAAGGGTTACACTCTTCGTAACCTCTTCACCCGCGGGGATTGTAACTATTATGACCTTGTCCTGGTAACCGCTCATCTTGAGGGTGACAAGGTGGTTTCCGGGAGTGAGTTCGTACTTGTTGAGTGGGGTTGTTCCGACGTTCTTTCCATCGATTATAACGGTAGCACCGCTCGGTTCACTTGTAAGGGTCAGATATCCGTTGAGCTGGGTAAGGGTTACGCTCTTGGTGGTTTCCTTTCCGGGGTTGATGGTAACGGTTATGGTCTTGTTCTGGTAGCCGTCCTTTGTGAGGACGACCGTGTGCTGTCCTGGGGTGAGTTCGTACTTGTTGAGTGGGGTTGTTCCGACGTTCTTTCCATCGATTATAACGGTGGCCCCACTTGGATCACTGGTAAGGGTCAGATAGCCGACGCTCTCCTCCAGGGTGGCGTTAACCACGGTCTCGTTCATTGGCTTGACTGCAACCGTTGCTTCGTAAGTGTTGTAACCTTCCATTGAGAGCTTAACCGTATGGTTGCCCGCGGGGACGAGGTAGTACTTGACGGGTGAGGTTCCCACATCCTTGCCGTCGATGCTGACAGTTGCTCCGGCGGGGGTTGAGTAAACGCTTATCATGCCGTAGTTCTCTGAAACCGGAATCATTCTGACGGTGGCGAGTTTGCTGTTGTTGGCGTCGTAGCTCTTGAGCTGCTCCTCCTGGGTCGGCTTGAACCAGGTCGGGACAAGGAGGTCCATGACGCGCGGAGCGACGCCAGCTATAACCGCGTCAGCGTCGGCACCACCAATAACCCACTGGGATGCGTTGACTCCAACCCTCCTCCAATTATCAATACCAAACCCATCCTGAGCACCAACGAGGACTGTGAGGAAGGTGTTCGGGGTTATGTTTAGGTACTTCTTGGGGACGGTAACCAGTATCGTGTTGCTCGAGAGGTCGCTTGAGACCCCTATGTCATCGAGAACCGTGCCGTTTGAGAGGACGAGTGCTTTGCCCCAGCCGTACACTCTGAAGGCAACGTCCCACGGGTGGTCGGGGTCGAGCTGAACGTTGCTTCCCGGACCGTTGTCGGCCAGCTTAATGGCAGAAGTGTTTCCTCCGGCTTTAAAGTCAAGGTAAGCCTCGATTATTTGAAGGCTGAATCCGTTCGGAGCGTTCCACGGGTTGCCGCCGAGGTTCTTGAAGTGGAATCCGAAGACATAGCTGTTCGGGGTTTCGTAAACTGTCATTCCAGTGAGGTCGAAGAGTCCGGTCTGGTTGAAGACCGGGTCGGTCGGGTAAGTGTAAGTTCCCGGACCGTGATCGTCGCCAACCGGGTCGCTAATTGAGAAGAGCTCCTTTATGGCCTTGAGCTGCTGGAACTGGGCTGAGGTCTCGACGAACTGAGCTGAAGTTGTCTTCTCAGTGGTGTTAACGTCCTCCGCGGTTAGGTAAGTCTTGACGACGGTGAGGTTGACATCCTGCCCGGTTATGCTGACGTCCTTCATGAGCCCGCAGCTGGGTATCCTCAGGCTGTCGAGGGGTACTCCGAGGGCGAAGGCGCTGTTACCCATTCTCCCACCGAGGAATGCCTTGTCATCGTTAATGGTGAGGGCGCTGAAGCTCTCGCTTCCCTCCTTTCCGTAGGTGAGGGCACTGAGGACGTTCCCGTCGTAGTCGACCTTCATAACGAGTCCGTCACCGTTCATCTCTCCCGCGGCTATGACGTCGCTTCCTGTGTTGATGAGCCTGTTTATCTTAATTCCGGGATAGAACTTGGCCCACTTGAAGTAGCCGTAGTAGTGGAACTTGGCGAGTATCGTTCCGTTGTCGGTGACTATTGAGACGAGGATTCCTCCCGGAATCATTGTTATGGCGGTTGCCTTTTCGTTTCCTGTGCCTGCGATCCTCTCCTGCCAGTAGATTCTGCTACCGTCCCCATTGAACTTGAGAAGCCAGGCGTCGTCCTTGGATATTCCAGCCCCGTTGGCCCAGCCAACTACGTAGTAATACTTATTTCCCCTGTACTCATCGGTGTAGACGCTGGTAAAGCCGTACCTGCCATCGCCTTTGAGAACCTTTTCCCAGATGATGCTGCCGTTGTCATCGAAGGTGGCTATCCAGGGCATCCCGTTGTAGTCTCCAACGAAGGCGTTAACAGAGACAGCCCTGGCAACATCGACACCGGCCCCGCCAACGGCCTTCTGCCAGATCACGTTTCCATCGCCATCGAGTTTTATGAGCCAGGCGTCTTTCTGGGAAATACCAGCGCCGTTGGCCCAGCCAACCGCTACATACCCTCCGTCAGTGGTTTCAATGTCTGAAATGCCATAGTTCCCTTCAGCGGCCTTTTGCCAGGCTATGCTCCCATCGTCGTTGAGTTTTACGAGCCACGCGTCTGAGTGGTTAACACCGGCACCGTTGAGCCAGCCAGTGAACATGAGACCTGAATCACCGTAAGCAGCTGAAGTGAATCCGCTGAGCTCTGCACTGTACTTCCCTGCCCAGAAGAGGCCGTTTCCATTAGAACTGGTGGCGGCGGCGTAACCACCGAACCAGAGTAGACTTCCAAGCAGCAGGAGTATCAGAGGAAGCGTTTGAAGCTTCCTGTTTTTCAACCTTTTAAATTCCCCTTTGGATTTCACAGTCATTCACCTCCCCATGGGGTTCATTAACCATTAACAGCGTTCATGTTTTTAACTCTATTGCCTGTCGGCCGCTCCTGCAGCCGGTTGTCCTATGTGTCAGGATTAATAAGATTAGCGCCTTTAAATGAGCTTCCCTCAGCCCTCCGGACATCCTCCCCCACCAAAACTCCTTAAAACCCTCCCGCGAATTTAGCCCGGTGGTGAGTATGGAGATAGGGGTTGTGGGAAAACCAAACGTTGGGAAATCAACTTTTTTCTCTGCTGCGACCTTAGTTGATGTGGATATTGCTAACTATCCGTTCACAACAATTGACGCCAACGTGGGTGTGACCTACGCGGTATCCGAGCACCCCTGTAAGGAACTTGGATGCACACCGAACCCGCAGAACTACGAGTACAAAGACGGAAATGCACTTATTCCAATAAAAATGATAGACGTTGCCGGTCTCGTACCGGGTGCTCATGAGGGCAGGGGCCTGGGCAACAAGTTCCTCGACGACCTGAGGATGGCCTCGGCGCTTATCCATGTAATAGATGCAACGGGGAAGACGGACGCGGAGGGGAACCCCACCGATCATCACGATCCCGTTGAGGACATTGAGTTCCTTGAGAGGGAGATAGACTACTGGATTTACGGCATTCTTCATAAGAACTGGGATAAATTCTCCAAGAGGATAAAGCTCCAGCACCTCAAGCTCGCCCAGGCGATAGCGGACCAGCTAACCGGGATTGGTGTAACCGAGGAGGACGCGTTTGAAGCTATCCACCGGCTTGGACTCGATGAAGATCCTACCAAGTGGAGCGAGGAGGACATCATGGCCTTTGTCAGGGAGCTGAGGAAGGTGAACAAGCCGATAATCATCGCCGCCAACAAGGCGGATGCTGCAGCCGATGGCCAGATAGAAAGGCTCATCAGAAAGGGAAAGAGCAGGGGGTACATCGTTATTCCCACGAGCGCCGCCGCGGAGCTCACCCTCAGGAAGGCTGCAAAGGCGGGCTTCATAGACTACGTGCCAGGTAGCTCTGACTTCAAAATCATCAGGAAAATGAGTCCCAAGCAGGAGAAAGCGTTGGAGCTTATCAAGGAGAAGGTACTCGACCGCTTCGGCTCTACCGGCGTTCAGAACGTCATAAACACGGCCACGTTCGAGCTTCTGAAACTCATTCCCGTCTACCCGGTTGAAGACGAGCACAAACTCACAGACCAGTTCGGGAACGTTCTGCCGCACGTTCATCTGCTTCCAGAGGGCTCAACACCGCGCGACTTGGCATATAAGGTTCACACTGACCTTGGAAAGACCTTTCTCTACGCGGTCAACGCCAGAACCCACAGGAGGGTTGGGGAGGACTACGAGCTCCAATTCAACGACATCATAAAGATAGTTGCCACGGCGCGGTGAGAAGATGGGAACAGGCCTACTATTGTTCTGTTTGCTTTGATTGCTTCTTTTTCTCCATGATCAGTTCCCGGTATAGTCTTGGCTCAACGTTTTCCCTGCCAAGCCCCAGTTTTTTGGCTACTTCCCAGATTCTTCCCTTTGCGTACCTCACATCATCGCTTATGACCTCTATGTCAAGGAAGCCGCCGAGCCCCTCAACATCGTTTAATTCGAAGGTGACGTCTCCAAGCCGGTAGACAAGGCGGCGCTTCTTAACCACGACGTCTTCCTCAAAGCCGAGGCGCTTGAGAATCTCCACCGTGGTGTTGAACTCCGAAACTTCGACTTCAAGCTCGTCGAACTCCTCGTTCCTACCGGGGTCTTCTATGCGTTTGTACGTTAGAAACGCCTTCCCAATGTTGGGAACTCCCCTAACCCGTAGGAGATTGGGGAGGGGGATGGAAAAGTAGATATCCTCCTGGAGCTCTTCCCTTACGAAGGACGCTCCGAGTGATTCGATCTTCTCCCTTATCGCTTCTAAGTCCACACGGAACTTGACCTCTACCTCCATAGGATCACGCTCAGACGTTGCTGAGGAAGCCGATTAAATCCTCCCCCTTCTTGATTTCGTCGATTTTGTACACGTAGACGCTCTTAAGGGTTGGCAGTGTTCTGATGTTTTCCTCTATGAACTCGGTGAGGCTTTCGTCGTCCTCCCCACCTATGAGGGCTATAACCGTGTCTTTCCCGCTCTTTGCTACCCACAGGACGTTTGAAATCATTGATAGGGTTCTCATGATGTGATTCACGTACCTTTCAAGAAAGTCCTCGATTATGGGAGTCTCGGCCTGGAGCACCACGAGGGCGGTTTTCTTGGGTCTGAGGTCTTCCCCGAGAAGGATTGTGTAGTGGTCTATGGCCCCTTTCTCAAGCAGCTTCTTTATCCTGAAGTGAATTGTTGACTCCGGTCTGTCCAGTTTTTCCGCAATCTCTGATATCGTCAGCCGCGCATCTTCCTTCAAAAGCCTGAGAATGGCCCTGTCCAGATCATCCAGCTGAATCATTTGAACCACCCCACCTCTGGTACACGTTGTCCCTAACTCCAATCTGGTCAAGGACTCTTCCAGTTATAAAGTTTACGATATCCTCCAAGCTTTTGGGTTTTGTATAAAACCCTGGGGATGCTGGCATAATTATCCCACCGGCGCGTGCCACCCTCAGCATGTTCTCAATATGGATAACATGGAGTGGAGTTTCTCTGATCAGGAGAACGAGTTTCCTCTTCTCCTTCAGTGCCACATCCGCCGCTCTGGTTATGAGGTTGTCGGCCATTCCTGAGGCTATCGCTGCGAGGGTTCTCATCGAACATGGTGCTATTATCATGGCATCAAAACCGTACGAACCGGAAGCTATGGGCGCGAAGAGGTTTTCTTCATCGTAGTCGGGCTTTATATCCACCCCAAGTTCGTGTTTTGCCACTTCAATGCCCCTTTTTGATGCCAAGAGGATAACTTCATGTCCCAGTTCCTTCAATCTCTCCGCTATCCTGAGACCGTAAACGCTTCCACTTGCCCCCGTTATTGCTACGACCACCCTCATCTTCTGAGCCATGTGTATCCCTGAAAGTTGTACCCCCCTACCTTTTTAAGCTTGCCTAATTTCGGACGGTCATTAACAGGCAGCAAAATTTTTAATAGTTATCCGGGGTAACTGGGGTGGGTTTGGAAAAATGACAATTCACGAAATCCTGGTGAAGGCGGCACTGACCCTGGTGGATGGCGCTGATTCCAGGGTAGTTGTGTTCATGGACAGCCCCCCCTCAGGGGTCAAGGAAAGTCTCCCTTCATCCGATATTATGACCGTTTTGCTGGGCCCGGCTTTTGATGTTGAGCCCGGAATCATACGACTTCCCATCCCGCGCAATCTTGACATTGAGAGTTCGCTCAACTTGGTCTCAGCCTTTTTGATTGAACATGGTATACTGAGAGAGGGGGAGAGTTTTGTCTATGTTACTTCAACTTCTGTGGGGCTGAAATCTGCGGTTAGAAACGCTCTCGCCGCGGGGGGCTTCTTCTCCCAGATGGGGAGGGTGGTTCAGCGCCTTCTGGAAATAGCCATAGAGCTCAGCGTGGAGGGGAGGGAGGGGTATCCCGTCGGCACGATATTCGTGGTGGGCGATGTTAAGAACGTCCTTAGGCATTCCCACAGCATGCTTCCCAACCCGTTCAGGGGACACAAGATAAACGTCCTCGACGATAACAGCCGCGAAGTCATTAAGGAGTTTGCGCAGCTTGATGGGGCCTTCATTATAAGTTCAACAGGCAGGATAAACTCCGCCGGCGTCTACCTGGACGTCGACCCAAAGTCGCTTGATATAAAACTTCCACCGGGTCTCGGTAGCCGTCACATCGCGGCCGCTGGAATCACCAAACTCACAAAAGCCGTTTCAATAAGCCTTTCGGAGAGCGGTACCATAAGGATCTTCAAGAACGGTATGATGCTGCTGGAGTACAATCCGAGGATGAAATGTTGAGGGGGGACAAAACCTCCTATTCCCCCACAAGCTTGCCTCCGACTATCCTTAGAACCCTATCGCTTACCTTTTCAAGCCTTGGGTCGTGGGATGTTATCACCATGGGAACGCCCCCTCTGAGCTCTGAGATCAGTTCGACAATTACCTCGGAGTTTTCAGCGTCGAGCATTGAAGTCGGCTCGTCGAGGAGAAGCAGTTCTGGATTGTCAGAGAGCACCATTAGAAGCTCCGCCCTCTTCAGTTCACCCCCGCTCAGCTGATTTGGATGCTTGTCAAGGACGGCTCCGATATTCAGCCTCTCAGCTAGTTTTCTAACGGATTCCTCATTCAGGCTTCTTCCCCTTCCTTTAGCGTAGAAACGGATGTTCTCCCACACTGTAAGCTCATTTATCATCGTCCCCTCCTGAGTCAGGTACCCAATTTTTCTCCGGACTTTAAGGGCGCGCTTCTCGTCCTTCGGTTCCGTCCCAAAGACCCTGACCGAACCGTGTAGAGGTCGTACCAATCCCAGGATCGCTTTCAGTACCGTCGTTTTTCCGCTTCCCGAAGGCCCCATGATTAGCACTATTTCCTTTTCTCCAAGGGAAAACGTGACACCTCTGAGGGCCAGAACTCCGCCTGTGTACGTTTCGTATTTGACAAACACGTCTTCGAACTCAACCACACCCATTTTAATCACCCCAGACGAAGATATGAGGTGGTCTGAAAATCGATTTAGCGATGAGACGCCCCCTTTCCACTGCCATTTTGGCCTCTGTGTAGTTGAAGCCTATGTATGCGTCGGTAAAGAGGGCCACCGCCAGCAGCAGTACGGCCGTTGAGACACCCACTATCAAGACAAAAACAAAGACTGCTCTTATGGCCTGTCTTTTGAGGATTTTCTCCTCGATTCCGCGGAGTTTGGAGTACTCCTTGGCTTCTCTGTACTTGGACATCATCACTCCTAGCATGGCCAGACCAACGATACAACCGGCCGCTCCAAAAATCAGGGCGAGTTCTCTCAGATACTCCCCCAGGAGGCCTAAAATTGAGACGTTGCTGTATCCAACCAAACTGAAATACTCATTAGAATTTGAGATCTCGGTGATGACCTTCCCAGTTGATATAATCCCCGACAGAAGTCCTATGGCCATGGTATAAGCAGAAAAAGCTAGCACTTGGGTGTACTCATGGAGAATCCTTTCATAGTAGGGTAGGGGATTTCTCCTCAGGAACATTGCCGTGAGACTTCTTACAAGCTGCTCTGAGGCCATCCCATAGTATATCCCCATGAGAGGAGATAGGGCGTAGAGGAATGCTAAGAGTATCACAAGGAACCCCAGTCCCCGGGCCATCAAAACCTCCCCGTTGATCCTCAGGTATCCGAGCACAATGAATGAAGCGGTTAGCAGTGGCAGAATGAATGTCCCTGCTCTCCAATCCCCCTGGAACTTCCGTGAAATCAGGAGGGTTAAGTATGAAATTATGGCCACAGCAACGCTCACTGAAGTAGAGGGAGGTTTACCATATATCAAGTCAAATACTTCATAGGAAACGAGGACCGCCAACAAACAGGCCCCCAGGACTGCTAAATCTACGACTCTGTGGTAATTTTCTCCCATTCCCCTCAGGGAGAGGACGTTGAGGTCTTTCATCATCTGCCTGTAGAATATCGACGAGGTGTAGAGGAGGAGCATGAACAGTGGAAGATAAAGCATCACTAAAAGCCCGCTGTATTCAACGAAGAACTTGAGCACGTACCCCCTCGAATCCTTTACGAGATTCACTATATCGCTCCCCTCTAGAAATACTGTCACAGGAACTACAGGGGAACCCTCTTTGGTGAGTTTCCAAATCACCTGCTCGGTGTAGTTGTAGTAGGTGCCGTTTGAGTATAACCACCTCTTATCACTTGTGGGGCTTCTCACTTCCAGGTAGACGGTTCTATTCTGAAAGACGGAGAGCCCCTGGTAAGCATCCCAGAGAGCCCTGGGAAAGACGCGGTTTGGTGTCGTCTCCTTAACCATTAACTCAAGCTTTGAGACGTTGCTTATTGGATGCCTGAAGTTGACCGCAGTGTAGACGAGCAAGTTAAGCCCGCTGTCCTCCGAGGGCGGCTTTATCAAGTGCTGAATACAGGCATTAAGCACCCACTCTTTAAGCGGAGCAGCTATCTGCACGTACAGAACTCCGTAGTCTTTGCTCGATAGGAGTGGGTAGCCAAGGGCCGTTTTCGTTGCTTTTACGACACTAACGTTCCTACCAAAGAACTGGGAAAGTACTTCCCCTGGATTCATTTCTGGGGTAAGGTTCGAATCAAGTGTTACAACAGTGTTTTCAGGTAAAGCACCGCTTTCAGAATTAACATTGAACCCAAACTCACTGAGGGACGAGAGATTATCCACTAGGTACACTACCACGTTTATCTGCTTCCCCATAAACTCAACCGGTTTGATATCGCTCCACGAGAACCCAACGAGGGGTTCTGCACTAAAGTTTTCGGTGGTCATGTCCCTCCTAAGAGAATCCGTGAACTCACTGATGTCTGTCATTAGAGGATAACCTGGATGAGATGCAGTGTTGGGGAGAACAAGACGAGTAAAGTAAACAACGTGTGGCCTGTATTCCCTGAACTGGTACTCCACGTTTTTATCTACAAGAGCATCGACCTGGAGTACTAAATGAAAGACTGTAAAAGACACCACAAGAAGGGATAAGAAAACCATGACAAACCCCTTTTTTCTTACGATTATTTTAAACGGGTACCCTATCATTTCAGCACCTCCGTAGATTGTATATGGTCGCCATTCCCCCGATGTAAATGAGGAGAGAACTGACGATACTTCCTGCGGTTATTTTTGTGATATTGCCAAGTAGCGGGACGTTCGAGAGCAGCCTGAGGAGGACGAAGAGAAAGGCCATTAGAGCCAGTGTTTTTCTGCGATTGCACGAGCCTACAAGGCCAGAGTATGAGGTATGCAAAGGCGACGCTCATCTCTCCAACTTTAATAATCCAGTACTCTATTGGGAACGCCTTTAGGACGAGGATCTTTTTCGGATTGCTCATCTTGTAGAGCACGAGGATCGAGAGAAAATCCGCCGTCCCAACCAGTCCAAAGAAGGCCCCGAATAACTTATTCCATAGATCCCTCATCGTTCTCACCCGCACTCTGGAGCGAACATGTGATACCAGGCCCAGAAGACCTCAAGGTAGTGCTCATCGACTTGAGTGGGACTTTTCTCTGAATTCATAAGATCACTGTTCCTTAGATACGCCAGATAATTAATCGACGACCCCCACAGGACGTTCATGTACGGATCAGCCTTAACTTTTCTGGCGAAGTTCTCAAGCAATTGTGCCGCCTTTTGAGGAGAATAGTTCTCATCCAGGTTCCTTTCAAGTAGTGTTTCGTTTGACGCAAGTATCTCTACTGACTTTTCAAGGAAGCGTCTGACCTCCACATCCCAGGTTCGGTTGGTATTCCTAAGCCGGTGTGAGGTCGTGATAAAATCCTTTATCTTGAGAGATAAGTTTCCGTAGTAATCGTAGGAAAAGCAGGGCTTCCCGTACATGGCCAAAGCCTTTGCCCGGTACTTTTCAAAATTCTCCAGCCGGTGAAGTAGTATACATGCCTCGGCTTCAACGTCGGAAGTGAGATAGCCGGACTGCACAAGATAAGAGATCTTTCCGAGTGTAAACGAGACATCCATGTCCAGATCAGTGAGCAGTATGATCCCGATGAGATCTCTTTTTTTGGTTACATTTAAGGACAGGTTTTTGTACAAGGTATAGATTCTATCTCCTACTGCCTTCAGTGAAGTTAGGTTCTTCGTTATGGTACAGTTGTGGGAGGCGTTATCCAGGAGGTTCCATATGTATGGCCCGTAGATGAGCTCGTCAGTATCATCATAAACGGCGCCACTCCCGTTTAGAATTTTGTTAAAGACTATGGCGTAGGGCGACTTTCTCTGAGAGCTCACATCGTTCCTTCCTGATTTTTGAGTTTGGGGTTCCCTAACGGTATCCACCGTCATGTACACGGCACTTAGCATGAGCACTACAAAAACAAAAATCAAAAGCAAGGCAAAGGTGCTTCTCTTGGGTTTCATGGTTGTTTCCCCCGCTCTTCTCTTTGACTTCTACCCCTCTGACAAGCCGAAATTTTGTGCAACTTGTTATATAAACTTTTGCAATGTTAACTGACAAGACAATGTAAATTGAAGGTACAAAACCCTAAAGAGTAGTAATAAAAACAAAATGAGAACAAAAAGATAGAAAAAACTCAGAACAGCCACTGGTTCTCCATGCATTCATCGCAGGGTGGCTTCTCGCCCGCTATCGACTTGAACTTCTTGTAGATGCACTCCGGGAGGCCGAGCGGGCAGTGGTCCGGGTACTCCCCGGGCCTTACCTTTGTTGGATCGAGCTTTATCTTTATGTACGCCTCGTACTCCTCAACCTTCTTCCAGGGCAGTACCTTGGCGCCGTAGATGACCAGATCGTCCCGTATCTTGGCGTAGTCGCCAACGACGGCGTTTTCCTTCAGGATAACCCTCTTTCCAATGACAACACCCTCCCCGAGGATGCTGTCCTTTATCTCAGCCTCCCCCTTTATGATGTTGCTGCCCACCAGGATGGCGCGCTTGAAGTAGGCCTTATCCTCCACGATGCTGTTGGGTCCGATGTACGTGTAGGACTTTATCTTAACGCCGTGGCCGATTTTCGCGCCTTCGTCTATGTAGACCGGCCCCTCTATCTCCACGTCCTCAGGAACTTCAGCCCCCTCTTTTATGACGAAGTAACCGTTGTCCTTGGCTATTTCGTCCATTGCTATCTGGTGGGCGTAGAAGAGGTCCTCAGGGGTTCCGAGGTCAACCCAGTAGTACTCGCGCGGCATCTTGTACGCGTACACCTTGCCCTCACTGACGAACTTCGGGAGAACCTCTCTCTCAAAGTAGACCTCCTTACCTTCTGGAATGTCCTGAAGGACCTTTTTGTTCACAATGTATATTCCGGCGTTGACAAGGTTTGTGGGAGGCCTGTGGGGCTTTTCCTCGAAGTGAATGACCTTTCCGTCATCATCCGTCTGCACAACACCGTATTTCTCCGGGTTGTACACTTTGGTGACCGCGACCGTTATCAGGCCATCGTTCTGCTCGTGAGCCTTTATCAGCTCCCCGTAGTCAAAGTTTGTGAAAACATCACCGTAGATGACCAGAAAGTCGTCGTCGACGTATTTTTCCACGTTTTTAAGTGCCCCGCCCGTTTCAAGGGGCATCGGGTCGTTCACGAAGCGTATGTCCTTGGGATAGTCCGCCATCTTCTCGTCTATGAACTCCCTTATCTCACCGCGCATGTAGTGAACCGAGAGTATTATTTCGTCGATATCTCCAGCCTTCTCAAGGCTCTCCAGTATGTACTGAAGGTTTGGCTTTCCGAGAACCGGGACCATCGGCTTTGGCCTCGTTGATGATATCGGCCTTAGCCTTGTTCCAAAACCCCCTGCGAGAATTACCGCTTTCATACCTATCACCGGTTTAACATTTGCGGTGGAACTTATATATTTTACGGCTGTAAAATATATCCCCCTCGGTGAGTACTGGGGCTCACTTTTTGAGGGTGAACGCTTTCTCTGTTAGACTGAACGCTTTGTTGCCCGTTGGCCTCAGGCAGGAGCCGTGGCAGATCCTCTTTAAGGGGCAGGTTTCGCAGGCGCTTGAGCCAAACTCGACCCTCTCAATGTAGCCGAGGCTCTCCAGGATTTTAATGATATCCTCGACTTCTTCCCGCGAAAGTCCCAGCCTCCTCGCAATTTCCTTCTCATCGCCCACGCCGCTCTTTATCAGCTCAAGAACTTCTTCCATCTTTCCCATGACATCACCTTCTTTCTCCGTATATTTTACACGAAAAGAAATCATGAAGCAAAGAACAAAATCAGGAGAGGCCCAGGGCAATACCCAGGTGCCATATTAATATCCCCACTATGGAGGCCACCGTTATCATGTACACGGTGGTGAAGGTCGCCCATTTCCAGTTGCTTTCCGCCCTTATAGCGCCTATAGTAGCTATGCACGGGATGTACAGGGTCGTGACGACCGCGAGCACGTAGGCCTGAAGGGAAGTCATTGCAGTCTTTATTGCCTCCTCACTTCCGTAAAGGACTCCGTATGTTGAGATAACGTTCTCCTTGGCTATAATACCGAAGAGCAGGCTTACCGCCGCCTTCCAGTCAAGTCCCATGAGCTTCATGTAGGGCTCAAAGATGCGGCCAAGTCTCTCCGCGTAGCTCTTTCCCGTTCCAATCTCAACGGGGTAGTTGCTAAGGTACCAGATGACTATGGCACCTACCAATATTACCGTTCCCGCTTTTCTTACGAACTCCTTGCTCCTCTCCCAGGAGTGCAGTATCACCGTTTTCCAGCTCGGTATCAGGTACTCGGGCAGTTCGATGACAAAGGGACTCTCCTCTCCTTTTAAGACGAAGTGACTGATAAGCCACGCAGACAGCAGGGCAACCGCTATCGCTATCAGGTAAACGCTCAGTGCAACCAGGGCGTGGTGGGCGCTGAAGAAGGCACCCGTGAGGAAGCTGATGACGCTCAGCCTCGCGGAGCAGGGTATGAATGGGTTAACGAACATCGCCACCAGCCTGTCCCTCTCGTCATCGAGGGTTCTCGTGGCCATCACCGCCGGGACGTTGCACCCCAGTCCGAGGATGAGCGGGATTACCGCCTTTCCGGGGAGGCCGAACTTCCTCATTACACCTTCCATAAGCACCGCTACCCTCGCCATATAACCAACATCTTCGAGTATGGATAGGGCAAAGAACAGAAGGAACACGAGCGGGAAGAAGCTCAGGACAGCGCCAACGCCACCGATTATGCCGTCGACCAGGAGGCCCCTTAGCGTCTCGTTGGCTATCTGCGGTGCCAGCCATTGTCCAAACGAGTCAAAGAGGTTGCCCAGCCACTCCTGGAGGGGCAGACCAAGGGCAAAGACGAACTTGAACACAGCGTAGAAAACCAACGCGAGGACAATGAAGCCGTAAACAGGGTGAACAAGTATCCTGTCCAGCTGGTCGGTCAGTGACTCCTTCTCCTGGGACGGGTAGTGCATGAACTCATGGGTCAGGCTGTCTATGAACTCGTATTTCTGACTGGCTATGATGAGGTCCATCGCCCTGCCGTAGCGCTCCTCGGCCTCGCCTATGTGGGTCATTATCTCCTTTAGCTTTTCCTCCCCGATATGCCTTAAAACGAGCTTCATAACCTCGTCATCGCGCTGGAGGAGCTTTATCGCCAGCCAGCGGAGGGGGTACCTGGCTGCAAGCTTCGTCCCATTTAGCACGCCGGATATGTGCTCTATTTCCCTCTCAACCTCCGGGTCGTACTTTGGAAGCACGGGTTCCGTTGTTATCAGACCATGCACCATCTCGTGTATCCTCTTCTTTAGCTCATCGACCCCTATGCCCTCCTTGGCGCTCATGGCCACGACTGGAACTCCAAGGGCCTTTGACATCTTCGCCGGGTCGATTCTGATGCCCTTCTTCTCGGCCAGGTCTATCTTATTCAGGGCAATGACCACGTTCTTCAGGCCCATCTCAAAGATTTCCATAGTGAGGAGGAGGTTCCTTAGAACTGAAGTCGCGTCTACGATGTTTACAACGACGTCCGGGTTTCCGTTGAGGAGAAAGTTCCTTGCAACGAGCTCGTCCACTGAGTGGGCGGTAAGGGAGTAAGTGCCAGGCAGATCCACGACGAGAAACTTCTCGCCGCTGTACTCAAAAACGCCCTCCTTCTTCTCAACTGTAACTCCGGGCCAGTTGCCCACGTGTTGCCGCATACCGGTCAGATCATTAAAGATTGTAGTTTTGCCGACGTTGGGATTACCTGCCAGGGCAACCACTTTCATTGCCATTTTACCACCTCAGAGCCGTCTTACGAGGATCTTCGACGCCATGCCCCGCCCCAGGGCAAAGCGAGTCCCGCTGACGTTGACGATGATTGGGCCTGCATTGTACATCTCCAGAACATGTACAACCGCACCGGGGGCGATTCCCATTCCCAAAAGTCTGTTTCTGAAGCCTGCCCCCCCTTGGAGGGTAACCACGATACCGCTCTCCCCAGGCCGAAGTGAGCTTAATGGAACTATCATGTTCATCACCGTTAGGCTTCCCTAATCCAAATCCGTCTCCATAGACGGCCTTAAAAAGCTTTGGTGAGCCTAACAAATCTCTCCGGTTCGAAATTTGAAATTTTCTGGTTCTATGCTGTTTCGGAGGGTTATCGAATAATCCTGAGGTTTTATAAGAAAGGTATTTAAGGATTCGTAGATAATACAGTAAGTTGGAGGTGATACCTGTGTCGGAAATTTCTCCAGAAGAACCCAAAAAGACATCCCTCGGCATTGATGAGAACGTTGAGGGATTGCTGGCTTATATACTGGGGTGGGTTACGGGAATAATATTCCTCCTGCTGGAAAAAGACAGCGATTTCGTCCGTTTCCACGCCATGCAGTCAACGATAATTTTTCTCCCGCTGTGGATTGTCATTGAGATTTTTAAGTACGTCCCGGTACTTGGATGGATAATTGTGGGTCTGCTTGAGCTGGTGGGCCTGATTGTGTGGATCGTGGGGATGGTTAAAGCATACCAGGGTGAGCGCTACAAGTTCCCCCTCGCAGGAGATCTGGCGGAGCAGTGGATGAACAAAATCTGAGCCTAATTTTTTAAAGGTCCTTTTCCTATTTTCCCTATGCCTTCGGTCGAAGATGCCCTGAATGAACTCCAGGGGTTCTCACTCACCAACGGCCTCCGGGAAAAGCGAATCCTCCTCATGTTCTCCGGCGGAAAGGACAGCTCACTCGCGCTCTACCTCATGAAAGAGGTCGGTCTAAACGTCTCCGCGCTCACTTTCTTCCACCGCTGGAGCTGGAGGGAAACTCTAAGGTGGGCGATGAATTTCACAAGAAAGCTCGGCGTGGAGCACTTCCTTGTGGATATAACTGACGGTCTCCTCAGGGAAGCGGTTGGGAGAAAGGGACCGATATGCATCAACTGCAAGAAGGTAATGCTCTGGAACGCGAAGTGGTTCGCCATCAACAACGGCTTTGATGTTTTAGCTAAGGGAGACAACGCGAACGACAAGATAATCGGGGCTTTGCTCGACCAGTGCGAGGGTGATATAAGGCTCTGCGGGCTTCCGAAGATCGGGGTGCCCATCCTAAGGCCCCTGATAAAGTACACGGCAGAGGAGATTGAAGCCCTCGCGGACGAGGTCAGGATAAGGCCCTACCGCATGTACGAGCACGCGAGGAGGAGGCAGTGGCGCGAGGGCTGTCCCCTGCAATACATCGACCGCGAGGAGATTGTGACGCCGGAACTCATGGAGCTGGCCTACAGAGTGAACTACGAGGTGAGCAGAATAGCAAGGAAGAGGAAGGTCCGCGCCAGTGTTAGGGTTCCAAGCTTCGAGATAATGTGCTGGGACTGCGACGAGGAAACGCTTCGTGAGGTTGAGATGGTGGTTAAAAGGTTTAAATGGGGGTCTCGTATCCTTGAGTGGTGAGAGCATGAATGCCACGTACACACCCAACCTCTGTGCCCTGACCCACATCGGGGCCAGGATGAACAACGAGGACGACTACGCTTTCCTCAAGCTTAGGAATGCCTACTATATAGCGGTCGCCGACGGCATGGGCGGGCACGCCGCTGGTGAGGTGGCCTCGCGGATGGCCACCGAGACCGCCTGCGCCTTTATCCGGGAGAATTACAAAACCGGGATGGACTGGCTGAACCTGAAGTTCCTGCTGAAGCGCTCCCACGAGCTTGCTCACTCGAAGGTTGTCGAGAACGCCGTTGGCGAAAGAGAGGGGATGGGAACGACGCTGATCTCCGCCATAATCAGAGGTAACGAGGTTTTCATAGCCAACACCGGTGACAGCAGGGCGGCGTTGATGAGAGACGGCCGAACCGTCGCCAGAACAATCGACCACTCCCTCGTTCAAAGGCTCATTGAAGAGGGCCAGATAACAGAGGAGGAGGCCTTTGGACATCCCGCATCGAACTACATAACCAGCGCGATAGGTGGAAGAAAACCGCTCCGCGTCGACCTCTACCACTGGCTGGCGAGACCTGGAGATATTCTCATAATGAGCACCGACGGCCTGCACGACTACGTCCGCCGGAGCAAGATAGAGGAGATTTCAAAGGCCGGAAACGCCCGCGGGATAGCGTTTAAACTGCTGGAGACGGCATTGGAAGTAACGAGGGACAACGTGACCATAGCGGTGTGGAAGTGGTAGTATGGAACTCCCCGTGGGAAAGTTGAGGAACGAGGTTCTAAGGAATGTAGTCTTTCCAAACCTCGGCCTTGAGGATGCCAAGGTGATCTACGGGCCAAGGGAAGGGTTTGATTCGGCTGTTCTGGAATACGACGATGAACATTACCTCATCGTCGCCACCGATCCAACCATCGGCGTTCCGGCTGAGACCTTCGGCTTCTTCACCTACCACTTCGCCACTAGCGACGTTGCCGTCTTCGGCACGAGACCGAGATGGCTCGTTGTTGACCTGCTTTTCCCGGAAGGCACCCCTGAGGGGTTTCTGAGGGATGTTATGGGGGATCTAAACAATGAGTGCCGCAAATACGGCTCTACCATCATAGGCGGACACACGGGGGTTTATCCATCCATAACGGAGCCGACCGCAACGACAACTGCAATGGGGCTTGTGAGAAAGGACGAGCTTAAGCTCCCGCTGGCGAAACCGGGCGACAAAATAGTCGTTACGGCCAAAGTGGGCCTTGAGTTCGCGGTTTCGGCGGCCTATTTCAGGGAGGACGAGCTTTTAAAAATCCTCTCAAAAAAGGAACTTATGCGCCTCAAGCGCTCCTTCTACTTTGAGACAGCGGTTCCGGATGCCTTAGCGGCAAAACCCTTCGTCAGGGGTATGCACGATGCCACGGAGGGAGGATTAACTGCCATTCATGAGATAGTCGACAACTCCGGGGTTGGCTTCAGGGTTTACGCGGAAAAGCTGACCTTGGATCCGCTTGTGAGGAAAGTCCTCGATTTCTATGGCCTTGAACCCTGGAGCGTCTCCTCGACCGGAACGCTGATAGCGATAACCCCACCAGAAAAATCTAATGAATTAATTACAGAATTAATTAAAAATGGAATCTTAGCGTTCGAGCTTGGGGAGTTCACGGAGGAGAAGGATAGGGTCCTGGTTGAGAACGGGGAAGGGATGCCCTTCCCGGAGTTCGAAGCTGACCCTTATCTGACCCTGTACACATGACCAAAAAATTTATAAATGGGCTGCCCGTCTATGACTTCGGGTTGAGGGCCGGTAGCTCAGCATGGTTAGAGCGCGGGACTCTTAATCCCGTGGTCGGGGGTTCGAATCCCCCTCGGCCCGCCAAATCGCGGTTCTTCTCGACGCGTTCTGGCTTGAGAAGGGGCGCGTTTGAGTAACTTGAGGAGTTAAGAAAATGAGTTTTGAAAACCTTGGCTTATCCGAGGCCACTCTGATGGCCGTTAGAGAGAAGGGATTCTCACATCCCACAGACATTCAGAGGGAGGTTATACCGCTTCTTCTGTCGGGTGAAAGGGACGTTATAGGGCAGTCTCAGACCGGAACGGGTAAAACTGCCGCCTTTGCGCTCCCTATCATCGAGGCCGTTGATCCCCGTGAAAAGAGCGTTCAGGCTATAATCCTGACCCCGACAAGGGAACTCGCCATGCAGGTGGCGGATGAGATCAAAAGCCTCCGCGGTAGGAAGAGGGTTTACGTTTACGCCGTCTACGGTGGTCAACCAATTGGTCCGCAGATAAGGGCACTTGAGAGGGGTGTTCACGTTGTTGTGGGCACGCCCGGTAGGGTTCTCGACCACATAAGGCGCGGCACAATGGATCTCAGTTCGGTTCGCTTCTTCGTTCTGGACGAGGCGGACAGGATGCTCGACATGGGCTTCCAGGAGGATATAGAAGCAATATTCAGGGCAACCCCGCCCGAGAAGAGGACGCTCATGTTCTCCGCCACGATGCCGAGGGACGTTCTTCTGCTGGCAAAGAAGTACATGAGGGACCCGGAGGTCGTAATCGTCAGCAGGGATGAGCTCGTTCCCGGCGAGGTGGAGCAGGAATACATAGAGGTTCCGAGGGGGGCAAGGTACCGGACGCTCAGGAGGATCATCGGTGATGACTTCTATGGCATAGTCTTTTGCCAGACAAAGAGGGAAACGCGCGAGCTCGCGGAAAACCTCAGAAGTGACGGTTACCGTGCTGAGGCGCTGAACGGGGACATGAGTCAGGCCGCTCGCGAGAGGACTTTTGGCCGCTTTAAATCCGGAAGGACACGGGTTCTTGTGGCCACCGATGTTGCCGCCAGGGGCCTTGACATCCGGAACGTCAGCCACGTTGTCAATTACTCCATTCCCATGAACGCGGAGCAGTACATACACAGGATCGGAAGAACCGGAAGGATGGGGGAGAAGGGGAAGGCTTTGACCTTCATCCAGCCCGGCGAGCTCAGGCGTTTCCGCTACATAACCCGGCAGGCCGGGGTGGAGGTTGAAAAGTCAGAGCTCAGCGAATCACTCCCCGCCGGCTACAGGAAGTCCTACAGAAACGAAGAGCTTGAGCAGGAGTACAGGCAGAGATGGGGCAGGAGAAGGGGCTGGTGAACGGCCACTCCGCCTGTTTCCGTTTTTGACGTTTTTCCCTGTTTTCTCTGAGAGCTCATGGGGGTCATTGGTCTCCTGTAGAATTGTTCGCGGGTTCATTGTGTGAGTTCACTTCTCTCCGGGTGCAGTTGAGTGCTAATCCAGAGCAGTCTAAGCGTTTGAATTGTGGGAAAAGGATGTGGAGCCGGGAGGGGGATTTGAACCCCCGTAAAGCGGATCTGCAGTCCACCGCCTCGCCTCTAGGCTATCCCGGCATTTGAACCGAAGAAGATTTGGCGCCGCGGAGGGGATTTGAACCCCTGTGGCCAACGGCCACCGGCTTAGCAGGCCGGCGCCCTACCAGGCTAGGCTACCGCGGCACTCCAGTGCCCAGGTTATATGAGCCGGGGAGGGTTTTTAAGTTTTTTGGAGAGCTAGCCATTCACGACAACCGTCCCCGAGCCTGCCTCAACGTGGTCCGAGAGGAAGTCGTCTACCGCTCCGTAAGCCCAGATGATGCGCATTCTCTCACCTGGGACTATCTTGTAGTCGTATCTGTCCCCGGTGTCCAGCTTCCTTGAGAACTCCACTATGGTGTGTTCTCCGTCATCGCTTCCCCCGTAGGCGATTATGTCATTTCCCCCTCCGTAGAGCTCGTCTGGATTGTGCGGACCGGCAAACCCCGTTGAATAATCATCCCTTATCATAACCGTCCCGTTGGGGAGGACGTAGGCTATCACTATGTCGGTGTCCTTCATCCCCCTGCTTCCACCGAAGCCAACGGCGACCCATCCGCTGGTGGGTGCTTCCATCCCGACCATCAGCGTGCCATTATCGACCCTGAGGTAGAGGTGGAACTCGCCAAAAGTAGTGTTTTCCGGGTACTCCCCGGGGGATATGACTCCATCTGGCTTCCACGGGATTATGTTTTCATACTTGGAACTGGATGATTGCTGGGTGGTTGAGGTAGAGGTCGTTGTGGTACTCGACTTGGCAATGGTCGTGGTGGTTGTTGCAGCGCTCGTGGTCTCAGGGGAGGTTTCAGTGGTCTGAGGTGTCTTCTCCAATGTGGTCTGGGCTGCAGTTTGCGTGGAACTCCCACTGTGTTGCTCCTCTCCGATGCACCCTGAAGCGAGCACAATGGTAATCAGAATCACCGTCAGAAGTACCATTCCCTTTCTCATTTCAACCCCTGAATCCATCGGGAATGGGGCTTAAAGGTTTTTACCTGTTTAAAGTCAGACCGCGGTGCCCCCAGAGTTCATATATGTTCATCCTGCCATTCAGGTTCATCGGGCCACAAAGCATATATTACCGATGATTAACTCACGATGAGCATCTTAAAGCTCAGAAGGTGATAGGTATGGGCAAACACTACATACCCAACTCAGCCCACAAGGATGAGATGCTGAAGGAAATGGGGTTCACATCGATCGACGACCTTTTCTCTGATGTCCCCGAGGGCATGGCCAAAGAGTTCAACCTGCCGGAGGCGAGGAGCGAGTATGAAGTCTTCACGGAACTCAATGAAGTTCTTTCGCAGAACAGGACCGTTCTTGAGATGCCGAGCTTTCTCGGCGCCGGAACCTACTTCCACTATGTTCCCGCCCACGTCAAGTACCTCATCGAGAGGAGCGAGTTTCTGACCGCTTACACCCCCTACCAGCCCGAGGTAAGCCAGGGCATGCTCCAGGCCCTCTTTGAGTACCAGAGCCTCATAGCTGAGCTCGTCGGCCTTCCGATAGTTAACTCCTCGATGTACGACTGGGGAACGGCTATGGCCGAAGCCGCCCTCATGAGCGCCCGCGTGACGAAGAAGAGGAAGTTCGTTGTCCCTAAGCACCTCAGCCCGGAGAAGAAGAAAGTTCTAAAGACCTACACCGCCGGCCCGGCCCTTGAGATAGTCGAGGTTCCGTGGGATGAGAGGGGCCAGCTCGACATCGAGAAGCTCAAAGAGGCGGTTGAAGGCGCCGCCGGAGTCTACATCGAGATACCCAACTTCTTCGGCCTGCTTGAGGAGAAGGTTGCGGAGATAGGCGAAATAGCCCACGAGGCAGGGGCTCTCTTCGTTGTCGGAGTTGACCCGACGATACTTGGGGTAGTTGAGGCTCCCGGGGAGCTCGGCGCTGACGTCGTCGTCGGCGAGGCCGCCTACTTTGGGAATCCGATGAACTTCGGCGGCCCCAGGGCGGGAATCTTCGCGATCAGAAACGGCAGAAAGCTGGTAAGGCAGATGCCCGGAAGGGTAATCGGCATGACGAAGACGGAAGATGGAAAGAGGGGCTTCGTGATGACCCTCCAGACGAGGGAGCAGCACATAAGGCGCGCAAAGGCCACCTCAAACATCTGTTCGAACGAGGCGCTTGTTGCTGTAGCGGCCGCGATACACCTCGCTACCCTCGGGCCGAAGGGCTTGAGGGAACTCGGCGAGACCATCCTGAAGAACACCGCCTACCTCAAGAGGCGCCTGGGAGAGGTCGGCGAGCTCGCCTTCGATGGAGTCAACTTCAAGGACGTGCCCGTTAAGTTCGAGGTTCCCTACGACGTGATACACGAGAGGCTCCTGGAGAAGGGCATACACGGCGGCTACTACCTCGGAAAGCACTTCCCAGAGCTCGGAGAGGCGGCGCTCTTTGCGGCGACCGAGACGACTAGGAAGGAGTGGGTCGACGGCCTAGTTGAAGCGCTGGGAGAGATAATAAGCGAGGCTGAGTTGTGAGGTGATGAAGATGTTCAGACAGGCGAAATGGGATGAGTCAACTATCTTTGAGCTCTCACGCCCCGGAAGGATTGGCTACACCCTCCCCAAACCGATTGAGGACGTTGAGGTTGAAATCCCTGAGAAGCTCAGAAGGAAGAGCCCGCTCAACCTTCCCGAGCTGAGCGAGCCCGAGGTGGTCAAGCACTACACCCGCCTGAGCGAGATGAACTACGGAGTTGACTCAGGCATTTATCCGCTCGGCTCGTGCACCATGAAGTACAACCCGAAGATAAACGAGGAGATCGCCGCCCACCCGGGCGTCGCTTACATCCACCCGTACCAGGACGAGAAGACAGTCCAGGGAGCGCTCAGGATAATGTGGGAGCTGGAGCAGTGGCTGAAGGAGATAACCGGGATGGACCGCTTCACCCTCCAGCCGGCGGCGGGAGCGAACGGTGAGTTCACAGGGGTGAGCATAATAAGGGCTTACCACCTCGACCGCGGCGACACTCAGAGGACGGAGATGCTCGTTCCGGACTCCGCCCACGGAACGAACCCGGCTTCTTCTGCCATGGCTGGCTTTAAAGTGGTCGAGATACCTTCCAACGAGAACGGAACCGTTGATCTGGAAGCCCTTGAGAGTGCAGTGAGCGAGAGGACCGCTGGGCTGATGCTGACCAACCCGAACACCCTCGGCATCTTCGAGGACGAGATACTGGAGATAGCGAAGATAGTCCACAAGGCCGGCGGTCTGCTCTACTACGACGGCGCCAACCTCAACGCGGTCCTCGGAAAGGTCAGGCCGGGAGATATGGGCTTCGACGTCGTCCACCTCAACCTCCACAAGACCTTCTCGACGCCTCACGGCGGCGGCGGTCCGGGAAGCGGGCCCGTTGGCGTAAAGGATTTCCTGAAGGATTTCCTGCCCGTCCCGCTCGTTGGTTATGACAAAGAAAACGACCGCTACTACCTGGACTACAACGTCCCCAAGAGCATCGGCAAGGTGAAGGAGCTCTACGGAAACTTCGCCGTGATGGTGAGGGCTTTGACGTACCTCAAGATAATGGGAAGGGAGGGCCTCAGGGAGGCCAGCGAGGTAGCGGTTCTCAACGCCAACTACATTACCCAGAAGTTGAAGGGAACCAGAGGTTATGAGCTGCCGGGCAAGGAGCTCAGAAAGCACGAGACCGTCTTTTCAGCCGAACCCATGAAGAAGGAGACAGGAGTTAAAGCCCTCGACGTCGCCAAGAGACTCCTCGACTTCGGAATGCACGCCCCGACCATCTACTTCCCGCTGATAGTGCACGAGGCCCTCATGATAGAGCCCACCGAGACTACCAGCAGAGATGAGCTCGACGCCTACGTTGAGGCCCTCAAGAGGATCAGCGAGGAGGCCTACAGCAACCCCGAGATCGTCAAGAGCGCGCCCCACAACGCCGCCGTTAAAAGGCTCGATGACGTACTGGCGGCCAAGAGACCGGTGATAACCTGGCGCATGTACAGGGAGCTCAAGGAGAAGGGCGAGATCGAGGTCTGATATCTGTTCTCTTTCTCTTCTCTCTGCTTTTTGTGGGGTCGGTCAGTGCCAGTTTCTTCATCCAGTAGCGATCAGACCGGTAAACGCTCTTCATCCCCCTTCTCCCTTTGGCGGTTGCTTTTTAAAAGGTTCGCCCAACTCAGAGAGGCCGATGACGAGCGTTAGCCACGCTGAGCGGTGAGGAGAAGAGGGTTAGCTGAGGCCATATGCCTCTGTCTCACTGGAGTAATGCTCTATCAGTAGAGCTTTTCCCCTTCTTCCCTAAGTTTTTCCCGTTCTTTTTCTATTTTCTTCTTGTCTTCAAAGAGCTTGGCCTTGTTGTGATAGCTTATTCTTCCAAGCAGGGTGGTCGCCGTGTTCATAAAACGTCCCACAAATGCAGCGATTACTGATGCGACGATCAGCAACGCCAGGAAGAAGCCCGCTTCGCTTTTGGTGTACCCCACTAGTATCATGCTGTATATTATTCCACCGAAGATGAACAGGAAAATGCCTCCGATGACCCCAACAACCAGGAGCTTGTACCCGTATTTCTCCATAAACAATGCGAAGTCCACGCCCCCCACCGTAATCAGGGTAGGATTGGCTGTATTTATGCTTTTTTCTTTTTTGCAATAAAATGGAGGTTGCTTACGTTGAATCTTATAACTTGTGAAAAAACAAAATAGACTAAAAATTGGCTTTAAAGATACTTCCTTAAAAACTCTCCAACCTTCGCTTTCCACTCTTCGGGATGGAACTTCAGGGTTCTAACGTGCGCCGCGTCGGTGACCCAGAGCTCCACGTCGGGGTTGACCTTCCTGTTCCTCTCGTAGAACTCCTTAACTTCCTCGACCATCACAAGTGGATCCTTTTCTCCGGCTATCAGAAGGAGGGGCTTCTTTACCCTTTCCGAGTAGGTGATAGTATCCCCCGGAATCCCGCCGAAGAGACCGCTGAATGGCTTGACTAGGGAGTAAAGCCACTGCGGCAGGTTGGCAAAGTAGGTCAAACTTCTCGCGCTCGTCTTATCCATGTAAATCGGGGGACTGTCGGCAACGCCGCAGCAGACTTCTGGAACATCTGCCAGCGAGCGTATTGTAACGATTGCACCCATGGAGAAGCCGATGAGGGCAACTCCTTTGGCTTTCTCTGGCTGGTTATTTTTCAGCCACTCTACTGCCGCCCTGACGTCTTTAATCTCCTCTTCGCCCACCCCTGTGTACTTCCCCTCGCTCTTCCCGTGGGCGCGGAAGTCGAAGGTCAGGACGTTGTAGCCCTCCTTCAGCAGGAACTCAGTGAGGGGCTTCATGTAAACGTCGTCCCACCTGCTCCTCGTGTAGCCGTGGAGCGGGATGACTGTTTTGTCACTCCCGTTGTCAATCCACCAGCCGCTCAGCTTGAGGCCGTCTTCTGTGGTGAACTCGATGTCCCTGTATTCAAAGCCAAAATCCCGCGGCGTCCAGTCCTCCACTTGGCGCGGGGGCTTGGCCATCTTGTACGCAACGAAGACGAGAAAGCCGAGAAGCAGAAAACCCGCGATGATTAAAATATAAATCAAAAGAAAGAGCCAGTGCATGATTACACCTCCACCGTCTCCGTTTCACCCTCCTTTACTTTGGAGGAGACGTCCAGGTGCTTCATTCCCCAGACCAGGGGCAGCGAGATGATGATGAATATAGCACCGACTGGGAAGAGGATCTTGTAGTTATTGCCGGCGAGGTGCACGATAAGCCCTCCAAGGGTTCCCGCGATGAGTACCGGGAACGACTTCGCTGCCTCAAAGACACCGTAGTAGCGGCCGTTGAAGGCCTCCTTCTGGTACTTTGTCAGCAGGTCACCAATGACGGGCCAGGAGGTTGCCATGAGCATTCCCCATCCGATTCCGGCGAATGCTATAAGGGCGGTTATTTGCATCTTCGTATGGACGAACCACCCGAAGATGAAGGGTATCCCGAAGATTATTCCGCTTATGAGGATTGATTTTCTCCTGCCTATCTTGTCGTAGAGCGGGCCGCCGACTATTGCCCCAACGAGAACCACGAGGTTAAACAGCGCCATTATTGCGTTTCCGAGTGCTGTGACATCCTTTGTTCCGAGGACAGATTCGAGGATTCCAAACATAAAGACGGCGACGAACTCAAAGCTCAACCACCAGAGCATCTGGGCTATGTAAAAGTTGAGGAAGTCCCTGTCGCCGATGATGTTTCTGAGGTACTCCCTAAGTCCCTCCTCGGGGGTTTCTTTCGGCACGGGTGGCTCTTTAACCCTGAGGAAGACGTAGATGCCGGAGACTACCATGAAGAAAATCACGATAGCGAACGGTATCCAGAAGTTCCCAGCCTGTATCATGGCCTTTATTCCGTCCTTAATGTCGGTCTCTTTGGTTGCGCTTGCGGCTAAAAATGCTATGGTTCCGAAGAGTATGAGGTTGGCCATCCACTCAAAGAGCGTTATTACGCCGCTGGCCTTGCCGCGCTCCCCGCTCCCGATAACGTCGGGCATAAGGGAGCGGTACTGCGCCACGAAGGAGTACATGAACAGGTAGTACAGCGCCAGGAGAACTGCAAAGACACCGAGGGATACCCCCCCAACGTACAGCATGTATATGAGCGCAGTTGTCACGGCGACGAGCATTGAACCGGCGAAGATGAAGGGAACCCTTCTGCCTCTCTTGGAGCGGTATACATCGCTGTAATAACCGAGTATCGGGGGAATGATGAGGCCCATGAGGCCCTGAAGTGACAGAATCGCGCCTATTACCGTCGGCGCGTTGGTGTATTTGGCTTCGAGCAATTTGAAGGTGAGCCCTTTGTTCAGGGCCCAGCCGGTGCTCATGCTGAAACCAACGAGAGCTATACTCAGGATAACACCCCAATTGAACTTTCTCCCATTTTCTTTCCCTGCTGCAGGTTCCATGATTGATACCTCCCGCATTTTCTAATCCATCAGTGTTCCTATATAGACTATTTGGAATATATACCGCCTAATGCAAAATGGCTTTTTTACTTTTTCGGTTCCAATCTGAGGCCGAGTAAGGCTCCTTTAGATTTTTTCGTGTATAAATGAGGGCGTTCACTTGATGAACCGTTTAGGCCATCTACTTTAAACTAAGGGACAGAAACGAATTTAACGACCTCCCCTCATCTTTTTTCATGGTGCTGCTAATCGGCCACAGGGGCTTTAGGGGAGAACTTGAGAACACGATTCCTGCTTTCAGGAGGGCTTTGAGGTACGCCGATGGGCTGGAGTTTGATGTGTGGAGCACAGAAGACGGAAAAATCGTTATAACCCACGATGGAACTGCCGGCTGCGTTCCGGTTAAGTCACTTACGCTCAGGGAGGTTTTCCGCAGAGGGGGGAGAATCCCAACCCTTGAGAGGGTTCTCAAGGAGTTTGGAAACGCCTTCATGGATGTCGACGTGAAGGATGCAAATGCAGTCGAGGGTTCGATAAGGCTGGTTGAGCGCTTTGGGGTGAGTGCGGTTTTCTCTGCGGATGATGCAGGGATATTCCGCTCTATCCGGAGAGAGTGCCCCGACTGCAGGGTTGGCTTCTCGATAACAGGGTACAGAGGGGCACTGGTGTTACCCTCTCTGAAGGGGATCTACTCCCTCCATGTTCCAATAGATGCCGTTTCGTACGTTGGCTTCAAAAACCTGTCTATAATTCTTCGGACTGCTCGGAGATGGGGGCTCAAGATTTTTCTCTGGAACTATAAGATGGACGAGCTCACGTGGGTTCCAAGGTTCCTCCCCTTCGTGGATGCCGTAATCTCCGATGACCCTGCCAGGATGAGGAAAGTTTTATTAGCGGCCGATGCAAAGGAATGGAGAGGTGAATCATATGGTGGACTGGAATAAAACCCTCCTTCTCGGACACAGGGGTTACTCCGCGAAGTACCCCGAAAACACCCTTCTGGCCTTCAAGAGGGCCATCGAAGCCGGAGCCGACGGTGTTGAGCTTGACGTCTGGATGACCAAGGACGGAGAGGTAGTGGTTATTCACGACGGGACTGTCGATAGGGTGAGCAACGGAACCGGTAATGTCAAAGAGATGACGCTTGAGGAGCTCAAATCCCTCGACTTCGGGAACGGGGAGAAAATCCCGACGCTGGAGGAGGTCTTCGAGGCCCTCCCGGAGGACGTCATTATCAACGTTGAGCTGAAGGACATCGACGCCGTGGAGAAGACCGCGGAGCTGATAAAGGCTAACAACCCGGAGAGAATCCTCGTCTCGTCCTTCGATATCAACGCCCTGAGGGAGTACAGGAAGCACGACGGGGATACAAAGCTTGGAATCCTCATCGAGAAGGAGGAGACGCTGGCGCAGCTTCCCCAGCTCATGGCGGAGCTCAGGCCGTGGTCACTCAACCCTCCGATTGATGCAATGGCTATCCTCGGCGTTGAGAAGACCGTTGGAGCCCTTCAGATGGCCAGGAAAGCAGGCCTCAGGATAGTTCTCTGGCCTCTCAACGAGGAGCTCTACTACCAGAACGACAACCTCATCCGCCTCGGTGGTCTCTTTGACGCTCTCATAGTCAACGACATCGAGAGAATGGTTGGCTACCTCCGGGGCCTTGGCCTCAGGTGAGCAAGTCTAATAAGTGTTCCTCCTTATTTTCCTTTAGGTGATATCATGGAGCGCTTCGTACTTTCTCTTGATGAGGGGACCACATCCGCGAGGGCAATACTTTTCGACCGGGAGAGTAACATCCACGGCGTGGGTCAGTACGAGTTCCCACAGCACTATCCGAAGCCCGGATGGGTTGAGCATAATCCCGAGGAGATCTGGGACGCCCAGATGAGGGCAATAAAGACGGCCCTTGGGAGGGCAAAAATCGAGCCGGCTCAGATAGCCGCGATAGGAATCACCAACCAGCGCGAGACAACGATAGTCTGGGACAGAAGCGGAAAGCCGCTCCACAACGCAATAGTCTGGCAGTGCAGAAGAACCGCCGAGATGATTGAGGAGATAAAGCGCGAGTACGGGAACCTGATCAAGGAAAAGACCGGCCTCGTTCCCGATGCATACTTCTCGGCCTCAAAGCTCAAGTGGCTCCTCGACAACGTTCCGGGTCTGAGGGAAAGGGCCGAGAAAGGCGAGGTGATGTTCGGAACCGTTGATACTTTCCTTATCTACCGTCTCACAGGGGAGCACGTTACCGACTACTCAAACGCATCGAGGACGATGCTTTTCAACATAAAGAGGCTTGGCTGGGACGATGAGCTCCTTGAGCTCTTTGAAATCCCCGACAGTGTTCTCCCTGAGGTCAAAGGATCGAGTGAGGTCTACGGCTACACCAGGAAAGAACTCCTTGGCGCTGAAATCCCGGTGAGTGGAGACGCCGGTGACCAGCAGGCTGCCCTCTTCGGTCAGGCGGCCTTCGAGACTGGAATGGTCAAGGCAACCTACGGGACGGGGAGCTTCATACTTGCGAACACGGGCAAGATGGTGCGCTACTCAGATAATCTGCTCACAACGATTGCGTGGGGCCTCAACGGAAGGGTTAACTACGCCCTGGAAGGAAGTGTATTTGTAACTGGAGCTGCTGTCCAGTGGCTCCGTGATGGTATAAAAATCATAAAACACGCGGCTGAGACCGAGGAACTGGCTGCAAAGCTTGAGAGCAATGAGGGTGTATACTTCGTTCCTGCATTCGTCGGCCTTGGGGCACCCTACTGGGACCAGTTCGCCCGCGGTCTGATAATCGGGATAACCCGCGGCACCGGCAGGGAGCACCTGGCGAGGGCGACACTTGAGGCGATAGCATACCTTACGAGGGACGTCGTGGAAGAGATGGAGAAGCTCGTACAGATAAAGGATCTCCGTGTTGACGGCGGGGCCACCGCGAACGACTTCCTCATGCAGTTCCAGGCGGACATCTTGAACAGGAGGGTCATCAGGCCCGTCGTGAAGGAGACCACGGCCCTTGGAGCCGCGTATCTCGCCGGGCTGGCGGTGGGTTACTGGGACAGCACCGATGAGATATCCGAGCTCTGGAAGGTTGAGAAGCTATTCGAGCCCGGAATGGACGAGGAGACAAGGCAGAGGCTTTACAGCGGCTGGAATGAGGCGGTGAAGAGGGCGATGGGCTGGGCGAAAGTTGTCGAGGACAAACCTGTGATGCATTGAAATGTCCATTGGAATGGTGTTCACCACTGTCTTTCCTTTTTATGCCTGAAAACGTTCTTTGGTCTCTTCTGGGCCAAACCAAAGGTTAGAGAAAGCTTTAAAACGGGAAAATCCGTTTTTCGTTTTAGTTTGGAGGTGTGAGTATGAAGAGGAAAGTGGCCATAATCGGCGCTGGAATAAGCGGCGCGAGCATAGCGCGTGTCCTGAGCAGGTACGAGAACCTGGAGGTTCATCTCATCGAGAAGGCCCCAGACGTTGGCTGGGGTGTGAGCAAGGCCAATACCGCCCTCATCCACGGTGGCTACGACGACGATCTTGAGAAGTATCCGACGAGGGCGAAGCTCTGTATAAGGGGAAACCGCCTCTGGCACCAGTGGGTTAAGGAACTCCAGATAGCTCACGTCTGGAACGGAGCTTTAATAGTCGCCACCAAGGATGAAGACTTCGACGAACTGGAGAAGCTTCTGGAGCGCGGAATGAAAAACGGCGTTCCCGAGATGAGGATAATCGGGAGAGAAGAACTCTTTCACCTCGAACCGAACCTGACGAAGGAAGCCCTCGGTGCCCTCTGGGTTCCGATAGTCGGCCAGATAGCACCAATTCCGGCGGTTATCGCGCTCGTTGAGAACGCCGTTGCCAACGGTGTAAAGACCCACCTCGAAACAGAGGTCAGGGATATAAAGGTAGAGAACGGCGAGGTCAAAGGGGTTGAGACCAACAACGGTTTCATCGAGGCCGATGTGGTAATCAACGCCGCCGGCCTCCACGCCGACGAGATAGCGCGGATGGCAGGGATAGACTACTTTGAGATTCATCCGAGGAAGGGAGAGTACTACCTCTTCGACGACACCGTTCCAGGCCCGAACCACGTCCTCTTCCCAACACCGACACCGATAAGCAAGGGGATTGTTGTGACCACCGAGGTTTCCGGCCATCTCATGATAGGGCCGAACGCTCAGGACCTGCCGCCCGAAGAGAAGGAGGACTTCGCCACGACCAAAGAAGGGCTTGAACAGGTCTGGGAAGGTGCCAGAAAGCTCTGGCCGCAGCTTCCGCCCAAGGGTAAGGTGATAAGAACCTTCGCCGGTTTGAGACCGGAGCCAACAGGTGGGGACTTCATAATAAAGGCTGAGGAAGAGGTTCAGGGTTTCATAAACGTCGCTGGAATACGCTCTCCGGGACTCACGAGCGCTCCGGCGATAGCCTACGAAGTGGCTCAAATAATCCATCGCGACCTTGGAATCAAGCTCGTTGAGAAGGAGAACTGGAAACCTTACAGGAAGGAAATCACCCACTTCTTTATGCTTCCCCCGGAGAAAGTCAACGAGATGGTGAAAAAGAACCCCGCCTATGGGAAGATAGTCTGCAGGTGCAACCACGTGAGCGAAGGAGATATCCTTGAGGCCATTGAGAGGATGAAGCTCATAGGTGTTAAAACTCCGAGCATCGATTCCATCAAGTTCAGGACGAAGGCCACCACCGGAACCTGCCAGGGAAGCTTCTGCAGGCCGAGAATTGTCCAGCTTTTAGCGAGAGAGTACGGCGTCGAGCCCTGGGAGATCACTTTGAAAGGAAGGGGAAGTGAGATTGGAATTGGAGATGTTAAAGCCCTTCTCAGGGGGGAGGAAGCATGATGATGTTCCCTCAAATCCCGATGCTCTCCTACGATGTTGTCGTCATCGGTGGTGGCCCTGCCGGGATGGCCGCGGCCGCCAGGGCCAAGGAGCTCGGTTTGAGCGTCCTCCTGCTTGATGAGAACGACTACCTGGGTGGAATACTGCCCCAGTGCATCCACCCAGGCTTTGGGATACACTACTTCGGGGAAGAGCTAACGGGGCCGGAGTTCGCTGCGAGGCTCGCAAAGCGCCTAGTGGAACTCGGTGTAGAGTACAGAACCTCCGCCAGGGTTCTTGAGATAAAGAACTACTCCGACATGGAGAAGGTCGTGATCTTCACCTCTCCAAGCGGTGCATACCAGGTCTGGGCGAAGGCGGTCATCTACGCGGCTGGGGCAAGGGAAAGGCACGCCTTTGAGATAGGTATTGTGGGAGACCGCGTTGCGGGGATTTACACTGCCGGAGAAGCTCAAACGCTCATGGATGTCTACGGGGTCCTTCCGGGTAAGGAAGTCATCATCGTCGGCTCCGGTGATGTCGGTCTGATAATGGCACGCCGCCTTGCCTTAGAGGGGGCGAAGGTCAAGGCCGTGATAGAGCTCATGCCATACCCCGGTGGTCTGGCCAGGAACGTGATGATACTGCACGACTTTGATATACCCCTCTACCTGAGCCACAAGGTCGTTGAAGTGCGCGGAAAGGGCAGGGTTCAGAGAGTGAAGGTCATAAAGGTGGACGAAAACCTAAACGAAGTCCCTGGAAGTGAGTTCTGGATAGAGGTCGACACTCTTGTCATCTCCGCCGGGCTAATTCCGAGTGTCAAGAAGCTCAAGAAGATTGGCGTAGAGATGGATCCCGCAACGGGTGGGCCTGTTGTGAACGACCGCCTTGAGACAAGTGTCCCCGGAATCTTCGTGGCCGGGAATGCCCTCCTCATAAACGATCTTGTTGACTATGTTGCTGAGCAGGGTGAATTGGCGGCAGAGGGTGCAAAAGAGTTCATTGACCGGAGCGGAATAGAGAGTAGGAAGTGGGTGAAGGTTGAGAAGGGCCAGAACGTCCGCTTGATAGTTCCCCATTATCTGAGCGGCGAGAGGGACGTCTACCTCTACCTCCGCGTTTCCAAGCCAATGGAAGACGTTGAGGTAAGGGTTCAGGGAATAGAGAAGAAGATCAGGCTCCCCGTGGTGAAGCCTGCCGAGATGATAAGGTTGAAACTGAAAGCCGGTGATATTCAAAAGGCCGGCGAAAAGATCACCGTTGAGGTGGTGAAGGCATGAAAGTTTACCGCTTCACCTGCATCGTCTGCCCGCTTGGCTGCTCAATTGAAGTGGAGGTCGAAAACGGGGAGGTCAGAGAGGTTCGCGGCTGCACCTGTCCACGTGGCAAAGAATGGGCAGTTCAGGAGGTTACCAGCCCGAAGAGGATTGTAATGAGCGTCGTCCTGGTTGAGGGCGGTGCCCTTCCGACGGTGAGCGTCAAAACGGCAGAGCCGGTTCCGAAGGATGAGATACCAGAACTGATGAAGTTCCTAGCTGGACTGAAGCTTAAGGCGCCGGTCGAAATCGGTCAGGCCGTCGCCGAGTGGAGGGGGATAAAAATAGTCGCCACCAGAGGCGCGTAGTTTGGTGCATCCTCTGCCTTTTGTTTTGTTCTTTTTCATCTGCCGGCCCAATCCATTGGCTAGAATTCCAAGCGGTTTTAGAGACGGAAAAGAATAGAAAGGAAAGTTCTTGGAGAGTTTTCATCTATCACCCGGACGGTAATTCGATCAACGGCTTTGCATCATCGATTCCCTGCGGTTTTGTTATGTTCAACGGCTGGTTTATGCTGAATATCCTCTCGCTGTCCTGTATTATCAGTTCCATACTGGGGTTGGTGGGACTCCCGTTGGTGGAGTTCACCATCATCGACTTTGAAACGGGGAACGTCATCGTAAGGTTGAGATAATCCTTAAGATAAACGGGCGTCCCGTCTTCTTTGAAGCCCATCTCAATCCATCCCCTGTTTGTTTTAATGCTCATATTTGAGGTGTTGACCAGCCCTTGGAAGGCGCTGCTTCTGTTCAGGGCATTTAGAAGCTCGTCGAAGGTAATGTTTGTCCTGAACACGTACAGGTTTCCCTCCTTCTCTAACTTTATGTCCTTTTCCCGTATGAGTTTTTCCAGGTATTTAATGTCGATTGTGCTCTGGTAGAGCTCTCCGTGCCTCCGGGTTGTGTTCCTGAGGTTGTACCAGATTCCGTTTATATTTATGAACGCGCTGGTACTGTTGGTGTACGACTCAAGGGGCATGCTGATGGTATGGCCTTTGGCGTGGATGGTAAAGTTTCCGCGAATGAAAGAGACGTTCTTCGCGAAGTCCCTGAGGGCATGGATGGTGATTTTCTCTTTAACTTCCAGGGTTTCGTTGCTGACAGGATCTTTCGCGTGCATGCTTATAGTGGTGTTCTCTCCGTAGTCCATGCTGTTTATTGAACCCAGTGTGTTGAGGATCTTCTCCGTTGTGAGCCCTGTTTTCTCCTTCACGCATCCGCTCGCGAGAAGTACAAGCCCGATCAGGAACAATACCATTATCCTCTTCATGCTACCACCCTACAATTCGATGGTGTCCGCATGAATTGGAAATAGTTTCTTTAAATACTTTTCCTTCCCAAATTCTGAAAACTACCGGTGGTGGTGTGCAAAAAATGGCAAAAAGAACGGAAAATTCTCTATGAAAGCTTTTCCAGGGTCTCGCTGGCGATATCACCGAGCTTTACCCACTTCTTTCCCTCAAAGGGCAGTATCACTTTGTCCTCCACACCGACGAGGGACTTGACATCGGGTTCGAGTTCCTTAAGGCTCAGTTCTCCTATTATCATGAGAACAAACCCTCTCTGGTTTTTATCGCCGGCATCCAGCAGTTTTCTGAGCTCATCGACTATCCATGCCCTGTATTTGTTGAGGAGCCCGGGGTATTTCTTCACGATGGTGTACGCGAGCGTCATGGAGTTCTCCCTGACGTAAGGGTTCCGGGATTCGACGAGGCTCAATATTTTCCTGAAGATATCCTCGCTGAAGTGGCCCTTCACGAGGTCGGGGCTGTTCTCCACCAGGTTCGTTATCGTCAGGAGAGCGTCCCCAACCACTCCGGGGTTGTTCGAAGACAGAAGCTCAAAGAGCGCCTCCCTCACTTTCTTGTCCTTCAGCGCCTCCTCGATTAAAAGGTCGAACTGTCCGTCCTCCAGCATCTTCTGGACTTTACTCTTTTTCGAGCCGAATGAGAGGAAGCCCATTGTTGTCACCATCAGAATGCTTCAATATTAACACTTAAAAGGTTCTCCCTCCTTAACTTCATGCCATGATCGCGCATGAAATACTGAAAAAATCACCTGGATCACTTGTGGTCAGTTCTCTTCTAGTGATTTCCATGGTAGCTCTCTCTCGCTTTCTCTGCTCCTGCTGGGTGGTTGTCTTGGTCTGGCTTATTGGCTTGTCTTTAGTAGGCTGCGTTTTCCCTGAGTTTCCGATAACTATCAAGCTTTCAATTGCACCGACCGTTGGGATATCGGTTTTGGCAATAACCGTCCATATCTTCAGTCTGTTCGGAGCTGGAATAAAGACTGGGACTGTTTTTTTAGCTATACTGGCTACGATACTTTTAGCTCGTTCGTGGTCGGAGATTTTGGAATCGGTGAGAAGTTCAGTTCGCGAAAAGGGCGATATTCTCAGGTGGGCTATTCCAATACTAGTTATTGTCCTTGTCCACTGGGCCGTTTATACTTATCCAACGGACAACGTTGACAACTTCTTCCACGCCACCAAAATCGAGTACATGCTAAGGTACGATACTGCTTATCCCCCAGTGGTTCCCGTTTTCGATGTTCTGACATATCCAGCGGGTTATCATTCTCTGGCGTCTTTTGTAATGATTCTGAGTGGAGAAAAGGTAATACCTAAGATCATGCTGGAGCTGAGGCTTTGGGAATGGGCTTTTCTGGCTATGGGTATTTACGCCCTCTCATACATCTGGTTCGGACGAAGGGTTGCCAATTACACCCTTTTAGCCATGCTCGGTGTGAACTTGCTCCACTACTACCTTCTTGTTTACATAGCGCCGAACTTTCTGGGGTTCTACTTCTTCGCAGTTCTCCTTGCCCTTTTCGTCAAGATGGGTGAAAAGCTTGATATGAAATATCTCATATTGGTTCTCATAAGTGTGGGTGCCGTCTTGGTTCATCCTTACAGCTACCAAAATTACGTTTTCGTTGCTTCGGTGTATCTGGCCCTCAAGTTCTTCTCTGAAGGTTTAAGTGTCCGTAGATTCCTCTTCATGTTTAAACGTGCTTTCATAATTTTTGCCATTCCGCTTTTCATCCACGTACTCATTGATCCCTACTTCTGGTTCCCCTCATTGGTTCATGTCAAACTGGAGTACCCATGGGCTTCTTATGTTGGTGTCGTTGTCTCTAAACTTTCGGTATTTCATGGCAGGAGCCCTAGAGACACAGAGTGGTACTTTAAGCTCTTTATCAGGTGGGCAACGGTCAGAAACGACAACTACCTCGGATTGCTCTTTATGATCCTCGGTGGGATTTACCTTGTGTACAAAAGAGAGTTTAGGAGAAAGGGACTTTCGCTCGTGGTCTTTTCCGCTTTTGTCATGTTTCTAATACTTGACAGACTGACAATAAACGTCTCAGTGCCTTTCTACAGCACTGCCGCCATTGAGAGGATGTTCCTCTGGCTCGTCCCAGTGCTTCCCATTTTTGTTGGAGCGGGCCTTTTGTGGTTTGGGGAGCTTGTATCCAAACCAGCAGTTAGAGAGATGAGCAAGAAAATCCTGTATTTAAGCATTATGGGGGCCTTTTTCCTGATCCCCGCAGTTGGAACTGCTCATGACCTTCTCGCGGCGGAGGCTAACTTTTACGTCAGGGCTGACAACCTCGAGGACTTCCGCTGGATTTCCAGCAACTTTCCCAACGTTACTGTGTTGAACTCCTGCACCCTTGATTCAGCACAGTGGATGCCCTTCTTTGAGCCCCAGAGTAACATAGCAGTGATGTTCAACAGCAGGATTAAAAGATGCAGGATATGGAATATGACCCCTTCAAAATTTGCAGCAAAGCTGTTGAACGAAAGTCAAATCCTTCCTGGCTACATAGCGTACATAGACACCAACGCCCCCAGTCTGAATCCCTTGGACTTCCTCCAAAAATATCGACTCTTGAGGGTAAATGAAAATAACTGGATTTTTGATCTCTCGTCTTTAAACACATCTATGAACGAGAAAACTGCGGCTTTGGCTCTGAGGCTCTGTGGGGATTCCATACCGGGCAATACGGAGAGATACGGAAAGTACTTCGTCTACGGCTTTAAAAAGAAGTACTTTGGTGTGAGAAGCATGTATCTTGAAGGTCTCGAATATGCCTGGATGGGTGGTAGGGAGGGTGTTGTGGGATTCGCCCCATGTAAAAACTATTGGGGCCTGTGGATAGAGCTTTACTCCCCCACAGAGCAGGCCATAAACGTTACCGTAAACGGAAAACTTATGTTAAAGGATTTTGAACTTATGGCCGGAGAAAACCGTTTGGAGATTCCCGTTACCTTGCCTAAGGACAGGCTTACTTTTGTGTCGCTTTCGGTTGAAAAGGAGCCTCTTTTTATACGGGAAATTAAACTATTGGCTGAATCGTAAGTTTGGAAAAAGTTTATTATTCTCCGGTGCCAGATTCTTGGGGGACACATCAGATGGGCAGGGGACAGTCGAGCGTAGAGGGTAAAAACAAGATAAATGGTGTCTACTTCCATGAGGACGACTTCCCATATACGCTCTACATCATGGTGTGGAGGAGATGAGATGGAAGAAAGAAAAAAGGGTGTGATGTTCCTTTCAGTTATCCTGGCTTACTACCTCGTGACTCGTCTCTGGGGAATTTCATCCGGTATGAACGCATACATGGACTACGATGAGGGTACGTACCTCCTGATGGCAAGGATGATAAACCACGGCCATCTTCTCTACAGCGACATCTACGCCGTTCATCCCCCCCTCTTCTATTACCTGCTTGCCCTGTGGCTCCGGCTTTTTGGGGACACGTATGTCATTGGGAGACTCCTCTCCCTTACGTTTGGGCTTCTCTCCGTTATCGTTGCCTATTTCACCGGTAAAGAGCTCAGGGACTGGAAACTTGGAACTGCATTCTCCGCACTGCTGGCCTTTGATCCCCTCATGATTCATATGAACACGGTGGTCTATCACGAGTCCTCCATTGAGTTTTTCACCGTGCTGTCCCTCTACTTATTTGTCCGCTACTTCAAAGAAAAAAGGCCCCTCTTTGCGTATTTATCCCTCTTTGCGGCTGGAGTTGGAAGTGCATCGAAGTTTACGATACTCCCATACCTGGCGGCGCTGTATCTGGTTCTCCTCCTGGCAACCGATGAGCGGCTCTGGAGTTACACCTCCGGGGTTTCTTCGGTTCTCTTCAGCCCGCGCCAGGGTGGAGTTATACTCCTTTCGTACCTGTTCATGGCGGCCCTGGTTGTGGTGGCAGCGGCTCTTTTTCCTTCAAACGTAGTTCGGGATACTCTTATCGTTCCGGGACTTCATCCAATCACCTTCCTTGATCAGAGAATCTCCGTGGGGCTTCTGCTGATAATCTGGGGTGTCCTTGTGATTTACGCCTTCAGGTTGAGCTATGTTAAAAAACTCTACACCTCAATTGTCCTCATTCTAAAACGATGGAGGGAGGCTTTCCTCCTTGCATCGTTCGTCATTCTGGGCAAAGCCCTCGTTGAGCTTCCCCTTGGTGTCCTTGTGAGTACTTCGTACATGAACCAGACGTATTTTGAAGAGGGGAGCAGGTATCCCCTCCTGATAAACCTCTTCAATCTCTTCACCGGCGTTTTATCCAACCTGAGGGGTTCCTCGCCTGAGTTCTTGTACTCTTACACTCCCCTTCTTCTCCTCATTGCACTTTATGCGTTCTTCCGGCTTCGCCATAGAACATCCCTGAACACCCCGCTGGCAAATCTTGCCGCTGCAAACTTTTTCTTCTACTTCTTCGTGGCTCCGGTTCTGCCAAACATGCGCTTTCTGTACCCTATGGTGCTGGTTTTCTATCTGCTGCTCCTTGACTCTATAATGGGCTTCAGCGCTCCTAAGAGAAAGTTCCTGGCCTCTTTCACGGTTCTCCTTTTGGCCCTTTCCGTTCTGGACGTTGGATTCATGGCCAACATGCCCGCTGGAAAGCTGTCACTCGCATGGGAACCTCACACAAAGTCCCTCCGCGACGATCTGGGTGTTTATTTAAACTCGCACAACATAAGCCGCGTGAATTTTTACTCCATAAACCCGATGACAGCGTACTACCTTCACCTCATTGAACCCCCGTATTACGTCGACAACTTCGGCCTTCTGTACCTCCAGGGGGTCAGTGGGGTTGAATTCCTGAACGCGCTCAGGAAGGAGAACGTTTCCAGAGTCGTGGTGGGTACGTGGGCCTACGCGATATCGAAGGGGGACGCCACCCTTATGCGGAACTATGGAGAGCTTATCTCGGCGCTCAGGAATACGTCTACCCTCGAATTCGCTGAGTCATACTCAGATGGGGGAGTTATAGAGCTGTACCGCCTTCAGAATTTAAGCAGAAACCTGACCTTCTCAACGTTTGGGGGAAAGCTTTCGATATTCATCAACGGAACCCGGATTGGCCTGTTTCATCCCCTTACGGGAAACAGGAGCTTTGGGGAGAGAACTGTAATATCGAAAGAGGGAAGCGGGTATAACGTTGTATTCTACTCCAGCAACGATAGCGTCGCTTGCACACTTTTACCATTAGATAGGGGCTTTTCTCTGGAGTGCCCGGATGTGGACGGATTTTTAATAGAGTTCCAAAAAGAGCCCGTGCTGCTCTCCAACGGGATTCCAGTAAAGATGGCCAGAAATAGTGCACTCGTGGCCTGTTTGGGGGCTTCATTCAGAATCTGCGGGGAAAAAATTGAGATAAAAGGAGACTCAATTATTGTAAAGGGGAATGTACTCGGGGTATTTCTCACTTATTGACTTCTCCGCTTGCTATGTCTTTGATATGGCTCATGACGCTACTTATCCCGTTATTGTTAACCTCTGCCTGATTTTTGGCTGCACTGTTGGGAGACGTTGCTATGTACCAGATAACTAGAAATATAATGAGAATAGTAGCACCGAGAAGTATAAGATACTCCACACTACCCTGAGCACTTCTATGCACTTATATCACCACCAAAATAGGATTTAGATAGAAAATGTGAAATAAATGGAAAAGCCCCTATTACCCCCCTATCATATGCTCACTGATTGTTAATGGCGCTGCTTATCTGGTTTGAGATCATATTGCCACCTTGTTCCATGGCGTTGCTGGCCTGCTCACCGGCCTTGGTGCCTGATTTTTTGAGGTAATTTATAACCACTGCAACAATGATGAGCGCTGCTGCAATCATAAATAGGTACTCAATTGCACCCTGTGCCTTCCTCTTCATTTCAAACCACCTCCAAGAGTTGCTTCATAACAACTGCGGTAATCAGGTTTAAATATGTTTCTCCTCAATCCTGCTGGATATCCCGACAGAAGTGAGCATATCTGAGGTTTCTTTAACTTTATTGTAAATCCTTTGTAGAAACTACAAAATAACCACGTGATAAGCTGTATTTTATCCACTCGCTTCAACTGTCATCATGAGCTGATTGTATCGCCTTCCATGTGGAACCCAAATCTTATATATCTTTTGCACGAAGGTAAGCCGGGATAGAATTATGAAAGTGGCGTACGTCTCCTGTGAATCCGCCAGTGTGGAGGAATGTGTTGAGGCGTTCACAAAAAAAACGGAGAGGATTTTTAGTGGAACCGGATGTTACGTATTCTCCGCTGAATTGAAGCTGACGTTTGGTGCCTTCATGCACCTTTCGGCTTCCTTCATCCTCGACCCCTCCCGCGTTGGTGGGGGGGTTGTTGCAGAATATTCAAGCGGGAGGGACAGAGAGTCTGCCATCGAGGAGGTCCTTGGGAAGATCAATGCGAAGCTAAGGGGAACGGACGTCGTGTCGTTCAGGATCGGAACGTACACCACCCCTGTTACGAGGAAAACGTACGCCGTTGGGGTCGCCGCATACAACAAATTGAACCTTCGTTCTGATGAAGTCCAAAGAACCCCCGAGAGGAGAAAGCTCCTCGCCCACGTCCTCTCGCTCTTTGACTACAACTTCAAAGTTCTGAACATCTCTGAACTGGCCAGAACCTTTGGTGTCTCTAGGGATACGATATACTATGACATCCAGCAGATATTAAAAGAGAAAGAGGATTCAGCCGGAATAGAAGGGAACCGGCGTGGCTGAGACCACAAAGAGCAGCAGTGCCAGCAGTGCGAGGAGTTTTCTGCTTGCGGGTATTGGTGAGACCTCATCGAGGGCCCCCGGATTTCCGGCTTTCCCCATGAACAGAACGAGTATTCCCCAGAGGAGCCATCCAACCCAGAAATAGCTCAGGAACAGGAGGCCGAATCCGAGGGCTAAGGTCAGATACTCGTGGTTTCTGGCACTCATGAATGTCCTGGCAACATGGCCGCCGTCGAGCTGGGCCGCGGGGATTAAGTTGAGGAAAGTGACGAGGATTCCAACCCAGCCGGCCATGGCCACCGGATGGAGGAAAACCATAACGTCTCCGCTGGCTGCGCTTCCGAGCGCAAGCTTTTCGAGGAGCATGAAGAGCAGGTTGGAGCCCATGTAAAATTCGTTGCCGGTGTGGGGAACGATGCTCTGGGGGACCACTGCCGAAAGGCGGAGGCCTACTATCGTCACGGGGATAGCCACCAGGATGCCCGCTATTGGCCCGCTAACGCCTAAATCTATCGCGGCTTTTCTCGTTGGAATCGGTGACTTAACGCGTATTACTGCCCCCAGCGTTCCAAGTATGTTTGGAAACGGTATGAAGTACGGATACGTGGATTTAACGCCGTGAAGGGTGGCCGCTATCTTGTGCCCCATCTCGTGGGTTCCCAGTATGCCGAGGATGCTCAGGGAAAAGGAGAGTGCTATGACGTAGGGATTCCTGTATCCGGGAAGGCCAAACTCGTCCAGCGATGCGATGTAGCTGAGGGCCAGGACGTAGCCTGCCCAGAGGGTCGAGAGCACCGTGAGGAGAAAGAGGGTTATCCCTATCTTGGGGTTGTCCGGTTTGACTTCCGCCGCTGGGAAAACGTAGAGCAGAACCCTCTCACCATCCTTTTTCAGAGCCGCCCAGTAGCCCTTCCCCTCGAGCTCTTGGAGGACCTTCTCAAAGTCTTCCTCGTGGATCTCGGACACTGAGAAGACAAAGGTTCCCCCTTCTTCCCCCAGGGGGTGGAGGGAGTAGAACTTTTCGAGGAGCAGTTCCACTTCCTGCGGGAGAACGCTGGGGACGTTTGAAGGAGCTTCAACCTGTTGCGTCTCTGGCTCTGCTCCCCCTTCCTCGGTGTACCCAATGAGTATCATGTCGCCGCCGCACTTCGGGCAGGCGCCCTCCAAGAGAGGCTCGTTGGAGTCAATAACCTCCCGATGACCGCACCTGAGGCATTCGTATACTCCCTTTCTCATCTCGACTCACGGCATATCTTTTGAACGGGGCCTTAAAAGCCTACTCTCCCCCGACAACCTCAACCTCCCCGGTCTCTGCGTCCACCTTAACCCTCATTCCGCTCCTCAGCTTCGAGACGTCTATCCCGTCAACCATCGGGATCTCCGAGATTATCGCGCCAGTAGCCACTATAGTCTCGGCTTCTCCAACGATTATCGCCTTCGGGGCCTTTCCGTTCTTTTTGAGGGCGTAGATGACGTAAGAGCCAACCGTTGAACCCTTACCCCGTGGGAACGCTAATACTTTCCCAGCTATGCTCTCTCCGCGTATGTCGCTCTCTGCATCGGTGACGATTCCCGTCTCGGGGTCAACGCCCCCAAGGAACGAGAGCGGTTTCTGCGAAACTATAAGCTCTCCCTCGGCCTTTCCGCCGACGATTTTCCTTCCCTTGAGCTTCATTCTCTCACCTCACGGTGCCCCCTTGATGAGGTTCTCCGCGTCGTCAAGCCTGACGTTGAAGCCGAAGGAGCGGAAGTAGAAAGCCGACTTCCCGCTGTTGGTGGCTATTCCCCGATACCAACCTTTTATCGGCGAGACGACGAAGCAGGAATCCGCTATTATTCTGCCGTTGTAACGCTCTATGGTTTCTGTGTAGCCCAGCGCGTCCGCCAAAGCCTTCACCGCCCTACTGGCTGTTATGAAGAGCGGTATCCTCAGCGGCCTTCCGCGCATTCTCAAAAGCTCGGCTATCTCCTTCACCTCGGGCAGGGAAGCGTGGGGACAGCCGATTAGTATCATGTCTATCCCGTCCCAGTCGTCGCTGAACTGCTCCCTAACGGCTTTGATGTCGCTCTCTTCGACGGTTATAGTTTCAAGCTTATCGGAGATTGCTTCCCTATATTCCGGTGTCTCGCCCTCCACATGGTATAGTGCTATCGAGCCGCTCGCGGCCATCGCCGCTCCCATCTCTTTCAAGAACTCGGTCTTCTCTGGCTTTATCCCGCGCAGATAGGGCACGTCGTTGCCGAGGGTTCTTCCGAGGTGGTATCCCAGAGCTGCGTAGTCGACGAAGGTTTTCACCTTCGCCTTGACATCGACTATCACCGTCGCCTTCCGGTTCTCTTCGAGGTGAAGGCCGTAGCTCGGGGTCTTGCCGACTATCGCGGCTGCCAAGCTTGAGGGGCCGCCCTCCCTGTTGGTTCTCGCCCCTATTACAGAATTCGCGAAGATAACCGCTGAACTCTCGCTCCATGCTATGTGGTCGCCGAACTTCGGCAGGTTCGCGCCGTAGTAGGGGGTGCAGGTTGATGTGACCTCGATGCCCATCTCGCGGTAGAGGTTGAGAACCTCCGCCTGCTTCTCCATGAACTCGCCGTCTCCTATTCCGGCAGGGTTTAACGTCGTGTAGACGGAGACCTTTGCGCCAGCATTTACAAAGTCGCGCAGGAACTCGATTCCAGCCTCGCCGATGTTCTTGTATGAAACCCCCGCGACCTGTGCGCTCTTGACCGGTATTAACCGGTCAGCCCCATAAATTTCCCCGAGGGCGACCAGTATCTCCATCGCCTTCTGGAGCGCGTAGCCGTATTCACCGGCTAAGATAAGCTCCTCCTCCTTCGTCAGGTACATGCCACCACCAAAACCGGTTGGTGCCGGAAGTTATAAACCCGCTCCCGCAAAATTTATAAACCCTCGCCGGTTCATTAAGAACGGGTCGAGCAGCGGGGTGGGGCAGCTAGGAGTGCCCGCCGGGCTCATAACCCGGAGGTCCGAGGTTCAAATCCTCGCCCCGCTATTTATCTACATCTGTACGTTGGTGTTCTTTTTTGAGCATTCCCAGGAGATCTAATGCTTCCTTTAACTTAAGTTGCTTCCTTTGTATTGAAAATCCAACCTCCCTGTAAAAATTGAACACGCTCCTCCTGCGCTGAATTGATATCCTGTACAAGTCAGAGTTATACTGATACATTTTGCCCCTAATATTCACGGGAGTGCCTTTCCTGCGGTGAAGATAGATCCTTGAATCTATGTCCAGCTTTTTTAGCAACTCTTTGCAAAGTGTTAATACATCTAAATCATAGTTTGAAGCCGACACGTGGAGTGCTCTTGATTTTCTGTTGAATACCACTGTTCCTTCGCTGTCAAAGAATCCCCTTAGAAACTCCCTTGGATATGCTTTTGCCACCTCGAAGAGGCCCTTCCTTGGCCCTGTGAGAAATCTGAAGAGGCCTTTGCTGGTGACCTCGACATACCATCTTCCGGTTCTCGTTTTGTCGTTCTCAAAGCCCATCCTTGGGTTGAGGCCTATTCCTCCCAGCGCCCTTCTGAAGACCTCCGCGAATTCCCTGTCAACGACCTTGAGCTTAACTTTGTAGCGGTAGTTGCTCCCCTCCGTAGCGGAGGCGTCCCCGAAATAGGCACCGACTATATATGCTAACTCAGGTGATGGATCCAGTCTCACCCTCTTCGTCTTGTTGAACGTATTGTTAGTGCCTTTGCACCAGCGCAGAACAGTCGCCTTGGAGATTCTGAGGTTGAACTCCTTACCAATCTGCTCTGAAATCCTGAGATAGCTCATCCCATTCTCTCTAAGCTCTGTGGTTCTCCTTTGTATCACTTCGATTTCACTCTGGGAGAGTTCCCTGAGGGTTCGCATGGTAACGAATCGAATTCGTTCTTTAAAAACTTTTCAAAATAGTAAAACCAGTGGAGCTGAGTCTAGGGCAAACCTTTTTAAATCCCTCCTCAATTCCCAACGCGAAGGGGCGGCTGGCGAGAGCTGGCCGTCACCGGGAGGTGTTCGTATGGCAAGGATACACGCGAGAAAGAGGGGTAAATCAGGTTCAAAGAAGCCACCGAGGACCGCTCCGCCGGCCTGGGTTGAGTACACGGCGGAAGAGGTCGAGGGACTCGTTATCAAGCTCAGGAAGGAAGGCTACAGCGCGGCCATGATAGGAACGATCCTCAGGGACCAGTATGGAATCCCGAGCGTCAAGCTCATCACCGGGAAGAAGATAACCAAGATCCTCGAGGAGAACGGACTGGCTCCACAGATCCCGGAGGATCTGATGGCCCTCATTAGGAAGGCCGTCAAGCTCAGGAAGCACCTCGAGATGCACCCGAAGGACAAGCACTCAAGGCGCGGCCTCCAGCTCACCGAGAGCAAGATTCGCAGACTCGTCAAGTACTACCGCAGGACCGGTAAACTGCCGGCCAAGTGGCGCTACGATCCGGAGCAGGCAAGGCTCCTTGTCCGCTGACCTTTCCTTCTTCTTAAGGTGGTAGCATGGACAAGGGAGCTTTCCTTGAGCGGGCCAGGGAAGGGGCCGAGCTAATCAAGATGCATATCGAGTTAGGCCACACCATAAGGCTGATCTCCCACCGCGATGCCGATGGAATAACCGCGGGGGCGATTCTGGCGAAAGCAGTGGCGAGGGAAGGCGGCAGGTTCCAGCTCAGCATTGTCAAACAGGTAAGTGAGGAGCTCATAAAGGAGCTGGCCACCGAGAAGAGGAAAATCTACGTCTTCAGTGACCTCGGTAGCGGTTCTATCTCCCTCATTGAGGAACACCTCGACTTCGCGACGGTCGTTGTTGCCGACCATCACCCCCCTGAGAAGGACGCTTTTTCCGGGGATTCCCATGTTCTCGTCAACCCGGTCCCCTTTGGGGCCAACAGTGTTCGCGATTTAAGCGGTTCTGGCGTTGCGTACTTCGTTGCCAGGAAAATGAACGAGAAGAACAGGGATCTGGCGTATACAGCCATAGTTGGGGCAGTTGGGGACATGCAGGAAATAGATGGTCAGTTCCACGGCATGAACCTCGATATCCTTGAGGACGGGAAGGAACTCGGAATCCTGGAGATCAGGAAGGAGCTTCGCCTCTTCGGCAGGGAAAGCCGTCCACTCAGGCAGATGCTCGCTTACGCTACCAACCCCGAGATACCGGAGATAACCGGGGACGAGCGGAAGGCCATAGAATGGCTCCGCGCGAAGGGCTTTGACCCGGAGGTGCGGTACTGGCAGCTCAGGGAAGAGGAGAAGAAACGGCTCCACGATGCCCTGGTTCTCCACATGATAAAGCACAGTGCTCCGAAGGAGGTAATAGACCGCCTCATAGGTGACGTCGTTATCAGTCCTCTCTATCCTGAGGGGGACCCCAGACACGAGGCCAGGGAATTCTCCACGCTTCTGAATGCCACTGGTCGTTTGAACGCCGGAACTCTCGGCGTTGCCATCTGCCTCGGCGATGAGGAAGCCTACAAAAAGGCCCTTAAAATGCTCGACGACTACAAGCGGGAACAGATTGAGGCCAGGAAGTTCATTGTCCAGAACTGGAGTATGGCGGAGGAGGGAGAGCACTCCTACGTCTTTTACGCCGGTAAAAACATCAGGGACACGCTCGTTGGCATAGCGGCTAATATGGCGATAAACGCCGGCCTCGCAAACCCTGAGAAGCCGGTGGTCGTTCTCGCGGACAGCGACGAAGACGATAACCTCGTTAAAGGCTCCGCCAGAACCACTGAAAAGGCTCTGGCTAAGGGTTACCACCTCGGTGAGGCCCTGATGGAAGTGGCCGAAAAGCTCGGTGGAGAGGGCGGTGGTCACGCCATAGCGGCCGGAATCCGCTTCCCGAAGGGTAGAATAGATGAGTTCATCAGGATGTTCAACGAGGTCCTGGGAAGGCAGGTGCGGAAGGATGGAGATTGAGGCCCGGGTGGAGATAAGGTGGCGCTACGGGGACCCCCTAAAAGCGAGGGCCGTTGCCGAATCAGTCCAGGTGGACAACGTTAGCATCCCCCCAGGCCTTAAGAAAAGTTTAAATGTGGAAACCCTATGCGAAGATGGAAGCGTCAGGACAAAGGTTAAATACCGGGGTGAGGTTGATACACTCATCAAAGCGCTTGACGATCTGGTGTTTTCGGTCAAGATCGCCGAAGAAATCACCGAAAAGGTCTGAACCGGAGGTGTTAAGATGGCGAAGGCTAATCCGAGAAAAAGGGCTGCTGCGGCAAAGGATAAGTGGAAGCTGAAGGAGTGGTTCGCGGTTTACGCTCCTGACTTCTTCGGGAGCAGGGAGATAGGGCTTACCCCAGCCGATGAGCCGGAGAAGGTCGTGGGTAGGGTCATCGAGACCACCCTCAAGGACGTTACCGGGGACTTCACTAAGGGGCACGTTAAGCTGATGTTCCAGGTGTACGACGTCAAGGGTCAGAACGCCTACACCAAGTTCAAGGGGCACACCCTCGCGAGGAGCTACATCCGCTCGCTCGTCAGGAGGAGGACAACGAGGATTGATGGGATATACAACGTCACCACCAAGGACGGCTACAAGCTCCGTGTCATGGGCATGGTAATCGCCTACAGAAGGATCCAGACCAGCCAGGAGAGGGCCATCAGGGAGATCATCAGGGACATAATCTACAAGAAGGCCGCTGAACTCAACTTCGCTGACTTCGTCCTCCAGTCCGTCAGCGGACAGATAGCCAGCGAGATGGCAAAAGAAGCCAGGAAGATCTACCCCGTAAAGAGGGCTGAGATAAGGAAGATAAAGGTTCTCGCGGAGCCGGAGGCCTGAAGGCCTCTAAATATCATTTTACGTTTCCCTTACTCCTCCCCACTTGTGTTTTCCAGCCTTCGGGCAGGTTTTCTTCCATTGCAGTCCGTCTTCTGTGCAAAATCAACCTAAAACCTTAAATATCTCACTGGGGAGCATTAAGATGGAAATCTAAAGGAGGCGAAAGCCATGGTTGACATAGAGCTGTTGAAGAAAGTCGTTGAAGCCCCGGGAGTTTCTGGCTACGAGTTCCTCGGAATAAGGGACGTCGTTATGGAGGAGCTGAAGCCCGTCGTCGATGAGATTTACGTGGACAGGCTGGGCAACGTTATAGCCCACAAGAAGGGAAGCGGTCCAAAGGTCATGATAGCTGCCCACATGGACAAAATCGGCCTCATGGTAAACCATATAGACAACGACGGCTACCTTCACGTGGTTCCGGTTGGTGGGGTTGATCCAAGGAACCTCGTCGCCCAGAGGATTCGCTTCTTCACGGATAAGGGTGAGCGCTTTGGAGTGGTCGGCCACATTCCCCCGCACCTCCAGAAACCGGAGGACAGGAAGAAGGCCGCGGACTGGGACACCGTAGTGATAGACGTTGGTGCCGACAGCAGGGAAGAGGCCGAGGAGCTCGGCTTCCGCGTCGGAACGGTTGGCGAGTACGCTCCGGCCTTCACCAGGCTCAACGAGAACCGCATAGCCACCCCCTACCTAGACGACCGCGTCTGCTTATACACCATGATTGAAGCGGCCAAGAGGCTGGAGAACCACGAGGCGGATATATATTTCGTCGGCTCCGTCCAGGAGGAGGTCGGCCTCAGGGGAGCGAGGGTGGCTTCCTACGCCATAAATCCGGACATCGGAATAGCGGTGGACGTCACCTTTGCCAAGCAGGTAGGCGACAAGGGCAAGATAGTTCCGAAGCTCGGCGGCGGCCCGGTTATGGATGAGGTCGGTCCAAACATCCATCCGAAGGTCAGGCGCTTCGCTGATGAGATAGCCAGGAAGTACAACATACCGCTCCAGGCCGAGGCGTCACCTAGGCCCACCGGAACCGACGCCAACATAATCCAGATGGCCAGGGAGGGCGTCGCCACCGCAGTCCTGAGCGTCCCGATAAGGTACATGCACAGTCAGGTAGAGACCGCTGATTTGAGGGACATAGAGCAGACCATAGAGCTCGCAAGGCACATTCTTGAGGAGCTTCGTCCTATGGACCTTACTCCATGAACGAACATGATTTTGTGTTTTCTCTTTTCTCAATATCCTTAATTCTCTCCAATTCTCTCCAA
>JALTBN010000043.1:112424-140441 GCA_027075325.1 Thermococcus sp. | reverse complement strand
AATTCTCTCCAATTCTCTCCAAGTGTACTTCTCTTCGAAAAGGTTTAATATAATCGCCCCCTAATCCCTCTGGATTCTGAGAGGGGAGGAACATGATAGAGGTGGAACTCAAGGGATACGCCGATGAAGGAGTGTTTCAGCGCGTCAGGGGGAGGTATCGCTTTCTCCGGAAGGAACGCCACGAGGACACCTACTACGCCCACCCGTGCAGGGACTTTTCCGAGACGGATGAAGCGCTGAGAATCCGCATCAAGCGTTTTGACGGCCATTTTGAAGCCCTCCTCACGTACAAAGGCCCAAAGCTCGATGAGATGTCCAAAACACGTCGGGAGATAGAGGTTCCCATAACCGACCCGGATAAGCACAGGGAAATACTCAAGGCTCTTGGATTCTCTGAGGTTATGCGGGTTCATAAAACCAGGGAGAAGTACTACGTGGATAAGGGCGTTGTCATAACCCTGGACGAGATTGAGGGACTGGGCAGGTTCGTGGAGATAGAAAAGCTGACGGATGAAGAGGCGGAGATTCCAAAAACTGTGGGGGAACTCAGGGAAATCCTCGAATCCCTTGGTGTGGAGAGGCTTGAAAGGCGCTCCTACCTCGAACTCCTGCTGGGGAGGGACTGAATGGGCAAGCTCGACGAGCTCTTCGGGAAGCTCAGTGAATCGGTAGGAGAGGATTCGAAGTCCGATCTGGAAAGGCTTGAGTCTATCGAGGAGTTCTTGTCCTCCGGAGATTTTGAGGCTGCCCTGAGGGAGTTGGAGAGGATTAAAAAGGAAGAGAACGTGTACGTTGGAGCAGTTATCTTCGTCAGAAATTTGCTGAACCCTCCTGAAGACGTTCCAGTTAACAGACCTATGGCGATGGAGTATCTAACCAGACTCCTCCCCATCATAAACGGAATGGAAAACTGGCGATACAGGGCCCTGGCGCTTTCGGAAGTTGCTATGGCATTTTATCTCTTTGGGGACGAGTTCAACGGGGACCTTGCCCTTAAATCCGCCCTCAACCTTGCCAGGGCGGCGGGGGACGACGTCCTGTCCGGCATACTCAGGGAGCTTATAAAGCGGGGTCTGATTGAGAAGGCCGCCCATGCTTTCTCCCTTGTCCGCGACAGGAAGAGGATTGATTTTCTCCTCAGCCAGCTTGTGGAGGTTCTTTATCTCGCAGGGGAACTTGAAAAGGCGGACGCTGCTCTGGCCCACATTCAGGATCCGTTCTACAAGGCAATCGCATTGTACAACCTCGCTCTCGTTGAAAGCAACAGGGATAAGGATGCGGCCCTTGCGTTCGTTGAGAACGCTATCCGGTTCGCGGAGGAGATAGAAAACAAAAACGCAAGGATAGAGCTTCTGATAAAACTCAACGACCTGAAGTCTCAGCTTACGGGGAAAGGGATTTCTCTGGCGGAGCTTATTCTGAGGCCTTCACCTTCCGAGCTTCCGGAGCATGGCGAGCACGCTGACGATGAAAACCAGGGTTGAGAATATCTCCAGCCTTCCAACCCACATGAGGATTATCAGGAGGGTTTTCACATCGGCCGGCAGGGTGGGGGAGGTTATTCCGACGCTGAGTCCAACGTTGCCTTGAGCTGAGGCAGTCTCGAAGAACGCGTCAACGAGCGGAGCATTTAGGCGGAGCATTATGTACAGCGTGCCGACCAGGAGAAACGCGAGGTAGGTTATGGTGAAGCCGGTTACCTCCTGAACGTCCTCTGAGGTGAAGACGTAGCTCCCAACCTTCCTCTTTATTACCGCTCCCTTCGGGAGGAGCGACTGTTGAACCGTCCACTTGAGGCTCTCGTACATCAACGTAAAGCGGATGAGCTTTATACCGCCGGCGGTGCTCCCTGCTCCACCTCCAATGACCATCAGAAGGCCAAGGACAAACTTTGAGAGTTCTGGATAGTTTGCCAGGTTTGATATGTCAAACCCGGTACAGCTTATTGCTGAGACGGCGTGGAAAACCGCCTGTCTTATTGCATCTCCGAGCGTATCGCCGTACTGGACGAGGCCGTAGGCTATTATCGCTATTGCCGGGACCGTGAACAGGAACATATACCTGACCTGAACATCGTCGAAGAATGGCCTGAGACTCTTGTCTTTGAACATCCTGTAGTGAACCGTGAAGTTGACGGCACCCATTATCATCAGGAATATCGTTATGGCCTCGATGCTCATGCTGTGGAAGTATCCTATGCTCTCGTCGTGGGTGCTCATACCGCCCGTCCCGAGGCCCGTCATTGCATGTGTGAGCGCGTCGAATAAGCCCATGCCGTTTGTGTAGTAGAGGTAGGTGCCAAGGAGTGTTAGGATCAGGTATATCTCGAATATAACCCTCGCGGTGTTGGCGAGATTCGGCAGTATCCTCTCGCTCCTCGCCTCGGCCTTGTACAGCCTGGCGGCAGCGACCCCCGGCCTTATGAGGACTGTGAGGGCCACCAGGACAATCCCTATTCCTCCCAGCCACTGCATCCATGCGCGCCAGAAGAGTAGTATCCTTGGATAGCTCTCCAGGTGGCTCATCATCGTGAGCCCCGTCCCGGTCCAGGCACTCATGCTCTCAAAATATGAGTCGATGAAACTCATCCCTGCCATCTTCATAAACGGGACAACGCTCACAAAGGAAGCGAACAGCCAGATAAACGCCGCGGATATCATTGCCTGTCTGAGGTTGACGTCCTCTATCCTCTCCTGATGGCGCGACATCCATGCTCCGAGGAGGATGCTGAGGAAGCCGGGCACTGCGAAGTAGTAAACGTAGCGAACTTCCCCGGGATGGAACCACACAAGCAGAACTGGAATCAGGTATGCTACTCCGACACCCTCGAGGATGGCCCCGATCAGATTCCTGACCACGAAGAGGTCTTCGGCCAGGTTCACGTACTTACTGAACTCGAACATGGCTCCATCACCCTACGGAAGGAGGGAGGGGATAAAAGGTTTTCGAGCGGCAAAAGGTTTAAGTGTTAGGGCGTCCTAAAGGGGACGGTGTTGAGAATGGACGAAGTTGAGGCCCTCCTAAAAGCCGGTGAAATCGCCAAACAGGTCAAGAGGGAAGTAGCCCCGATGATAAAGCCCGGAGCAAAGCTCTACGAGATAGCGGAGTTCGTTGAGAGAAGGATCGTTGAGCTCGGTGGGAAGCCGGCATTCCCGTGTAATCTCTCGATAAACGAACAGGCCGCTCACTACACTCCTTACAAGGGCGATGAAACTGTCCTTAAGGAGGGGGACTACCTCAAGCTCGACCTGGGGGTTCACGTTGACGGGTACATAGCGGATACCGCCCTCACATTCCGCGTTGGTATGGAGCCCGATGAGCTCATGGAAGCCGTTAAAGAGGCTCTTGACAACGCCATAGCAACGGTTAGGGCCGGTGCGAAGATCAGGGACATTGGAAAGGCGATAGAGGACACCATTCGTGGAAGGGGTTTTAACCCGATAGTAAACCTCAGCGGCCATAAGATAGAGCGCTACAAGCTCCACGCGGGAATAAGCGTTCCAAACGTCTACCGCCAGGCGGACACCTACGAGCTTAAGGAAGGGGACGTCTTTGCCATAGAGCCCTTCGGGACCACGGGGGCGGGCCAGGTAACCGAGGTTCCGCCGGCCCTGATATTCATGTACGTACGTGACAGGCCCGTCAGGAATGTCCACGCGAGAAGGCTTCTCATAAGGGTTAAAAACGAATACAAAACCCTCCCCTTCGCCTACCGCTGGCTTCAGGGTTTCATGCCGGATGGACAGCTTAAACTTGCCCTTTCGCAGCTTGAGAGGGCCGGGGCGATATACGCCTACCCCGTCCTGAGGGAAGTACGGGGTGGAATGGTAGCGCAGTTTGAGCACACGATGATAGTGGAGAAGGACGGGGCCCTCGTGACCACTTGATTTTACCCCCTTTCCGCTTTGTCTTGCTCATGCTGTTTTTCTTATAATGCCTTTCGTAGATACCTGCTCCTGTTGATACAACTTTGGCCGGTTCAACCCATCATGGCCGGCAGGAGAATCCGTAGGGGGAAAAAGGGGTGGAACCCTATAAGCTCGGCGTTGGCGCCGGGGCAGGGATTTGAACCCTGGTGGGCGGAGCCCACTGGATCTCGAGTCCAGCGCCTTCCCAGGCTAGGCTACCCCGGCGCTTCGAGGTTCACTACAGTCAGATGTTTATAAATCTTATTGCCCCCCAAGTGAGAATGCGAAAAATTTATTAACCTCGATTAACTAAAAATCTCCGGGTTGCAAAGGTTTAAATCCTTGGATACCCTAATAAACAATGCAGGGAGGTGACAGCATGGTCGGTATTCTTGTGCAGGAGGTTATGACCGACAGGTTCCAGAAGATAGACATCGACGCCCCGCTTTCTGAGGCGATAGGAATACTGGAGAAGGAAGATCCGGATCTGATTCTGGTTTTTGATGGGAACCTGTACAAAGGTGTCCTGACGCAGGACCTTATAGTCCGCTCCCACCTCAAGTGGGACCCTACCAGGGCTAAGGTCAGGGACGTCTACAAACCCGCCCCGGTTTTGAAACCCGATGAGGACCTCAGCAGGGCGGCCAAACTGATGCTTGAGGTTGATCTCCGCTCTCTCCCGGTTGGTGAATCCAAGGCAGAAATCATGGGTGTTATAAGTGATATTGCCCTCCTCGAAAGGGTTGCCCAGGGGGCCTTTGGAAAGGAAAAAGTGAGTGAGTACATGACGAGGGACGTCATAACCCTGAGCCCTGACGATACGGTTGCCAAGGCACTCGCCACGATGCGTGATAACGCCATCTCCAGAATACCCGTGGTGAGTGAGGGGGGCAAACTTGAGGGACTCGTCACGCTTCACGACCTCATAATCCGCTTCCTTAAGCCCCGCTTCAAGGCCCAGTACGGCGAGGTGGCAGGTGAAAAGGTACCGCCATTCAGCATGCCCCTCAGGGACGTCATGATACGCGGCGTCATAACGGTCTCCCCGGAGGCAAAGGTTAGGGAAGCGGTTAGTATTCTCAAGGAGAACAACATAGACGGCCTTGTTGTCGTCAACGAGAACAACAGGGTTATCGGCATACTAACCGTTAAGGACCTTCTGCTTCCGATATCAAAGATGACTGAGAAAGAGGCCCGCTTCTACCTCCAGCTGGCCGGTGATGCCTCTGCCCTCAGCGATTTCAGCAGAGAGAGGATAATAAGCGACGTCAGGCGCTTCATAGACGGTTACGAAGACATTCTCGGTCAGGAGGGCATGATATACCTCTACATAAGGCGCTTTAAGGAGAAGTTCAGGGGAGTGCACCTCTACCAGGCCAGGATGAGGATAGTCACGGACAGGGGGGTCTTCGTTGCCACCGGCGAGACCTGGGGTGCCATACAGGCGGTTCACGATGCCCTCAGGGCCATCGAGAGACAGCTCCTCCAGAAGGCCGAGCTTGAGAAAGACGTGAGGTACGCGAAGAGGTTCCTTGAGAAGCTGGAGTTTTGAATTCTCCATCGTTTCTTTTTCTCCCGTTTCTCGGGGTTTAAACCTCAATTTTGGGGAATGTTTTTACCATCTCTCCCTGTTCAGTGGTTGGTTGGCATTCGGAAAGCTTTTAATCCGCGGGGTTTAATCACTCAAGGTGATAGACATGAAGCAGAGAAAGGGACTTCTGATAATCCTCGATGGCCTCGGCGATAGGCCCATAAAGGAGTTCGGCGGGAAAACTCCCCTTGAGTACGCGGAAACGCCGAACATGGACAGGCTCGCAAAGATGGGAATTCTCGGCCAGCAGGACCCGATAAAGCCCGGCCAGCCGGCTGGAAGCGACACCGCTCACCTCAGCATATTCGGCTACGACCCCTACAAGGTCTACCGCGGCAGGGGCTACCTTGAGGCCATAGGAGTTGGCCTCGACCTCAGCGAGGACGACTTAGCTTTCCGCGTCAACTTCGCCACCATCGAGAACGGCATCATAACCGACAGGCGCGCGGGCAGGATAAGCACCGAGGAGGCCCACGAGCTGGCGAAGGCCATCCAGGAGGACGTCAAGATACCGGTTGATTTCATATTCGCAGGTGCGACCGGCCATAGAGCTGTTCTCGTTCTCAAGGGCATGGCTTCCGGCTATAAAGTCGGCGAGAACGACCCACATGAAGCAGGCAAGCCTCCGCACCGCTTCGATTACCAGGACGAGGAGAGCAGGAAGGTTGCCGAAATCCTTGAGGAGTTCGTCAGGCAGGCCCACGAGGTTCTTGAGAAGCACCCTGTAAACGAGAAGCGCAGGAAGGAGGGCAAGCCGGTCGCGAACTACCTCCTCATCCGCGGCGCCGGAACCTACCCGGGCATACCGATGAAGTTCACCGAGCAGTGGAAGGTCAAAGCCGCTGGAGTAATAGCGGTCTCGCTCGTCAAGGGCGTCGCCAGGGCCATAGGCTTTGACGTCTACACCCCTGAGGGGGCAACGGGCGAGTACAACACCAATGAGATGGTCAAGGCGAGGAAGGCAGTTGAACTGCTCAAAGAGTACGACTTCGTCTTCCTACACTTCAAGCCGACCGACGCGGCCGGCCACGACAACAACCCCAAGCTCAAGGCCGAGATGATAGAGAAGGCCGACAGGATGATAGGCTACATCATGGACAACATCGACCTTGAAGAGACCGTCATAGCGATAACCGGCGACCACAGCACTCCGTGCGAGGTAATGAACCACAGCGGCGACCCGGTTCCGCTCCTTATAGCTGGCGGCGGTGTCAGGCCCGACTCAACGGAAGCCTTCGGCGAGCGCGAGTGCATGCGCGGAGGCCTCGGAAGGATAAAGGGCCACGACATCGTGCCCGTAATGATGGACCTCATGAACAGGAGCGAGAAGTTCGGGGCCTAAACTGGCCCCCTCATTGAATTTCTCTTCTGCAGGGTGTGTATTGTAGTTACCCCGATTAAAACCAGGAAAAACCAGATGATACCAGCGTAGACCTCAGCGCCCAATACCCCCTTCCTAACAAGGAGCTGTGCCATGCTTATCGTTATCAAATAAAGCCCGATCAGTACCGTAATAAGGTTTCCGGCAAGATCCCTCTTTCTTTCCCCTGCTATGAAAAACTCCATGATCAGATAAACGATGCCCGCGGTTATCCCGAGGTACGGGGCCACTATAACCCACCAAGGGATCATTATTATCACCATACTTGAATTTGAAATACCTAGTATAAATAGCTTGTTCCACCAAGAAAACTTTACTTTTTTCTTTTGAAAGCCTCGTCCGTTAGGGCGGGGATGCAGTAACCTACCCAAAAAACCATTAAGCGGGAAAGCAAACTATTTTAAAGCCTAATAACAATACCATACTTTGAAATGAAGCGGGCAGTAACCCTAAAGCTCCAGCCAAGCAAAGAGCAGGAGAAAACACTCTCCGAGTTAGCCGACCTTGGGGCCAGAGTCTGGAACCGAGTGAACTATCTAAGAAGACAACAATTCTTCAAAGAGCAAATCGTGGACTTCAACAAAACTGAAAAAATAGTTTACGAAGAATTCAAGAGGGAAATCGGCTCGGCAACCGTTCAACAAATAGCCAGAAAGAATGCTGAAGCCTGGCGGAGCTTCTTCTCCCTCTTAAGAAGCAAAAGAAACGGAGAACTACCAGAATGGTTCAAACCAAAACCACCGAACTACATCAAGAAAGGGGGTTTAATCATCCTCAGAAACGACCAGTACAAAATTGAAGGCAACAGGTTAATCCTCAAGGGCCTTGGCAAGTTCAAACGCTTGGAAGTCCAGTTCAAGGGTAGAATACACTTGAAGGGCAAACAAGGGAGGTTAGAACTCACTTACGACGTGGTAAAACGAAAATGGTATGCTCACATCAGCATTACCGTGGAGGAGAAGCTAATCAATGGCGAGTGGGTTGAAGTTCCAAAGCAACCATTGGGAAACATCTCTGCCGGAATTGATTTGGGAGTAAATAATTTAATGGCCGTTTACGTCGAGAACGGAGAGAGCTTTCTCGTGAATGGAAGGCCATTAAAAGCCATTGACTTCTATTTAGGAAGGTCATCGCTGATTATCAGTCAAAACTCAATAAGAATGGGGCTAAAAGCAGTAGAAAACTAAGAAGACTGCACGAGAAGGCTAAACTCCAAGCCAAGCACTACATTAACACTGCCGTGAGGCAAACTGTTGAAAGGCTTTATCACTTGGGCGTTAGCAGAATTATCGTGGGTTATCCGAAAGGCATCAGTAGGAATTCTGACAGGGGATCGAGGCAGAATTTTCTGCTTTCTCACGTCTGGAGGTTTAACACGGTGATTCAGCGACTCAAGGAAGTTGTGGAAGAGTATGGTATTCTGGTTGAGGTTGTGGACGAGGCTTTCACTTCAAAAACTTGCCCCCTCTGTGGGAAGCCCTATAACGGGGCTCGCTTTGTTCGTGGGTTATTTAAGTGTCCTGCAACGGGGTTTATCTTCAATGCTGACTTGGTTGGTGCTTTCAACATTTTGAAGAAGGCTGTGAAAACCATAACCCCGAGCCTGCCGGGTTTGTCGGCGGGTAGGGGTAACTGGCCGAAGGCCCGGCCGGAGGGGTTGAAGACCCGCTTCATTTTGGGTCTGAATGAGGCCCCTCAAACCTCCCCGTCAATGGCGAGGGGTTAATTCGTTGGAACCCTCGCCGTTTACGGCGGGGAGGAGGTCAGAAACTCAAGCACCGAAGAGATCAGGAAGAAACTTGAGGAGGTCTGACCCTTCGCTTTCTTTTCCTGGCCCCTCGATTACCCACATTTGCCCTTTTATCTTAGCGTTCAGACGGAAACCTTAATTAAGTTCGGCTTCCTAATTCTACCGGTGTGAAAGATGCAGGGGTTTTCTGACCTCAAGAGGATAGGTGATGAGAAGGTTACCGCCATAGGTATGGGCACATGGGGCATCGGCGGCTACGAGAGCCCCGATTACTCAATGGACGGGGAGAGCGTTGAGGTCCTCCGTTACGGCCTCAAACTCGGGATGAACCTTATCGACACTGCTGAGTTCTACGGTGCCGGGCACAGCGAAGAGCTCGTCGGAGAGGCGATAAAGGACTTCGAGCGCGAGGAGCTATTCATCATCAGCAAGGTCTGGCCGACTCACTTCGGCTATGAAAAAGCCAAGAAGGCCGCGAGGGCAAGCGCGAAGAGGCTCGGAACTTACATAGACCTCTACCTGCTCCACTGGCCTGGAGACAGCTGGGAAAAGATTGAGGAGACCCTTCACGCGCTGGAGGAACTCGTTGATGAGGGGCTGATACGGTACATTGGAGTTAGCAACTTTGACCTCGAACTGCTCAAGCGCTCCCAGGAGGCGATGCGGAAGTACGAGATTGTTGCGAATGAGGTAAAATATTCGCTCCGCGATAGGTGGCCGGAGACGACGGGCCTTCTCGACTACATGAAGCGGGAAAAGATGTCGCTCATTGCCTACACCCCTCTCGAAAAGGGAACCCTAGCAAGGAACCCCTGTCTGGCCGAGATAGGGAAGAAGTACGGCAAGACCGCCGCTCAGGTTACGCTCAACTACCTCATCTGGGGGGAGAACGTCATAGCAATACCGAAGGCTGGGAGCAGGGGGCACCTTGAGGAGAACCTCGGAGCCATGGGCTGGCGTCTTTCCGAGGAGGACAGGGAAAAAGCTAGGGGGTGCGTCTGATGCACGGCTACCACAACAGGATTGCGCGCGTCAACCTGACGGAGGGAAAGGTTACCTACGAGGAGCTTCCCGACGAGGTGATAAGAAAGTTCATCGGCGGGAAGGGCCTTGGCTACTACCTGATTTACAGGGAAGTTCCGCCGGGGACGGACCCGCTGAGCCCGGCCAACAAGTTTGTCTTCGCCCCCGGCGGAATGACCGGTCTCATCCCGGGTTCGAGCAAGGTGATAGCAGTCAGCAAGAGCCCGGAGACAAGGCTCATCAGCGACTCCAGCGGTGGAGACGCCTTCGGGCCGAAGCTGAAGGGCCACTTTGACGCGCTGATAATCGAGGGGAGGAGCGAGGAACCCGTTTACCTCTACGTCCACGACGGGAATGTGGAGATTCTCCCCGCGCGGCACCTCTGGGGTGAGGGCAACTACGAAGTTGCCAGGGAAATCTGGAGGGAGCATCCAAATGCGAGCATGGCGATGATAGGCCCGGCCGGAGAGAAGCTCAGCAGGATAGCGAACGTAATCTACGACACGGAGAGGGCGAGCGGAAGGGGTGGACTAGGAGCCGTCCTTGGGAGCAAGAGAGTTAAGGCTGTGGTGGTCGAGCCCGGCGAGAAACCGAAGGTGGCCAGCCCCGAGAAGTTCCAGGAGCTGTGGCAGAGCTTCTATGACGAGTTCGCGACCAACCCGAAGTACGAGCACACGAGGACCTACGGGACGAGCGACGCCCTCAGGAGTTCCGCCAGCCTTGGCATGAGCCCGGCCTACAACTTCTCAAGGCCCTACATCCCGGACGAGCTGGCCAGCAGGCTCGGGGGGGACGAGGTCAAAAAGTATGAGATTGAGCCGGAGTGGTTCGTCCACGGCAAGAGCTGCCCCATAAAGTGCGCCCGCTACGTTGAGGTAGAATACAGGGGCAGAAAGATACGCGTCAAGCCGGAGTATGAGAGCATAGCCATGCTCGGCGCCGCTACGGGCGTCTTCAACTTCCCCGCTGTGGCCTACTTCATCCACCTCGTCAACGACCTCGGGCTGGACAGCATAGCGACGGGGGCAACGATAGCCTGGCTCTTCGAAATGGTGGAGCGTGGACTTATCGACGAGGACGAGATAGGCTTTCCGGTCAAGGGCTTCGGCGACGAGGAGGCTGAAGAGAAGCTCATCAAGCTGATGGCCGAGAGGAAAGGGTTTGGGGCTATCCTTGCCGATGGTGTAAAGAGGGCCTGCGAGAGGCTTGGCAGGGGATGCGAGTTCACCGTCCACGTCAAGGGCATGGAGAGCCCTGCCTGGGACCCGCGTGGAAGGAGAACCTACGCGCTGAGCTACGCCACCGCCGACGTTGGAGCGAGCCACCTCCGCGGCTGGCCGAGGCCTCACCAGCTCCCTAACCAGGGGCCGGCGAAAGAATTAGTCCCCTCGATGATAGAGGGCAGGGATGAGAGCTACATCACGGATATGCTCGGGACCTGCAAGTTCGTGCCCTACAAGATGGAGGACCTCGCGAGGCTCTACAGCATCGTCACGGGGGAGGAATGGACGGTTGAGGAGTTGCGTAGAAGGGCTTGGGCCGCTGAGAGCATCGCCAGAATTCACAACGCCCTCGACTGGGTCACGCCGCCGCTCGATGACACAATTCCACCGCGCTGGTGGGAACCAGAGCCGGACGGCCCAGCGGAGGGCAACGCGGCATTCATCGACTACAACGACTTCCTTGAGGCAAGGAGAGAGTTCTACAGGCTGAGGGGCTGGGATGAAGAGCTCGGCGTTCCACTGCCGGAGACGATGGAAGAGCTCGGCCTCCCGGAGTTCAAGGAAGATGCGGAAAGGGCCCTGGAGGTGGTGAGGAAAAGGCTCTTCTGATTAATCTTTTATTGCGAATGCGAAGAGTATAAAAACAAAACTCAGTCCTCTTCTTCCACTTCCTCGCCGGCGAGCTTTCTGAGCTTGTCCAAATCGGAGCCAACCGCTATGAGGATGTCCCCCTCGCGTATCTCATCGTCCTTACCAGGGTTGTAGATGTACCTGCTGCCCCTCTTTATTGCCAAAATCCTCGTCCCTACTTTGCTTGGGAGCTTGAGCTGCTTCAGGGTCTTTCCGTGGAGAACGGAGCCTTTGTGGACTACCACCCTGCCAAGCTCCTCCTCGGTGTCTTCCATTATCTCCATGATGATCGGATGAGGTTCGATGTCGCGTAGCACTATGTCCGCTATGCCATAAGCTGCGTCGCTTATGCGCTCGTTTATGTCTGCCATGTCCATGATGCTGAGCAGGCTTTCGGGGTCTTCCTCCTTCTTCGCCGCGCGGAGGGCGAGCTTCTTGACCTTTAGAGTCAGGTCGTCCATGCGCTCCTCAAGGAGGTAGACTTCCTCCGCTATATCCTCACTGTTGTACATGACAGATGAGAAAGCGAGATCCACCATAAGGGCGGATAAATCTTTCATCTCGACGAGGCAGCCTCGGATTTCGTCAAACTCATCCATTTCCCATCACCTTTAGGATCCCCTTCGCTATCTCCTTCAGGTACTCCAGGGCTGTTCTGGTTCCCCTACCGATTATGATATCGCCGGGCATTATTTTAGTGTCCTCATCGGGGTCAAAGATCCATCTCCTGCCGCGCCTTATCGCCGCCACCCAGACGCCGGTGTTGGTTGCCAGGTCAAGCTCTTTCAGAGTTTTTCCAACGAGGATGGATTCGGGGGAAACCTCCACCTTGCCTATCGTCTCCTCGCTCTCCAATATGACCTCATTGATGAGCGGGTGGAGCTTCTCCTCGATGACCATCTTAGCGAGATCGGCGGCGGCGTTCGATATCTCGTCTATCGAGCGACCCATCTGGAGGATCGACGTTATCCTCTCCGCGTCCCTGAGGTTTCTTGCGGAGAGAACCGCCCTGACCATCAGGTTGTAGTTGAGAAGGTCGAGGTACTCTTCAAGCTCCAAAACCTCCTCGGCCATCTCCTTCTCGCGGAACAGAACCGCCGAGTAGGCGAGATCTACCATAAGCTCGGCGGTATTCTTCATCTCGACGAATATCTCCTTCACGTTGTCGGGAACCTCAACCTCATCCCATTCCTCCATCGAAGTCCCTCCCCGGTTTTGAATCTCCGGGCCGGCTTATTTACTTTTCGCCGCTCGGTTTAGTGTAATGACAACTTTTATAAAACTGCTTCCATTAAATGGCCTGGAGGTGGGAGGAATGGGGGTGGAAGACGATGCTCCCGGTGGAAGTAACCGTTGGAACCCGCGGGTGGCGGGAGAGGCTGAAGCAGACGTTTTTGGTTACGTTTCCAGCGTTACTGCTCTGCTTAGCCCTTGATTTCGTCGGTGGAGGCGTCTTGGGAAAGAACTTCGAGATGATAGCCACCTCGTACCCGCTTCTCCTGGTCATTCTCCCAGGTCTCAGCGATTTGAGGGGCAACGTTTTTGGGGCGATGGCCTCAAGGATGACAACCGCGCTCCACCTCGGTAAAATCAGGGGAATACTCGACAGGGAGGTCACGACCAACGTATCAATGGCCATCGGAAGCTCCAAGATACCGCTCATCGTCCTCTGGGTGGCCGGCGCGATAAAGCTCGGCTTCTCCCACTCGGCCTTTATCGTTCTCCTGATTGTGATTGCCTCTGCGATAGTCATCGGTCTGCTCCTCGGTTATTCCACCGCTGTCATAACGATATTCCCCTACCGCTGGGGCGCCGATCCGGACATGATAGCGGCTCCCCTGATAACCTCCGTGGCGGACGTCATAACCATTCCAACGCTCGTTTACCTAATCTTCTTCTACGAGGACCACGAAGCGGCCTTCTACGCATTCACTGCCCTTATGATAGTCCTCTTTGTCCTGCTGATATTCCTCTCCGACTACAAGAAAGAGCACGTCAGGGCATTCAAGGAGGTCACGGGCGTCCTGACGATACTGGCCCTCATCGAGATATTCTCCGGTTCAACCCTCGAGTCCTACAGTGACGTTATCTCCAAGGCCATAATCCTCAGCGTCATGTACCCCTCTATACTCGACAGCGTCGGCAACTTCGCCTCTATCGCCGCGGCAACCACCTCAACGAGGCTTAACCTCTCAGGAAAGAGCGCGTTAAGGAACAGGGAGTTCTACCTTGACGTTTCGGCGCTCCTCCTGCTGACGCCGATAATCGGCTTTCTGACCAACTACATAGCGGTCCACGTCACGAGCCTGATAGGCTACCACGCTGCCTTGATCTGGCCCTTCATCCTCGGCTATCCCCTCCTCGTCGTGGCCAACATGGCCATCGGAGTCTTCATCGCCTACCTCTCCCACCGCTTCAACATCGACCCCGACAACGTCGCCATCCCGACCGTCACCACGATATCCGACGTCATGGGGACCCTCTTCGTCGTCCTGCTGGCAAAGATGATGGTGGGAGCATGATCGGCCTGTCGATGACGGCTTATAATGAAAAAAGCCTCAAGGGGTTTGAGGATTGGGTTAAAACAGCTAAGGCACTCGGCTTCGACTTCATCGAAATCCTGAGCGAGTGGCCGCACTACATCTCCAGGGACAATCTCTCTTTCTTCCGAGAGGTCCTCGACTCTTACTGGATGAAAGCTACGGTGCACGCGCCCTTCAGCGACCTCAACATCGCCTCCTTCAACGACCGCATAAGGGACGCCTCGCTGGAGATAATCCGCGAAACACTGGAGCTCTCGGCGGAGCTTGAGGCACTGGTCGTGACCATCCATCCGGGCCACTGTTCTCCTGTGAGCGTGAAGAACCGCCGCGAGTATCTCGAAATCCACAGGGAGTCCCTTCGGAAGATAGCCCGCTGGAGCGAGGAGTACGGTGTAAAGGTCGGCGTCGAGAACATGCCCCGCTTTCCCATCTTAGATGCACAGAATTGCGACAGGCTGGCCGAGATAATTGAGGGGATTGAAATTGGAGTAACCTTCGACGTTGGCCATCTCAACACGACAACCAAAAACTTCGACCGTTTTTTGGAGCTTTTCCGGGGGAGAATAGTCCACCTCCACCTTCACGACAACTCTGGAAAGGCTGATGAGCATCTGCCACCCGGAAGGGGCACGATCCCCTGGGGAGAACTGCTCCCGAGGCTTCCCGACGTCACGGCGGCCCTCGAGGTGACGGGCTTGAAGGATGCACGCTCGGGGGTATGGTTCCTTAACAAAATCCGTCGATGAACTTTTGAGTCCATTCGGGTACTTTTTTTACAAAACGCAACACTTTTATACATTCCCACCGAATTTTCCGCGAGGAGCATTTCTCGGGAGGGATAACGATGACGGACAGGATAGTTGAAGAGATGAAGCCCTTCTTTGACCCCAAGGCGGTTGCCATCATCGGCGCAACCGACAAGAAGGGTAAGGTTGGAAACGTTATTTTTGAGAACTTCAGAATGAACAAGGAGCGCGGAATCTTCAAGGGAAAAATCTACCCGGTCAACCCCAAGCTCGACGAGATCGAAGGCTACAAGGTTTACAAGACGGTTTCCGAGCTTCCTGATGATACTGATTTGGCCGTTATCTCGATACCGGCGAAGTTCGTGCCGGCTACGATGAGGGACATCGCCGAGAAGGGCATTAAGGCCGTTATCATCATCACCGGCGGCTTCGGAGAGCTTGGCGAAGAAGGCAAAAAGATGGAGCGCGAAATCTACGAGATAGCCAAGGCCCATGGGATACGTGTCATAGGTCCGAACTGTGTTGGCGTTTACGTCCCAGATACGGGCGTTGACACCGTCTTCCTGCCGGAGAGCAAGATGGACAGGCCAAAGAGCGGCCCGATAGCCTTCGTCAGCCAGAGCGGTGCCTTTGCCGCCGCTATGCTCGACTGGGCGGCCATGGCAGGCATTGGAATCGGCAAGATGGTCAGCTACGGCAACAAGCTCGACGTCGACGACGCCGACCTCATGGACTACTTCATCCACGACGAGGGCATAAGCGTCGTCACGTTCTACATCGAGGGCGTGAAAGACGGCAGGAAGTTCATCGAGAGCGCGAAGAGGATAACGAAAATCAAGCCGGTAATCGCTTTGAAGAGCGGAAGGACCGAGTACGGGGCGAAGGCAGCTTCTTCCCACACCGGTTCGTTGGCAGGAGCAGACACGATTTACGACGCCGTCTTCAAGCAGACGGGCATAATCCGTGCCGAGGACTTCGAGCACATGTTCGACCTCGCAAAGGCCTTCGCCGCGCTTAAGGATAAGCTCCCGAAGGGCGACAGGATAGGCATCATCACCGATGGCGGTGGCGCTGGAGTCATGGCCAGCGATGCAGTGGCAAAGTTCGGCCTCAAGATGGCCGACCTCAGCGAGGAGACGATAAAGTTCCTCAGGGAGAACTTCCCGCCGCACGCGGTTCCGGGCAACCCGACCGATGTGGTAGGAGACACCGACGCGGAAAGGTACAGGATAGCCATCGAGGGCTTCGTCAACGACCCGAACGTCGACGCAATAGTCATCATCGTCCTCTTCCAGGTGCCTCTCCTCGAGGAGGAGAAGATAATCGACATCTTGGCTGAATACCAGAAGAAGAGCGACAAGCCGATAGTGGCGGTTGCGATGGGCGGAAGGAAGACCGACCACTACGCAAGGATGCTTGAGGAGAAGGGAGTTCCCGTTTATCCAACCCCGGAGAGGGGTGTCAGGGCCATGGCGAGCCTCGTCAAGTACGCCGAATACCTGAAGAGGCTGGAGGAGTGATGGTGGTGGTAGCATGAAGGAGGAAGCCCTCAAAGTTATTAAGGAAGTCCTCACCTCTGGAAGGACTGCCCTCGTCGAGTACGAGGCCAAGCAGGTGCTGAAGGCCTACGGCCTTCCCGTTCCTAACGAGAAGCTCGCAAAGACCCTTGATGAGGCTCTCAAGTACGCCGAGGAGATTGGCTACCCAGTAGCCATGAAGCTCATGTCACCGCAGATTCTCCACAAGAGCGACGCTAAAGTCGTCCTCCTCAACATAAAGACCCCCGAGGAGCTCAAGGAGAAATGGGAGGTTATCCACGAGAACGCGCGCAAATACCGCCCCGACGCGGAGATTCTCGGCGTCCTCATAGCTCCGATGCTCAAGGTCGGCAGGGAGATAATCATCGGTGTCACCGAAGACCCCCAGTTCGGCCACGCGCTCATGTTCGGTCTCGGCGGAATCTTCGTCGAGGTCCTCAAGGACGTCACCTTCCGCATAATCCCGATAACCGAGCGCGACGCCAGGAAGATGATCCAGGAGATAAAGAGCTATCCGATTTTGGCTGGAGCGCGCGGCGAGGAGCCGGCCGACATAGAGGCAATCGTCCAGCTCCTGCTCAAGGTCAGCGAACTCGTCGACGACCTCAGGGACTACATCAAGGAGATGGACCTCAACCCGGTCTTCGTCTACAACGAGGGTGAGGGTGCGGTGGTTGTTGATGCCAGGATAATCGTCAAGGAGCCGAAGGAGAAGGAAGAGGTAATAAGCGCCGATTACAAGGAGAGGTGCGCCTGATTTCCTTTTCTCCATTCACTTTTCCGGTTGTCCTTTAAATTTGCTTGAGAGAATCGGGAGCCTATCCCCACCGTTCTGCCTCCAAAAATTCAGAGGAAACCCCGGCGGCGTTCAACCGAAGATGCTTGAGCCGAACAGGTTGAGGAATATCTCAAACGCGACCAAGAGGAGCGTGAGCGCTATAACCCCCTTTGGGCTGACCTTGATTGCCCTGGTGTCCTCATCGAAGAACCTCATCAACCCGGCACCGGTTGGGGGAAGTGACGTCTTGTCCTTTGCCATTCTCATCACCGTTTCAACTTCTATCCGAGGCTAATAAAAGTTTCGCCAGTCTCTCTCTTTTAAGCTTTTCCGCTAAACTTTATTAAGATTGAAGCCGAGGGGGGATTGGTGGTGAGAGTGGAATACGACAGCCTGAGTCCAAGACTTAAGAGGGTTTATACACAGGTCCGCTACCTCGACGACTATCACTGGTCTATACGCGATGAGAGCATAGAGGGCGTTCACAAGAAGAGCGGGCTCCAAGTTAAAATCCTCGCCGCTGACAACAGGGAGCACGCCCTTAAGCTCGCCAGTGGGGAGAGCGGAGAGGGGATAACGATAATCGCGGTTCCGGATAAGGGTGTTTTCACTGTCCACAATGGTGTTTTTATAATGACATACAGGTACGTCCGCGCAACTCTGAGCGACGTTAACGATCATGTAGTATGGAACGGTTTCAAAGTTTCGAGTGACGGCGATGGACTCGTCCAGGAGGATTTCTATGACTACCTCGGAGGAAGGTTGATAGAGCACATCAAGGAAAATGCCGTCATCGGCCAGGACTACGTTTTCTGGCAGTTCTACAAGTGCGAGAAGTGCGGCAAGTACGTTGACATCGACAGCCTTGAGCTTCATCTGAAGGGTCACGGCATAAAGCTCCACGAGAAATCGGAGGAGAGGTATGAAATCCTCGAAATTAACTTCAGGGATGGAAAGGTGTACGACCGCTTTGGGGAGGAAGTCCCCGCTTCCAAGTTCAGTGAGGAGGCCAGGGAGTTCCTTAACGAATCAATGCAGAAGTGAAAAAGAGGGGCCTTTAGAGGCTTCCCCCTTCCCCGAACTCCTTTATGAGGAGTTTTCTTTCCTTCTCATCGAACGCATTGAGGTTTACCACCAGGATCATGGTTCCATCGTGGGATATCGCCATGTCCTTAACCGCGAGCAGGAACCTTATCGCGGTGTTGAAACCCACCTCATTTTTCAGGTACTCCAGCGCGTCCACGTAGACGATTCTGTATCCTTTCTCCAGCTCCTTTGATATCAAATCCTGGAGGATTCCCAGCTTCTGCGGTTCTATTGCGATTATGCGCGGGTGTTCATCTCTGATTATGCCGTCTTTAACCTTGGTAACCCAGAATACAACGGAATCGCCATGGAACACTGATGCCGCCTTCTCCGGGTCAATCCGGACCACTGCGGCACAGCTTGACAGAATGCCCTTTCCGAGCTTTTTGATGGCCTCTTCCATGCTGCCGAAGAGGTAAGCACCGGGCGTTACCTCCGTCCGTATCTCTCCTTCATGCTCTGGCTCTTTTATCGGGTAGAACACAAAGAACAGTGCTCCAACCGCGGAGGATAGCCTTCCGAGGGCCGCTAAGAAGAAGGCCATTGTCGAGTACCACTCCACCGGGCGTCCTACCGGGTAGGTCAGGTTCAGGGCACCCACCAGGATGAGCCCGGCCGGGAAGAGCCTGTCCCAGAGGCGGGTTGACACGACGTTGCCCCAGAGTACGTATCCGGCGTATATCATGGCCCCTCCCAGCACGAGGGAGGAAACGCTCGAATCGACCACAAAGTTGCCCCCGAAGGCGTTAATCGCAAGGAGAAAGAGCCAGACGTATGAAACCACCACTATGGTTCCCAGATAGATAACATGCCTAAAGGATGTTTTTCCGTTCTTCAAGTGGACAGCGCCCCATGGAAGCAGGAGCCCTATGTAAAAGTTGGGGATCTTGGATGCCAGTGGGTAAACACAGGCGGGTATTTTTATCCCCAAGGGGCCAAAGATGTAGCTCTCTATGTTGAGGGCGTCGATAAAAAACGCTATTGAAAGGAGGGCCCATCCTTTGTCCCTCGTCTGGTAAGCCTTGTACATCACGGCCGCGAACAGAGCCCACCTCGACAAAAAATTGAGAAGGGCCACCCAATCGGCCACTCACCGCACCTCCCGGATGCTCTTCTCCTGCTTGACAACCAGCAGGCTCCTTGGAGGGACGTTTTTATCAACCACGGCTCCGGGCCCGATGAAGGAATAGCTTCCTATCTTCCTTCCCGGATAGATGCTGACGTTTATCCCTGTCTTGACGCCGTGGCCGATTATTGCCCCAAGTTTGTGCCTCCCCGAATCCTCCAGCTTCCCTTTTATCTCCACCTTTACGTTGCCCCTGTCGTGCCTCAGGTTAGCTGTTATCGTTCCGGCTCCAAGGTTGCTGTTCTCCCCGATTATTGAGTCGCCGACGTAGTTCAGGTGAGGAGCGTTGGAGTGGTCCATTATGATGGAGTTCTTCACCTCTACCGCGTTTCCGACGTGGCAGTTGTCCCCAATGCTCGTGTGGGGCCGTATAAAGCAGTTCGGACCGATGCGGGAGTTTCTGCCTATCTTGACCGGCCCTATTATGTAGGCCCCGCTCCTGATTACGGTTCCCTCACCGACCTCCACCGGGGGGATCAGGACCGCTCCCTCCTCAACCGTCCCCCTGATCTCGTGCTTTAACTTGGTCTTCAGGAGGTACTCGTTGAGCTCCAGCAGGTTCCAGGGCCTCCCTATATCGTTCCAGTAGCCTTCATATACAGCGCAGACGACCTTTTTTCCGCCCTCTATCATCAGTTTCAGCGTGTCCGTTATTTCGTACTCCCCGCGTTCGCTCAGGCCGGTTTTCTCTATGAAGTCGAAAACGGTAGGTTTGAACGCGTAGATTCCGAGGTTGGCATACCCGTTAACCTTCCCCGGTTTTTCCTTTACGTCTCTAACCCGGTTTCCGTCCACTTCTATCATGCCAAAGTGGCTTAAATCATCGAACTCCTTAACCACGAGGGCCGCGTCCGCGTTCTCGCGCCGGAACACCGATATCAGCTCCCTCAATGCATCCTCCTCAAAGTATATGTCACCGTTAACCACGATGAACTCCTCCTCTCCAACGTGCTCCCTTGCCGATTCAACGGCCTTTGCAGTTCCGTCTCCGGGGAGTTGCTCTACGTAGGTTATAGGTTTTCCGTTGAACTCGTCCCCGAGGGCCTCGATGAGCTTTTCGCTCATGTACCTGGTTACGATTATGAATTCATCAACGAAGGGGTCGAGGTTCTCAAGCACGTACTCTATTATGGGTCTGTTTGCTACCTTCAGAATGACCTTCGGTCTGTCATCGGTCAGGGGACGGAGCCTCTCGCCCCTTCCCGCTGCGAGTACAACACCCTTCACAGTATCACCTCCACTGCGTAGAGTAGCACTGGAATGAGGGAGTAAACGGCCAGTCCCTTCCAGCCGAGCCGTCCGAGGTAGATTACAGCGTGAATTGCGCACAATCCCACGAGAAAAGCCGAAGCAGAGGCAAGGACGGGGAGGAGGGCACTTCCGCTGAACTTCCACCCGTCCATCAGGACAACCGCCACCGTGTAGTAACCGATGCCCGCTATCAAACTCCCCCTAAAGACGTTCTCCCCGTCCTTCTCCCCTATGGTTAGAAAAAGAACGCTAAGTCCCCCTCTTGACGGCCCGGTGATTGAAATCGCGTTGGCGACACTGACGAGAATGGACTGAAGGAGTGCCCCCCCATCGTTGGAATCAGATACCGCCTTTTCAAGTGATTTGCTAATGCTTTTATCCCCTCTCCAGGGGAAGAGGGCTATTCCCAGCAGCACTATTCCGATGGCAGCGTTCAGTGCGTCGAGCTTTCCATCTCCCACTGCCCATCCAAGTCTCCTGCCAATGGGATACGCCGTGACCACTGTGAACAGGAGGGAGTACACGAAGAGTCTTCCTTCCCTTATTGGTTGCCTCCGAAGCTCGCTGGCGGGCAGAAGGCCTATTTCCTTCCTGAAATAGAACAGGATGGCAAAGAGAAATCCCACGTACGAGGGCACCAAGTACTCCTTCCCCACAAGGGGCTCCGGGCTCAGTGGAAATGCGGAAGCCAGAGCTCCGATGGCACCGTAAATTATCGGGGGAATGCACTCCATAGGTGTCACCATTACAATCACGCTCAAAATAGGGCACTCTAAACATAAACTTTTCTGGAACATTAATTCGATGTGGACGATATCTTTTTATATTTTCACACCAAAACGGTTCCCGGAAACGACTTGGGGGTGATGTTATGAACCTGAACGGTATTATCCAGAGTTTGAACAAGTACGAGGGACTCTTTGGAAAGCTCGGGATACTGACGGTTATACTGTTTCTCCTGTTCATAATAGGCGGGTTCACCAGCTCGGTAACCGCGGGTAAAATCATGACGCTAATACTGTTTGCCCTCGTGCTCCTGGTGGTATGGTTCGCCTATGAGGTCAACAAGGATTTGAACGAGTGATGCCGTCTCTCCTCAGGCATCTTTTTAAACCCCTTCGGAAACTCTTCTCCGCGAGAGATTTGGGAGCAGTGAGGTGATTCTGATGAAAAACCCGTTTGAAAAGATGCCCACAGTTCTTACCGCTGATGAGCTCATTGATAAAGCATTCCGGAGGGCAGAGAAGGCCGCCTCCGCTTCAACGCCGAGGGGTGGTCCCAGGGCCAAAGCAAGGGAAAAGGAGGAGCTCCGGGTTAGGACAGTCTCCAACGTCGTCCGTGATAACCTTCGCAAGCTCCTCGACAGAACTCCCGGCGTCTCAGAACTCCCGCCTTTTTACAGGGAGCTTGTGGACACGTTAGTTGACCGTGACCAGTTCCACCGTTCCCTAGGAAGGGTAAACTGGGCAATAAAAACGATAAGGGAGCTTGAAAAGCGCCACGTCGAGAAGATACGCTACCTGAGGGATCCGGTCGAGATAGCCAAACTCAGGAGAAGCTTCTACGGCCGCGTTGCCGACGTCATAAAGGGCATCGCCGACGACCTTGAGTACCTCAACCAGGCCAGGAACGTGCTGAAAGATCTTCCAGTTGTCGATCTGGAGCTTCCCACGGTGGTTATAGCCGGCCACCCGAACGTGGGCAAGAGCACGCTCCTTAGGGCTTTAACCAACGCGAAACCTGAGGTCGCGAGCTATCCCTTCACAACCAGGGGCATCAATGTCGGCCAGTTCGAGGAGCACTACCTTAAGTACCAGGTCATAGACACGCCGGGCCTTCTCGACAGGCCGCTCAGCGAGAGGAACGAGGTGGAGAGGCAGGCGATTTTGGCTTTAAAGCACCTCGGAAGGGTAATCGTCTACATCTTCGACCCCAGCGAGTACTGCGGCTACCCGATAGAGGAGCAGATACACCTCTTTGAGGAAATCCACCGTGAGTTCGGGGAGTTCCCGTTCATAGTGGTGCTCAACAAGGTGGACATCGCAGACGAGGGGAAGATCAGGGAAGTTGAGGAGTTCGTTAAGGCCAAGGGACTCGAACCGCTGAGGATTTCAGCCTTAAACGGCGAGGGACTGGAAGAATTAAAGCGGCGCGTCATCGAATTAGTTAAGCCGATGGTCGAGGAGCATGCGAAGAGGACAATGGAGATGGAACTCAGGAAGTATCGGGAAGAGCTTGAGCTTTGACCGTCTTTTTCTTCCCTTCGTCCTACCGTTAATTTTGCCGTTAACACAGTAAACCCAGTGAGCTTTACGGTACCGTTAACTTTTCTCCATTTTCTCCCTTTACGGTGTTAGCGGTAACAAAGAAACAGTGCCAGAGAGACCTACCAAAACCCCAACGAGATTCCAGAAAAGGGACTTCAAAAGTTATAGAAAAAATCAGGCGTTCTCTTCCTTGATGAGGACGGCGTTGACAACTCCGTCCTGACCAGGCCTGCTGGTGACGATGGCCTTTCCGGCCTCGGTCTCGATGATGGCACCCCTGGTGACTATGTTTCTCCTCGCGTACTGCCTGTTGGAGGGGTTCTCAATGACGTTGAGAACCTTAACCTTCCTGCCCTTTCCGTTCTCGAAGACGTTGGCGTAGAGGGCCTCGACGAGGCGGACCTTCCTGTTCCCACCGTAGGTTCTGATTATCTTCCTCTTCTCGACTCCTTCTCCGACCTTGGTGTTGGCCGGCTCCCTGCCGAGCTCCCTTTTCCTCTTCTTCCGGGCGAAAACTATCCTGCCGCCCGAAGGTTTTTTGAGTGATCTTCCCTGCCAGATAGCCATTCTTTCTCACCCCATATGATCCTGAGTCCTTCGACCTAACGCCACTTTGGGGGGTGCGTTTATAAGCTTTTCTTATTCAGCAGGTGGTGGGTGAGTGGATGCTGTTCGTCGTGAGACCTGGAAGGAAGAAGAACGAACTTGAGGCTTTCTTCATCGAGAACGAGCCTGAGAAACTCTCTCAAATGCAGAACCTTAAGGCTGACGCCATATACCGTTTCATAATGCGTGAGGGGCGACTCTTCAAAGTCCTTGAGGGGAGCCAGTACAGGAACCCGAAGGAGATGGAGAAGCTCCTGAGACAGTCCAAAATAGTCCTCGTAAACGCGGACGAGTGGGAGGACTACTTCAGGAGAAGGCTCCAGAACAAGCGCGTCGAGAAGGCTGAACTGTGTCGCCTCTGCCTCCTCGAGGGCAAGATAACCGTCCTCACCGAGGGGAACAGGATAAAATACCACGATGAGTACATCTGCGAGCGCTGTGCCGAGGACGAGCTTAAGAGGGAGCTCCGCTTCAGGTTCAAGAGTGTGGCCATGTTCGACCAGGCGAAGAAGCTTTTGGAGAGGTTCCGCGATCTGGATAAGGTCCTCTACGCCTTTGACCCGCGCTTCGACCCGACGAGACACCCGGAGATAACGAAGTGGGACGAGCTGAAGGCAAAGCACGTCCGGGTGGAGAGGTTGAAAGTTGACGAGCTTCCCGTTCCCGAGAAGTTCAAAGAAGTTCTGAAGGGGGAGGGCGTCAGCGAGCTCCTCCCGGTTCAGAGCCTGGCCATCAAGCACGGCCTCCTTGAAGGTGAGAGCCTCCTCGTCGTTTCCGCCACGGCGAGCGGAAAGACCCTCATCGGCGAGCTCGCAGGGATTCCCAAGGCTATGAAGGGCCGGAAGATGCTCTTTCTCGTCCCGCTGGTGGCCCTTGCCAACCAGAAGTACGAGGACTTCAAGCGGCGCTACTCCAAACTCGGCCTTAAGGTTGCCATCCGCGTTGGAATGAGCAGGATTAAAACCCGGGACGAGCTCGTTGTTGTCGACACAGGCATAGACGCCGACGTAATAATCGGAACCTACGAGGGAATAGATTACCTGCTCAGGGCGGGCAGGAAAATAGGGAACGTCGGGACTATAGTCATAGACGAGATCCACACCCTCGACGACGAGGAGCGCGGGCCGCGCCTGGACGGCCTCATCGCGAGGCTCAGAACACTCTATCCCCACGCCCAGTTTCTGGGGTTGAGCGCCACAATCGGAAACCCCGAGGATCTGGCCAAAGAACTCGGGCTGAAACTGGTCCTCTACGACGAGAGGCCCGTTGACCTTGAGAGGCACATCATCATAGCGAGAAATGAGAGCGAGAAGTGGCGGCACATAGCGGTCCTCTGCCGCGCCGAGGCCATGAGGAAGTCGAGACAGGGCTACAAGGGGCAGAGCATAGTGTTCACCTTCTCAAGGAAGAGGACGCATGAGCTCGCCGCCTACCTCACGAGCAAGGGGCTGAAGGCGAAGCCCTACCACTCCGGCCTGCCCTACCGGCAGAGGAAGCTCACCGAGATGGAGTTCCTGGCTCAAAGGCTCGACGTGGTGGTTACAACGGCCGCCCTCGGGGCGGGAGTCGACTTCCCCGCGAGCCAGGTGATCTTTGAGAGCCTCGCGATGGGCAACAAGTGGCTCTCTGTCAGGGAGTTCCACCAGATGCTCGGCCGTGCCGGAAGGCCCCTCTACCACGAGAAGGGGAGGGTCTACCTCATAGTCGAGCCCGGGAGGAAGTACTCGGCCCAGATGGAGGGCAGCGAGGATGAGGTTGCCTTCAAGCTTCTGACCGCACCAATAGAGCCCGTCTTCGTCGATTGGAGCGACGAGCTTGAGCAGGACAACGTCTTAGCCCACTCCTGCGTCTTCAACCGCCTCGACGTCATTGAGGAAGTCCAGTCCAGATGCCTCGGCGCCAACCAGAACGCTGAGGGGGTTCTGGAGAAGCTGGAGGAGTTCGGCTTTGTGAGGATGCGGAAGCCGGCGGTCGAGGTTACCCCCTACGGAAGGGCTGTAAGCATGAGCTTCCTCCTTCCGAAGGAAGCGGCGTTCATCAGGGGGAACATCGGCAAAAAGCCCGCTCAGTGGATAGCGGTAAAGCTGCTCCCCTTCGAGAACCTCTACCTGAGCAGCGTCCTCCAGAGGGAGCTTGAGGGCGCAGTTAGGGGCCGCCTCAGCGCCAACGTCTTCTCCCCTAGCTTTGCCTCCATCCTGGATGAGCTAGACAAGGTGATTCCGGAGCTCAGCCCGAACGCCGCCGAGAGGCTCTTCACGCTCTACCAGGAGTTCTTCATGTGCCCAGAGGAGGACTGCACCGATTACGCGATGGAGAGGGTTAGCAACCTGATAATCGAGCTGAGGCGGAGCGGGAAGCACCCGACGCAGATAGCGGAGCACTTAAGGAAGGTCTATGGGCTGATAGTCTACCCCGGCGACGTCTTCACGTGGCTCGACGGCATAGTTAGAAAGCTTGAGGCAATAGAGAGGATAGCGATGGTCTTCCGCGTTAGGAGCGCAGAGGAAGAGGCAAAGATCCTGAAGAGGGAAATCGAGGAGGGGAGGGTACTGCCCAGGTAGTCACATGTTCTTGAACGCTGCCAGGACTCTCTCAAAAATTTCCCTCTCCTTTCCCTTTCTCCGGCGGGCCAGGCTCTCCACTATGAGTTCGGGGGTGCTCTTTCCAGGTTTTCCGAACTTGGGCTGCCTGTCCACTATCAGGTTCAGGTTCTCGTCCAACCCCTTAGCCTCTATTCCGTCCACTCTCGCGAAGGGGAGCTCTTTCTTCAGGTCTTCACCCAGGTGGGAGACGATGATGACATAGAAGCCTTTTTCGTATGCCACCTTCAGGAGCTCTCCGATTATTTTGACCGCGGCGCCGGGCTCGGTTATTGCCTCAAACTCGTCTATGAGTATAAGTTTTCGCCCTTTTCCTTTGAGGGCTCTAACAAAGGAGCGAAGTGCGGTCTCAAAGGCTCCCGCCCCGTAAGCGCTCCTCTTTCTCCTGAAAAAGAAGACCTCATCCAGGGGCTCCACCCAAGCTCTCTCCGCCGGTACCGGCAGCCCCATGTGTGCGAGAATTGCGATCTGTGTCATGAGTTCAAGCATTGACGTTTTCCCGCCGCTGTTGGCGCCGGTCAGTATGACCACGCGCTCCCCTTCAGGTTTTCTGGCTTCCTCAATGGCGAACTCCTCTGGAACCCGCCCCACCGTATAGCTCACCGGCTGGGGGTTCTCGATAAAAAGATGCCTGCCGTTTATGAACGATACGCCGCCGTCCCATACCTCCGGGAAGGAAAATCCTCTGAAAAAGTCCTTCAGGGCCTGGAGGAAGTCCAGCTCGTGAACGCGGGTTAGCTCTTCTCTCAATCCCTGGAGAAGCGGGCGAATTTTTTCCAGAACCTCCCGGCTCTTCAGGTAGAGCTCAACTTTAAGCTCCCCTTCCAGTCTGTTTCTCAGGGCATCAATCGCCTCCGGGGATGCGCTCACCGGGTAGAGTTCCTCGCGTGAGAAGAGTTCCACCCTCACACCAAGCTTCTCGCCCAGCTCCCCCTCCACTTCAGTCACCATTGAGAGTATCTCCCCTTCGATGGAACCGAAGTGTCTGAATATTCCCTCGTAGTTTCCCTCTTTGAGTTCGTTCAGGAAGCGGATGAGTTCCCTTCCGCTGAGCGTCAGACTGAACTTCTCCAGCCTTTCGGATATTCTCTCGTTCAGCTCACGCTCTTTCTCCGCTATTAGCTCGTCGAGTTCTCCGAGGAGTTTTGCCTTCTCCATGACTTCCTCCAGAGGGGTGAGCCCTTCCAGTATCCTGCGGGCCACGCTCCCAGAACCGGTCATCTCCCCTATCCTTGCAAGGGCCTTAAGGGTGCCCCTGTTCTCCCAGAGGGGTATCACATAGAGCTCTGGAGCTATCTGCGCTGGAGTAAGGTCAACGTCAATTCCATATCCGGTGGTGCTCAGAACCAATGGATAGCCCTCGGCTTCCTCAGGAGAGGTCACAACGTCGCACAATCCGAGGTTCCGGGCGCTTTCGAGTTCTTCCCCGTCCACGATGAGAACCCTATCGTGGAGGTAGTCCCTGCGGAATTTTATGGGCCTAACTCCTTCAAGGATTTTTCCGAGCTCAGGCCCAACTCCCGGCAGATTCTCGCGGAGGTAACGCTGCCGCCTGAGAATCTCATTCACATCCCTGACCGGCTCAAAATCGTCTAAAATGGACTCGCTCCCAGGGAGGACTAACCGCTTTCTGATTTCATCCCGGATTCCCCTGTAAACTGCCCTGGCCTCAGGGTTCATCTTGAGCTTCATCATTGGGAAAAAACGGTGGGAGCCTAAAAAAGTTATCTAATGGTTTCCCCTGTACTCTTCCACGGCTTTTCTGAACTTGTCTTCACTCAGACATTTCTCGCCTCTCTTCAGTTTGACTGCTGCCACCTTGTAGTTTCCCCTGCCCTTGAAGCGACAGACCCGTTCCGGCTCGTCAATGAGCCTCGCCACTGCAAGCGTTTCATCCCCGTATTCAACGTAGTCTATCACCGTGTCCTGAAATCCTGTGAATATTATGACACACTTTCTGGACGGGTTTA
>JALTBN010000043.1:1633-112324 GCA_027075325.1 Thermococcus sp. | reverse complement strand
GACGTGGGTGAGTTCCCTTCCCATCTTTCACACCGGTTTCAGTTGTCCTCCCCTTTAAAAACGGTTGCGGAAAATTCTAAAACCCAGCGGTCGAACGTTATGCGGGTGAAAACATGGGTGAGAAGATTCTCTCAAAAGTTGGCACGTTGCTTGTCATCTCCCTCATGATCTTTGCGAGCGGGTGTATTGGAGGGGAGAACGGTAAGGGCTCTACATCTCCTTCCGGCAGCTTGGCCACGTCCTCAGTTCAATCAACTCCTTCCAGCAGTTCCATAACTTCAGCTTCCTCATCCACGGCGATATCCTCATCCCAGCCCACCTCTTCTGCGTCTGGCACCACTTCCTCGGGGACTACCCCCAGGGAGGTCACGGTAACTTTCATCGTCTCGGTTCCGGATTATACACCCAAGGACTCATCGATTTACATCGCTGGCGATTTCAATGGCTGGAACCCTGGAGATGAACACTATCGCCTGAAGCCTCTCCCGGATGGCACGTGGGCAATAAACCTCACCTTCCCCTATGGAAAGGTCATACAGTTCAAGTTCACCCGCGGCTCGTGGGGGACTGTGGAGAAGGGGCCCAGTGGGGGGGAGATGCCTAACCGGGTTTTTGCCTTCTGGAAAGGGGGGGTTAAACACTTCACCGTCTACAACTGGCGCGACTTCGTGGAGGGCACCTCAGGGGGCACTCACACCATAACCGGAAACGTCAGGACATTCCCTATATTCGTCCCGCAACTCAACACAACGCGGAGGATATGGGTCTACCTGCCTCCTGACTACAACAACAGCACGAGGCGCTATCCGGTCCTCTACATGTTCGACGGCCAGAATCTCTTCGACGAGGCCACATCATTTGCGGGTGAGTGGGGCGTTGATGAAGCACTGGAGAAGCTGTACCGTGAGAGGAACTTCTCGTTAATCGTCGTTGGGATAGACAACGGCGGTGATAGGAGGATCGATGAGTACGCTCCCTGGGTGAACAAGGAATACGGCAGGGGAGGCCTCGGAAACGCAACCCTTAAGTTCATAGTACAATTACTGAAGCCCCTGATAGACAAGCAGTACAGGACCATCCCCAACGAGACCGGAATAATGGGCTCCTCCCTCGGTGGACTGATGGCACTCTACGCCGGTTTCTGGAACTCCAGCGTTTTCCGCTACGTCGGGGCAATGAGCTCGGCCTTCTGGTTCAACCCTCAGATCTATGACTTTGTGAAGAACGCTCCCTCAGGTCCAGTGAAGATTTACATCGACTGGGGAACGGACGAGGGGGACAATCCAGCTGCTTTCGCCGAGAGCAACCAGAAAATGGCCCAAATTCTGAAAGAAAAGGGCTACACGGAGGGGAAGAACCTCAAAGTGGTGGTCGATGAGGGTGGCAAACACAACGAGTATTACTGGAGTAAGAGGTTCCCGGAGGCCGTGCTCTGGCTCTTCGGCGGTTGATTTTTAAACCCCCTCTCCTTTTCTCCAAACATGCTTATCCACATCGGAATCGACGACACGGATTCACCGAACGGCATGTGCACCACCTACCTCGGCGCGCTCCTCTACCGCGAGCTTTCGAGAGTGGCCGAACCCTTAGACCTGCCGAGGCTGATAAGGCTCAACCCGAACATCCCCTACAAGACGCGCGGCAATGGGGCCGTAGCGATGAGTTTCGAGGTGGATGAGGAAGTTATTCCAGAAATTAAGGACACCGTCCTCTTCTACGTGAGCCAGCTCGCCGACTTCGAGCACGAGAACACCAACCCCGGCGTTGTCTTCTTCGAGGGTGAGATTCCGGATGAGCTGCGGGAGTTCTCCCAGAGGGCCCTTCGCGAGCACATAGCCATCAAGGAAGCCGAGATGGTGGCAAGAAATGTCGGAGCGGAATACTTTAAGTTCAAGCTCGGCCGCGGGATCATCGGCTCGCTCGCGGCCGTCGGCTACCCCCAGGGGAGGTTCACCTACGAGCTTTTAGCTTATCGCGAGCCGGAGAACTGGGGAACACCGAGGAGGGTGAATGGAGAGAGCGTTTTTCTGGCCGATAAATGGGCCTACCCCTTCAGCTATGACAACGTTGACCCCCACAAGGGGAGCGTTCTAATAACGCCGCACGGCAAAGACCCCGTCTTAGTGGGAATCAGGGGAATTGACAAGGCCAAAGTTCTCCAGGTCTTCGAGAGCGTTGAGTTTCTTGAGCCGGTCGCGTTCTACCAAGTATATAAGACAAACCAGAACACGGACGATCATCTTGCTCCGAAGAAAATCGGCGAATTGAGGCTCTACGACAGCGCCGTTGTGAGGGGAAGAGTTGCCGGTCCCTACTGGGAACGCGGAAGGCATGTCTTCTTCGAGCTTGAGGACGATACCGGGAAAATTAGAGTAGCGGCCTTCGAGCCGACAAAGAAGTTCCGAAACTGGGTCAGGAAGCTCCTTCCGGGCGACGAGATTATCGCAGCCGGGGGCGTTAAGGAGCACGAGGGCGTTCTCACGCTAAACCTGGAGAAGTTCTACCCTGTGAAGCTCGTCCCCAAAATCGAGTACCGGAAGCCGAAGTGCCCCGTCTGCGGGGGGACGATGAAGAGCAAAGGCGAATACCTCAAGTGCAAGCGCTGCGGCTACAAGATGCCGAAGAAGCTGATTCAGGTTGAGGTGCCGCGCGATCTAGAGAAGAAAATCTACGAGGTTCCTCCTGATGCAAGAAAGCACCTGTCGAGGCCGCTCGTCCTTCCGGGTGGGGAGTGCAGGATTCTGGAACTCCTTTGAGCCGAAGCCGTTAAAAGGTTCACTCCCTATTCCCCGTATCCTGAGGTGGTATGGTGGAAAAGAAGAGGATAACCCTCTTTGCGTACTCGCCATCGGAGTTCACTGAGAAGAGGCTTGAGGGGCTCGATGAGGTCAAAGACTACGCGGATTACCCCGTTCTCTGGATTAACATAGATGGGATGGATTTTGAAGGGTTGGAGGATCTGGGGTTTTCCAGGCTTTTTCTCCACCTGCTCAAACGTTCCCGTGGCCCGAGAGCGCTGGTGCTAAAAGACCAGCTCCTCATCCTCATTCATCAGGTTTATCGTGTGGAGAGGGGTCTAAAGAGGGAGAGAACGGCATTTTTCCTGAAGGACAACCTTGTGGTCACGATCCAGGAGAGGCCGGGGGATGTCTTCAACCACGTTAGGGAGGAGATTCGGAACAAGGACAGCGTTCTAAGGAGTTCCGGGCCGGACTACCTTTTATATGCTCTCCTCGATGCGGTCATTGAGAACTACCTGCCCCTCCTTGAGGGGATAAGCAACTCCGTCGAGAAGCTTGAGTCGGATGCACTTAAGCGGGCTGACAGGGAGCTGTTGAGGCGTATTCAGAGCATCAGGAGGCAGACTTTTTTCATCAGGCGGACGATATTTCCCCTTCTTGAGGTGTTCAGGAGAATTCGGGTTGAAGGTGCTCAGCTCTTTGGAGAAAAACCCGCCTTTACCTGGAAGACCTCTCAAGCCACGTTGCTGAGGTCCTCGACCTAATTGAGAGCCAGAGGGAGATGGCCGATGGTCTGATCGACATATACTACTCCGCAATCTCGATTCGGACGAACGAGGTAATGCGCATCCTCACGGTGGTTTCAACGATCTTCATCCCCCTCACGTTCATAACGGGTCTGTACGGTATGAACTTCAATCCCCACGCTTCACCTTACAACATGCCCGAGCTGAACTGGTACTACGGCTATCCCACGGTTCTTCTCGTGATGCTTACCATATCCGTTGGGATGGTGGTATATTTCAGGAGAAAGGGGTGGATTTGAGGGCTATTATGTGGAACTTTAGGGACATACTTGGCGGGGTATCCGGAACGAGACGGGAAAAGAAAAGCTCGGTGAAACGGGAAATCAGCCCTTCATGACCTTCCACACCATCAGCGGGAAGACGAGCGTGGCATCGGCCCATATCTCCACGTAATCTGCCTTGGCCCTTATCTTGCCCCAGCTGACGCCCTCGCTCGGCGGTGCACCGCTCAGGGAACCATCCCACGGGATGGCGGTTGTAACGTATATCGCATAGTCAGTTCCCCCGCGGAAGAGGTTGGCGTTGATTATGGCGTGCTTTGGAAGGGAACCGCCGAGGATTATTGATGCCGTTTCTTTGGCGGTAACGGCTAAGTTGTTGAGCTTCACTATGTCGTTGGCGATGTCTATGATAAGCTCCCTGTCCCCGCGCTCCTCCTTGAAGAAGTAGAGCATGTCGCCGATGGAGCCGTCGGTAATTGCCGGACAGAATATCGGAACGTTCCGCTTGTAGGCCCAGTAGATTATGCTCCTTTCTTTCTCCTTCCCGAGCTTCTCGTCCATGTATCTGCCAAGCTCGTAGATGAACTCGCTGGCCGTTAAAGGCCCCCTCTCGCGCTCCATCTCAAGAACCCTCTCGAAGAAGGGTATCATGTACTTCTCGAACTCGATGTAGCGGTCGTTGGGCACGAAGATGTTGCCTATCCTGTTGATGCCCTTCTCCCTCATCTCGGCGTCGTTTACCTTCCAGTCGCCGAGGACGAAGGGCTTGAGGGCCTTTATGAAGTCCTCCTCGATTCCTCCTGCGGTGGTCACTATAACGTCGACCTTCCCCTCCTTCACGAGCCAGGCTATAATTTCTCTCAATCCAGAGGAGACTATGTTCGAGGTGTAGCCGAGGAAGACTCTTACTTCTTTCCCCTCGGCGCGTCTCTTCTCGACCTTTCTCCAGATCTCGATGGCCCTCCCGAGGTGCGTCGCCTGGAAGCCTATCCCTGTGTAATAATCCAAAACCTCCTCAAGGCTTGAAACCTTATCCAGCCACGGTCCCTCTATCGGGGCCCCCTCAACCTCTTCGCTCTCCTTAAGGACGATGTCTTTCGGCTCGGTCATGGTCGGAAATTGGAGACGGGAGTTATAAACCTGTGCCCCGTGGGACTAAACCTCATTCACTTTCGTCTCAATGACCTCTTCCACGTTGCCCTTTAGGGCCTTGCTGACGAGACAGTAGCTGTGAGTGAGTTCCACAAGCCGTTCGGCTTTTTTGACTTCGTCCTTTGGAAGGGAGATCTCTACCGTGATAAGCATCTTCTCAAACTTGAAACCACCGTCGCTATCCCTTGCGAGGAGTGGCTTCACCGTGACCCTTATCCCCTTCGGATGCATCCTGAGCCTCTCGCTTATACTGCTCATCGTCGTTATGAAGCACGCCGCCAGTGCCGCCGGAAGCAACTGCTCAGGCCATGTCACGTTCCCGGGCGCTCCAACCGGTGAAACGGCCAGGGGGTTGTCCACCTCGATTTCCATTCTACCTATTCTTGTTCTGGTCCTTCCGTCTCCAATCCACTCGGAGGTTGCTGAGAGGAGTTCCGCAGCCACCTGGAAGTCAATTTCCTCCATGGTTTCCACCCCCATTTCGATGTCCATTATAACATTGAAAATAAAAATCTATCCCTTAGATACTAGTCTATCCAGGACCTCAGCATTTGCCGTTGACGACCGAGCCTATCAGCCTCGCCGTTACAGGAACAGGGAAGACCTTCCGTGGAGCCTTGCTGAGGAGCCACTCCTCGATTTCCTTGCCCCTCGCTCTTCCCTCCCTCATTGCAGTCCCGATGTTCCGAGGCGCAACAACATCGCCGGCGAAGAATATGCCCGCCTCCTTTAGGATCTTCTCGTTGGCGCAGACGACCTCCCTTATCGGACTCGTCGGGAGCTGGCCGATGGCGTAGGCCACTACATCCGCATCGATTACAAAGCGTTTATCGGTGGTTACGACGCTCCCCTCATCTATCCTCGTCCTCGCGAACTCGACTCCCTGGACTCTACCTTCTCCCAAAATCTTCACGGGAGACGCCATCTCGATGAACTTAACCCCCTCTGAAATCAACTTCTTGATTTCGGCCTTCGCGTAGCTCTGCTCGAGGGAGCGGCGGTAGGCCATCGTTATCTCCTCAGCCCCTAGGAGCCTCGCCTCGATGGCAACGTCAACCGCTGTGTAGCCTGCCCCGATTACGACGACATGCTTCCCCTTGAGGTCCGGAATCCTCTCCCAGGGGTAGTAGCCTATCCTCGCCATCTTTATGTGGTGGAGCAGGTTTAAAGCATCGTAGACGCCAGACAGCTCGGCACCGGGCACCTTGAGCTTTCTCGGCTTCCAGGCGCCGGTTGCTATGAGAAGTGCATCGAACTCCCCTAAGAGCCTCTCAAGGGAAACGAAGTGCTCCGCCCACTCATCGCCCAACTCCCTGGGGGAATCGTAGATAACCTTTGTCCTGAAGTGGAATTGAACACCAATCCTTTCAAGATCTTTTACGCCCTCTCTAACCGCTTTTATTGGAATTCTAACCTCTGGAATGGCAAAGGCAACCATCCCTCCCCCTTCGGGCATCTTTTCATAGACGTGAACATCGTAACCCCTGCACGCGAGGTAGCCAGCGGCGGTGAGACCGGCCGGACCGGCGCCGATGACCGCTATCCTGAAGGGCTTTGGCTCTGCTTTCTCCTTACAGATGTAGAACCTCACTCCATCACCCCCCTAAATTTTTCAAGAAATCTGCTTAAAACCGAAGGTTTTTTGTCTTAAGTGGATTTTGGTGAAAAAACCGTCAAAGTGACGAATTAGGCTACCCGAATCCGTGTAATCATCGTAGGAGTGCCAACCGCAAGGTTATTAGGGGGAAGCCGAGAATGGCCGAGCATGGGCGTCAAAATCGATCTGAAAGGCCTTGGGGTCATCGTCACGGCATCCTTCAGGGGGATAGGCTTCAACGTCACGAGGGAGCTTTTGAAGAGAAACGCGAGGGTTGTTATAAGCTCCCACAACCCCGAAAACCTTGAAAAGGCCAGGAAAGAGCTGTCCGAATTTGGGGAGGTTCACGCGGTTCCGGCAAACCTGTTCCGGCAGGAGGACATTGAGAACCTCGTCAAGGAGGCCTGGGAGCTTTTGGATGGCGTTGACGCCCTCGTCTGGAACGCCCCGAACGTGCCCTGCGAACCCTGTCTCCTCCACGAGGCTGACTACCTCGACTGGATCGAGGCTTCGGCACTTCATACGGTCGCTCCCGGCTACCTGACGACGCTCCTAGTTCAGGCATGGCTTGAGAAGAGGAGGAAAGGCCGGCTCGTCTACCTCAACTCCGTCTCGATAAAGGAGCCGATGCCGCCTCTCGTTTTAGCGGACGTTACGAGGGCCGGGTTAGTTCAGCTCGCGAAGAGCGTTTCGAGAACCTACGGGAAGCACGGAATAAGGGCCTATTCAGTTCTCCTCGGTAGCTTCGACACTCCCGGTGCGAGGGAGAACCTGAAGGCCCTCGCCCGGGAGAGGGGAGAAACCTTTGAGGAGACATGGGAGAGGGAAGTGCTTAACAGGACGCCGCTCCACAGGACGGGGAGATGGGAGGAGCTGGGGTCCATCATAGCGTTCCTGCTGAGCAATGAAGCTGAATACATGCTCGGCTCCACGGTTGTCATCGACGGGGCGATGACGAGGGGCGTTTTTCTCTAGAGATTTAGGAGAGCCGTCCAAAAGCGGAGAAGAAGAGAATCAGAAGTAAATCCCCATTTCCTCTGCTATCTTCCTGAGTCTCTCGATCCTCGCCTCTGTCGGTGGGTGGCTGGCAAAGAGGTTCGCTATGCTCATCCCCCTGAAGGGATTCACGATAAACATGTGGGCCGTCGCCGGGTTGCCTTCTTTCATCGGCCTATAGCTGATAGCCTGTTCTATCTTCATCAGCGCGCTCGCCAGTGCATGTGGCTTCCCGCTTATCCTTGCACCGCCTTCGTCCGCCAGGAACTCCCTTGAGCGGCTTATTGCTGCTTGAATGAGCATCGCCGCTATTGGGGCCAGTATGGCCACGAGTATTGCACCTATGATGTCCCTATCGTCTCTGTCCCGCCCAAAGCCGCCGAATATCGCTATCCAGCGGGCCCAGTAGGCGAGCTGCATTATCGCACCCGCCATCGCCGCGGCGACAGTCCCTATGAGGATGTCCCTGTTCTTCACGTGCGTTAGCTCGTGGCCTATGACGCCCTCAAGCTCGTCCCTGTTGAGTATCCTGAGAAGCCCCTGGGTTACAGCCACCACGGCATGCTTTGGGTCCCTTCCGGTCGCGAAGGCGTTAGGGGTTTCCGTTGGGACTATCGCCACCCTTGGAGTGGGCAGGCCTGCCCTTTCGGCTAGATTCCTCACTATGGCGTAAAGCTCCGGAGCCTCACTTTCGTCAACTATCCTGGCTCTGTACCAGCTCAGCACGATTCTATCACTGTACCAGTAGGTAAAGAAGTTGAATATCAGTGAGAAGATGAACATCATCAGTGCCCAGCTGGGCCCGCCGAAGAGGTAGCCTATCCCCATGAGCAGGCCGGTGAGCACCGCCATGAGGAAACCCGTTCTCAGCCACATCATCAATCCCATACTCTCACCTCCAGACTAAAATAACCGCTGGATATTAAAAGTTTTGGGTCTAGATTAAGAACGCACTAAGAGGATACTGACGTTCTATGAAGAACTGACAGAAAAATGGGGAAGGGCATCACATGCCCATATCCATGCCGCCCATTCCACCCATGCCGCCGGGCATTCCGCCGCCCTGGCCGCCCTCGGGCTTGCTGGCCTTCGCCGCTATGACGTCGTCGATCCTGAGGATCATTATGGCAGCCTCGCTGGCGCTCTTGACGGCCTGCTTGGTAACTCTGAGCGGGGCAATAATGCCGCGCTCGAGCATGTCGGCTGGCTCTCCTGCGAAGACATCAACTCCTATTCCAACGCCCTTGTTCTTGTGCTCGCTGATGACCTTAACGAGGACGTCGACGGTGTCGAGGCCGGCGTTCTCAGCGAGGGTCTTCGGGATTATCTTGAGGGCTTCCGCGAAGGCCTCTATCGCGAGGGCCTCCTTGCCGCCGACCTCCTTGGCGTACTCGTCGAGCTTGATGCTCAGCTCAATCTCCGGAGCACCGCCGGCCGGGAGAACCGCACCGTCCTCCATGACGTCCTTGACGACCTTGAGGGCATCTTCGAGGGCCCTCTCGACCTCATCGATGACGTGCTCGGTGCCGCCGCGAATGAGTATCGTTACCGCCTTCGGGTTCCTGCAACCCTCAACGAAGATCATGCTCTCGCCGGCGATCTTGCGCTCCTCAACGAGGTCGGCGTGGCCGAGGTCGTCACTGGTGAGGTCCTTAACGTTGGTGACTATCTTGGCGCCGGTGGCTTTGGCGAGCTTCTCCATGTCGCTCTTCTTGACGCGCCTGACGGCGAGGATTCCCTTCTTGGCGAGGTAGTGCTGGGCGAGGTCGTCGATGCCCTTCTGGACGAAGACGACGTTAGCACCGACCTCGGCTATCTTCTCGACCATCTCCTTGAGCATATTCTCCTCCTGGTCGAGGAAGCTCATGAGCTGGTCCGGGCTGGTGATGTTGATCTTGGCATCCGTTTCAGTCTTCTTGACCTCAAGGGCCTCATTGATGAGGGCGATCTTAGCTCCCTCGACTCTGGTTGGCATTCTCGGGTGGACGCGCTCCTTGTCGATGACGACGCCGCGAATGAGCTCGCTCTCCTCAACGCTCTCACCGGCCTTCTTCTCGATCTTGATGTTGTCGAGGTCAATGGAGTATCCTTCCTCCGTCTTCTCGGCTACCTGCTTAACGGCCTTGACGGCGAGCTTGGCAAACAGCTCCTTGTGGCTCTCGGCGTTCTTTCCGGTGATCGAGGTAGCGGCTATCTTTATGAGGGTCTCCTCGTCCTCAGGGTCGACCTTGATAGCGATGCTGTCGAGTATCTCTTGGGCTTTCTCTGCCGCCATGGTGTAGCCCTTGACGATGATGCTCGGGTGAATGTTCTGGTCGAGAAGCTCCTCAGCCTTCCTGAGAAGCTCACCGGCGATAACAACCGCAGTGGTAGTTCCATCACCGGCCTCCTTGTCCTGAGTCTTAGCAACCTCAACCATCATCTTAGCGGCAGGGTGCTGGAGGTCAATCTTGTCGAGGATGGTTGCACCATCGTTGGTGACGGTTACATCGCCAAGGCTGTCGACGAGCATTTTGTCCATTCCTTTTGGACCGAGGGTGGTTCTTACGGTCTCGGCTATTATTCTGGCCGCGAGGATGTTGAGCCTCTGGGCGTCCCTTCCAACGTACCTCTGGGTTCCCTCAGGCAGAATAACAACCGGCTGTCCGCTTAACTGTGCCATTTCACATTCCTCCTTCAACTTTTTTTGCGGATGTTATTCGTCAGCGCTATATAAAAGCTTTTGGGTTAAAAAGTTCAAAATAAAGCCTTTAAACGGATATTATGCCAAGAAAAATTGGAGAAATCCGGGGAAAATGCTAAAACGTTGAATGGGGATTAACCGATGGGTGTGGTCGTGGGGCCTATCTTCACGGCATATCCAGCTGATCCTTGAAATATAGAACGTCGTTGAGATTCAAGCCTAGGAGTGGGTTATAAAAACCCTCACGGAGGAGTTCTACATCGGATGGGAGGGGTGATATTGTGAGACTGATAAAGCAGGGTGCGGAAGCCAGAATCTATCGCGGGGGCTTTAAGGAAGTTTTTGGAGTGGGGCTTCTCGATGAAGACGTCGTGGTAAAGCACAGGATTCCAAAGCGCTATCGGATAAAGGAGATTGATGAGAAGCTGAGAAAGGAGAGGACGGTGCGCGAGGCTCGGACACTCCACAGGGCGAAGGAAGCAGGGGTATTCTGCCCCCACCTTTACGAGGTTGACCTTAGGGATATGAAAATTGTGATGGAGTTCGTTGAGGGAGAGCGGCTGAGGGAGTACCTCGAACGAGTTCCAATGGAGAAGAGGCTGGAAACCTGCAGGGAAGTTGGAAGGCAGATTGGGTTGCTCCATGAGGCAGGGATAGTGCATGGTGATCTTACGACTTCCAACATGATACTCCGTGATGGAAGGGTCTACCTCATAGATTTCGGCCTTGCAGATTTTGATGGAACGCTGGAGGCTCAGGGCGTTGACCTTCATCTCCTTAGAAGGGCTATGGAGAGCACTCACTACACCTGGTTTGAGAGGGGATTTGCGGCCGTCATTGAAGGCTATCGCGAGGTCAGAGGAGATGAAAAAGTCGCCCTGATCATGGATAAGATCCGGGAAATAGAAGAGAGGGGGAGGTACAGGGAACGTGGCTGGGTCTCCTGAGCTCAGACTTGAAGCACCATCTGTGCCGGATCCCTGACCGCGGGCCCGAGGCCGAGTATGTAGATGGCAAGATACCAGAACCTCCTCTCTTCTTCATCTGGCACAAGGTATTTGAGACCGTAGTAGACCACCACGAGGATAACGGTTATCCAGGGATAGTACACGTAGGCCCCAAACCAGTCAACGAGGTGGTGCTCTATCCAGTGAACCTCGTGATAGTGATAGAAGTGGATTCCCACAACCGTTGAGCCCATGTCGTAGAGGTGGGCCAGCACGGCGTAGAGGTACAACCTGTCGAATGGCCTGTACCGGTACCATGCGAGGGCGATGGCCCAGCTCACAAGGGTGTGGAGCATTGTAAGGCCGTAGGGCTCCCAGTTCTTGGCGTTCACGATGAGAAGGTAGTTAGCCCAGAGGGCAAGTACCGTCCCCCAGCCTATCGTTACCCTAGGATACAGTCCAAATTTTGCATCTATGATAAGGGCGGGGACTATAAGGAAAAACGCCGTGAAGAATATGCCCGGCGTGAGTATCCACGGGTTCTCAGGCAGAATCCCACCGTCGACAAGGGCCCTTACGGTGGCTCCAAAGACAACCATAGGGGTAACCGCCCAGAAGAGCCTCTCATCCACCTTTATCTTCAGAGGCCTGATTATGTACCTGTAAGAGTACACAACGCCTAGGCCGAACAGGAATGCGTAGAGAAACGTGTTAACGGCGTTGTAACCACTCCTTGTGTACATCGGCTGAATGAAGTACTGGTTGAGGAACTGCCACAGCGATTCCAGCATCGTCTCACCCCTCACCACGTACACCCCCCACTTAATAAAGTTTGGGAATCCTGGGAAAAACTTTAAAATGAATAGAGCTTACTAAATATGGTGGTTTCCATGGATACGTACGGTAACGTTACCTCTGGCTCTGTTGATGTGAGCAGTGAGCGAACCTTCGGCCTCATCGGGGCAATTCTGGCTCTGCTGGTTTGGATACCAAATATCGGAAGATTGCTGGGCCTCATAGGCTTTGTTCTCGTTCTCATAGCCCTTCACGGCATAGGTGAGAAGACGGGAAACAAGCGGCCCTTCGATTATTACCTGAAATCTTTCATAATAGGGCTCGCGGGCATCATAGTCGTTATCGTGCTTTTCATAGCGATGTTCGCAATGGCGTTTCATTCCTCCTCAGGCACACAGAGCGGTGAGATAATCTCCCCGCTGGGAGGCTCTCCGACCCAGATAATCTCGTATGAAAGTCATGATGAGCTGACCGGTGCAGGGATCGGTCTGGTCGTTGTGGCTGTTATCATCTTTATCCTGGTGATAATCCTGGCAGCATACTACGAGAAGAAGGCGTGGGAGGAAATGGCCCGGCTGACCAAGGTTAAGGAGTTCAACGACGCCGCCAAGTTCCTCTGGTGGGGAGCCCTGACTGTCATAATCCTCGTTGGCTTCATACTGCTTCTAATAGCCGCGATTTACAGGATACTGGCGTTCTCGAACATGCCCCAGCGCCTTGAGCTGGGGGCCGCCGCTCCAGAACCCTCGGAGCAGTTTGATGTGGACGAATTTGAGAGCTGGTGAGTTTCCTTTTTTTCTACCCTCTCATCCGTTGGATTCCTTTGTTTCTGGTTATCTGTTCAAAATTCGGTAAGTATAAATATTCCCGTTTTCACTTTCTATGGGGTTGAACATGAGGTACAGAAGGGGAGCCTCTGCGGAGCGGGAGCTGATAAGGTCTCTTGAGGAGAAGGGTTTTGCGGTGGTTCGCTCCGCCGGCAGTAAGAAGGTTGACATCGTGGCCGGAAACGGGGAGACGTACCTCTGCATAGAGGTCAAAAGCACTACCGGAGACAGGATATACTTCAGCGATGAGGATATGGAAAAGCTTCTTTCTTTCTCGTCACGCTTTGGTGGAAAACCCGTTATAGCGGTCAAGTTTGTCAACCGGAGCTGGAGGTTTTTCGCACCGGAGGAGCTGGTTAAATCCGGAAAGAGCGGAAAGAACTATAGAATCTCCCTGAACACTCCGGGTATGACGCTCGATGAGCTGCTGGGAAAGCAGAAGAACCTACTGGAGGTGTTCAACGGTGGAGAAAACTGAAATCCCCGTGTTTGTTAAAGTCCTTCTCCTTGTGGCCATACTCATTATACCCGTACTCTCAACAACGGGGAATGCTTCCGCGGTTCAATCAGGGCTTCCATTCATTCTCCAGCCCCTTCAGAACAACATCGAAGTGCTTCCCGGAAGCGCGGTAACGATTCCGGTCAGGGTGACCAACCTCCTGAACGGGAGTCTGGAAAACATGAGTGTTATCCTGAAGTGGGCAGCGGGTGGAGGCCTCTACGTCGTAAACAAGACGATCCCAGTCGGTCCCCACGAGAGCAGGGTCTTTGACCTGACGCTCAGAGTTCCTGAGGTTCCATCCGGGACTTACAACCTGACTGTTCTCGGATTCTGGGGCAACTTCACAGTGGAAAAGAACATGACGGTCACGGTTAAGCCCTACGTTGAGTACACGATGGAGGCGGATGTCGGATATAGTTATATCTACGGACACGATGTCATCATGAACTTTTCAATCGTCAGCTACTCCAACGACGTTCTGACGGGCCCGATATGGGTGAAGGTCTACAGGAACAGTACGCTCGTTGACCAGCATGCTGAAATATACCCCCTGCCTCCGGGAGGCACCTGGAAGTACTCAATGAAGCTGGAGAAACCAAAAACAGGGATATACACTGTTTTCTTCTCCGCCAACCTCTCCGGCATCTACCGTGAGGTCAGGAAGAGCTTCGCGGTGTACAGGAGGAACTTCAACTATACCGTGTGGTACTCCGATGGGGCCGTTCGCGTGCGGATCCTTCTCTCAAACGGCACTCCTGTGGCGGGAATTCCAGTGAGCTTCGATGGAGTAAAGCTTGAGACAAACGGGAATGGGCTGGCCGTTTATCCAACTAAGGAGCCCGGAACTTACAACGTTACCCTCGACCTGGACGGGGTCATCAAAAAAATCCCCGTTACAGTGGGGCAACTCCTGGTGAACACCACGGTCTCCGGGAGAAACCTTCTCATTCGGGTTGTGGATTCCTACGGCAACCCGGTTCCAAACGTTACCCTCTCAATAACTTCCGCCAGGGGTGAGTATACAGCCATAACCGGGGAGGATGGCACAGCGAAGCTCTCCTTGGATGCACTCGGCTACGGTCCAGTTTCCATCTCCGCAACTGCGGTGGGGTACGTGGGGACAGTCGTTACCCTATCCATAACCAGCACGTGGAGTTCTGTAACGACCACGAGTTCAACCCATAAAACCACGACAAGCTCATCCTCCACGACCGCACCCCCCATTTCTTCAACCATTCCAACGACGACCACTCCCACACCACCAGCTTCCCCAGAGAAAGGCTCCCTGCTCGTTGAGGCTTTTGTACTTGGAGTTTCGGCGGCTCTCCTTGTGGGCGGGATTTATCTCTCGTTCTTCCGCCCGCACATAATAGAGGAGGAACTTGGCAGGTACTACTTCGTGAAGCTCAGGGCCCCCCGTCTGGTTTCCCTCAGGAACTTCCTCTGGGAGGGGGCTATGAACGCCGTCGAGGTTAGGACCACGAGGGGTAAAGCTCGGATTGAAGGCTCCAAAGTGATATGGGAGGTGGAGGAGCTGAAACCTGGAGATGAAGCGGTCCTTCAGGTCATTCTTGGCTGACCTCTTCTCCTTTCTCAAAACACCCTAGCGTAGCCCCACTTGCGGACGCTGGTCAGGATAGATGTCTCAGTGCTCCTTATCCCCTTCACCTTCCCCAGCTTCTCGATTAGGAAGTTCTCAAGCTCTTGGAGATCCCTGACGGTAACCTGCATCAGGATGTCGTGGGCACCGGTGGCTATGCCGAGAACGTCTACCTCAGGGAGTCTGCTCAGTTCCTCAGCAGCCGTCTTCACCCTGCTCGGTTCTACGTCGACCGCTATGAAGGCAACAATCGAGTAGCCGGCCTTGAAGGGATTTATCAAAGCGGCGAACTTCCTGATTATCCCCCTCTCGACGAGCTTTTTGATGCGGAGGCGGACGGTCGATTCAGGCACCTTAAGTCTTCTCGCTATCTCCGAGTAGCTGGCCCTCCCGTCCTCCTGGAGGATGTTAAGTATCATCCTGTCGAGACTGTCAAGCTGCTCACTATCGCGCATGTTCTCACCTCAATTTTTGTTGGTTTATTATTTTGTTTTTAAGTTTTTCAACTAAATACGCAAAATTCTGCCGAAATCGCTATTAGTTTCAAAAGCGTATGGCAGTAAGGTGGGAGCATGGGGTTTCCTGAGAATGTGAAGAACGTTGTTGAAAGATACTCTCGGATCTTCCCCCGGGCCTCACGCGTTACATACGCCCCCATAGTCCCGGCAAGGGCAGAGAACGCCCGCGTCTGGGACATCGAGGGGAGGGAGTACATAGACTTCCTGAGCGACGCTGCAGTTCAGAACGTCGGTCACAACAACCCACGCGTTGTCGAGGCCGTGAAGAGGACCGCTGACAGACTTCTGCACTTCACGTTCATCTACGGCTTTCCGGTGGAGCCTCTCCTCTTGGCTGAGAAGCTCGCCGAGATAGCCCCAATGGGTGGGGTGAAGGTCTCCCTCGGCCTCAGCGGGAGCGACGCCAACGATGGTGCCATAAAGTTCGCGAGGGCCTACACCGGCAGAAGGGCCGTTTTAAGTTACCTTCGGAGCTACTACGGCTCGACCTACGGGGCGATGAGCATCACCGGCCTCGACTTCGAGGTTCGCTCCAAGGTCGGCCAGCTCAGCGATGTTCACTTCATACCCTACCCAAACTGCTACCGCTGTCCCTTCGGTAAAGAGCCTGGAAAGTGCAGGATGGAGTGTTTGGAGTACCTCAAGGAGAAGTTCGAGGGCGAGGTTCACGCGGACGGCGTTGCCGTTTTGATGGCTGAGCCGGTTCAGGGCGATGCCGGCATGGTCGTTCCTCCCAAGGGCTACTTCAAAAGACTGAAGCGGATCCTGGACGAGCACGGTATTCTGCTCGCGGTGGACGAAGTCCAGAGCGGCCTCGGAAGGACCGGCAGGTGGTTCGCGATAGAGCACTTCGGCGTTGAACCCGATTTGGTGACCCTTGCCAAGCCCCTTGGCGGTGGCCTTCCGATAAGCGCAATAATCGGCAGGGCCGAGATAATGGACTCGATTCCCCCGATGGGTCACGCATTTACGCTCTCAGGAAACCCGGTTGCTAGCAGTGCAGCCCTCGCGGTAATTGAAGAGATAGAAGAGAGGAACCTCCTGGAGAGGGCAGAGAGGCTTGGAAAGCGTGCAAAGAGAAAGCTTAACGCGATGAAAAAGCGGCACGAGCTGATAGGCGATGTCCGCGGCCTCGGCCTCATGCTCGGCGTCGATCTCGTGAAGGACAGGGAGACGAAGGAGAGAGCCTATGACGAGGCCAGAAAGATTGTCTGGAGGGCCTACGAGCTTGGCCTCATAGTTGCCTTCCTCCAGGGCAACGTGCTCAGGATACAGCCCCCGCTCACGATAGAGGAGGAACTCCTTGAGGAGGGGCTTGAGAGGCTCGAAGAGGCGATCGAGGACGTCGAAGAAGGGAAGGTTCCGGACAGTGTTTTGAAGAAAGTGCAGGGATGGTAAGCTCGGACGTTTTAGCCCGTCACAACGTTTGGAAGAAGAAAAAGGAAAGGTTCACTCCTTCTTTTCCTCTGCCTTGGGCTCTTCCTTCTCGGCCGGCTTTTCAGCGGGCTTTGCCGCGGGCTTGGGCTTGGCGGGGGGCTTCGGTGGTCTAAGGCCGTAACCGAGTATCTTGAACTCTATGGTTGAACCATCGCGGAGGTAGTATGTGACCTCTCTGGTCTCCCTGTTGAACTTTATTCTATCAACGGGGAAGCGATAGTCTCCAAAGCGCTCGTTGAGTTCTTTAATCTTGTCCGGGTGTATCGGAACCCAGTCGTAAAGCTCAAGGTCCTCTTCAAAGCCCCCTGTGGCCAGGTAGAAGTTCTCGCTGAATCCGAGCGCTCCCGTCGGGCAGACGTCGACGCAGAACTGGCAGAAGGTGCACCTTCCATAGTCCACCTTGGGGTGCGGCCTCTTCTCCATCTGGCCATCTACCTCTATCCACGTCATCTCAATGGCCCTGGCCGGGCATATCTGGCCGCAGAAGTTACAGCCGATGCACTTCTTCCAGTCGAGTGTGTGGAATCCCCTGTACTTCGGTGCCGGCTCTATCTTCTCATAGGGTATCTTGATGGTTACGGGCTTCTTGAAGAGGTACTTGATGCCCATCCAGGGCTTAACGAATGACTTCTTGATCTTGACCTTTTCTTCTCCAACGACTCTCGCGGGCATCTTCATCACCTGTCTATGTCCGGCGGGCAGTTGTCAAGGGTCTTCAATATGACCGGGACGTCCGCAAGGCGCGCTCCCTTCAGGAGCTCTTCAAGCACTGTAACGCCGTGGCTCTGGCTCGGACCGCGGAAGTGTGCTCTGTAGGGCTTGTGGGTTCCGTCGCTGACGACGTAGGCTCCAAAGTCGCCTTTTGTGCTCTCGACGTGTGCGTAGGCGTCTCCCTTGGGCGGTTTGAACCTCGGGAGGGCCTTGAGCCTGGCGTCCTGAACCATGTGAGGCCCGCTCGGCGGCCCCATGTCGAGGAGCTGCTCGAGAATGTAGAGGTCCTGCTCCATCTCGTACCTCCTGACGAGGGTTCTGGCGAGGCTGTCCCCCTCCTTTAGGACAGGGACCTCAAAGTCAAGCTCCGGGTAGTAGAGATACGGGTCGTCCTTTCTCACATCGTAGGGAACGCCGACGGCCCTGAGGTTCGGCCCGGTTACCGCGTGCTTGAGAGCGAACTTCTTGTCCATAGTCCCGACTCCCTCAGTCCTCTCGAACATCACGTAGTTGTCGAAGAGTATCTCGTCGAAGTCCTTCATCTTACCCTTGATGTACTCGACGGTGTCCCTGAGCTGCCTCAGCCACTTGTCGCCCGGTATGTCCCTTCTGACTCCACCGGGGACGGTGTAGATGTGGTAGACCCTTCCACCGGTGAGCTCCTCAAAGAGGCGCATGAACCTCTCACGGTAGGCTGCAGCCCACTGTCCGGCTGTGTAGAGACCTATCTCATTTCCAAAGCCCATTATCCAGAACATCCAGGCGCTCATCCTCGCCATCTCGAGGACGACGGTCCTTATCCACTGGGCCCTGTCCGGGACCTCCCAGCCGACTATCTCGTCGACGGCCATTGAGTAGATGTTCTCCGGCACGTCGCTCTCGGGGACGCAGATACGCAGTATGAGGGCTATGTTGCTGAAGTAGGGCCTGTGCTCGGAGAGCTTTTCAAAACCCCTGTGGAGAAAGCCGGGGTTGACTATGGCCCTCTCTATCCTGTTGCCGTCCATCTTCAGGATTATGCTGAAGTTCTCCGTCGCCATGTGCTGCGGGCCGAAGAACAGCTCGTAGGTGTCCTTGTCTATCGGGTGGAGGTACATGTCGTGCCCCTTTGCCTCTTCTCTCAGTTCGCGCGGAACCTCAAGGTTAGTCATGATCATCACCTCATATCACGTAGTTGGTCTTGCTCTCATCATAGCGGTCGAAGTCTTCTCCATAAATGGTTTTGACGTAGCCGAGCGTGTTGAAGTCCTTCCTGAGGGGGTGCTTCTCGTACTCCCTCGGCTCGAGGATGAAGGGCCCAAGGCGCGGATTGCCCTCGAAGATGATTCCGAAGAACTCATGCGCTTCTCTCTCGTAGGTCTCCGCAACCGGCCAGATGTCCATGACGGTTGGGAGTTTCGCGTCGTCCCTCGGTGTTCTCGTCCTGACGAAGGCGTGGACGCTCTCACTGACGCTCCAGAGCTGGTAGACGAGCTCGAACTCGCCCTCCTTTAACCAGTCAACGGTGCTTATCTGCATGAGCATCTCAAACTTCTCGCTCGCGAGCTCAAGGAACTCGTGTATCCTCTCGGCCGGAACTTTGAACTCGACGCGCCTCTCGCGTCTGACGCTTCCTTCAGCGTAGGGGGCCTTCTCGACGATCGCCTTAACGAGCCTTCCCTCTTTGGTGTCCGGGAGCTCGGGCCTGGTCTCCTCGACCTTCTCCTCAACCTTCGGCTTCTCGTTCATATCCATGCGAGCCACCTCCTCGCGTCCTTCTCGCGCCACCCTTCACCAAACAGTTCGTCCTGGTTCTTCCTGTAGTATTCGTAGTTCTCCCTGTACCTCTTCCATCCGTCGGCGGTTCCGTCTTCTATCTTCTTCATGATGGTGGTTATCCCGTCCATAACAGCTTCAGCCCTCGGCATACAGCCGGCTATGGCAACATCGATGGGTATGTACTTGTCGAGCTGCTTGACGACGTTGTAGGAGTCCCAGTAGACGCCGCCGTTGATCGGGCAGGAGCCGTGGGCCAGGATGTACTTCGGGTCCTGCATCATCTCGTAGGTTATGATTATTCTTTTGAGGGTCTTCGGCGTCACGTAGCCCGTGATGAGGAAGAGGTCACCCATCCTCGGGGCCGGGTTGGGCATGACACCAAAGCGCTCGAAGTCGTACCTGGCAGTGGCGAGCGGCGGCATTTCTATACCGCCGCAGCCCGTACAGAACGCCACTATCCAGAGGCTCTTCTTTCTCGCCCACCTGAACAGGGGCTCGAAGACCTGAAACTCCTTCAATTCATAGTGCATTACATCACCGTTCTGAATCTCGCTCATTATCCTCACCTCACATCGTCAGGAGTACTGCGATTATTCCTATTATCGTTGGCCACTTCCAGAAGAACTTGGCCGCCTGGTCGATTGTGAACCTTGGGTAGATGCTGGCTATGAATATTGATATGAAGAGCACTGCGAGCTGTTTAATGAGGAGCTCGAGGAGGTTGCTTGCCCCTCCGAGGAACAGTATGGTGAAGAACGTCGTTTCCGCGAAGAGCTGTATTGCATGCTGGGTGAAGAGCAGTGCCGCATGCTTGCCGCCGTACTCGACCATGGGACCCATCGAGATTTCCGCCGGTGCTGGGATTATGTCGAACGGCTCAAGGCCGAGCATTGCCTGGAAGACTATGTCAAAGACTATCAGTGCTAAGAGCAGCGCTGGAACCGTTATGCTCCATCCGTGAATCTGCTGAAGGGCCGTTATTTCGCTCAACTTGAATGTTCCCCAGTGCTGGATGAGGGCTATTATCGCAAGACCGTAGGGGAGCTGCATGGCCACCATGGTCAGGAGACCACGCTGAACACCCAGCGCTGAGAACGGGTTGCCTGAGCTCATTGCACCGAGCATTATTCCAAGCATCGGCACCTCAAGCAGGTAGGCGACGACGATGAGGTCAGCGTTACTACTGAATAGTCTGAAGTTCGCTATCGGGATGAAGAGGAGCGCCGTTATCGTGGCTCCAAGGGCGAATATCGGTCCAAAGTCGTAGATGAAGCCGTGGCTGACGCTCTCCTTCTTGCCGAGGAGCTTAAGGGTGTCTATGAGCGGCTGGTAGATGGGTGGGCCAACCCTTCTCTGTATCCTGGCCATGGCCTTCCTCTCTATACCCATAAAGATGAAGCCCATGAACGTGGCGTAGATCAGTATTCCTATTGCTTCCAGTATGAGTTTCCAGTCTATCATTCACAGCACCCCCCACAGAGCGAGTACGAGAAGTATTATGGCCAGATACCAGGCGTAGCTCTGGACGTTTCCGTTGTAAAGACCTTCCCGGAGGGTATCCGCAAAATCCTCGCTCATCCTCGCGACCCTTTCATAAAACCTGTCGAAGCTGATCTTCAGCCAGGAACCGAGGGCTTCCTTGAGCGGCCTGTAGAAGTTCTTCCTCATGCTGAGGTTGAACTCGTTGGTTACGGGGTTACCCGACTGGTAGGTGTTGGTGACCGGTATCTTCCTTGCCCTGGCGCCGTAGAGGTATATCAGTCCGGCTATGGCGAGGCCCACGATGAGGAGCAGGGTGACGGTCAGGGCGTTGTAGGTTCCGGTGGGGGTGGTGAGTTTGTAATAGTTGCCACCGACGATATCCGTTCCGAATATTTTGTTGATGTATTCAGTGACGAGACCCGGTGCCACTCCAAAGACGATGTTGGGTATCGCCAGTATCGCCATGCCTATGATGAGCGGGAGCGGTGCCTCCTGAACATCCTCAAGGTCGCTCGGCCTCTGACCGAACCAGACGGAGTAGAGGAACCTGACGACGTAGGCGAACGCCAGTGCACTTCCGAGGAATATCGCCCCGGCAACGAGGGGCATGTGAGCGCTTATTGCTGCCTCGTAGATGAGCCACTTGCTGGCAAAACCCGCCATTGGAGGTATTCCTGCGAGGCTGAGCACTGCTATGAGTCCCATGGCGAAGGTTATGGGCATCTTCTCGGCCAGTCCACCGAAGTCCTTGAACTCCGTCTTGCCCGTTCTCAGGATTATCGCAGCCGTCACGAGCCAGAACAGGCCTTTGAAGACGGCGTGGCTGAGCACGTGGAAGAGGCCTCCAGCAAAGCCGAGTCCAGTACCGAGCCCGAAGGCGAGGATGATGTATCCAACCTGACCAACTGAGGAGTAGGCGAAGAGCTTTCTGATGTCCTCCTGGAGAACCGCAAGGAAGCTGGCAACGACGACGGTTATCGCGCCTATCCACGCCATGATGTACGCGAAGCCGATATGACCGTGGAAGGTTCCGATGGCCTGGTAGAGACTGACCCCGATTAGGAAGTATAGGAGAAGGAACCCGTAGGCTCCGGCCTTGCTGAGGGCGCCGCTGAAGAAGGTCGTGTAGCTCTGGTCGGTCTCGCTGTATGCATCTGGGGCCCAGACGTGGAGCGGCCAGGTTCCAGCCTTAACGCCGAATGCCAGGAGGAACAGGACGTATATTGTATCAACATAGGCTTTGCTGAGCCCGTGGGTTGCGGTCAGCAGATACATGCCCTGTCTTACCCCTGCGAAATCAAGGGCTCCAGTCTTGGCATATATCATGGCTATTGCCAGCATCATTGAGTAGGCGCCTATTATGCTCAGGACGAAGTACTTGAGCGATGCATGCCGGTTCCTCTTGAGCACCATCATGAAGCTGGCGAAGGTCATGAGCTCCCAGAACAGGAAGAAGCTGATGAAGTCGTTGGCCACGAAGACGCCGAGTACACCGGTGACGCTCAGCAGGGCAAACATCCAGTCGTAGCCGCTGCCGCTGGTGGAAACCATTCCAAATACCATTGCTGAGGCAACGAGGGCCGCCACCGCGGCAAAGTACCAGGTAAGGGTGCTGAGCTGGAACGTGAGTGTGAATACCCTCGTATTGATGGTGTAGCTTATCGGTCCATTCAGGACGGTGTTGTAGGCCAGTGCAATTACTGTTAGCGGGGTAAGGCCGCCGATGAGGCCCAGTATCTCGCGTATTCCCTTAACGTCGAAGAGCCACGCAAGTACTCCACTTACCGCTGGAACGAACAGCAGGAGGGGTATTATGTAGTCAGCAGGTATGAAGCTCATGGTCCCACCCCCATTAGAGGAACGTTCTTAATGTACTGTCCCACGTTGAAGATGTCGGCACCCGCCTTCTGGGCCACTGTCCAGAAGTAATTCGGGTAAACGCCTATTATCAGTATCAGCAGCACGAGGAACAGGGCTATGGTACCGATGGCGGCATTTTCTCTGATCCTCTCTCCTTCTCCTTCTCTGAACCAAATCGTGTGAATGAGCCGTATGTAATAAACTGCCTCCACAACGCTTGCGGTTAGAACCACCGCCGCGGCCCAGGCGTAGTTTGCCTTGACTGCCGCGAGGATGATCCATACCTTGCTCCAGAATATGTTGAACAGCGGAACTCCCACCGCTGCCAGTGAGCCGATGGTTATCGCCAGCGCTGTGAGGGGCATCCTCCTGCCGAGGCCCTGGAAGTTCTCGATTCTGCTTCCTCCAACCTCGACCGCGACGTAGCCAACGGTGAGGAAGAGCAGTCCCTTGACTATGGCGTGGTTGACCATGTGGAACACACCGGCGTTCACACCCATCGCGCTTCCTATTGAGAAGGCGAGCGCTATGAACCCCACCTGGCTGATGGAGGAGTAGGCTATCATTCTCTTGACGTCCTTCTGCCTCAGTGCTGCGAACTCAGCCACGAAGACCGTTAAGGTGGCCATTATCACCAGGAGCTTGAGAACGTTGTGCCATCCGCTGGCCGACTGCATGAGATAAAGTATTCTCGCCATGGCGTAGAGGCCGGCCTTAACAACGAAGGCCGAAAACATTGCCGTCACAGGGTGCGGTGCGGCCTGGTAGGCATCCGGCGCCCAGGCGTTGAGCGGGAACAGCTCTGCTTCAACTGCGAGCCCGAAGATTATCAGGCCAAGGCCAACCTGGACAACCGTTGGGTCTATTGATCCGGCAAACTGCGCCAGCTGTGCCATGTTGAGGGTTCCAGTTGCGCCGTAGAGCATGATGAGGCCGATGAGGAAGAAGCTTGAGCCGATTCCACCAAGTATCATGTACTTGAGTGATGCCTCCGCAGCCTCCCCGCTCTTGTTGTATGCGGTCAGAGCGTATGCGGTTATGGAGGTTATCTCCATGAAGACGAAGAGGTTGAAGATGTCTCCCGTCGCCATCATGCCCATGGCTCCGAGCATGAGGAGCATGAGGAGCATGGCGTATTTGTCAACCGGCTCCGTTTTAACGGCCTTCATGCTGAACACTGCCATGAAGAAGCTAATGCCCGCCACGATGAGGGCGAAGAGTGCAGCGAAGGGACCAATGTAGAGGTCGATTCCGACGGGGGGCTTCCACGCACCGGCCATGACTATTATCGGCTTTCCGGTTGAGTACACTTCCTTGAAGACCCAAGCGGCTATCCCAGTCTGGGTTGCGGTTACGAGCACGAGGAAAGGCATAACGGCCTTCTTGCTAACGGCCTTGATGACCGGGACGAAGAACGCACTTAACAGGGGCAGCGCGATGAGGAGTGAAGCGTACTGTGGGTTCATCCTCTCAACCTCCTTATCTCTTCGATGTTAAGGGTTCCGTACTTCTCGTAGACGATTATAGCGGCACTGAGGGCTAGGGCCGTTGTGGCAACGCCTATGACTATTGCCGTAAGGACCAGCGCCTGGGGAATCGGGTCAACGGCCTGCTTCGGGCCGATCCCCTCGCTCAGTATGGGGGCGCTCTTGCCGTTGATGTAGCCTATGCTGACTATGAGGAGGTTAACCCCTGTCTCCATTATGTCGAGGCCCACGAGGATCTTGAGTAGGTTCTTCTTGACTAAGACGGCGTAGAGCCCTATGAGAACTAGTGAAATTGCCCCGAAGTAGTAAACCCCAATATGTGGAAGGCTCATTCTTTCACCTCCTCCTTGAGCATGTTGTCGATGATTCCGCTGAGCTCCGTTCCGACCTTGAGGCCTATGAGGGTGTATATCACCGGGATGAAGCCGCCGCTGAAGAGTCTGCCTATGTTCCCCGTTCCCCACTGCCAGGTCTGCCATATCCAGTCAAAGAGGAAGTAGCCCCCTATGGCCAGACCGATGAGACCAACAGTGACGTAGCCCATGCCGACGAGTCCTTCTGTGACCTCGAACTTTCCGTGTGGAATCTCGTAGCTTGTGAACGCCATGTACATGAGCAGGAAGCCTGTGGCTATTGTTGCTCCACCGGGGAATCCTCCTCCAGGTGTCAGGTGCCCGTGGATGAATATGTAAGCACCGAACATCAGGACGAATGGGAACAGTAGACTGATGCCGGTCGTCAGGACAACTGAACCCTCTGTCCTTGCAGTCCTCTCCTTTTTCCTCTTCCATAGAAGGGCACCAACGCCTGTTGATGCTATGAAAAGGACGGTAACCTCACCGAGCGTATCGAATCCACGGTAGTTGACGACTATTGCAGTAACCGCGTTGACGGCCCCGGTCTGCTCTTTGACGTTGTCGAGGTAGTAGTGGCCCACAAGCATCTTGTCCTGGCCGAAGGGTACCCCGGCAAGGCCCTGGGCCAGCCAGTATCCTATGATGAGCAGGGTTATTATGGCGAGTGACCTCTTGAGAATGCTCACCATCTTACCCACCACCCTGGTCTCTCCTCTTCCTCGGTTTCATACCTCTGGGTTCTCTTGATTGCGAAGATGAACACCGCCCCGCTGAGGGCAGCACCTATGGCCGCTTCGGTCATGGCGACATCGGGAGCCTGCAGCATAAAGAACAGTATCGAGGCGAACAGACTAACGGCCGCCCCTCCGACTGCCGCCGCTAAAAGGTCTCTCCATTCAACCGCAAGGGCCGCCGAGACTATCATTATCGCCACGATTATGTACTCAATGCAAACAACGCAGTTCATTTTGCATCACCTTCAAGGGGTGCTTCCTCCACGGTTTCCTCCTTCTTTTTCAGGTGCTCGTGATACTTGTCAACGACGCTACCGCTCCATAGGGGGATTCCCCTCTTGTACGCTGCCCTGATGAGGGCGTGGGCGCTTATTGGGTTCGTGAGCAGGAGGAAGGTTGCGATGACCACAGTCTTGGTAACCCATGCCCAGTTGCCAAAGTCCTCACCCAGGGCCCATATCCCTGTTCCGACTATGACACCGAGGGAGCCCAGGGTCGCGCTCTTCGTTGAGGTCTGCATCCTGTTGTACACATCGGGCATCCTGATGAGACCCAGCGTTGACAGAAAATAGAAGAACGTCCCGATGAGAACAAGAGCCTCTCCAGTTGCTGCCAGCACGTTCATAGTCCTCCCTCCAGGTAGCGCGCGAAGGCTATGACACCGCCGAAGGCCAGTATGGCGTACACGAGGGCGACGTCGAGGAATATCATGCGCTTGTAGTAGAGTGAGAACAGCACCATGAGTCCCGCTGTAATCGTCGTCATGATGTCAACTGCCACCAGCCTGTCGACCGTGGTAGGCCCCCTGAACACCCTGTACATGCTCAGGAGTGTGGCTATCGCTATCAGGGCAAGATAGATATTAACCCCTATCATCCGAAGATCACCCTCAGGAATTTTTCAAAGGGCCTGGTTATCGCCTCGGAGGCGTGTTCGACATGCTCATCTTCGCTCTTGGCCTGGAGAACCTCATCTGGAACCCATATCCAGTGGATGAAATAGTCGTCATCATCGACGTCAAGGGTTATGGTTCCGGGCGTGAGTGTTATCGAGTTCGCCAGTCCGAGCTTTCCTGGGTTCGTCTTTAAGACCGTCTTGCAGTGTACTATCCCCGGCCTTATCGGCCTGGCAGGATGGAGAACCCTGTACGCGACGTCGAGGTTGGCCACTATCATAGCCCACAAGAAGTACGGGACGTAGGCTATGGCGTAGGCCACCCTCTTTGGATGGAGGTTTGCAAGTCCGCGCGTTGTGAACACTGGGTACGTCAAAGCCGCGACAGTTAGGGCCAGTATCAGGCCGAATTCGAGTTCCTGCGTGTCCAGGCTTGCCGTCAGTAGTATCCAGACTAAGAACAGTACGATAACAGTGTACAGGTACCTGCTAAGTTTACCTGCTTCTTCCATCATCAACCCTCCAGCGCAAGCTACTGTGAATTAAACAGTTTCTTGAAACTGCTACCTGAGGTTGTTAACGATGACTTATAAACGTTATCTGCGAAGAACAAAGGTTTTGAACGTTTGGTTTAAATGGTGGCACCGTATTTGTCCCCCGATGCGCTGTTAGGTTCTTTAGAGTGCAAAACAGGATCTAGCCGATTTGGGAGATAGCCACGCGATTGCCCCTCGACCAACCTAAAAAATAAGGGACGGCGAAGAACATGAGAAAATCCGGAGTCAGTAGATTGAAATTCTCTTGACTCCCTCAAGCTTTGAGAGTTCGTTTATGAGTTCGCCGGGTATGCCCTTCTCCGTGATTATCGTCAGGGTTGCCTCCGGGTAGAGTTCCGGATCCTCAGCCACGACCTGGACGATGTTTATTCCCCTGTCGGCTATCTTCTGGGCTATCTTGGCCAGTATTCCTACGGCCCTCGGTTCCGGCTCTATCTCGATAACACCGTAGCCCACGTGTCTCCCAACGTATTTCATGTGGACTGTCGGTTCGAGATTCTTGTATACCTCTTTAAGCTCCGGTATCTTCAGTATCATCCCCACGGTCTCCTTCACGACGCGCCGGTCCACGTCGAGGGCCTTTGCTATCTTCGTGTATGGGACCTCTATGTCCCCGGCCTTTATCTTCATGTCGTCAGATACCCTGAGGCCGTACTTGAGCAGTGTTTTGGCTATCAGCTTCCTCACGGGATACTCGTCGAAGTAGTGCTCAATCTTTCCCCACATCTCTACCACCCAATCTAGTTCATCACTAGCCTTTTTGCATCACTGATATTAAAATGTTTCCATGTCCGCATATGGCGAAGATGTCCCTGGTTGGAGAAATGGGTTTGGGACATACTGGGTGCGAGCGGAGGTTTAAAAACTCGACGGTCAAAACTTCCCGCAGCCGGAGGGAAAGGAAGTACAAAGAATTAAAGAGGAGACCCTCACTTTCTTCTCCTCATGAAGATCAGGGGTAAAATGGCCAGTCCTACTACAAAGGCCGGGCCGCAGATTCCGCTTCCCCCTGAGGAGAGGGTGTACCTGAACTCCAGTTTGGTGGGGATTCCCTGCATCATGTCTTTATAATCGCTGGTGTACATGCCGTAGCGGAGGAAAACCCTGCTGTGAATGACGATTTCGCGGTCGCTGAGCTTTTCGACCTTCATGACTACGCTGCTGCCATTGACGGTCACGTTTATGTCGCTTGGTATCTCCGTAAACTTCGCCCCGTTGGGAAGGGTTATGTGCGTGGTTACTTCCTGATCCACCTCAGCGTTGAGCCTGTGGAGCGAGGGGATGTTGGAGAGCCCCAGGGTTGGGTCGTACTCGTAGGTGTACGTTCCATTGCTCATCTTGGTGTAATTGGTCAGCACCCAGTGGAATTTAACAACCAGCGGCCCCTCTGACTGCAGGTTCTCGAAACTTATGTTCCATTCCTTTATCCCGATCCCCTGGGACTGGAATGCCCTGGCATAACTTTGGTAGAGGTTTTGGATTGCAGCCTGCTCTCCCTGGTACGAGAGCTGGAACTTGAGGTAGTTGATGTAATCCTGGGGTTCGAGATACTCGTCGGCTGTGTCCATAACCGTCTCCTCCTTCCCCACAGTGATGTTGTTGGTTATCCTGAGTTTGTAGATCGTATGGTTTCCTTCGCTGCCCTCGTGTCCTGAGTACTGAATCACAAACGCCCTTGGATTGGCGTAAAGTTTGTTTATGTCGCCCATCGTCACTCCTTTGGCAAGGTATATGTGAGACTCCAGGAATATCCTGTTCCCCGTGCGGTTGGCCTCAATCTTAATGTAGCTGTTCCCCGCGGTTACGCTGTAATTCTGGGGGATGGTGATTACACTGGCATCCTCCGGGAGGGAGATGACGTAGACGTTGTCTAGGTCGAGGGTCTGGTTGAGTTTGGTGGGGTCTATCTGAGAGAGCTCAGCCGTTCTGAGGAGGTCCAGATTTATCTCCCATACCTTCCCGTACGTGTAGTATTTTGCTACCCCGAAGACCTTTCCCCTCACGATTATCTTCAGGGGACCTGTTGAGTTGTAGCCCTCAAACTCGACACTCCCGTTCTGTAGTTCTATTCCCTGCTGGGAGAGCTTTTGCATCTCCTGCCTGAGATAGAGCCGGCTTGCATTCTCAATTCCCTGTTCCAGTATGCTTTCCTTGGTCTGGTTGAGCATGTCATCGGGTCCGTAAAGGGTCGTTATTATTGTCATGTTAGCCGAGCCGTCCCAGTTTATTTCATAATGCGTCTCTACCCTCTCGGAATAGGCGTTTCCTGCGAGAACCGGCCCTCCAAGAAGACCGACTCCAAAAAGGAGTATCATAAAGACTGCAATTTTCTTCATCCAATCAACCTCCGGTTAATCAACTGCTACACCAAACTCATGGGGGTATTTAATGTTATCCATCGGCCCCGATAAATTTTCAGTAGATTGTCGTGATTATCCTGAGCTGGATAGGATACAAAACACTCCGCGGGGTCTGCATGCCCCAACTTGCCGTTGGAAGCCTTAAAATGTTCGATTATGTACCGAAACTCATTTATAGTCTTTATTCGTACACTGAAGTGCATATATTCGATGGAGGTGCAACCATGAACTCGGCTGTGGCAATTTTAATCGCAGCTGCAATATATTTGGGCATGTATTTTAGTTATGGAAAAGGCATCCAGAACAAAGTCGTTAAAGCAGATCCCAACAGGCCAACTCCGGCGCACAGGCTCTACGATGGAGTTGACTACGTTCCAGCACACCCACTGGTTCTCTACGGGCACCACTTTGCGTCGATAGCTGGTGCAGGGCCTATAGTTGGCCCGGCCGTGGCAATGGCCTGGGGATGGCTGCCGGGACTCCTATGGGTCTGGTTCGGAAACGTCTTCATCGGTTCAATACACGACTACCTTTCCCTGATGTCATCTGTTCGCTACGATGGTAAATCCGTCCAGTGGATTGCAGGAAAGCTCATGAGCAAGAGGACTGGAGTGGCCTTTGAGCTGTACATCTGGTTCACTCTGCTGCTTGTTGTTGCAGCGTTCACAGCTGTCATAGCTGGAATCTTCAGAGGCACACCTGAGGCAGCAACCGCATCGATTCTGTTCCTTGTATCCGCAGTCATAGTCGGGTGGCTCATGTACAAAACCAGTCTGCACTTTGCGGGGGCAACCATAATCGGTCTGATACTGCTTGGGATATCCGTTTGGCTCGGCTTCAAGTATCCTATACACGCCAGCTTCCACGCATGGGCCCTCTTTATACTTGGATACATCATCGTCGCGGCATCACTGCCGGTCTGGATACTGCTCCAGCCAAGGGACTACCTGAACGCCTACATCCTGTGGTTCGGTCTGATCCTGGGTGCCCTGGCCTTCATCGTTATAGGAGGTAAGGGAACGTTCACGGCACCTGCCTACACCGGGTGGTCAGCCCACGTCATAGGTGGCAAGCCGTCACCCTTCTGGCCGACGATACCGCTCGTCATAGCGTGTGGTTCGCTCAGCGGCTTCCACTCCCTCGTTGGTTCAGGAACCTCCTCCAAGCAGCTCGACAACGAAATCCACGGCCTCATGGTGGGTTACGGCGGAATGTTCACAGAGGGCTTCCTCTCCACCATCGTCATAGCCTCGATTTCGGTCTACGGCCTCCAGGTCTTCCAGAGCATGAACATCCCCGTTGATGTTCACAACTGGGGTGCTCAGTATGCCATTCAGGTCGTCAAACACGGGATAAAGGTTGGAATCTTCTCCCACAGCTACGCATATGGTATCAAGGACGCCTTTGGCATTAACTACAAGACCGGCGTTGTCTTCGCGAGCCTCTGGGTCTCGGCCTTCGCCCTGACCTCGCTCGATACCGCCACCAGGCTCGGCAGGTTCGCATGGCAGGAGCTTCTGGGCATGGTTACCGAGACAGAGTCGGGATGGGGCAAGGTTCTGTCCAACAAGTGGCTCGCCTCAATAATTATAGCCACCCTCGGTGTTGCCCTGGCATGGGGCAACCAGTGGCTAATCCTGTGGCCGGCTTTCAGCGGTATGAACCAGATGCTTGCCAGCATTGCCCTCATGACCGCGGCCCTCTGGGTTGCGAAGATTCAGAGACCCGCAGGAGGCTGGAAGTGGGCGGTGCTGATTCCAGCACTGTTCCTCTGGATCACCGTTACCCTGGCCCTGGCGTGGTTCCTTGTCGTCGTCGTTCCAGGAATCAGCACACCGCTGACCAGGTACACGGTTGGGCTAATAACCATCGTGGGCCTGCTGCTGAACCTGCTCCTGGCCTGGGACTTCTGGGTGGCCTGGAAGAGGCCTCAGGAAGAATACGAAGCTGCGGCAGCGTGAGTTCTTTCCCTTTTTATACATTTTAGGGGTGATGGCATGAGAGAGGAGCTTATGAAAATTTTCTCGAAACTCAAACTTCCCCTGACTTTCCTGTGGGAGTTCCACAGGGGGTTTGAGGAGTATTACCTCCAGGGAATCAAGTGGGAGGAGGAAGAGCTTGAGAACGTCTTCGCGCTCATCCTGTTTGGGGATTACGTGGGCTTTCCCCATCCTCCAGGTGAACTCAGCTACCGTCTCCTTCCCCATGTAATCAGAGAGCTTTATGTGATGGAAGAGAAGAGCGTTAAAGGGGTCTCTCTCAAAACTGGATGGATAGGGGTGTGATACCATGGTGAAAAAGGTGGTGGAGGACATTAAGGCATTCCTCAGAGGGTTCGGGGGCTCTTTTAAGGACCAATCAACTGAGTACATTGAGTTTGAAGAGAGGGAGCTTGAGAACGTCTTCGCGCTCATCCTGATGGGCTCTTTTATAGGCATCCCAAGCCCTCCAACGACTCTGGTTCTGCGTCTCATGCCCCACATGGCCAGGGAGGTGTACGTCATGAACAGAAGGGCCATCAACATGGATGACATCTTCGGGGAGATAGCCGGGATGTTTGATATAGACTGAGGGGGGATAGGGAATGAGGGAATACCTGGTACCCAGGGAGGGTTTTAGGGTTCTGTTTTTCATAGGAAAAGGAGGTGTTGGCAAGACAACTAGCTCGGCCGCCACATCGATAGCCCTGGCGGAGAGGGGATACAAAACTCTAATAGTCTCACTGGACCCGGCTCACAACCTCGGGGACGTCTTCCTGACGGAGCTCAACGACAGGCCAAAGCAGCTCATGGAGAACCTCTACGCAATGGAGCTGGACATGGAGAAGCTGATAAAATCCTATCTCAAGCACCTTGAGGAGAGCCTTAAGCATATGTACCGCTACCTGACCGTCATCAACCTTGAGAAGTACTTTGAAGTGCTGAGCTTCTCGCCCGGTATAGAGGAGTATGCAACTCTCGATGCAATTAGGGACATCCTAAAGGAGGGTGAGAAGTGGGACGTGATAATCTTTGACACCCCTCCAACTGGGCTTACCCTTCGCGTTCTGGCACTCCCCAGGGTCTCCCTCGTGTGGGTGGAGAAGCTGATGGAGTTGCGGATGAAGATACTCGAGAGGAGGAGCATGATAGAGAAGGTTCAGGGCGAGAGGAAGTTCATCCTCGAAGGGAAGGAGTACAGGCTACCGAGCACTGCGGAGGAGGATCCGGTAATGAAGGAGCTCGTTGAGTACAGGAAGGAGATAGAGTTTGTGAACTCTATAGTCACGGATCCAAACAAGACCAGCGTCATTGCCGTTATGAACCCGGAGATGCTGCCGCTTTATGAAACCGAGCGGGCTCACGAGTCCCTCAGGAAGTTCAGGATCCCCATGACCCTTATAGTGGTAAACAAGGTGATTGAGCTTGAGGAGGAAGTTCCAAAGATACGGGTCAAGATGGAGGCCCAGAAAAAGGTTTTAGGGGAGATAGGGAAGCGCTTTAAGGATATCGATGTGTTGAAGATATCAATGTTCGAAGAGGAGCCGAGGGGAATTGACAAGCTTCGGAAGGTGGGGGAGCTCATTGTTGGAGAGTGAAAGAAAGGCCCTGGAACTCTTAAAGGGCGTGAAAGAGCCTGTTTCAGACGTCAGTATAGTCGATGCTGGCATAGTATCCAGGGTGGAGTACGATCCCGATGAAAACCGGCTCACGGTGTACCTTGACCTCGCCAGGCGCGGCTCGCCCCATCCCTTTGAGATGGCAATCGGGTGGGCTGTTTATGCCCATATTGTAAGGGAAGTAGTAAAGGTTTTAGAGGATGAGTTCCCTGAGATTGAAGTGGTCGATTCCACGACCCTCCAGAGGTACTATCCAATAGAGGAGTGATAGAGAATGGTAACGGTGACATCCGGACTGTTGCTGGCCATAATGGTGCTTGCAGGTATTTCATCCATCCAGTTTTACAAGGGGAGAAAGCTCAATCTCCAGCTGATGCAGCACTATCTGCGGTCGATTGAGGAGGTTGTAAAACCTGAAGACAAGGACTACGTGTGGCTTGGGGGATACATAGGGTTCAGGGCGAAGTACAAGGTCAACAGGGAAAACATAAGGAAGTTTGAGTACACCCTCACGCTCCTTCCAAGGCACAGCATCCTCTACTTCCCGATATCCCTCTTTGTCAGCAGACACGACAAGCTGTACGTGGTTGTAAGGCCCTTTGCTCAGATAAAGCGCGAGGCCCACCTGATTCAGAAGGGATACTACAGGTTTAAACCGGGCATCGAGGGAGAGGAGCTGCTTCAGAGGGAGGTCGTGGAAATCAATGGGATCAAATACGAGGCACTCTTTGAAAAGAGGCGGGATGTTGAACTCCTGAAAAGCCTAGTGGAAGGACTCTCAAAGGTCAAGAACATAAAACATGTCTCCCTGACGCCAAAGACCAACGTCTTCTACGTCTTCATGAAGCCGGAACCCGACACCATTGAGGAAGACATCAAAAAGATCGTTGCATTTGCCAACGAAAAGATTAAGGAGAGCCCGTTCTCCCCCTAATTTTAGTATCCAGCATAAGAAAGTGTTAAATCATCTTCTCATTTATTCTATGGCCAGGTGATTGTCGTGGAGGTTTACAAGGCCAAGTTCGGAACCCCAGAGCGCGGCTGGGTTATCTTGGTGCACGGTCTAGGCGAGCACAGCGGTCGCTATGAAAAGCTGATAAAAATGCTGAACGAAGCCGGCTTTGCAGTCTACACCTTCGACTGGCCCGGCCACGGTAAAAGCCCCGGCAAGAGGGGGCACACGAGCATCGAAGAGGCTATGGAAATAATCGATTACATAATTGAAGAATTAGGTGAGAAGCCCTTCCTCTTCGGCCACAGCCTCGGCGGTTTAACCGTCATCCGCTGTGCAGAGACAAGGAGCGAGAGGATTAGAGGCGTAATAGCCTCTTCACCGGCCCTCGCGAAGAGTCCTGAAACACCGGGCTTCATGGTCGCTTTGGCGAAGTTCCTCGGGAGGATTGCGCCGGGCCTGACGCTCTCGAACGGCATAAAGCCTGAGCTTTTATCAAGGAACTCCGAGGCCGTTAATGCCTATGTGGAAGACCCACTCGTCCACGACAGGGTATCGGCCAAGCTCGGGAGGAGCATCTTCGAGAACATGGAGAAAGCCCACCAGGAGGCGGATAGGATTAAAGTCCCGGTTCTTCTCCTTGTTGGGACTGGTGACCTCATAACTCCCCCTGAAGGCTCAAGGAGACTCTTCGATGAGCTTAAAGTCGATGATAAACTCCTGAGGGAGTTTGAGGGGGCCTACCATGAAATCTTTGAAGACCCCGAATGGGGGGAGGAGTTCCACAGGACAATCGTGCAGTGGTTCATAGAGCATTCGAAGGGGACCTGAAATGTACGTTAGGAATGAACGCATTTTTATCTTTTCTTCCTAATCGGTGGGGTTCTGTTTGGAAGTGGTGGGTAGGGGCTGAAAGTGTGATGTTGTTCTCGGTGATCTGATGGAGTCCCTGAAATCTGGTCTCCGCTGGAAGGCCGCCTTATTCGAGGCCATGTCTCACCGCCTTTCTCTCCTTTTTCCTGTTCTGGTTCTTCCTTTAAACTTACCTCAAAGGAGCCCTCACTTGAAACATCGGGGTGGAGTGGGATGTCGAGGACCAGCCGGATTCCATATGTCCCGTGTCCCATGATGTATTCTCCACCTCTCATTAGCATTCTGAAATCCCTTGGGGAGAAGCCCTCGTATGCAACTATGAGCGTGTCCTCTCCGGGCAGGAGCTCCTGTGAGAAGTCGAAGGTTATTCCCTCCCCTATTTTGAAGCGGTTTCTCTCCCACGCCGTGTGAAATATCTCCACCTTTGCCTTCCTTGCCTTTTGAAGTGTTGCGTAGACTGTTCCGGTCAGCGATCTACCCGCTCCTCTGATGGAAAGCTGGGCCGAGTCATTTTCTGTGGCGGCCTCAACGGTTCCTGAGGCGTTTACAGTCCCGTCTGAAGACATCAGAAGGAGCAGGACGTTCTTGTATGGTTCGCTCAGTATCCTTACGGCGGGGAACTCCAGCAGACCGCTGTCATCTCGCTTCACCGTAACGATGAAGGGCCCTTCGGGAAGCGTTATTGCAGGTCCTTCTCCGCTTTCGGTTTTTCTGAACGTGTGAGACGTGTAGTAGTGCCTGTTCTTCCCGCCACCCCTCCATTCTCCGGTGCAGGTGTAGGTTCCGACCTCGTAGCGAACGGGTTGTGGCAGGGTCATGGTCTCCCCTATGCTCGCGTCCTCCATGAATAAAGAAATCTTACGCCTGGTGCGTTTAGCCCTCAGCAGGAGGATAACCGGGACTGCAAAGAATAACCCCATGAAGGTTAGGAACATCAGCTGGAAGTCTGCCCCCGCCATTTCTGCCAGCGGGAATGTGAATACAAAGAAAACAACGGCAAAGACCATGAAAACTATCGCTCCCCCAATCACCGTCCTGGGAGGTTTGTATTCCAGAACCTTCATCTCAACCACCTCACGGCCGGTATCTGCTCTTCATCTCTCTTTCTTTTTTTACAACCTCAAAGAATTTTCCAATGAGTTTGTTCCTCTGATGTAAAGTTGAGAACCGGCGCGTCCTGTTTCATCATACACCCCTCATAGTTCATAGGCGTGCTGAAATGATAAATATTTTTCCTCGCGTGGGGGTATTAAATTGGGACAGGGTTTTCAAATAAATATGACAATGGGACAGAACTTTGATGATAACGGTCAAATGTTACGTGAAAAAACCAAAAATACACTTATATCGGGGCACATTGGAGGTACCCGCAAAAATATGGGGGGAGGAAGTTTAACTTTGAGGGTTAGATGTTCTCCCTTCTATCGATGATGTGCTCCAGCTCCGGACCGGTCTTGATTAGGCCAACAGGAACTCCGACCCTGTCCTCTATCTCTTCCACGAACTCCTTCGCTTTTCTCGGCAGCCTGTCGTAGTCGGTGGCGCCAAAGGCATCCTTGTCGTACTTGTCGAGCATCGTCAGAGCAATCATCGTTGCCCCGTTGAGCCTTGCGGAGTAGCGCGCAAACTCAAAGTCGAACCAGCCCACGCGGCGTTTCCTGCCGGTGACGGTTCCATACTCAACGAGCCCCATGCTTTCGGCTTCCTCCTGACTCATCTCGGTCGGGAACGGGCCGGCACCAACGCGCGTTGGGAAGCTCTTGAAGACGACGATAACATCGTCCACCCTCATCGGCCCGATTCCAACGTCGCTCGCTATCGCCGAGGCCGTGGTGTCCTTGGAAGTCACGTAGGGGTAGCTACCGTAGTAGAGGCTCAATCCGAAGCCCTGCGTCCCCTCAACGAGAACGAGCTTGCCCTCATCCAGGGCGTCGTTAACTTCCTGAGCGACGTCGGTTAGGTAGGGTTCGAGCTCCCTGATGTCCCTTGCGAGCTTCGCAGTCCTCATAACCCTGTCCGCGTTTGCAGGCCCGCATCCGCTTCCGGTGGTACCTATCTTCCCGTGGAGGTGGCTGTTGGTGCTGTCCAGCTGTTTGTGCTTCTCCTCGATTATCGCACAGCGGGCGTCAATGCCGACCCTGCCGGCCACGTTGAAGTCCCGCAGGTGCTCAAGTTCATGGAAAAACACGTCCGGATCGACGAGAACTCCCGCACCGACCAGAAGCCTCGCATCGGTCTGGATAAAGCCCGTTGGAAGCTGCCTCACCGCGTACTTCTTTCCGTTTATAAACACGCTGTGCCCTGCGTTCGTTCCGACGCCGCCGCGTGCTATCACATCGGGCCTGTCCTTCAGGGCAAGGTACGCTATAACGGAACCCTTGCCCTCGTCTCCCCATTGACCGCCAACAACGATGTAGCTCGGCATGGCTCCTTACCCATATTTAAGTCAAGAGGGGGTTTATAATGGTTTCGAAGTTAACATTTACTTGTTAACCACATACAAAAAGCGTTAAATCTTTTTGCGGGAAGTTTACAGTGTGATGCCTAGGGTCCGCTTGGAAATCAACCCTGATCAAAAAACCGTTATTGTGAGAACTGAAGAAGGCGGAGAACTTGGAGAGCTGAGCCTTGAGGACCTGGCCGAGGTTGTGGAATTCAGGTATGCCCTCCCGTGGAACGTTACAAAGGACTCAATTGAGAAGCTGGCACTTGTACTGGAAGACCTTGTGTACCTGGCCAGGAACAGGGGAGAACTCCCCGAAAAAGAAGTCTTACTCGAAATGTTGAAGAAAAGAAAATATTAAAAGAAACCGTGGGCTCAGGATAATGGGTATTCACTATGATCAAGAACAAGTTAGTCGTTATTACCGGCGGTGCGGGCTTCATAGGCTCCCACATAGCATGGGAACTGGTCAGGGACAACGAGGTAGTCGTAATCGACAACCTCTACACCGGGAAGGAGGAGAACGTCCCGCCCGGGGCGAAGCTCGTAAAGGCCGACATAAGGGACTACCAGAGCATAGCCGAGCTGATAAGCAACGCGGATTACGTTTTTCACGAGGCCGCACAGGTGAGCGTGGTTGAAAGCGTTCGCGATCCCCTTTTTACCGAGGAGGTAAACGTAATCGGCACGCTCAACATACTGAAAGCACTGCTCGATGGCCACGGGAAGCTGGTATTCGCCTCTTCCGCCGCCGTCTACGGCGACAATCCCAACCTCCCACTGAAGGAGACGGAGAGGCCAAGACCGCTATCGCCATACGGCGTCACGAAGGCAACTGGTGAGGAGTATCTGAGGGTCTTCCACGAGCTTTACGGTCTGCCGGTCGTTGCCCTCCGCTACTTCAATGTCTTTGGGCCAAGACAGAGCGCCAACCAGTACGCCGGCGTTATAAGCATCTTCATCAACCGCGCTTTAGCTGGAGAGCCGCTAGTTATCTTCGGCGATGGCAAGCAGACGAGGGATTTCATCTACGTGAAGGACGTCGTTAAGGCGAACATCCTGACCGCAGAGAGCAGGAAAGCGAACGGTAGGGTTTTCAACGTGGCAACCGGGAAGCAGACGAGCATCCTTGAGCTGGCGACCAAGATCATAGAGATAACCGGCGCCAACACCTCAATAATCTTCGACAAGCCGAGGCCCGGCGACATAAGGCACAGCCTCGCGGACATAAGCGAGATCAAGAAGCTTGGCTTCGAGCCCGAGTGGTCGCTGGAGGAGGGACTCAAAAAGACGGTGGAGTGGTACGCCAAGAATCACCGGCAACAGGAGTAATCGTGAAGGGCAGTTACTTTGTTCTCTTTTCCTCCCTTGTTGTTCTTCTTAATCAAACGGGGACTTTTAGGTTGATTTTCCCAAAAAATCAGTCCTGGAACAGCTCCCTTGCTCACAGGCATGATATCGTTTAGCTCTTGATGCGAGGGGGATGATGTCCGGAGAGATAAAGTGGTAGCAGGGGAGACAGTTGATGAAGCTGGAGGATGGGGATAGAAGATGAGCTTATAGTACCAGAGACCAACCGATACGGAAGGCTCGGACTCAACGTAGGTCCTAACAAGTATCCAGTCGTAGGTTGAGGCTCTACTACGTGCTCTTCCCCTTCTGTTGTAATAATACCATTGTCCAATCCCTATGGGTTCATCACCTTCTTTCTCAACGTGATATTGTGAAATGAGGTTAGAGTCTTCGTATATAGACACTAAAGTTGTATCGCTGCTGTAAGGTTGGACAGTGATTGTAATTAAGTTGTTTGTGTCAAGTGTGGGATTACCATTACCGGAATATGAAGCCCCCCATTTGCCTGAACTAACGTTAAATACATCAAGTTCATCAAAACCTGACCAGTAAGAGCCATTAAAGACCTCAGCCCATGCAAGGGATTTGCTGTCCACATACCACATAAAGAATGGAGAAGGCCTTAGTCGCACTGATTGGATTAAAATCTGGAATGAATTGCCGGCTATCTTTTTTTTGCTCCATACCCACTGGCCGCTACTTAGACTTAACTCACTGTTTGACACCGCAGGAGCACCATGAGCGTTCCACTTTGTCGTGTTTAGTGAGGCTCCCTCAAAATCATCAAAAAGCAGGAAAACTCTGTCCGGATCATTGTAGCTAAGGTAGTGATTCGGCCACACTCCATAATTCAGGCATACTGTGCGAGAAGAACTGGCCGTGAGCTCTGGAATTTTAACCCACAGATAGGCTATTCTGTTTGAAGTGTCCATGGACTGGATCCAAAAGTAGAGGGGAGCCCCGGATTCGTCTGTGAAGTAAAGGTTTGTTGAATTTATGACATTCCAGTCAACGGTCCAGTCCTCGTTATTATTGTTGCTGCTGTCGTCCAAGACTATCAGGACGCTGTAGTTGTAAAGATTATGTCCGCTGTTTTCTGTAATCGTTATCGGAGTGCAGAAGGTCGTGGTGTTTGCAATACCCATTCCAAGTTCCCTGCTCTCAATAAGTATGCTGCCCGAGGAAAACGTGGTCTGGTAATCGGGGGTGATGAGACTCACTACTGCCTTGACGACGTCTGATCTCCCGGCCCCGTTTGGGTTTATAAGACCGTACCTCAGAACGCTCCCCGCCTTTAAACCCTGGGTGAGAGAAATTGAGTAATTATATGCAAGTACGTTGCCTTGAGAGTCCAGAAGTGATACATAAATTCGTGTTCCGGCCGAAAGATTCTCCGGAAAAACAAGTTCTCCCCTCGTCAGCCCGGGGCTAAACCATATTGAGCCCTGGAGTACGGGAGAAACAAGCCACTGGGAGCCCTCTCCAATTTCCTGCACCCTTATGTTTATGCTGGGCAGGGCTAACCCAGCTACCGAAAGGGACAGGAGTGCAACCAGGAGCAGGCCGGCTGATTTTATCGTTTTCATCATTAAGTTGATGTATCCCCAACTCCTTAAAACCCTTCCGAGCTAAGGTTTATTAACTTCGGTGATCATGACATAACCGGTGGTAATTACGGTGGTGATACCCCACCCCATAGACCCAAGGATTATTAAGAGGATACGCAGGGAGCTGGGAATTACTCAGGAAGAACTCGCCGAAAAAGCAGGGGTCACACAGGCGTACATAGCCAAGCTCGAAAATGGCAGGGTGGATCCGAGGCTTTCAACCTTCAACAGGATACTCACGGCTTTGCTTGAGTGCAGGAAAGCTGTCCCTAAAGCTGCTGACGTCATGTCCTCCCCGGTGATATCAGTGAAGCCCTATGAGAAGGTCGAGGATGTTATCAGGCTGATGAACACCCATAATATTTCACAGATTCCGGTTATAAGTGGAAACAAGGTCGTCGGCTCTGTCACTGAGCGCTCTTTAGTTAGAAAGAGCCTTGAGTATGAGGACATATACGGGCGGAAGGTTATGGAGGTTATGGACGAACCTTTTCCAATAGTCAACGAGGAAGAAGACCTCGAAGTGGTCAAATACCTCCTGGAGGACCATCCGGCTGTTCTTGTTCAGGATAAAAACGGCGTTTTGATGGGGATAATAACCCGCGTCGACCTCTTCAAAAGGAAGCAGAGTGGGTAAGGGAAACCCTTTAAAGCTACCCTCCTACATAGCCCGGTGGTGTATATGGCGGAGGTCAAAAGAAACGATGAACTCGAAAAACTGGCTTACGAGTATCAGCTCCTGCAGGCGCAGGCCCAGCTTCTGGCCCAGAATCTGGAGTTGCTGACCGTTGGAAAGAACGAGTTCGAGGCTGCGAAGGCCACGGTGGAGGCACTCAAAAAAGAGGGAAAGCAGGGCGAGATTCTTGTTCCCATCGGTGCGGGGTCCTTCCTCAAGGGTGCCCTCACAGATACTGAACGGGCTATCGTGAGCGTTGGGGCTGGATACGCCGTGGAGAAGAGCCTGGATGATGCAGTAAAGTACTTCACGGCAAGAATAAATGAATACAGCGAGGCCATAGCCAGGACCCAGGAGGCGCTTGGGGAACTGGAGAAGAAACTTCAGGAACTGGCCAGAAGAGCGCAAGAGCTGAGCAGGTGATACGTGTTCTTTTTCAATTACTCTTCTTTAGTTTGATTCAAACTTTAATCTCCCCCCTCTTTTAGGGTGTGCTCCCATTGGTCCCGTTAATTTGAACTCATGTTTTGTAAAATCCACAAGTACAGGTCAGTTCTACTGGAGTATCTTCAATCCGTGAATGCAGTTATGTATGCATTTATGTAGGTACCTGGTGGATTATCAACTCTTGAGGTGATACATTGGAAATTTTTAATAGAAAAGCTTAAATATTGCCTCATTGAGCAATTAGCGTTGTTAAGATGGGTTAAAATAAGAATGGGAGCAATAAGGGGGATCTCACTGGGAATCCACCCCTCCTGCAGCCCCTCTTCGATGTAAATCAGGATTTGAATAAATGTCCTTATAAATAAGAGGGGTTCAAATGGTATGCCGATAGAATAAGTGGGTAGCTGTGAATAAGCAGCATAAAGTAAGAATAATAGATTGATAAAATCGGGAAAGTTTCCCTCTTTTTTATCAGCTTTTAATCGTGCTGTTTTCCAGCTTGACTTCTCCTAGGTATATCCCCTCAGGCAAGAATAGATCCAGTTCTTTTATATCCTGGAGGAACGGGACCATTCTTATCCCCTGCCTCACATCAAAGCCCTCTATGTATGGGTTTATCGTCGGGAGGATAAGGAATTCTCTGGCCCTCGCGAATACTTTAATCTTTTTTCCAGGAGTTCCTATGGTATATGCGGGATGAATGTGGCCCATGCACCCTTCTCTGAACTCCACTGGGGGGAGGTTTGTATGTCCGTGAAGGTAGAGTGTACCATCGAGGAGCAGATGATCAAGAACGCTGACGTTCGGAAAGAATGATGCTATCTCCCTTATCCTCCCGTCGTGGTTTCCCTTGGTGATTACAACATTAATATCTCTGACTCTGGAGAAGAACTCCGTCAGCATAGCTTTCACGGCGAAGCTCAGCCCCAACGGCTCCTTCAGATCTCCAAGGATGATGAGAAGGTCCGGGTCTTTCTCCTGGATGAATGAGGCGAGATTATCCTCAAAATGCGTTCTTAGCCTGAGTCCGCGCGAGAATTCAAAACCTATGTGGGGATCCGAGATAACGAGCGTCCTGCCGCGAGAAGTGTGAAAAACGAGGGAGAGGCGCTCGAACTCGCGCCGTATCCACTCCGTATCCATGTATTCCCACCGGAGCGCCATCAGATGAGACCGCGCTCCTTCCTGCGCTGTCTCTTGAGCCTGCGGACCCTCTTCTTTATCCACTTCCACCTCATTCTGCCCTTCTTCTTCCACTTCCTGGGTCTCCTCTTCATGAGCGTCACCTCCACTTTCCAGCCACACTTTCCCAGCGCCTTTTTAAGCTTTTTCCTCTTTAACTCCAAGGATATTCTCCAGGATGCAGAAATCATTCCTCCGCTTTGCAGGGGCCGAAAACTGCCGTGAAATGGCTCCAAAAACTTGTCTTACATTACTGGTTTTAACGCTTTCTTTGTTAGTGTAACCATTTTTAGAGAGTTAAAAAGGTAAGTGCGTTGTTTTAGTTAAGGCATTTGTCATTATAATCTTTTTTCTTGGGGTATAATCTTAAACAAGCCATTAAACATCTGAAAAATTCCAATCCTCAAAACGATAACGCTTATCTACCTTTTGTGACAGAATGGAGTACAGGTGAAGTAATGTGGTTAAAGTTGCGTTTGGGCAGATGAACCCGGTGTTGCTCAGTCCTGAGGATAATCTCTCAAAGGCGGAGGCCCTGATAGAGAGAGCCGCACTGGAGGGGGCCAGGCTCATCATCCTCCCGGAACTCTTTGATACGGGGTACAACTTTGAAAGCAAAGAAGAGGTTGAAGGCGTAGCCCAGCCGATTCCCGACGGAAAGACCACTCGGTTTCTTATACGGGCCGCCAGGAAATACGGAATATTCATAGTTGCGGGAACCGCTGAGAGGGACAGCCTGGGAAGGCTTTACAATTCCGCCGTCGTCGTTGGCCCAATGGGTTACATTGGAAAATACCGCAAGATACACCTCTTCGCCCATGAGAAGGAGTTCTTCGAGCCCGGCAACCTGGGCTTTCAGGTCTTCAACATTGGCTTCACAAGGATAGGAGTCATGATATGCTTCGACTGGTTCTTCCCGGAATCGGTGAGAACACTGGCCCTCAAGGGGGCGGAAATCATAGCCCACCCCGCCAACCTCGTCATGCCCTACGCCCCCAGGGCCATGCCGATAAGGGCCCTTGAGAACAGAGTTTACACGATAACGGCCGACCGTGTCGGGGTGGAGAGGGGGCTCCGCTTTATAGGCAGGAGCCAGATAAACTCGCCCAGGGCGGAAGTGCTCGTTGAGGGAAGCGAAGATGGGGAGGAAGTTGGGATAGCGGAGATAGACCTCTCCCTTGCGAGGGACAAGAGACTGAACGACTACAACGACGTCTTCCGGGACAGGAAGCCCCAGTACTACGCCCGCTGACGCCTTGGGTGCCTGAAGTAGATAACGTCGCTGACTCCAACGACCCCGTGTTCTCTCTTCCCTATAACCCTCGCCTCCTCGAAGAGTGTCTTTCCCATCCCCGCCAGTCCCGCCAAATCCCAGTAGCGGGTGTCGATCTCCCCGACCCTCTCCCAGCCTGGCAGTTTGTAGTATCCTCTTTTGATAGTGCCCCTAATGGGGTTGTAGCCCTCGTCTATGGACACTATCGTGTAGTCCTCTTCCCGCGTCTCGGTCACCATCTCCCTGTATGCTTTCCTGTAAAAGAAGGCCCCAAAGCGGTCGGTTTCCTCAAGCATGAAGACGCCGGTTGGACTGAGAACTTTCACAATGTTCCTGAAAAGATCCGCGGCCTGATAGGGGTCGAAGTGGGACATTGTACCACCCCATATAAGAACGACGTCGAACTCTCCAAGCTTTTTGAAGTCATTGAGGCAGTCCATCACGGCACCGTAGACTTCTCGTTCGTTCTCAAGCCACGCGTCCACCTTCAGGAGGTCATCCTTCCTCTTGTCAATGATCGTCAGGGAGCCTCCAATACCCCACTCGCGGAGGGTTTCGAGTAAGGCAGCGCCTGCAATTCCAGTTCCCGCACAGAGGTCAAGGATTCTGAGGCTCTTCCCATCTGGGAGAAGGACCTCTTTTATCGCCCAGTTGAAGAAAGCCCTCAGCGAGAGGTACCTCCTCTTGGCCGACTCGCTCCCCGGATCCATATAATCCCTGAGGTACGAGTATAACTCCTCCAGCGACATGCGATCACCACGAGGAGTGGCCCTTCAGATTTAAGAGGTTAGTGCTCACTCTGGGAGCCGGAGGGCGAGGATAAAAGCGAGGCCGAGTGGCACGAGAGTGCTGGCGAAGTCCAGCTCAAAGCTTATCCCCGCGAGGTAACCCCCGAGAAGAGGACCAATCACCCATCCGAGGCTCATCATCGTGTTGAGCAGGCCCATTCCCTGCGCCCTCTCGCTAACCTTCACCTTCCTCGCCACGTAGGCGGAGGTCGAGTTTATGGTGAGAACCCACTTAAGGCCGGAGAGAAAGGCGACACCGAAGACGAGCCAGACGTTCTTAACGACCGCATAGAGGAAGAAAGCCGCCATGTAGCCCGCTATCGAAAGGAGGTAAAACCTCTTAGGTCCGTAGCTGTCGATGAGCTTGCCGAGGTAGTAGCCCGTTAAAGCCGCTGCCAGGCTCTCGATGCCAAAGATAACGCCGACGCTCCAGCCGCCAAAGGTCTTCTCGAAGTAGACGGATGAGACAGAGTAGAACTGGCCACTTGCTATCATGACGAGAAGGACGGTGAGGTAGAAGGGGCCGAGGTTCTCGAGGAGGAGCCTCCTAAAAGCGGAACCCCCGACGGTGGCGCGCCAGCCCTCCCTGCCCTCCTGGACGAGTATCATGCCGAGGAGAGAACGCCTTCCTGTCGGTCTCTCGCGTATCATGAGCACGATGAAGACTGAGGTGAGCAGTAAACCGCCCGATATAAGAAAGATGCTCCTCACACCGAGGTAGCCGACAACGGCCGAGCCGATGAAATTGCCGACCATGTAACCGGCGTTCTCAACGGAGTTGAAGAGGCCGAATATCGAGCCTGCCCGGGTCGAAAGCTCCGAGATAAGGGCGGAGTGCGCGGGTGTCATCGCCGAGCCGAAAACGCCCTGGAGGGTCCTGAGGAGAAGAACCTGGGCAGGCGAGGAGGCAAAGGGCATTATGGCGTAGAACAACCCCATCGAGGCAAGTCCGAAGGCTATGAAGCCCTTTCTGTTGCCGCTCGAATCGGAGAGCCAGCCAAAGGGATACTGGAAGACGGTGGAGGTGATGTTGAAGGCCACGCTGAGAAGACCGACCAAGACCATGCTCGCCCCGAGGTAGCGCATGTAAACGCCGAGGTAGGGAAAGGCCATTCCGAAGGCCATGTTGGCCATGAACATTCCGAGGGCGAGGAAAAAGACGTTCCTCCGCTTAACCCGGAGCCTCTTCAGTTTAAGCGTCCTTTCGCGCTTCCCCTGGATAACTACCCTCTCACGCTTCGGCATCAGCGAGAAGAGTGGAGAAATGTTTTATAAAATTTCCGTCGAAAGGATAAGAAAGGGGTTTAAACCAACCCCAGCTGGGGTGCTGACCTCGGAGCTGCATCAGGAGTATATCCTCCTCAGAGCATCCTCAGCTGCTTTTATCGTCGCGGGGGCGGTTGGTGCGGGTGTTAGTAATGGATGCGTACCTATCTGGAGATTTATATACTGCGAGGCAGTGTAGCCGCTTTCGATGGCAAAGCCAATGAGGTTTATCATCTCACCGATGGTCTCTCCTCCAGCAAGCTGTCCCCCGATGAAGAATCCTCCCTGCCTTGTGAAGATCAGCTTTGCCGAGACCTCACTCGCCTCAGGAAGCGATGCGGGGTGTTTATCGGGTACGTTGCTCCTGCCAACCACGTATTCGAAGCCCTCTGCCTTTGCACTCCGCTCTATCAGCCCCGCAGCCCCCAGTGACAGGTTCCCGACTTTGGTGGCAAATATTCCGAGCGTTCCACGGAACTGCTTGAAGGCCTTTATCCTGTAAAGGTTCGCCCCGGCTATCCTGGCCTCGGCGGTGGCCACTGAAGCAAGAAGTGTGAGCTTGGGTTTTCTTGTGAAGAAGTCCCTCTTTTCTGCGCAGTCCCCGACGGCAAAAACGTCCGGATGTGATGTTCTCATGTACTCATCAACTTCTATCCCGTACCTGCTGACATTTAACCCCATCCTCTCGGCGAGCTCTGTGTTGGGCCTAACCCCTGCGGCCACTATGACGAGGTCAGCGTTCAGGTTTTTGCCGTTGGATAGCGCAACTCCCTCAACGGACTTCCCGCCCCTTATCTCCTCGACTCTGGTGTTCATGTACACATCAACCCCTACCCTTCTGAGTTCGGCCTCGGCCATCTCACAGAACTCATCATCAAAGGAGCTGTAAAGAACGTGGGGAAGCATCTCAACTATCGAGACGTTCTTGCCGAGCTTCCTGAGCTCATCGGCAAACTCCACACCTATGAAACCGCCGCCGATTATCACGATATCCTGGCTCTCCTTGATTCTCTCCTTCATCACTGACAGATACTTGAAATCCTTTCTCACCTGGAACACGTTTTCCCTGTCCACTCCCCTTATCGGTGGCACTAGGGGTTTTGAACCGGTGGCCAAGATGAGCTTTTCAAATGCGATTTTCCCACTGTTGCGGCCTTCTGCAACTTTCTCTTTCAGGTCAACGGAGGTTATCTCGTCGATCACCAGATTTATCCCGCTCTTCTTGAGGATGTCATCGGGAATGAGGTCCTTCTCGACACTTCCCAGCGTTCCGAATATGTACGGTATCCCGCAGGGAACGAGGGTTTTCTCCTCCTTTCGCACCACGGTGACGTCTTTATCCGGATAGTTGTCCTTTGCGGTGAGTGCCGCCACTATCCCCGCCGCACCGCCGCCCACGATTAGAACATCCGTCTTCATCATCTTTTGTTACCCCCAAAATAGGCATGAAAATGGAAAGGGAGTTACCCCATCTGGATGGCCTTCCCGCGGAGTTCCCCGCGCTCAAAGCGGTAAGGATCGTAAAAGTCAAGGGGCTTGTCTGTTTTTCCGTTAACTATTAGCTCCGCCATAGCCTCCCCTACTACCGGCGCGAGCATGAATCCGTGGCCGCTGAAACCCGCTGCAATGTAGAACTCGTCCACCTCGTTTATCCTACCGATCGTTGCGTTTCCATCCGGTGTTTCGGCGTAGAACCCTCCCCATATTCTTATGACGTTCACGTACTTGAGTGCCGGAATAATCTGGGAGAAGCGGTAGCTGACCCCGCGAAGGAACTCGTAGGTCGGGGTTATATCATAGGTTGGCCCGTACTTGAGGCCGTAGCCGCCTATAACGCCGCCCTGGTTGGCCTCCTGTGTCAGATAAACGCCGCCATGCTTGAAGGAGATAACCATCGGCTCTATCTGGCCGGGCTTTATCGGCTCGGTCTTGACCCCCTGGTGTTTGTAGGGATGGATTGGTATATCGACCGGAACGCCCGCCATCTCGTTTATCTTCGGTGCCCATGCGTTGGCCGCGTTTATCACCCGTCCCGTTTTTATCTCACCCCGGTTCGTTACGACGGCTTTTATTTCTCCGTTTTCAACTTTGATATCCTTCGCCTCGGTGTATTCGTAAATTTCAACGCCCAGTCTCTTTGCCGCGTCTGCGTAAGCGAAGACCGCTTTGAAGGGATTTGCCTTGCCGTCAGTGTGGTTCCAGGAGGCAGCTATCACCTCATCCGTGTTCAGGGGGGGAACTATCTCCCTGGCTTCCTCCGGCGTTATTATTCTGGATGGGACTCCAAAGCGGTTCTGAAGGCGAACGTTTCTCTTGAAGGCCTCAAGCTCCTCCTCGTCGTAGAGTAGAAAGAGGTAACCGCTCTGTGTGAACTCAACGTCGTGACCGAGTTCCTCGCTGAGGCCGCTCCAGAGCTCCACGGAGCGCTTCATCATTCTGATGTTGGCCTCATCACCAAACTGCTGCCTTATCCCGGTTCCGCAGCGGAAGGTGGAACCGTTGCCGAGATAGCCCTTTTCGAGAACCACCACGTCGTTTTCGCCGAGTTTGGCGAGATTGTAGGCTATGGAGAGGCCTATGATACCGCCTCCTATGATAACTGTTTTGGCCTCACTCTTCATCGTCCATCTCCCCCGCGAGAACCCCCATCATAACGGGTCTGACCGGGACGCGCGTGGCCGGAACTGGAATCTCATCCGGTTTCTTACCGGTCTTCCTTGCGATGATGCTGATTACGAGGGGTATGCAGGTTCTACCCTGGCAGGGGCCCATTCCGATGCGCGTCAGCCTCTTGATCTCCTCGATGTCCGTGATTCCCTGATCTATCAGATCCTCTATTTCCTTCAGCGTGACATCGTTGCACCGGCAGATTATTATCTTCTCCCGCGGATCGCTGGTGTTTTCACTCATCTCCATCATCCCCCGGCACTCTAATCGCTCTAACCTCCCATGCAAGCTCAATCGGCACTTCCACGGTCACGACGGCCGTGTCTCCCATGCTCTTCTCACGCGGGATGACGAGGGTGACCTTCCCCCTCCCAACGGGCTCGCCAACGCGGTTGAGGAGAACAACCTCGTCTCCCCTCTTTGGAACGGGCAGGAGTTCATGGGGCATCGTTATCCTTGCCTTATCCCCGACGTAGTGCACCATGAAAAACGCCAGTCCAGGACATACCTGAACGCAGAGGGAGCAGCCTATGCATTTGTCGTAATTAACAACGGGTCTGTCGTTGGGTGTTGGCATACTAATCGCGTTGACAGGGCAGACTTCCTTGCACGGAGTGCACGGTATCTCCTGGGGGCACTCCGGGATTGCCACCGGCCTCGCCCTCAGCCTCTCCTCGTTCGGCCTGGGGGCCATCTCAAAGAGTTCATCAACAGTAAGGTATCCCTCCCTGAGGAAGTGTGGTATCTCACTCATCCTCTCACCTCTGCGGACACCTTGGCCTCAAAGCCTGCCATGGCCTTCTTTATGCCCTCTAGAATGTGCTTTCCAAAGGGCCCGGAGCGGAATTCGTCGAGGTCGTGCTGGGCTTTCCTTATCTCGTTGAGCCACTCCGGCGATGCCGCGCCGGCTTTCAGCGCGGCCGCTATGCCGGCTATCTTCCCCTCAAGCATGGCGGTAGTGGCTTCCTCTATCCCGGCGGAATCTCCTGCAACGAAGATGCCCTGCACAGTGGTCTCCATCCTGTCGTCCCTCACCGCAACGTGCCCGCTAAGCTCGCGAACGTACCGTATCTGACAGCCGGCTTGGTGGAGGAGTTCGATGCTCGGCCTGAGACCAACTGCGAGGGCTATGATATCAACGTCAAAGGTCTTCTCAGTTCCCGGAATCGGCCTCCAGTTATCGTCGAGCTGGGCAACGATAGCCCTCTCGACCTTCTCCTTTCCTTCCGCGCGCAGAATCGTGTGCCTCGTTAATATGGGCACTCCAAGGCGCCTCACCTTGGCCGCGTGGACGAAGTAGCCGCCGACCTTTGGCATCGCCTCAACTATAGCCTTCACCTCAACGCCCGCCTGTATGAGCTGGTATGCCAGAATGAGTCCGACATTTCCGGCACCGACTATCAAAACTCTGTTGCCAGGCTTGACGCCGTAGGTGTTCATCAGCGTTTGAATCGCTCCGGCACCGTAGATGCCGGGCAGGTCATTGTTCTCAAATGGGATCATCTTCTCCATTGCCCCGGTCGCAACGATGAGGCTCTTTCCCCTGAACTCCAAAAGCTCGGTGTTCTTTCTCACCGCCGTCACTAGCTTTTCGTCTCCCTCCTGGAAGATGCCCACCGCAGAGGTTTCGAGGAATACCCTGATGTTCCCCCTTTTCTTGACCTCCTCTCCGAGGATTTCGGCGATTTTGACACCCCTGACGCCGGCGAACTGCTCCCTCTTCCCAAAGAACTTGTGGGTCTGCTTCACGAGCTGGCCTCCGAGCATGGGCTGTTCATCGATTAGAATAACACTCGCACCTGCATCGGCCGCGTTTATCGCCGCCATCAAACCAGCGGGGCCACCCCCTATCACAACGACGTCCGCGGTGTAACGCGGCGCGTCCTTCCAAGCCGGCGGCTTTGCGGTCTTTGGAAGCTCCTCCTTGCCCCTTTGCATCTCCACCCTCATGCCGTCCTCGACGAGGGTTATGCAGGAGCGGACGTTCGGAATCCCGTTTACCTTTACAAGACAGGATGAACATTTACCAATGGCACAGAAAAGCCCCCTGGGTCTGTGTTTCTCTCCGCTGTAGCTCAACACCCTGATTCCCGCGGCGTGAAGTGCCATTGCAATCGTTTCACCTTCATAGGCCTCTATTGGCTGGCCTTCAAAGTATATTGTGACTTTCCTTCCACGTTTGAACTTTAGAATAGGATGTTCATTAAGGCGCATAGATCCTCTTTCAGCAGACGACGGTTGCATATTCCCACCCCACTCATGTACATTCGTATAAGGATGAACATCAGTGTTTATAAATTCTATGGGTAAAAAGGTTGAGGGCTTCAGACAAGCCCTTTAGCTGTAACGAACTCGACGACGTTCTCGACCTAGCTCTTGGCCCTGGTCTCGGTGACGCTCTTCCTGCCGGTCTCGATGGGCACCTTCCTAAATATCTCCTCGTGGAGCTTGACGATGTCCTCAGGCGGCTTTGTTAGGAGGCTGATGATTATGATGACGAAGAGCATTATGAAGAAGTTGATGAAGAACACTGGAACGCCGTTGAACCAGCCACCGATGGTGCTCCAGATGCCCGGCGCGTTGGGATTGAAGGCCCAACCGTATATCTTGGCCTCAAAGATGACCTCGCTGATCAGACCGTAGGCCATTCCAACTATTGCCCCCTCCTTCGTGGTCTGGGTCTTCGACTACTTTGCCTACGTAGACCTATACCGCCTCGGCGCCGAGAGGGGCGATGATTTCATCGACCTCCACGAGTGGGACGTCGAGGAGAAGAAGGTCATGAAGCCGCTGGTCGACTACGAGGGGGCCGAGAAGAAGGCCTTCGAGAGCGCCGTAATCTGGGGAAACTCCCGCGTGATCTCGTGGTGGCTTCCGAGGATAGAGGTCGTCAGGCACGGGCGGGCTTACAAGGTCTTCTGGATATACGAGAAGGACGGCGAGAAGCTGATAATGGACAGCCTCGACGGAAAGGAGTACTCCCTCGACGCAATGGTCGGGAAGAAGGGAAGGAGCTGTAAGGGGCCGTTCTGCGGGTAGACGAAAAAGTTATCAAACTCGCTGACAACTCCATTTAGGTGGATAAAAATGGACGTAACCCTCAGGGTGAAGGTTCCAGAGGGAATCGATGAGAGATTGGTCGGCGAATTGGCCGAGATATTCGCGCGTGCCCAAACATTGAAATTGCTCGCACTGAAAAAGCAGGAGCCGAAACGGGAAAAAGCATCATGGAGGGAGCTTCGTGAGTATCTACAGGAGTACCAGGACTTTTCTGGACAGTAACGTCATTCTCAACCTGCTGTTTGAGACCGAACTAACAGATGAGGCTGAGAAGGCCTTTTCACTGGCCAAGAACCCCGTGATTTCTGAGACGGTGGTAGACGAGTGCGTTTACGTTACCCTCCGAAGGAAGGCAGCCTCTCAGGGAATTAAAAGCCTGCACGAGCTTAAGCGTTTCTTAAAAGAGGATGGAGGAAAAGCCCTTCTCAGGGAAGCCTCAGAACTCGTGCTCTCATTCATCGGAACTCACGGAATAGAAATAATCGAAGACCCTGACATATTCCTCACCCTCAGTGTTGCCGAGAAATACGGTCTGCTCCTCCACGACGCCAAGATATTGGGAGCAATGGTGTCCGCGGGGATAAGGAGAATCGCAACGTTGGACAAGGACTTCGAGGGGATTCCAATAATAGAGGTAATCAGGCCGGAACCGGTACCAAAGGAAGACTAATCATCTGGCGTGAATCTCCACTATGTCCCCGTCCTCAAGCACGTGATCCGGACCGACCCTCTGGCCCGGGAACTTGACGCTCCTGCCCCAGACGCGCGCGTATCGGAAGTTCCTGGCGAAGTCCTTGTGAATCCTCTCCGCCAAATCCATAACCGTCGAGCCTTTCTTGAGCGGCACGGGCGGATACGCCGGCTCCTCGCCGGGGCTCTTCGTGAAAACCCTGATTATTCCCGCTAATTCATAAAGCTCGTCCTTCAGCTTGTCGAGCTGTATCTTCCTCTTAGCCGAGACGGGGATTATCTTGAAGCGGTCGCCGTAGGCTTTAACCAGCTTCTCATAGTTCTCCTTACTGCTGGGGGCGTCGCCCTTGTTGGCTATGATTATGGCCCTGCGCCAGACGAGGCTCTCATCAAGGGCATCCGCAATTTCCTCCAGCGTTACAGGCTCCTTTACCGTCAGCTCCGCCGAGTGAATCCTCTCGTCGCGGAGTATCTTCATGACCTCGCTCACGTCGCCCTTTATGTTCTCAACGCCGTTGATCACTATGCCACCCATGGCAGTCCTCTTTACCTCAACCCTGGGGCGGCGCTTGTTGACCTTTATCCCCGCCCTCTCAAACTCGCGCAGAAGGGTCTCCATCTGCTTAACGGGGTCCTTTGAGAGGTCCACAACGATGGCTATCGCATCAGCGTTCCTTATCACGCTCAAAAGCTGTGGTCCCATGCCCTTTCCGAGGGCGGCTCCCTCAACGAGGCCGGGAACCTCGACGAGCTGTATCTGAACGTCCTTGTGGTGCATCATGCCCGGAACGGGCTGGACCGTGGTAAAGGCGTAGTCGGCCACATCGGCATCGACGTTCGTGAGGGCCTTCAGCAGAGAGCTTTTGCCGACGTTGGGGAGGCCGGCCAAGACTATCTGGGCGGCACCTTCCTTCCTGACGGCTATCGACGGGCCACCACCGCCCTTCTTCATCTGCCTCTGCTTCTCAAGCTCCTTTCTGAGCTCGGCGAGCTTCCTCTTTATCTGGAGCCTGAGCTTCTCGGTTCCCTTGTGCTTTGGAACTGTGGCGTACATCTTCTCCAGTGCCCTTATCTTCTCCGGAATCGTCTTGGCCCTGTGGTACTCCTCCTCCGCTGTCAAGTACTCTGCCGTCACGTTCGTTGGCATGTTCACCACCCTGCTCTGAACCTATGGGGGTCCGGCGTTTTATAAAGATAATGTGGCTGACTTTCAGCTGGGTCGTTACCAGTTCTCCCTAAAAATCGGCAGGTTTATATATGCTTTCGAAAATTTTTAGTGGTGATTGCAGTGAGAGGAGGTCTCGATGAAATTGACAAGAAAATTCTCATGATACTCCAGAGGAACAGCAGAACGCCGCTGAGAGAGATTTCCAAGGAAGTGGACCTGGCTGAGTCCACGATATACGAGAGGATAAAGAAGCTCAAAGAAAAGGGCATCATAAGGCGCTTCACTATCCTCCTTGACCCGGCATCGATAGGGCTTGGTATGCTGGCGTTCGTTCTGATAAAAGCTAAGGCCGGGATGTACGCCAACGTCGCAGGGGAGCTCCGAAAGTACCCCAAGATAGTTGAAGTCTACGAGACCACCGGAGACTACGACATGATAGTCAAGATCCGCGCAAAGGACAGCGATGAGCTGAACGACTTTCTGGACAGAATAGGAGACATAGAGGGTGTTGAATCCACACATACGATGGTGGTTCTAAAGGCCCACAAAGAGGACATGGAACTCCCGATCGAGTGAACCTCTACCTTTTTAAGCTCTCTTTTCCACCCCACTCTGCCGACAGTGAGGGGACATTCCGTCTCCTCATGGGCTCGGTTAATCCGCCCCCGCAAGGCATCGGGTTTTGTGAGCGGGGAGTGCTCACGCCGAGCCCACAGGGCCGGGAGCATCCACCCGCGCGAGCGATGAACGCGGGCCTCTGTACCCGGCCCACATTGACATAATTGCCAATTTAGCTCAGATTTTGGTGATATTTTTGAAAAGTTGCCACATAAATTAAAAATATTTCAGGTAACTTCCAATATCGGTGGGGAATGACGCAAAGTTTTTAAGAGGTATGAAATCCTATTTTCATAGGGGCGAAATCATGGGTGCTAAAGAGGACGTATACGAAAAACTGGAGGGAATCCTGCGGGTCATGGGACTAAAGAAAGGGGAGCTCAGGGTATACCGCCTCCTCCTGGAGAAGAAGCGCCCCATGAGGATAACCGAGATTCAAAAGGAGCTTGGAATAAGCGAGCGCTCCGTTAGAGCCCACGTCCTCAACCTGTATCGGAAAGGAATTCTCCAGAGAAAGCTGGTTGAGCAGGGGTGGCTCGGCTATGTTTACACCGCCACCTCCCCCCGCGAACTTCTTGAGAGAATAAAGAACAGTCTCCTGAAAAAAATAGATGAACTTGAGACTGAAATCTCTGGCGATTAATCTTTCCACCTTACCAGACCGCTCTTCTCCGTCAGTTCTACGAGTTTTCTGAGCTTTTCTACCCTTATCTCTCCATATTCCTCTTTCAGGGCTGTATAAGCTTTTTCCTCCGGCAGGAGTTCTCCGAGCATTATCAGTTCGTGGAGGTGGACGATTGTCTCCCTGCCCTTCGTTAGCTCCTTGAACTCATAGAGGTGCTCCCCAGCTCTGAGCTCCACTATATCCTCTCCTATCCTCCCCCTGAGAGCCCACTCAAGCCAGGGCTCCACATTAAACCTGTGTCCAAGCTTCATTCCCAGGAACTCCGAGTCCCGCGCCAGTCCCATCATGACCAGTTTTTCCGCAACCTCTGTTTCGCGTTCCATTGAGAGTTCCCCGAGGTACTTCATGGCATAGCCTCTGGAGAAGCGCTCCAGTTCTTTTGAGGGCGCCTCTGCGAGGAAAAGGGCTGATGAGAGGACGGCGTTTCCGATGATTTTGATTGTGTCAAGGCTGAGCTTCTCCACGGTGTCCGCGCTTGAGTGATAGAACCTGTCGGGCCAAGTTATCGGCATTACCGAGGGAATCCCGAAGAAGTTTAGGACATCATGGTCGCTTCCCATCTCGTAGGGGAACGCCTTGAGCTTCACAGCGGGTAGGGGTTCCCCAGTCAGGCCCCTGCTCTCTGAGACGTTCGTCAACTCAAGGGCCCTTTCGAGAACACCCGAAACAACTGAAAACCGGGATAATGGTGTTCTTATCACCATTACAGTCGAACCGGAGCGGTCCTGGCTCCCCCCAATCATATCGAGGTTAAATCCGGCGTAATAATCCTTGAGGTTGAGGTCTCCGGCAAAGAAAGCCTGTGTACCATAATATTCGGGAACCCACAGGAACGAGAAGCCAAAGCGATAGGACTCATTCCAGGTGCTGCTTAGAACCCTTGCCAGTTCCATCAGCATGGCGCTTCCGGAGGCGTTGTCGTTGGCTCCCGGCTTTGGGTGGCAGATATGGGCGGTGAATACTATGAAGGGCGGCTCTCCAATCGTCGCCTGGAGGATTGGAAGACGCTCCTGGGGAGGAGTCTCGGTTTGAACTGCAAATCTGGCGAGAACTTCCGAGCCGGAGAGCGATTTCTCGATGATCTCATCGGCCCAGGCCTCCGGTATTGTCAGGGCGGGGATTCCGGCCCATTCCAGGTCTTTTTTGCTCAGGAAGAGTCCTATGTAGGGAAAAGCGGTCCCCGTTCCCTTACGGTAAGCGATAAAAGCAACGGCTCCCTCCTCGTTGGCCCTCCTGTAGGCTTCCCTCCAGTTCCTTCCAGCGAGGACGATTTTTCCCTCCGCCCGTTTCCAGTCCTCTTCTCGAAGTATAGGGAGTACGCTTCCTTCCCCTTCCCCCGGTGGGGAGTGGGCCATGACCATCAAGGGTGTTTCATCCGATGTAACCTTTCTCCCGTCCCAATCAAGCTCCGCGCTGATGAGGTTCCAGGCTATTGGACTCCTGAGCGTCAGGTAGAAGCTCTTTCCATCGTACGTTCTGTCGAGCCGTTTTGATTCGATACCCCATGCAGAGAGCTCCTCCTCGATGTATTTAACGGCCTCAACGAGCTCTCTTGAGCCCTGTATCCTGTGGAACTGAGTTATCTCTCCAATATCGTGTAGTACCCTGTCCGTGCTGATTCTGGCTCCCTTTGTGTAATTTCCCATGCTCAACTTACTCCTCCCCCAGCTTCAGCATTTTGGGCAGCTCAAGGTGCTTAAGCGTATCCAGAAACTCAGGCGGGAGAACGAGCTTCGTTGTCTGAAGGAAGCGAGCGAATTCCGCTCTAATCTTCTCTTCTGCAGGTTCGGCGGTTCTCTCCGGGGGAGCGGATATCTTAGGCTTTGCCTTGACTTCCTCGGTTATCCTGCCCTTTTCTATGAGTCCCAGGTGAATGTCCTCCTCCCTTTTCTTCGCGCCGTCCTCCTTTCCCCTGGCGTAGGCATCCTTCACGAGGGGGTAAACACCCAGCTCCTCTGCTTTTTTGTACAGTCCTTCTCTCTGCTCCCTGGCCCAACCAACCCAGTCACTGTGCCCTCCATAGCCCATGAAGTAGCCCAGGTTGTAGGCTTCCTCAAGGAGTTCGCGAACCTCTTCTTTAGCTTTAATTCCGTTTTTTCTCCCCATTATAACCACCTCAGAACGGGGCCTCCTGGTAGACCCTCACTCCATCATCCGTGAACCTTACCCTCTTCATGTTGCTGTCGTGGGGTACACCGTGCATTTTCAGCACCTGGATGGCCCTCACCATCTGGTAATTCCTCATGAAGTGATGTATCACTATGACGCCGTCGGTGAGGTAGTGTTCATCTGTGTATGCGTCACCCTGGAGCATCTCCGACGTTATCAGTGTTGTGATTTCCAGTTCCTGGAGGGCCCTAATGAACCGTCCCAGCGCCCAGCGCTTGTTATCGGGATCTTTAACGAGGTGTTCCATAGATGTGAAGGAGTCAATAACAACCCTCTTTGCCCCTTCCTCGTCGATTATCTGGAGAATCGTGTTGAAGAGCTCGTTCCAGGTGAGGCGGTATTCGGTGCGCAGGAGCCTGCTTCCGAGGTCGTGGAAGGTTATAGTCTTGGACTGGAGGTACCCTAACAGGCCAAAATTGTAGCGTAGCATGTCCTGCACTATGATTTTGGGGTTCTCAACCAGGGAGATGAACGTACCTTTATCCCCGTTTTTTGCACCTTCCACCAGGAATTGAACCCCGATGGTGGTTTTACCGCTTCCCGGCGGCCCCGTGATGAGGTAAACCCTCCCCGGAAGAAAGCCCCCGCCTATGATCTCATCCAGCCCCTGGATTCCGGAGGGAACACGTTCGAGAGTCTTTAATATCTCACCGACGTATACCACCTTTTTCACCGTGACCACTACGGTGTTTGGATATTTAAGTTATATCCCGCGGGAGGTTTATAAACGGGTGGGCTCAATGGGATGAGGTGAGAATATGAGACTGGCGGCTTTCGATCTTGAGGGAACCCTCGTTAAATCCGTTTCGGGATGGGTGGAGCTCCACAAGCGATTTGGAACGTGGAACAAGGGCAGCGAGTATGCCCGGATGTTCTTCGACGGTGAAATCGACTACGCAACGTGGGCCAGACTGGATGCCTCCCTGTGGAGGGGACACCTGAAGGAGGAGATACTGGAGTGGGTGCAATCCGTTGAGTACATGGAGGGGGCGGAGGAGCTCTTTGAGTTCCTGAGGAGAAACGAATTTAAAACCGCCATTCTGAGCAGCGGCTTGATGTGCCTTGCGAGCAGGGTGGGGCGGGAGCTTGGGGCGGATTACGTGTTCGCTAACGAGCTCGTTTTTGATGAGAATGGGGTTCTAACTGGTGAGGTTTATCCCCACGTAGATTTCACTGGAAAGGGACCAATTCTCCGCCGCCTGAAGGAGAAGTTGCAGCCGGAGCTCACGGTCGCCGTTGGAGACGGCTACAACGACATAGCAATGTTCAGTGAGGCAGACGTCAGCATAGCCATAAACCCACACGAAGGTGTTGAGGGGGACCACGTTGTCGAGAGCCTTCAAGAGGTCGTTGAGATAATCCGTGGTCTCATTGAGGGGTGATTCCCACAACGGAAGAGAAGGGGGATGACGAGCTTTTGCTTTGCTGATGTGTGATGAGCACGCCCTTCCCCGACCCTTTCAGAGGCCTGCCGTCTTAAGTATCAGCCACCAGAAGATGTCGCCCCAGAGGGCCGAGATGAGAAAACCGAGGAAGATGCTGGGTGCGAAGGGCATCGACTTCTTTCTGAGAAACCTGTTTTCCAGCTTCCCTTCGCGGACGAATTCTTTGAGCTTTTCTATCTGCTCCCCACTGAGTCCCTCAGCGCTTGGGGATGCTATAACGTCCCGCTGGGTGCCTGAGAGGGCCTTTAAGTTCCCGGAGAGCACAGCCTCCTTCAGAACCTCGAAGAAATCACGCCTGTCGCGGACGATGTCATCTCCGTTGATGTATATTGTCTCCCCCAGTATATCCCATTCCCTGAGCTCCTCCACGGGAACCTCCTCCACGAGGGCCTTTTTGCGGAGAACCTTAACGACCGAGAAGAACACCTTGAAGACGTACAGAACCGCGAAGAGCTTCCCGTAAGCGTAGACTACATCGGCGCCACCCGCGTAGATGAGGTATCCCAGTACGGCGAGACCCACTGCGTCTCCCGCCTTCTTGTACTTCCCGAACACTGCTATGATGGCCAGAGTGAGGAGGTACTTAATTACCGGGTTGAGTGCAATCCCGCGGTTCTCGAGGACTATAGCCAACCCTATCCCGGCCATTATCCACAGAGAGACCTCCAGAGTCAAAGTGAGCCCTTCGGTGAAGACTGCCTTGAGCTCCTCCGTTTCCTTCCTCACCAGGAGGACGCCGAGTGCGTAAAAGAAGAGGAACGGAAAAACTGCGAGGATGCTGTTGAAGAGGATAGAAAGTGGGTAAAGGGGATAGGTGCTTTCGTATGGAGCCACCACCCTCGCATAGCTCAGGGGGAGGGGCAGGAGCGCTGAGAAGGCCGCCAGAACCACGACATCTCCAGAGGCCCACGCCCCGGCGTAGTAGAGAACCATGCCTAGGATAAAGCCAACAATCAGCCCTATTAAACCCGATAAGGCCAGGAGAATGCTTCCTTTGCTGAGCCCGAGGTAAAGGTAGAGGAGAATCCCGATTTCAGCTGCCGGAACAATAACCTTTCCAACCCACTGGGGGAGGGGAAGTTCCTCCTCTTCTCCTTCCTCTGTCGCTCCTCTAATGCGTTCGATTATGCCCAAGAGGGGAAAAGCATGGTTGTCAAAGATGAAACCGGTCTTGATATCGGTGTATGACGTTAGAATCCCCATGATGGAACCAACGATGAGGACAACTGCCTCATAAGCCAGCATGGTACCATCCCCAAAGAAGCATTCACAGGTTCTCAAGAATCTTCTTCCTGACAACGCTGGTGTAGTTCGAGACGTTCTTTTCCAGGTAGTCAGTGCTGTCCATGACTGCCTTCAGCGCGATGGCCACGAGTATCAGCGCCGCCGCAAGCATGAAGAGGTATTCAATGGCACTCTGGGCCCGCCTGTATCCTCTCACTTTGATCATATTATCAGCTCCGGATTAATTTCGCTTCGATTAGATTTAAAAGTTTCCCCCGGATTATGGCTGGGATGAGCATGAAAGTGTACCGACTGAGAGTTCGTGAGGAATACCTGGACTACATAAAGTCCGGTGAGAAGAGGATTGAAGTAAGGGCGAATTATCCACAGTTCAGGGATATAAAGCCAGGGGACAAGATAATATTTAATGATGAGGTTCCTGCGGTCGTTACGGGGGTCAAGCGCTACGAGACATTCAGACAGGCCCTCAGGGAGGAGCCGATAGCGAAGATATTCCCCGACGATCCGGGGTTTGAGAGGGCCCTGAAGCGCTTTCACGGCCTTTACCCAAAGTGGAAGGAGAACCGCTACGGGGTAATAGCCATAAGGTTCAAGCTCCTGGGTCCTAAAAGGTGATAGCATGAAGCACCTTGAGTTTGACGGAAGGTACGCCAGGGCCATACTAAGCGGGCGGAAGAGGGCGACGGTCAGGCTTGGAAGGCGGCCCAACCTTGAGGAAGGGGATGAGGTGGTGATACATTCCGGTGGCTACGCCATCGGGAGGGCTGTGATTGAGGGCATCGAGAGCAAACCTGTGGGCGAGCTGACGGAGGAGGACGCCTTCCTGGACGGATTCTCAAGCAGAAAGGAACTCCTCAACGCACTCAAAACCCATTATAAGGAAGTTTTGCCCGACTCACCAGCCCATGTAATACGCTTTAGACTCGTTGAAAAGTTCGAGAGACCCCCAACTTCCTCTGACTATGCATACGAAGGCAACACCCCGCTGGAAATAGCGGAGAAGGCCCTGAAATACCTTGACCTTCCCGAAGAGGATAGGAGACTCCTTGAACTCTTCCTCCGTTCAGGAAGCCTCCGAAGGGCCGCCCGAAAGCTCGGTGGAATGAACAAGCGGTACATTATACGGGAAGCCCTCAGAAGGGCGTACGAGGGGTTGAAGAGGAAAGGGGTACTGAAACCGAAGATTTAGAGGCCGAGCCGCTCTTTTATAACTTTGAACAGCTCCCCCAGGGCTTTTCCAAGGGCTTCTTTGTTCCTGTACCTGTGAAGGACGTCGTCCGTAAAGTTGTGGGATAGTATCCCTGCTGCCTCCTCCACGCTTATTTCCCCTTGGAGCCAGGCGTACGCCAGGAGGGCCTCAGCTATATCCCCCTTTCCGTGTTTGTCCGTTCTCCGGGGGATTATGTCCTTTAAGCCTGCCCTTTCCAGGGCTATGGCAAAGGCCGCGTTCGGAACCCTTCCCCCAGTGGGTTTCCCGGTGTACTCACTCAGGGCGACGGAGTAGATGAAGTTGGCCAGTGAGTCGCCGAGGGTGGCCAGCCCCTTGTCTCTGAAATCCTTTTCGTAGGTTATCCCCTCAGGCAGGTTCTCCATTTTTGCATCCTCCGGACAGGGCTGTGGCGAGAGCCCATACAATCAACGCGAAGAGCAGGAACGTGAAGGTCAGGGAGAGCTCAACGAAGGGCCACGTGTCAAAGACCATGAGTGTGTGGCGGTCGATAAACTTTACCATGTTCCAGTTTGGGTTCTCAAAATGGACGTGGAACCAGAAGCTCGTCGGGAACATTACCGGCCATAACGCGGGGGGAATCCCTGCGAGTACCTCAACGACGCGGGTGGGCCAGTCCGATGAAACTAGGGCGAGAGTCATAAAAGCGAAGAACGGAAGGGTATACTGGGTGTTAACACGCCAGTACGTCAGGAGAAACGCGGCATATGAGAGCGCCACCGACAGCTCGATGTTTCTGGTCTTTGAGTGGATGATGAGAACCGCCCCGAGGGCAGCCAGAGAGAAGAGCCACCAGTGCTTCATGTAGAATGTCGTGTCTATTCCCGCTTTATCGTGCACGTACGTCAGGAGGCTCACTATTCCGTTGAGGTTGTACGAGATGGGATACGTATAGCCGGGCTCCATCCCGCGCATTAACTTCGGGATTTTCATGAGGGATGAGGGCTTGAGGAGGAACGGAGCGAAGGGTATGAGGGCACCGGCCAGGAACGGCTTTAGAGATTCTGCAATGCCCCTCCATTTTCCTTTGAGGAAAGCGTCCCACATGATTATTAATGCGGGAAAGAGAATGGTGTGTTTGACTGCGAGGCTGAATCCTATGAGGGCGTAACCGAGCTTTTTGTTTCCGGCTTTGAGGAGATACATGGCCAGCAGGAAGAACATGGTTGCTATACCGTCGAACATTCCGTATATCGACGAGACGTATATCACCATCGGATTGAAAAGGTAGAGGGCCGCGAGGAGAACCCCCGCCCATCCGTTTTTGAGTTTTCTCCAGGTGTACGCATACAGAACCACGGCTATGCCTATGTCCGCCGCGATGAAGAGCGATTTAACAGCCACCACCCACGAACGGGCGATGTAGACGTGATACCCGCTGGAGTCCCAGAAATATTTGATGTTTCCAATTCCCAGGAGGCGGAGGAAGGCCAGGAGGTAAGCGAGGACCGGGCCGTATACGTAGGGCCAGTTATATGGCCACCCCTCCGTGTTCCAGTGGTCTCCCGAGGCGTAGGCGTAGAAGTTAAGGGGATGGTGCAGCATGGTATTCCCGAAACCGTAGAACTGGGGGATGTCGCTGCCGGTGGAGAACGGGGCAAGGTAAACCCTCACCAGCAGGGCAACGGCGATGACCGCGATAAGGGCGTGTACCGGCTCAATGGAACCTTTGAATTTCAACTTATTCATGTTTGAAAATGTACTCCATACCTTTAAAAAAATTCCGCCGTAGAATAAAAAGGTTCAGGAGCTTGTGGCAGTGTTCCATTCATCCAGCACTTCTCTCGCCCTGTCGAATATCTTCTGAGCGGCCTTTTCAAGGGCTTCCTCCGGCTTTTTCTCTCCGTCGGTGATGACCTTGAACCTCGGCTTCCTGGCCATGAGTATAGGGTGATCTATGGAGTAGGCCGCAAACTTGACGTGCTCGTCCTCGTGGAGGGTTTCCACGAGAAGGTTTGCGAACGTGTGATCTTCTCCCTCAAGGTAGAACTCAAGTGTGTTCCCCTCCCTCTTTATGACCTCAATCTTCATCGCTATCACCTTCTTCCTCCTCAAGATGACGTATCAGCATTTCCAGGGCATGCTCCTTGTTCTTAACGAGTTCGTATTTAAACTTATCCTCCTTCCATTCAGCTGCGCCGAGCTCCACGAGGAGGTTGAGAACGTCTTCCGGCTCCATCCCAAAGGCCACGGAGACGGGAAGGACGACCTCCCTTATCTGCCTTGTGGTCTGGAGGGAGATCTCTGAGAGGGTCTCCCCCAGGTTTTTAACGATTTTCACGAGCTCCTCCCACGGGACGGATGATACTATCTCGCTCCCGTCTTCCTTCAGTCTCACCGTCTCCCCCATCAGTTCGAGGGTTTTGACGATTATGGGAATTGATACGCTGGTTCCGGCGTCCCTGAAGAGGTCGTCTGGAGCGTAGTGGTAGAGGCCACCCCTGTCGGGGGAGAGCTTTGCCCTTACCCTGTTGTGGATCGCTCGTATTTTTCCGATGGCCTCCCTTATCTCGTCCTTAGTTCCCTGGACGTTTATTTTGATTGAATCGAGTTTACCGTGGACGTATATGAACGCTGGGAGGTTCAGCCTCTGAAGCTCCCGCATGAACTCCTCCTTTTCGCGCTCGTCCCTTACGTGTATCGTTATCACCCGCTTTGCCCTTGCCATTCAGACCACCAGCTTGCGGTAGAGGGTGGAGAGCTTCCTTGTTTCAACGTTGCCGCACTTCGGGCAGATGAGCTGGTTCCCGCGTCTTATCAGGGGGGTTCTGCATCTTGAGCACAGGGCGTAGACCACCCCCAGGTCAGGAGCTTTGGTGGTGAGCTGGATGGGACTCTTCTCGTTGGATATTACCCTTGCCCTCACTATGTCGCCTATGCGGAACTCCTTCGTGAGGTCTTCCACGAAACCGTTTCTAACCTGTGAAACGTGTATGCCTGCAATCCTGGAGGTGGCTATATCCCGCCCTTTCTTTCCCTCTATGCTTATCAGCTCCACCAGGGCGTTCTGTCCTCTTACCTCAATGATGCGTCCCAGGACTATGTCCCCGACCTCTGGAAGGGGTGGGACATCCGTAACCGGATCAACGTGAATCTCCATCCTCTCAGGGTCAATCCTTACTTTACCCGTCCGTGTGGCTATGAGCTCCCCGTTTTCTTCTTTAACGCCTTCCCCCGGTAGGTATTCTTCGATGACTCCGAGGTAGTCCCCTGGAAGAACGAGCTGTCCTTCGCTCGCTTTTTTCTTTTCCTCCATCCTCCTCACCTCTCATTGAATTTTTGTCTGGATTTTTTAAGCCTTTGCACCGCGATAACCTTAAATTTGGTTGGACACTAAAGTATAACCATGTTTGGTGAGCACGAGCTCAAAACCCGGTTCATAAAAATAGGGGACACTAAAATCCACCTCCTTGAGGATTCCCCCGGTCTGGTTAGATATCGGAGGGAAGATGTTGAAAAGCTTATAAAGATCAAAGATGGGGAGAAGCTTAACGTTCTGCCTGCCCCTGCCATCGGTTACGGCGTGAGGCTTCTCATGGTGAAATTCCGTGAACCCCTCGTTGTTCCCCCGAAGGATTCCCTTCCGGGTTTCGTTGATGCGCCCGTGGAGGTTGAGGTGAAGGTAGGTGGAACCCCCGTTGACAGGTTTCAGGTTTCCAGGGAGAAGTACGCACTCTACGGCACGATAGAGGCCGGCGCCATCGCGAGATATCATGTGGGAAGCTTCAGGACGAATGAGCCGGATTCTATGGGAGTGCTTAAGATGATAATTTCAAATCCTTCTGGAGAGTGGAAAAACCTGGGGAAACTTGTAGTTCCCATATGGAACTCTGCTATGTATTACACCCAGGAGAGGGCCTACTATCCCCTCATCATCGTTACGCTGAAAAATCACGTTCCTGAGGTCAATAACACCGGAAAGGCTCCAAAGGATGGCCTTACCCCCGTAGGACCGGGCGATGCGCTTCCTAACTTTCTCATGAGGTGGTGAACATGAACCCGGTAAATGCCACGAACGCAACTGCGACGACATCTGCATGGGATAAACCCTTGGTGCTCAGCATAACCCCCAAGGGGATAGGTGAGTCCATAGCCATAATGATTGCCGCTTATGTAATTGCCCGGTTCCTCAGATACTACATCCTCAGGCTATCAAGAGAAACGAACTACGTTTGGATCTTCAACGAAGACACCGCCGGAACGCTCTATAACATGGCAATCTTCGTTGCCTTGGTCTACGCGGTCAGGGCCCTTGGCCTCTCCTTTAAGGTTGGGGGCGTTGAGATAAGCACGCTCCTCACCGCCCTGCTCGTTTTCTACTTCAGTTACCTCCTGGCCAAGAAGTCCAGGGACTACATGGTAATGCGCACCCCGCCAAGCAAGCTCCCTGAAACCCAGGTCAAGGCGAAGCTGTTCTACTATACAGTCATTACAATAGCTTTCTTCATAGCCCTCGATATAGCGGGGCTCAGCGGCAGGCTGTCAACGGTCATAGCAGCGGCCGGGATAACCGGTATCGTCCTGGGTTTTTCGGCTCAGACGGTGATAGCCAACTTCATATCCGGAGTTTTCATGTACTTCGACAAACCCCTTAAGATAGGTGATGCGGTGAGGATAGGGGACTTTGAGGGCATAGTTGAGGATATAAGGATTCTCTCGACGAGGATCAGGCGGTGGGATGGAACCCTGGTTAGGATTCCAAACGAGAAGCTCTTCAACAGTGAGATCATCAACCTCCAGAAGTATCCGGCGAGAAGGGCCGAGATAACGGTTGGGATAGCCTACAAGGAGGACGCTCAGAAGGCAATCGACACGATCCTCAATGTTCTCAATGAAGAACCTGTGGTTCTGGCCGAGCCCGAACCGAGGGTCTATGTGAGCGAACTGGCCGACAGCTCGGTGAACATAACAATATGGGCGTGGGTTCCCAGCACGCTATGGGTTGGTCAGAACCTCCTGCGCTCCAAGTACCGTCTGCTCCAGAAGATCAAGGAGGCCCTCGATAGGGAGGGCATTGAGATACCGTTCCCGCAGAGGGTCAACTGGTTCCCGGAGCCGATAAGGATAAAGGTCGAGGGGGAGAGGGGAAGCTGAGCTGCGTCTCTTTCTCTCCCTCTCAAACAGGTTTATAAACTGGGGGGAAAACTTTTAGTAATTCCCCCCTATGTTATGGTGGTGGTTAAGGATGAGAATGCTTCTGATACACTCGGACTACCTCGAATATGAGGTCAAAGACAAGGCCCTGAAGAACCCCGAACCAATAAGCGAAGATCAGAAGAAGGGAAGGCTCGACGAGGTTTTAGCGATTTTCATAAGCGTTGAAAAGGTCGACGAGAGCAAGCCCGACGAGGTCGTTGAGAAAGCCGTTGCGGAAATCAAGGACGTGGCAGGACAGGTTAAAGCCGAGAGGATATTTGTTTACCCCTTCGCCCACCTGAGCAGCGAGCTGGCGAAGCCTGATATAGCCCTCAAGGTTCTCCAGAAGGTTGAGGAAAAGCTTAAGGAGGAGGGCTTCGAGGTCAAGCGCGCCCCGTTCGGCTACTACAAGGCCTTCAAGCTGAGCTGCAAGGGACACCCGCTGGCCGAGCTCAGCAGAACGATAGTCCCCGAGGAGGCCGTCTCCACGGAGGAACGCAACATAGCCCTTGAGAAGGAGGAGGAGCTGAAGAGTTACTGGTACATCCTCACGCCTGAGGGCGAGCTTATCGAGGTCGACAAGTTCGACTTCACGGGACACGAGAACCTGAAGAAGTTTGTGAACTACGAGATTCACAAGAACAGGATAGCCGACAAGGAGCCGCCCCACGTGAGGATAATGCTGGAACAGGAGCTCGTTGACTATGAACCGGGAAGCGACGGCGGAAACCTCCGGTACTACCCCAAGGGCAGGCTGATAAAGGGCCTCCTCGAGCAGTACGTCACCGAGAAGGTCGTTGACTACGGTGCGATGGAGGTTGAGACCCCCATCATGTATGACTTCGAGCACCCGGCCCTTGAGAAGTACCTGAACAGGTTCCCCGCGAGGCAGTACGTCGTCAAGAGCGGCGACAAGAAGTTCTTCTTAAGGTTCGCGGCCTGCTTCGGTCAGTTCCTCATAAAGAAGGATGCCATCATAAGCTACCGCAACCTGCCGCTCAGGATGTATGAGCTGACCCGTTATTCGTTCAGGCGCGAGAAGAGCGGCGAGCTCAGCGGTCTGAGAAGGCTCAGGGCCTTTACGATGCCCGATATGCACACAGTAGCAAGGGATCTCAAGCAGGCTATGGACGAGTTCAAGAAGCAGTACAAGCTCAGCATGGAAGTGCTTAAGGGCGTTGGCCTAACTCCCGAGGACTACGAAGTCGCGATACGCTTTACAAGGGACTTCTGGGAGGCCAACAAGGACTTCATAGTCGAGCTGGCAAGGATAATAGGCAAGCCCGTCCTGATAGAGATGTGGGACCAGAGGTTCTTCTACTTCATCCTCAAGTTCGAGTTCAACTTCGTGGACAACCTCGACAAGGCTGCAGCTTTAAGTACAGTCCAGATCGATGTCGAGAACGCCGAGCGCTTCGGCATAACCTACTACGATGAGAACGGACAGGAGCAGTACCCGCTCATACTCCACTGCTCGCCGAGTGGAGCCATTGAGCGCGTTATGTATGCCATCCTTGAAAAGCAGGCCAAGCTCCAGGCCAAGGGTAAGAAGCCGATGTTCCCGCTCTGGCTCAGCCCGATACAGGTTCGCGTCATCCCCGTCAGCGAGGACGTTCTTGACTATGCCCTCTACGTTGCCGGCAAGCTCGAGGGTGCTAAGATAAGGGCGGACGTTGACGATACCAGCGACAGGCTCAACAAGAAGATAAGGAAGGCCGAGAAGGAGTGGGTGCCGTACATCATTGTCGTCGGAAAGAACGAGAAGGAGCAGAACACCGTCACCGTCAGGAGGAGGAGCGACGGAAAGCAGGTCGAGATGCAGCTTGAGGACCTGATCAAGGAGATAAGAAGGCAGACGGAAGGCTTCCCGTACAAAGGAAGACCCCTCCCCCTGCTCCTCAGCAGGAGGCCGAAGTTCAGAGGGTGAGCCTTTCGCCGTTTCTTTTCCCCCTTTCCTCGTGGACCCGCTGTATTTTGAAGCGTTCCCCTCCAGATTTTCCGGTTTTCTTCAGGATGAACTCGGCTGGTCTAAAGTTGGGGATGGGGGCCTTAAGGAAGTAGAGGTGCTCCTCGATACTCCCCTTTCCGAGGAATATCCTGGAGAGGAAGACGTAGTCGCTGAGCTCGACCGTCCATGCCGTAAAGCTTCTGGAGACCGTGTCTTTGTTGAGCGTGACAACCATTGAGCTCCTTCTGCTTATGGAGGAGTACCGGGCTATTACCTGGCTCATCAGCTTTGTCGTTGGTTCTTCCCCCGCGAATTGAACAACGCCGTGGAGGGGATAGATGAGTCGGAGGATTTGCCTGTCTCCTATCTTCGGTAAGATGTGCTCCTCGTAGATACGCCAGATTTTAGGGTTGAGGGTTTCCGGATCAACCTGGTCAAGGTAGAACAGGTTCTTCGCCGTCTCGTGGAGGTGGTAGCGGGAGCCGAAGATGTCTATTATAAAAAGGAGGTCGTTTTCCATGGCCTTCTGGACGTTCAGGCCCATAAGTTTCAAGTCCCTGAAAAGATGGTTTGCGGGCTTGGTATAGCTCGTTATCACAGCTGCACTCCCTTTTTCAACCCTCTCCTTTACCATCAGGAGCGGAAGCTCCCAGCTTGTTGAGTACGTCTCGTAGATGAACGCCACCGTCGTTCCAGGCAGGAGGTCCTCGAAGAGTTCCCCGAGGGGTTCATCGCCGCCCATGCTATCACAATGTTATATAGGACGTTGTTCCCTAAAAACTTTTTCAGAGGGAAACATTACATGTGGTTCTAACGTGTACGGGGTAAAAATTAAGGGGGGTCACGCCATGAGCATGTTCTCGATTATCCGAACGGCCTCGGCTATCCTCTTCTCCGGCCGCTCCTCATTCCTGGGAATCTCCAGGTTTATCACGAGCCTCTCGTCGCTCTGGTCTTCGAGGTCGTACACCTCAAGTTCCTCCACCTCGACGTCGCCGAAGATGCTCTCTATTTCGGGGCTGAGTATCTTTCTGTCGTTCCCGTAAACCTCAAGCCGCACGGTGTTGTCGGAAGTGGAAACGACGACGGCCATTTCGTAGTCGCCGATGCGTTTGGTGAAGCGGAGGGCACTTCCGTAACCCACGACGTCCTCGCGGAAACCCATCTGGAGCATGGCGCTCCTTATTGAATCGGCTTTGGCCTTTATGCGCCCCATTATCCTCTCACGGAGTTTGGAACTCTCTTCAAGGGCCTTCTTTATTCCCTCTCCCGCCTTCTCAACGGGGCCTTCCCATATGCCGATGATCTTTATACCCGAGGAGGTTGGCCTGAATTCGAGCCTGAGGGAGCCCGCATCGATGTTCTTCACATCCTCCAACCTGAGCTCGCTTAATGTCATTATTTCGAGCTCGATGCGGGCTGTATCGCCGAAGGCCCTTCCCTTGAACTTCACTCCCATCACCACGTCCCCCTCATGTGGGCGGTTTAAAAACCTTCCTCCGCCTATACTTTCACCCTCTTCCAGCTACCCCTCCGGAATATCCACCAGAACATGGCGGCGCTCGTGAAGGTTTCCAGCGACATGGCGAGCCACGCCGCTATTACACCCATTCCGTGGATGTGTAGAGACCCAAAGGTGATGCCGAAGCCCAGGAGGTAGGCGGGGATGATGCGGAAGAGGAGCTTGCTGACGGCCGTTACGTACATCGGGCTCTTCGTGTCCCCGGCCCCTCTGAGCGAACCGCTGAGAACGAACACCCAGCCGAGAGGGATTTCGCTTATTCCAACTATTATTAGATATACGCTAGCGAGCCCGAGAACCTCCGAATAATTGGGATCACCGGGGTTCAGGAACGGCATCACAAGGTACCTTGGGAACGCTATCAGGATGAAGGCCATAAACGCCATGAACGCGGTGACCATCTTGAGGGCCTCGTACACGGTTCTTTCGGCTTTCTCGGGGTTTCCTTCACCGAGGCTCTGGCCGACGAGTGCGGAAGATGCCACGTTGAAGCCAAAGGCCGGCATGTAGGCTATGCTCTCGACCCTGAGACCTATCTGATGGGCGGCGAGGGCGACGTCACCGAAGCGGGTCACTATGCTCATGTAGAGGAAGTTGTAGAAGCTGAAGAGACTCCTCTCCACCAGTGCAGGGATCCCTATCCTGAGTATCCTCTTCGCCATTTCAAACTCAAGGCGCCAGCGTGGGTGGAGGGTGAGCACAAGCCTGCCGCTCAGAAGAAGGTACCCACCTGTGAGAAAGGAGATGCTTATCCCTATACCGGACGCCCATGCTGCGCCCACCGGCCCAAGCTTTGGAAAGCCCAGCTTCCCGTAGATCAGGAGGTAGTCCAGGACTGCGTTTATGATGTTCATCAGAATTCCCAGCTTCATCGGGGTCTTGGTGTCTCCCGCCCCTCTCAGGGCTGAGTTAAAGGAGAACGCCACAAAGCGGACGGGATAAAAGAGGAACACGACCTTGAGATATGAGTAAGCCAGTGAGAGGAGCTCTCCCTTTGCACCCATTATCCTGAGGACGTCATCGCCAAAGAACCAGCCGAAGAGGAGGACTGGGATCCCGAGGAGAACCGCGAGGTAGAGGCTCTGCTCAAGAACGAGTTCCGCATCCTCAAAATTCCTGGCGCCTACGAATCTGGCCACCAGAGCGAGCGTTCCGATGGAGACTGCCATCATAATGGGCATCATGAACCAGCTTACCTGACCTCCAAGACCCACCGAAGCGACGGCGAGGGCGCTAACGTGTCCCACCATAAGCATGTCAACTAAGTTCAGAAGGGTCTGGGAGATGTTGCCGGTAATGGCAGGCCATGCAAGAGTCCACAGCCTCTTCCTTAGGTCTTCCATCTGGATCACTCTATAGACACTATCGACGTGTATCTAAACGAGTAGAGAACAGTCTGGTTAAAAAGGTTTGCTCAAAACTGAAGAGAAGAGGGCTTCACTCGCCCCTGAGCTTCATGATCTTTATCCTGCCGAGGGTCTCCCAGTACTCGACGGTTATGCCCTCAGTGAGCTGGCCTTTGATGTCGTCCTCGACGCCGGTTTCAATCGGGACGTCGAAGGTCTCGTAGGTCTCCATGTCCATTAGCTGAACGGTGTCGGGAGTGAGGGCTATGATCTGGCCAACGCGCTTGTCTATAATCGGAACCTCAACCTCGGCGCTGGTTGGCTTGACCATACTCCTGACCTTCTTGTCAAAGATTCCGACGGCCTCAATCCTCGCCTTTGCGGAGCCGTGCTTTCCTGGCGAGGAAACGGTTATGTTGCCTATCCTGCACGGCTCACCGTCGATGAGGATGTACCTTCCAGGCTTGAGTTTGCTGACCTGAACCTTTGTCTTGTCTCCCATCATCCATACCTCCTTAAAGCTTTCTACGTGGAGTCTGAAAGGCCATTTAAAAAATTTTTGAAGGAACTCACCGGGCCCGCTTGGCGCCCCCCATCAGATACCCGTTGAAGAGCAGGGGTGCGAACATCAGCAGGCTCAGGAGTATTCCCAGCTCGATGTAAATTCCTCCAAGCTTGAACGTGTACACAAGGCTCAGTATGCCCACCAGGAGCGCCAGAATAACTCCGATGGAGACGGCGTTCTTGTTGACGGGAGAGATGCCGCGCAGGAGTGGAAGTCCTTCGATGGCAATTACGAGAGCCCCAATCGATAGTGGGACGGTGAGGAGCATCGTCCGTATCCCACCTGCTATCATGATTGAACCTATCACCGCTATCGCCAGGCCCACAAAGGTCAAGCTGTTTCCGCGCTTCATCTGCAGGACTTCGCTTGATATCTGTGCTCCTATCTCAACAAGGACGACCAGACTCGTGAAGCCGGCCAAGAAGAGGGAGCCCATGAGGAGGAAGATTATGGTGGAGGCTCCCTTCAGGTGGCTTTCCCTGAGTATCTTCGGGATCAGGTAGAACGTCTCAATGGCCTTTACGGGGTTTTCAGTGCTCGAACTGGCGTAGGCCTCTACCTTGTGGAAATCGGTGAGGGTCTGGTTAATCCTGGTGAGGGTCTGGTTCAGCTCCCGGAACTTGGATTTGAATGCCTCAGAGTTGGGGTTCATATTGGAGAGGAACAGTTTGTGAAGTTCCTGGTTGGTCTTTTGAAACTGTGCCTGGCTGTTCTCGTAGCTCTGGTAAGCGGCTCCTATTGCGTACGCGGTGGTCAGTGCGGCGGCAAAGCTGAGGAAGATCTGCAGGATAACCACGGTGGTGAGGAGCTTCCTCATATCGAGGTCATCCGGTGAAAAGCTGCCGATGACGTAGTAGACCCCCGTTCCAAGGCCTAGACTTATGAGCGTTGTTACTAACAGAAAAACAACACCGCGGGCCGTCAGCGGATGGTTAAACGAGAAGATTGCACTCCGGTGGACGTTGAGGTAGTGAAGGGCCGTTTGGCTCCTGACGAATCCGTAGACCTCGGAGCGCATGGCGAGTGTCGCCACGATGGCGAACAGTATGAACAGGATGGAGAGTGCCCCGATAAACTCGACGCTCCTTCCCTTCAGCATCACGAGCATCAGGAGGATGAAGAGTATGACCGCCCAGATCATCGGCAGGAGTGCGCGGGTGGAAATGTTGAAAACCGGCAGGAGGGCCTTTGAGGAGTAGTAGAGGGTTATCCCACCGCTGACAAGCAGGAACATGAGAAGAAGCAGCGTCACCGCAGGGGTTTGTGAGACCTTAACGAAGAACTCATGGATAAGGTACCTGCTCCGTTTGGTGGCTTCGAGCTCCCCGTATATCAGGAGCAACCCGGCACCCAGGGCTATCAGCGACACCAGAAACCCCTTAAGACCGAAACTGAGATAGTACTTCGGCATCAAAAGGAAGTTCCAGATCCCGAGGATATAGCCCGTTATTAACAGGGCCATGAGGATTGACATCTTTCTCATTTCGGTCACCCCATTATTGCATTATGTGATTAGAGGGTTCCGAAAATATAAAAGTGTTGCGGGGTGGAGAATCTTGGGGAGAGTTAAAGAAGCTTTACGCTCCACTCGTATTGGTTTGGGGTGGTCATCATGAAGATTGTTGGAGTTACGGACATCCACGGGAACATCAGGATGAGCCGTAAGCTGGCGGAAGCTCTCCCGGATCTATCGCCGAACCTCATACTCGTGGCGGGCGACGTAACGAACTTTGGAACCGCAACGGCTGCGAAAAGAGTCTTGGAGCCCCTCCTCGATAGAGGAATTCCTCTTATAGCGGTTTTTGGCAACTGTGACGGGAGGGATGTCCCCGACTTTCTGGAAGAGCTCCGGATAAGCGCCCATAACAAGAGGGTTGAGGTGAACGGTCTTGGAATAGTAGGCGTCGGAGGCTCCAACATCACACCGTTCAGCACAGTATGGGAGCTGAGCGAGGATGAGATAGAGAATATCCTGAGCCGCAACTACCACGAGGGGGACGTTATCCTCTCCCACGTCCCACCGTACAATACCAAAGCGGACAGAACTCACTCATGCCTCCACGTCGGCAGCAAAGCCCTCCGGAGGTTCATAGAGGAGAAAAAGCCGCCTCTAGTTCTGACGGGGCACATTCACGAGGCCAGGTCGATAGACAGGATTGGGGAGACCCTGATAGTCAATCCGGGCCCCCTCTTCCGGGGATATTACGCTGAGATAACGATAGAAGATGGAAGGGCCTCGGCCAGGCTGAAGAGGCTCTGATCGCTGCGAGAATAAAAAAAGTTGAAGCTCATAGAAGCCCTTCGGCTTTGGCGGCCTCTTCGGGCTCTTCGTTCCTGTGGACCACGCGGAGGAGGGCCTTTATCATAGGCTCGGGGTTTTCGCGCTGGAAGATGTTCCTCCCGACTACGGCACCCGCTCCTCCGGCTTCTATCACTTCGTAAACTACCTTCAGGAAGTCAACTGGGTTCTCGGTCTTTGCGCCCCCGCTGAGTAAAACTGGAACCCCAGCTGCCGCATCAACGACCCTGGAGAAGGTCTCCCTTGAACCCGTCCAGTAGGTCTTTATCATGTCGGCGCCGGTTTCCGCCGCCGCCCTGGCCCCATACATAACAACGCGGTAGTCCTCCTTTGAGCCGTACTTTTCGTTTATGTACGGTCCTCTCGGATAGGCGAACTGGACAACCGGGAAGCCTAAATCATGGGCGTAGCTCGCTATCTCTGCGAACTGGCGCATCATAACGTCCTCCTGTGGTGAACCCCAGTAAACGGTCGCAGCTATGGCATCCGCGCCCAGCTTTATCGCGTCCTCAACGTAGCCGAGCTGGCTCTGGAGGAGCTGGTCATCCTTCGGCCTCAGGCCGGTCTTGCTGGTTAGTTTTACCATGAGCCCCCTGTCAGGCTTGACCTCGTCCCCGGCCATCCTGACGATGCCGGGGAGCATCATGACGCCGTCAATGCCAGCCCTCATGACCTTTCTCACAATGACCCTTGGGTTTACATGCTCCCAGACGGGCTCGAAATCCGTCGGCCCGTGCTCGAAACCGTGGTCCATCGCGAATATCAGCGCCCTTCCATCCCTGCGGAAGAACCTCTTCAGCCTTCTCCTAACACCAACGCTCTGGTATGCGTCCATACTAATCACCGGGAGTGATATATTCGTGGAGGATTTAAGTTTTTCCTTCGACCGTTAACGATTTAAGAGCCCCCTTCAACTCTTCCCTGGTGGAAGAAGTGAAGAGAGTACTCCTCATCGCACTCCTTCTGGCGGTGATTCTGCTCACCCCCCACGCGACGGCGGAGCCTTCCTGGACCTGGACGTACAGCGACGCGTGTATGGTCTTCTCCCTCTCAATAAACGATGAAGGTTACACCGCGGCAGGATTCGGCTACGACGTTCTCCTTCTCTCTCCCAATGGAAGCAGGGTTTACAAGGTTCCAAGCAGGGGCTTCGCCTACTCCATCGCGATAAGCGACAACAATTACGTGGTGGCCGGAACCAAGGGCTTCTTCGTGCAGCTCTTTTCCCCCCGAGGAAAACCCCTTTTCGAATACAAGACAGGGGATCAGGTCTGGGCAGTCGACATAAGTCCTGACGGAGAGACTTTCGTGGCCGGGAGCAACGACGGCTGGCTCTACCTCTTCAAGAGGGGAGCGGGCCTGGTCTGGAAGAGGAACACCGGGGCCCCAATATGGGGCACTATCCTTGACGGAGGAACCATCTACTTTGGAAACGATGCTGGTCTTGTTGGTGCTTACAGTATCAGCGGGAAGAGCCTCTGGAACCAGAGCCTCGGTGGAAGGGTCTGGAGAATTTCGCTCTCGGGAAACCGCCTCGCGGTCCTGGTCATCCACACCGACGAGGCTGTTACCTCCAACGTCTACCTTCTCTCAACCAACGGCACAATAATCTGGAAAAAGCACTTCGACGGCTACGTGAGGGATGTTGACCTTGATGGGAACTATCTGGCCGTCGTTGGCGACATCGGGGAAGTCGATGCATTTTTCCTCAACGGCTCGCCCGCCTACAGCCTGCCATTCTTCAGCCCCCTCTGGCACGTGGCGATTCGGGACGGCTACCTCCTCGCGGGAGGCGGTGGACAGGAGGCCATCTTCATATCTCCCAATGGAGAGCTTCTCTGGGAGTTTGACGACAACAGGAGCATAAGCGTCGTGGCAATGAGCGGGAGCGGTCGCTTCATGGCCGTCGCGGACAGGACGTTCGAGACTGTCAACTGTCAGGGGACGATATACTTCATTGACCGCCGGCCCGCTTCTACTGCCAGTTCGACATCGATCCCCTCGACCTCCTCTCCGCCCACTACCACCAGCACCGTTTCATCCTCTCAAAGCGGGAGTCCTTCAGTGTCCCCCACATCATCCACGCCTTCCCCCGCTACGACAGCGAGTCCTCCTGCCTCACCCTCCTCAAGCTCCGTCCCCGCTGGAAAAGGCGAGAGCGGCTCCTCCAGCTCGCCGTGGGGTTACGTTTCGGTCATTTTTGCGCTCCTCCTGCTTATCATTGCCATCGTTGCCTGGAGGGAGATGAGAGAGTGAATGCGATAGTGGCGAAGAACCTCACGAAGCGCTACGGTGAGTTTACCGCGGTGGACGGGATCAGCTTCGAGGTCAAGCGCGGTGAAATCTTCGCCTTTCTCGGCCCCAACGGTGCAGGGAAGACGACCACCGTTAGAATGCTAACGGGCCTCACCCCCATAGACGAAGGAGAAGCCTATGTTAACGGCCACAACGTTAAAACCGAGAAGAGGAAAGTTAAGGCCAGCATAGGGGTGGTCCAGGAGGTATCCAACCTCTACGACGAGCTCACTGTTGAGGAGAACCTCCGGTTCATGGCGGAGCTCTACGGTGCTCCGGTGGAGAACGTGAAGGGGCTCATAGAGGAGTTTCAGCTCCCGGCGAAGAAGAAGTTCGGCAAATTGAGCGGGGGCTTCAAGAGGAGAACTGTCATAGCGGCTGCCCTCGTTCACGATCCGCCGGTACTCTTCCTGGACGAACCCACCAAGGCCCTGGATGTTCGCTCAGCGAGACAGGTACGCGAGATGATCGGGATCCTCAACAAAAGGGGGAAGACGGTGTTCCTGACCACTCACATCATGGCCGAAGCGGAAAAGCTGCCCCACAGGATAGCCATAATCAACAGGGGGAGGATAGTGGCGGTGGGAAAGAGGAGCGAACTGAGGAAGCTCATCGGCGGGAAAGTAAGGGTTAGGATAATGGTTGAACCTCTCTCAACCAAGTTCCTTCATTTTCTGGATCCCTATAATCCCCACTTTGACGGCGAGTACCTGGTGATTGACGTTGACGACGTTGACTCCTTCCTTGAGGAGTTTGCGGGGCTTAAAACCTCCCTCGGTTTTCGCGTTCTCCACATCTCAACAGAGCTCCCGAGCATAGAAGACGTTTTCCTCGAACTCACTTCAGAGGGTTCCTCCGAAAAGCCCAGCCTCTGCGGGGGGTGTCCCCTTTGAAGGTCCTTGCCATAATGCGCAAGGAGATGAAGGAGTACCTCCTGAAGCCGGGCTCCATCAGCTGGGGTTTGGTGTTCCCCCTGGTGTTCACCCTCGCCTTCGTCGTTCGCTTTGGGGACATAGACCATCTGGCGCCCGGCCTCGTTTCCATATCCGTCCTCTTCGCGACCACTTCCTTCGTCTCGTCCTCGATAATATTCGAGCGCAGACTCAGAACCTTTGAGCGTCTCCTCATAACCCCAGTAAGCTACGGCGAGATAGTCCTAGCAAAGGCCCTCGTGGGGACGGTCTTTGGAATCTTCGTTGGCATCACTACCCTCGCCCTTCTGGTCCACTTCATGCTCTACCCCATTCACAGTCTCCTCCTCACCCTTGCCGTTATCACCCTGGGGAGCTTTGGCTTCTCGTCGTTCGGAATATGGTTGTCCCTCGTAGTGGAGAACCCGATAAACGTCATGACATGGCTCAACATAATTCGTCTGCCCATGATGTTCACAAGCGGTGCTATCGCCTCACTCACGCTCTTTCCGCGCTGGTTTCTGGCGGTTGGTCTCGCAACGCCACTAACGTATCTCGTGGAAGCGCTCCGCTCCTCGATACTCGATTACTATGAGGTTGCTCCGCTTGTCCCATCCGTCCTTGGGACGGCGGTTTTCTCGGCCCTGTTCTTCGTCCTTGGAATCAGGGCCCTTAAACGGCTCTACTGAGGTGGGAGAATGGATAGCTCCAAAGTGGTGGGGATTAGAATAATACGCCTTGAGGAGGTTGATTCGACCAATGAGTACGCGAAGAGAATAGCCCTCGAAGTCCCGGAGGGGACCGTTGTAGTTGCCAGGAGACAGAGTTCCGGGCGCGGAAGGCTTGGAAGGCGCTGGGCATCCCCGGATGGGGGATTGTGGCTGAGTGCCATCTTAAAACCCGGAAAACCCGATCCGCGTCTGGTCTTCATCGGTGGACTCGCCGTTGTGGATACCCTACTGGACTTTGGCATTCCTGGCGGCATAAAGTGGCCCAACGACGTCTGGGTCAGTAACAAGAAGATATCGGGTGTTCTCACGGAAGGAAAGGGGAGTGAATACGTTATTCTGGGGATAGGCCTGAACGTTAACAACCCCATTCCGCAGGAGCTCGGGGAAAGCGCCACATCGATGATGATGGAGCTTGGAAAAACTGTTCCCATTGAGCGTGTTTTGGAGAGGCTTCTGTTTCACCTTGACGTCTGGTATAGGATTTACAGGGAGAGGCCAGACCTCCTCATGGCCCGCTTACGGGAGAGGACGTTTATCCTCGGGAGAACCGTCAGGATTACTGAGGGGGAAACCACCGTAACGGGAAGGGCCCTGGATGTTCTGGACGACGGGTCGCTGCTCCTTGAGGTCGGCGGCGAGCTGAAGCGCATCCTCTACGGTGATGTTTCCCTCCGCCCGGTTTGAGGGCAAAAAGTTATTCAACTTTTCTTTCCAACAGTATGCCGGTGATTCATGTGAACATACTGATATTCGGACCCCCCGGTTCCGGAAAGAGCACGCACTCCAGAACCATAGTGGAGCGCTACGGTCTCAGGTATATCTCCTCAGGGGACATAATCCGGACTGAGATTGAGAATGGGAGCTCCCTCGGCATTGAGATGGACTCCTACTTGAAGAGGGGTGACCTCATCCCCGACACAATAGTCAACACCCTCATAATCTCAAAGCTCCGGCGTCAGAGGGAGAACTTCATCCTGGATGGCTACCCCCGAACTCCTGAACAGGTGATAACCCTTGAGAACTACCTCTTCGACCACGGCATCAGACTTGACCTGGCCCTTGAGATTTTCATTGACGAAGAGACCAGCGTCGAGAGGATATCCGGGAGGAGGATATGCCCGAACTGCGGTGCCGTCTACCACGTTAAGTACAATCCCCCAAAAGTCCCGGGAATCTGTGACGTCTGCGGCTCAAAGCTCATTCAGAGGGCCGACGACAGGGAGGAGGTCGTCAGGAAGCGCTACCACATCTACATCAGGAACATGGAGCCCATCATAAAGTTCTACCGGGCCAAAGGCATCTACGTCCGGGTTGACGGGGATGGGCCCATCTCGGAGGTCTGGAAGAGGATTCAGCCCCTGCTCGACTATATTCATGCCCGCGAGGAGAAGAGGAAGGAGCATGAGTGAGGTGATGGTATGGCCGTTGCAGAACTCTGCCTCTTTCCATTGGGAACGGAGAGCCCGAGCGTTGGGAAGTACCTTGAGCCGGTGATAGGTGTAATAAAGGAGAGCGGTCTCAAATACCAGGTCTGCCCGATGGGAACCGTTGTGGAAGGTTCCGTTGAGGAGATACTCGATCTCGTCCGGGTCTGCCATGAGGCCATCCTCCGGGCGGGAGCCAAAAGAGTCGTCATAAGCCTTAAGATAGACGACAGAGTTGATAAGCCCCTGACAATAGAGGGGAAGGTGAGGGTCTGAATGGCGGAGTACTTCGACAGAATAGCCGGTCGCTATGACTCATGGTACCTGACAAAAACCGGCCGGTACGTTGACAGGACAGAGAAACGGCTTGTGTTCTCCATGCTCCGGACGAAGTCCGGAAGGGCCCTCGACCTCGGCTGCGGCACCGGGAACTACACACTTGAGCTGAAGAAGAGGGGCTTTAATGTTACTGGCCTGGATGCGAGCGAGGAAATGATAAGGGTGGCCAGGAGTAAAGGGTTGAACTGCATCAGGGGCGATGCATATTCCCTTCCCTTTCCAGACGGGAGTTTTGACCTCGTCCTCAGCGTTACCATGTTCGAGTTCATCCACGAGCCAGAGCGGGTCGTGAAGGAAATCCACCGCGTTCTTAGGCCAGGAGGGGAGGTTCTGATAGGGACGATGAACGGGAGGAGCGCATGGTTTCTTTTCAAGAGGCTCAAGAGCCTTTTCGTTGAGACGGCCTACCGCTACGCCCGTTTCTATACTCCAGCCGAGCTTGAGGAACTTCTCATGCATGCGGGGTTCCAGGAGGTCGAAAGCGCCGGCGTTATATTCTTCCCGTCCTTCTGGCCGTTCATGGGGATTGCGGAGAAGGTGGATGAAAAGTGTTCTGCCAGGTGTAAGAGCCTGGCCGCGTTTGTGGCCGTTAGGGGGGTCAAAGTTGGGTGAGATTTCAAAACCGCCGAAATTGGGTCAGGTATATTTGGCCTAAAAAGATGTTAAAAATAGGTAGGAAGCTCTCAGCTTCCCTCCCAGATCACGTACTCCTTCTGGGTCAGGAAGATGGGCTCAACCCTCGTTCTGTATATCACCACGTTGTTGCCGTACTTCTGTTTGAGCTCGTCGATGAACTTGGTGAATGCATCCGCTGGGACGCTGACGTGGGCCGTTATCTCATTGTCGCCGGCCTTGACGCTCAGGCTCTTAACGGGGATGTACCCTATGATGTCCTGATGGGGTTCGAGGTAGAACTTGTCGCTGTAGATGTCCCTCCCGTTGGGTGTAACGTAATAGACGATGCTCTCGCGGAGGGTGAGGTTGACGTTGTTGTAATCCTTCCTGAAGGCAGCTGTTAGGCTCAGGTCCCCGCTCTTCCCAGGTGCAATCGGGAAGCTCGGGTTGACCTCCCTTCCGTTGACCTTAACCGGGCCGTCGAGAACTCCAACGGGTCCCTCCTGGATGAGCACCATTCTATAGCTGGTGGCGTTTGGAACGTCGATGCTGACTGTGATAGGGGTCTCGTTCAGGTGGTTTATGTAGAGGTTCCTGGCGAGGATTTCCTTACTCACGAGGGTTCCGTTCCTGTAGGCCTCGAACAGCAGCGTGGCGTTCTTAACGTCCCTTCCGAAGGCCGATACGTAGAGCTTGAAGGTGTGGTTGCCGAGCAGCGGAACGGTGGTGTTCCCCTCCCGGAGTTCGAGTCTGCCCTTGCCCATGAAGGATGTGTATATCGGGATCCAGGTGTCGTTTGAGGCCGTCCCGTTGACCAGTACGTCCATCCTGTAAACTCCGAAGGGAGTAAACTTGTATGTGTTGAGGTCTCCGGTCGATTTAACGAGCCTGAAGTTGGCCCGGAGCTTGAGGGAGTCCGTTATGTCCTCCGGGTTGGTGACCCCGAAGGCAAGCTGCACGAAGTTGCTGAAGGCTATCTTATCGTACGCCATTATCCCCCACCCTCCAGGGTAGACGTAGAGAACGTAGGGTATGAGCTGGGCACCGGGCAGGTTGTGGTTCCTCTGGTTTAAGACGCCGTTGTTCTGCAGGTTAACCACCATCTCCGGGATGTAGTTCCTTGCCTGAGTGGCCGAGTACATGACCTGAACGTAGTACGTCTTCGTTTTGTTGTCGAATCCTATCCTTGAGCCGTACTGAGAGCCAACGAGCATGAACATGGAAGTTCCGTGGTATTCGCCGTACGTGATGGCTCCGCCGAGGTAGCTTATGGCGTTGAACTTGAATATATCGCTCTGCCAGGCGAGGAGATAGTTGAGCTCCCAAGCTTCAAAATCTACCTCTCCAGCGTTCCCGCTGTGCGAGAAGAACTTTGCAAGTATATACCTCCTGTCGTAAGCGTGTCCGCCGTCGGTGGAGCTCCTGCGGTGGCTGAGCAGGCTCGACTCAATCCAGTAGCCGTAGTCCCACCAGCTGGTAGCGCTGTCGAGCGGGTTCGTGCTGTTCCTCATCCACAGGAGGGTGTTCTGCCAGCTGGAGGGGACGGCCTCGCTCTTGGCCTGGGCGTTTGCGAGTGTGCTGACGTCCCTGGCGCCTATGAACGGTAGCGGCAGGAAGAGGAGGATTATCACCAGTGCGTAGAGGGCCTTCGTTCCGGCGCTGTCCTTCATTCTCTCAATGATAACGATGAGTTCCCCAAGGAAGAGACCCGCCAGGAGTATAACAGCACCTGATGCCTGGAAGCTGAACCTGACCGCGCTCCAGAGGAGGTACGTAGCGGCGCCGTAGTACACAGCCAGGAACATCTCCTTATAGCCGGTCGCGTCTCCCTTGTAATACTTCCAGAACATCCTGAGGAGCAGTATGCTGAACCCGATGAGGGATAGGATGTAGAGGCTTCCGTCCTGTCCAACACCGCGGACGTAGTGGATGCTGAAGGCGTTCTTAACGTCCGCCCAGTGGGTCTTGGCGAGCTCGGCAACGGTCTGGTAGAGCGGGTTGGACTGGTATGCCCCTCCCATGAACTTCTTCAGATCCGGGCCGTAGTAAAGGTACGCGCCCAGGAAGCCCAAAATGCCGATGCCCGTAACTGTGCCGAGCCTGTGGGTCTTGTCCGAGTAGTTGAGGCCCATCCTGCCGCCGAAGAGCATCACCAGATTGAGAACAAGGATTGCCGCGTAGACTTCAAGGGAGAACACCAGGAAGTTTTTGTAGCTTATGAGGGGAACGTTCGCCAGGTAGAGGCCTCCCAGGAGGACGAGCAGCATCGCGGAGTAAAACTCAATCGTAAAGCGCCTGAGCTCTTTTATCTTTCCGAAGGTGAAGAGAACTATCGAGTGCAGGGCCATGAAGAGCAGGAGGACACCGATACCGAACTGGCTTCCACCCCAGCTTATCATGAAGAGCCAGCTGAAGGCGACGAAAAGGATGCCCCATGTGACCTTCAGGAGCCCGTTCTTTTCCTTGAAGAGGTTTCTATAGTCCACCTTGGTATCGAGGTAGTAAGCCATTGAGAGTATGGCGAAGACGAAGAACATCAGGAACGGTGCCTCACCCCTTGCGTTTCCGGAATATGTCTTCGTGTAGTTGGCGTAGGAGAACGCCAGGAACAGCGCGGCCCAAAAGCCGGTCCACTCCGAGTGAAGCTTCCTTCCCAGGAGGTAGATTCCGATGATGGTTATGGCGGCGACCAGGGGTGTCCATATCTTGAAGAAGTGGAGCTCTGAATAGCCGAGGTGGCTGAATATCAGGTTGTAAACTTTGGCCGGGATTACGTAGATTCCAGCGTTTCCTCCGACTTTAATTCCTGTAGGCGGGTCCGCAAACTGGAAATAGCTTGGGACGCCGTGGTGGACGGCCTGCCTGAACATCTCGTAGTGGAAGAACGTATCAGGATCGATGAAGTATTTGAGCCTAGCGCTCTTGGCTCTCATCAGGTAGCCATAGTAGGCTGCAATAAGGACTATGAGTGCCAGCCCGTAGGTCTTCAGCTTTGGATACCACCCTGCAAGCTTCTTTATGCTCTCTGACTCCTGGTGGGTCTTTTTCTTCTCAAACTTTTCCTTTTTTCGCTTTTTCTTGACATCCGTCTTGACCATAATCCATACCCCCTTCATTCAACGGTAACGGATTTAGCCAGGTTCCTCGGCTTGTCGGGGTCGTTGCCCCTCAACACGGCCATATGATACGCGAGGAGCTGGAGCGGGACAACGTAAACTACAGGGCTGAGGAGTTCGTCAACCTCCGGCATCTCGATTAGGACGTCAGACACCTCCCGCATCTCCCCCCTGTCAGAGAGGGAAACTATCATCGCACCCCTTGCCCTGGCCTCCTCAATGTTGCTCACCATCTTATCGAAGACCCTTCCGGTTGGGTTTATTGCCACAACGGGGACGCCTTCTTCCAGAAGGGCCAGCGGGCCGTGCTTGAGCTCCCCCGCGCTGAGGCCCTCCGCATGGATGTAGCTTATCTCCTTAAGCTTGAGGGCCCCTTCAAGGGCCGTTGGAACTCCTATCCCCCTTCCGATGTAGAAGAAGTCTTTCCTGTCCTTTAGGGCCTCGGCGAGCTCTCCCAGGGACTCATCGTGTTTCAAAGCCCGCTCCACTGTCTCAGGGACCTTTGAGAGCTGGTCTTCGAGTTTTTTCAGGTAACCATCGTCAGCCGTTTTTAGGACCTTTGCAAGTTCTATTGCGAGCATCGTGAGGACTGTGAGCTGGGTCGTGTACGTCTTCGTTGCGGCGACACCGATTTCAGGGCCTGCGTGGGTGTAGAGTGTCAGGTCTGCTATCCTCGTTGCCATGCTGCCAACAACGTTGACGATGGCGAGAACTTTGGCGCCCCTGCTCTTCGCCAGCTTCATGGCCGCCAGTGTGTCGGCGGTTTCCCCGCTCTGGGTGATTGCTATTATGAGGGTTCTGTCGTCAATCAAATCCTTGAACTCGTACCTGAACTCGCTCGCCTCCTCAACTATTGGGACCTTCCTTGCCAGACGCTGGAGAAGGTACTTCCCGGCGAGGGCCGCGTGGTACGAGGTTCCCATCGCGACAAAGATTATCCTATCGTAGTCCGCTATCTCCTCCGCAACTGTTCGTATGATCTCCCTGTTACCGTGAATGGCGTCCCTGATGGCCCTCGGCTGTTCGTAAATCTCCTTGAGCATGAAGTGGGGATAGCCTGCTTTCTCTGCCATCTCCAGGGTCCATCCTATCTCATGGACGGGTTTTTCGAGGGCTTCGCCAGTATCAAGTCTTTTTACAACGTAAGAGTCCCTGGTCAGGATTGCATACTCTCCATCGTCCAGAAAGACAGCCCTGCTGGTATATTCCAGAAACGCCGGCACGTCGCTTGCGGCGAACATCTCCCCGTTGCCAATTCCAAGGACCAGCGGGCTCTCGTTTCTGACGACGTACAGCCTGTCCGGCTCGTCCGCGTAAATTATTGCCAGGGCGAAGGACCCCTTAAGCTTTTTGAGGGCTTTTCTCAGGGCCTCCTCAAAGTTCTTGGAAGATTTGAGCTCCTCCTCGATGAGGTGGGCTATAACCTCCGTGTCAGTGTCACTTTTGAAGGTGTGGCCCCTTTTGATGAGCTCCTCCTTAAGCCCGGCGAAGTTTTCTATGATGCCGTTGTGGACGAGAACAATTTTCCCCGTGCAGTCAGTCTGTGGGTGGGCGTTGATGTCGTTTGGAACGCCGTGGGTGGCCCAGCGGGTGTGGCCGACACCCCTGTTCCCCTTCATCTCAAGGAAACCGAGCTTCCTGGTGAGTTCATCCATCCTTCCAGCGCCCTTTCTGATTTCCAGCTTCTTCCCATCTCCCGTGACGATTCCGGCAGAATCGTAACCCCTGTATTCGAGCCGTTTAAGGCCCTTTACTATAACGTCGCACGCTTTTCTGTCCCCAATGTATCCGATTATTCCACACAACCCAATCACCTTGCGCCCTTTTACGTCTGGGATACCTAAACTCCCTCCGTTAAAAGAGTTTCTACGGCCGGTGCCTCCACAGCAGGGGGAGCAGTGCTAAGGCCGCGATGAGTGCTGGTCCGCAGATTCCACCACCTCCCTTCCGGGATGTGCTCGTCGATGGGCTCCCCGTTTCAGTTGTTGCGGGTGCAGACGTGCTGGATTTTGTTGTGTGGGAGACTGACTCCGTTGTGCTCGCAGTTGTTGTGGTCGAGTTCGTTTTTGCTTCGATTTGCTGGAGCCGGGCGTTGATTTCGATGCTTCCGTTTCTGGGGAGATACACTTCGGTTGAGTATCCCATGTAGCCTTCCTTTGTTATCCTGATCGAGTACTTCCCTCTGGTGAGGGTGATGTTGAGGGGTGTGAGGCCCATCAATGTCCCGTTTATGTATACGGCTGCACCCTCAGGGGTCGAGTCTATGAGGAGCTCCCCATTCTCCTCCGGCTTTTTGGAGAGCTGTATCATGAGCACGTTTTCCCAGCCAGCCACCACGTTTAGGGTGCTTACGTAGTCAAAGTAGCCGCTCCTCTTTACCACGAGTTCGTGCTTCCCTGGGCACAGAGAGAGGTGTGTTTCGTTAAATGCTGGACTTGCGTAGCTCCCGTCGACGTACACCCTTCCTGGAGAGCCCTTTGAGAGTGGAGGATAAATTCTGAGGACAACCGGAACTGTCAGGCAGACTTTCTCTGGCAGGGGGTTCAGGCTGGTGGTGTTTACGGGTGTGAATTCTGTGGAGAGAGCAGTGCTATCGACTTTGATTTTATTCACCGGGTTAAAAACTGCCGGTTCGTTTGGTTTTCCTCCATCTATGATAGCTCCGTTCAGGGGGAGGCTCATGAGCATGCCGTCGCTCTCCCTGAAACTGTGGAATTCTGTGGTGGTTCCCGCGATTAGAAGCTTCCCGTAATCACCGGTGACGCTGGAGGGAGTTCCCCAGCCGTAAATGGCGCTCCGGGAGACTTCACCGCGGGCATCAGTTTCAAAGACCCACGTTCCTGCTCTTGTGGAGTTGTACGATGATGCGACGATGAAGATGCCTTTGCTTGATTCGACCACACCAATGGATTCATCGTTGTTGGGCGTCGAGTAAATCCTGGCCCACTTCAGGTTTCCATTGAGGTCGGTTTCCATCACCCAAACGTCCCCGTCAATAGTAGAACCCGTTACGATGAGTCCGCCTTTGCTGCCCTCAATCCCGCTCACGTCCCCGAACAGAGCACCCCGGTACACCCTTGCCCATGAAACCGAGCCGCTGCTCTTCAGCCTCGTTAGGACCAGGTCGCTCCCGTTCACGTATGCGAGAAGGATTTCTCCGTTGGGGCTGACTTTTGCTGCGTGGAAAATCCCCGTGGGCCCGCAGCTCAGCTTCTTTGACCAGATAACGTTGCCGTATGGGTTCAGCCTGAGGAGGATTATCCCACCTGTACTCGGGCTGAAACCGGTTACCAGAACGTTCCCGTTGTCGTCTTCCCCTATACTCCCGAGTATACCCATCTCACCCACTCTGTACCCGTACGACCACTGTACGGTACCATTCCCGTCGAGCTTCATCACTATGAGCTCCTGACCATGTGCATCTTCGATCGTTCCCCCTGCGATTATGCTGCCTTCCTTATCCACCACGAGGGCTCTTATCTTTCCTCTGGTTACGGTCCCGTTGAACTTGTAGACCTTGGACCAGATGATGTTGCAGTACCTGTCAACTCTCACCAGCCAGGGAAGGGGAACTCCTAGGTACGAACTCTGGCCCCCGAGGATCACATCCCCGTTTGGGGCCGCTGCAACCGCGGAGAAGGAGTCGGACTTCTCGGTGCCGTATAAATGGACTCCATACTCGGATACGATTAGGCCATGAGCCCAGGATGCCCCTATGATTATCCCCATGAGAGCAATGAGTGCGGTGACTCTGATCAATCTCATACCCTCACCCGGTGAATCTGCGCGCCGTGAAACTTAAGTGTTGCGCCGAAAATTTTAAATACCTAAAGTTACTAAATTGGCATGGGAAAACGAGACAGGGAGGTGATAACATGGCGGAGATGGTGATACCCTACCCACAGCTCCGGAAGATCCTTGAGAGGACGTGCGAACTCGCGGTCATCAAGCCGCGCGCCGAGGAGATGATGGAGATAGTCGAGAAGAAGCTCGCAGACCTCTTTGAGGTCGCCTACGAGAACGCCAAGGCCGAGCGCTCCGAAACAATAAAGCTCAGGCACATACCCATAACCAAGGGCTTCAAGAACAGCATGAACCTCTTCAGGGCGGTCATAGAGGACGAGAAGGTTGGGATGGAGCCCATCAGGAAGTACGTCCTCAAGAAGATACCCGGCGACATTCCGCTTGAGGAGGAGGTAGTCAACGAGCTTCCAACAATAACTGGAACCCTCTTCGTGCTCGTCGGAAGGGTCATCAAGGCTCTCCATCCGGAGATCAAGAACGTCTATCCCGAGCACATCGAGGAAGCGGGGAAGGTTTTAGATTACACGCTTTGAGGCTTCATTCCCTCACCGTTTTCCGCTTTTCTCACGAGCCACAGGCCGATTGTAAAGAACAGTACTGTAATAGCCAGAAGCACTTCCAGACCGGTGCTCCATCCAATCAACCAGAAAACGACTGCCACAGGGTAGGCGAAAAAGAACAGCGCAATACCCAGAGGAGGGGTGTATATTCTTGGGATCTTCCCCTTTACTTCCTCTTCCCTAATCGCTTTATCAGTAGCATAATATGACAACATCACGAAGATAGCAACCAGAAAGAGTACCCCTCCCGTTACATCCGAGCTTCCTTCGAGATAACCCCCAACGAACGCCATCAAAATCGACAGCCCAAGGAAGAGCAGGACGGCGTTCCCCATGAACCTTGTTATATTCCCTGATTTTTCGGGTGTCGTCCTGTTTGCTATGGAAACCCACAGTGCCAGGATAAGCGACTCTAGGGAAGCGGCGGCAATGAGCTGGGTTCTTGGACTCGGAGCGGTTATTATCTTGCCGAGAACGGCCCACATCATGCTGTACGATGTGAAAAGCCCCCATCCCCAGGCTCTGTCCTCCCTCTTCCTGTTTAGAAGTGAGAATAAAATTCCAGCAACGAACCACACAAAGGGAAAGAGGAGCACAGAGGTTACTGGAACGACGGTTTTCCAGTCCACTGCAACCTTGGGGTTTAGCCCAAGCCTGAAATCTACAAAGACGGGGGTGGCACTATTTTCTTCCTTGGTTATCATAGCTAAGCTTCCCACACCGGTTAGCCTAATGTTGCCGGCACGAAGCACTTCAAACAGGCCTTCAATCCCAAAAATCCAGCCTTGAATTGAGACGTTTCCTCTAAGGATCTCCCCGGGCTTAACCCATACCCTTGGGAAGTCAAACAGTGGATAACCTACGTCAACGTGGGAGTAGTCCCGGGGGTAACCGTCCAGATCAAACCACTCGGTATGATTGTACCTTGCGCTCACGTTGAAAGGGTTCACGAGAAAGGCACTGCAGTTGCCCCCAATCTTAGTGTAAAATCCCGTGAACTCATCCCAGGTGCCCACGAGCTTTACCTGGGAACATGCAACGGTAATATTGTCGTGCCTTCCCATATCGCTCGCACTAACACTCCTCAAACTGAACAGGAGCAGTAGGAGAACGATTCCGGCGGTCGCTGTTTTTTTCATGGTGCTGTATGTTGGAGATAACTTTAAAAAGTTTTATGTTGCGACTGTCTGGGAGTTTAAATGAGGACGGCAATTGCGGTAATCCTGATAATGCTCCTGATTGCCCCGGCCGTTGCTGGGGCGACGATCACTTGCGATAATCATGTGTCCGCTCCTGGTCTCAAGTTGAAGTGTACTCTCGTTGGAACGGGGAACGAGAGTGTTAGACTCTACTTAGAGTCCTTAAATGGTGTCGCTGTAGCTTCTTCCAACATCGAGGCAACCGGACATCTCATCGGATGGAACCAAACCATAACGACCAATCCGGGAGGAGCCTACTTAATAGTTCCTTTCAACTTCACAGTGGACCTCAAAAGCACAATGAGGGAGTTTGCCGGGAAGATCCGGCTCGGATCGAACCATTACTGGGTCCTTTATAACAAGGAAAACGTTCTGACGTTTGAAATACTCAATGGAAACGGAAAGACCGAAGAGCAGGACGTAACGGTTTACATCTCTGGCAGGGTTCCATATCCCTGGGAGAACGGGATTTTGCCTGAAGTTTTCTTCGCACTGATAATCCTAACCGGTGTTTTTCTCATATTCTGGTTCGTCTCAAAACCTGTGAGATTAGAAACCGAGAGAAGATCGCTGGAAACTCCCCGAGATGGTAGACCAAGGCCCCCTCAGCCATCCAGGGCCGGGTTCGCAGTGACAGGGGCCTTTCTTTTCCGCGGAGGTGAGCTGTTCGTGATCCCCTGGCTGTTTTATTTTCTGGCCACGCCACTGCGCATCGTGAACGACATAAGTCTCTACATCCTGACAGTGGTTCTCGTCTTTTTAACGCTTGAGTGGCTTCTGTTCGTGAGGAACGCCGAGAGAAGCGGACATCCCTACATCATCAGAGAGGCTCCTCTAACGGGGATGGAATGGGTGCCTCTGGCCATCGTGCCGCTTGGAGGCTGGCCGCTGAATTTCAAGCTGATGCCCTTTGGAGTGCTGTTCTTTTTCTTCCTCTTCCTCATTAACAAGGAGCCGAGGATCAACGAGTTGATGAGAAAACTCGCCCTTCCGGTGTCGCTGGTCGCGGCATCTGTCTTAGTCCTTTTCCTCAACCCCGACGTTGTCTTCGGCGCGATTTTTCTGGCAATGGCCTTTCTGCATCCCTACCTTGTTGTTTCTAAAATCGAGAGCGCTCCGAGTATTGAGGAGTTATCCGTGTTCCAGAGAAGTCCTGAGGTTAAAGAACTTTTAGAAAGGTTCGACAGGGTGATAAAGCAGAGAAAGCTGGAGGAGAGTGAATGAAGAAGCTCTTGCTCATCTTTTTCATGCTCCTTTTATTGGCTCCTATCGCCAGCGGTGCAACGATAGACTGCCCGCAGAGGACGAACGTAGATAATGGATACCTGGTCTGCACCATAAACTCCAGCCAAAGGGAAAGAGTTGCAGCCTACGTCAGCTCAGTTAATGGGGTCAAGCTCAAACCAGATGAGGTTACTATCTATGTGGAACAGAACGACGAATCAAGATTTGCATGGCCTGGTAAACCATTTTGGTTCACGTCTCCCGCGGCGCTAAAGCTACCCCTCCCGGATGCGCTCTCCAGAATAACCTACGAGTATGAGGGCCCATTCATGGGAGACTTGGAGTGGATGTTTTTGGGAAAGGAAAACGTCTTCACCTTCACGGTGCTCCACGAAAACGGCAGTAGCGAGAACATAGCTGTGAGAATTTTCGTCAACGGGAGGCCAAGACTTGGGGCCATAATCAGGAAGTACCTGGAAAACGTTTTTCTGATGGCACTGCTTATTCTTGTGTTTATCGGAGGCATTGGGGTGGCTTTATACGTCCTCGGAAGGAGGGGGATTGAGCTAAAGTTGTTTGTCATAGCCTCCGCAGTTTCAATCACGGGTTTCTTTATCATAATGAGCTACGACATCATCTCGGGCCTTCTCTTCCACTTCCTCGGCTCTGGAGAACACTTTAAGGGAGATATGGCCGTTGGCTGGGGAATAGGCGCTATTCTGGCGATGCTGCTCTTTTACCTATCGGGCGTGCACTCGTACTCTGTGGAAATGGTCGCCCACAAAAAGCCACTCCGCGAGCTGAAACGGCTGAAGCTGACCTTCTGCTCTGGCTTAGGGTGGTTCCCGTGGATTTTGACAATGTATCCTCAAAGGTTAGTTGGAGAAGATGCATGGATCTGGATGATGGTGATTGCGGTTTTCGTGGTCTCCTTCCTGGGCGACTGGATAATAAAAACTCTCAGAGTGGAGGGCATTTTTGTTCTCAACGTTCTCCTTGCCTTCGTTGTTGGTTATCTCTTTAGACCGGACACGTCGGTTCTATCCGTCCTGCCCCTCACTCTCGGGCTTCTCTACCTGGCTCAGAGGAGATGCGTTGGAAAGTTCCGCGCAGAAAAAGAGAAGGGGATTAAAGAGATAGAGGAGAGGATTAGCAGGTTTAACCCTTAAGCCACCTCTCCATCCACCCTGTTATCAGCTCCAATCTCTTAACCCTGTGCTTCGGCTTCCCGCCCCTGCTGAGGTCGTGGTTCTCGCCCGGGAAGAGTGCCAGCTCGACCGTCTTTCCGAGGTACCTCAGCGCGGTGAAGAACTGAAGGCCTTCAGCGAGCCAGCAGCGGTAGTCCTCCATCGAGTGGATTATGAGGAGCGGCGTCTCCACGTTCGGCGCGTACTTCAGCGGGCTCTTCTCCCAGTAGCCCTCTGTGTTGCTCCAGGGGTCGCCGCCTATCTGGTCCGGGGCGAAGAAGTAGCCGATGTCCGTCGTTCCAAAGAAGCTCGTCCAGTTGGAGATGGAGCGCTGGGTTACCGCGGCCTTAAAGCGCTTGGTGTGTCCGACTATCCAGTTCGTCATGAATCCGCCGTAGGAGCCGCCGGTGACTCCTATCCTCTCCGGATCAATGAAGTCGAAGCGCTTAACCGCCTCATCAACGACTTCCATCAGATCCTGGTAGTCCCTCTCGCCGTAGTGCTCTCTAATGTCGGCGAACTCCTCTCCGTAGCCGTCGCTTCCTCTGGGATTGGAGAAGATTACCGCAAAGCCTTTGGCAGTCAAAACGTGGAACTCGTGCATGAAGGAATAACCGTATGCCGTCTTCGGCCCGCCGTGTATCCCCAGAACCGCGGGATACTTCTTTCCGGGTTTAAAGTCAACGGGCTTCATGACCCACGCGTCTATCTCAACGCCATCGCTGGCCCTAACCTTGAAGTGCTCGGGCTTCGAGAGGGTGTACTCCTCAATCCAGCCGTTGAAGTCGGTTAGTCTTTTCTCCTTCCCGTCCCTCAGAGCGTAGAGCTCCGTCGGGGTTACGGCGTCCTGGGCGGTGAAGGCTATGTAGTCGCCGATTGCAAAGCTCTCGACGCTCCTGTCTCCACCGACAACGCGCTCTATCTTTCCGTCGAGGTTCACGCGGAAGAGGTTCGCCCTCGGCCCGTCCGTGGCGACGTAGTAGATCCAGCCATCCCTGAAGACCAGCTCGGCCCTCTGGCTTCCCCTAACGTCGCAGTTGAGGGAGTTGTAGGCCGAGCGGTCGAGGTCTTTGGTGAGCTTCCTTATCTCGCCGGTCTCTGGGTTGTAGTGGTAGATGTGCGCATTGGTAGGAATCCCGCGCTCGCGGGTGTTGGCCTTGAGGATGAAGGTTCCATCATCGAGTGGGATGAAATCGGAGATGTCCCACTTTCCGGGGGTTAGGCGCTTTGCCCTCCTCCCCTCAAGGACGTAGAGGTCGCTGACCATCGGCTTTCTCTCGCGGTCTTCTTGAGCGATGAAGTAGAGCTTGCCATTGTGGAAGCGGATCTGGCTTACGTCGAGGTTCTTCGGTGTCAGGCGTTTTTTCTTCCCGGTTTCAACATCAACTAGATAAACGACGCTCCTCTTGCCGTAGACCCAGCCAATTCCGTTGAACCAGAAGGGAATCTCCATGATAACGTGGACATCATCTTTGGGCTTCTTCTCAACGTCTATTGGTGTAACGACCGCTATGCCCTTTCCATCCTCCGTGAAGCGGATGTTCCCTATTCCGTACTTAAACTTCGCTAAAAGCCTCGCCTCTCCCCCGTCGGTGGGGATGATGTAGAGCTCGGCCTCCTTGCTCTCCTTGTCGCGCTTGGAGGTGAAGGCCACGAGCTTCCCGTCCGGCGAAAAGCGCGGATTTCCATCTTTTTTGCCAGAGGTGAAAGGCTTGGCTTTTCTGCCGTCGTAGAGGTAGAGCCTTGAGAAGTAGTCGTCTTTCTCAACGCTTATCTCCGTCACCTGGAAGACGAGCCTTCTTTTGAAGGCGTCGATGTTCCCGACGAGCTTGAATTTTCTGAGGTCTTTCTCAGTCAGACCTTTCGCCATTTAGAATCACCGAATCAATTCGATCTTTTTCGTATAAAAGCTTAGCGTTTCGATATAAGTTATAAAGTCGGGTCTGGATAATACTGGGCTCACTTCATAGAATTCTATTGTCGATTACACAGGAACATAACAAACCGAAAAGTAAATAAATACTCTCTCGAAGTTATGCCCATGAAGCCCGTGGCCAAGCTTCTTGCAGGAATACTCCTCGCCATGCTCACGATATCCCTGATTCAGTGGGTGGCCTTCCATAAAGCGGGGGAACACGCTGAATCCCTCCCCTGCAATTACAGCCTGGAAGTTTATAATCTGGAAACAGTCTCCTTTCTGCCGCCGAATGACATTTTAGACCGGGCCATTGGCTACAGAGGCACCCATGGGGATGTGTCCGAGATCCTTGTTGAGGGGAGGTATGGACACCGCAACTGGCTGTACGAGATTTATCTCAACTCATCGGGTAATAGACTAAGCGGTCTGGTTGGGGACTTAAGGGCCGTTCTCAACAACGGGAGCACTGAGGAGGTTGAGGAAAGGTTTTGGGCCCTGGAAATAGAGTATTTCACCTTCAAAGCCCTCCAGAACTACGGCAGAAATAACATCACGGAAGTCGCCTTCAGGCCTTCTCCCCCATTGAGCACCCTGCTTTCCCTGAAAAACTTCATTCTGGAGTTCAAGAACATTCTTGTAGCGCCCCTGGTAAGCTTCGTTATCATCGGGGCGATCTTCCTGTGGCTGATCCTCGTTGGGAAGGTAAGAATCTCCAGCGGACCGGTGAGGTTCATTCTCGCCCTAATGCTGGCCCTTCTCGTGTTCCTGCCGACGGTGGAGGGTCTTGTGTACGTTCTAAAACACGTTGGCCTAGGGGAAAATTCGTACTCTGGACAAACCGGGAAATGCGGCCTACTTGAGCTCCATCCAGATTATGACGACTTCTGGGATGGGGCCGTAGATCACATAAGGAAAGATGACCACAATGCCTCCTGTGAGGTTGTTGATTTTCTCTCCCAAAAGCTGACGAAAAATGAGATTGAGTCCCTGAAAAGCACCCTTAACCTAACCTGTTCCTAGCTATCTTTTTAAATCCCCCTTCTCCCTTTTATCCGGGAGGTGGCGGCCGTGACCGTTAAGGTCCGCTTTGATAAGGAAGTGAGAGATTACGCCAAGAGCGAGAAGGTTAAGGATGGGGTTCTTAAGCTCACTGAGACTGCCCTCGCTCAGGCGCTTGAGAAGTTTCACCGGAGAATGATAGTAATTGAGGGCGACACTGAGAGAAAGGCTGAAATAGCGGGGGTTCTTGCGGGCGCTTCCGCGAGGGTTCTTGGTGATGTTCTCGACGGGCTGATGAAGAAGCGCCTGAGAGATGAAGGCGAGGATTCAATAGAGGTTCTCTACGCCACCGATGCTTTGGGTGAGGAGACTTTTGGCAGAAAGCGCTACGAGGCCTTCAGAAAGCACTTCGACGTCCTCGCCGGCGGAAACGCCGAGGTGAAGGCTGTAACCTTCAAACACACCCGCGACATCCTCGGAAGGACCTACGACCTTCTTATCCTGGACATGAGCTATGATTATTCCCCAAACGACCTGGGCAGGATCATCGAGACGGTCAGGGGCGGCGGGCTGATATTCATCCTCGCGCATCCCTTCAAGAAGTGGAAAGACATGTGGACGGGCTTTCACAAGAGCCTCGTTACGCCGCCTTACACGATAGACGACGTGAAGAAGCGCTTCAACAGGAGGCTCATACGGAAGTTCACAGAGCATGAGGGAGTATACATAATAACAGAAGCGGGAAAGGTTCGGAAGGGGCCGAAGAGGGCCAAGAGTCAGGCTAAGATAAAGGGCAGGAAAGGCGTTGAGATCCCCGAGGAAACCCTCTTCCCGCGCGAGCTCTATGAGATGGCCCTCACAGAGGGGCAGGTCGAGGTTCTCAAGGCCTTCGAAGACCTCGTTGAGAAAGAGGGCATGCTGGTTCTAACGGCCGACAGGGGCCGTGGAAAGAGCGTCTCCGTGGGAATAGCCGCGGTTGGTCTGGCCATGGCAATGGGCGGAGGAACGGAAGTTGTGATAACTGCCCCCGAACCTGACAACGTCCAGTCGCTCTTCCGTTTTGCGGCGAGGGCCTTTGAGCGGCTTGGTATGGCCCCAGTGCTCCGTGAGGAGAATGGTCTCATAACAGGGATACGCGCCGGGAGAATCTCCATGAACTACTTCCGTCCGGCGGATGGCTACAGGAAAAATGCGGACCTTTATATCGTGGACGAGGCGGCCGGAATTCACGTTCCAATCCTTCACAGGTATCTAAACAAGCCGCGCGTCGTCTACTCCTCAACCATCCACGGATACGAGGGCGCCGGAAGGGGATTCTCCGTCAAGTTCCTCAAAAAGGCCCGCGAGAAGAGGGCCTTTAGGGAGCTTCACATGGACGAGCCCATCCGCTACGCCGACCACGACCCCATTGAGAAGTGGCTTTTCGATGTCCTCCTCCTCGATGCGGAGCCGGTCGAGCTCACGGAGGAGGACTACGAGCTCATAAGGAACAGGGAGGTCTACTTTGAGGAGCCGGACCTTGATGACTGGTTCGAGCACGACAGGGAGGATTTGAGGAACTTCGTTGGAATCTACATCTTAGCCCACTACCGCAACAGGCCGAGCGATGTAGCGCTTTTAGCCGATGCACCCCATCACGAGGCGAGGGTGCTCCGCCTTAAGAACGGAAAGATAGTAACCGCCGTTCAGATAGCTAGGGAGGGGGATATACCTAAAAAAGTTGTGGAAAAGATGCTGAGGGGCTACAAGCCGCGCGGGAACATCATCCCGGACATGATGGTCAAGCATCACATAATGAAGGAGTTCGCCCGGCTTAAGGGGTACAGGATAGTCAGGATAGCCACCCATCCGGACGCGATGGATATGGGGCTGGGAAGCAGAGCCCTCGAACTCCTTGAGAAGGAAGCCCGTGAGAAAGGCTTCGACTGGATCGGTTCGGGTTTTGGGGCAAGTGAGGAGCTGGCCCGTTTCTGGGTCAGAAACGGCTTCGCGGTCGTTCACCTAAGCCCGGCCAGAAACCCCGTCAGCGGTGAGTTTACAGCGATAGTCCTCAAGCCAATAAGCGAGAGGGCGAAGAAACTCATACGCCAGGCCAACGACGAGTTTCGCATTAGGTTAACCGAGTGGCTCTGCGACACCCACAGGGACGTTGAGCCGGGAATAGTGCGCTGGCTCTTCGAGACCCCCTTCGGGGAGGCGGTGGATTATCCCGTTTATCTAACTGAGGCCCAGAAGAAGAGGCTGGACGCGTTCACAGGCAAGGTCCTGACCTATGACACGGTTGTTGATGCCGTGAAGCCGATAGTCAAGCTCTACTTCCTCGACGGCTGGATGAAGCCCTACCTCGATGAGCGGCAGATGAAGATCCTTATCCACCGGGTTCTGCAGGCCCACAGCTGGGAGGAGACGGCGAAGCTCATTGGACGGAGTGAAACCTTCACGATGATAGAACTCAGGGACATCATCAGGGGGCTCTGGTACTACTACAAGCGCGTGCTCAGGAGTTGAGGCCAAATTTTTTAAGCCCCTCCCTCAACTTCCAGTGTTACCATTTTAACACCGGTGACAGCCATGGCAGGCGGATGGGAAAGGATAGTATCGATGACACGGAACGGGATGAGAATCATCGGTCAGATGAAACGTAAGGTTTCGCGGGGAAAGAAGATAGCCCTCCTAATAGATGGTCCCAACATCCTGAGGAAGGAGTTCGGAATCCGCCTTGAGGATTTGGTCGACGTCCTGTCGGAAATAGGGGACATACGCGTTGCTAAGGTTATTCTCAACCAGTACGCTCCACAGGGTCTCATAGAGGCCGTTTCGAATCAGGGGTTTGAGCCCCTCATAGTGTCTGGCGAAACCGGCGTAAAACTGGCAGTTGAGGCCATGAAGGAGATATACAACCCCCACATCGATGTCATAGCCGTGGCCACCAGGAACGCGGAGTTTCTGCCCGTTATCCTGAAGGCAAAGGAGAAGGGCAAGGAGACGGTCGTCATTGGAGTGGAGCCCGGTTTTTCTGCTGCGCTGAAACACGCGGCCGACTACGCCATAGTCCTGGGCGGTGAGGAAGAATGAAGGAGAAGCTCTTCAAGATACTCAGGAGAAGCGAGAAGGAGGGGGAGGAAAAGGAAGTTCCTTCCAAGAAGATTGGCCTCATAGTTGATGGTCCCAACATCCTCCGCAAGGAATTTGGGATAAAGCTGGAGGACATAGTTGAAGCCCTGCGGAGGATTGGAAATGTCCGCATTGCAAAGGTTATTCTCAACCAGTACGCTCCCCAGGGCCTCATAGAGGCAGTGGTGAATCAGGGGCTTGAGCCCGTTATAGTTGCGGGGGATACCGATGTCAGGGTTGCCATCGAGGCCATGGAGATGATACACGACTCTGACGTGGAGGTCCTGGCCCTGGCATCGAGGGACGCGGACTTTCTTCCGATTATAATCGAGGCCAAGCGCCAGGGGAAGGAGACCGTCGTTATAGGCGTTGACCCCGGCTTCTCCGCAGCACTCCAGAACGCCGCGGACTACGTTATAAAGATGGAGTCCTCCGGCGAGAGGGAGGGAGAGGAAAGAGGAGAGGTGGAATGAGGTGGAATCCCTAATCGTTATAACAGGTGTGTTTGTGGTAGGGCTGGCGCTTCTGGTAAAGGGAAGCGACCTTTTCGTTGAGGCCGCGACGGCGGTGGCGAAGAGCTTTGGAGTAAGCGAGTTCTTCATTGCCCTCGTCCTCGCGAGCGTTGCCACCACGCTACCTGAGCTCACTGTATCAACGATTTCTGCCTACAATGGCAACAGCGACATAGCCCTCGGAAACGCCCTCGGAAGTGCCCTCGCCAACGTTGCCCTTATACTGGGCCTCTCCTCCATGATAATGCCCCTCAATGTGGATGAGGTGGCATGGCAGAACTCCCTCTTCCTCCTGGGAATCACGGGTTACTTAGGCATCCTTATGTGGGATGGCATTATAAGCAGGCTGGACGGAATTACGCTGGTTGTGCTCTACGCTCTCTTCCTCTACTACCTCTACAAAAGGCACATGTCCCTGGAGGAGCTGGAATCGGAGGGCCGCGGAAATGCCGCCAAAGAGACGGCCATCCTCTTTATTACCGGCCTAGTTGTCATAGCCGGCGCTGAACTCGTTGTTAACAGTGCTGTTGAGCTTGCGAAGGCTGCGGGAATCTCCCAGGCAGTTATTGGACTGACGATTGTTTCGATAGGAACCTCCCTGCCGGAACTCACCAACTCCCTGACCTCCGTTATGAAGAAGCTCCCCAACATAAGTGTTGGGAACATGATAGGGGCAGATATCATCGATATCCTTCTTGTAATTGGTGTATCCGCCATTATACGGCCCATTAAAGTCTCTGGGAAGATGTTTCACGTTGCCCTTCCATTGACGCTTCTCTCCGTTTTTATCCTCACCGTCTCACTTAAAAACAACAACAGGGTGGGCAGAAAGACGGGCTCTCTCCTCCTGGGCATATATGCAGTTTTCCTCTATCTCCTCCGGTAAGTTTGCGCTACTCTTTTAAATTTCTCCGATTCATCGTTCAACATGATAGTTGCCATAGTTGACGGTTACACGGATGAACCGGCCGGTCTAGGGGTTCCACCTTACCTCGGTATTTACCCCCGCTACGCTTACGGGGCGGTAAAGGAAGCCAGACCGGATGTGTCCATCTTTTACCTCACGATAGACGACCTCCGGGCGGCTTTCCTTGGGGGGGAGGGGATAGAGAGCAAAAACAAGACCCCCAACTTCCCAAAAACGCGGGAGATTCTTGAGAAGGCCGACCTGATAGTGTACATCGGCGGCCTACACACTCCCGGCAAGTACCTCTCCGCAGTTCCGGGAAGCGTTGAAGAGGTGGCGAGATTCATAAAGCAGTTTAAGGGGGAGAAAATCCTTGGTGGTCCCGCTTTCATGGGCTCCGCGAGCATGGGCGGCATCAAAATAACGAGCAGGGAGCTCCAGCTGGCCCAGAGTGTTTTTGACCACGTTGTCTACGGCGACTTGGAGGCGTTTCTCTTCGACTACCTGACCAATCCAAAGGATGCCGGCCCATTCCGCTTCAGGACTTATGCTGAATTAAGGAATTATGCAATTATTGGGGCTGAGGTGGTCAGGCAGTTCCCGGATTATCCTGATTTCGTCATAGTGGAGATAGAAACCCAGCGCGGCTGTCCCAAGGCTATGGGCATAGGCGGCTGCTCATTCTGCACCGAGCCCGTCCGCTATCGCAGGGTTGAGGACAGGCCGGTCGAGGACGTCGTTGCTGAAGTTAAGGCCCTCTACGACCTTGGCGTGAGGCACTTCCGCGTTGGGAGGCAGAGCTGCATCTTCTCATACAGGGCGAAGCCGAACGGGAGGGTTCCGATTCCAAATCCAGATGCAATAGAGAGGCTCTTCCGTGGAATCCGCTCCGTGGCTCCGGACGTTAAAACTCTCCATGTGGACAACGCGAATCCCGCTGTCATAGCCAACTATCCGGAGGAGGGTATCAGAATAGCTAAGGCCATCGTAAAGTACGGAACGCCGGGTAACGTTGTGGCCTTTGGTCTTGAGAGCGCCGATCCAAGGGTGGCAAAGCTCAACAACCTCAACGCCACCGCCGAGGAGACCTACGAGGCCGTTAGGATACTCAACGAGGTCGGTGGAAGGAGAGGCCCCAACGGCATGCCCTGGCTCCTTCCGGGCATAAACATCATCTTCGGCCTGCCCGGTGAGACCAAAAAGAGCTACGAGCTCACCTTCCAGTTCCTAAGGAGGCTCCTCGATGACGGGCTGATGGTCAGGAGGATAAACATCCGCCAGGTTGTTGTCTTCCCGGGGACGCCTCTCTGGCACATGAGGGAGAGGGTGAAGACGGAAAAACACAAGAAGCTCATCCAGCACTATAAGTACAAGATAAGGCACGAGATCGACTTACCGATGCTGAAGAGGGTGGTTCCGGTGGGGACTGTCCTGAGGGACGTCCGCGCTGAGGTCTTTGACAACGGCCTCACGTATGGCAGGCAGATAGGCAGTTATCCACTCATCGTCGGGATTCCAAAGGAGATTCCACTAAACCGCTTCTACGACGTCCTCATAGTCGACCACGGCTTCAGGAGCATAACCGGAATTCCTGTGCCGATTAATGTGAACAGGGAGAGCTCAAAGGTGCTTCAGTACATTCCAGGAGTGGGAAAGAAAAAATCGGTCCAGATACTATCCAAAAGGCCCTTCAAGACCGAAAAAGAGTTCATGGACATGCTCGATGATACTACGAGGAAGTTGATGGAAGGAAAAATAGAGGTTTAAATCAAACGAGCTTCCTTTCCCTTAGGATTTTCTCCATCCTGTCCATGGCTTCCTCAAGCTTCTCGTAGGCTGTTGCGTAGCTTATCCTGATGTAGCCCTCGCCGGCCTTTCCGAAAGCGCTTCCCGGAACGACCGCAACCTTGGCTTCCTTTAGCATCAGCTCACTGAACTGGTGGTCGGTGAGGCCGGTGTCTTTAATGCGCGGGAAGATGTAGAAGGCTCCCTTTGGCTTGACCGTCGGGAGGCCCATCTCGTTAAGCCTCTTCCAGACGAGGTTCCTCCTCCTGTCGTACTCTCTGCGCATCTCCTCAACTGCCTCCCAGCTTCTGGGGTCTTCCAGTGCCTTAGCTGCCGCGTATTGGACGAACGTTACCGGACAGGTGGAGTTGTACATCTGGAAGCGGGTCATCTTCTCTATCACCCATGAAGGAGCAGCGACGAAGCCGAGACGCCAGCCCGTCATGGCAAAGGTCTTGGAGAAGCCGTTCACCGTTATCGTCCTCTCGAACATGCCATCGAGCGAGGCTATGCTGTGATTCTTAACGCCGTCGTAGACGAAGTGCTCGTAGACCTCGTCGCTGAAAACTATGAGGTCGTGCTCTACCGCGAAGTCGGCTATCTCCTCAACGTCCTTCCTCGTGAGAACGGCACCGGTGGGGTTGTTGGGGGTGTTTATGATGAGCGCCCTCGTTTTTTCGGTGACGTGCTTCTCCAAATCGTCAACGGAAAGGCGGAACTCGTTCTCCTCGTGGGTAGGTACCTCAACGGGCTCCCCGCCCGCGAGGACAACCGCCGGAGCGTAACTGACGAACATTGGGCTCGGAATGAGAACTTCCTCACCGTCCTTCAGGAACGTTGCGAGACCCATAAGAAAGGCCTGGTTTGCACCGGTGAGTATCATCACTTCCGTCTTCGGGTCGGCATCAATGCCGTTCTGCTCCCTGAGCTTCTTCGCTATCGCCTCGCGGAGCATTGGCAGGCCGGCGTTGGGACCGTAGTGGGTCATTCCCTTATCGAGGGCCTCCTTTGTGTACTCCTTGATGTGTTCTGGAGTGTCAAAATCAGGCTCGCCTATCCCGAGTGAGATTAATCCCTCGATACCCTGGGCAAGGTCGAAGAGCTTCCTTATCTCAGAAGGGTTAACCAGCTCAAGTCTGTCGCTCAGCGCCATGAGCATCACCGCTCTCCATTCTCGGCGATGTTTATAACCTTACCTTAACGAAAAGACGAACATTAAAGCACGAAAATATGCATTAAAGAATGTTTAAGACCTGCCTTTCACCCTCCGGCGAAGACGGCGAATTCTCCAGCGATCAGCACGTCCAGCCCTGCCTCCCTAAAGGTTCTCAGCGCGTCTTTCGGTGAGCAGACTATTGGCTCGCCGTGCATGTTGAAGCTCGTGTTCAGCACCGCGCCGAGTCCCGTTCTTTTCTCGAATTCTTTAATTATCGAATAATACGTGGGATTCACCTCCCTTCTGACGGCCTGTGGCCTCGTGGTGCCGTCGATGTGAACAACAGCCGGTGCTTCCCTTCTAAAGCTTTCGCTCGCTTCATAGCTCATCGTCATGAACTCGTTAGGCCTGCCTTCAAGGTCTTCCAAGTATTCCCCGGCCTTTTCCCAGAGAATCGACGGTGCAAACGGCTGGAAGACGTCTCTTTTCAGTGCGACATTGAGCCCCTCCTTCACGCTCTCTTCTCTGGGGTCTGCCAGAATGGAGCGGTTTCCTAAGGCCCTCGGCCCGAACTCCATTCTATCCTGGAAAAAGCCGACCAGCTTTCCTTCTACTAAGATATCCGCAACGAAGGAGGGAACGTCCACCTCCTCGTACTCGACCCCTTCAGCTCTCAGGAAATCCTCCACCTCTTCCCTCCCGTAGGCAGGCCCCAGATAAACGTGCTCCAGCTTGAAGGGCCTCCACCTTCCATCCAGCCTCTCTATCTGGGCCTTAACGAAAATCGCCGCCCCGAATGCTAAACCTCCATCGTCCATGGCCGGGAAGATCCATAGCTTATCATCGCCGAGAACGTGCCTCAGAACGACGTTGGCCTTGACGTTCTGGGCAACTCCCCCTGCGTAGGCCACGGGGAGGCCGTAGCCCTTCAATTTGAGGCCCAGTTCCTCAACCAGCTTCTCAAGGTGGGCCTGCGCGCTGGCCGCTATCTCTATCGCTTTTTCCTGGAGTTCACCGTCGAGCTTTCCGCGCTTCATCTGGTTCGCTATTTCCTTGGCTCTTGAGAGGGGGTATCCAAACAGTCCCGCTAGCTCATTAGTGGCCTCGACGCCGATGACGCCGAGGTGGTTGTCGAAGCTGAGGCCGTTAAGCTCGATTATCGTGCTCAAATCGTAGGTGGGCTTTCCATAGGCGGCTAAACTCATAACCTTGCCCTCGTGGCGCATCGGCCTGAATCCTAAAAGCTCGGTAATCGAGGCGTAGAAGTCGCCGAGGGAATCGACATAGGTGCTCTGGGCGATTCTGGCCATCTCGCCGTCTCTCGCAACGTAAACCGACGAACTCAACCCATCACCGGCCGCGTCTATGCTTACGGCGAGGGCGTCACGCCAGCCAGATGTGTAATAGGCGGAAGCGGAGTGGGCGAGGTGGTGCTCGACGAAGAGGACCTTCCTCTTGAAGTCTCTCCCAAAGAGGGCTTTGAGGTTGGCCTCAAGCTCTTTAAGGCGGGAAAGCTTTCTGAAAACTCCGGCAACGGCTATTACCTCAACGTCCTCAGGAGAGGCGTTGGCCATTTCAAGAACCTTTCTCACACTCAGCTCCGGGAAGCCGCGGTACTTCTTAATCCTGTTTAAGCGCTCCTCGTTCACCGCGAAAATCTTCTCCCCATCGATGAGAACCGCCCCAGCGTCGTGGCCGTCGTGAATTCCGAGTATCATGGGAGCGCCCTCCGAACCATAGTTTACCCGCGAGTAATTTACTCGGGAGTAAATTACCCAAAAGTATACTGTTGGGAAAAGAAAATCAGTAAGTCCTTGCAAACCTCGCTATGAACTTCGCCTCCCTGCCGCAGACCGGGCACTTCTTCCCTTCCGGTGCCTTGGCATTCTCCTCTGGGTAGGGAATGCCGAGCATTTTGGCGTCCAGTTCTTCCTCCATCTTGAGGCCGCACTCCTCCTCGCCGCACCAGGGAATCTCGACAACCCCCCTCCTGTCCTCGAAGACCTCTCTGGCCTCCTCGATGGTATCAACGCGCTTGATGTGGCCCTCAAGGAACTCCCTCGCACGGCTGTAGAGGTTCTCTATTATCGCGTCGAAGGTCTTTCTGACGGCCTCGACTATCTCTGCCCTTTCAACGACCTCCTTGGTGAGGGTGTCGCGCCTGGCAAGGACGGCTTTTCTGCCCTCAATGTCCCTCGGGCCGACCTCTATGCGCAGTGGAACTCCCTTCAGCTCCCAGTCGTAGTACTTTCTGCCGGGCCTTATGTCCCTCTCATCGACGTGGACGCGGATTCCGGCGTTCCTCAGCTCCTCCGCTATCTCCCTCGCGTAGGCGAAGACGTCTGCTTCTGCGTCCTTCTTTGGAATCGGCACGATAACGACCTGTATCGGCGCTATCGTTGGGGGCAGGACGAGGCCGTTGTCGTCGCCGTGGATAGCCATAACAGCCGCGAGAAGCCTCTCGCTCATTCCAAATGTCGTCTGGTGGGCGTACTCGTGCTCTCCTTCCTCCGTCTCGTACTGGATGTTGTAGGCCCTCGCGAAGTTCTGCCTGTAGTTGTGCATCGTGCCTATCTGGAGAGTCCTGCCGTCGGGCATCATGACCTCGGCGCCGAGGGAGTAGTAAGCTCCAGGGAACTTGTCCCAGTCCGGGCGTTTTGATATAATGTAGGGGATCGCGAGGAACTTCGCGAGCCTGTCGAATATCTCAAGGTCCTCCTTTATCTGCCTCTCGGCGTCCTCATAGCTGTCGTGGGCCGTGTGGGCCTCAAAGAACCTGCTGATTTCCCTCACGCGGATGAGCGGCCTCGTGTGCTTGGTCTCGTAGCGGTAGGTGTTGACTATCTGATAGACCTTGAAGGGCAGGTCGGCGTGCGACCTTATCCAGAGCGAGAACATGGAGTACATTGCCGTCTCGCTCGTGGGGCGAAGGATGAGCCTGACGTCGAGCGGGTCTAAACCTGCGTGTGTGACCCAATAGACTTCGTCCTCGAAGCCCTTTATGTGCTCTGCCTCCTTCTGGAACTCGGTCTCCGGAATGAGCGCGGGGAAGAGAACCTCGTCATGACCGGTTCTCTCCATCTCGGAGTGGATGAAGCGCTCGATGTTGCGCATGATTTTAAGCCCGTACGGCAGCCAGATATTCATACCCTTGACGGGGTAGCGCTTATCCTGGATTCCGGCCGTCTCAATAAGCTCGTTGTACCATTCACTGAAATTCTCGCTCCACTTTTCCCTCTTAACTTTACCCGCCATCTGCACCACCTAGCCGTTGGACGTAAAAGCCGTTTATTAAGTTTTTTCCAAACTCAGGAAAAACAGAAGAGAAGGGATTTCAGAACTTCAGAACCCTGGCGAGGACTATGAGCGGGTCCCAGACCGGGGCGAAGGGCGGCGCGTAGGCCAGGTCCGTGAAAAAGACATCCTTCGTGGTGAAGCCAGCGATGAGCATTGCTGCGGCGGTGTCTATTCTCGACAGTATCTCGGCACCGACCGCCTGGACGCCGAGGAGCCTGTTCGTCTCGTTGTCGACTACACCCTTGAGCCATATCGGCCTCGAACCGGGGTAGTAGTGGGGCCTCGTTCCGGCCTTTATGAACGCCGTCCTGACGTCGTAGCCCTCTTTCATCGCCTCTGCCTCGGTGAGACCGGTCTTTCCAATCTCCACGTCGAAGAACTTGGTGACGCTCGTTCCGAGAACACCGGGGAAGTGGATCTCCTTCCCGGCTATGTTGCTACCGGCCACGTAGCCCATCTTGTTTCCCACTGGAGCCAGCGGAATCCAGACGCGCCTTCCCGTTATAAGGTGCCTCGTCTCAGCCACATCCCCAGCGGCGTAAACGTTCTCTACGCTGGTCTCCATCCTCTCGTTCGTCCATATAGCTCCAGTCTCGCCTATCCTGACGCTTATCTCCTTAGCAAGCTCAACATTCGGCCTTATGCCGGTCGCGACGATGACGAGGTCCGCTTTGTACTCGCCGGCATCCGTGATGACTTTCTCAACCCTCTCTCTGCCCTCGATGCGGAGAGTTATCTCTTGCGTCCTTAGGTTCAGCCTCTTCCTCATTTCCTCTTCAAGGACGTCCGTGACTTCCTTGTCGAAGGCCTTGGCCATGATCCTCTCGTTCCTCTCTATCAGCGTGACGTTCTTGCCCTGGGCCGCGAAGGCCTCTGCCATCTCGACACCTATGTAGCCACCACCGATGATGACGACGTTCTCAACGGGGTTTTTCTCCAGGTACCCCCTTATGGCAACCGCATCGGGGGGCAAGTCGGCGGTGAAAACTCCGGGCAGGTCCATGCCCTCTATTGGAGGAACCCTTGGCGAAGCCCCATTTGCGAAGACGAGGTAGTCCCACTCGTAGCTCTTCTCTCCATCTGGTTCCCTGACGCGAACCTTTCCCTGCTCGACCTCGATAACTTCCGCCCTCATGTGCAGGTCAATGCCGCGCTTCTTGATGAAGACCTCCGGCGGGTAGTGCATGAGCTTTTCCTTCTCTGCTATTCCCTCGACGACGTAGGGAACGCCGCAGGGGGCGTGGCTCACCCATTCCGTTGCCTCGAAAACCTTGACGTCCCACTCCGGCTTGAGCCTCTTAACTCTGGAGGCCGCGCTCATTCCGGCCGCTCCACCGCCTATGATAACCACCGTTTTCTTCATTCCATATCACCACAAAAGGTTCAAAACCAGGGGTTAAAAATTTGCCTCAGGTCTTTCTCAGGACTATCTCATAGCTTTCTTTGCCTTTCATGACACTTAGGACAAGGCTTTTGTCGTAGTCCAGGAATTTAGCCCCTGTAAGTGAGTAGCCCTCCTTTTCAAGGAATTCCTTGAACTTCAGCCCCAGGTCGCCAAAAAGCTCGGCGGCAAGGGTTGCGAGACTTGGCTCCTCCACCTTCAGCTCCGAGTGGTACTTCCTCGCGAGCTCAAAAACGTCTACTTCACCCGGCATACTCATCACCACACTGATTTATTCACAAACCTTTTTATTCCCTTCCCACATACCCAACCACCGGCTGGAGGTGTGGAAGATGAAGTTCTGCCCGAAGTGTGGTAACCTCATGCTCCCCGACAGGAAGCGCAAGGTGTGGGTCTGTAGGGTATGTGGTTATGAGGAACCCTTTGATGAGGAGAAGGACAAGGAGAAAACCGTCATCAAGCAGAAAGTCGAGCACAAGCCTGATGAGCAGGTGGTCGTGGTGGATAAGGACGTCAAGACTCTTCCGATAGCCCACGTAACGTGTCCCAAGTGTGGAAACGACACCGCATACTGGTGGGAGATGCAGACGAGGGCCGGAGACGAGCCGAGCACGATATTCTACAAGTGCACCAAGTGTGGTTACGTCTGGAGGGCCTACGAGTGAGCGAGCTGGAGCGTGAAGTTGTCCTGCGGCTGGTGGAGAAGGCACTAAAGGAGCTTGAGGAAGCCTACCGCAGGGTTCCCGATGTTGACAACGGAAAAGCTTATTTATTCCGGGGAAAAGAGAGGGTTAGGTTGATGCTTGAGGTACTGAGGGACAATAAGGAGGGGTGAAGATGGCGTTTGAAATCGTTTTTGACGATGCCAAGGAGTTTGCTGACCTGATAGCCACCGCCAGCAACCTTATCGATGAGGCCGCGTTCAAGGTCACCGAAGAGGGTATAGGAATGCGCGCTATGGACCCCAGCAGGGTCGTTCTAATAGACCTCAACCTCCCGCAGAGCATATTCTCAAAGTATGAGGTTGAAGAGGGGGAAACCATCGGGGTCAACATGGACCACTTCAAGAAGATACTCAAACGCGGGAAAGGAAAGGACACACTCATCCTCAGGAAGGGCGATGAGAGTTTCCTTGAAATAACCTTTGAGGGAACCGCCAAGAGAACCTTCCGGCTTCCGCTCATAGACGTAGAGGAGCTTGAACTCGACCTTCCGGAACTTCCCTTCACGGCCAAGGTCGTTCTCCTCGGTGAGGTTCTCAAGGAGGCCATAAAAGACGCCTCTCTCGTCAGCGATGCCATAAAGTTCATGGCGAAGGAGAATGAGTTCGCTATGAGGGCAGAGGGGGAGACCAATGAGGTTGAGATAAAGCTCACCCTCGAGGATGAAGGCCTGCTTGACTTGGAAGTCCAGGAAGAGACCAGGAGCGCCTATGGAATAAGCTATCTTGCCGACATGGTGAAGGGCATAGGTAAGACCGACGAGGTTACCGTTCGCTTTGGCAACGAAATGCCCCTTCAGATGGACTATTACATACGCGATGAAGGAAAGCTGACGTTCCTGCTGGCTCCCCGCGTTGAGGACTGATTGTATTTTCTTTTCCTTGATTTTGAGAGGCCTTTGAACGGTGAAAGCAATGGACATAATCAAACTCCGGGAGATGCTTGAGGCGGAGCTCTCAGCCCAGGATCTCGCTCAGATTGAGGACTCTTTCTATGAGGATTTTGACAGTCTGATGAAAGCCCTTAAAATTGGGGCTGAGAACTCCAGAGAGCGCGGTGAAGAGCTGGAAGAGGGGCTCTACCTAGAACAGCTTAAGATAGCCGGAGCCCTCATGAGGGAGATAATCCGGCTCAGGCTCCATAAACTGGTTGACATGGTGTTCACCGGCTCTGGCTCTCCCGGAGATCTAGTTGAGGAGGAGAGAAAGCTGTTTCTCGTTCTCAAGGCCTTTGCGGAACGTGAGGAGTTTGGGAGAATGCAAATACAGGTTCCGGTAACGGAAGAAGTCGTTCAGGAGGAGCCACCTTCAGAAGGGGAGCCATTATCAAGCGAGGTTGAACCGATCAGGGAAGCCTACATCGTGTCGGTTGACCTTCCATCGATCCTGGATCCTCGCCTTGAGGAGTACGGTCCAATATCCGCCGGAGATCTCGTTGTCCTTCCCCGTGAACTTGCAAAGGTGCTCGTTGAGAGGGGCGTTGCCCAGAGGGTGAGAATTTCGGTTTGAGCGGAAGGTGCCCAAATTTTAATACTTTTTAACCTTGAATACAATTTTCCCCGTCGTTTTGGCTCTTCTGATGGGTATTGGATATATCGGGCATTGCAGCTCAAAAGGGGATGAACTTTGAAAGCTTAAAAAAGAATGGAAGTGGATGGGGGCTCACTCGCCCCTTCCAAACCTCTCTATGAACACCTGCAGTATGTAGTTGGCTTTCTTCTCGAGGGTATACGCCACCTTCATGTAGTGCTCGGCTAGGACGATGTTGGTTCCCGCGAGGTTCTCTGCTTTGAGGTAGTAGTAGTGGGCCATGCTGTCATACCTTCCGGTGACAATTCTGACTATGGTGTAGTACCGTGGCGGGAGAACCTGCTGGGCTGTGCTCAGAAGCTGCTGGTACTCTGCGGCTTCGTTGGTGTAAAGTTCCTCGTAGTACCTGAACTTGGCATTCTTGTCGAGCTCCTGGATAGTGAAGACGGCCGCGGCGTCTTGGTAGTACGGGTTGATTGCCTTGACGATTAGCCTGTCTCCAAGGCTCTTAGCGGTGTAGTAGAACTCAAGAACACCGTTGTCGGTGTAGTAGGACTTTCCGTTTATTATGAACTCCGTGGTTCCGTTTGTTATGCTCGTCATGGTCTCAGGATCGTAGGCGATTAGCTCTATCTTGGCTGGCTGTCCGATGGTTATCGGCTCTTTAGTGTATGCTATGATGCCCATCTTCGGAAGACCGACCTGGACTATTATCGGGGAGTAATCGAGGACCTCTCCCGTTACAGCATCCTTGACGCTTACAACACCGAGGTAGGTTCCATCATCCGGAACCTTAATGTTCAGGTAGGCGGCCCTGGCGTCGTTGTTCGGGACGACGATGTTGCTTGGTGCGGCAGTTACGTCACCGTTGTCCCCCAGTATCTGCCAGTAGAACACGTAGTGGATGGGGTTGTAACCAACGGTGTCATAGCCGTAGACCGCTATGAGGTAGTATCCAGGCGCGGGCATGAACTTCTCAAACGACTCGTAAGCGGTCGGGCCAATCTGGTCTGTGTAGAGCACGTAGTTGGTAAAGTTCACGAGATCTTCATAAGTCGGGAAGTAGAATACGTAGAGGTCGAGGTCAGCGTTCGGATCCTCTGGCTGGGTTATGCCCACCCTGAGGTAGTAGTCGTTTGAGGTGACGGGGATAACTCCAATGACGTCCCAGTCGTCCTGGCTGACGTTGCGGACCATGGCCCTGGCAGTGTCCAGTCTTCCCATTCCCATGCCCGAGAGCTGGGCCACGAAGGTTCCGTAGTTCTTGTTGGTTATCTGCACTGGAGCGTGGAGGACTCCTGGAGTGCTGGAGTCAACCCTTACAATCTTGGGGCTCAGGGTTACTGACACCGAGTTGACAGTTATAGTGTAGTGGGACTCGCTGTAGTTAGTTCTCAGCTTGGTGAAAGTGCTGGTGTAGGCCGTTATCTCCCATGTGCCGGGTTCGGGGTCCTTGATCACCCAGGTGTACTCCGGTAGTCCTGGGCCAACGAACCAGTAGTGTGGTACGTAGGCAGCCGCGACCTCTCCATCGGGTTTGGCTATCATGAGGGTCGTCCTGCCCATCGGAGTTCCGTTCTCGTCGAGCGGCACCTGGAGGGTAACGCGGAGTTCTTTGGTACCCGGAGCGACCTGGTAGTAGTAGTGCTTGGCGACGCCTGGAAGGGCCGTGTCGCTCAGTGCGGCGTGGCTCTCGCCGTTCGGGTTCATCGGCATGTCAACTATGACCGGGATGAAACCGTCGACGTAGCTCGTGCTTGGGTTGTCAATATAGACGAAGCCGACGTAGATGTGTCCGGGCTGTAGCTGGGAGTAGTCGATCTGGATCGAGAATGCACCGAGCGTTCCGTTGCCGGCCACCACGTCGCTGGCCATGGGTATTATCCAGCTATCGCTGGCGCTTATCCGGTATGTGGTGGCGGGGATGTCGTCAAGGCCGTATCCTGGATAGTAGCCCATCGGGTAGAAGTAGAGCGGTACGCTCTCCGGGAACTCGTTCCTGATGTAGACACCGCGGTAGAGGTAGGGGAGACCGAGGTTGTAGAAGTAGCTGTTGAATTCTACATAGGCGGGGCTCAAAGGTATCTTCTTTTCTCCGAGTTCGTTCTTGAAGCCAGTCCAGGTGGTTCCTCCGTAGATGTATGTGGTTGGTTCACTGCTGAGGTTCTGGAGGATTCTAATTGAGTTCTCCACCTGGATGAGACCGAAGCCCTGATCTACCGGGGTGGCTTCCTCGACAGGCATTGCACCCATCTCAAGGGCGCGCCTTATCATGAGCGGGTCGTAGTTCAGGCCGTGGGCCTTGGCGTAGCTTATCAGGAGGGCAACCGCGCCGCTGACGTGCGGGGTGGCCATACTGGTTCCGTCCCAGATGCCGTAGTACTCATAGGGGTTGTCGTTTAGGACGGTGTAGTAGAGGGGCAGGCTTGAGAATATCATCTCACCGGGGGCTATGACGTCCGGGTCGAGAAGGCCATCCATTCTCGGTCCCCTGCTTGAAAAGCCTGTAACTGTGTTTGCGACTCCTTCAATCGGGGAATTAATACCGTAAAGGTATGGAGCAAGAGTCTTCCAGAGGTAGCTTGAGCGGAATGCACCTACGGTTATGACGAGGTCTGCGTCGCCGGGTGAGCCCACCGTGTTGGTGGTCGGACCGTCGTTTCCGGCCGCTATGG
>JALTBN010000043.1:0-1533 GCA_027075325.1 Thermococcus sp. | reverse complement strand
AGGACGGGGTAGACATCGCTGAGGTCACCGAAGAGGCCAAGGTGATACGGGTCGTTTGGAGTTCCGTTGAAGTTGTTGAGATCGAAGTACCTCTCCGGGAGGAGGCCGAGGTAGTACTCGCTTCCGGTTATGTTGCCAACGTAGTATGTGCCCATGGTGTAGTTTGTCCAAGTCGGGTGTCCGTAATACTGGGCATAAACACCCCAGTATACGGGAACGGTCATATTGACGGTAATAACTCCATTCTGGGTTGTGTTAGTCATGTAGAATAGCTGTGCAATTCCCTCGTCGCTGGCGTCGTAAACGTCGATTATCTTCCTCCTGCCGTCGAGGGTGGTCTGGAGGAACGGGTGGCCGACGTCAACACCGGTGTCGAGGACGGCGACGGTAACGTTGTCACCGAGGTCGCCGTAGTCGTGCCAGACGTTGTAGGCCTGAGTTATGTACTGGCCGAAGTCCCACCAGCCGGGAGTCATGTTGGGAGCCATGCCCTTCGGCTTGTTGATCGGTGAGAGGCCGGCTTCGGGTTCTACCGGCTTGGGGAGTTTAACGACCTGGTCCTTCCAGATTCCGATTATCCCATCGATATGCTTGAGTTTCCCGAGGTTCTCACGCGGGATCGTGGCAACGATGAACTGGTACTCGGGCTTGCTTATCGGGTCTATCTTGCCGATTTTGGCGATTTCGTTGTAAACTTTCATGGCCTTGTCCCTGGCCGGTGCTATGATTACGCGCACTTCTCTTTCGTTTCCGCTTAGCATTTTGTCAATCTGCTTGTTAACGGGCATTATCTGGGTCTGCTGAACAGTCTTTAGGTGAGTACTATTCGTTCCTGTGGCCGCCACAGAAGGCAGTGAAGTCGCTGGAACGATGGCCAATGCCATAACAAAAACAACCAAGAGGCTAAGGGCTTTTTTGTTCATAATTCAAGACACCTCCATGCAGGTCTGTGCAGTGATGTATCTATCATATGAGTTATTAAATTTTCCGTTGCCGCTGGGGGTGATACAACATGGAGAAATTTTTATTAACACTTCTTAACTTACCCAGGCCGTGAATTTAATTTGATCCCTCGTAACACTTTGGACTTTTCTCGTCATTGGACAACTTTAAAGATCATTGTAGAACGTAGTTTTACCAGTAGGCCTTTTGAATACAAAGGAGCACTGAATGGAGCACTCCTGGCCCTTATATTTCGTTGTTTATTCTTACGTGTTCTCTAACATCCTTAAAGAGCTTTTCCCGGTCGTTTCAGTTAATTTTAAATAGGGTTTGCTTATATCACCACCGGTAAGTACTTTAAAAAAGGAGGGATTCAGATGAGTGAATACCGATTTGTGAAGTGGTTTGAGGAACTCAAGAAGACCGACGTTCCCCTCGTCGGTGGGAAAGGTGCAAACCTCGGAGAAATGACCAACGCCGGAATCCCGGTTCCGCCCGGATTCTGCGTCACCGCCGAGGCTTACAAGTATTTCGTTGAGAACGTCAAGGTCAGCAAGGCCGATATTGAGAAGATAATGGGTGAGAAGGCCA
>JALTBN010000042.1 GCA_027075325.1 Thermococcus sp. | reverse complement strand
GGAGGATGCTGAACGCGAGCTATCTGATAATCTCGGCGTTCGATTTTGCGAAGGGATACATCCACGTGCGCTACGACCCCACGTTCTTCTCCCCGGATGATTTCCAGCTGAAGGACTGGAACAAAACTTACTCCTGCATTGATTACGTAGAAAGCGAGGTTCAGAACAATCTGACCAACACGATATGGGGCTTTATAATGGACAACAGGGTGAAGCCAGGGGAGCTGGACGGGATATACCGCATCGTTGAGAACGGAGCCGAGATGTGCGGGGGCATTAACCTGACTGCCCTCCGGAATGCTTCAATCACAACCTCGTCATCCTCAGGGAATAAAACATCTCCGGGGACAAAAACTCCTGAGAAGGGGACAGGTTCCCCACAGAAGAAAGAGGGCCCCTCAAACAAGGGAATATGCGGCCCCGCATCGCTGCTCGCTTTAACTGCCCTGCCCCTTCTGATGAAAAAGAGGAAGGAATGACCTTTTCTTTTTTATCCTCCGCTGACCGGCGGGAAGAGGGCCACAACGTCCCTCTCTTTCAATGTTTCGTCGAAACGGACGTAGCGGCCGTTCCTTGAGACGTTGACGTCTGCGAGATCATCGTCCTCGGCGAAGACCTCGTTTTTAAGAACTGGATGGAGCTCCTTCAAAACCCCTATCAGGTCCATGACGGTTGCTCCTTCGGGAATCTCTACTTCCTCCTCGCCCTTCCCAACAATGGAACGATAACGTGCAAAGTACCTAACCGTGACCTTCATGGAACCCACCATCAAAGATTTTGTAAGTTCTTCCTTGAAAAAAGTTCTGATAAGAAGAAAAGGGCGTAAAGCCGTGAACTCGTGAGCTGGAACACAACCCGTTCAGATGACTTCGCCAAAGGCGAACTTCCTCTTGACGGAGTTGATAACGATCTCGACCTCGTCTCCGACCTGTGTGTTCGGGACGAAGATAACGAACCCCTTTACCTTGGCGATGCCGTCACCGCCCTTTCCGAGGCTCTCGATCTTAACCCTGTATCTCTCCCCGACCTTTACGGGGGCTTCCTGTCCATATCCACCAAATCTGTCTCCATACATATCTAACACCAACTTTCAATCTTTAGGGCCCTCTCGAAAGACTCCGAGAAGAGTCCCAAGCCAGGTTCGCGGGAGGGTATATAAAGGTTTGCATCGGGATCAACCAGCAAAATTTAAAAAGATCCAACTTTAACTTGGGTTGGTGATTTTATGAAGCTAAGGGTTTTTGCACTAATACTTCTAATCGTACTATCAGCCGGCTGTATACATGACAGCAGCGGGGGGAGCAAAGAGCTGAAGCCCCTAAGCTTTGAGGTAGTGGCCGGCAATTCAACAAGCTTCAACAGCTCGGTGCTGGAAGCGTACCGCCTGTTTTTGGAAGTTCACAGGAACTATCTCAGCAACCGGGGGAACCACAGCATCGACCTAACCAAAGAACTCCCCGTTGTTCTGGTGAGGATGAAAAACGGCTCGAGAATAACGGCTTTCAACCTATCAGACAACGTTTTCGTCCTGGCTCCAACCGACGAGAACAGGATCTACACCTGCCACTGCGCCGATGGAAGCGTGGTGGGCTTTAGGGTGAAGGTCACCAAAAAGAACCCCGCGGTGATCCGCGATTACTACGTCAACTACGACGTCAGAAAGCTCGGTGACAAGGAGTACAACTTCTCCATCATAGAGTTTACCGTCACCAAGGTGACCTTCGACGGGCGGAACTACACAATACGAATCTATCCCCGTCCAGTTAACATTCAGACCCCGAACGTGATCATCAACTCAACCGACGGCATCGACTTCTTGGTGAGGGTCAGGGGAGAGCCCCAGTCGGACGTTGAGGCGGAGTTCGGCTTCATCCCTCTGGTGATCTCAGACGGTACGAGAAACGCCACCATAACCACCCTGCCCCTTGACTTTGGGTTTTTGGAAAAAGGAGGGTGATTCTTTCAAAATTTTGGACCCAGAGAAAGTCTCCTCTTGTGTTCGCTTTTTCTCACTAGCCCCTCAACGTACTCGACCCGCTCAACGCTTATCCCAAGCTCCTTCGCTATCCCCTCCTTCGGCATACCAAGGTCAACGAGGCGCCAGAGAATCTCGTCAAGGAGCCGGTAGCTTATGCCAAGCTCATCCTCGTCGGTCTGTCCCTCCCAGAGGCCCGCAGTCGGCTTCTTCTCGATTATCCTCTTTGGAACACCGAGAAGTTTAGCAGCCTTCCACACTTCAGTCTTATAGAGGTTTATGAGGGGAGCATAATCACTCGCACCGTCACCCCACTTTGTGAAGTATCCCGTCAGGAACTCGCTCCTGTTGCTGGTTCCAAGAACAAGCCTGTTCATCTGGTTAGCATGGGCATAGAGCAGAATCATCCTACTCCTGGCCATTACGTTGCCGAGGGAGCGCTTATCCGGCTGAAAGCCGAGCTGGGCAACGAAAGAATCCGCAATGGGTTTTATGCTGACTATCCTGTACTCTATCCTAAGGCTCTCGCAGACGAGTTTAGCGTCTTCCACGTCCCTGTTCTCGTAGTAGGGCATTATCAAGCCGAGGACTTTCTCTCTTCCCAGGGCTTTTACGGCCAAGAAGGCAGTTACTGCACTGTCAACACCACCGCTTACACCAACCACAACACCGTCAGCGCCGGCTTCCCCAACCTTCTCCCCGATGAATGAGACCAGCTTTTCAATTACTCCCCGGTAATCCAGTTCTCTCATTCCAATCACCTTCAAGTCCATGTTGAGTCAGACTTTAAAATTTAAACCGTTTACCGTTTTATCTTTCTATGGCGAGTATCTTAACGTGCCTGTCCCTGTTTTCCACAAGCTCTTCAAAGCCCCTTTCGATTATGTCCTTAAGCTTCACCTTTGAGGTTATCATCGGCCTAACGTCAACCCTCCCGGAGTCAATCAGAGAGATTCCCCTGCAGAAGTCGTCAGCGCTGTGGGAAACTGACCCGATCATGCTCTTCTCCCCGACTACAAGTCCTTTGGCGTTGAATGATGTAATGCACTTGAAAACACCGAGCACAACCGCTCTTCCGCCCTTCCTTATGCTCTCAACGGCAGTCTTGAACGTTTCGTTGAGTCCAACGCACTCGAAGCTAACGTCTGCTCCGAGTTCTGTTTCGCTCACTATTTCCTCGACAACCTCTTCGGTGTTTCTACCGCTCGGGTCAATTGTCACGTCTGCTCCAAGCTCAAGAGCCTTCTTCCTCCTTGCCTCCAAGGGTTCCACAACGATTATTTTCCCGGCTCCCGAGGCCTTTGCAACCAAAAGTACGCAGAGGCCTATTGGACCGGCCCCTATTATTACTACACTATCCCCCGGCATCATTCCGGCCTTTTTGACCGCCCTCACCCCAACCGAAAGGGGTTCGACCAGTGCGGCTTCCTCAAAGGAAACCCCCTCAGGAATTCTGTATGCCTGATACGGCCTTACAAGTGCATACTCCGCAAAACCGCCGTCTTCGCTAAGGCCGGTGACCCCAAAGTTGACGCAGAGGTTCTCCATCCCCCTCCTGCAGAAGTAGCACTCGCCGCAGTGAATCACGGGGAAGACAGCAACCCTGTCTCCTATTTCAAAGTCTCTAACGCCCTCACCAACCTCGACGACTTCCCCCGCGAATTCATGGCCTATCGTCACAGGGGCAGTCTTACCCGTGAGAGGATGGGGTTCCTCTGTGGGAATGAAAAGTGGGCCATGAAGGTACTCGTTGAGATCGGTTCCGCAGATCCCACAGGCTTTCACCTTGATCTTAATGAAGCCCGGCTTTACGGCAGGTTCTTCAATTTCTTCAAGCCTTATATCCCTTCTCCCATACCACCTGACTGCAAGCATTTTTCCACCCCAGCTTTTATGAACCAAACTTCATGAATTTAACCCTTATCATTGAACTGTTGGAGAAGTGACAAAGGGGGTCTCTCGTGGCCGGTGTTCAACTGTCCTATCTCCTAAATCTCCTGAATATTACACGCTTGGTTGGACACCTTTGGTTCAGTAAAAGCGGTTCAAAAAACGCTTTTTAACCCTCTGATTAAGGTTCAAATGTACAGAGAATGGATTTGGTCAATAAAAGGACATTAAAGCACTAGTATGTTCATGGTTGCCGAGTATGGGGAGGAGAGCCATGCTGATGGTGGAATCCTGCATCGGATGCGGGCTGTGCGCGGAAGCCTGTCCTAACAACGCGATAACGGTTTCAAAGGGTGGAGAACGCCTGATAGTATTTGAGCCCGAGAGATGCACCGGGTGCAGGTTTGAGTGCAACGAGGTATGCCCCACAAACGCACTGGAGGGGAGGCCCTCCAAACTCACGCTCACGTTTGAATACGCAAAGTGCAGGGCCTGCGGTAGGAGGCTTCCGCTTACCCGAAAGGAGGCAGACTACCTCGCATCAAAGCTCATGGAGAGCGGGAATGATGAGACCCTAGCATACCTGTGTGATGACTGCAAGAGGAAGAGGATGTTTGATGTGGCATGGAGTTATGAAGCGTACGTGAGGTGATGCGTATGGGGGGTATGAACTTTGCCTTCCACTGCATGGAGAAACCAGAGCCAACCGGGAAGAAAGTCGCGATAATAGGAGCCGGCCCCGCCGGCCTGGCCGCGGCGGGATATCTGATTTGTCAGGGTCACGAGGTTCACGTTTACGACAAGCTTCCGGAACCCGGCGGACTGATGCTCTTCGGGATCCCGGAGTTCAGAATACCCATCTACCGTGTCAGGGAAGGATGTGAGAGGCTTGGAAAGGCCTTTGGGGTGAAGTACTTCCCGAGGACAAAGGTCTGCTTCGGCAACCCTAAGGAGAACGGCGATGAGTTCGTCGAGCAGGAGATCGACTTTGAGGAGATTGTAAGGAACTACGACGCTGTTCTGATAGCGACCGGGACATGGAACGCCTACGTACCGACGATACCCGGATCGGACCTTGAGGGGGTTTTTCCAGCTCTGGAGTACCTGTTCAGAATCAAAAGTGCCAAGCTGGGGTACATGGACTGGAGCAAAGTTCCACCCGTTGAGGGGAAGAAGGTCATAGTAATAGGAGCCGGGCACACCGCCGTCGACGCAGCTCTGGAGAGTGTTAACCTTGGGGCGGAAAAGGTCTACCTCAGCTATCGCAGAACGATTCATGAAGCCCCTGCAGGAGCCTACGAAATAAACCTCCTCCAGCAGAGGGGTGTTAAGTGGCTGGAGAGGACTATGCCGGTAAGGATAATTGGAGAGAACGGAAGGGTAAGGGCAATAGAACTCGTGAAGACTAGGCTGAGCGAACCTGACGAAACGGGAAGGAGAAGACCCGTTCCAATAGAGGGCTCAAACTTCCAGATTGACGTTGACTACGTTGTGTGCGCCGTTGGTCAGATGCCGACGCCTCCCTTTTCAAAGGAAACCGGTATAGCACTCGATAAGAAGGGTCGCATAGTCGTTGACAGCAGGCACATGACGAGCAGGGAGGGAGTTTTCGCAGCCGGGGATGTAGTTCTCGGACCGTCAAAAGTTGGGAAGGCAGTAAAAGACGGCCTATATACCGCTGAGAGCATTCACTACTGGATTATGGAGGTGAAAGGATGAGGAAGGTTCTTCACGTTGATTACAGTCTCTGCATAGGCTGTGAAACCTGTCAGGGAGTGTGTGAGTTCATTCACCATGGAAAGCCCAACATAAGGGTCTACTACACCGTAACGGGCATTCCAATACCCATAACCTGCAGGCACTGCGAGAAGGCCCCCTGTATGGATGTATGCCCAGCGGGTGCTATCTTTAGGGATCACGACGGTGCGGTCATCATAAACCCCGACAAGTGCATAGGATGCATGATGTGCCTGGCGGTATGTCCCTTCGGCGTTCCCACCTTCGATGTGAAGCTCAAGGCCATGACAAAGTGTGACATGTGCGCCGACAGGAGAAGGTTAGGAATGCCCCCCGCCTGCAGTGAGATGTGTCCGGCTGAGGCGATATTCTTCGGAAAACCGGAGGAAGTCGAGGAGGAGATAAGGCGCAGAACCGCTGAAAAGATTGCGAGAGAAAGAATTTCCAAGGTGTCACTTGAGGGGGTTGGGAGGCTCATCTAGCGGGCAAACCAGCCGTTCTAATTTTTTTGTCCTCTTTTGGGTGTAGATAGTTCTCCATTTCCCTCCGTCCCTTCAAACTGGAGTTCTAAACCTTTAGTTCAAAAAACGCTTTTATCGTGTTCCTCCAATCTCATGACGGAGCGTGAAGATGGAGGTGGTAGTTTGGGCGAGGTTACCGTTGATAAAGTATGCAGGATAGCCGGTGAGGCAAAGCTCATCCTGTATGAGGATAACGGGACAGTTCAGGATGCCCTCTTCATTGCCACGGCTCCGGTCAGGGGCTTCGAGAAGATGGTGGTTGGAAAGAACCCCCTCTTCGCGGTTGAGGCGGTCATGCGGATATGCGGTCTCTGCCATGCATCCCATGGAATAGCAGCGAGCGAGGCGATAGAGCACGCCATAGGGGCAACACCCCCGAGGAACGGCAGGCTGATGAGAGAGGCTCTCGGCCTCATAAACCGCATGCAGAGCCATGCCCTCCTCTTCCTGATGGTGGCCGGAGACCTGATACGACCCGAAAAGAGGAACGAGGTTCTCTTCAACCTGATGGACTTCCACGCGAAGGTTAGTGACTACCTCCTGAAACTTGGGGGCGCCGCAACTCACCCACCGAACCTCACCATTGGAGGAATGCTCTCCGTTCCCAAGTGGAGCGTCTTCAACAACCTCAAAGCGAGGTTCAACGATCTGATGGACAGGTGGGGGACTGTTGAGGAACTCCTAACAGATGAGGACATCCAAACGGAGGTCGCCCAAGAGTTGAGAGATGCCAAGAGGCCTTTCAAATACCTTTCAAGCGGTTTCTTCTACGGTGACAGGTACAACATCGAGTGGGAGAAAGTAAAGACGGTTCCCTACTACGAATTCAGGAGGGAAGAAGCCGCCAGGGAATCAACGACGCTCGTAGCTTTTTACAACGGTGATAAAGTTGAGACGGGACCAAGGGCGAGGATGGGCACCTACCGCGAGTTCAAGGGCAACTCACTCTACGACCTCCATCTTGCCAGGGTAGAGGATACAACGCTTGCCTTGGAGAGGCTCGGCGAAATACTCGACGAGGTCAAGATGGACGAGCCCTTCAGGACAAAGGAGGTAACCTTCGGACCCGGGAAGGGAGTCGGTGTCTACGAGGCTCCGAGGGGAACTCTCATCCACTACGTTGAACTTGGAGAGGAAGGTAGAGTCATGAAGTCAAAGATAGTCGTCCCGACGATGTTTAACATCCCGGTTATGGAGGAGATGGCAAAGGGTCTGAGCATTAAAGCCGCTGAGGCCGTCATGCGCCTCTACGACCCGTGCATACCCTGCACAACTCACGTTGTCAGGCTGGGGTGATAGTTATGGAGAAACTGAAGGTTCTTCACGCAAACTTCGCGGGCTGTGAGGGTTGTAACGTGAGCATAATAAGGGCCTACCCCCAGCTAATGGACCAGATCGACCTCGACATATCCTATCTCAGGGACGGTTCCTGTGATTACGGCGAGTACGATATAGCCCTGATAACTGGAGGCGTTTGTATAAATGACCCAAGAACCGTTGAGGAGATAAAGGAGATACGGGAGAGATCGAAGGTCGTCGTTGCCTTCGGTTCATGCGCGGCTTTGGGCGGAATACTGCGTTTCTGCCGCGGAGGTCAGGAACCTAGGCCAGATCACAGGACGTTCCAGCCGATAAACAGCCTCATTGAGGTTGACTACTCGATCCCGGGTTGCCCTCCAACACCCCAGATGCTGCAGTCCTTTTTCAAGTTCTTCATCTCGGGGAACGAGGCAAGGCTCCGGCTCTTCAAGATGACCTCGAAGCTGAAGAAGCTGAGTGGCTTCGACCTGATAGACGACGTTGTTCTGACCGGGCTCTGCATAGGATGCGGTGCCTGTGAGCTCTCCTGTCCGACCGGTGCGATTAAGCTCGTCGAGAAGAGGCCGACATTAACGCAGGAGAGGTGTATCAGGTGTGGAACCTGCTACATCCGCTGTCCGCGCGCGTCTCAGATAATATGCATGGGAGGTGAAAGATCATGATGCCCATAGGGGAAAACATCCTCGGGCAGTTCCACAGTGTTTACCTTGCCCGGGCCAGAGATAAGGAAATCCTGGAGAGAAAAGTGGCAAGCGGAGGGGCGGTGACTGCTATTTTGACCTATGCCCTTGAGGCGGGCCTCGTCGAGGGCGTTGTCACCTCCAAAAGGGTGAAGGGATTTGAGGGGAAGGCAATTGTTGCCCGCAACAAAAGGGAGCTCCTCGAGGCCGCGGGCAACAGATGGAGCATCGTCCCCTTTGCTGCAAGGATAAAGGCAAAGATAGAGGAGGAAGACCTCAAAAGCGTTGCGATAGTATGCCTACCATGCCAAGCCCAGTTCTTCGGTCAGATGAGGGACTTTCCAATACTTGAGACTGACTTCGGGAACAGGGTAAAGTACATAGTAGGCCTCTTTTGTATGGGGACTTTTGCCTTCGAGGCCTTCCTCAACTACCTTCGCGTTCGCTACGGAGTAGGGGCTGATGAGATAAAGGACATTCGCCTCGGAAAGGAATTCCTCGAGGTCCACTACGATGACACGGTTCTTGCCATACCCCTGAAGGAGGCATACTCCTACCTCCAGACGGGCTGCCTTGTGTGCATGGATTACACCGGAATATGGAGTGATGTATCGGCCGGCTTCGTTGAGAGCGAACCCGGATGGACGGTGCTGATAACGAGGAACATCCGCGGGGAGGAACTCGTAAGGGGCGCACACGAGAATGGTTACATAGATCTCCGCGATGGAACCCATGTGATAGGGGAAGTTCTGAAGATGGCCAGGGAAAAGGTGGCCAGAGCACAGAGAAACATGGTCCAGCTCTTCTAGAACTTCTTCTTTTTTAAACAGGTTATGCAACAAAGCGAGTATTTGTTAATCCTTTTGTTTACTTCCCAGCTAGAGGGCATACAAAAAAATAAAACGCCATTTATGTGCCTTTATTCACATTAAAATCCACTATTTGAACCTTAGGTTAAAAACTAAGCTGTTAAAAAAGCGTTTTAAGCAAAAACACCAAGCTCCTTCTGAAGAAAAACATGGACATCCTGGCAATAAAGGGACATTAATGAACAAAAAAGTGCCCTAAGGGGGTGTGGATGTTGGAGGAGAAGCTGACCCCGGTGGTCTGTCCCTACTGCGGTGTGGGATGCAGACTCTACATAAAAACACTTGACGGTTACCCAACGGGGATAGAGTACGCCGAGGACATACCCGGCATTTCAAACGAAAAGGGCAAACTCTGCCCTAAGGGAAACGCCGTCCTTGAATATCTCCTGGCCAGGGACAGACTTAAGAAGCCTCTGAAGGCCAAGGAGGAAGGTAAGTTCGTCGAGATAAGCTGGAACGAGGCGATTAGGGAAGTCGCCGAGAGGTTGAAAGAGTACTCCAAGGATGACCCCGATGCGATGATGTTCTTCGGTTCTGCCAGGACTTACAACGAGCCCAACTACCTAATTCAGAAGCTTGCGAGAATGCTGGGCACGAACAACGTTGACCACTGCGCGAGACTCTGCCACTCCTCGACGGTTACAGGCCTCAAGGCAGTTTTTGGAGCTGGCGCGATGACCAACACGTTCAAGGACATTGAAGAGGCGAACGTCATCTTCATAATCGGCCATAACTTCGCTGAAACGCATCCCGTTGCCTTCCGCTACGTGATAAAGGCCAAGGAGAGGGGAGCCAAGGTAATAGTCGCCGACCCCAGGTTCACCAGAACCGCGTGGTTCGCCGACATATACCTCCAGCACTATCCGGGCACTGACATAGCGCTCCTCAACGGCCTCATTCACGTCATAATCAAGGAAGGTCTTTACGACGAGGACTTCGTGAGGAGAAGGTGCACCGGCTTTGAGGAGCTTGCAAAAACAGTTGAGAAGTACACCCCCGAATATGTCGAGGATATAACCGGTGTTCCGGCCGAGCTGATAGTCCAGGCGGCGAGAACCTTCGCGACGGCGGGGAAGGGAGTGATAACCTGGGCAATGGGAATAACGCAGTCCGTCCACGGCCACGACAACGTAAGGCTCGCTGCAACGCTCTCTGCCATATGCGGCTACCAGGGAAAAGAAGGCTGTGGCGTCTCGCCGATGCGCGGTCAGAACAACGTCCAGGGAGCATGTGACTTCGGTGTTCTACCTGACGTCTTCCCAGGCTACCAGGCGGTGACCGACCCGGAGAAGAGGAAGTTCTTCGAGGAGTTCTGGGGCGTTCCGCTCAGCAGTACCATAGGCCTGACGGTAATTGAAGCGGCCCACGCCATAGAGAAGGGCAAGGTCAAGGCCTACTACGTAATGGGTGAGAACCCGGTAATAAGCGACGCCAACACAAACCACGTTTTGAAAGCCCTCAGAAAACTCGAATTCATGGTCGTCCAGGACATAGTCCCGACGCCAACGATGGAGCTCGCCGACATAGTTCTCCCCGCTGCTGCAATGCCCGAGAACTCCGGTTCTATCACCAACACGGAGAGGCGCGTCCAGTGGAGCTTCAAAGCCATCAACCCGCCGGGGGAGGCAAGGCCCGACTGGTGGATAGTAAGTGAAATAGGAAAGGCCGTCGGCTTTACGGGAGAGGGTGCAAAGGGCTTCAGCTACACCTCACCCGAGGACATTCTCAGGGAGATGAACGCCTGCACCCCCCAGTACAGGGGCATAACACCTGAGAGGCTCAAGGAGAACCTCGCCGGGATTCACTGGCCGTGCCCGAGCGAAGATCACCCCGGAACCAGGGTCCTCTACAGGGGCAGGTTCCTCACGAGCGATGGACTGGCCCATCTCGCGGCAGTTGAGCACAGGGGACCTGCCGAGCTCCCGGACGAGGAGTACCCGTTCGTCCTGACGACCATAAGGTACGTGGGGCACTACCACACGCTGACGATGACCGGGAGGAGCAGGGCGCTTGTGAAGCGCTGGCCAGAGCCGCTGGCGGAGATACACCCAGAAGATGCGAAAAAACTCAGGATAAAGAGCTGGGACTGGATTAAGATAGAGACGAGAAGGGGAGTTTACCCGATTAGGGCGAAGGTCACAAAAACCGTCAAGAAAGGCGTCATAGCCGTTCCCTGGCACTGGGGAGCAAACGTTCTGACCAACGACGCCCTCGACCCGGTCTCGAAGATACCCGACACCAAGGCCTGCGCCTGCAGGGTGGCAAAGATAACAGAAGAAGAGGCCAGGAATCTGATGAAGGCCGTTCCAAAGATCATACCAGAGGTTGAGGTCGTGGAGGGGTGATTAAAATGGCCAGGAAGACCGTGTTTATCGACTTTTCAAAGTGCATTGAGTGCCGTGCCTGTGAGGTCGCCTGTGAACGCGAGCACAACGGCAGGTCCTTCATCAACGTCTTTGAGTGGCAGGAAATGGCCGCGATGGCCCTCAACTGCCGTCACTGTGAGAACGCACCCTGTGTTGAGGTTTGCCCCACCAACGCCCTCTATCGCGACGAGGATGGTGCAGTCCTTCTGGCCCCTCAGAAGTGCATTGGCTGCCTCATGTGCGGAATAGTCTGCCCCTTCGGGATTCCCGAGCTCGACTCCCTCAACAAGATAATGATGAAGTGCGACCTCTGCGCCCACAGAAGGGCCGAAGGAAAGCTTCCGGCGTGTGTTGAGACCTGCCCAACGGATGCACTGCTCTTCGGAGACTTCAACGAGATACAGAGGATGAGGAGGGAGAAGTTCACGGAAAAAGCCATAGAGACCACCAAGAAAGGAGAGAAAATCTCCCTAATGGGAGTGTGAGGTGGTCGGTATGGAGGAACTTTTCCTTCTTTCCTTCTCAATTCCTCTCATCGGGGGGCTGGTCCTCTTCAAGCTCGATGGGAGGAGGGCCGATTACTTCATGCTCATCACTGTCATCGTTTCAACCCTCCTTAACATCCTCGGCGTTTACGAGTTCTGCTCCTCTGGAATGAAGACCATTCACGAAACCCTCCTGACATCGGGAACCTTTGGGGAGGTCTACGGTATCCTGATAGACCCGATGAGCGTTGCCGTCGGCCTTGTGGTATCAACCGCGGGACTGCTCTTCATGCTCTACTCGGTCGACTACATGAGTCCGAACAACAGGGAGCACCCGGTGAGGGAGGGCAAGGGGCGCTTCTACGCCTGGATGGTCCTCTTCATAGGAGCAACCCTGGCGTTTGTGTACTCATCATCGGTTCTCCAGCTGCTGATATTCTTTGAGATAATGAGCCTCGCCTGCTGGGGCGTCGTGGGCTACTACGGGAGCAGGAAGGCGAAGAGGTCGGCCTACAAGGCCTTCATCGTCACGAACTTCGGGGCAATGATAGGACTCTACACGGCGGTCGGCGTTGGACTCACGCACCTTCACAACCTGAGCCTTTTCGCCTACTCCTCCCTTGATCCCCACCTGAAGCTCATCGTCTTCCTGGCCGTTATGATAGCGGCCTTCACAAAGAGTGCCCAGTTCCCCTTCTACTCCTGGCTACCGGACGCGATGGTCGCCCCAACCCCGGCTTCAGCCTTCCTCCACGGTGCCGCGATGGTGGAGATGGGTGTCTTCCTCCTCGCGAGGTTCATCCAGTTCATGCAGCCGATTCCGAAGGAAGGGTTCTACGCCCTAGCCAGCCTGATAATAGCCACCCAGATTATCTGCATCCTAATGTATCCACTCCAGAGGGACGCCAAGAGGCTCCTCGCGTACTCAACGATAGCGGAATCAGGTTTAATGTACGTGGCGCTGGCTGCCGCTGCACTCGGCATGCAGAGCGGTCTCCAGGCTTCGGTCTTCCAGCTCTTTAACCACGCCTACATCAAGGGGCTGGCGTTCCTTACAGCCGGAACCTTCAGCTACGCCCTCGGAACCCTTGAGATGGATAGGATAAAAGGCCTTCTGAAGTCGCCGGTGGTTGGCTACGGCTGGACCTTCGCGCTCCTTGGCTTGGCTGGAGTTCCACCCTTTGGAGTGTTCTTTGGAAAGCTCGGCATACTCAGCAACGCGAACGCGATGAAAGAGAGCCTGCTTGTCATGGTTATGTTCGCCCTCCTCCTGCTGGACTCGGCCGTTTTCATCATGGTGTCCCTGAAGCGGATACACTCGATGGTCTTCAGCGAGGATGGTGAAAGGGTAGAGATAACGCCCCTGATGAAGGTCGTGATGGTTACCCTGCTCGTCCTGGCGATAATAGCTCCGTACATAGCCTATCCACTGGTCGTCAAGGTGGGGTGGTGAGAATGTTCGAAACGACGTTAACGCTGTCGTTCGACAAACTCGCGTTTCTCTTCGCGCTGAACGTCGCGATCCTCGGAATAGCGGCGCTGATAGGGTCAGTGAGGTACGTGAAAATCTACACCTTCAGGCCAAAGATACCCTACTACCCGACCCTGATAACGTTCATAGTTGCGATGTTGCTCATCCCGGCCGTCCACGACTGGCTTAGCTTCCTCTTCCTGTGGGAGATAATGACTCTCGCCTCGTACTTCCTCATAATCTATGACTGGCCTGAAGAGACCGTAAAGAGGGCAGGATGGAAGTACTTCGCCACGATGCATCTCTTTGACACCTCTCCATTGATGCTGGCGGTCACGATCTACTACGCCTCGGCCCGGACTTTCGACTTCGGCCCAATCCAAGCCTACAAGACGGCGGTGGTGGCACTCTTCCTGCTTGGCTTCGCAACGAAAGCGGGCCTCTTCCCGCTCCACTTCTGGCTTCCAGACGCTCACCCAGCAGCACCAAGCCCGGTCTCGGCACTCATGAGCGGTGCAATGGTGGAATTAGGCGTTTACGGGAGCATTAGAGTCCTCGAAGCAGTGAACTGGACCGTTCCAAACTGGATAACCTGGCTCATTGGAGCTATGGCAGTATTGAGCATGCTGGCCGCGATACTCAGCTATCCTCACCAGAATGACGTGAAGAGACTCTTCGCCTGGTCAACCATAGACAACATCGGCTGGATGTACCTCTTCATCCTCGCCGGTTTACTCGGGGTTACCGGAGTTGAAAAAGGAGTGAGCTGCTACGTTCTAGCGCACGGCCTGGCAAAAGGAGCCGCCTTCCTCACGACAGGCGCGCTCATCTACGTCTTCGGAACCAGGAACCTTGAGGAAATGACGGGCATGATCAACGCGGACCAGACGACTGCAGGGCTCTTAATAGCCTCAATATTCGCCCTCGAAGGCGTTCCCCCCTTCAACCTATTCCTCAGCAAGTTGAACGTGATTAAAACACTCTTCCAGGCGAACGAATGGTTAGCACTCTTCACGGCGGTTGAATGGGTGATAGCCTTCATTATTTTCCTCAGAATAATCCACGCTTACGTGATAAGCGAGGGGAAGCCTGAAGTGAAGAGGAAACTCCCGGTTAGCATTGCGCTCGCCGTGATACTCCTCCTGATCCTCTCGCTTGCGAGCCAGTTTGTATGCAACTTCATCTGGACGAGGTGGTGAAAATGATAGAGGAGCTGTTTACCCTCACCGTAATCCTATACCTCCTTTCAATCCTCGCGGTGCTTCCGCTCAGGAAGAACTACAGAGCATCAATCACAGTTGGCCACGTCCTTACAGGCCTGGCATCAATCTCGCTCCTGGCCTTCACCGTTGGCTCGCTTCCAGATGTGTTGAAGGGCAAAGCCATCGAGTTCGCCTACAACCTCGGCGTCGTGAGAATACCTTTTCACGTTGATGGTCTCTCCCTGATACTATGCCTTGTCCTCGGAAGCCTCGGCCTCGCCACCTCGATCTACTCTCCGAGGTACATGGAGTTCTACGAATGCTTCGGAAGGGGCTGGCTCTACATAATCCTCTACTCTGCCTTCGTCCTCTCAATGATCCTGATAGTGACGACATCAAACCTCCTATGGTTCGTGTTCTTCTGGGAGGTCATGACGTTCACATCGTACCTCCTCATGGTCTGGGAGAACGACGAGGAGTACGTCAGGAAGGCCGGCTGGAAGTACTTCGTCACGATGCACGTCGCGAGCACCCTCCCGCTGGTAATATCCCTCGCCATGCTCTACGCCAAGACCGGCTCGGTTAGCGGCCTGGACTTCGACAACTTGGCCACACTTCACCTCGGTTCGATATACTACGTCCTCTTCCTGATCGGCTTCGGCAGCAAGGCCGGTGTCGTTCCGCTCCACTTCTGGCTACCGGATGCCCATCCGGCGGCACCCAGCAACGTCTCGGCGTTACTCAGCGGTGCCATGATCAAGGTGGCAGTTTACGGCCTAATAAGGACGACCTGCTTCATCCTGAAGCCGACAGAGGCGCTCGGCTACACCGTGGCGATACTCGGAACGATAACCCTCACCGTTGGGACCCTCTATGCCCTGAAACAAACCGATGCGAAAAGATTGCTTGCTTACCACAGCGTCGGTCAGATGGGCTACATCTGGCTCGGAGTTGGGGCGGGAATAACCCTGATTGCCAAGGGCGGGGATTGGGCGGCCTTCGGAGCGATAGCCATGGCGGCCGGGCTGTACCACTTGGTGAACCATGCGATATTCAAGGGCCTACTGTTCCTCTCGGCTGGCTCGGTTCTCTACAGGACGCACACGAGGGAACTGAACATTCTGGGGGGACTGGCGAAGCTCATGCCCTTCACAGCGCTCTTCACTTTCATAGCGGCCATGTCCATAGCCGGTGAGCCGCCGTTCAACGGCTTCATGAGCAAGTGGATGATATACCAGGGGACGTTCCTCTCGGGCAACGGCCTGCTTGTCTTTTGTGGCGTGATGGCGCTCTTCATCAGTGCGGCGACGTTAGCGTCCTTCGTCAAGTTCTACACCACTGCCTTTGGAGGGGCACCGACGACCACAACGGAAAACGCCGAGGAGGTTCCAGCTTCAATGCTCATCGGAAAGGGCTTCCTGGCCTTTCTCTGCCTGCTCTTCGGCCTAGTTCCATCAGCGATAATACCCCTCCTACTCACGCCGGGGAGGGCACTAACAGGAGCCGACCTATCGGGCTGGATATCCACGAAATACTGGCTCGTGACGATAAGGGCACCGGGGATGCCCGCTGGAGGCGAGACCTACTTCAACCCGTGGCTCCTCGTCGGCGTGCTCGGCGTTCTGGTAGCTGCCATGCTCATCTCCTACCCGAACAGGCCGAAGAGGATAGTTAAGGTCTGGACCACCGGCGAGCCTGTCAAAATGGAGCACTACAAGCTCAGGGCCATGCACTACTACGGGCCCTTCGAGGAGTACATCCACGGCCTCTACCACAGCGGCGATGCCCTAAGTGACTGGGGTTCGGGTGTATGCTCGACCACCGCGAGGGGATATCTCACCCTGGGAAGAACACTGCTGGAATGGGCCGGAAAGGTTGGGAAGGGCGTTTCGAACGCCGGCAGGTGGTATGTGAAGAACGGAAAGGAAGTCTACCTCGATGAGGCCGTTGCATCGCCCTTCATCCAGCTGGTGAAGGGTCTGGGCATAGGGCTTGAGGAAGTCTCGCTCAACTACGACCTTCTTCTCATCATCGCCGCGGCGACCCTGGGAGTTATGATGCTAATCCTGCTGGGGTGGTGAAAATGGAAACCGAGAGGATAACCTTCAGTTTCATCGCGGTCTGTATCATACTGTTCCTCCCTCCTCTCCTGGATGGCATAGCCAGGAAGATAAAGGCCAAGATACAGCTCAGGCAGGGGCCCTCAATACTCCAGACCTACTACGACCTCATGACGTTCCTCTCGATGGAGCCGGTCTACCCCACGGAGAGGCTAGCCTTCAGGCTGGCTCCCTACATAGCCTTCGCCTCGGCGGTCTCTGCCGCTCTCGTGCTTCCCTACGGGAGGGTCATACCCGTCAGCTTCACTGGTGACATCTTCGTCTTCCTCTACGTCCTTGCGATGGTTTCGATAGCCTACATGGTCGGTGGCTTCAGCCTCAACAACACCTACACCAACACCGGCGCGAACAGGGAAATGATGATGATACTCAGCATTGAGCCGATACTGGGCGTCGCAATAGGAACCTTCGCCCTCAATGCCCACACCCTCAGGATAGGAGCGATACCCTTCGGCCTAACCTTCACCGTCTCGGTTCTCCTGGCCTACGGACTGCTGGCTTACTCGGTTTACGTCGAGGGGGGCTTCATACCCTTTGACGTGGCGGAGGCCGAGCAGGAAATACTGGAGGGAACGTTCAGCGAATACAGCGGCTACCTGCTGGGGATATTCAAGTGGGCGCTGATGATAAAGCGCTTCGCCCTGCTGTGGCTCCTCAGCAGTTTCGTCTCGATACCCCTTGTCAGGAACGTCCCGAGCAGTGCATTAACCCTGATCACGCAACTTATCGTTCTTCTGTTATTATACGCGGGAATAGCAGTGATCGAGTCGATGAACGCACGTCTCAGGATAGACCACGTCATAAGGAGGAACACCGGGGTCTTCCTCTGCTCCCTGGCTGTCCTCCTGCTCGCGGCACTGGGGTGGTGAGAATGAAGGAATGGGCGCGTAGGATTATGGATGAAAAGGTTCGGGAGAAATACGTTAACGAGGTAGTTGGGAGGTTCAAAGACAGGATCATCAGCGTTGAGAGAAACGCGGATAACCAGTGGATAATCGAGATTAACCGGGAGGATCTCCCAGAGGTTGTGGGCTATATCGTAAATCATCCCGAGTGGAAGGAGACCCAGCTCTCCACGATGGTCGGAGCCGATGAAAGACCACTCAGAGGCAAGTTCAGCCTGATCTACTGGATATCCATAAACGGGGCGAGCGGAGACGTTTTCCTTGGCATAAAGACGTACATCCCTGAGGACGACCCGAGGTTTCCAGCGGTTACACCGGTTCATCCCGGTGCCCACTGGTACGAAAGGGAGGTCAAAGACCTACTCGGCCTCATACCCGAGGGCCATCCCGACCCGAGAAGGCTCGTTCTTCCGGATGACTGGCCCGAAGGAGTCTATCCGCTCAGAAAGGACTTCCACTACACGGACAGCCCGAAGAGGGAATTCACCGACGAAACAAAGTACCCCTACAGGGAACCGCCAAAGGGAACCGCCGTCTTCCCGCTCGGACCGTATCACGTTGCCCTCGACGAACCGGGCCACTTCAGGCTCTTCGTCAAGGGGGAGGAGATTGTCGACGTCGACTACAGGCTGTTCTACCAGCACAGGGGAATAGAGAAGATAGGGGAGAACAGGCTGACCTACGACCAGGTCAACTTCATAGCGGAGAGGATATGCGGAATCTGCGGTACGGCGCACGCTTTAGCCTATGCACAGGCCGTCGAGGCCGCTGGGAAAATTGAGGTTCCTGAGAGGGCAGAGTACATCAGGACTGTGATGGCGGAGATAGAGAGGCTCCACAGCCACCTGCTCAACCTCGGCTTGGCATGCCACGACGTCGGCTTCGACAGGGGATTCATGGACGCCTTCAGGCTGAGGGAGCACGTGATGTGGCTCGCCGAGAGGCTCACAGGCAACAGGAAGACCTACGGAATGGTCGTTATCGGCGGTGCAAGAAGGGATTTCCTCGAATACAGGAAGAGCATGATAGAGGACGTTATGAGAAAGCTCAGGGAAGAGTTCCAGAAGTGGGTCGAGCAGACACTCTCCACGAGAACCTTCGTAAAGCGCTGTGAGGGGGTGGGAATTCTATCCTACAGGGACGCGAAGAGGTGGAGCTCGGTTGGGCCCTGGGCAAGGGGTTCGGGAAGAAACCTCGACGCCAGAAGGGATCATCCCTTTGCGGCCTACAAATACCTCGACTTCAAGGTTCCTGTTCACAGGGAAGGCGACGTTCTGGCGAGGTGTCTGGTTAGGGCAGAGGAGATCATGGAGTCAATCTGGATCATAGAGCAGGCCCTCGACGAGATGCCCGGTGGTGATATCCTCTCGGAGTGGAAGGAGGTACCAGCCTACAAAGAGGCGGTCGGCTTCACGGAGGCACCGAGGGGGGAGGACGTCCACTACGTGATGACAGGCGAGGGCAACAGGCTCTACCGCTGGAGGATAAGGGCCTCGACCTACAACAATTTCCCGGCGTTGCCCGATGCCATGAGGGGGAACACGGTGGCCGATGCCGTTCTGATAATAGCCTCCCTGGATCCATGCTACTCCTGCACAGAGAGGGTGCAGGTCGTCGATCTGGAAGAAAAACGTGCAAGGGTTCTAACGGAGAAAGAACTCACAGAACTCTCCAGAAAGGCCAGCAGGAGGGTCTGAAATGGCCGTCACGCTGAAGTATCCCTTCGTGAAGCTCGAAGCTCCCCCGGAGTACAGAGGGGTTCCACACATAGAGCCGAGGCTCTGCATTGGCTGCGGTGCCTGCGTTCAGGCGTGTCCCGCAGATGCACTGCTCAAAATAGACGATCACTCAACAGGCACGAGGAAGATAGTTCTCGACGTCGGCAGGTGCATCCGGTGCGCCCGCTGCGACGAGGCCTGCCCAACCGGTGCAATACGGATGACCCGTAACTTCGAGGTTGCAACTCTGGAGAGGAGCGACCACGTGGAGGTCGTCGAGCTTAAACTTCACCGCTGTCCCAACTGTGGAAACTACACTGACTACACCGAGAGGGCCCTTGAAAAGGCATTCCAGATACTACCGGAGGAGCTTTTCGACAAAGAAGAGCTCAGAAAAAAAGCCGTCCTCTGCAGGAACTGTCGCAGAAAGCTGACCGTTGACGACGCGATAGAGGCCAGCAGGGAGGTGGTAGAATGAAACTCCGCTCGTTGTATATTTTTCACCTGGATACGGGGGCCTGTAACGGGTGTGAGATAGAACTTTTCGACGTTTTAACACCATACTACGACGCCGAAAGGCTCGGCGTCAGACTGGCTGCATCTCCAAGGCACGCCCATGCGATGGCGGTAACCGGACCTCTGACGAGACAGACGTACTACGCGGCCAAAGAGGCCATAAAGGCGATGCCGCCGAAGCCGAGGATAATAGTCGCCATAGGAACCTGCGCCTGCTCGGGCGGGATATTCTACAACGGATACCCGATATACCGGCGCCCGGAAAGCCCGAGAGAAGGTCAGGAATACCCGAGGAGGGGCGGTATCTTCGAGCTGGTTCAGGATTTGAGGGACGAGGGGGAATACGTGGGGCCAGTTGTTTACATCCCTGGCTGCCCGCCGAGACCTGAGGAGATACTCTACGGGGTGGCTTTGGCTCTGGGGCTCGTGGAAAAGAGGGTGAAGGGCGAGCACTACACGGAGGACGTCGGTTTCGAGCTTCCAGAGTACCCAATTGAAGAAAGAATACGCCTGAGCCTTAGGGAGAGGCTGAAGTACGTCGTCGGCTACTTCGACAGGGAGGGGATTCTCAGGGATTTCATGGAGCTTGCTGGGAAAGCGGAGAGTGTTGAGGAGCTCCACAGGCTGATTGAAGATTACTGCCTGAAAAATCCCGATCCGAGGATTTCACTAGCCATGAGGGTTCTGGAAAGAGAATTCCTCAGGCTGAAGGAGAAGTACGGATGGGAGGTGGGGATGAATGCCAAGGATCCTCAAGGTGAGGTACGTGGGGTTCAGGTCGCCGCTGAGCGCGATGCTGGATCACGTTGATGCGGATTTCACGGTCTACGAGGAGGTTGGTGAGGTTTCAATGGAGGCCTGCCGACTGATCAAGCGGGCCCTTGGAAAGGACTACATCACGCTCGCCGATCTCCCCAGAATCCCCCTGGAGGGGATTGATGAAGGGGAGAGGCAGGTCATCATGAAGGCCCTTCGGGGCCTGAAGCCCGATGAGAAGCTCAAATTCGTAAGGGGGTGATATCGTGGAACAAAAAGTTGTGCCATACGGACATGCGGACGAAACCATAGAGAAGACCTCTGGAGGAATCCTGTACAAGGTATTTCAGACCCCGTATAGGCTCTTCGTATCGGCTATAATGGCGGGTATACTGATCGGAACCGGATACTGGCTGGCCTACGAGACCGGTTCAAGCCTCTGGCCTTACAGGTTCCTCGTGCAGAACGGCCAGCTCGTGAAGAAGACGGTGATAGAACTGCTGAGTCCCACGGGTGTAAACGTTCCGAACATGATAAGCTATGCAATAAACAATGTCAGCCTTGCAAAGCTTATCATCGGTGCAGTCTTCCCGGTCGGTTTGATTGCCATACTCATCGGAGGTGCCGACCTCTGGACCAGCAACCCCCAGCTCGTCGTTTACGGTTATGCCCGGAGGAAATACAGCCTTAATGGCTTGCTCTACAACTGGACCATAGTTTACCTCGGTAACCTTGCCGGTTCGATATTCCTCGCTTTCATGGCTACCTACGGCTCAGGTTATTTACTCCACCACCCATTCATGGACACGGCATTGAGCTTTGCCCTCCACAAGGTTCACAACGACTACTGGCACCTCTTCTGGGCCGGGGTAGGCTGTAACTTCCTCGTCAACCTGGCAGTGTGGCTCTGGCTCAGGAGCAAGGACAAGGACATAGCCGGTCAGGTGCTCGTCATATGGTTCCCAATCTTCGCCTTCGTTGCCATAGGCTTCGAGCACGCCATAGCCAACATGTTCGCCGTCCCCGCGGGGGTATTCATATCGGCCAAGGCCTTTGGAATCTACGGAGTGAGCTTCCACGAGTTCTTCTTCAAGAACCTGATTCCAGTAACTTTCGGCAACCTCATCGGTGGATTTGTCTTCATAGCGCTCGTGTACCTGTTCCTCGGCTACAACCCGGGAAGCAAGTACGGTGAGATGAAGCCGGGAGAACTCATAAAGCTCTTCATTGACGTTGCGGTAATATGCGCTATAACGGTTCTAGTTCTGGGTGCAGTGGTTCCGGGAATAATAGCCACCGCAGTTGAAAAGGCCCTCGGGCTTACAGTTGGAGCACATCTCAGCAACCCGACACTAGCACTGGTTCCAGGGTTTGCAGTAATAGCGTACTGCCTGATAATGCCAATCGTTGCTTACAAGGTGTTCAAACCCTTCAGCTCGTGACCTTTTTCCTTTTTTCATAACCTACGAGGTGAGAGAGATGGAGGACAACCTTACCATGTTCATGGTCTTCGTGCTTCCCCTCTATGTTATTGCGTTCATCCTGTACTCACTTAGGGCCATCAAAGGCCCAACAATAACAGACTCAATCCTCGCAGTAGACTGCATGAGCTTCGACATAGCCGCATTCATGGCAATCCTCGCAGTATACTTCAAAAGCATCTACCTTATCAGCGGGGCAATAACCCTAGCACTCTGGGCCTACCTACTCGACGTTTACATAGCCAACCACCTCACAAAAAAGGAGGTGGGAGCGTGAATATATTTTTCATCCTCGGCGCAATCCTAATAACCATCGGCGGAATCTGCGACCTCTTTGGATCAGTAGGCTTACTCAAATTCCCAAACTTCTACGTTAGACTACACGCGGCAACCGTTGGGACAATAGGAGGAGCAGTAGTGCCCCTCTTCGGCGTAACACTACTGGCACTCGGCACCAACATTCCCAACAGGTACGCAATAGCCGGGGCCAGCCTCATCACCGGACTAATAGTCCTCCTCGTTTCACCAGCAGGAGCAACGGCACTGGCATACGCCGCCCACAAGGCCGGAATAGTGGCGTGGAAGCCCAAAACCGACCAATTAAAGGAGGCGAGAGAATGATTGAGTTACACCTAGCAATCCTCGCGATCACAGCCCTCATTGGATTGATATTCTCCTACTTGGCAATAACCGAGAAAGACCTCCTCAAGGCAGTCGCTTATTCAGCAGTTCAAGCAATAGCTTACGCCATAATCTTCTACCTCCTCATGGCGCCAGACATCGTGTTAGCCTACGTTGCAATAGCAGTGGGAATATACTCGGCGTTACTCGTCTTCATCATCGGGAAAACCGAAAGGTACGAGGTGGTGTGAATGAAGCGCCTGATTGGACTGATTATAACCCTCGCCATAACCCTTGGAGTGGCTTACTACGTCAGTCAAAACCTCACCCCCCAGAAGAACCTTCACCCACTCGGGGAATTCTACTTAAAGAACAGCTACTTCGGTGAATACTCCGCGAAAAGCCCAGAAGCGGTAACCTCAATCGTCTGGGACTACCGTGGCGTGGATACCCTCTTCGAGACGGCAGTTTTCTTCATAGCAATAATAGGCAGTTTAACCCTCTTCAGGCTGAGCAGGGAACAAAGTGAGGAAGCAAAGCAGGGCGAGCCAAAACAAGAACTCCCCGAACCAGTCTGTGCTGTCACGAAAATCATCGTTGCAATGATTCTAGCCGTTTCAGCCTCAATAGCCCTCCACGGACAGTTAACACCTGGCGGAGGCTTCCAGGGAGGTTCTGCCCTAGCGGTCGCCCCGCTCTTGATAATAGCCACCTACTCCAAGTACGCTCTAGAAAAGAACGGTCTCGACAAGACTAGAGCCATAGTAATCCGCTCAATCGGCCTCCTGGGAATAGCGTTGATGGCTTTAACTCCCCTCCTCCTTGAGGGTTACTTCATGCAGAATCAACCCATCTTCCCGGGAAAAGCTCTCGGAGTTCCTCTCGGCGGGTCGCTCGTCCCCTACAACTTCTTCGAGTACCTGGCTGTGGGAGCGGGCTTCACGGCAGTCTCCCTCCTTTTGAGCATTCCAGAGGAGAGGTTCAGGAAGTTCCTGGGGGTGAAACAATGATAAGCCTCCTCTGGAGCGTTACGATAGTCTCGCTCCTTGCAACACTGATTATAAGCGTTTACGGGATTGCGACAAAGCCGAACCTCGTGAAGAAGCTGATAGCGTTAACAATCTTCGGCGACACTGCCAACGTTCTCGTCGTCCTCCTCGGGTACAGGGTGATTTATCCAATAAAGCCCCCAATTCTACCAGTCTGGAAGGAGAGTGCCCTCCAGAACTTCCTCAACACTGCCGTTGACCCGCTTCCCCAAGCGTTAGTTCTAACGGCAGTAGTCATCGGAATGGCGGTTAACATACTCATAGCCTTCGCGATAATTCAAATTTACAGGATTTACGGGACGCTTGACGTTAGGGAAGCCGGCAGGCTCCTTCCAAGCTTGCTGAGGAGGGGCGAGTGATGAGGGGTGTAGTGTCAACTGCCTTGCTGGCCTTCGTGACGTACATCATCTTCACCGGTTCAGTAACGCCGTACGACCTTGTTACTGGAGCAGTTGTGGCAATCGTCATAGGCCTCCTCGTGGGTAAGTTCTTGGTAAAGAACGACGCCAAGGCTCTAAACCCCGTCAGGTGGTTCTGGGGTTTGGTCTACTTCGTCTGGTACTTCCTGATCGCTGAAGTTAAAGCCCACTTGGACGTTATTGGCAGAATAATCACTGGAAACTTCGAACCCGGAATAGTCAAAGTTCCGTTGAAAGTGAAGAGCGAGTACGCGAGGACTCTCGTGGCAAACTCGATAACGAACACTCCGGGGACTGTAGTTGTTGACGTTGATGAGAGCTACCTCTACGTGAACTGGATTAACGTAAAGACCGAAGAGCCTGAATATGCTAAGAAGGAAATCTGCGAGGAGTTTGAAAAATTCGCATGGAGGATATTCGAGTGAGGTGGTGGGGATGAACGGTGCGTGCTTAACCCCAATAATCCCGATCCTGTTCGCGTTCGCGCTGCCGATAACGTCAATCCTCATTAAGGGGAACAGGAAGATCGTGATGGCGTACGCTTTGACCGGAACGGGTTTGACCTTAGTCAGCGCGTTCAAGCTCTTTCAGTCGGCTTACTCTTCAAAAGAACCGCTGGTTTACACGTTCGGCGGCTGGACGGCTCCGGTGGGCATAATTTACGAGGTTGATCGGATGAGTGCTCTGATTGCCCTAGTGACTGCTACACTCATGTTCCTCATTGCAGTCTACAGCTACCGTTACCTTGAGGGAGAAAGCGGTTTGGAGTGGTACTTTACCCTCTACCTCGGCCTTGAGGCGGGCTTGCTCGGCGTTCTCCTGACCGGTGATGCCTTCAACCTCTTCGTCATGATTGAGGTTACCAGTATTGCAGCTTACGCCCTCGTAATGTTCTACCGGGACAGGGGTGACTCGGTGGTAGCCGGCCTGAAGTACGCTTTAATCGGCGCGGTTGGAACTACAATGTACTTCCTGGCATTGGGAGTCCTCTACTACGGTTTCGGAACGCTGAACTTCGCGAACCTGAGTGCCCTAATCCACGGGATTAGCTTCCCAGTGGTTGGAAAGCCGTGGGGTAGCGTTGTTGTCGCTTCAGGCGTTGCTTTAGCCTTAGCCACGTGGGCTTTCCTGATTAAGGCGGCGGTTTTTCCGAACCACTTCTGGCTTCCCGAGGCTCATCCGGCAGCGCCGAGTCCGATTTCGGCAGTGCTTTCAGGGCTGGTGGTTAACGTTGGCGTTTATTCGCTTGCGAGGTTCGTTTATACGGTTTACGGTGGCTCGCTCAGTGCAGGTCTGAATAGCGTGGTTCACGCGCTCAGTGCAATCTTAATGTTCCTTGGCGCGGTTTCAGCGCTCTTTGGAGCCTTGATGATGCTGGTTCAGAGGGACGTGAAGAGGCTTATCGCGTACTCTACGATAATGCACATGGGTTATCTAGTGATGGCGGTTGGAGTTGGCTCGCAGCTGGCTTTGAGTGCTGCGCTCTTCCACATGGTGAATCACGCGGTTGCTAAGGCCTTGCTCTTCCTGGCTGCTGGAGTTTTCATTCACGCCGCCGGCTCAAGGAACCTAGAGGATTTGGCCGGTCTTGGGAAGAGAATGCCAGTGGCGACTTTCAGTTTGGCGGTGGCTTCGTTGAGTTTGGTGGGTGTTCCGCCGTTGAACGTGTTCTTCAGCAAGTTGCTTCTCTTTAATGCTTTTATGGAGAGGAGTTTTCTTCTTGCTTTAGTGCTGGTTTTGAGTTCAGTGACGGCTTTGGTGGGTTATGTTAGGGTGCTCTATGAGGTTTGGCTGGGGAAGCCTAAGGGGGAGGTTGAAGCCGGGGAAAGCTGGAGCATGAGTGGTGTTTGCTTGGTTTTGGCTTTGGCTTGTATTGTTATCGGCCTTCTTGCTCCTTACGTGGTCAGTCATTACATTGACCCTGCGGCAACCCAAGCGGTGAACTACAAACTCTACATCCAGAAGGCTATAGAATACGCTTCCAAGGTTAAGCTCGGCCTCTGAGTACTCTCCAACTTTTGGTTTATAACAACTGGTTTCTTACCTTTTTTTGCCAATTTGAACTTTAGAAAAGCGTTTTAAGGCCAATGAAGAACTTTCCTTCGAGAGTAAACAAAAACGTTAATTGGGGGTGGTGTTTTGCCATTCATCGCGGCCTTCATCTGGAGTTACATACTTTGGCTCGCCCTGACCGCGGGAACGAACGGCCTGCTCTGGAGCACGCAGGAACTGATAGCGGGAGGGATATTCTCGGCAATAGTGGCCTACACAACGAGAAACATCATAGGTGAAAAGGCAGGAAGGTTCCTGAACCCCATCAAGTGGCTTGAGTGGATAGCGTACATCCCGGTTCTTTTTTGGGGAATGACCAAAGCGAATTTCCACGTTGCCTGGCTCGTCATAACAGGGAAAATAAGGCCCGGAATCGTCAGGGTTCCCGTTGACCTCGAAAACGACGCCCAGTACACAATAATGAGCAACTCGATAACGCTCACTCCTGGAACGCTGACCATAGATGCCTGTCCTGAGGAGAAGACACTCTACGTCCACTGGATTGATATCCCTCCAGGTTTGGAAAAACCAGAAAGCTCCGAGCCCCTTGCCGGGCCCTTCGAGAAATGGGCGAGGAGGCTGGGAAGATGATAGAGCCGGTTTTCTTCTACGCTGCATTGATAGTCATGATGGCTGGCTTCCTCTCGGTGCTCAGAATCCTGCTCGGACCAACGGTTCCTGACAGAGTTGTTGGCGTTGACACGCTGAACACCCTTGTCGTCGCTGGGATGGTTCTTCTTGGAGCAGCGTACGACAGGACGATCTACATCGACATCGCCATCGTTTACGCCCTGCTGAGCTACATAGGGACGCTCGCCATAGCGCGCTACCTCCAGGGGGGATTGGAATGAATGCCGTTACCTACCTGATCTACGCCTTTCTGATAATCAACGCCACCTTCAACACCCTCGGGAGCATCGCCCTGCACCGCTTCCCGGATGTTTACACGAGGCTTCACGGCGCGACCAAGTGCACCACCTTTGGAACGATATTCGCGGTCTTGGCAGTCTTCACCCACGCCCTTTACAGGCTTCACGTCACGGGCGATCCAAAGTACCTTCAGATGGGCCTCCACAGCATCGTGGCGCTGATAGCCCTCCTCCTGACGAACCCTACCGGTGCACACGCGATAGCCAAAGCTGCCCACCTGAGCGGTTACAGGCCGGCCAGGGCAGTTGTTGACGCCTACGAGGAGAAGCTCGGGGGTGGTAAGGAATGAACCCACTTACCATAGACCAGATAATACAGTTCGGCGTCCTCCTGAGCGTTCTTCTGACAGCCTACCTTACCATAAGGTTTAGGGATCTTTTGGCGGCGGCACTCGCCTCAGCAGCGATGAGCCTGCTCCTCAGCCTTGAGTTCTACATGCTCCACGCACCGGACGTTGCCATAGCTGAAGCGGCGGTCGGAGCGGGCGTAGTGACAGCGCTCGTGGTTTACGGAATAGCGAAGACCGAGAGATGGGAGGGGAGAGCATGAAGAAAGCTATAGCCTACCTCTCACTGCTCTTCATCCTTGGAGTGCTCCTCTACGTGGCGAACCCGAACTACGGCCTCAAGTTCGGGCCGGGCGGAGAGGAGTGGCTTTCGCTCCGCTACACGGACAACTACTACATCCAGCACGGCGTCCAGGAGGTCGGGGGAACGAACATAGTTACCGACATAGTGTTTGATTATAGGGGCTACGATACGATTGGAGAGGCGACCGTTCTCTTTACTGCCATCGCTGGAGCCGTAGCGCTTTTCAGGCCCTGGAGGAGGGATGAGAGGTGAACTGCGTTGGGGACGACATGGGGGTTATAGTGAGAACCGCCGCGAGGGCCACGATACCGCTCATAGGCATCTTCGGCTCTTACATAGTCGCGCACGGTCACTTGACACCGGGAGGCGGCTTCCAGGGTGGAGCAACCATAGCTGGGGCCGGGATACTCTTCCTGCTGGCCTTTGGGCTTAAGGAGATGAAGAGGCACTTCAACAAGAACCTTTATTCAGCCCTTGAGGGGATAGGAGGTTTAGCCTTCCTCGGCGCGGCGATGCTCGGAATCGGCGTTGCCTTCTTCTACAATACGCTCTGGCACAACGGGCCGTTCTTCAACGGAAAACCAGGGACGCTCCTTTCAGCGGGCTACCTTCCGATAATGAACCTCGCCGTTGGGCTGAAGGTCTTCACGGGCCTTGTCAGCGCGATGGCCGGCTTAGCGCTCTACAGGAGGTGGAGGGAATGATACAGTTCCAGTTCATAACGGCCTTCCTGCTCATAGTCCTCGGCATCTACGCCTTTCTAGCTAAGAACAACCTGCTCAAGCTGATCTTAGCTTTAGACATCATAGACTCGGGCATCCATCTGCTCCTCATAAGCCTCGGCTACCGTATAGAGCTCAACGAAATCCCGACGGCGCCAATCTACACCGGTTACGAGACGCTGAAGAGCCCGATGGTCGGGCCTCTGCCGCAGGCCCTCGTCCTGACGAGCATAGTCATCGGCGTCTGTGTACTGGCCCTTGCGATAGCTTTGACCGTTAACGCCTACCGCCACTACGGGACGCTTGACGTGAGGGTTTTAAGGAGGTTGAGGGGATGAACGGCGGGGCAATACTTCCCTATCTCATAATCATCCCGCTCTTCGGAGCGTTCTCGATGCCGATAGTGAGCTTAGCGGGAAGAAAAGCGAGGGAAGCATGGGCCGTCCTGATAAGCGGTGCAACGCTCGCGATAGGCTCATGGGTCTTCTACTGGGTCTACGAGAAGGGGACGGTCCTTTACACCCTTGGAGCAAAAAGCCCGCTCGGCCAGGGCGTCAGCTTCCCGGTGAGGATAGTCTGGGAGGTAGACCTCTTCGGCGCTCTCATGGTGCTGATGGTTACCTTCGTCTCCTTCATGGCGGTAATCTACTCCCTCGGCTACATGAGGCACGACACCGGGCTGGACAAGTACTACACGCTCATCCTAATCCTCGAACTCGGAATGCTTGGCATAGCGATAACCGGCGACCTCTTCAACTTCTACGTCTTCCTCGAGATAATGAGCATAGCCAGCTACGCCCTCGTTGCCTTCAGGAACGACACGTGGGAGGGCATTGAGGCCGGAATAAAGTACATGTTCGTCGGCTCGATAGCGAGTTCCCTGATTTTGCTCGGCATAGCGCTCCTTTACGGTCAGTACGGGACTTTAACAATGGGTTACTTGGTTTTAAAGCTCTCCCAGAACCCTACGGTTGTCGGGAAGGTCGCGCTGGCGCTCTTCATCGCAGGACTTCTCTTCAAGAGCGGTGCTTCCCCGGTTCACATGTGGCTTGCCGATGCCCATCCAGCGGCGCCAAGCTCGATTTCAGCCATGCTCTCAGGCCTGGTCATCAAGATAGGGGGAATCTACGCCTTAGCGAGAATAGCCTTCAGCATCTATGGGACAAGCATAAGCGTGAAGACTGTCGGATGGCTCATAATACTCTTCGCCTGCATAACCCTTATCGTTGGCAACGCGATGGCCGTAATCCAGACAGACATGAAGAGACTTTTAGCCTACTCCTCGGTCGGGCAGATAGGCTACATCCTCCTCGGAATTGGAATCGGCTTAGCGGCCTACGGAAGCCAGACAGGAGAGATAGCCTTGGCGGGAGCGATCTACCACACCTTCAACCACGCTCTCATGAAGGGCCTGCTCTTCCTCATAGCCGGAGCGGTGATACATCAGCTCGGAACGAGGGATTTGAACGAGCTGAGTGGTTTGGCGAAGACGATGCCGAAAACAACGTTCGCATTCCTCATCGGAGCGGCGGCTATAATAGGAATGCCACCGCTGAACGGCTTCGCGAGCAAGTGGCTCATCTACGAGAGCTCGGCCCTCTTCAATCCCGTCTTGGGCGCGATAGCGATAATAGGGACTGCCTTCTGTACCGCTGCCTATGTTAGGGTCCTCTACACCTTCTTCGGAAGGCCGAGCGAAAAGGTCATGGAGGCGGAAGACCCGGAAAAGAGCATGCTCTGGCCGATGGTGATCCTCACAATAGCGATAATCGTCATGGGCCTGTTCCCATGGCAGATAAGCGACAAGGTCATGATTCCGGCGGCGAAGGCACTTGAAAATCAGCTGGCTTACATAGCGACGCTCATGGGGGGTGGTTGAGGTGTTCGGCTACTGGGACGCGCTCTACTTCGTCTTCGTCTTCATCATCGGCCTCATCTTAGCTTACCTCTTCGACCAGTGGGCGAAGAGGAGCGGCATGGGGACGAGAGAAACTGGGCCCGGAACAAAGATATTCATCAGCGGTGAGGACCCGGATGAGGTCATCCCGGGCTTCGAGCACTTAGAAGGCCACTACACTGGACGGAACGTCATGTGGGGCTTAACTTACGCCCTCAAGAACTTCTTCACAGCTCTCAGGAGGGAGCACACCGGTTTACTAACCGACTACGTGAGCTACCTCGTGATAACGGCGGCCTTCGTAATGGGAGTTCTCTTAATCTGGGGGTGAACATAGATGAGGCAGGCCTATGAGGTTCGCTATCACTTCCCGCCCGAAGGGCGGACTAAACGGGCGAACAGTGAAAACAGGGCCAGTAGAAGTTACCCCAACTGGGGAATAGGCCGTTTTAAGCATGAAAATGATTTTCCGCGATCCGTCAAGGACGTTCGAACGACAGTGAGAACGGCGCTTGCGGAGCAAAGGGCTCTGGGGGGTGAAGAAAAGTGAGCATCAAGGTTCCAGTCGAGGAAAAGAAAGAAAACCAGAGCGAGCGTGAGAGGCTTGAGAGGAGAATAGCCCAGCTCTGCAGGTTCATTGGGAGGTCGCCATGGGTCTTCCACATCAACAGCGGTTCCTGCAACGGCTGCGACATAGAGATAATAGCGGCCTTAACTCCCCGCTACGACGCCGAGCGCTTCGGTGTAAAGCTCGTCGGCAGTCCGAGGCACGCGGACATACTCCTCGTCACCGGCCCCGTAACCAACCAGAGCCTTGAGAGGGTTAAGCTGGCCTACGAGCAGACTCCGGAGCCCAAGATGGTCATAGCCGTTGGGGCGTGCCCGACAGGAGGAAGCGTCTTCTACGAGAGCCCCTTCACCAACGCGCCCCTCAACAGGGTTATTCCAGTTGACGTTTACGTTCCCGGCTGTCCGCCGAGGCCCGAGGCGATACTCCAGGGGGTCGTTTTGGCCCTTGAGAAACTGATCGAGAAGTTAAAGGGAGGTTCCGAGAAATGAGGGAATTTTTGGAGGTTCACAATCGCATATCGCCCGAAGGGCGTTTCAGAGAGGTGAACACTGGAAAAGAGCCAGTTGAGAAGTCTCCCGCTCTCCCAAGTGCCCAGTTGATTAGAAAAACGTTTTCCACGATCCGTCAAGGGCGTTCGAACGATAGTGAGAACGGCGCTTGCGCAAGCAAGGGCTCTTTGGAGGTGAGTGAGGAATGAACGATAATCCCGTTAACGAGGTAAACGAGGTTAAAGAGCCCACCAAGGCCGAGAAGGTCGCGAAAGCCATAGAGGAACGCTTCCCCGAGGCGGAAGTTCAGATGAAGACCAACAAGTGGGGGAGGCAGAGGGTCTGGATTAGAGTGCCAAGGGAGAAGTACAGGGAGCTGATGGGGTTCATAAAAGCGCTCGACGGCGGGGCACACTACTCGATAGGCATCGAGCAGGACTGGGGAGACGAGCTGGGCTTCCTCAGCCACCTCGTGATCCACTACGACGATGCTCCAGCGGTTTCCCTCATAGTTGACGTCCACGCGCCGAAAGATGATCCGGTGATCCCAGACATCAGCGACATCTTCCAGATAGCGCTCCAGTTCGAGAGGGAAGGCATGGAGATGGTCGGTATAGACTTTGAAAACGCTCCCGACAAGAGGAGGCTCTTCCTGCCGGACGACTTCCCGGAGGGAATCTACCCGCTCCGCCTCGACGACAAGGGCGTTCCGGATGAGATGGTCAAGAACGCGGGGCATCCCTACCTAATAAAGAAAGGGGGAGGATCCCAATGACCGAGAGAGTTGAGTACTGGGTAAAGATACCCTTCGGGCCGATTCACCCGGGCTTAGAGGAGCCGGAGAAGTTCATACTCACCCTCGACGGCGAGAGGATAGTTGACGTTGATGTGAAGCTCGGCTACAACCTGCGCGGGATCCAGTGGATAGCCCTCAGGAGGAACTACGTTCAGATAATGTATCTCACCGAAAGAATGTGCGGAATCTGCTCCTTCTCGCACAACCACACCTACACGAGGGCCGTCGAGGAAGCCGGGGGAATAGAGGTTCCCGAGAGAGCCGAATACATACGCGTCATCATCGGCGAGCTTGAGAGGATTCACTCCCACCTGCTCAACCTCGGAGTTTTAGCACACGACATAGGCTACGACACTTTACTTCACCTCACGTGGCTGGCGAGGGAGAAGGTCATGGACACTCTTGAGGCCGTCAGCGGGAACCGCGTGAACTACTCGATGGTGACCATTGGGGGCGTGAGAAGGGACATGGACGAAAAGAAGAGGCGGATAATCCTCGACATGATCAAATACTACCGCGAGGTCTTTCCACAGATTGAAGAGGCCTTCCTTCACGACCCGACGATAGAGGCCCGTTTCAGGGATACAGCGGTGATAAGCAAGAGGGTTGCACTTGAGCAGGGCGCAGTAGGTCCAACGGGAAGGGGGAGCGGGATAAGGGACGACGCGCGCTGGAGCGAAAGGCTCGGCGTTTACCCAGACCTCGGAATAAAGCCCGTAATGCCTCAAGATGTTACCGGTGAGAGGCCGAGGGGAGACGTCTTCGACAGGATGGCGGTCAGGATAGGGGAGCTGTGGGAGAGCCTGGAACTCATCGAGAGGGCTCTCGATCAGATGCCAGAGGGAAAGATAAAGGCCTTCCCGAAGGACAACGTCCTCTACGCGAAGCTCCGCCTTATGGTTGATGGCGAAGGAATCGGGAGGTACGAGGCTCCCAGAGGAGAGCTCGTCCACTACGTCCGCGGGAAGAAGGGGAGCGACAAACCGCTCCGCTGGAAGCCGAGAGAACCTACGTTCCCGAACCTCTTCGCTGTGGCGAAGGGAGTCATAGGCGACCAGGTCGCTGACTTCGTCGTTGCTGTTGCCTCAATAGACCCGTGCCTGAGCTGTACAGACAGGGTCGCGGTGATACAGGACGGTAAGAGGAAGATACTGACCGAGAAAGACCTCCTAAAGGCCTCGATAAAGAAGACGCGCGAGATAAACCCCGATATCAAGGGAGACCCGACTCCAGTGGGGTCGAGCTGTTCGAGGTGAGGAAAATGGACGCCGTTACCGGGCTGGTTTACCCCGCTGTTGGACTGCTCGGCCTCTACGCCTTCGTCTCGCTCGCCTCGCTGGTCTGGGAGGGGATAGACCGGAAGCTGGTCGCGAGGATGCAGAGGCGCATTGGGCCACCCATACTGCAGCCGCTCTACGACTTCCTCAAGCTGGCAAGCAAGGAGACGATAATCCCGAGCACGGCGAACTACATGTTCAGAGCAGCTCCGGTTTTAGCTTTAGCCACCGCCATAGCGCTCTTGGCTTACACGCCGGTGGGCTTCACGCCAATCTTAGCGAGCAAGGGCGACGTGATAGTCTTCATCTACCTGCTCACGCTGATCAGCTTCTTCAAGATAGTCGGTGCCATAAGCTCCGGTAATCCATACGCGAAGATAGGAGCAGCTAGAGAAGCGACAATAATGGTGTCGAGGGAGCCGGCGATGATGCTGGCGATCTTCACGATAATGTGGCGACTCGGGAAGCTCGGCGTTCCGAAGCCCTTCAGCATGGGAATCTTTTACACCCACAACATCTGGGAGATAGGGACTCCGATGAGCTTCGTTGGGGCGGTAATACTCCTCTACGTCTTCTGCGTCTGGCTGGCGAGCGAGATAGAGGTCGGGTTCTTCAACATACCCGATGCAGAGGAGGAGATAGCCGAGGGACTTTTAGTCGAGTACAGCGGGAGGTACTTGGCGTTGCTCAAGTTGACGAACGCCATGAAGGCCTTCATCTCGGCCTCGCTGGTCGTGGCGATATTCTTCCCGTGGGGGATTTCAGGCTACTTCAACCTCACCGGCCTCTCGGCAAACGTTGGGGACCTGCTCTTCCACACGCTGAAGGTCTTCGCCCTGCTCTTCGTCGTCCAGAGCGTCTTTAGAGCGGTAACCGGGAGGCTGAAGATAACTCAAGCTGTGGACTTCCTCTGGAAGAACGTCTTTCTTGCTTCCCTCGTCGGCTCGCTCCTCATAGCGATGGAGGTGATAATGTGAGGGCGCCGCCACTGGTTCCAACGGTTCTCAGGAACCTCCTCAGGAAGCCAGCGACCAATCCGTTCCCTAAGACAGAGCCGGTTCCAATTCCTGATGACTTCAGAGGGATGGTAACATACAACGTGGACAAGTGCGTCGGATGCAGGATGTGCGTCAACGTCTGTCCCGCGGGAGTCTTCGTGTACTTACCGGAGATAAGGAAAGTGGCCCTATGGACGGCGAGGTGCGTTTACTGCGGCCAGTGCGTTGACGTCTGTCCCACCGGAGCGCTCCAGCTCAGCAGGGACTTCCTCCTGGCGAGCTACGATAACAGAGATGAGCGCTTCATACCTCTGAAACCGGAGAAAGTTGAAGAGCTGAGGAGGAAGGCGGAGGAAGCTAAGAAGGCCAAGGAAACGGCAAGGAAGGAGACCAAAAAGTAGTCAGAGGAAGCCCTTTTTCTTTATCTCCCCCTCTATCTTCTCAACGTTTATCCCCATGAGCCCGGTCTCGCCGCGGAGCCTCTGGTAGTGGGCCCACTCGGCGTTGGCCAGGAACTCGTAGAGCTCTCTTGCTTCCCTGTTCCCGGTTATTGAGGCTAGATGTTCATAGAGCTTTTTGGCGACGAGCTCGGTCTCCATCGCAACCCTGAAGACGAACTCAAGGTTTGCGGGATTTTCAAGGGCCCTCGCGAGGCTGAGGGCCTCTATGTAGGGGAGCTCAACCCTCTTAGGCTCCTCGCCGTAGGTCTTGACGTAGAGCCTCCTGAGCCCATCGCCGTGCTCCTCCGACTCCTTGGCGAGCTTCCTGAAGGTGGAGAGAAGCCCGGGCGGAAGTCTGAGTTCTTCCGCCTTCTTCGCCAGCTCCCAGTATATCCTCGCCTCCTCGTACTCACCGAAGGTCCAGTAAGCTAGGATACCCCTCTCTGAGAGGGAAAGGAGCATGTCCCTGAACTTTTTCAGCGTATCCTCAAGGTCCTCCATCCTTACTCCTCCAGCCCGAGGGACTTCCAGAGGGAAATCAGGGACTCGTAGTGTCCCCGTTCCACCTCCGCTAGACGCAGGTATGCTTCCTTAAGTCTGGGGTTCTTGGTTTCTTCGGCGAGCTTTCTGTAGATCGTCTCGGCTAGCTTCTCGCTCTCCATCGCTATTCTGAGCACGTCCTCGAGGTCCTCAACCTTCCAGAACTTGCCGAGGACGTTCAGCGCTTCAACGTTCGGAACCTTAATCTCAACGAGCTCATCCCCGTATTTCTCCCGGTAGATCTTCAGGAGTTCGTCCCCGTGTCTCTTGGACTCATCCCCAAGCCGCTTGAAGGTTTCGACGACGTTCTCTGGAAGGCCGAGCTCCTTAGCACGCTCAGCCAGCTTCCAGTAGGTTTCGGCCTCCTCGTATTCGCCCTTAATCCAGTAGCTGAGGAGTTCACGCTCGTTCAGCTTCCTTATCTCGTTCAAAACCTCCACGACCATTTCAACCACCTAGCTTTTCATACTCCCTCTTCAGAGCCTCGTAGTGGGTCCTCTCGACCTCGGCGAGCTTAAGGTAGAGCTCCCTGAGCTTCGGATCGCTAACTTTTTCGGCTAGGGTTTTATAGGCGTTCATCGCTATAAGCTCGCTCTCCATTGCCGTTTTCAGGACTTCCTCGACCTGGTCGGCCCTCTCGAACTTTTCGAGGACGGAGAGAACCTCTATCGGGGGTATCTCACTCTCCGGCTCCCTGGAATAACTCTCTCTGAAGAGCCTTGTTAGCTCCTTTGCGTGCTTCTCAGAGTCTTTTGAAAGCTTTTCAAAGGTCTCAACCAGGCTTTGGGGAAGGCCGAGGTTTTTTGCCCTCTCGGCGAGTTCGCGGTAGAACTCTGCCTCTTCCCTTTCGCTCTTTATCCAATACGCTAGGGCCTCCTCGTAGGAGAGCCTCGAAAGCTTTTCAACAACTTCATCAATATCAATCATTTTGATTCCCTCCAATCCAGCCAACCGGCTCTACCTCTATAGCTGCCACCCCATACTTTTTTTCCTTTTCTTCGGAGTAGAAGCGCCTGTAGACCATTATGCCTTCCTCAACGCTCTCTACACCGGGCAGGACGTTTTCTATACCTTCGCTTTCCAGCATCTCCCTGAAGGAGGAGTAAACCCTGACGTCCTTTACAACGCACATGAGTTTGTTCTCAAAGATTATCGTGTCTCCTGGCTTTATCCCCTGCCTCTTCTCGTCGTACAGGCGGCCCTCGACCTTCTTCTTGCCTTCGGCTATTGCCCTCAGGTACTCCTCCTGGAGGCCCATCCTCCACGTTGTCATTTTCCCACCTCACAGCAGAGCCCTGATCAGGGAAGGGCTTATCTTCAGGAGAGCCGCCAGAAGGCGCGGCTTCTTTGCAAGGGCCCTGAAGGTCCGCAGGTGGTCATCGAAGTCAGCGTACTCCTCTATCACTTCCCTGGCTTCATCGCTTCCCAGGACTTCAAAAACCTTCTCTATACCCTCTTGGCTCATTCCTCTGAAGACCTTCCTCACCCTCAGCCCGAAGGAAATCTGCTTCCTGACGGCAGAGCATGAGCTCTCGTAACTTCCGAGATCGCCCTCAATTACGGCCCTCGCCAGGTGGTGGGCGCATACTGCCCCGAAGACTATCCCGCCGGCTGTAGTTGGCTTTATCTGCAGCGCCGCGTCCCCCAGTAGGGCAACGTTGCCCGAGACCCATGGCTTCCTCCAGCCGAGTCCAACTGAGCCGGCTTTGAACTCCACTATTGAGGTTGGGTTTAGCCCCCTCTCCGTTAGGAACCTCCTGAAGGCCTCGAACTCTCCAAAGGTCCCCACCCTGGCGACGTCCTCGCTGACCGGAGTCACCCAGAAGAAGAAATCCGGGTTGAGCTCCCTGTTGACCCAGACCTCCGTGAAGTCCCTCCTAAAGCTCCCAACGACCTCGGCTTCGTATCCCTTTAGGAACTCTGCCTCGTTCCTTGCCCCGATCTCCCTGGCGACGGTGCTCGCCACGCTGTCCGCTCCCACGTAAAAGTCCGCCTCGATTTCAAAGGTCTCCTTCAGGTGCTGGAGCCTCGCTTTTCCGTTCCTGAAGCCGGTAAAAGTTGTTCCAATGAAGTAGTCGGCGCCCCCCTTTATGGCCCGCTTCGCCAGCTCCCTCTCGAAGGTTTTTCTGTCCACCACGTAGGCCTGGGGGGCCTTTCTCTTGATTTCAAAGCTCTGGATCTTCGAGTAGAAGACCGCCCCGCGAAGCTTGTTTAGCACGGCCTCCTTTGGAAACCCCAGTTTTTCAAAACTTTCTGCCCCAATTATCCCGGTGCAGGCCTTCCCTCCGAAGGAGGCCTTTTTCTCCACAACGGCCACGTCCATTTTGCCTGCCAGAAGGGTGGCCAGATAGTTGCCGGCGGGTCCCCCACCGATTATCAGAACGTCGTACCTCATCCTCACCCCCCGATGGAAGTGGTTTTTAAAGCCTAAAAACCTAACCTTTCAGGTGGTTTGGATGAAAGTTCTCGTAACAGGGTTTGAGCCCTTCGGCGGTGAGAAGATAAATCCCTCCTGGGAGGCCGTCAAAGCGCTCCCGGATGGGATTGGAGGGGCTGAGATAGTCAAGAAACGGCTTCCCGTGATGTTCAGGGGCGTTAGAGAGCTGCTCCCGAGGCTCATCGTGGAAGAGAGGCCGGACGTTATGATTCTGACGGGCCAGGCGGGGGGCAGGCCGAACGTCACCGTCGAGCGCGTTGCGATAAACGTCATGGACTCAGCAATGGCAGACAACGAGGGCTTTGCTCCGGAGAACGAGCCGGTCTTTGAGGGGGCACCCGCCGCTTACTTTGCCACAATCCCGATAAAGGCCATCGTGAGAGCTTTGAGGGGTGCGAAGATACCTGCCGCGGTCTCTAACACCGCAGGAACCTACGTCTGCAACGCGGCAATGTTCACGGCACTCCACACAATAGCCGTTGCCGGAATGGAAACGAGGGCGGGCTTTATACACGTGCCCTTCAGCCACGAGCAGGCCCTTAACAAACCGAGGCCGTCAATGGCGCAGGAGACTATAAACAGAGCCATAAGAAAAGCGGTGGAGGCCTCGATTGAATGGAAAGGGTGATTTAACTCAGAGCTCGTTGAAGTCTATCTCGTACGAAACGGAGCCGTTGAAGCTTTGGGCCTCCTTAAATCTGGCTATCAACGCGCTGAGGGCCTCTATCAGTGCGCCCCTTACCTCCCCCATCATCTTCTCGGCTTCCTCCCTTGTCTGGAGCTCAAAGGATCGCTCCTTTAGTTCAGAGAGCTTTACGTCTTCGTCTTTTACCCTGATCGTGGGGTCTACTCCGTCCAGGACGTTCCTGAGCTCCTCGTCGAACTCCAGCTCCCTGACGCGCACCCTGTAGATCCCGGAGAGGAGGTCGTACTCCTTGTCGAAAACAACCCTCATCTTCATGGTACCACCGCTTTGTTCTCGTTTTATGTTTAGATAACCCTTTTGGTTCGAATGAACGAACCTGAACATTTGGCTAACGTTTTAAAGGCCCTGAATGGAGTCTTCCCATGAGAGGTGAGGCTTATTCTAATCTTTGGAGTTGACATAATAAGCGAGAACCCGAAGAGGTTCGCCGTCGTGAGCTGGTTCAACGGCCGGCTGGAGCGAAAGGGTGAGTTCACACTCTACAGGCTGATCCGCTTCATCCAGGCGAAGAGGCCCGATATAGTTGCAATCGACAGCGTTACCGAGCTTGGTGGAGACCTCAGAAAGTTTCTCCGCTCCCTCCCGCCTGAGACCAAGCTCGTTCAGGTCACCGGGAGGCCCGGCGAGCAGAGGGGTCTTCAGAGCCTGGCTAAGGAGCACGGGATAAGAACTGCCGACCGCTTCGACCCCTACGAGGAGGCCAAGCTTTCAGCTTTGCTCGCGAGCAAGGGGGTTGGCTACGAGGTTTTAGCTTTTGAGGATGAGGTCATTGTCAAGGTAACCCGCGGGAGGAGCCACGGGAAGGGCGGCTGGAGCCAGGACCGCTACAGGAAGAGAGTGCACAACTTGGTTAGGGACAAGGTGCGCGAGATAGAGGAGGGGCTTAGGAGGGCCGATATACCCTTCGACTTTGAGACTGAGGAGAGGGACTACGGCCTGGCGAGGGGCGAGTTCCGCGTTTACGCTTCCCGGGAAGAACTGGCCGGGCTGATAAGGCCAATGCGCGGCGGGGACGTTGAGGTAAGGATTCAGCCCGTCGAGAGGGCAGAGCTTGGCTTTGCACCGCTCAGGGGCGAGGAAGCGGTCAGGGAGCGGAGGAGCATTATAGTTGGAATCGACCCGGGGATAACCGTTGGCATAGCGGCGATAGACCTGAATGGAAGGATAATAGCGCTCCACAGCCAGAGGAACATGCCGGTTGGGGAGGTCTTCCGCTTCGTCAGCGAGATAGGGCATCCGGTTATAGTCGCCACCGACGTTTCTTCGGCTCCGGGATTCGTCGAGAAGATAGCGCGCTCCTTTAAGGCAAACCTCTTCGTTCCGAGGGAGAGCCTCAGAATTGAGGAGAAGAATGAACTCCTGAGGAGTTTGGGGATAACTGTTGACGACGATCACCAGCGCGACGCCCTCGCTGCCGCATACAAAGCCTACCTCCGCCTCAAGCCGAAGCTGGAGCACATTGATTCCCGCCTTAGGGAGGCTGGCTTGACCAAGAAGGCCGACGAGGTAAAGGCCCTCGTCATAGGTGGCTACAACCTCGGTGAGGCGATGCAGAGGGTCACGAAGCGCGAGAGGCCGAAGGTCGAGGAGAAAGAGGGGGAGCAGGTTAGGGAAGCCCCGGACCTCGGGCCCTACCTCAGGCGCATAAGGGAGCTAGAAAAGAGGATTGAGATGCTGGAGAACGAGAACCGCGAGCTCAGGGAGATAATCAAGGAGCAGAGAAAGACGATAGGGAGGCTGGAGCGCAGAATAGCGGACTACGACGACGAGGTCAGGAGGAAGGTTCTCCGCGAGAGGGAGCTGGAGGCCAAGGTGAAGCGCATAGAGGTGCTTGAGAAACAGCTGAAGGATGCCAAAGCGGTCATCGAGCGGCTTGGCAGGGATCTGGTTCAGGTAAAGCGCATGAACGTGGTGGAGATCCGCGGCTCCGCCGTCCCCCTAAAGGTCATGGAGGTGCTGAGCTGGCGCGAGCTTGAGAGGATGGAACGCGAGGTCGGTTTGAGAAAGGGCGACGTCCTCTTCGTGGTTAACCCCGCCGGTGCCGGGAGGGCGATAGCGGAGGAGCTGGTTGAAAAGGAGATCAGGGCCTTGATAACCGAAAAACCGCTGCCGCAGTCGGTTGCTACTGTCCTCCGCGAGGCGCACGTGCCTTTCTTCACGAGCGAGGAGCTCGATGTCAAGCGCGTCGATGAGTTTGCGGTTGTGGAGCGGGAGACTCTGGAGGGGGCCATCGAGGAGCTGCTGGAGAAGTGGGCCAAGGAGGATGAGGAACGGGAGGCCGAAAGGCTTCTCCAGCTGGTTGATGAGTACCGCCTTGAGAGGAAGAAAGAACTCCTGAGGAAGGCCGAGGCGGAGATGGAAAAGCGCCGGAGGAGATAGGGTTTCAATCCTCGCTTTCGGAGGGCTCCTTTAATCTGAGGGAGCGATAGCCGAGAGGGCTTCCTTGAGCGCCCTCATGTATTTGCCCGTCTCCATCGCACCTTTCTCCGTGATTTTCACCGCAGTCCTCGGCCTGTCCGCTATCACCTTGTAAACCTCCACGTATCCTTTCCTCTGGAGCGCCCTGAGGTGGGAGTCAAGGTTTCCCGGGGTCAGGTCAAGCACAGCCTGGATGTCCCTGAAGAGCGCCCTGCCCCTCGGCAGGAGGTAGAGCATTATCGCCAGCCTCACGGGATTGCCCAAGGCATGGTTTTTCATCAGCCCCCTGAGCGGCTCCATGCTATCACCGCTCGATGGCCCTGAACGCGGAGTAGAGGTAGAGGAGTATCGTAATGCCGTAGGACGCCGCCACGAGGAAGCCGGCCCAGAGGATCGCGGCTTCTTTGATGTTCCATGCCACAGGTATGCCGAGAAGGGGCAGGAGGAACGAAGGTATCATCTCGTATTCCCGGCTTTTCCTGCCGATTATTAACCACTCCCCAAGGAGGGACAGCCCTATGAAGACCAAGAACCCCACTGCAAACCTCGCGTCCTCGCTGACGCCGATGGTTGATACGGACGGAACGACGAACCATCCCACGATGCTCCCGATGACCCATGAGAGCGCTATGCCCGCGCCGGTTTTCTTGCCTCCACCAGGGATTCCCCTTATGGTGGCCACCCTTTTCCACAGTCTCACGCTCGCGTATATTCCAACTGCCATCGCGGCACCCCAGTACAGTGCACTCCAGGCCCTTCCAAGCTCCAGGGCACCCAAGAGGACGAAGAACAGACTCATAACAACGACCCATATCCCAAAATTCAAAGCCGCGTAGATCTTCTCAGCGGCTATCAGCTTTCCCTCAACCCTCTCAAGCACATCCTTGAGTTCCTTCACGTCTTCCATTTCCACCACCGTTCTTCAATTGACCGTCCATCTATTTATACCGTGGAGTCTCTCTGAATTTCAGAGAAAGCCCCATTAGGTTCGACTTGGTATGGGATAAAACTGTTAAATCCTTGTGTTACACACTTTCCACGGGGGAGTACTGGAAGTGAAGTCCTCAGTACTGGCATCCCGTTCTTGATGAGACCCTCGGAGGGAGCCTTCTCAAGGACAGCAACCTGCTCATCACCTACGACACTTACTCCAACTGATGGCTTTAGTAGAACACGGGAGGATCATCATAGAATGACTAACCCCCGCCCTTGAACGCATGAGGAACTCCATGAAGCGCTTTATCTCTTTTGGATTTCCCCGTATCAGAACCCGGTTGAGAGGTATGCCGTTCCTCTCGATCTTTTTGAGAAGGACTAACTCAACCCCTATTTTGTTCTTCTCACGGATTTCTTCAAGTTCTTCGATGGGAACCGGCGTTTCAACAACCCTAAAGGAGGAACCTTCACAGCGGGAAGATTTCAATCCCGTCAACTTTTTTCTCCGTGTCCCACGTTATCAGCACCGCCTTTTTCCAGCGGAAGAGTTTCTTTGCCTTTTTCAGAGCCCTCAGCTCACGTTCCATCGTTTCAGGGTTTGAAGGGGCACTGTGTCCGTACTTTATAAAGGTTAAGGTTGTTCAGCAGTATACTAAACAGCTCTTTATAAACTCGTGTTTTAGTATACGTCCCCTCTTTTCACTCGATCCTGAAGGTCAGCCCCTTCTCCCTCGCCTTCTTCTCGACCTGGAGGCGGAACTGGCAGGCCTTGCATATCTCCCCGGTTGTAGGCTGGCCGCAGATCTTACACCGGTTCAGCTCGCTCGTCCTCTTCGTGTAGGTCTTCGCGATGAGCGGGAACAGCTTGTCGTAGCTCCTGAGAATCTGGTACTTCGTTCCCGGATGCTTCTCCTCCATCTCGTTGAGCCAGTCGCGGATTTCGGCGCGGAATGCCTCCACAGCGTAGGGGCACTCGCTCAGGTCGACCTCAATGTTGTTCAGAACGGCGTAGAGCACTATCTCCTTCTCCGGGATCTCGCGGAGGGGCTTTATCCTCGGAACCAGCTCCGGGTGTATCTCCTCGTAGTACGGCCCGGTTCTGCCTAATCGAGCTATGTCGCCTCTCATGATGTTCATGACGAACATCTGAACCTCATCGTCGAGGTTGTGGCCTACTGCTAACTTATCTGCCCCCACATCTTTGGCCGCGTAGTTGAGTAACCAGCGCCTCCAGACGCCGCAGTAGGAGCACGCCCCCACTCTTTCTCCCTTCTCAAAGCTTCCCATTATTTCAACGGTTTCATCAAGGGTGAAGCCGATGTATTCTTTGAAGGAATAAATCCGGTGCTCTATTCCCAGCTTTTCGGCGTTTCTCCTCGCAACCTCCACGCTCGGCGGCCTGTATCCGGCTATCCCTTCATCAATGGTTATCGCCACAAGCTCGAAGGGAAACTTCTCGCGGAGCTTGGCTAAAAGGTGCATGAGAACGACGCTGTCCTTCCCGCCGCTCACGCCAACGGCTATCCTCTCTCCCTTCCCTACGAGGCGGTACTTCTTCACGGTCTCCTTGAACTTCCTCTCCACCATCTCGTTGAAGTGTTTGTGGCAGTAGTACCTGCCCGTGTAGCGCGCGTGATAAACCGCCGGTCTCCCGCACTTCGAGCACTTTCTCTCCATGTTCCGATGAATAGTGGATGCGTTTAAAAAGGATTGCGTGCTAATCAATACGGTGGGGGCCTATGGAGGAGATCCTTGAAAAATTCAGGCCTAAGGTCATGAGCACTGGAATGGACGAGCTTGATGCGATGCTCGGCGGTGGGTTGCTGGAGGGGGGTGCACTCCTGGTTATTTACGACGCATCATCCTTTGGGTGGACTCTGGGCGTTCAGATTTTCAGAAGGATAACTGAACTGGGTGGTTTTGGGCTAGTTATTGATTATTCCTTCCCTGTAAGTCTGCTTGAAACGTACGCCCTGACCATGCACTACGATGTCCTCGGGGAGGGAAACCTGGGCCGGCTTGCGATAGTGGACGTTGTGGGGTCTCTTTACGGGGTTAACGTGGATCTGCCCTTCGTTTATTACCCCGGTAAGATCGAGCCTGAGACATTTCTAACCAAAATGGAGAGAGTGCACAGAAGGATCTTCGAGGAGCGTTTGAACGGGAGGAGACCCGTGAGGATTTCGGTTACCATAGACGCGCTCCCCGACCTGTTCGGTGAGGAGGCCGCGGTGAAGATACTTAGGAAGGCCATAATGATGAAGGAAACTGATCTCCTCGGGGATGAAGGTACGGTCATACCCACGGATGTGGTTCTCCTCAACAGGGAGAGAACCAGCAGGCGCTTTATAGAGTGGCTCTCGCAGTATTCGGAGCACATAATTGAATTCAAACCGACTGGGACCCCCGGCGTTGAGAGGATGCTGGTGAGGAAGTCCCTGCTCCCTGAGTTCACCCCATCTGAGGCGGAGTTCAGGTTCAGCAAAGGGGGCATGACGATCCGCCCCCTCTAATCGTCTTTTCTCATCTGGCTAAGTTCAGTATCGCCGGCCAGAGGTTGAGGGCCAGGAGGGTTAGTCCAACACCTATCGTGGTGTACCTGATAGGATTTACGATGCCCTCCGGGAGGTACTCCTTAAGAACGTCGTCCAGCATCCTCCCTCCGTCAAGGGGGACGAGCGGAAAGAGGTTCATGAGGCCTATCCCGAGGTTAAGGACGTATATCCAGTAGAGGCTGAAGAACACCGGGAAGAGGACGTTATCGTGTCCGACCCTTGAGGTGTAGTGGGGTATCGGGTAGATACCGATGAAACCCTTGCTCGGGTTGTCGGGGTGCTTTCCCAGCGTTACCTGTACCGTTTTCTCCTCACCGTTCCGCAGGATAGTCAGGGTTATCACCTGCCCTGGGTGGGTTGCGTTCATCACTTTGATAAACTCGTCCATTGTGGTGATGCTCTGCCCGTTTATCCCCGTTATGACGTCTCCCTTCATCAGCAGCCCGCTGGCGGGCCCGTTGTCGACGATTCCACCAACTTCAATCCCCGCAGGCTGGAGGATGGGGGTTATCGCGAAGTTAATGAGGAGCACTGCTATCAGGGCGGTTACTATGTTTGCCAGAGAACCGGCTCCGTAGACCCTGAGCCTTGAACGCAGCGGGGCCTTCTTCAGTGCTTCCTCATCCGGCTCCACGAAAGCTCCGGGAATGATGTAGAACAGCACCAAGCCAACTGACTTGAGGGGAAGGCCGTCTGCCCTGGCGACGACACCGTGACTGAGTTCGTGGACGATCATAACCACTATAAGCCCGATTATTCCGTACCACAGGGGTATGGTGATGCCTGGGATTACGAGCTGAACCCCTGCCTGTTTTCCTCCGGCTTCAACCGCCTTTATGGCGGTTTTAAAGAGCATGTAGAACACGTAAGCCATGCCGGCAAAGCCAATTACTATGCCCACGTCTCCGTAGGCCCTCCAGAATCTCCTGGCTCTGGATGCCGTTCTGTCAATGAAGCCCAGCAGCCGTTTTGTCCTCCACATCGCCACGAACAGATCAACGGAAAGGCCCTCTTCCCCCTCCGCGGCTTCTGAACCCACCTCTCCGATGGGTTCCTCCTCTCCCCTTCTAAATGCCGCGTATACAGCGAGCCAGAGAACCGTTATGACGGCCAGGGCCGTTATGAGCACCGATACCATACACATCTCCTCTTCTTCCTTTCCTGTCCATTTGATTGAGAAAAGTAATTTATAAACCTGCCGTTAGTCTCGTCCCTTTCGAAGGAGAACGCCTATGTACACCGCATGCCTTCTGTCTATTTTCGATAGGAGTCTTGAAACGGCAGCCGGCAGCTTGTAGAAACCGCATCCATACGCATCCACGACCTCAAAGCCGTTGAGCTTTGCGATGTCCACGAGTGCCGGCAGGGTGAACGCCTTCACGTGGGGTTTTATCTCCTCATTGTATGGGTTCTTCAGGGATATCCCGTGCAGGGGATTTCCGACTTGGACGTCGTAGACGTGGTATGAGCTCGGTTGCATCCCCAGGAGCAGGAGGATGACGTTGTGCCAGGAGGCGAGGTTCGGGACGGATATCATGGCGTAACCGCCCGGCTTCAGAACCCTCCGTATCTCACTGAAGGCGAGGGCAGTTTTGTCGACGTGCTCAAGAACCTGATTGGCGGTAACGAGGTCGAAGAAGCCATCCTCTATAGGGATACCCCTCTCGATGTTCCCCCGGATGGGGATTACCCCCTTTTTCTGTGCCTCCCTGAGGGCCTCTTCATTCATGTCGAGGCCGTAGACCTCCTCAGCCCCGACCGCATTGGCTACCCTAACAGTGAACTCTCCAGTGTAGCATCCGATGTCCAGCATCCTTTTTGCTTTAACCCCATTCCTCCTCAGGACTTCAATGAACCTCTCCTGGTTCAGGAGCAGATACTTCCTGTGCTCCCCGAAGTGCTTCGATTTCTCCCACTCCATACCCATCAAGTTTCCCTCTGCGGCCATGCTTTTGAACCTTCCCCTGCGGGAGGCTTTTAAGGTCCGGCGACAACCTTCCCCGTCCGGTGATGGTATGGGAAAAACACTCAGGATAGCTTTTGTCTACGACGTGATCTACCCGTGGGTGAAAGGTGGGGTCGAGAGGAGGGTATACGAGCTGGCCAGAAGGCTGGCCGAAAAACATGAGGTTCACATCTACGGATACAAACTGTGGGAAGGGAAGGACGAAATCGAGAGGGAGGGAATCTTCTACCACGGTATCACCCCCTCCGGGAGGCTCTATCTACTGGGGAAGAGAAGCCCCTTCCCGATGCTCAGGCTGGCAGTGAGGCTTTCCCTGATTAAGGAAGAGCTCAGGAACTATGACATCGTTGACGTCCAGAACCTCTTCTATCCCGGAGCGCTGGCTTTAAGGGGCCTTAAAAACGCAGTTCTAACGTGGCACGAGTTCTGGGGTTTTTACTGGTTCAAATACTGGGGACTCGCTGGAGTTGTGGGAAAGGCCGTTGAGAGGGCACTCTTTTCATTTGATCGCCACGTTGCCGTTTCATGGAAGACGAAGCTGGACCTTCTCGAAGCTGGCCTGAGAAAGCCCATGGCGGTGATACCCAACGGCGTTGACGTTGAGAGGATAAGTTCGGTTCCTCCTGCCGGGCTTGAGTCCGACGTTATTTTCGTTGGCAGGCTTATCCCGGAGAAGGGTGCGGACCTGCTTTTAGGGGCCCTGGCTGAAGTTAAAAAGGAAATCCCTGACGTTCGGGCGGTTGTGGTGGGCGACGGTCCGGAGAGGGAAAAGCTTGAGAGGCTTTCAGATCGGCTTGGACTTAAGAGCAACGTTCTCTTCATCGGCTTTTTGGAGTCTCATGACGATGTCATTGCCCTCATGAAGGCATCGAAGGTCTTCGCCCTCCCGTCGAGGAGGGAGGGCTTCGGGATGGTTGTCCTTGAGGCCATGGCTTCCGGCCTGCCGGTCATCACGCTCGACGCCCCAATGAACGCCGCGAGGTTTCTGGTAGAGAACGGGAGGAGCGGGCTTGTTGCGGGGAAGGGTGAATTAGAACGGGCCCTCCTCGCGCTTCTTGGTGATAGAAAACTTGGCAAGAAAATGGGAATGGAGGGGAGGAGGTTGGCACAAAGATATAGATGGGAGGGTGTGGTGGAAGCCTGGCTAGCTTACCTAACCCGTCCCACCCTCATGTAGATGAAGCCTGCCTTCTCTGCTTTCTCAGGGTCAATAACGTTCCTGCCGTCAACTATGATCCTTGTGTGCACCTCTCCAGCGAGTTTCTTGAGGTTTAACTCCTTGAACTCCCTGTGGTCAGCGGTGATGACGATGGCATCAACGCCCGTGAAGTCCTCCTTCCACTCGGCTCCAAAGCGCTCCGCATCTTCCCTCGTGCACAGCGGGTCGTAGGCGTAAACGTTGGCGCCCCACTCCTTGAGTTCCTCTATGACGGGCTTTGCCGCCGCCTTCATGAACTCCCTGACGCCTCCCCTAAAGGTTAGGCCGAGAACGAGGATGTTGCTTCCTTTGAGAGGTTTTCCAGCGCTGTTGAGCGCTTTGACTGTGAGTTCAACAACGTGGTGCGGCATCGAGTCGTTTATCTCCCTCGCGGTCTTGGTCAGCCTCGGGTTGGTCTTCTTGGCCAGGTTTATCACGAACCACGGATAAACGGGAATGCAGTGGCCGCCCACTCCGGCACCGGGCATGTGGATGTGGCAGTAGGGCTGTGTGTTTGCCGCTTTGAACACCTCAAGAGCATCAAGTCCGTGCTCTTCACACCACATAGCCAATTCGTTGGCGAGGCCTATGTTGACGTCGCGGTAGACACCTTCGAAGACCTTGACAGCCTCGGCCGCTTTTATAGAACTCATCGGGATGACACCCTTCCTGTTAATGGTCTCATAGATTCCGATTACAGCTTCCAGGGTTTTCTCATCGCTTGCGCCAACTATCTTTGGATACTGCCCTGTGATGTCCCTGATAGCGGTGCCGGTCATCGTTCTCTCCGGGGCGTGAGCTAAGCCGAATTCGCCAAGCGTAAGCCCTGACTTTTCCAGGATTGGAATAAGGCTCTCTGTAGTTCCCGGGGGCATGGTGGCCTCGGTTATGACAATATCACCCTTCTCAAGCCCATGGCTTATCTTTTCGGCAACATCATAGACCGGACCGAGCTTCAGGTTTCCCCTCTCATCGGTAAGGGTTGGGACGAGAATCACCATAACATCAGCTTGTTTGGCCGCCCAGACGCCGTCGGTAGTGGCTCTAAGTCTTCCGGCTTCGACGTTTCTCCTGACGAGATCATCGAGCCCCGGCTCCTCCTTAATGTGGTTCTCTCCGCGGTTGATTGCCTCAACTACCCTCTCGTTGATGTCAACACCTATGACGTTGGCCCCGTGATCGGCGAAGACAGCCGCCAGCGGAAGGCCCATCTTGCCCATCCCGTAAACGGCTATCGTAAACTTCCCGTTCCTGAAAGCCTCCTTTACTTCCTCCCTACTCAGACCGATGAGCTTCATTCGCTCACCTCCAGAACCTTTCCGGTTTTGGCACTCTCCTGAGCCAAGAGAGCGACTTTGAGGGCATGGAGGCCGGCTTCTCCATCAACTATGGGCTTCTTTCCCTTCTCAACGCACTCTATGAAGTGCTCGATCTCGTTCCTCAGGGGTTCCTTCCTCTCGATCTTGGCCTCCTTTATCCATTCGTTGTTGTAAAGCTTGAGGCTCTGTTCGATGTAGTCCAAGTACGCTATTCCCCCCGTTCCGACCACGTTTAGGGTTCTCGTCTTGTGAGGTGTGAGCCAGTTGGTCTCGACTATCCCCGTCCCGTCTTCGAAGCCCAACGTTATTAGGGCGTGATCCTCGACGCCGGCAGGGTGGAGGACGTTCCCTGCCCTGGCGTAGACGGTTCTGACCCTCTCACCGAAGAGGTAGCTTATGACGTCTATGTCGTGGACGCCGAGGTCGATTATGATGCCGACATCTCGTATTCTGGCGGCCATTGGGCCAACGCGCTTCGCGCTTATGGTGACTACCTTTCCCAGCTCCTCTCGTTCTATCAGCTCTCTGAGCTTCAAAACGGCTGGATTAAAGCGCTCTATGTGACCGACCATGAGGGTAACACCTTTCTCCTCGGCGGCTTTAATAATGGCCTTCGCGTTCTCTATTGTGTCCGCTATGGGCTTCTCCACGAGGACGCCCGTTCCGCGGTTTATGAACTCCAGGGCAACCTCCCTGTGAAGGGAAGTTGGAACTGCTATGTCAACTGCATCTAAGCCTTCCTTTGCCAGTTCTCTGTAATCCGCGTATGGTATCGTGCCGTACTTCCTTGCCAGCTCCTTAGCCCTCTCGAAGTTGGCATCGGCGATTCCGACGAGTTCCACTTTTCCCTCCTTGGCCAGCTCGGAGTAGACCCTGACATGGTGCTGGCCCATCATCCCAACGCCAACGACTCCAACGCGGAGCATTTTACTCACCGGCAAGCTCCCTGAGGGTTTGGATTATGTACTCAGCATCCTCTTCGCTCACCGCCGGGTGCACTGGCAAGCTTAGAACCCTTTTGCTCGCCTCTATCGCGTTCGGACAGCAGTCCTGCTCGTATCCGAGCTCCTTAAAGAGCGGCTGGTGGTGAAGCGGTAATGGGTAATAGATCCCGGTTCCAATTCCCTTTTCCCTAAGCTTCTGGGCAAGCTCATCCCTGCTCAGCGGGAATTCTTCCTCAACCTTTATCGTGTACTGGTGGTAGACGTGCTTGACGTTCGGGCCGACGTAAGGTGGAGTCAGCCCGTTTATCCTGGATATTCCCTCGGTGAGCCTCTCGGCGTTTCTCCTCCTCGTCTTGTTCCATTCGTTCAGCTTCCTCAGCTGAACCCTTCCGAGCGCTCCGGCGATGTTGGTCATCCTGAGGTTGTAGCCCAGGGTGACGTGGTAGTAGCGTTCCTTCTGGCCATGGCTCCTTATGAGCCTCGCCTTTTCGGCCAGTTCGTTGTCGTTGGTAACAACCATCCCGCCCTCACCAGTCGTCATGTTCTTGGTCGGGTAAAAGCTGAACGCCGCTATATCTCCAAAGGTTCCGACCTTCTGGCCGTCGTATTCGGCACCGTGAGCCTGGGCGCAGTCCTCGATGAGGAAGAGCCTGTGGTCCTCGGCTATCTCCTTGAAGGCCTTTATGTCAGCAGGCTGGCCGTAGAGGTGAACGACGAGGATTGCCTTTGTTCTGTCAGTTATCTTCTCAAGGACCTCGTTTGGGTCGAGGTTGAAGGTTTTGGGGTCGATGTCTGCAAAAACCGGCTTTGCCCTCTGGAAGAGGATCGAGCTCGCGCTAGCTATGAAAGTGAACGGCGTCGTTATGATTTCGTCCCCGTCCTTTATTCCGAGGGCCTTAAGGGCAACATCGAGGGCAGCGGTTCCGTTGGCAACGGCTATTCCGTGCTTGGCTCCCAAATAATCGGCGAACTCCCTCTCGAAGGCTTCAACCTCTTTTCCGTGGGCGAGCATTCCGCTCTTGAGAACCTCGACGACGGCGTTTATCTCATCATCCCCGATGAGGGGCTTCGCTATGGGTATGTTCCTCATTTTCAGCACCCCTTATCCTTCTCCTTTAAATAGCGCTCGTAGTCCTCCTTCCTTATTTTAACCTCCCTTCCACAGTGAGAGCACTTGAAGATGACATTCTCTTCATCTTCTCCAATTTTGTTCTCTTCCTTAAGTTTCCTTCCGCAGTAGCAGACGAAACCCTTCAGACGAGCGGGATTGCCGTATACGAGGCCAAAGGGCGGAACGTCCCTGGTGACGACCGAACCCGCTCCAACCATAGCGTACTCTCCTATCGTGGTGCCGCAGACTATCGTGGCGTGCGCCCCTATGCTTGCCCCTTTCTTCACGAGTGTCGGTACGACCTCCCACTCCTCGTTGAATGCTCTTGGGTAGAGGTCGTTGGTGAAGGTCATATGCGGACCGAGAAAAACGTCGTCCTCGACCCTGACTCCGTGATAGACGCTTACTCCGTTCTGGATCTTAACGTTGTTGCCTATTTCAACGTCGACATCGATGTAAACGTCCTTTCCGATGTTGCAGTCCTTTCCTATCTTAGCGCCCTTTCTGACGTGGGCGAAGTGCCATATCCTGGTTCCTTCACCTATCTCAGCCCCCTCCTCAACAACTGCAAGGGGGTGGACGAAATATTTTTTAGGCTCTTCGGGCATTTTGAACACCAAGATGAGAACATACCCCACAAATATAAGTATTGTCCCGGTGAAACCGATGGATAAAAACGATGGGTTTCCATTCGTCTCCGTAATAATCCCCGCCTACAATGAGGAGCGCTACATCCGGAAGTGCCTTGAGGAGTGGGTGAACCAGGATTACCCAAAGGATCGCTATGAAATTCTGGTTTACGACGGCATGAGCACCGATAGAACGGCTGAGATTGTGAAGGAGTTTGAAAAGAAGTATCCTGGGCTCGTGTTCTACAGGGTCAACCCAAAGAGAAGGCAGGTTTACGCATTTAACATGGGTATTAGGGAGTCGAGGGGGAAGCTCTTCATTATCTTCGGTGCTCACGCCTATTCGGAGAGGGATTTCCTGAGAAGGAGCGTGGAAACATTTTTGAAGGTTAAAAAAAAGGAGCCCAAGCTTGCTGGAGTTGGGGGGAAGATAATCAAGCTATACGAGAGCAGACTGGCCAGGTTCGTTGCTTTGATATACTCCTCCCCGCTGAGTGGTGCAAGCACCTTCTGGTACGAGGAGAGGCCGCACTTTGCGAAGACCGTTGCATTCGCTCTGTACGATAAGGAGACTATCTTAAAGGACGTGGGGTTTTTTGATGAGGATATGATAGTCGGTAACGACTTTGAGTTCAACCTCAGGATAAACAAGAGGGGTTACAGGCTGTTCTTTGATCCCGAGATTAAAAGCTACTACTTCGCCCGCTCAACATGGGAGGGGTTTTTCAGGCAGAGCTTCAACTACGGGGCCGTTAAGAGCATGGCAATCCAGAAGGGGTACTTCTCCCCCATCTGGCTCTTCCCCATTGCCTTTTTGAGCTTTGAGCTCCTCATAGTGCCCTTTTTGATTATACGATGGCTCTTTGCCCTGTACTGGGCTGTTCTTATCGGGGAAGGCATCAGACTCTGGAGGAAAACGGAGAACTTAGATGCCTTGGCCCTTCCGCCGGTGATGTGGCTCTTCCACAACCTTATAAGCCTCGGCTTCTTAGCCGGACTGGTGTTCGGAAAGAGAGCATACAGGTGAGAGAATGAGAGTGGTTATAACCCATGATGTTGACCATCTTTCGGTGTGGGAACACTGGAAAGATCTTGTAATACCCAAGTTTTTGGGGCTTAGTGCTTACGAGGTTATCCTGAGACGTAGCTCGCTGGGAGAATTCAGGCACCGGCTGAAGGAAATTTTGAAGAATGGATGGGATAACGTTGAATCCCTAGCTAAATACGATAAGAAGCACGGGGTTTCATCGGCCTTCTATTTTGCAGTCAACAATGGGCTGGGAATAAGTTATAGTCCAAAGCAAGCCGGTAAAAAGGTCAGCTGGTTGATTGAAAATGGTTTCGAAGTTGGTGTCCATGGGATATGCTTTGATGATTTTGAGTGCATGAAAAAGGAAAGGAAGACCTTTGAATCCATTAGTGGTTTTGATGAATTCGGAATACGAATGCATTATCTGAGGTCATCAGAAAGAACACTCCCATATCTTGAACGTTTGGGATATCTGTATGACTCCACTGAGTACTCCGAGACCCTGAAGCAACCGTATAAAGTAGGGGAAATTGTCGAAATTCCCCTGCATATTATGGATACCTATCTCTTCAGTCCGTTTTTCAAAGGCTTTACCCTTGATGAGGCTGTTGAATACACTGAAAACCTGCTCAAGCGTTTGGGTCCTGATGATGTGTTTGTTGTTCTTTTTCATCAACGGCACTTCTCAAGGTCCTTTTTCAAGTGGATGGAATGGTACCGCTGGTTAGTGGAGAACCTTGATGACAAGGGAGCCGAGTTTGTAAGTCCGATGGAGGTGGCCAAATGGAAGTCAGAAAGATAACTGAATCTGAGTATTTATCCACGATCGGTTCAACCAATATCACTCCTTTCCACAATGTTTGGTGGCTTAAATCATTAGAATCTTACAGTTCCAGGTTTAAAGTTGATTTTTGGGGAATTTCAAAAGATGATGCCTTCGTGGCGGTTCTTCCTGTTTTGACCTACAAGATACTTGGTCTTTCTATAGTTAGAAACTATCTGACACCGTATTTGGGTCCTATTTTTTCGAATGATGTGTTTAGGGGTAAGCAGGTTTCTGTTGTGTCGCGTGTTAAGGAGATTAACGCGGTTTTTGCTGATGTTCTTAAGTCTTACCGTTTTGTTCTTCATTACCCCTTTTCTCCGTGGCACAGGGATCTCCAGCCTTACAAGTGGGTTGGATTTAGAATTGGGGTTAAGTACACTTATGTTATAGATTTGTCTGTACCCTTGAATAAAATATGGGAGACTATGGAGAGTTCTAGACGGAGGGATATTCGCAAGGCTGAGCGCTTGAATCCGGTAATTATAGAGGATGACATTGATAATTTTGTTGAGTTGAATTCTATGACTTTTGAGAGGCAGGGGAAGAAGTACGACTTGAAACGCCTCTGGAGGTTATTGTTTGAGGAGTGTTCTAAGAGAGAAATGTGTAGGGTTTGGACAGCGTATGTGAATAAAGAACCTTTGGCTTCTATTTTCCTTGTTTGGGATAAGGAGCGGGCTTATTATATTGGTGGGGGTATTAATGGGGATTCAAGGGGCACGATGAGCTTGCTAATGTGGAATGCCATTAAATTCAGCAAGGAGAAAGGTTTAAAGGTGTTTGACTTTGAGGGTTCTGATGTTCCGAGTATTGAGGGGTACTTCAGAAAGTTTGGTGGGGAGATTATTCCAGTGTTTTACGTTCAGTCAAAACTAGCCGCGGTGATAACAAAATGAAAGTCGTAATGACAGTAACTAACGCGGTTACATGGGCTTTGGAAAGTCGGGGCTTAAAAGAGGCAGTGGCAGTACATGAAAACGGAAATGAAGTGTATTTTATTGGATGGGATCGAGAGGGGAGTTATCAGCCTACTGAGTTTCTCGATGGGGTGAGTGTAATACGGATCAGGTTGTTGTCGCCCTATGGGGGATCAATGGTATTCCGGCTTCCACGTTTTTATGTAAGTGCTCTAAAAACTATTTCCAAGTTAAATCCTGATGTTATCCACACCCATGACTTCGATACAGCAGTTTTAGGCTTTCTTCTCAAGTTCTTAAAGGGCACAAAATGGGTTTATGATATTCATGACCTTTACTTTACGTTTTTCTCGATGGAGGGAAAGGCTGGTTTTCTCCAAAAAGTTCTTCGTGAGCTTGTGAGAAGAATAGATTTACTCTTTGCCAAACACGCTGATTGGATTATTGTGGCAACTCAATCCATTGGGGGAACACATGAGGGGTTGAGGGAGTACTATATCAAAGAGGAGATCCCTCCGGAAAAGATTATAACGATCTGGAATGCCCCTGACGTTGAGTTTTTTGAAAGGTTTGACAGATTAAAACTAAAAAAGTCGGATAAATTCACTATAGGTTTCATTGGCCCTCAAAGGACGGTTTCTAACTTTGTAGCTCTGTTCGAGGCTATAAAACACGAACCTGAAAAGTATAAGGTGCTCTTGGTTGGTGAGGGTAAATCTACCAAAAAATTAAAGCAAATTGTGAGAGAAAAATATCCTGATCTGGATGTTGAGTTTGTTGGAAACGTGGATTACAAGCTTGTTCCAAATTACTACCTGCTCTGTGATGCGGTCTTTGCATGGTATCCTCCCCGTGAAAATATAAAACGTGCAATTGCAATAAAAGTCTTTGAATCTGCTTCCCTGGGTGTTCCAGTGATAGTGAACAAAGGTTCTTTAATGGAAGACTTCGTGAGGGAATATCGCTGTGGGGTTGAAGTGGGAACTCCTTCTCCAATGGAGCTTCGGAGGGCGTTAATCCTGCTCAGGAGAGTGAAGTTTAGACCAGAGGCAATACGGAAAAGGTGGAACTGGAAGAATGAGAAAAGAAAACTTCAAAGAATGTATAATTCCCTTATATCGTCAGGGGGGAAGTGAATTGGACTTTAAGGACAAGTCTATCCTCATCCTGAGCAACTCATATCCCAAGGAGGATAACTCCTATTACGGCGGAATCTTCGTCAAGGAGCAGGTTGAAGAGCTTAGGAAACATTTCAAAAACGTTTACGTGGTCTCCCCGCAGCCGTGGGGAACGAATAAAATGCTCAGGGATTACGAATATGATAACGTCCGCGTTTTTTTCCCGCGCTTTTTGCATGCTCCAATCGGTTACTTTAGAAAGAAACTGGGCGATAACTTCTTTAAATCTGCCCTAAGGGTGATTAAGAAGGAAGGGCTTGAGTTCGATATCATTCACGCCCACTTTACATGGCCGAGCGGGTATGCAGGGGTCAAGCTTGGGAAGAAGTTTAGGGTTCCCGTGGTGGTAACGGCCCATGGTTACGATGTTTATGATTTGCCCTTCCGGGATAAATATTACTTGGAAAAGATTATATGGACGCTCAAAACTTGTGATCACGTGATAACCGTAAGTCGTTCTAACTTGGATATCCTAACGGGGAAGCTTGGAGTTCCTGAGAGCAGGGTATCGTTGATCTCCAATGGCTTTGATGGGAGGCTTTTCAGACCGATGGACAAGGAACATACAAGGGAAGAGCTTGGTCTCCCATTGGACAAAAAAATCGTTCTCAGCGTTGGAAACCTCGTTCCTGTTAAGGGACATGAGTTCCTGATTCAGGCTTCTAAAACTGTCTTAAATACGAGAAAAGACGTCCTCTTTGTAATAGTTGGTGGAGGTCCATTGAGAAAGAAACTTGAAAGTCTAACCGGAGAATTGGGGGTTAGAGGACATTTTCTCTTTGCAGGTCCAAGACCGCATGAAGAAATCCTACTATGGATGAACGCGGCCGATTTGTTTGTGTTGCCGAGTTTGAGCGAGAGCTTTGGTATAGTCGCTCTTGAGGCTCTTGCCGTTGGGACCCCTGTTGTGGCGACGATAAACGGGGGAAGCGAAGAGATAATAACCTCCAAGGAATATGGTTTGCTTTGTCCTTCTGCGGATCCAGAGTGTTTGGCGGAGAAAATTTTAATAGCCCTTACTAAGGAGTGGGACGGGGAGAAGATAAGAGAATACGCGGAGCAATTCACGTGGGAGAAGGTTGTTGATAGGATTTTGAGGACTTATTGGGGGTGTTGTAATGTGTAAGGTTATAATTATTACCACGTACTGGATTGGAGCAGGAGGTGGGATATCCATCTACAACTACAACCTTTATTCGGTTCTTAAAAGAAGAGGTTGTAATGTAGAGGTTTTGTATGTGAATGGAAATGATGGCGAGAACTCTCAGAGGATTCCCCGAAACCCTCTGAAGATGTTGTGGAGAGTGGTTGGTCGCCTCCGGAATTCCTGTGCGGAGGATGAATGTTTGGTGCTTGTTAACGGAGGCTGGCCGTACCTCTTAGCATCTCTCCTTCCAAAGGGTAAAAAAACTATCCTTTATATATTTCACAGCCATGCTGATGATCCATATCCCATCATTGGAAGACTACTTCTTGAAGTGCTTCTCTCCTTAGCTGACAGAGTATTGTTCGTCAGTAGAGGCCTCAGGGAGAATATTGAGGTGACTGGGAAAGTTAAACTTCCCCCACAGTGGGCTGTTCTTTACGGAGCACCTCATGTTGTAGTCCCTAGTAATGACGAAGTGGATGCTTTCAAACGTGAATTCAGTATTTCAAATTCAGACTTTTGTCTCCTTGGTTTGGGGCTTACATCCCTTCCTGCAAAGGCGCGGGGAGCTAAGCTGTTGATGGATGTTCTTAAGCATCTCCCCAGGAACGTCCGGCTCATACTGACAGGAAAAGGGAAATATTACAATGAACTTAAGGAATACGCTGAAAAACACAAACTTGAGGACAGGGTCGTGTTCCCGGGGTACCTCAACAATCCTCATGTAGCTACACTCTCAGCCTCTGCATACCTTCATATAAGCTATGGAGAGGGCCTCCCTCTTGCACTTCTTGAGGTCATGAGTGTGGGGAGGCCCATAGTAGCAAGTGCAGTCATGGGAATCCCGGAGGCAATTCGGCACCCTCTGGAGGGCGTCCTTGTAGATAACAGCCACAGAGAGGTATCCTCAGCAGTACTGTCCCTTATTGAAAACCCAAAGAAAAGGAGGAAGATGTCGGTCCTCTCGCGGAGGGCAGTCCACCATAGGTTTTCCTGGGAAAAGACAGCTGAAAAGCTACTTGGGTTTTCACGTGGACATTGAGGTGCTGGTGCAGAGGCCGCTAAACAAACTTGCCACTCCTTGGCTCACCACAGTCGCCACCGCCGCCCCGCTCGCACCGTAGTGGAGTATGAGGATGTAGTTGAGCACAACATTGAGTAGTGCTGTAAATCCGGTTATCTTCGTGAACGTCAGCTCCTTTCCAGTCGCGTTCATGAGGCTCCCGAAGAGAGAGTTAAGGAACATAAATGGTATGGCGAGGGAAAGAATCCTCAGAACGGGCACACTTGGGATGAACTTCCCGCCAAAGACAATAATAATCCCCAGTCTTGCGAGGGTGTAGTACCCTGCAGTCCCCAAGACCCCAATGAGAACGAGCATCTGAAAGCTTTTTCTGAAGAGAACCTCTAGTGTCTTTCTATCCTCCACCCATAGCCTCGCCATTGAGGGCATCGTTGTTGAGACTACTATGTTCGGAACAAAGAGTGAGACCTCTATTAAAGTGTACGCTGCCCTGTAGATCCCGGTTTCATAGTCCCCTCTCATGAGGCTTAACATCACCATATCGGTGCGGTAATAAATGAGGGTGAAGAGGCCGATTAGCCAGAATGGGTATGATTTTTTGAGGAGCGAGACCCAGACCTCGGGTCTAAAACGGATTTTGACCCTATTTACAAACCTCGAACCCCATCTTATCCTGAGGATCTCCCTTATTGTGTATCCAGCGAGAAGAATGAGAACGAAAGGGGTGAGGGAGCGATAGAGATAGAGGATTGAGCCACCAACAAAAAACGCCCATGTTCTCTCAATCACCCGGGCAATTGCTTCGTACTTGGTAACTTCGTGGGCGTACATGATATTGATGAAGATATACGCGATCCACGTAAGCATTGCCTCCGCTCCGGCAAGGATTATCAACACCTTCATCCATCCCGGCTTGGGAAGGGGTATCGTCAGTGCAACGATTATGATGAAGTTTAATAGGGCTAGAACAATTTTAAAGCCCAGAACATCGGGTAGAAGCTCCTCCGCCTTACCCCTGTCCCTCGCGACTTCGCGCATAAAGTAGTAACCCACGCCGAGGTCGGAGAAGATTCCAAGAAGACCTACGTAGTAGAAGATGAAGGAGTACTGCCCCAGGCCTGTCGGCCCAAGCGTTCGACTAAGAACAACGATTATGCCGTAGGCGAAAAGCTTGGAGATTATCTCAGCCCCAAACAGCCAGCCGGCGTTTTTTATCAGCTTTAGTTTAAGGCTCTCCGTCATTATACTCCCAGTGAAGTGGAGGAATTAAAAACTTAATCCCCCCTCTGTATCTTCGCGTGGCCGCCGACGAGGCTCTTCTTGAGTTCGAGGTTCCTTATCTCGCACTTCTCATCGATGATGGAACGCCATATCGTGGAGTTCCTTATGATAGTATCCTTGAAGATTATCGAGTCGCTCACGTCCGAGTTCTCTATGGTGCAGTTCTCGCCGATGTAGGCGAATGGGCCGATGATGGAGCGGCCGAGGATTTTGGCACCTTTCTTGATGACCACAGGAGGGATTATCTTAGAGTAAGGGCTTATCTGGATCTCCTCGATGTGACTCTCCCTCAGGAGTGTCTTCAGGGCTTCCAAGTAGCTGTCCGCCGAGCCTATGTCGTACCAGTACTCGGAGAAGCGATAGGCCCTTATCGGCTCCCCCTCCTCAAGGAGCCACTGGAGGAAGTAGCCTGGCGAATCCCTATTGCCATCGGAGAGGTACTCATCTATGCGCTCCATCACGTTCTTCGGAAAGGCGTAAACGCCGGTGCTTATGAGCGTGGACTGAGGCTGGGCGGGCTTCTCCCTGAAGGAAATGACTTTATCGCCCTCAAGAACGACGACACCGTAGCGCTTTGCCAGTTCAAGGTCGCCGACGTCGTAGACAGCAATGAGAGTTCTGCCGTCGTAAGCGCGGAGAAAGTCCGACAGGGAGAATGAAAACAGGTTGTCGCCGGCTATTACCAGATAATCGTCCGGTCCAATCTCCTCGAGCGCTTTTTTCGTCGCACCTACCGTACCGAGCTTCTCCTCCTCGTGGAGGGTATCTTCGACGATTAGGCCAACGCCGTACTTCTCTGCGTAGGGTCTGAAGTGGGTCTCGAAGAAGCGGTTGGTCGAGATGTACGTTTCGAGGCCAAGCTCTCCGACTTTTTCCATTATGTAATCTAGTATAGTCTTCTCACCAACTGGTAAGAGGGCCTTGGGGTTGTCTTTGGTTATGGGCCAGAGCCTCGTCGCATAGCCCCCTGCCATTATGAGGACCTTCATTTGAATCACCGAGTTAGTTCTTACCATGATGGGATATGAAGCAAACGTATTTAAATTATTCCACGTTCTCCCTCTCTGGTGGTATGAATGAAGGTTCTCGTTACAGGCGGTGCTGGGTTCATCGGTTCCCATCTCGTCGATGTACTTATGGAAGCCGGAAACGAAGTCAGGGTTCTCGACGACCTGAGCGCAGGAAGCATTGAAAACATCAAACGCTGGCTCGATGATGAACGGTTTGAATTTGTGAAAGGGGACATGCGCGACCCCGAAAAAGTCCGGAAGGCCGTTGAAGGCGCTGATGTCGTCTTCCACCTCGCCGCCAACCCCGAAGTTAGGATCGGCGCCCAGAGTCCGGAACTGCTCTACGAGAGCAACGTCACGATAACCCACAACCTCCTCAGCGCGATAAGAGACTCAGACGTTAAATTCCTCATCTTCACAAGCTCCTCGACGGTTTACGGTGATGCAGAGGTAATCCCAACGCCCGAGAACTACGCCCCCCTTGAGCCGATAAGCGTCTACGGTGGAGCGAAGCTTGCGGCTGAAGCTTTAATCAGCGGGTACGCCCACACCTTTGGGTTCAGGGCTTTAATCTTCCGCCTGGCAAACATCATAGGCGAGCGCTCCAACCACGGTGTTATCTACGACTTCATCAACAAGCTCCGCAGAAACCCGGAGGAACTTGAGATACTTGGGGATGGAACGCAGAGGAAGAGCTACCTCCACGTGAGCGATACAGTTGAAGGAATGCTCCAGATTTTTGAGCACTTCCGGAACGACGACAGGATCGTTGACTTCTACAACCTCGGCAACGACGACTGGATAACCGTGAGGGAGATAGCGGAGATAGTTAGTGAGGAGATGGGGTTAAAGCCAAAGTTCCGCTTCACTGGCGGCGTCGACGGGGGCCGCGGCTGGAAAGGAGATGTTAAGTTCATGCGTCTGAGCATAGAGAAGGCAAAGGAAACCGGCTGGAGGCCGAGGCTGAACAGTTACGAGGCCGTGAGGAGAACCGTTAGGGAACTCCTTGCTGCGGTTTGACCATTTCTGGTCTTTTTACCCTTCTTTTGTCTGATTTATATCCCCCATCTCATTTTCGCTGCTTATTCTCTAAGTCTAAGTTTTGACTATTCTTAATAGAAATCTTTATAAGCTTCCGTTTCGGATTTTTGGTTGATAACTATTTGAAGTGGTTGGAATGAAACGGGCTGTAGTTGTTGGAGTGCTTGGCCTCTTGGTGTTTCTGGCAGGGGTTAAGTTTGGAGTTTCGTACTTCAGCGACGTGGCCAAGTCCAACGGAAACCAGATCTCCACTGGGGACTTTGACATCGGCATAAGCAGGGATGGGAGCAGGTTCTACGACGACTACAAGCTCTTCTCCTTCGACGACCTCCAGCCGGGGGAGAAGAGAACTGTTGAGTTCTACATCAAAAACCGCGGGGACTACCAGATCTCCTCCGTTGGTATGGTCTTCAACGTCACCGACGCCGAGGACGGCGCCCTCAGCAAGGCAGAAGCCCTCGTCGACAAAACCCCCGATGCTGGAGAGCTCAGCAAGTACCTGATAATCAAGGACTTCCGCGTCTCCTTGGATAGCAACGAGAAAGTTCTGACTGACTACATCGGGAAGAGCCTGAGGGAGCTCAACATGAGCGAACTCCAGATCTTCTCGGGATCACTGCCTGTGGACGGCGTCCTCAAGGTCGAGGTGACCTTCCAGCTGTCCCCCTCAGCCGGCAACGACTGCCTCACGGACACCTCCAAGGTTGGCCTCATAATCACCGCAAGGCAGTAAGGGGAAGCCTCTTAAACCCCCAAGAGAAGAGGTTAGCGCGATGATGATTGATGGGCGAACCGACTGGTGAGGAAGGAAAGGTGATCGCTGAGCATACCTTTTTAACCCCTCTTTTTTTAGTCTTTCTGGGATGATGAGTTCAGCCTTGTCCGAGCTGTGACGAAGGAGTGACGGACTGACCGCTTCACTTATTTTTAGTCTGGCGCTATCGCATCACGCCAAGGCGCGGGGTGGTAGCTACCGGACGGGACAGGTCCCGCCGTTCGAGGTCTGCGAGGAGATAAGGAATCGTGCTCTCGGCGTCCACGATTTGAGGGCGCACTACGTTGGAAACAAACTCCACGTAGAGCTTCACATCGAGGTGCCGCCGGAGTTGAGCCTGAAAGAGGCCCACGACGTCAGCCACTAGGTTAAGAAGCTGATAGAGGAACTGCCCGAGGTCGAGGTGGCCTTCGTCCACGTTGATATAAATGGGGTTACTGAATAAGAGCGGGATTAAAATCCGTGTAGTTGGTTTTAAACCCCTCCTCCTGCGGCGCGGTACTAGTTGATGGCTTTGCTTGCTATTCTCCACATATATGTGAGATACAATTGCTCTTTTACTTCCTTAATGCTTTCTTACTACCATTGTTATTTTGTTAATTTTTAATAGTAATATTTTTAAGTCATGGATTTATTATCCGTTTGGAACTTTGTGGAGGTGTCGAGAATGTGGAGGAAGGTTTTCGCCCTGCTCTTCGGGTTTTTGATCCTGGGAATGACCTTCAGTACCGCCAGTGTCGCCGCGAGCGTTGTAGAGCCTATTAAGGCCCAGCCCAGCGGTGCCACCGGAATTCCCCTGGGAGTTAACCCGGGAATAAAGCCGGGAGACGAGGTAAGGCCGCAGTTTGCGGGGATTCCAATACTCCTTGCAGTGGGTTATCTGGTATACACTTTTACAGTTCACGATGATGTTGTGAAGTGGCTGGAAGAACATTTTGGAGAGACCGTTGCGAAAACCTATGATCTAGCGGTATTTGCAGTGGGGTTTGTTATTCCATCGGGCGAAATCAGATGGGAGGCGGAAGTCGTAAAAGACGGGGGCAAGTTCGCCAAACTTATAGTCAAGGCCAAAGATGCCGCTGGGAGAATTCTAAAGAAAGTGTCTTTCTCAAAAGAAGCAATAGAAGGTCTGGCAGGGGCTGGTCTGCTAAAGGAAACTGCAGAGAACCGGCAAATATGGGTGAACCTCGTAAAGTACTCTGAAAGGTTCGGGCTTTCGACGGATAAAACTGCTAAGATAGTAGCAAAAATATCCAAGAAGGGTGTCAAAAAGGGCTATATAAGGGCTATGTTGTGGAGGGGCACTAACCCAAGGGCCCTTGAAAAACTGGCAAATGAATACCTGCCCCACTGGGAGGGGTCGGTCTCTGGGATTCATCAGGTTGTGGACGTGTTTGAGGCCAAGGGGGTAGTATGTAAAGTTGGAAAAGTGGAAGAACAAGCATATAAAATCCCAAACTTTGCTGTCCTTAAACAGGGCTACCACACCTTCCGGGATGGTAAAGAATTCGGATTTGGGTTGATTCATATACTCGAGAGGCATGCCTCTCAGTTTGATGATGTGTTTTATACCCAATCAGCCGATGACATTATAAATCTAATCCGTGAAACACTCGGGAGCCCTGACTTTGTCAGGTACGGGTTTGATCCTGAAAAAGAAAAATGGGAATACCGGGCTGTAAAGAAATTTGGAGAGGGTAAGTACGTGTTTGTAGCATTGGACAAAAGTGGCAGTGTGACAACGGCATACCCAATAACAGACGAAGATAAGTACAGAAAAGTCTGGGAATTCGGGGAATGGGTGTACGGCCATTTGAAGCCATAAACTATTTTTCTTTCTCCCATCAATTTTACAGAGGTGATCTGATGAGGGAACTGAAACCCACTCCCGTTAGGGGAATAGTGCTTGACCTCATAATCAAAGATCTCCCGGAGTGCCAGGGAGTGCTTGATGAGGACTTCAGTGCATTGATTCCCCAGAATGGGGTTGTTTTGCCCCGGATCAGGAACACTGAGATTCCTCTTCATTCGAAAATCCTGGAATCCTACGAGAACCGCAAGCCGGTAGAGTTCGTCCTCGAACTGGTGCCCGAAACCTTCAAGATCACTGAAGGTGAAGAACTCATTGAATACTCCCACTATCACCCAACGGAAAGGTATTACGGCAAGAAAACCCGCGTCAAATGGAACATGATGAGGGGCTTCATAAGAACGGATGTAAAGATCAGGGGCAGGATAAAGAGAATCGGAAGGAGCTACTTCGTTTCACTAAACAGTTATGGGAATTACGTCCTGGAAACTTTCTCGCTCGGAATCCCCGTTTACATTAAGTTGTCCCCCGAGAAATTCAGGATGCTAAAACCTAAGGTGGGGGACGTTATTGAGGTCTCGTCCTTCTGGTTCTCTACCGGCTTGCCCGAGGATGGGAGTGTGAAAATCCTGGAAGTGTCGCGGGAGGGAGCATTATGAAGGCCGTTGGCAGGATTGTGTTCTTCGACGGGGAGAGGGCTTTGATCCTTGTGAGGCGGCACCGCAGGCGGGGCATAAAGCGGGAAATGGTGGGCCGGAACCCCGGGATTCCCATTCCCGGGGTTTACGTGCCTAGGGAGCTTAGAGAGATTGTAGAATCCTCTCATCGTAATGGGGAGGTTTTGATGGTCGAGTTTGCACTCCTGGCGGAGGAGGTTGGGGCTGGTGAGGAGGGGAATTATGAGTTTAGAGTGACGTTTACGAGGGAGGGGGTTGAGTACTGGATAAACGGGTACTTGAGTGATGATTCAGGAGTCGTTGATGTGTTGGGAATACCCTTCAGGGTTGAGGGGCTGTCAGAGGGCGAGTGGGTGTGCGCAAAAGGAAAAAGACTAGAACTGGCACTGGCAAAGACATTCGTGGATGAGTGAACGAACGACCTTTTGCTACTTTTGTTTTGGATTTTCTTTGAGGTCTCTACCCTTCAGAGTGTGCGAGAAGTTATCTCTCTCAAATCCCCCAAAAACTCCTCCAAATGCTCCTTTCTTACGTGGGGCATCATGACGATTCTGATGTAGCCGCGGTGGGCACTTATCCCCCAGCCGCGCTTCTTCAGCTCTTCCTCGATCCTCTCCAGCTCTTCGGCCCCAAATGAGACTATGTTGAGCACGGGCTCGCGGATAAGGTAAACCCCTGGAATCCTCTTCAGCTCTCCGGCGAACCACCTGCTCAGCTCCATCGCTCGCTTAACGACCTCCTTGTAGCCCTCGAAGCCGAGGTGCTTTATCATCGCCCAAACCGCCAAAGCGCTCGCACCGGGCCTTGTTCCGGTTATCGTTGCCTGCCAGATCTTTCCTCCGGCCAGGTAAGGTGCAAAAACGCTTATGGCGTCCACATACTTTTTCTCGCGAAAGATTATCCCGCCGGCAGGTATCGGCACCATGCCCATCTTGTGGGGGTCTATGGTTATGCTTTTGACACCTTTGAGCCTGAAGTCGAAGTCGGGAATCTCGTAGCCGAGCTCTTTCGCGAAGGGGATTACAAAGCCGCCAAAGGCCGCATCTACATGTAGGGGAAGGCCGTAGTCCAGAGCTAGATCACTCAGGGCTGAAATATCATCGACGACGCCCAAACCCGTTGTTCCTGCTATGCCGACTATCCCTATGGTGTTGTCCGTGATTTTCTCCTCAACATCCCGGACATCGACGGAGTAGTCCTTTTTCAGCTTCGCCCAGACGAGCTTTACACCGAGCATCTCCCCCGCTTTGATAAATGAGAAGTGAGCACTTTCTGGAAGAATGAGTTCCGGTTTTTCGGCATCGCTCAAATTTCGAAAGGCCCTCACAGCCAGTATATTCGCCTCCGTTCCACCTGAGACAATGTGGCCGTAGCCCTTCTCCAGGCCGAGGAGGTTGGCCAGCATGTCAACGGCTTCCCTCTCGATCCTCTGACTCCCCACGTGAAGGCCTGGATCTCCGAGATTCCTGTCAATGAACTCCCGGACGATTTTAACCGCGAAGGGGTGGGGATAGGTGCACATACTCCCCAAAATCCTTCCTGAGTCGAAAGTGAGGTCTTCGGCAGTTTTTGCCCTCAGCTCATTGAGAACTTCTTCCTCGCTCGCGCCTTTCTTCGGGAACATTCTCTCACCGTCCGAACTAACTATCAAAGCTCGAATTTAAGCTTTTGCCCGCGATTTCAGCATTTTGATGTAGGACTTGAAGAACACTGGAGTCGTGAGCGCGGTTAGCATTGACACGGTTATGACGCTCGCGAATATTCCCTGGTCTATCAGGCCGGCGTTGAGACCGAAGGTAAGAACGGCCAGTTCAAGGCTTCCCCTGCCCCCCATTCCAATGCCTACAAGAGCTGAGTCTTCCCAGCTCAGGCCGAAGAGCCTGGCACCGAGGCCGCAGCCAATGAACTTTCCGAGGACAGCCGCCAGGTAGAGGCCAACGATGAGGGCCAAGCTTATCTGGACCACCGGCGGGTTGAACATGAGGCCGACGTAGATGAAGAACAGCGGTATGAAAAACTCCGTGAGGACAACCTGGAGGTTTTCTATCAGCTCGTTGAGCTTTATGCGCGTTACTATCATCGGGTCCTTCCTTTCGCGCAGTCTGCTTATCGTGAGTCCCGCCAGATATGCCCCGATTATCTGATTGAGGCCTGCCCACTGCGCTATTATGGCGAGGGTGAAGGTGAGGATGAGCGTGAACGTAAAGAACACGTTGAGGTTGCGGACAACGTTCTTGAACCAGTGGGCTCTCTTGAAAACGTGCTCTGATATCAGAAGGATTATCGCGATGAATGCGAATATTTTAACAGTCAGTACACCAAAGGCAGCCGCATTGAGGTTTCCCCTGGTCATAGCCGTGACTATTCCGATCAGATAGACGGCCATTATGTCGTCGGCAAAGGCCGCTCCCATTAGTATTGAGGATACCTCACGCTTTACCCTCTCCTTAACGAGTATCCCGCTGGTCACCTCGATGGCTGTGTTTCCGAGGACAACGCCTACGAATACTGCAGCCGTCGTTCCTTTTCCAAAGAGCTCCACCGTGAGGAACCCAAAGGTGAATGAAAACAGGACACCCATGGCTGCCACGACGGTCGCCTTCTTGGTGTTCTGTGCTATCGCCGAGAAGTTGCTCGTGAGCCCCATGTAGAGCATCATCATTATGAGCCCAAACTGGGCCAGAACCTCAAGCTGCTCGCCGGGATGGATCGCGTTGAGAATGAACGGCCCTAAGAGCACGCCTGCGCTGACGTGGGCTATTATGGGGTGTATCTCGACTCTTTCCAGAAGCCATTCCAGGCTCTTGGCTACGACGAGGAGGATGGCGAGTGCAGCTAAGAAGTCCACTTCATCCCCTCCTGAGGAGCAGGGCTCCGATAATCCACAGAACCATTAAAATGATGGCCAGAACAGTGGCAACGGTCGCTCCCCTCCCGGTTCCGAATATTATGGGAATGGGGCCCACCATTATCACGCCGCCGCCTTCGACGTCCCCCTCTCCGCCTGCGGCCAGGATGAGGCTTCCCACGAAGACGAGGAGAAAACCGATGAGTATCAGGACAATGCCGGAACCTATGAGGATTTCGCCCTTCATCGTTCATCAGTACTTCCCCACCCTTTTAAACTTTACATTCCCCGTCACACTTTTAACATCGCAGGAGTACAACCTTTGGGTGAAACGTTGCTGGTGATTGTGGACCTTGACGATACCCTCTGTAACACATGGGATGCTGGAAAAGGAACCCTTCTCAGGCTGGTCCTCCACCTTCTCGGAAAGGGCAAGCTCCGGATGGTGTACTACATCTTAACTGGAGGCTACCGGGAGCTTGAGCGTTCGGAGGCCTACCACAGGATGGACCTTGGAGACCTCGTTGAGGCCGTTTTTGGGAGGGTCTACTCAAAGGTCAGCAAGGAAGACGTTGACGACGTCCTGAGGCTGGTGGAGAAGGAGTTCTTCTCCCGTCTCAGGCTCTATCCGGATGCACTGCCCTTCCTCAGGGGTCTGAGGAACCTTGGAGCCAGAGTGGTTCTCGTTACCGACTCCTCATCGAGATGGCAGAGAAAGAAGGTGGAATACCTTGGAATCGGGGAGTTCTTCGATGACATTATCATAAGCGGGGAAACCGGGCACTCCAAGCTTGGCCCGTACAACTTCCGTCTCGCCGCCTCTCGCTTCAGGGAGCGTGAAATCTACGTCGTTGGGGATAGGGACGAGACCGACATGGCCGGGGCGAAGGCAGTCGGTGGGACTGGAATCCTGGTTAGGCGGGGCTATTTCCGCAACAGAAAGGCAGAAAATGCGGACTACGTTGTGGAGGACCTCATGAAAGCGCTGGAGGTGATAAGGCGTGAGCACGAGCTTAAGGCGGGAACTGCGCCGTAAGGCCCTTCACCTTACAGGTCTCACCATCCCCGCGTTCTACATCGCCTTTGGCAGGGAGTTCACGCTCACCTTCGTGGCCCTTTCCTTCGCGCTCTTCGTTGTCCTCGAACCTTTCAGGATAATTGAGGAATTTCGCGATAAAATCAAGCTCAGGCTCCGTCTTATCAATCCCGACATGGTGGCGGGGGTGGAGATACTTGAGAGGCAGGTTCATACGATAGAGCGCTCCCACGAGCGGGACGGCGTCGCGGCCCATATCTACTTTGCCCTTGCCTCCCTGATTGTTATCTACTTCTTTGACAGAAGCACGGCCATTGCGGCGATAACCGTGGCGACGCTGGGAGACGCGATGGCGGCCATAGTAGGGGTTCGCTTTGGAAGGCATCGCTTTAAGAACGGGAAGAGCCTTGAAGGCAGCCTCGCGTATTTTACAACGGCGTTCCTGGTTATCTACCCCCTCCTTGGACCGGTGATGGCGTTCTTTGGTGCTTTGACTGGAATGCTGACTGAGTTCTACGAGCTGCCCCCCGACGATAACTTCTCCAACCAGCTGGCCGTTGCCCTCGTCATTTACCTCCTCTCCGTCCTGTGAGCACATTTTTAACAGGTTTCCCGCAGATAAGGATGGTGGGAACATGAGGTTCGCGGGTGTTGAACTGAACGAGCCGAAGGTTATGGGGGTCATAAACGTCTCTCCAGAGAGCTTCTACAAGGGCAGTGTCAGGAACGATGAGGTGAAGCTGGTTGAGGCCGCCGTTCGGATGGTGGAGGAGGGGGCTTCTTTCATTGATATAGGAGCCAAGTCCACTGCCCCCTACCTTGAAACCCAGATTTCCGTAGAGGAGGAGATAAAGAGGGCCGTCTGGGCAGTTAAGACTGTCAGGGATCACGTCGATGTTCCAATAAGCATCGACACGACGAGCTCCAGAGTAGCGGAGGAGGCCATCCGGGCCGGTGCGGATGTGATAAACGACGTTACCGGCCTGAAAGGCGATCCTGAAATGGTAAAGGTCGCGGCAGAATACAGCGTCCCGGTTGTGGTCTGTGCCAGCGGGGAGGTCATGAACCTGAGCGACCCCATTCACACCGTTATTGACCTTCTTCAGGAGAGCCTGGTTATAGCTGAAAAACACGGCATTGATGAGATAGCGGTTGACCCTGCCATAGGCTTTCTCCGTCCGGAGTGGCCACCGTGGTACGAGTGGGACTCGAAGGTGCTGGCCAACCTGAACATGCTTAAAATCTTTGGAAGGCCCATACTCGTTGGTGTCTCAAGGAAGTCGTTCATAGGCCAGATAACCGGGAGGAAGGATCCCTCCGAGAGGCTCCCAGGCAGTCTCGCCGCAACAGCCATTGCCGTCTGGAACGGTGCGAGCATAATAAGGGCCCACGACGTGGGGGAGACGATTGACGCGGTTAGAATGGCGGCCTTCATGACCCGCTTCTCTCCCTGACGTGCCTTTTGCGCTTCTCCCTTCCACCTCCCCTCTTTATCTTTCCCTCCGCTGTTAGGGAAGGTAAAGTATTTATACCTCAATTCTGTATCACCAGTAGTGATAATGATGCAGGGTGGTTGCCAATGGTGAACTTCGTCTTCGGTATACACAACCATCAGCCCCTCGGAAACTTTGGCTGGGTGATGGAGAGCGCCTACGATCGCTCATACAGGCCCTTTATGGAAACCTTGGAGGATTACCCAAACATGAAGGTCGCAGCCCACTACTCCGGCCCGCTCCTCGAGTGGATACTGGACAACAGGCCGGAGCACCTCGACCTTCTCCGCTCCCTCGTGAAGAAGGGCCAGCTTGAGATAGTTGTGGCGGGTTTCTATGAGCCCGTCTTAGCTTCAATTCCGAAGGAGGACAGGATAGTCCAGATAGAGAAGCTCAGAGAGTTCGCTAAAAACCTCGGCTACGAGGCTAAGGGGGTCTGGCTCACCGAGCGCGTCTGGCAGCCGGAGCTCGTGAAGAGCCTCCGCGCGGCAGGGATAGATTACGTTATTGTAGATGATTACCATTTCATGAGCGCCGGCCTTTCCAAGGAAGAACTCTACTGGCCCTACTACACCGAGGACGGCGGACAGGTCATAGCGGTCTTCCCGATAGATGAAAAGCTCCGCTATCTGATCCCGTTCAGGCCCGTCGAGAAGACCCTTGAATACCTCCACTCCCTCGACGACGGGGACGAGAGCAAGGTCGCGGTTTTCCACGACGACGGTGAGAAGTTCGGCGTCTGGCCCGGAACCCATGAGTGGGTCTACGAGAAGTGCTGGCTCAGGGAGTTCTTCGACAGGGTTTCCAGCGACGAGAGAATAAACCTCATGCTCTACTCTGAATACCTCTCCCGCTTCAGGCCGAGGGGCCTCGTCTACCTCCCGATAGCTTCCTACTTCGAGATGAGCGAGTGGTCCCTGCCGGCTAGGCAGGCGAAGCTCTTCGTCGAGTTCGTGGAGAAGCTTAAGGAGCAGAACCAGTTCGAAAAGTACCGCGTCTTCGTCCGTGGTGGCATCTGGAAGAACTTCTTCTTCAAGTATCCTGAGAGCAACTACATGCACAAGAGGATGCTCATGGTTAGCAAGCTCGTCCGGGATAATCCGGAGGCGAGGGAGTTCATCCTTAAGGCCCAGTGCAACGACGCCTACTGGCACGGCGTCTTTGGCGGGGTTTACCTCCCGCACCTCCGCAGGGCCGTCTGGGAGAACATCATAAGGGCCAACTCCCGCGTCCCCATGGGCAGCTTCGTTAGGGACATAGACTTTGATGGAATGGACGAGGTCTTTCTGGAGAACAAGGACTTCTACGCGGTCTTCAAGCCTGCCTACGGCGGTGCCCTCTTCGAGTTCTCCTCCAAGAGGAAGGCGGTGAACTACAACGACGTTATAGCGAGGCGGTGGGAGCACTACCACGAGGTTCCGGAGGCTGCCACACCAGAGGAAGATGAAAACGAAGGTGTAGCCAGCATCCACGAGGTCGGCAGGAGGATACCCGACGAGATAAGGCGAGAATTAGCTTACGACAGTCATCTCAGGGCCCTTCTGCAGGATCACTTCACAGAGCCGGAGACGACCCTCGACGAGTACAGGTTGAACCGTTATGTCGAGCTGGGAGACTTCCTCACCGGTGCCTACGACTTTGGTCTCTTTGAGAACGGGATAACCCTTGAGCGCGACGGAAGCGTTGCTAAAAAGCCAGCCCGCGTCGAGAAGTCCGTGAGGCTTACCGAGGACGGCTTCATGGTGGACTACACCGTGAGGAGCGACTCAAGGGCACTGTTCGGCGTTGAACTCAACCTGGCCGTTCACAGCGTGATGGAAGAGCCGGGGGAGTTCGAGGCTGATAGCTTCGAAGTGAACGACCCCTACGGTATGGGCAGGGCGAGAATAGAGCTCGATAAAAAAGCGAGGGTATGGAAGTACCCAATAAAAACCCTCAGCCAGAGCGAGAGCGGCTGGGACTTCATCCAGCAGGGCGTCAGCTACACGCTTCTCTTGCCGCTGGAGGGGGAGCTACGCTTTAGGCTGAGGTTTAGGGAGCTTCATTGAACTTTTCTGTTTATGTTTCCTTTCTCAAACTCTTATGAGCACGTCTTCAAGCTCCCTGTTCAATGACTTGATGATATGGAACTCGGTCAGCCTGCCTGCCTTTGATGTCCTGATGACGGTTGTGGCTATGTCCTCCAGAAGTCTAATGACGAACTCCCTGTCGGGCGGGAGGATGTCCATCTTCAGCAGGTAGATCCCCAGCCTGCTTGTATTCCCTATGTACCCGGCCAGCTGGTCTATTATCACCTGAATGCCCCTGGGTGAGAACTCCGAGACGACAAAGAGCTTCTCCAGTCCGATTACGACCGTCAGAATCTTTTTGCTGGGGTCATCCAGCATCGGCTTGTAGACCTCGTTGAATTTCCTTGATATGATCGCGGGCTCAGAAATCTCCTCTATGTGAGCGATGACGTGCCCCTGCTTTTTGGCCCCGCCTATTTTTATAACGTCGACATTGGTGAACAACGAGGCGTCTATCCCCATGAGATCTGCCTTTGAAACGAGTGTCGAGTATGAGTCCAGTATGTCAATTATGACAGTATTGAACCCCTCTGACTGAGCCCATAGGAGTGTGTGGTACACCCCCATGCCAATGTCGCCTTTGCCGGTTCTCTCAAAAAGAACGGTCTCCCCGGGTTTGATGCTCTCCCATATCTCGGCTATCCCTAATGCTCATGGCACCCACCCCTTTATGAGTTGTTAATAATCCCTTTGTTTAAATATCTTGTTCTGCTGATTTCTAAAGGGAGGTATGTTTGTAGGTATTCTCTGCAACTAAAACTGGATTGCGTTGGAGAATATCTAACTAGAATATAAAGTATATAAGAGATAATGGGGGTTATTTCTCCCCCTCTTTTTTCAACCTGAAATCAACCGTCTTCTCAAGTCCCCAGAACCTGCAGAAGGAGCAGACCTCGCCGCTCGACGGCATCCCGCAGATTTTGCACTCCCTAAGCTCTGCCTCCTCCAATTCGGCCTCGAAGAGGTGCTTTTTCCGTAGGTAGCCCTTGACGAAGTTGATTTTGGTGCCGGGCCTCTTCTCCTCCATCTCGTTGAGGATAGACTTCCACTCCAGCGTCGTCGCTCCCCTCGCGTGGGGGCACTCGTCTATCTCGTACTCTATGCCGTTCGCCAAAGCGTATGCAACGACTTCCCTCTCGGTGACCTCGTAGAGGGGCTTTACCTTCTTCACCAGCTTGCCGTTGAAGGCCGAAGGCGTCACAGGCCCCTGCTTAGCTAAGTACTGCGTGTTCCAGTTCATTATGTTGTTGAAGATGAAGCTTGCCTCGTCGTCGAGGTTATGACCTGTGGCAACTACATCAAAGCCCCTGTCGTAGGCGAACTTGTTGAAGATGTAGCGCTTGGTCAGGCCGCAGTAGGAGCAGGTCGGCCTTCTCGTTCTCACCTCACCGATTCCAGCCCCTAAAAGCTCCTTCACGCGGACGATGTGGAGCGGCGCTCCTGTCTTCTCGCACTGCATTTTTGCGTAGCTCTCGCCCTTCTCGCTGTACTCGCCTATCCCGAGGTTTATGTGGAGGCACTCTATATTGTAGCCGAACTTCTTGAGGACGTAGGCGGTGACGGCTGAATCCTTTCCACCCGAGACAACGACTAAGACCTTCTCCTCTGGCCTGAGCATCTTGTAGCGCTCTATTGTCCGCTTCACCTTTCTTTCAAAGTATTCAGTAAAGTGCTCCTCGCAGAGATACATTTTTGGATAATGGAGCTTGATGAAAGCTGGTTTATCGCAGAACTTGCACTTCATCGGCATTTTTTTCACCGGTTGGAGTCCTTTCCTCCGGTTAAAAAGACTTCCACCGGAAGCCTTTTTAAAGCCCCCTCCAACAGCCTCCGGTGGAATCAATGGGCGCGCTCTCATCTATACTCTGGGCATTCTGGTATGTGCTTCCGGCTTACTTCGCCAACGCGTCCCCCGTAGTGCTCGGTGGAGGAAAGCCGATAGACGGGGGCAGGAACTGGAGGGACGGGAGGAGGATTCTCGGCGATGGGAAGACGTGGAGAGGCTTCTTCGGCGGTGTCGCGGCTGGAACGCTCATCGGCGCGGTTCAGTACTACATGACACCGGGCTTTTACGGCTCCCTCAAAACCGCCCTCCTGCTGGCGTTTCTCCTCTCCTTCGGCGCCCTCGTCGGCGACCTCGTGGGGAGCTTCATAAAGCGACGCTTGGATCTTCCGAGGGGCTACCCTGCCGTGGGGCTCGACCAGCTGGGGTTCCTCATAAGCGCCCTGGCCTTTGCGTATCCGGTCAAAACGGTCTCCTCCGGACAGATGCTCGCCCTCCTTATCCTCACGCCCCTGATCCACTGGTCCGCCAACTACTTCGCCTACAGAATGGGCCGGAAGAGTGTCCCCTGGTAACACTTCCGCCCACTCAACTTTTTAAACCCCCCTTCCCACGCCCATCCGATGGTAAGGGTTCACGTCGAGAGCTACGGATGCACGCGTAACAAGGCAGACGGCGAGATTATGGAAGCTATTCTGCTTAGGGCGGGCTATGAGCTGGCCGAGACACCGGAGAGCGCCGACTACGTTGTTGTCAACACCTGCGCGGTCAAGGACCCAACCGAGCACAAGATGGCCCGCAGAATACGGGAGCTTATAGATTCCGGGAAGAAGGTTATCGCCACCGGCTGCCTGACCCACGTCAACCCCTCCGCCATAGATTCCCGCGTTTCCGGAATCCTCGGTGTTAAGAGCATAGACAGAATAGCCGAGGCCATTGAGGTGGCTGAAAAGGGTGGAAAGCTCGTCAGCGTCGAGGGCTGGCGCGAGAGGAACCTGGACAAGCTCGAACTCCCCCGCCTCTGGAAGTCCGGCGTCGCCTTTGTGGTTCCAATAAGCGAGGGCTGCCTCAACGCCTGCACCTACTGCGCAACGCGCTTCGCTCGTGGCGTTCTCAAGAGCTACAGGCCGGAACTCGTTGTAAAGTGGGTGAAGGAGGCACTGGCGAGGGGTTACAAGGAGATACAGCTCTCAAGCGAGGACACCGGCTGCTATGGCTTCGACATAGGGACTAACTTAGCCAAGCTACTCGACGAGATAACTGCCATTGAAGGGAACTTCCGCGTTAGGGTCGGCATGATGAACCCCAACCACGTGATGAAGATACTCGATGAACTGATCGAGGCTTACCGGAGCGAGAAGGTGTACAAGTTCCTCCATCTGCCGGTCCAGAGCGGGGACAACGAGGTTCTGCGCAGAATGGGTCGTAACTACACCGTTGAGGAGTTCGAGGAGATCATTGGGGAGTTCAGGCGGAAGGTTCCAGGCTTAAACCTCAACACGGACATAATAGTCGGTTTTCCCGGCGAGACGGATGAGGCCTTTGAGAACACCGTCGAGCTTGTGAAGCGTGTAAGGCCGGACAAGATAAACGTCTCCCGCTACTCGCCGAGGCCCGGCACGATAGCGGCAAAGTGGAAGCAGCTGCCCGGCTGGAAGGTCAAGGAGCGCTCCCGCGAGCTCCACAGGCTCAGGCTCGGTATAGCGTACGAGATAAACCAGGCCTACATTGGTAAGAAGGTTGAGGTGCTCGTCCACGGTGAGGGGAGCAAGGGCGGAATCGAGGGCAGGACGTTCAACTACAAGGAGATAATCCTCGACTCCGGCGAGCCCGGCGAGCTCTTGGAGACTAAAGTTACAAGGGCAACGGCCACCTACCTCATGGCCGGGCCTGGATGAAGTTTTTCCATTTGCCCTGTTTGTTTTTTGTATGTATCCCAGGGTCCCCCCTGAATTTTGCATGTTTTTCATGCTTTTTTGGATAGTTGGCGGGGATTAATCATACCCCTTGGAAATTTTACAACAACAAATAGGAAAAACGTTAAATATTGAATGCTCGTAAATCATGCAAAGTTCAATCGAGGTGGTGTTAAATGAACGGGAAGCTTAAGAAGGCCCTGCCTCTGCTGGGCGCTCTGGTTTTCCTGATGGTCGGTGCAGCGCTGGCAGTGCCTGCGATTAACTTAAACGTCCAGCCAATTGGTGGTGGTGGGAACAGTAATGTTAAAGTTGCCACAACCTCTGCCGCGGTCAACTGGCAGTTTGACTCAACCAACCCCTGGGTAATTACCGGAGCTTCAATTACTCTTGATCAGGGCCCCGGTGTTGCTGGCAACTTGGATCTTTACATAACTCTCGATAACGGAACGGTTATTCACAAAACCGCTTCAGTTGATGCCTCAGGTACTTCAGTAACAATAAGCGGGCTTAATATCGATTTGACGAAAAATGCAATTACCCGCGTGGCAGTAGTTGTTGCCGGTAAAAAGGTGACTGCTTAAACTGGAGGCCCCCTGAATGACCCTCCGCTCCAGAGCCCTTTCCTTCTTTTCGGCATCTATCCTCGTCTTCACAATCCTCGTTGCTGTTCTTCACTTCGCGTTCGGCTTTCAGTACGTTGTGATACTGACTGATTCTATGGAACCCCACATCAACCCCGGCGATCTCGTTGTGGTCTATCCCACCCACCACGTAAAGCCCGGCGACGTCATCCTCTACCGCCTCGACCTGGGAGGTGCGAGATACCACATAACCCACCGCGTTGTGGGAATCGCTCACGATGAATCCGGGAGGCTCTACTACGTCACCAAGGGCGACAACAGAAAGTACCCCGACCCCTGGAAGGTCTACCCGGATCAGGTAGTCGGAAAAGTTGTCACGGTGGTTCCCTACGTCGGCAGGCTATACTACTACACTCCCCTGATGATAACGGTGCTCTTCCTGTCCCTGATGGCCTTCTTTGGCTACGAGCTGGTCAAAGTTCTCATCGAGGAGGAAGAGGAAAAACCGTCGAAGAAGCCAATCCCCCAGCTCAGGAGGTCGAGGGACATCTACATGGTAAGAAGGAGAGCGAGGAGGCTTCCGGGGCGGGGAAACCTCTGATCACCATTCGTCCTCGGGGATGGCTTCCTTCTTGGCCGGGATTATGCAGAGGAACTCCAGTGTTTCCCCAGTGGCCTTGTAGCCGTGGGGCTCGTTGGGCGGGACGTAGAGAAAGTCTCCGGCCCTTACATGGTGCTCCTCTTTCCCGTTTGTGATTATACCTTCCCCGCGGACGATGAATATCTCGTGCTCCCAGTCATGATGGTGCATGGGTATCTCCGCGCCTTTTTCCATCTTGAAATAGCGCATGGCGTAGTTCTTCGCGCCAAGCTTCGGAGAAACGAGCCACCTTATGGTTACACCTTCAAAACCCGTGTCCTTCTCGGGCACCTCGGTGTAGTGCTTCACGAACATGGTATCACCATTCAAACTCCGTCGGCCTGGTATTTAAACCAATCGAACCCAAAGGGATTTAACCGCCCACCCCAACTTCACCCGGTGAACTGATGATGCACGGAAAAACCCTGCTCGCCCTGTTCGTTGTTGGGATAGTCGTATTCTCCCTGGGCTGCATTGGAGGCGGTGGGAACACGGGCAGTTTGAGCACCAGCCCGGTGCAGAGCTCTTCAACTGCTTCCACTTCCCCTTCAGGCACTTTCACACATACCTCCGCGTCCCAGACCTCAACCACGACCGCCTCATCCAGCACTACTCCCAGCTCTACTGCAACCACTACATCCGCTTCATCTACTGCCTCTCAAACCACAGCAACCACTTCGACTGTTACCACTACCACCACGGCCCCGTCCCCGATGCAGACCCTCATAAACTTCTCGGAGTACCGCAAACGCGGTGAGGTAATCGGGAACTGGCGTTCCATCTTCCCCGGGCTCAAGGTTTACACCGTTCCGGGATACAGGGACATGGTTAGGTATTACCTCCCCAACGCCACTATCGAAGACGTCGCCACCTACAAAGCCGGTATAGCAGTCCTGCCACCCGAACTCGGCCTCAAACTCCTATCCGACAGGCCGGTCAGGATTGAGAAGTTCGATTACTTCGGCTACGTTGTATACAGGAACGGGTACCACTTCGTTGGCCCCGATAAAGGCATCATCGCGGTGTTCAACTCCAATGACGGGCCAAGGCTCGTTGTTACGGGGACGAGCAAGGCCGGTGTTGGTCTGGCCCTCCGTGAGCTCTCAAAGATAAAGGAATACAGGGACGTGCCCTCCATATACGTCATTCGCTCCGGTCAGTTTGAGGGAATCGCCTTCAAGGAGATCGGGGACGTCAACTGGGATGGTGTTCCTGAAACGGACGAACTCGTTGAAGATTACCCCCTCTACTATGAGGAACCGTTCCAGTTCTACTGGAGGGTCGTCAAAGGTGAGAACGTCAGTGTCAGCGGCGGTTTCATCCGGATGGTAAACGGGACGCGGGTTTACATAACTGCCCTTGGCTTCAACGTTTCCGTTTCGGTGGAGAATGGCACAGGGGTCAACCTGACCTACATCATCGATAACGTTAACCCGCCATACCTCAACTATCCGGAGAACGCTCACGTCTCCAACACCACTATAACCCTGACGAGCTCCAGCGGCTTCTCGATAACCCCCAAGGAGGTCTCCAATTATACCATCATTGCCTTTGGCGACCACAGGCCGGCCCACAGAAATGATCCTGTTCCGAAAGTTTTCGTCAAGATAGTGGGAGAAGTGAACAACGCTTCCCCCGTCTTTGCCATCGACAACGGCGACCTCGTTTATTCAGGGAGGATAAACGAGTGGGTCGACCTCATGAGGGTCTGGCACTGGAAGGTTCCCCTCTTCGTGAGCCCTGGCAACCACGAGTATCAGGGTGAGGGCAAGAACATCTACCACTACCTCTTTGGCCCCTCTGAGGACTTCGCATTCTCCCTTGGCAACTTCACCTACGTCTTCCTGGACGACGTTGACAGGGGCTACACCCTGACCTCTGCGCAGTGGGCCTTCCTTGAGAGGGAGCTGGAGGAGGCCAACGAAACCGGGAGGAGGGTTGTCGTGGTAGCTCATGCCCCACCCTACGACCCGAGGCCTGGGGGAGATCACACGATGAACCGCAACTCAGCCGAGAAGCTCCTCTCCCTGATGAAGCAGTACGGCTCCTTCGGAATCTTCAGCCACATCCATATGAACTGGTACGGCACCTACGAGGGAGTCCCAATGATTATAACCGGAGGAGCGGGGGCCCCGCTGTACGTCACCGACCCCAATAAGGGCGGGTTCTACGGCTACGCTGTTCTCGGAATGGAAAAGAACGGAAGTATCGACGTCCATTTCGTCAGGGTGGGATGAAGGGGGAACATTCCCCTCCGTCCCTTTTAGGAGCCAAAAAGTTTTTATATTCACTTTTTCCATCCCCTCCAGAAAAGCCTGATTGAGAGCTGTTCTAAAAAGAGGAGAGGGGTAAGAGCAATGCCAACGGTCAAAGTGGATCCAGAGGAAATAAAGAGGATCAAGAAGGAAATGGAGGCCCTGGAAAAGGAGAGAAATGAAATCCGGGCCAAGCTCGACGAGCTCGAAAAGGAGCTCCAGAGCTGGATTCAAAAGAGGGACGAGAAGAACAAGGAGGTGCAAAGCCTTCGCCAGAAGGGCAGGGAGTACAAGGCCAAGAGGGATGAAATAAACGCCCAGATACAGGAGCTTAAAAAGAACCGTGAGGAGATAAACGCCAAGCTTGACCTCCTCTATCAGGAGATCCTGGAGTACCGGACCAAAAGGGACGAGTACAATCAGCTCCGCAGAATGAAGCTCCCTTCTGATAAGATTCAGGAGAAGATAGAGAAGCTTGAGTGGGAACTCCAGACCAACCCCAAGATAACCCCCGACAGGGAAAAGCAGATCGTCGACCAGATACAGGTTCTTGCGACAGAGCTTGAGATCATCCAGCAGGCGGAGAGATTCCACAAGAAGCTCGTTGAGTCCAGAAAGAAGGTCGACCAGCTCAAGAAGGCCAGGAGGGGAATAAGCCTTGAGATACAGAAGCTAGCGAACCAGAGCCAGCAGTTCCACGAGCAGATGATAGCGGCCTTCAACAAGGCAGACGAGGTCAAGAAGGAGGCCGATGAGTACCACGCCAAGGTAGTTGAGCTCCGCGACAAGATAAGGGAGGTCAGAAAGGAGCTCCGCGCCCTTGAAAAGAAGATACGCGAGTACGACGAGAAGCACAAGGAGCTCATAGCTTACCGCATAGTTGCCAGGATGCATGCCAAGAAGGACACCAGTTTCGAAAAGGCCGTTGAAGCCCTTGAGAAGTTCAAAAAGGGAGAGAAGCTCTCACTCGACGAGCTGCTGCTCCTTCAGAGGTACAACCTCGTCTGAGGCCTCGCTATGGAAGTCCTTAGGCACGAAGGACCAGGAAGACTGGGCCTGGTTAGGTTGGGGGGGCATTCATTTAGAACCCCCGCCTTGGCTGGGGTAGACTTCACCCTCTCCCCGTTCAACTCCTTCTTCCACCCTGAGGAGCCTGGAGATTACGACTTCAATCTCGCACCCTCAATCCCCCTGAGCTTCTACACTCCTGAGGACGTCATAGAGAAGTCCCTTGGGAGGCTCTGGAGCGTAAACTACGAGGGCTTCAACGCCTTTTACCTGCCCGCCTTGAGGAGGACGGAATATTTGGGGGAGTTCTTCAATATAATGGAGCGGTACAACTTCGACGCCGTCTACCTCGGCAACTCTAAAATCCTCGTCAAGGAGTACCGCTACTTCGTGGGAATCCTGCGCGAGCTGCGCGAGAGGTTCCCGAACGTTATGATCATAGCCGACGTAGAGCCTTTCTTCTATCCGTTAGCTGTCTACCTCGGCGTTGATGCATTTGATACGCGCTCGCTAAAGCTCTACGACTTCGAGGGGAAGGGCTTCACCCAGTTCAGCCCCTTCCTGTGGAGTGATACTCCCAATTCCCTCGACTTCGCCAGGGGAACTATTCTGGAAGTGAGGAAGGCGCTCGAAAGCGGGAAGCTCCGCTACCTGGTGGAGAACTACTTCCTGACCCAGTATCACGCCGGAATACTCCGCATAGCGGACTTAGAGCACTCCGATTACCTCGAAAAGTACACGTCCATACAGAAGGAGACGGTTTACTTCATAAGCGACGCCTCGATAAGGAGGCCGGAGGTAAAGCGCTGGCACTCCCGCGTTGAGGAGCGCTTCCTGCCACCCCAAAACACCGAGCTGGTGCTCCTCTTCCCGTGCTCCGCCAAAAAGCCCTATTCGTTCTCCCGCTCTCATACACTCTACAGGAAGGCGGTTAAAGACGCCCTCGGATCCGGAATCTTCAAGGTTCACGAGCTTATCCTAACCTCCCCGTTCGGCGTTGTCCCGCGCGAGTGGGAGTGGCTGGCCAAGTACGACATAGTCGTCACCGGCCACTGGGGAGAGGAGGAGATAAAGCCCGCGGCAGAGCTTCTCGCCAAGAGCCTTGAGAAGTACCCCAAGGACGTACCTATCATAGCCCACCTCGATGAAGCCTACGTCGAGATAGCTAAACTCGCCTCCGAGATGACCGGAAAGGAGATAATCTTCACGGAAGTGAAGAACGGCACGACAAGCAGGGAGAGCCTCGATTCGCTCAAGGAGACCCTGAGGGAATTCGATCTCAGCGCCACGAAGGAGGACAGAAGCTATCGCTACTTCGAGAAGGTCAGGAAGGTCTTCGACTTCTACTTTGGTGCCGGCGCCGGAGAGGCCGTCCTTCCGGAGAACGGAAAGGTCAAAGGCTCGAAGATGCTCCGCCTCTTCGTGGGGAACCAGCAGACGGGAACATTCAAGGACGGTGTCATAAGCGTCACGCCCTTTGGCATGCAGAGGATTTATGATAAGCTCAAAGCCTACTGGGTCAGGGTGGACTTCGAGCTTCGCGGGGACGTTTTCGCTGTAGGCGTTGACGAGGCCGATGAGAGGATTCGCCCCGATGACATCGTCGGCATAGTCCGCGATGGAAAGGTAATCGGAGTTGGGAAGGCCGTTCTCTCTGGAGAAGAGATGGTTCGCTCGAAGAAGGGCGTCGCCGTCAAGGTGAGGAAGAGGGCGTAACGCCTAAAAGTCTCCTTTCTATTCTCATACCATGCCGAAGCACTTCAAGAAAGGCGTCAAGCGGGAGCACCACTTCCTCAAGGGTCTTGAGAAGCCTTTGGAGGAGATAGCGGCAATTCCGGGAGTCAAGAAGGTCATCCCCGGCAGGATATACGCAAGCGATTCGAGGGGCTTCGAGATAAAGGTTTCCCGCGAGACGAAGACCGGCTTAAAGCTCATAGCGAAGAGCGACGGTTCCGTTCAGGAGGTCTTCCTGGTCGTCGATAAAGACGACAGGGAGAGGGTGTGGGGAGAGATTGAGAGGCTTTTTGGGGAGGGTGATCGAGTTTTGCGGGGAAAAGCTTGGACTTTGAAGGTTGAAGGGTTATAATGGAGTGCTATCCAGGTGCGTGGGTAGTTTCTTTGGCTCAGGATCAGGGGGACTACGACGTCATCGTTGTCTTAAATGCCTTCCACGGGAAGCACTTCACGGGGGTCAAATGATGTGTTGAGTTGTGCTCCCTCCATTAATCCTCCTACCTGTGGAAATCTTTTTAAGTCATATGATCCAAAATTCTACGGTGATGTTATGATGTCCGTGCGGAGGGCCATCAAGGGGCTTGTGCGCATCCACGCTGGCTTTGCCGTTGTCCGTATACGCTCACTGGGGATAATCTGGCCCAAGAAATGGGACGTTGACCTTCTGGAAAAGTTTATGAAGAAAACCGGAGGGGATTGAGGGCATTCAATTTTTAGCAGTTCTCTATCCTTCAAACTCCACGACGATCCAGTGCCGGCTCTCTTTCAGCTTCATCGAGACCTTATTTTTACCTTTAACTACTCGAGAGGCAAAGGGCCTAAGCTCCTCCACAACACCCCTATCCTTTCCCCTAAATGTTATCTTCAGAGGAAGCTCCTTTATCAGGAGCGCGTTTCCCCTGAGAAGGTAGTACTCCCTCCATGGGCCCACTAACCGAAAGCCGTGCTTTGATAGAATTCTGATAACATCTTTTGGCATTATCTGGTAGAGCTTTAGCATGCTGGCACACCTATCCGTTTTGCGATTCTGTTGAACTCCCTCTTAAGGTTTGCCTGCTGTATTCGCTTGCACAGGTACTCAAAATCGATCTTGCCGGCCAATTTAAAAACTTCCTTTATATCGCTGTAGTCTTTCCTTTCGAGGGACATCAGTTTGGTCACAATCAGATCCTCCAGAGAAGGGAGGTAAAGGTTTCTATAAACTCTTCTAGCCCTCCTTTGAAATTCTTTGTCAAGGAGCAGCATGGGAGTGTTTAGGTCAATCTCAAGGCCTCTCTTTGATTTCACGAGCAGACCCCATGACCTCCATTGAACCATGAATCCGCGCTTTCTAAGTTCTCTGGTCATGATATCCCTCAAAGTCTTTAGGTCCTCGACTGTTATCATCACGTCGATATCCTTCGTTGTTCTTGTTATGGCCCCGTACATCAGGAGGGCGCGGGCACCTATGAGATACGCTCTGGCTCCAACTGCTTCAAGCACTTTAAGGATTCCCTCAAGCTCTCTGGGAACTTCCAACAGTCTCACCCCAGCTCTCCCTTCCCCTCGAAGAACTCCACCAGCTCCTCGTCGCTTATCTCCTCATCTGCGTCTGTGTAGCCGAGCTCCCTCTTCTGAAGCTCTATTAGGCCGGGCGTGAGCAGAAGCTTCCCCTCCAGCTTCGGCACCGCGTAGTGGAGCGTTATCTCGCTGAACTCATCAAGCTTGATCGTGGGGTTCTCCTCGTACTCTATCTCCTCCAGCCTCTTTCCGTCCGCTATGAGCTTCGCCACTATTGATGCGCCATCTATTGAATACTGGGGCTTCCCTATGTGCCTGACCTTCACCCCCTCCATCCTCGACGTTATGAACTCCCTCGTTCTACCCCTTGGAACTGCATCACCCAAAATTCCGCCGACGACTATCATCGTGTCCTCCTCGATGTCCTCGGGCCTGAGCTCTTCCTCCGCCTGAAGGTCGAGAACTATGAGCTTGGACCTGTCGAACGGAAAGCGTGTGACGCTCTCAGTTATGATGCTCCCCAGCTTCGCCAGCTTTTCCCTCTCATCCTCGCGGACGTTCGTGAAGATGAGCTTATCCTTCCACCACTCGGCCACGTGTCTGTACTCCAGCCAGAGCCACTCGCTTATATCCTCGAGGTGCTCGATTATCAGATATGGCATCGCTCTCACCGAAAAAAGTTGGGGGGAATATTAAAAGACTAACCCCTCTTCCTCAGAACGGGAAGGAGGGCGAGAACCAAAACCAGAGCCGGCCCGCAGATGCCCTTTTTGTTGCCGGATGTGGAAGAGTCTCCTTCTGGGATTGTTGTGGTCGTTGATGCAGAAATGCTCGGCTGTTTCGTTGTTGAGAAGGTTGAGGAACTGTTCGCCATCTGGGTGGTTGTGATGGTTGTTGTAATCGTGCTCGTTTCAGTCTGCTCCGGAAGAGGTCCGGGTTCGAGAACCGTCGTCCAGTTTGCAACGCCATGATACACCTTCCCGGTCGGTTCGAGTTTGTCCCACGGGAGCCCGTTGAGAAGCTCCACCTGGAAGGGGGTGCCGTTGGGGAGCGGGGCCACCGTGAAGTAGTATCCGGTCGAGGACTTTATGAGCGGCCTTGGTTCTGCAAGTTCAGGGACGTTGCCCCTTATCCAGAGATAGCCGTTTAGGTCGTCTCCTTTTATTGCTATCAGCACTGGTATCTCGTTTCCCCTGTAATAGCGGAGCTTCACGTGGTTGCTCTCCCCGTTTTCTCCCTGGATACAGACGTCCACCCAGGCGGAGCTCGTTTTCAGCTTTGGCACCCTGAAAAGAACGAGATCGTTGCTCCGGTTAATGAGGGGGGCCTTCTCCCCGTCGATTATAACCTCTCCGGAGTCCCCGAATGCCGCACCAGCCAGCGCCACCACGTCACCCGGCTGGGCTGAATACGGGGTCACCGAACCTATCAGAGGCTTCCTCTGCTTCCCTTCTCTGTGGAACACTAGGATGCTGTTTCCGGGGGAGACTACTGTGGCGTTTCCCCCGCTCACGTTCATGCTCACGCCGTTGATAACGTCGGTGTAAGTTCCGTCCGGCCAGTCGAGGGGGATGGTTAGCTCTTTGTCTGACCTCTTGTTGACGACGACGAGGATGCTGTGGTTCCCAAAGTCCCTCCTGAACGCCCAGAGGGCGTATTCGGCATGGAGGGTCTTGAAGTCGCCGTAGGCGAGGGCATCGTTTGTCTTCCTCAGCCCAGCAAGGGTTCTAATGATGCGCGCCGCCTCGGTCGTGTTGTTGAAAACCATCATGGGCCTGTTGTACGGATCGCCTTTGCCGTCCTTGCTGACGAGGTAGCTCTCGTCGCCGTAGTAGATGACGGGTATCCCCGGAAGCGTCATTGTGAGCGCAAGCGCCATGTGGAAGCGGTTTTTGCTGGGGTTCATGTTGAGAAACCTGACGAGATCGTGGCTGTCGAGGAAATTCACTGCCTTGTTGGGGTAAACGAAGGTGGAGTAATACTCCTGAAGGTCCTTTGCCAGCTCTTCCAGGCTTCCACCGTAGGCGAACGTGTTTGCCAGCTCCCCCCTGATTGGGATGCTGAGGAGGGAGGTAACGTTTGAGTACTGGTAGAACGAGTACAGGTCGTCCGTTCTGTCGGGCTGTGTGTTGTAGTACTCGCCGTAGATGAAGAGAGGAGTGCTAGATTTTGAGTAGAGGTCGAGGTATAGGGTCTCAAGCCAGCCCCGATCCATGTGCTTCACCGCGTCTATCCTGAAGCCGCATGCCCCCTCCCGGAGGAAGAGCTCAGCCCCATCCTTGAGGTATCTGTCCACCCACGGGTTGTGCTGGTTGAAATCCGCGAGACCGTAGAGGTTCGCGTACTTGAGCTGGAAGCCGAACCACTGGCTTATGTCACCGTTGTGGTGGTAGATGTACTCCTTACTCCCGGTATAGGGATTTATAACGGCCTTCTGCGCGTCGTGGAGGTAGTCGGCTACTTTAGTGCCGTTGTCGTAGAGAGCCCCGTATTCACCCGCGTTTGAGGGATTCGAGTGGTTGGGGGCGTAGTCAACGATTATGCACATTCCGCGCTTTCTGGCTTCTTTCACAAGCCTCTGAAACGTCTTCCAGTCACCAAAGTGCTCTTCTATTCTCTTGAAGTCGTGCGGCCAGTAGCCGTGATAGGGCGCGCTCGCGTAGGCCATCGTGTTTATGTTGTCGTTGAGCGGGGAGACCCATATCTCTGTCACTCCAAGGCTTCTGATGTAGTCGAGCTTCTCGATGAGCCCCTGAAGGTCGCCTCCCCAGTACATGCGGTAGTTTGTATGGGTTGGGTCGTAGAAGGGCTCGTCGTTGCTCTGGTTGCCATCGTAGAAGCGGTCGACCATGACCTGGTAGATTACGCTCCTCTCCGGGACGTTGTAGTGAACCGCGCCAGCTGGAGCCAGGGATGAGAGCAGGACGAGCAGAAGGATGAAAGCCACTTCCCTTCGCATTTAAGTATCACCTGAAGTGGTAGGAAAGGAGGTTAAAAAGTTTAACTAAACCCTAAGACTTTCAAGAGCCTCTGGCATGATAATGTGAAGCATACCATGAAAACCACTGCCCCTATGTGGTACATTGATGATGGAGTGGTGAGGATCGACGACGCCCGCAACAGGATTACGTTAACTATCAAGTTTCCGTTATACTCAAGTCCTCCCGCATGCTGGTTGAATCCAGAACTGCATCACTCCATCCCTTCCAAGCTTTCACTCACTCCAACACTGGATTGACCGCCCTATGTGTCCCGTACCTTTTAATTCACGTCTGAGATATTCCATAAGCAACACCGCAATACTCACAAGCACGATGTTGGGGACGAACAGATCACGGTCGTTGAACGTGCTCAAGGCTAACAGTGTAAACAGTATCTCGAAAACAACGTATATACCTAGCTAAACCTGGCAAAAACCCTGTAGAGGATGTATGCCACAACTATCCCGAAGAAGATCAAATCTAGGTCTTCCGGAGGATACAGGGCAGCAATCCCCGACAGGGAGATTTCAAGGCTTAATATTGGAAGAGTAGACAACAATACTCTCTGCCTCCATGAGTCTCCAATGAAAAGCTTACCAATTATCAAAATCACCACAAAATATATTACAAAAAACCAAAAGAGCTCAAAGACAAAAGCCACCCAATATTCTTCTCCGTTCATTCAATTCCTCCCCCTATCTTATTTTTGATTAATTCCTCTGCTTTTTATCTCCTCTCTTGATTTTAACAAGCAATATAGCACAAAAAGGGAATAGGTGGCCGGAAGTAGGGGGTATGTATAAAACAGAATCCATGAAAGACAAAGCAGTATACCATAATAAGCAGCAATATACTTTTCTGCCTTCTTGGATTTTATTATTAGATAGATAGCAACTTCAATCGCCCCGAATATCGGAACTATGTAAATCAAGAAAGACTCCAAGTTAGAACTAAGGGCGAGAACTTTAATCACAATCAAAAACATTGCCGGATAGACGAGAAGGTCATTAAGATTGTACCATAGAGGCATTTTCTGACTTGGAGTTGCTAAGAATAACCCCACCGTCCACAAAATTGCCCCAATAAAAGCATAGCTCCATTCCTCAGAGTCATGGGCCCTGATCTGGTAGGCCGAGTACAGGAGTGTTAGAATATTAGTAAAAATAGAAAACCAAAATAGACGAGAGGAACTCCTCACAGTTTCACCCTCCTGTCACGTTGTTATTATCCCCCTCTGAAGGGTGTTGGTGCTCTTATCCAATTGAAAGCGTCCCTGGCAGTCAAAGCCGTCTGCCCCCTGGATTACTTCCACAGTCATTGGTTCGTAGTTTTGCTAAACCAACTTTAGCTTGGTATACTAAAAAGAAAATACTTGCCCCGAAAAAGATCCACATACTGTCCACTACTGGATCAAAACCTATATCCCAGCCCAGCAATAGAAACAATAGGAAGTAAGAGAACAAATATTGAAGGCTCAACCTACTTCTTGAAATGTAATAGATTAATATCACCCCGATTAGGCCGGCAAATATTAAGCTCTTACCGGGCAATCCCAGACAGGCAAGAGCAGATAAGACAAGGATAACTTCCTTTGGCTGGGCAGTCTCTTCATCGAATTTCCTCGCTGAGAATGCCGAAATGGCAAGTATCAAACCAGCGAAAAGACCTGAAAAAGGATACTTTATGGCATAAGCAAGGGGTATGAAACCCCAAAGTGGGAAGATGTAGTAAATCCATAAAAGGTCTTTTTTCGTGTTTTTGGCCATGAGATAATCGACAAAGAAGAAAGGCAGGGATAAAAGGGGATAAATTGCACCGGCAGCTGCACCATCCTCACCACTCGATCCTATTATCCACGGGAACGTGCCCACTACAAGGAGAGAGGGGAAAAGGATCGAGACAATCACAGTGCTCCTCCTCGGCTCCATTTTTCATCCTCCAGCTATTGCATTGTTGTTCTTTTTAAGGTTAATGTTTTTTAACTTTATAAAGTATCACTCCATATTTCGTTACTTTATCTATTATAGCTATTTTCGGTTCGAGTATTCTGTTCATCTTGAACCTAGTATCCCCGTGTTTCCTCTTCAAGTTCCCACTCATAAATCGTCCCTCCAATTGCTATAAAGGTCAAGAGATAGGCGAGATTCAGGGGGATTGGAAACACTAAACAGATCAGTGCTCCAGTTGCAACAAAGATCGCAGGCAAGAGTATATCACTGTAAGTTCTTAATGTATTTACAGCATTTTTTATTCTCCCTTCTGCTCTGACAAAAATTACAAGAATGGAAACCCACACAACGATACTAATCAAAAACTGCGTTCCCGTGCTTGAAAGTGCGGCCCCTGTAAAAATACCTGTGATTCCAATCAGCATAAACAGGATATACCAGATCCTCTCCCCCAGCGGTACTCTCTGTTTATTGAGAATCTCCCGGACGAAATGATAATAATAGGCACCCCAGAACACTCCTGGGAGCAGGTAAGGTAGCGCCGCCTTCATGCTGCTTAGTTGGAGCCCCTTGTAAAGGAAGTACAAAGAAAGAATAGTAACAAAAGTCCTAAGGGTTTTAAAGGGCAACATTTCTCTCACCCTCCAACTACATTGTTTCCATCATTTCCTGTGTCTGGTGTCGGAGCAAACAACCAGTCATGAGTATCCGTTATCAAGAAAAACCCACTAACAAAAAGCATTGCTCCATTAGCAAGTTTCCCGTATTTTCCAGCGACTGTTACAAACTTTTCACCTGCCCTGGAGAATCTTGTTGCTTCCGAAATTATGGCTTTTGTTTTTTCACCGGCTTCAACCGCTTTCTCGAACTCTGATTGCTCTGCCACTGTAAAGACACCACTGACCGTTATCGCATTACTGAACTTTGCTTCAATCAAATAAGAATAGCCAGCAAATCTGCTCTTGTAAGATCCCTGCCAAAATGGTTTCTTTTTCAAGGTATTATATGCCAGGATTGACACCATTTTTAACCCTCACTTCTTCAATCTCTTTCTGAAGCCATAATGTTGGGACTGCATATACCAATGCCAGTGGGGTCTGGTAAATACCTATAAGTAACAATGTTGGTAGGTTCATTATAACCAAACAAATCCTCTTAGGAGCACGGCAAGTTTCCTTGAACCAATACCATAGGAGTAACCATGTTAGGAGAGATAAGAAACCTATTTCTGGAGTGGAGAGTAACAGCACACCAAAAAGACCGAGATATGGTAGGGAGTATAATGCGCCTGCATTCTCAACGTCTCTCTTCGTAATGCCCACGATATGTCTTCGGATGCTTAGTATTGATGTCATAAGCCACAGGAGGAATGATGCACCTAGGGGCCACAAGGCATTTGCAGACTTCGCTTTCACGGCGAAATAGAACGCCACCCCTATTGCCACGAGAGACAGGAAACTTCGCCTTGGTGAGGCTATGAGAGCTAGTAATGCTAGTATACACCAAAGAATAATAGAGAGGAGCAAGCTTGCTTCCATTTCAACCACTCCCCTTTAGGCCTCATTGGTGCTTTGTAACCCTCCTACTTAAATGGCTGAGTCTCCGGTGGACCAATAGAGTCGGAAAAACATATGCAGAGACATACGGAGACTTGTAAATGCGAACAGTATGCCAACAGGAGCATATAGGATCCAGAAGAACTGCCTTTGGACAATCACTTCCGTTTTCCCTCTTAGGATAAAGGCCACTGCAAGCGACGCAATGAACCCCGCTAGTCCAAGACTAGGAGATATTAGTAATAGGGTTGCAAACGCTGCCATGTAAGGCAACATTAGAAGACTGCCTGCTTTCTGGACTTCTTCTCTCGTTGCTCCCAATAGTATATCCCGTAAATCGAGTATCGAAACAGGAAGCCAAAGGAGTATTGAGGCCATCACCGAGAGGACATCCAAATTTGAGCCATTAGACATATACGCCACTCGGATATCTGTTTGAGTTCCATACTTAAGAGAAGCTATAAAGGATATCCAGGCTATTGCACTAAAGCCGACGCCCCTAACACCTTTCATGACAGTACCAATTCCTAATATGGCAAGTGTAAATAAAAGGAGGAAAAAATCAGCAGATTCCAGCATTCTTTCATCCCCCCACTATTGCATTGTTGTCGTTATCTTGTGGGAAATGATTGTCACCCCAAATTATCTCCTCCGATATCCACTGAATGTCATTTTCATGTTTTACCCCATAAACGCCGGGAGTTACTAATATGTCCACGGGGTCTAAGGAAGTAACTGTCCTAATAAAACCACCGATCTCTATGAGAGTTAATCCGGGAGTTTATAGCGTCATCCGTTTTTTTAGAGGGAACTAAAGTTACAACGTCTGAAACTGAATAGTCTAACCCTCTGAATTCTACTCTAATCAGGTATGACCGACCAGCAAATTTGTCAATGTACGTCTTATAAACAGGCTTTCCAAAGTAATAGTTCGCCAGCTCGTCGTTTACCATAATCGTCACGGTTAAGTCCTCCCGCATGCTGGTTGAATCAAAACGGTATCATCCCCTCCCTTCCAAGTTTTCACGCACTTCAGCATTGGATTGACCGCCCTATGTGTCCCGTACCCTTTTAATTCGCGCCTGACGTATTCCATAAGCAACACCGCAATACTCATGAGCAAGATGTTAACAAGGAACAACGAGCGAATCTTGAACGTGCTCAGGGCTAGTAGTGGGAACAGTACCTCAAAAACAACGTATATACCCCTCGCCAGCTTCGGAACCCAGTTAAACCTGGCAAAAAGCCTGCAGAGGATGTACGCCACAACTATCCCGAATAAGATCAAATCCGGGTCTTCCGGAGGGAGCATAGAAGAAATCGCACACAAGGAGGTCTCAAGGCTTAATATCGGAAGAGTGGAGAGCAGCACTCTCTGCCTCCAAGAATCCCAACGAGTAGCTTTACTACGATTGCAATGCCAATAAAAAAGATGATAAAGGACCAGAGGATTCCAAGAACTAATGCCCCCTCCGATCCACCGTCCATACTCTCAACCCCCAATAATATTATTGTTGTCAAGTGTATCTTGGTTTTCGAGTAATGTATGGTAGTATGCCATCCACGCCAGTTCCCTACTTCCCTTAGACACTGCTGTTTCAGTTATTCCGACTGCCCCAGATTTAGCATCATCACAGATATCACCAATGGTCTTGATAATGTTATATGCATTCTTGGCTTTGTCCTCAAGGGTTTGAACCTCCGCTGGGTTACTTAACTGGGTTACATCTGAAACTTTAAGTTGGTTGCCAATCTTGGCAACTATCAAGTAAGAATACCCAATCATCTTGTACCCATAATTGAAGTCGGGATGATCAAGGTAATGGTCCGTGAATTCTTTGCCTGTACCAATAGTTATAGATAAACTTCTTTGCATGTTGGTTGGTCTCAAAGTTGCATCACCCACCTGTTTCCTTTGGGCTGGACAATTGAATCAAGTTCACAGTGCAATAGCTAACAAAGAGGGAGTAAGATAAGGGGATTAGGGGGTATTCGTAGAGTAGTACCCATGCGAGGATTAGTAGGGCGGAATAGTATGCCAGGATAACGTTTCTGTTGATTTTTCTTTGCAATGCATACGTGAGCAACTCGCCTACTCCAGAGAAGATTGCGGCTTTAATGAGGAAGTCAAACAAGCCTGAAGCATGCACTAACAACATGAAAATAACTAACGAGAGAAGTGGATAATCCAAGAGTTTGCCAAGCCTATACCATTTTGGAGTTCTGTCTACAGGCGCTGCAAGAACAATCCCCACTGTCCACAAAAAGACACCAACGAAAGTGTAACCACACCACTCATAATCAAATTCCCTTACACAATACAGCGCGTATATCATGATCACAACATTAACAAAAATTGAAAGGGAGAAAATCCTCTTTCCCTGTCCCATCATTCACCCTCCTATCACGTTGTTATTATCCCCATCTGAAGGGGTTGGTGCTCTGAGCCAGTTTATGGCATCCCTCGCTGTTAACCCCCATGAAATGAGGTTCAAAGCCGGTGTGGCCTTTGCTACTGCTTTCCCCAACGGGCCACTGGCCACGGTTTCCAGTTGTCCTGTACGTCCAGCTACTTCTTCAAGCACAGACTGAGCAGTGCCTGCCACTTTCACCCCAGTCTCAATCTTCTCACCAGCTGAAGAGGACTTATCGGCTATCTCAAATACCTCTCTGGTCATAATGCCACCATCGAAGACCGCCTTGACTAAATAAGAATATCCACTGAATCTGTAATTGTATGAACTCCTAGACAGCCACGGACTTTTTTCAAAGTAATAATCTGCAAGCTCGTCGTTTATTTTTATAGTGATCTTTTTCACTGCAATCTGTGAGTTACCAAAGGGCGAATACCCATCTTCAACTTCAACACCATCTTTTCTCTCAACGGGCCATACTTTCTTTCCTCCAAAATAAACCTCCGAAATGGTAGGGATACTTCCCCCATTGCTCTGAAGGTATACCGTGCAGGTCGTGTGATCATCCATTGAGACAACAGCGGGGTCGCACTTCATCACCGCCTTCACCGGGTTGTCGTCTATCACCGTCAGCCTGGATGCCGCCACCTTATGCCCGTCCACCACCAGGTAGAAAGTCACGTTGTGGTTAACAACCGGAAGGAGCGTGTTGAGGGTGGCGTTGAAGCCGTAGTGAAGGTTTAATACTCCATCGTAATACATGTAGCCCTCGCCTGTTTTTACATCCCTGGGATGCTCAAAAACCCTTCCCTTATATGGCCACCAGACAACGCCGCGTCCGTCCACTATCTCTACATCGTGGCCTTCCCACCTTGGGGTAGACTTTGATCTTGTGTCCCAAAGCTTGATTTTTACAGCTACCTTCTCTGTTTTTCCAATGTGCGCAGTGCTTGGGGAGAGCTCCAGTTTTCCCAGAACATTGAGTTTATTCCTGGCGCTGTAGGGTAGAACCAAAAGGTCGCCTTCCCTGGAGTCAATGCGGCCATCGTTAGAGGAGAGCTCCACCCTGTAGGTGTAGTCGCCTTCCAAGCCGCTCCAGTAGAGGGTGAAAGTTCTGACTGAGTGGGGGCCCACAGTTCCATTACGCAGATCTGCCAGCTCGCGACCGTACTTACCCGTTGTGACCAGCCTTAGACTTACGTTCTCAGCGGAGTCGTATGAGTTGACAACGGTCACATTGAACTCCACCGTGTCCCCCTCAAAGGGCGGGAGGGGGCCAATTTTAACGTTATCTATCCTCAGCTCTCCTCCCTTCCCTCCAGTCGTGGGGTCTGTGATCGTTACTTCACCGCTGTACCCCTTCTCAAACCCCTCGAAACTCAGAATTCCAGTGAATTCATAGGTTCCGGAGCGGGGGTAGTCAACCGTACCGAGATCAACGATAACCTCCGAATTCGGCATGACGGTGACCTCAGTCCTGTTGATGACCCGCCCGATGAGGTAGTTCTCCTCCGGAAGGGTAGAGTAAAAGGTCAGCGTGCCCTTAACTGGAACGGGATTGAAGTTTGA
>JALTBN010000041.1 GCA_027075325.1 Thermococcus sp. | reverse complement strand
GAAAGGAAAATTAAAACGAAGCCAACGGCGACAGGGATAACTCTCATCCTGGGATCACCCTGGTGAATGGCTCTTGTTGTTAACATTTTCCTAAGGTTTGACCGTAGTCACTAAGGACATAACCTTCCGGTATTTTGTCCTGCATTGAGATGCCGGGCCAGTATCTGGTAATGTACATGATGCTCCATTCTATTGAGTTTGAGCCCCAGCAGGATATCGTGAGATCGACAAAACTCCTTGCAGAGCCTGAGATTGGGGTAGGTTTTGTCAGTGCTTTTAATGTTGCGTTTAGAGACTTTTCAAGAGCCCATTTATCTATCACAAACGCTTTTGGGAGAACAACTTCTCCATATCCCTTGATTGTAATTCCGTCTGGGTAATAGACGATGTGCTGGGACTTATCCCTTCCCGCTGGAATTTCAACACGCCACACAAAGGGCTTTTCCACGTAGGATTTCAAACTTGGTATTACAAGAATTCGCCCGGGCCCTATTCCCCCATAAATTGCATCGCCTGTCTGCATGGTTATTGCCCCAACCCAGAGTTCCTTTTCGGCATAATAAGCACTCAATCTCCTTATTGTTTTGTTGTCGTATTGTTTAAGGATTTGCTCTACTGTTGGGAATTTTGGCGGGTTTTCTTTAGTGTACCATTTCCCGTTGAAGAGCAACGCTGGAGTTTCTTTTGGCGCTTTTTCAAGGAGTTTTAAGTCGAGGGCGAGTGGGGAGTAGTTTAATGGCGTCTTGACTGTTTTTGTTTTCCTGGTTCTGAAAAATAGTGGAGAATTCTGGCCAATGTAATAAACTTTGAGTTCCCGAGTTTCAGGATTGTAAGTCGCGAACTGCCAGAAGTCCCCGTCATGATAGACTGCAATGAGTTTCTCACTACTTGAGATTCCAACTAAATTGTAAGCTCCTTCCGCCGAGGAGAGTTGATGGTAAGTGTACGTGTTGTAAGCGAAAAAAGAAAAGAGGACGAAGAGTATTCCAAGGAGGAGCTTCTTCATCTGTTGATTCCCTCCAGCATTAGGGCAACTTCTCTAGTATGTTGCTTCCATACCAAGTGCACACGTACCCGCTAAATCTCTTGAATTCTGTGCGTTTGATTTTTCCTTGGGGGTATATTCTCCAAATTCCCTCGATGCCTTTCCCTGGGTTCACCCAGGTTGTCCACGCTTCGATTCTCCCGTCCTCCCTTGTGATTGAGAGTTCAAAGCGGAGGGAGCCCTTAATGTTGCTTGTAAGCTCCTCGGACTTCAGCTTCTGCATTATATCTGCCAAGGGAACTTCCTCCAGCGTCCACGTTTTATTTCTTGGGGCTTTGACTTCTGCTGTTGTTGAGAGTGTAATATTGCCCGGGTAATGAGCGATTACACTAATCGTTCCATTGTTCCCTGTGATGAACTCTAGTATCACTCCCCTCCACGAAGCACTCATTGAAGAAGGCAAGTGAAGCAGGCCCCCATACCCCAGGGGACCTCGTAGTATTCCCATATCTCCCACGCGCTCTACAATTTTGCCTGTTGAAATTTCCCCATCCTTGGTGAGTACAAGGTTCACGTAAGTAGTGTTCTCCTTGCCTTTGATAATTTCTTCAATTGACGGGTAAATGCTTTCGATTTCCTCGTTCCTGTAGATCGTATCCTTGTAAAGTAGTTCTCTGCAGTTGTCGCAGTTTTTGAATTCTCTCAGTTTTTCTGGGCTTGTTGCAAGTGCTGAATAGTTGAATGGCGCCTCACAGGATATTATATCGTCCCTCATTGTTGGAATGAATTTGAGAAGTTTTATTATTTTGAAAGTGTAAATCCTGATTTCCCGCTCTTTTGGGTTGTAAAAGGCAAATTGGTATTCTCTGAACCCATTAAAACCAGTTTGAGAGTAGTAGTAAGCGGCAACAAGCTGCGAATTTTGCCTGACTTGCTCTGGAATCTTCTGGTAGAGAGTGCTCATGCTCTCGCTCGGAAGGTAAAAGTAGCCGAAAAGCAGAAAGAAAACTAAAAGGAAGCTGAAGACCACTAAAACTCTCCTCATCTCCAACTCACCTCCATGAAGTAGTCAACGCCAGTGTAGGGGCAGGTTTTTGGAAGCAACTGTCTCATCAATATCTGCCATTGTTGACCCGCTGGTTCTCTCATGTGGCTTCACCTTGTTTTG
>JALTBN010000040.1 GCA_027075325.1 Thermococcus sp. | reverse complement strand
TGGTGGGCCCGCGGGGCTTCGAACCCCGGACCTCCCGCTTATCAGGCGGGCGCTCTGACCAGGCTGAGCCACGGGCCCAGGAGAATTATGGTGCCCGGGCCGGGATTTGAACCCGGGTCGCGGGATCGAGAGTCCCGCATGATTGACCGGGCTACACCACCCGGGCGCTTCCGAAATTAGGGGGCCAAGAGGGTTTAAAAAGTTTTCGGATTCCTGAGCATCAGGAGGGGAAGTGCTGCCGAGTTAGAGAGGATCCATGAGAGTGCCGCTCCCTGAAGGCCAAAGTGCAGAAGGAGGGGATGAGCTGAAATGAGGAAAACCAGGCAGTTTAAGGCGCTTGCAATGGTAATGCCTCCTGAATTCATCGCTATGTTCAGCTCCGTTGTTAGAAGGGCCACAAAGCTGACAGGTCCGATTCCGAGGGATGCAAGCTTGATCATGTCCTCTGCTGCGGTGTATCTATCCCCAAAGAGGGATAGAAGTGCATCGCTACCCAGTATTAGAACCGCGGAGGCAGCAATCCAGTAGGCCGTGAGCACTTCAGCGGCTTTTATCATCTCCTTTCGCCCGATTTTGTTGTCGCTGCCCTCGCGGAGAAGGATAATGGAGAGCTGATTTATTGGGACGATGGTTAAGCTTACGATCATGAATCCCGTGTAGTAATAAGCTGCCATCTCCCGGCCAAGGTCTCTGAGAACGAGGCTTGGCATGAAGTAGATGGGCAGGGAGGAGGAGATGCCCATAAGGTAATTTCCGAGTGATATTGGCAGGGCTTCTCTCAGGAACTCCGTGCTAAGGGCCGGTTTTAGGGTGTCCTTTAGTTTGATCACCCCATAGGCCGTTCCAACTAGAAACCCCACCCCAAGGGATGCAACTATGCCCTCAAATCCTTCTCCCCTCAAAAAAGGCAACGGAAGAACCCTGGTGCTATAAACCACGCTCTGCCTCAAGAAAACACTGGTCTTTCTTAGGGGTACTGCCGCTATGCCGCTCGCTGTGTACACTGCTCCCAAAACAGCCATAGTAAGTAAGAGGACTTTTACGCCCATCTTACCCGTTAAAACGCCTCCAGGATTTGCCAGGATGTATACCCATGTCAGGAAGAATGAAACGGTGGTTATTACCAGGATCGTTGTCCCTGTGGCTTTCTTTCCAAACTTGGGGTAGAACCGCACCGTTCCAACATTCAGGCCCAGCGTTGATAGCGTGAATATGAGGCTGAGTGCTGAGAGCACCGATGAAGCGACTCCCACTTCCTTAGGAGGGTACAGTCTGGCCGCGGCCCACCAAAAGAAGAACCCGACGGCAGCCGATACGAGAGTCGCCCCCGTTAGGTTGGCAGTGGGACGTATAAGCTCCCTCAATCCCAACCGCCGGCCCTCCTGAAGACACCCCTGTCAAGAACGCGGTCTCCTTCCATGTACGTGTACCTTATTACCTCTCCCTTAACCTCTGGTGGTATCCTGAACTCTGTTATCCCCGTTACGTTGTAGGTTCTCTGAAAGACAACCTTCCCTGAGTCTGAGTATCCGTAAATTATCAGTCTGTCCCCCGTTGCATTTATCATGTGAAGAATAGGCCCGTTGTCCCATGTAACCTCCACGTTGGGGTGAACCAGGCGGAAGATTTTCACGATTCCTCCATCGGAGTAGACCAGCCTGTAGTCAGGGGGGTATTCGCTTGTGAACATGAGCCTTGCAAAGATCGTGGAAAACGTCTTCCCGTCCATTAGTACAGCATAGCCGTAGTTCAGGTTGATGTAGAGGTAGGCGTTCCCGGCTTTCTTTCCGTATGTATTGACTATGAACGTCTCGTTTCCTTTTTCCACCCACGTCTCTTCCGGCACAAAGCTTGTCCCACCGGCGCGTACGAGGACGTTCCAGGTTGCGTTCCTATCGTTTATCTCGACTGCTGCGCTGTAATCTTTCCATGAGAACACGATTGTTCTTCCAGACGCCTGAACTGGGGCCATGGGGATTAGGACGTATCCGCTTCCATGCTGGCCCGCTGTTGACAGCAGAGAGCCCCATTTAAGCATGGTATCGTACGAGACCGTTATGTAATCCACCCCGTAGTCAGTGAGGGTCTCTTCAGGTACTTCTCCGAGATAGAACTTTGCAGTCAGCTCGCTTGGCGTTCCCTGGGCTACCGGCCCTCTGTGGGCGAAGTAGGTTACCCAGTGACCGTGATCCCACCACGTCATCACGACGTCATTATCGTACGAATGGCCCCTTAAGTAGGTCAACGCCTTCTCCCAGTGGCCGTTCGCTATGGGACTTAGGTGGGCGGTGGTGTCAATGCTCTGATACGTCAGTCCTATCGTGAGAAGCCCTATAACTGCAAGCGCCGCAGTTCTCCTCCCACCCTTTAAAAATTTAAGGGCCTCGGACGCTCCTATCCCTGCAGCCATGGCGATTCCCAGAGACCCGAGGAAGAGGAACCTGTTCCAGTAGAATATCATTGCCATGAGGGGAAGGACGACGCTCAGACTGACGGCGTTTTCAACCCGCCTTTTCCTGAACGCGACGAGGTATAATGGAGCCAAGAAGAGCAGTGTATAATACGCCGTCTTCAGATCTTCCCACCCCGGCCTGTTCATTTCCGCGGTTGCAGCAGACGTTCCAAATGAGGAGAGGCCAACTGAGAGGGTGTTTAGAATTGGACCGTACTTCCATACACCCGCTCCGAGCATCAAGACCGCAAGGCCTCCCAGTCCCCAGGCCATTTTCTTCCTCTTCTCCTGGGGGATTTTAAGCGCCCAGCGAACCGCCAGGGTTAGCAGCAGGGTCCCCGGAAGGAGGATCAGGAGGTGGAGCGCCAAATAAGCGTCGTCCAGCGGGCCGGGGGGTACCCCCGTCAGCTTTATCACCTGTTCTCCCTGCCAGCTCTCGCTCCAGAGCATTCCGAATCCCGCTATCCTTCCGATGAGAGACGCCAGAATGGCCCCCAGCCCCGTTGATAGTGCCATCATGGCCGCATCGTACGTTCTGTCCTTCCCTACGAGGGAGTGGATGGCAGTAAAAAGGGCCGTTAAAAGGGGAAGGGCGAGCACGATGTAGTACGAGCTCCAGAATAGGGCGGACAGCCCAGATGCAGTCCCGGCAAGTAGATAAAACTCCGTTTTCTGCTTTTTATCCGATTTTAATGCATAGGTGAAGAGGAGGAGCACCACCGAGTACCAGAAGAGGGCATAGTTGTCACCGCGGTAGTAGTTGGCCATGGAGCGAAAGACATGGCCGAAGGAGAGGGACAGGAAGATAGAGGTCCAGACAGCGGCCTTCCATCCGTAGAGCTTCTTGACGCCGTAGTAAATCGCGACTACTGTTAGAGCTCCGAAGATAGGTGGGGTGAGCTTGAAGGCTCCATAGACTGATATCCCTAATGGTTTCAGGATACGGTATATAAGATAGGGAGTGGCCCACATTCCCCTTGGGTGGAAGTGGTCCATGAGAATGCCCCTGGGTCCAAGGGCGTAGGGGAAGTAGTTCACCCACCCGTGGGAGCTTATGTACTCCAGGTACGCCAGATGAAAGTACGGGTCATAACCAATGGGATATTTCAGTCGGTAGGGTATCAACCTGATGATAAGCGCTGTTAGGGCGATTATCCAGGCGGCGCTCTTGATGAAGAAATGCTGAACCCGCTGTTTCATTGCTTTTGCATGGGCTCCTTTTCTCTCATCTTCGTGCGATTTCTGTTGCCTGGATTTCCCCGTTCTTTTTCTGCCCATGGTTTCACCGGGATGTGTGGGATGTTATCCATTAAAACGTTTATGAGATGGCAGACTTCCTGAAAAAACTTATAATGAAATGAGGAGATATACTATTTAATCGGCAGCATCGCTATAGCCTGCCGCATGAGGGGGTGATCTGTTGGTCAACAAAACCAAGGTGTGGCTTGGGGTCTTGACGTTCCTGGTCATACTTCTCCTGCTCGTTGACATCGGGGCCGTCTTCGCTGCCATGAAGCTCCGCGGGATGGCCAGTTCGGCGGTCGATGATGCCATTCAGTCCCTCCAGAAGACGAAGACCGAAACATTTCATGTTGAGATACCCATACACAGGACAGTTAGGGTACCGATTAACACCACGGTCAGTGTGCACATCTCAAAGACCTTTGACGTTCACATCAACCGGACGGTGGAGGTTGAGGTAAACCGCACGTTCAAAACAAACATAAGCGACACGGTGGACGTGCCGGTGAACCAGAATGTAAGCTTTGATGTCCCGATAGACCAGGTCGTAAACGTCCCCATAAACACGACCGTCAGGGTTCACGTCGTTCAGACCGTCAACACCACCGCCTACAACAGGGAGCACAACCTCACCCTTAACGTTACGATTCCGATAGATACCTGGGTCGATACTCCGGTTACGACAACCGCCAGGACGAGGGTCAAAACCACGGTTCCAGTTACGACCACCATCAACACCACGGCCACCGTTCCTCTCAACACGACCGTTGAGGTTCCCTTCCGCGATACTCTAGAGGTCCCAATAGACACGACGGTTGAGGTTCCCTTTGACGACTTTGTGGAGGTACCCATAAACAAAGAGATTGAAGTACCGATAGACATGGAGTTCACGATGAACCTTACCGCCAGTGACGTGGGTCTTGACTCGATGATAGACCAGGCCATCGACATGCTCAACCAGGTGAAGTCCAGCCTTGGCTGAGCTTTTCTTTTTCTTTGCGTTAACCCTAAAAACACTCCCCCCTATTCTCACCGGTGTGCCCCGTGGACGTGTCGGTAGTGTTGCCAACGATGAACGAGGAGAAGGCCATTCAGGTTGTTCTGCCCAGAATAAAGGAAGTCCTGGATGGAATGGGGCTGGAATACGAGATAATACTGGTGGACAAGAGCAGTGATAGAACCCCTGAAATAGCGAGGGAGCTTGGGGCCATCGTTGTAAGACAGGAAGGAAAGGGCTACGGTGATGCTTACATAACTGGTTTCAGGCACGCCAGTGGAAGGTACGTCCTGATGATGGATCCCGACGGAAGCTACGATCCCGATGATATACCGGCCCTCCTGGAGCCACTCCTTCGGGGCGAGGCCGATCTCGTTATGGGAAACCGTATGGGGGGCGAGATGGACGACGGTGCCATGCCCTGGCTCCACAGGAGAATAGGCAACCCCCTGCTAACCTGGGTTCTCAACTTCTTCTTCAAGGCAGGGATAAGCGATGCCCACTGCGGTATGAGGGCCATTAGGAGGGACGCCCTTGAAAAGCTCCCCCTGAAGTGCAGGGGGATGGAGTTCGCGAGCGAGATGATCATAGAGGCGGCTAAGCACGGCCTCAGGATAAGGGAAGTCCCGATAAGGTACCACCGTCGGATTGGAGAGTCAAAGCTGAGCTCCTTCAGAGACGGGTGGAGGCACCTTCGCTTCATGCTCCTCTACTCACCCACCCACCTGTTCCTCCTTCCGGGCTCGTTAATTGCACTGCTGGGGCTTTTCATACTCCTGTACACGTACTTCTTCCAGCCCATAAGGCTCCACACGATGATACTGGGGGCGTTAATGCTGATAACCGGCTCTCAGATTATAGGTTTTGGAATCTCCGCCAAGGTGTACGCGGTTAAGGAGGGCTTTCAGAAGCCGGACGACATAACTGAGTTCTTCATGCGCTATTCCATCCTTGAGGAGGGGCTCATTGTTGGGGGCCTGTTCTTGCTTCTCGGCCTTTTTCTGGGCGTCAGGCTCTTCCTCCAGTGGAGAAACGCGGGTTATGGGGCTCTTTACCATATAAAGGAGGCAGTTCTTATACTGACCCTCATCACCCTAGGCCTTCAGCTTGTTTTCTTCTCCTTCTTCATTAGTATATACATGGTGAAGGAGGGTTGATGGTGCGCATCCTTGTCCTCACCCCGTATTTTCCACCTGAAGGCGGGGGTCTTGAGAGGTACGCCCTCTCCATGGTCAGGGAGCTGGGAAATGAGCATGAGGTTCGCGTCCTTACTATGAGCCGGGAACGCGGTGGTGTTGAAACTCTTCCCTCTGGAATAACCGTTGAACGCATCAAAGCCCGCTTCATTCTTTCGAATACTCCCATAAGCCTTCGCTTTTTAATGCGGGTACTCTCCACAGTCCGCTCCTGGAGACCTGAGCTTATAGTGGCCCACACCCCAGTGCCCTACGCCGCAGACGTTGCCGCCCTTTTATCTCGCCTCTTCCGCATTCCCCTCCTCGTGGTTTATCACACTGTGGGCCTAACGAAGGGCTCTTCCCTCGATTTTCTGGCTCGTCTCTACTCAAGAACCCTTGAGCGCTTCACACTTTCCTCTGCGTCTCGTCTGGTCTCGGTTTCTTCGGCTGTTTGGAATTACCTCTTCAGTCGGGGGTTCCATTCGATGGTCGTATTCCCCCCTGTGGACAGCAAGCTGGTAGAACTGGCCTTCTCCTCCGGGTCTGATGTTTGCAGGAACAAAGAGAAGGCCGTTCTCTTCGTGGGCCAGCTCTCTTCTTTCCATTCCTTCAAGAACTTTGATGTCCTTCTGGAGACCTTTGCATCCATCTCTCCATTGCATCCTGAGTGGAAACTCTGGGTTGCTGGGGGAGGGGATCTGCTGGATTACTACATCGAGCTTGCCCGCCGTATGGGACTGGAAGGTAGGGTGAGGTTCTTTGGGAGGGTGGATGGGCCGGAAGAGCTCGCTGAGATATACTCCAGGGCGTCGGTTGTTGTCCTTCCTTCTTCTTTTGAGTCCTTTGGAATGGCCGTACTTGAGGGGATGCTCTTTGGAGATGTCCCGGTTGTTTCCGATGTTGTGGCGAGTAACTTCCGGAAGCATCCCCTGGGAGCTATGAGGTTTCTCTATGTGGTACGTCAAAAGACGGAACTCCCCTCGATGTTAAACGAGCTCCTCTCAAGTCCGAAAATTTTAAAAAAAGGATGTTTATTCCTACAGCAAGCCAAAAAGGCCAAAAAAGGTCCTGTTCACAGTGGATTTGGGAGACTCCCCTTACACGTCGACCTTCTGGAAAAATTTAGAAGATAATGGATGTTTTTTCGGGAAATTCAATTATATGCCTTCGATTATTAAATAGTGCTCGGTAATCCTGCGAAAGGTTTATATTTATCTGGTTGTCTATATGGTATTGGCCTTCCATGAGGCCGGCCTCAAAGTGTGGCAAAAAAGGAAGGTAGGTGAAGTAGTATGAATAAGCGCAGGAAAGCGCAAGTTTTTAGCCTGATGCTGGCGTTTTTGATGCTGGCATCAGTTGTTCCAGGAACGTTCCTCAAACCAGTGAGCGCTACCGGTTACATTACGGGGGTTAGTGCCGAGACAAACTACGGAGATAGCCTTTTGTTCAACGGCTTCCCGTACTACGTGAACGTCACAATTAATGCCAGTCAGAACACTTTTGCTAACATAACCATGTACTATGTCTACAACAACGGTTCCAGCGTCGTCGTTTACAGCAGGATAAAGCCGGTTTATTCCGGTCAGAATACTGTTCTCATAAACTCAAGCAATCCTGTGGATATCGCCTCAGAGTACGAGAACATCCCGCAGAATGTTAACAGTGTCATCCTGCAGGTCTGGGAGAGCGTCTGGAATGGCAATGGGTATTCTAACATTGGTACTCCCGTACAGTACAACTTCACAGTTAGACCACCGTTCACTGTGAGCATTCAGAACATCAAGAGCGATGTTCCATACAACAGCAGTGGAACCTGGATGAATGATAAGATTTTCGAGTACATACCATTCAACATGACCGTTAACGTGACCTACGACCCATACCTTGTCAACAACTCACTCGTGAGTGTTCCCTCCTCCCAGAATGTTAGCATAATTCTGCCCAACGGAACCGTTAAGGTTGTTACCGTGGACATCAACGGAACAACCGAGGCAAACCTCACACAGAACAACACGGGTGCCGTCGAGATTCGCATTGATCCCGGAATCAACGTGTCCGGTGATATTGCGGTAAACTCCACTGGTGGAACTTATACTTACAGCGATAGCAGTGCCGCCACGGTTAACCCATGGTGGATTGAGGAGACCCACTGGGTTGTTCCCCAGGGAGCGAACAGCACAAGCCCCTACAAGTACGTCAGCTTTGACCTCTACACCAACGTCACCACAATGAGTGACTTTGGTGTCTTGGGTATAAACGACAGTGCGACTGTTACTGTAAACAGTGATGTTCTCGGAGGCTCAAACAGCTCTTCAATTGTCAACGGTACCGGACAGGTCGTCGTTACAGGGCTCAAGGTTGATCCGGCAACTGCCACGGTTAACCTCGCCAGCTATCCGGTGAACACGAGCTTCACCATAACCGGAACCCCGTGGAACATCTACATCAGCAATTATGCTGTCTACTACACCGGCAAGACACAGAACGCCAGCGTGTTCTACATCAACGTCCCCTCAATCCTCAACGTTACCGTTCAGTACAACCTCACCGTTGCACTCAACTCAACGGCTAACTACACTATATACCTCAACGGCAACAAGGTTACAAACGGTACTTTCCATGTCATCAACAACGTCGGTACCTTTGAGGTTCCGCTTACTCCGGACGAGCTTGGAAACATAACCGTCGTCGTCAACGACACCACTTACCACGTCTCCACGAGCCTGACCATCCCCGTGGAAGACTGGAACGTCACCGGCGCCTACAAGGTCTACCACTACGGCACCTACGAGGACAGGCAGTTCTACATTGGAATTCCCGCTGACCTCTACGTAAACGCTACCTTTGGGCTTCCGATACTCCTCAACAGCAGCGTTGTCGTTGAGGTCTATGCCCCCAACGGAACCTTAGTCCAGAACACCACGCTGACGATCACTAACAACACCGGCGAGGGAATCGTTCTCACTAACGTCGCCTTCAACCAGATCGGCTACGTTGTCGTCAAGATATATAACAGCACCTACGACGTCATGGACACCCTCAGGATTCCGGTTAAGGACTGGGGAATCTACGTTGACAGCACTCCGAAGGAGCTCACCGCGGGTACCTCAACTCCACTCACCGTTGAGGTTAGGGAGAGCCTGTACTTCCCAGGCAACGAGCCAGTTAACGTCAAGCTCTACCTGCCTGACGGTCAGGTCCTTAGCGAGAACGTAACCCTCCAGGGAAGCAGCTACACCGCCAACGGTGGTTACTATGGAGTACTCACGTTCACTGACGTCAACTCGACCCTTCCGGGCCTTGCCAAGGTCGTCATTACTGACCTCACCTTCGGCAAGACTGCCATTAAGTACCTCCCGGTCTACCCGAACGGGAACGTTACCGGCAAGTGGATTGACGTTCAGGTCACTCCGGAGAAGAGCCCCGTTTACGCCTACGTTAACAACTCCTTCAACATAGCACTTCAGTACTACTACAATGTCGGCGATGGCGCTTACAAGGACAGCGTGAACAGCTACGCTAACGTTACCATAATCGACGCCTCTGGCAACGTGGTTTACAGCAATGTCGTTGGTGTCAGGGATGGCTTCGTGCGCCTCACGAACGTCACGTTCCCGATCGGGGACGAGAACTTCTACGTTGAGGTAACTGACACCATAAACGGTACCATCCGCGGTGTTGCTGAGATAACTGTGGAGCCGTGGACGGTCAACGTCGAGTTCTCACCGACTGAGACCTACATGTACGTCCCAACCACCGTCACCGTCACCGCTACCCCGAGCGTTGCCGGAATCGGCCCGCTTGAGGTCTACGTCAACGGCAACCTCTACACAGGGCCCATCTCACTCCCAGACCCAACGAGCGACACGGACTACAACATAGTCGTCTACTACAACGGCCACGTCATGTATAACGAGACCAAGACCCTAACAGTCCTCCCATGGAACGTTACCATAACTCCCTCCCAGACCTGGGCTTACAAGTACGTGCCGACCCAGATTGACTTCACAGTTACACCAACCGTTGATACCATCAGTGCCGGTGACCTTGTCGTTAAGATTGACGGCAGCACCTCTGACAGCATTACCGTCGAGCTTACCGACAACGAGACTCACACCGTGGAGGTCTACTACAACGGTCACCTCATCAAGAGCGAAACCTTCACCATAGCCGTTAAAGACTGGCACGTTGAACTCGTTCCGAACCTTGCTTCGGGCAGGAACTACCTCTACCAGTACGTGCCGGATGAGGTTACCATAAAGGCAATCCCAGTTGACGACAGCGGAAACGAAGTTCCGGTCGACATTGCCCTTAATGTCACCTACATGCTGAACGGCAACATCACCACTGCAACCGGTACCAACAGCGTCACCATACCCGTTGAGGACGACGATGGAGTTGGACTGTACTTCTTCGTTGACGCCTACTACGGCACCCACATGATGACCAACTTCAGCGAGATCGACATCCCAACCCACACCTGGAGCATTGAGGTGGCCCAAGACACTGATTCGGCATGGGTTGGTGTTCCGACTACCATCACCTTCAGTGTTGAGACCTACGACGACGTTACCGGCGAGCAGATAAGCCTGCCTCTTGACATCCCGATAACCGTCACATACAACGGCGACAACTACACCGGAAACAACAGCGTTACCGTGCCGTTTACCGCTCCTACTGCAGGTAGCTTCGCCTTCGAGGTTACCGCTGCGTACAACGAAATAGTGTACTCCGAATCCCACTACGTAACTGCTAAGGACTGGGGCGTCTACGTCAACGCCTATCCGGGCAAGCTCTACAGGAACCTCCCGCAGGACCTCACTTTGATAATCGGTTACAGCGCGGGAATCAGCGACGTCGCCACTGTAACCGTTGAGAACGGAGACCAGAACACCACCGCTCAGGTTAACGTTGTCCCAGTAGGAGAGAACAGCGCCATTGGCGTCGTTGACCTCGGCCAGATAACCCCAACCGGCGACTATGTAAAGGTCAAAGTTGACACCGGATATGGCAAGAGCACCCTCCTCAAGATACCCGTCATCAGCTGGAACATAGCGGTTGTTCCGAAGGTAACCTTCGTCTACACAAACGTTTCAACCGACATAACCGTTGACGTCCACTACAGCGACAGCATGCTCGATGGCCAGGCTACCGTGTTCCTCAAGCTTCCGAACGGAACCATCCTCACCCAGCAGGCCACCATCACCGACGGGCAGGGTAGCGCCACGTTCGCGGGTGTTGTCTCCGATGTGGCCGGAAACATCACCGTCTACGCAGCTGACGTTGCCTCTGGCGAGATGAGCCCTGAGGAGACCATCCCAGTGCACGACTGGCACATGGAGATGTCCCTCAGCCCGACCGAGTGGTACACCTACATGCCGCAGGACTACACTGTCAACGTCACCTACATCGATGACGTAACTGGCGGAATCGCGGACATAAGCGGCACCGACACCGTGGCATACAACCTTACCGGTGTCGTTGGCACCGATGCGATTACCGTTACAGACGGACAGGGTAGCGTTACCCTTGAGAACCTGGCGACTGAGAACGCTGGAACCGCAACCTTCACCGTCATCGACGATGCCCACGGTAAGAGCGTGGAGAAGACAGCTACAATACACGCCTGGAAGGTTGTCGTTACCTATCCTGAGAAGCTCTACGTTGCACCGGGTTACGAGAACCCGATCCAGGTCGGATTTGAGTACATAGCTGACAACAACGAGACCGTTCCTTACACCGGAAACACTACCATAACCATAAACCTCCCGGAGAACAACGTCACCCTTACTGCCAACGTCAACGCCAGCCCGGTTGACTTCGGAACCTTCGAGCTCAACACCACCGAGACTGGAACCATAACCGTCTACGCCAACGATTACCCAGCCATCAGCATGACCGGCAACATAACCGTTGAGAACCTCCTCACACTTAACGTCACCACCAAGGAGCTCTATGAGGGCGTCCCGAGCACCGTCGTTGCCAATATCGTCTACAACGGTGGAGACTACCACAACCTCAACGTCTACATCGAGGGCCAGAACATCACCCTCACGACTGACGACGGCGTAACCTGGACTGCGGACGTCACACTTCCAGCTGGCAACTACACCGTTGTTGCCTACGACACCGTCTACAACGTCACCATGACCGATACGTTCCACGTTGCCCCGTGGCACGTGGAGATCACCCCGAGCACCACTGGGTTCCCGGCCGGTACGATAGTTCCGGTCAACTTCACAGTCGTTGCCATCAACGATGAGACCAACGAGACCGCTGACATTAACACCCAGGTTAATCTGTCCATAACATTCAGCAACCCCGCCATAATCCCGAACGGCACTTACGTCGTCGACGCTGAGAACATGGTCCACGGTGTTGCCACCTTCACCAACGTGGAACTCTTCGCTCCGGCTCCGGGCAACTTCACCATCGTTGCCAGCCTTCCAGAGTACGGCAGGGCCGCTGAGACCACTGTAAGCGTTGAGGCTCCAACAAAACCACCGACTTACGTCTACATAAACATCTACAAGGAGGGTACTCTCGAAGCCCCGAACGACACCGTCGTCATATACTGGTCAGTCGATGGTGAACACTACTTCCCGGCTTACAACCGCGAGACCGGTTCGATAGTTGAGGTCGACACCGCCCTCAGCACGAGGACCGTCTTCCCGGTCTACCCAACTGAATCATTCAGCCTCTATGTGATAGCAGTACCGAAGTTCATAGCGGAGAAGTATCCGGTTATCCTCATGGGCAACATGATAAACGCAACGCACTCAACACCGAGCGTCTGGAGGGAGTACAACGTTACATCAGCCAACGGAACCATTACTGCGAGCGTCACAGTTTACAAGAAAGTTGTCACTGAGGGATGGACTTACCAGCCACCAGCCGCTCCGGGTTACGTTGCTATCCACCCGCCTGCTTCAGTCTACGCAGTTGCTCCGTACACTCCGTACAACCTCGTCCGCACCGAGGTCATGTACAACGCCACCAACTCGACGAGCTACACCTTCACGTTCACTCCAACCAAGTACATAGAGCTCACCAAACTCACCGATATGAACATCAAGCCGGCTCAGAACGGTGAATACTTCGAGTTCGAGGCCAGGCTCTACATGAAGTACCTCAACATCAGTGGCCAGTTCGACGAGCAGTTCCAGACCTTCGAGGAGAACGTTCAGGACATGGTTAACAGCCTGCCCTACCTCAACGACACCGCTAAGGAAGCACTGGCTCAGGAGATAATAGCGGATGCCCAGGGTTACAAGAGCGACATCACCGGAGCTTACTCCGCCAACCCGACTCCGATAAGCGGCGAGGAGATACAGTTCCACATTGACAACCCGGCCATAGCGTACCTCGAACCGGCTAACGCTACCACCGACGAGAACGGTACCATCAGGTTCAAGGTCTACTCTGCCGCTCCTGCTGGAGCCGCTCCGGAGGAGCTCGTTAACTACATGGGCGACGTCACGGTTTGGGCTACCTACGACAACATGACCACCGAGAGCTACACAGTCTCCTTCGGAGGAGTCGGCAGCATCTCCGGTGACGTTGTTGACCCGAACAACAACCTCCTGCCGGGTGCAGTCGTCGAGCTCCAGAAGAAGGAGGGCGACGAGTGGGTTACTGCCACCGACTACGCCGGCAACGAGCTCAAGACCACTGCAGACGGAAAAGGTCACTACTCATTCGGTAACGTCCCGGCTGCCCTCAACGGCACTGCATACAGGGTGGTTGCCACCTATGGCGATGGCACCGGCTATGCTGACACGACAGTCTACCCGTTCAAGACCAGCACCGCCGACGTGGTTGTAACCGGCTACAACCCGGCCGAACTTACTGGACTTGCAACCTTCGTCAGTGACGCCCAGACCCACAACGTGATGATAGTCACCGGAAACAACCCGCTCCACACGGCTGACTACCAGGCAATGTCGTTCATCATGACATTGATCGGAGTCCAGCCGGCTTACACCGACAACGAGATAAACATCAGCAACCTCAACTCCAACGACATGGTTATCGCAGTTGGCGGACCTCTCGTCAACAGCATAACCGCTTACTACCAGGACCTCGGAGAGGCCAAGATGGTCACCAACGCAGATGGCTCGATCAGCGTAGTCGTCGGCAACGAGACTGTTGCCAACTGGACCGCTCCGGCAGTCTGGTGGAACGTCACAGAGGGCTACTGGATTATCCAGAAGGTCGTTGACCCGAACACTAACGCCACGGTCTACATGATCTACGGTACCGACGCAGACAGCACCTGGGCAGCATCCTACTACTTCAGCCAGCACTTCGCCGAGCTCCAGGGCAAGAACTACGTCGTCGGCTACTGGAAGGACACTGATCACGTAATCTACAGCCCGGCATTCCTCAAGTTCAGCAGCGACGACACCAACGGATTCAGCCCAACCGACGATATGGGAATAGTAGTTGAGGGCTGATGCCCTCTTTCCAAACTTTCTTTTTCTATGAATTTTACATCGATTTTTGACGGTGTTCAACTTGTTGGGGCAGTTCCTCCGTCAAAAGTGGAAATTTTCATCATCGCTTTTACTGGTGTCAATCTGGGCGTTCATTCGATTTGGTTCTAACAGGATAACGACGACTTTTGATGAATCATATTATCTCTCTACCCTCAAAGTCGGCGGGGAGTATTCGGGTCTTGTTACCCCATTTCTTCTGAGGGTATTCGATGCCTTCACAGGGGAACCTGTGGTATCCCTTCTCATCATCTCAGTTTCTATTTTTGTGATATACTACTTCGCGGTGGCTGCATTCCACAGAAAGTTTGATGGGTTTGCGGCTGCGGAATACCTTTTGATGGCGCTGCTCCTGAGCAGCCACTACACCTGGTCGGCTAACGAAGTTAGGCCCCAGCAGATAGGTCTCCTCTTTGGTCTGGCCCTTCTTTTGTGGGTATGGAAGGTCATTGACGGGAGTTTTAGCCGGGTTCGTTCGCTTTTCCTTGGTTTGCTCCTTTGGGCATTCCTCATGGTTTCTCACGTGCTTTCCTTTGCTGTTTTTCTTATCCTTTCATGGGCTCTCCTTCTTTATGCGTTCCTTACCATGAGAATCGGGACGAAAGACTATGCCCTCTTATCTATGCTCCCGGCCGTGGGAGCCGTGACATTTTTCCTTCTCCCCCCGTACCGGATGATGGTCTTTTCAATAAAGTGGCTCCTGAAACATTCTTCTCTCTCCCTCATGAATTATGCGGGAATGCATCTTGAGGCAACGGTGATTATCACGTTTCTCCTTGCACCCCTTTTCGGGGTCCTGATTCGTTACGAAGAGAGGGGACATGGTTTGCTTCGGAGGTCACTAAACTTGTTAATTAACGAGCTCCGTAGGAGACGGAAATTGTATTTTAATGTTGCCGTTGTCCTCGTCCTATCCGCGATCCTCTTTCAGTTCTACCTGGGAGCTCCGCGCTATTCGGTTGTTTATGGGGGTAAAATGAACTTGCTCCTCTTGATGCAGATGGGAAACATAATCTTTGCTGTTCTCTTACTTAGGGGGCTTTTTAGGGAGCTCTCAGCCGGAGTGATGACCCCGCTCGCTTTACTAACGTCGGTTCTCCTTCTCCTTGAGGGAGGTGCACTCCTCCTCTCCGTTGTTATGCCGAAGAACTTTGGCAGCTTTGGTTTCACGAACTGGGCCATCCGGGTTTATCAGTACCTTGTGGTTGTTTCTGCCCCATACGTGGCTAGTGAACTTGGGAGGATTTTCTCCATAAATGGAAGGATTCTCAGGAGAATGGCGGTTGCACTATTTATTGCCGGTATAATGACCAGTGTCATCAACGTGGCCCGTCCCCCCGCTATCTACAACTATCCGTACTACTGGACGAAGGCCGATATCCAGCTGGTTTCTCATGTAGGTCCCGGTTTGGTATACGTTAATGGCTCGCCCTCATTGCCATTTAACTCCCAGGCACTTTCCTTCCTTGGATGGGCCTACGGGGTCAACCTCCACCCAGTGAGGGGGGATTTGGGTGGAATTCCATCGCCTGACTTCTGTGTTGCCCCTCTCTGTCATTCACCCTATCCGTATAGAACCCTCACTTTATCCACACTGAACTCTGGGAGTGGCTTCAGGATAATGGATGGGACAGCACCGAAGGGGATGACGGGGTGGATCGATAAGGTGATAGGTAACCTTTCCCCTGCGTTAAATGGAACCGTGGAGCTTATCGTGGGGAATTCCACCGTCAATCCGCTGATAGCCAGACTTGAGAGTGAGTTTCTGCTCCCGGTTCAGGTTAACTACTCCGTGGTCACCGGCCCAACGTTCAGGTATTATCAGACAGTAAAAGCGGGGGAGAAAGAGGGAGACGTGAGGAAGGGCTATTTTGTTATTGAATTCGTCGAGGTCAACGGTACTCCTGTGCTGGTTGTAGAGGGGGTGTGCTGGGACGCTATGGCTGCGGGGGTGTGGTTCCTTGCGAACAAGGTACTTAGGGATCCTAAGAAGTGGGACTACTCCTGGATAGTTGGGGAGTGGGAGGAAAGCGACGGGAAGGTCCTGCCCTTCCTTAGGTTCTATCCAGAAGACAAAAACGGATTTAGTTATGGGGATAGAATAAAAATTGTGACTGCTGGAAAGCCCTAACCTTTCATCACATGGGCCCTGTTCACATGTCTGGTGTAATCCTTGCTCTTTCTAAAGATTCTCCCGCACCTGGGGCAGCGGTAGTAGAGCTCTCCGTCCCTGTCCACGAAGGTTATGGCCCTGAGCTCCACCATCCTACCACCCCCTTCATTATTGAACTTCAAACTGAACTTTTAAGGTTTAAGGTCAGGCCCATACCCGGTTCCCTTTGACCTTGATGTATCCAAGATTCTGGAGTTCCTTCAGGAGGCTCTCTATGGATTCCTCGTCAAAGTAGACGTACACTGTCTCGTCCTCGCCTTCGACAAAGAGGGGTTCCCTTGAGAGAAGGGCGGCTATGAGTTCGTCCTTCCTCCTGTACTTCTTCGCCAGTTCGAGCACCGTCTCCGCCAGGATGGAACGTGCAATGCCGGTAAACATGGCATCGACGTAGCTTTCCTCCGTGCAGTAGTCCTCAGCTATCTCAAGGGCTGCCTCTATGAGCTCCCTGTCCACTTCGAGAACCTCAACGTAGTAGACCTTTGTGAAGGATACCTCACTCACCATCCTTGGGGCAAATCTTTCCTCTATCTCATCCAGGTACTCCTCCACTTCCTCTATGGGGAACCTGAGTTCCACTCTGAGCTCCTCAAGCTTTGGTTTTCTGAGAAGTTTTACTGTGCCGGACTCCTCCCTGAGGGCCCCCGCTTCCTTCAGGGCCGTGAAGAGTATCAGTCGCTCCACCTCTCCTTCCCCGAAGAACTGCTCCGCTGGTTTTTCCTCTCCCACCTCCAGCGGGACAACCAGCTCCTCGTACAGTTCTCTCAGCTCTGATAGTGTCTCCTCAACGGGCTCAATCTCCCCCGCTTTTTTAAGGAGTTCCCTGTATTCATCTTTCACGATGATATAATGTGATATCTCCCTTCTGACGAGCTCTCCTTTGCGGTTCATTATCCCTGCTCTGGTGAGCTCCCTTGATAGTGCGTTCATGTCATCCCGAGACGTGACCTCAAACTTCATTCTCTCCACCTTCTATAATTATGTGGAGAGGAATTATAAAATAAGCGGTTATCCCTTCCTGACCTCGTTCCATATCCCTGCGAGGATTAGTAGACCACCGATGTTGCCTTTTATGCTGAGAACCTCCCCCAGGAACAGAAAAGATGTTAGGTAGCTGAAGAGGGGTTCCGCAGAGTATATCATGGCTGCCCTCTGTGCCCTTGTCTTCCCCTGGTATTTGACCTGGAGGGTAAACGTTAGCACTGTGGCAAAGAGTGCAAGGTAGAGGATTCCCAGCCATGTGGATGTGCTCTTCGGCATCTCCAGCCCTTCGAACAGGGCGCTATAAACTGCCGAGAAAACGAAGTTCCAGAATATCTGCCAGAAAGAAAGGCTCAGGTAGTCCAGTCCACTGTACCTGTGAACTAGGACGATCTGGAACGCGAAACTGAGGGCACACAGGACTGTAAGTGCGTCGCCGTAGTTGATGTGGAGTGTTGCCCCGGAAATCAGGTAGAGGCCTGGAATAGCCAGGAGAAGGGATAATACATCATCCCGTTTTATCTCATCCCCGAGCAGGGAATATGCTATGAACGGAGTAAAGACCACATAGAGGGCGGTTATGAAACCGGAATTGGTGGGGGTTGTGTACTTCAGTCCGACTATCTGGAAGGCGTGGCCGAAGAAGAGTGTTACCCCAAGTACGAACCCGGCTTTCAGTGTGTTCTTCTTAATGACCCTTCTGCCGAAGAGAAGCAGCATGACTAAAGAGGCTATACCAAAGCGGTATGCAAGGAGCAAAACCGGGGAGATCCCGTTCAGACTAACTTTCATGACGGGAAAAGTGGAACCCCATATGACGGTGATGCCCAGGAGTATAAGCTCCGCCCGCTTCATGGGGCCCGCTATGTTTGCGTATTTATAAACCTTGGGACACTACTCTCCGGGCCCATTGAGACATCCCATGTTCATCGCAAGCAACATTTCCACGAAGCCCGATTCGATGTTCTTTCGTATCTCCTCTGCCAGTTCCCGGAACTCCATCTCCGTAAGCTCCCTCTTGTCCCTCAACCACTTTATTCTTCCATCGTTTTTGTCGAGAATGACAACCGGCTCTTCAGTGACGAGTGGCACGTAGTTAATCTTAATTCCGTAAAGTTCCTCTGCGAAAGCAACTTTTGCCCTGAGGAGTTCCATGTAATTGGCAAGTTCCTCACCTAAGATATCCCTGACATCCTTCCTCATCATCCCACCACTGTACTTTTGATGTACACATTTATTAGATTATCGGTCATATTTGGGTAGCAATGAACTTCAGAAAGGGCAATAAACTCCCCTTTCCTATTAAAACTGGTGAGGTCTATGCAGATGAAGCGTTCCTATCACTTTCACGCCTACCAGCCGGGGGATATAGTTTATGTCCACGATGGCTCGGGATGGGATCCCATAAAATACTCCGAAAGGCTCAGCCCCGTTTCGCTGAAAATTAGGGACGTCGATGTCAAGGGGCGAAACTGGACGAGGGCAGTGATAAAGGCTTACGAGTACGCAGGAGAAGTCCTGGGAGGCCTGCCTGAGAAGAGTGTCAGTGTTGATTTTGAACCGTTCACCATCTACATGATACTGAAGTACAAGCCCAAGATATATGCCCAGATAGTGGAGCTTCTTGGGGCTAACGTTGAGGCGGTCCCTACCACACCTTTCCATCCCATAATGCCGCACCTCGGCAAATTCGATCAGGAGATTCTCGCCAGGGTTTCCTTCGATTTCTATGCCCCATTCCTCGGGAACTCTGATGTTGTTGGCTACTGGCTTCCTGAGGCAGTCATCACAAAAGAGACAGCAGAAATCATCGCAAAGGCCGCCACCGGGAGGAGGGTGGTCTTCCTTCTCGATGAGCGACAGTTCGTTGGCCTCAACATTCCCCAGGCAAAGTACTCCTGCAATACGTACCGTGCGGGAGAGGAAACCGCATACGCCTTCGGCAGGGATCACCAGCTCAGTGATTCCTTTGCCTTTAACACCCTTGATGTGGAGGGTTTAATCCGGGCAGTGGCGGAAGGCAGGGCTGATGTGTTCAAGGAACGGGAGGGGATACCCTATCTCGTTCACCTCGCGAGCGATCTTGAGGCCCTTCTCGCCAATCCACAGCAGCTTGACAGGTTCCTTGGGTGGATGAAGGGACTGGATGGGAAGGGTGTTGAAGGTGTGAACGCCATTGAGTTTGTTCGCAGGAAGAAGAGAGGGGTGTACAAAAAGCTCGAAGGAGAGTGCAGCGAGTACTTCAGGATAAACATAAAGGACTACTCCAGCTGGAGTGACTACTACGATCTCAGCGTTGACGGAAGAACAGGGGACATGAGATGGCTTGGAATGAGGCGCGAGGATGGCAAGGTCATAAACCGCTTTTACAGGGGTAAAAAAGTCTCCCAGCTCTGGAAGTATGCTTTCACCAAGCTTTTCCGCGAGCTGAATAGGGCTATACGCTTTGGTGTTCTCGACCTGATCAAAAAGGAGAAGCCTGAGACTGATAGGGAGCAAATCCAGGAGTTTCTCGTCAGGTACTCAAGGGCGTTCTTCCGCGAGCACTACGAGTACTTTGAGATGGAGACCGGGGTTGATTATATCATGGAGCCCATAGACGGCGTTGACCCCACGCTCGCCATGAAGCTCGGGAGGATATACTACATAATGCTCATGGCAAACCACTCATGTCCGCGCTTCTGGGAGAACATCGACACAAGAGTTGCATTCGGCAACGTTGCCGTGATGAGCAAGGCTCTCATAGAGCTGATGGAGGTTTACATGAAGGAGGACCTCGGCGAGAGGGCCAACTTTCTCCTCTTCGAGTACATGAAGCTCCTGGCCTTTCCACAGCTCTACTACGACTACGACCTCTACAAGCTTTCCGGCCTTGAAGGCTGGGAAACAACCGAAAAGGCCTGGTTTGAGTCCCTGAAGAGCGAAGTCCCCAACAGTCCCTACAACGTTGTCACAAGGGCGGCGCTCTACACGGGTAAAGAGGCCCTCCCGGACGAGATAAGGGAAGCCCTTGGCATGCTCTACGACTTCGAAGGGGCCGTCGCCGATACCGGCCACATACCGGGTGAGCTGCACGGGCACTGGGAAAACAGGGAATGGTGTGAACACCGCTCCTAAACTTTCAGTCCTTCTTTTTTTCTGCTCAGAAATAGATACGCCTCCACTTCTAGGTTCTTTGGTACATAATCTATCAGAATGTCCGCTCCTTTTATTGTTTCTCGCAGGTTCTTTCCGAGGGAAACCTGATTCTTTTCGAGCAGTTCGGTGATGACGTCAGTAACTGACTCTTTTACGACCTTCTCCGCGTAGAGCCTCTTGCCCTTCAGCCAGACTCTCTCATTCTTCCTGTAGAAGTCCAGCCCCCTCTCCGTGAAGAACTCAGGCCCCGGCTTTATCCTGACTCTCTCGCGTTCAATTCTGTCCAGTTCGAGCATTATGAAGGCCTTTCCCTCGGAGTGCCCGACCTCCCATCCGAGAACGCCGAAGCCCTCCCTCGCGAGGACCTTCTCAAAGCCTCGCGCGCTCTTCTCCAGCTGGGGCAGGAGGAGGTCGTCTATGAGGTTAGGCTTTCCAAAAATCAGCGTTACCAAGTGGGCTCCCTTTCTCCTGAGCTCTTCCAGGTAATCCCCTTCCCTCGGTTTCTCCAGGAAGAAAAATCCTGTGGAAGGGTTCTCAAGGAAAGCCTGGGCTTTGAAGTAGAACCTCCCGTACTTCTCCCAGCTCAGGTTCGCCGCAACGTTTCTCCTCGGATCGACTGGGTCTATGACTATAAGCGGCCTGTCCTCTTCGGCCTCTCTTCGGACGGTATTCATCGCGGTTTCGTACTCGTGCTTGAGCCAGTTTCCTGGGTCGATTACCTTCTGCCTCAGCATGAAGTCCGCGTTCTTCAGGACGTCAAGGAATGAGCCGTACTTGATTACCAGAATCTCTGCCAGGTATCCTGAGAAGCCGCGTACGTAGATCTCGCTCCCGTAGGCGTTTATGCCCTTCAGGAAGCGCTTGAGGAGGCGAACTTCATCGTTTTTACCTTTGATGTTCTCGTTCACCCACTCCGTGTGGAGTATCGAGCGATCGACGGCCGTCTTCACGTCCTTCCAGCTCTTAACATCGTAGCAGGGCACCAGATCAACGCTCACACCTTTATATCTCGCCCTCACGTACGGATGCTCCGCGTAGGCAATATCATAGGAGTCGAGCTTTTTAGCTATGGCCTTTCCAAGCTCTAATCCTTCTTTTCGAAGTTCCTCCAAAGGAGTTTCGAGCGGAAAGGCCAGGAAAAGGTCTATGTCGTGGTCTCCCGCTAGATAAGTGTCCTTCGCGAGGGAACCGACGAAGTAGGGCTTAACGTCGAGGCCCGAGCTTTCGATGGTTTCTTCCGCCAGCCCTCTGAGTTCCACCATCAGGCCCTCGATGAAGGCCCTCTCCTCCTCAGTCGGGCGTATCTTCTGAAGAACTTCTCCGATAACTTCATGAACGTTCATTCTCTGCACCTATTGATAGCTAACTATCAAAATATTTATATGTCTTTTGTTATTATAATATCAATGATGCGAAATGGAAGACCTCACGGTAGTCCAAAACCCCTGGTGGGCTGACCCGGATGCAATATACGAGGACGAGCGGGTTAAGAAAGCCCTAGCAAAGGAACCGCGGATCGACTACCGCTTCGAACCTGTAAACAAAATCCTAATAGGTCCGAGGCAGGTGGGAAAAACCACCTACATGAAGCTCTCCGTGGCAAAGCTCATCAAGGCTGGAGTAAACCCGAGGAACATCCTCTACTTCTCCTGCGACCTTCTGAGGGACTACCGTGAGATAGTCTCCGTTGTTAAATCGTTTCTCCGGAGCGTGAAGGGAAAAGCTTACGTTTTTCTCGATGAGGTTACCTTCGTCGAGGGCTGGGAGAGAGCGGTTAAGTTCCTTCTTGATTCCCCCCTTTCACAGAGAATGGTGCTCCAGGTTACCGGCTCGACTTCGGCCGGGCTGAAGAGGGAGAGCTTTCCCGGAAGAGAAATACGGGTTGATGAATTCCTCCCGCTCGACTTCAGGACGGTTTCAACGATCTTTGAACCAAAACTTAAGGGAATTAACCTCCCCCACGAAAATCCCCATGGAAGCCGCGAATTCTACGAGAACGCCCTTGAATTGTACTCATACCTGGAGACGTTGGGTGGTGCGCTCGATTTTTACCTGCTGACCGGTGGGTATCCGAGAGCCATCTACGAACTGCTTGAAGGGGGGATAAAACCGGAAACCTATGAGATGATATACAACGCCACGATCCTCGACGTTGCCAAACTTGGGAGGAGCGAAAGGATAGCACTCTCCATAATCCTCGGACTGCTGCGTCGCTACGGGGACAGACTAACATTAAACTCCCTCGCCAGGGAGCTTGAGATAGGCTCCCACGTTACAGTTAGGGACTACCTTGAACTCTTTGAAGAGCTGTTCATCGGGAGGAACTACTTCCAGGTAAAGCTCCATGACTTCACGCCCCTGTTCCGAAAGGAGCGCAAGTTCTATTTTACCGACCCCCTGCTGATCCAGACCTTCAAGAGGCTCTTTGGAAAGGGGCCTGAGATCGATAGGATAATCGAAGGTGTTGTAGGTGAGCACCTTAAGCGCCTCTATCCGACCTACTTCTTCAACGGCTCTAAGGAAGTGGACTTCTTAACCACTAATTTTGGCGTCGAAGTGAAGTGGAGGAAGAAGGTTAAACCCTCGGACTTCCCAAGGGTCGGAATAAAGAACAAGGTACTCCTCTCAAAGGACACGCTTGAGTTCATCGAGGGAAGCAACCTCGCGATAATCCCGGTTCCCCTCTTCCTCTTCCAGCTTCACTCCCTCAGCTCAAACATTGCAACCGTCCCATAGATGGGGCCATTTGGCGTCAGCGTGCTCTTCTTCAGCTATACGTTTTGATTTTTATCCTCTTTTTCTTGGTACCACTTTTGGTAGATGGGCTTTGAAATCCAGACTACTTTCTTGGGGTTCGCTAGTGGGACGTAGGCGGGCGTGAAAACCTTTGCGTGTATGTAACCCCAGAAGGCTGAGCTCAGAATAATGAGTATAACGCTGAGGAGAATGTTGGGATGGACCTTCGCATAGAGGGCGGCTTCAGTGATGCTCGCCAATGGGAACAACAGCGCAATTTCTAAGGCAAACCTTGCTGAGAACCTTTCGGTTTCCCTCTTCGCCTGCCAATAGGGTTTTCCCTGTTTTTCAATCGCCCACTTCAGGGTCGCATTATACCCTGCGAGATAAATCAAAGACCCAGCAACTGGCCATATGATAACGTTGAATTTGATTACTTTCCAGAGAGGGCCCTTAACAGCGAAGAAGCCAAAGATTAGGCCAACGATTATAAAGTAGCCCCACCCCTTAATGAAGTTGTCTATAAAGATAAGCCCTTTGGGGATAGTATTACCCTCCATAATCCTCACCATCCATTTCCCGCATCCTGATAGTCTTGGAAGAATAAAAATAAAGAGTTTTTGTTGTCAACTCATTCCATTTCCGCTGATACGAGTGCATACCCCTCCCTAAAGGCGGGCGGTGTGGATGGAGCTCCGCGCAGGAGATACTCAGAATAGTCGAGCTTGACTTTGAACATCTTTGCAATTGTCCATGAATCCGCAACCCAGCTCCATGTGTGAGTGTACCTCATGCATATTGACAGGGTTGCGTTTACAAGTTCAGGATGAGGGGTCATTGATATGGGTTAGCAGGCGGGAGTGAAATCATCTTTCTGTAACCACCAACGTTGGCAGTTTGGGAGCTGGTGGAGAATACTCTGGCACTTGCGCTTCTAGCAGTCACTCTGACCATCAGCAGGCCAAGCAGGACTGCAAACAATGGCTTCCACTTCATGAGGTTCACCTCACAACGATTTTTGCATTGTATTTTACCCAACTTATTCTTATAAACTTTTCCTTTTACTTTAAGTAAAAATTCCTCCTTTTTTTTTCAAGTATAAATTCATTCTAACGTGGGTTTTCCACTTAGAACCGATCAAAAGAAGGCCAAGTAAAAAAAGTTGCATGGATATATAATAGGATGAAAAGGATTGGTCAAGGTCTGTAGCTCTCCCAGCTTCATTCGGCCAGCTCAAACCTCGCCACAGTCTCGTAAATCGGCCCCCTCGGCGTCAGCGTGCTCTTCTTCAGCTCTATCGCCTCGACGTCGAACTCCCCGAAGTCCTCGTTGGCGAGGTCCTTCAGGGTCATCGCCAGCTCAAGCTTGTCGCGGACGAACTTGACGCGGCCAATGGTTATGTGGGCAACGAAGTCCTTTTCCTTCTTAAAGCCGAGTCTCCTCATCTCCCTTTCGACATCATGGGCTATCGCCTTGATGCCCTCGTCGTTTTCTATCCCTACCCAGATGACGCGGACGTAGTTGGGGTTCGGGAAGACGCCTATGCCCTTGACCCTAACCCTGTGCTTTTTGTGCTTCTTCGCTATCTCCGCCAGGGCTTTCCTAACCTCTTCGGCGGTGGCCTCATCTATCTTCCCGAGAAACTTGAGGGTGACGTGGAAGTTTTCCCTCTCGACGAACTTTATCTTTGCCGCTTTGTTCCCTATTCTCTCCTGGGCTTTCACGAGGTTGTCGCGAACCTCATCGCTGACCTCTATCGCTATGAACGCCCTCATACCACCACCGGGAAAAGTTGGGGGAGGGGGTTAAATAGATTTTTTGATTGTGCTTCAACTATTAACCTGCAGGGTATAAAATAAGAAAGTATAAAAAGGAAAGAATTTACTTCCTTTTTCTTTTTCTTATGATGAGAGGTATTATTGCAAGCCCGATGAAGGCCGCTGGTCCACATACTGCATTTCCTTCTCCTCCTTTTGATGTGGTGACTGGTGAAGTACTCTTTGTTTTCCTCATTTTATGCGAGGAGGATACGCTTGTGGTTTGGGATATAGCAGTCTTTGAACTGCTCTTCGTAGATTCTGTTGGTGTTGTCGTATTTGTTGTGGACGTAACTGGTTTCTTAACGCGTACTATCCTTACGATGATGTTTCTCTGGTTTTTGGTGTCGTATGCGGTTATGTAGATTTTGTGTTGTCCTGTTGTCCAAGTGGAGATATTAAATGTCCCCTGGTACATGTATGGATTGCTTAGGTAGGTAATGTTATCAAGTAAGGTTCCTCCAATCTTATCCAGCCAGACTTCAATCTTGGATAAGCCAGCATCATCCTGGATTTTGGCGCTGACAAGTAAGTCCTGCCCCTGTTTTAGGATTGTTCCATTTGATGGAGTATAAACAGTTATGGTGGGAGGCTCATCGGCTTCCACATGGATAATGACTTCATCGTATCCAGTATGCCCGGCAGTGTCATAGACAATTACTCTTATCGTATTGCTGCCAGTGTTCAGGTAGTATGACTCTATAGTTAGTGAACCGTTTATGTGAGTGTCTCCGTTGAAGGGATACGTGTATATTTGGTTACCATTGACTTGAACATTAATCTTTGTTATTCCCTTGTCGTCCCCTGCACTAACTTTAACTACAACATCCTCGCCTTTAACGAATGTTTTTGAGGTTAGTTCTTGTTTGTTAGTGATCTGTATTGTTGGTGGATTGTCAACCTCTGGCTGATCAACATAGAATGTTATTGTGGTCTCATTCTTTTGACCAGCTGTATCTACTGCGACTGCCTTAAGAGTGTGCTCACCCACGCTTAAATTCTGAATGATAGTGTATTCATATGGGGTGGAGGTCCAGTTTTTAACCAAAGTTCCATCAAGGTATAGTTCAACGTAGGCAATACCCATATCATCACTGGCGGACACGCTTACTGGGATAGAGTCCCCCCGAGTGAAGTGCTGGCCACCATGCGGCGAGACAAGGTGGACATTTAGATGTGATTTTGGTCTGGTTACCTCTATCGTTGTATATGTTGAAGAGAGCTGGCCAGCTGTGTCGTATACGACCATGTATATCCTATGTGGTCCCGTTGTCCAGGAAGAAGTGTTGAATGTCTCATGGTACATGTATGGATTACTTGGGTTGGTGATGCTATCGAGTAATGTTCCTCCAATCTTATCCAGCCAGACTTCAATCTTGGATAAGCCAGCATCATCCTGAACCTCTGCACTTACAAGTAAGTTCTGGCCCTGTTTTAGGGCTGTGTTGTTGGAGGGAAGGTACAGTGTAATCGTTGGGGGCTCATCAGCCTTTACCCGGATCGCGACCTGATCGTATCCAGTCTGCCCGGAAGTGTCATACACGATGACTTTTATAGTATTGCTGCCCACGTGCAAGTAATCCAAAGGAATAATTTTTCCATCCGTAACGGTTTTCTTGTTGTTGAAAGTGTGACTTCCCACCAGTTTATCATTGACCCAGTACTCGATCTTTGTTATCCCATTATCGTCTCCTGCACTAACCGAGACAACTATATCCTGGCCCTCGTTGAGTATGGTTGAAGTGAGTTCATTCTTGTTAGTGATCTGTATTGTTGGTGGATTGTCTACTTCGGGTTGGTCAACATAAAAGACTATGCTCGTCTCGTTTACTTTTCCTTCTTTCCCTGCTGCAATTACCTTTAAGGTATGTTCGCCTATTTTCAAATCCTGAGTAATAGCGTACTTGTATGGTGCGGATATCCAGAGGTGGATTAGCTTTCCGTCAAGGTAGAGTTCGGCATAAGCAATACCCATGTCATCTGTCGCTGAAACGTTCACTGGGATTGGCTTGCCCTGAATGAAGTGTTGTCCATCCTTCGGGGAGGTGATGTAGACTTTTGGATGTGATTTTGGCTTTATCTCTATCACGACATAGGTCGAAGAGTACTGGTCCCTTGTGTCGTATGCAACTATGTAAACCTTATGCTGTCCTACTGTCCATGAGGTGGTCTCTAACTGTTTGGAATACTGATACAGATTGACCTGGGGACTCACTTGATCAATCAATCTTCCCCCGATTTTATCCAGCCAGACCTCTATCTTAACTAACCCAACATCGTCTTGGACATCAGCATTAATGATCAACTGTTGCCCCTGTTCTATTGAGGTCATGTTAGTGGGGGAATCAATCTTAATAGTAGGTGGCTTGTCTTCTTTTATCTGAATTGTGACTTGGTCTGATCCCGTCTGCCCGGCAGTGTCATACACGATAACTTTTATAGTATTACTACCTACGTGCAAGTAATCCGGAGGAATAATTTTTCTATCTGTGACTGTCTTCTGGCCGTTGAAAGCATGGCTGTCCACCAGTTTATCATTGACCCAATACTCGATCTTTGTTATCCCATTGTCATCTCCTGCACTAACAGAGACACCAACCTCAGTACCCTCAATGAATGTTTTTGATGTGAGTTCTTGTTTGTTAGTGATTTTTATTGTTGGCGGATTATCAATCTCCGGCTGATCAACGTAGAAAGTTATTGTGGTCTCATTCTTTTGACCCGCAGTATCTACTGCAGCTGCCTTAAGAGTATGTCCGCCTGTGCTTAGGGTTAATATTATTGTGTATTCGTAGGGTGTTGACGTCCACTTCTTTATTGGGCTTCCATCGAGGTAAAGTTCAACGTAGGCAACGCCCCTGTCGTCTGTTGCTGAAATGTTCACTGGGATTGGTTTACTCTGGGTGAAGTGTTGTCCATTCTGCGGGGAGAGTATTGTAACATTTGGAGGCTCATCTTGGTACACCTTAAGGATAACACTGTCCGATGAAGTCTGACTTGCAGTATCTTCAACAGTAATGGTAATATTATTGTACCCTGCAACTAGGTATTCTGGATATATTGGTATTGTTAGTGTTACGTGCTTCCCGGAAATATGCTTGGAGGTGAATTTCACCCCGTTTATCGTTCCACTTAGGTATTCGAGACCTTTGTCGTCGCTTGCGGAGATGTTAATGTATATAACCTCATCTGTGTAAAACTTGTGGGATTCTAAGTATTGCTTGTTGGTTATGTTCACTGTTGGTGG
>JALTBN010000039.1 GCA_027075325.1 Thermococcus sp. | reverse complement strand
TTTCAGTAACGGGGATGGTGCTTTTTATCCTGCGGGGAAAACTCCCCGGAATTCCGGCCGAGGCCTTCATCGTGGGTGCCCTGGGACTTGCCGCGCTCATAGTGGGCGGGATCAGGGATGCGGAGCACGCGGAGGTGTGAAATTGGAGCCGGTGAAAGTCAGGGCGTTTGAGGGGTTCGTCCTGCTCCTCACGACGGCGGTTTTTCTTCTTTACCGGACCCCTTTTACACTCTACATTGGCTTGGTTTATGCCCTAACCATCTACGCATCAGAGAGGAAGGCCGTTCCAAGGGAGCCCGGGCTTGATTTCCAAACGATTCTTGGGGTTTTGCTCATCCTGATCTCCCCGGTATTCCTCGCAATCCGGCTGGGTGAGTACCCAAGCCCCTCGACCTTTCTTACTCTCCTTCTCACGGGTCTTCAGCTGGTTTTCTTCAGGGTTAGGGGCCTTGAGATACCGCTGACTGTTGCAGCTGGAGGGGTGGGGATAGCGCTCTCCTCAAAGACGGACTTAATCAGAAGGGTAATAGACGTAACCAGTGGTTTTTTCGTGGATGTAACGTCAGTACTTGTTAAGGGCCTGGTGGTACTTTCGGGGATCCCTATACAGATAAATGGGAACATTGCGGTTGTGAGGAACGTCCTGGTGATAATTGGCTCGGGCTGTTCCGGCTTCGACGCCTTTGTCATTTACACCCTGGCTTCTCTGCTTCTGATTTATATGAGAAGATCCTCCAGGTGGGAAGCCCTTCTCCTGATCTTTGGGGCGGTGGGTATCGTGCCGCTCAACGCCCTTAGAATATTCCTCCTCTTGATCATTGGTTACTACACCGGGATCTCGTTTCTGGAGCTCTTCCACTCCCATCTGGGAGACCTCATGTTCGTTGCCTACGTCTTCCTCTACTGGTGGTGGGTCACGAGAAAAAGCGAAAGGAAAATGGGATCAGCGCCTCCTGAAGAACAGCACCGCTCCGAGGGCAACACCAAGGGCAATTAGGAGGTTGCTGAAGAAGGGGACGCTTGAAATGTCGACGGTCTGAGAGCTGTCAATTGAACCGTCGCTCAGTTCATCATCGGTTGACGATGGGCTCATCAGGTCAACGACCTTGGGTGAACCTGGATCAACCGCCCCGCCCTTGCTGTCACCGATGAAGACGAGGACGTTGAAGCTTATCGAGGATGGATCCCCGAGGAGAGACTTAGGGACAGCTACCTGGACAACCCCGTTGGCCTTTGAGGCTACGGCGTAGTAGTCACCGGTGAGCTCGTTAAAGCTCGAGTCGTAGACCTCAACCCCCGGTTCGGTGAAGAGCACTGAGTCCGGTGTTCCAGCCTTCGAGAGGTCAACGGTTACCCAGTAGTCCCAGCCCGGGGAGTAGCTGAGCGAGCTGTCGTAGGGGACTGTGTGGTTAGCGCCAAGTCCAGTATTGATTGGGATTGCTATGATGGGAGCCCCGAAGTCGCCTAAGGATGACAGATCGCCGAGCTTTATTGAGAAGTACAAGTACTGACCGTCGGCCCTGACGCGGACGCTCCTCAGGTCGTAGTCGTCTGGGCTCCACGGGTAGTTCCTCGTCGAGTGCTCATCTCCGCTTGCGTCGTTCCAGACGTACTCGCCGTTGTGGACTTCACCCGTGTTGGGGGCGGGTAAGTAGGTTCCCCAGGAGCTCTCGTCGCCGGTGAGGTAGTTGTAAACGCCCTCTGGAACACTTGAAGGGGTCAGGTAGAGGTGGTAGTCCCTCCAGCCGTCGTTGTCCCAGACGCTTCCGTTCGTGAAGACGAAGTCTATGGAACCCCAGTCCGCGGAGGTCTGGATGGTGGCCTTCCACAGGCCGTTCTCGTATGTCATAGGTGTATCCGTTACGTCCTTCCAGTAGTCGTGGCCCCAGTGGATCTTTATAGAGTTTAAATCCTGGAGGGGACCGCCGCTCGCGTTGTAGTATATTGTAACCTGATCCCCGCCCCTCGGGTTGGCCGGGGAGACCGAGACGGTTCCCTTTATGGGCTCGCTGAGGAGCCTCCCGAAGACGGAGGCGTTCCATGGCCCGGCGTATAAGTAGAAGGTTGCGTCGCTTGAGAACTTTATCTCATCCACCATGGCGAGCGTCCTCCAGTCCTCGCCCCTGTTGAAGGAAGCTGGACCGGGGATAACGTAGGCCCCAAGTGTGTCCGTTCCAGTGTTGTAGTAGCCCGCAACTTTGCCGCCGTAGAGCCAGATGCGCCAGATGTGCTTCTTACCGTAGTGCAGCATGTCACTCAATCCGGGCGAGAAGCCCGTCTTGACGTAAATCGTCTTGGTCACGTTCCTGTAGGTTACCTTGAGGTAGGGCCAGCCCTGCCGGAGCTCTATGTACTTGGTAAAGCCTCCGGGGCTTTTTGCGGCTATGAGGACCTTCCCATCCGTCCCGTTGTCAATTATGCTGAGCTGGTAGTAGTCGTTCTCGTAGGTTCCGCCGTCGTAGGCGTCGCTCAGACCCCATATGTGGTTGCCGTCGTTGTAATCTCCCTCAGTCCCGCTCCAGAGGGCCATTGAATTCCCGATCACGACGTGGCCGTTGGAGTCAAAGAGCCAGCCGATCCTCCCCCCTATCGGATCTATTACTGCGTAGAGCTTATCGTTCTGAATTACAATCTCGTTGTCGTTGTCGTCGTCGGCGTTCTTCCAGTAAGCGAGGAGCGGTTTGTTGGCCTCGTTGAGCCACCAAGCGGCGTAGGCGTAAGCCAGCGAATGCCTCAGATGGGAGGTTATCTCCTTCTCCCAGCCGCTTATGGGCCCGGTCATTCCGTCGTGCCAGCCGGTCTCGTAGAGGTTTGCTATGAGAGTCGTCCAGGCCATCTCGACGAGGTTGTTGTCTACTCCTGCGTTCTTCAGGTTCTCAAGCTCCTGGTAGGCGTCCCACCAGAGCGCGCCGGCGGTCTTGGGGCAGTTGTAGGGGTAGTAATTTATTGCCCAGTCCTTGTACCAGGCGTTCCTCCCGAGGCTTGAGCTGGTTCCACCGTAGCCGTCCGTTCCCCCTATCTCTTTGTACGTTCCTGCTACCGGCCAGTAGTCACCGCCGTCACCCCAGAAGCGACCGCCCTGGTTTGAGCTCCAGGAGAGGACGTCGTCGAGTTTAACCGCCTGAATCCACGGGTGAGAGGCAACGTATTTGACCGCATAGAAGTAGTCCTGGGGATTCGTTGTCCAGCCCGCGACTCCAGCAGCTTTCTCAAGGTCATCACCGTAAACGTCCACCTGCTCCTGGTCACCGCTCAGAGCGAGGTCGAGCCAGTGGGCCTTTATGCTCGTCCAGCCCTCTGAATCCCAGTCGCTTGAGCTGTAAATGGTGTCTTTAAGCCAGTCGTCGATGAAGAAAACCCTGAGCTTCCCGTTCGGGAGCTCGTAGATCTTACGCGGGTTTATGGGGTTCCCGTTGGTGTCCTTACCGCTCCCGTGGGTGCTGTCGTCGAGGATGACTGCTTCAGCGTAGGGCTGGCCGTCTATCGGGTCGGTTGTCGCAAAGTAGTCCCACGGGTCGCTCTTGACGCCGTTCTCCGAGTCGCTGTCGCTCAGTTTCGTCTCCCACACCCTCTCCGGAACCCAGGCCACCTTTGGGTTGTAGTGGAAGAGCTCCCATATGAGGGCGTTCTCCATCCCAAGGCTCTTCGTGTTCAGATCCTGGGGGAGGAAGGGCATGATCTGCTGCCCGTAGGCCGATGTCAGGATATCAATGAGACCGGAGCTAACGCCGTACTGGATCATCCCGATGAAGTTGTCGGCCCCGCAGGTGTAGTTGTTCCATATGAGGTTCTCAATGAGAACCCCGCTGAGGTGGAGGTTGAGGGGAACGCGGTACTGGAGGTGCGTCCTTATCACGTCGTCGTAGCCCATTCCATCGCCACCGCAGACCTCGGAGTCGCTGTAGGCTATGTGCTGGTTCCCGTGGTCAACGAAGGCAACCTTGGCCGTTCCCACGTGGTCGTTGCTTGAGATCGAGCTGTGGAGGTCATCTGGGAGGGAATCCGTTATGACCGTGTTGAAGTCCTTTGACGAAAGAACCTGGAAGTTGACGGCCTCTGTGTACGAGTAACCGGGTAGTTTCGTGGCGTTGAGCTGGACGACTATCAGGTCGTACTCCGCGTTGAAGGTGACCGATGTAACTGCCCCGCTCAGGGTTGAGTGATCGGGCAGGTACACTTTGTAGTCAGTAGGAGAGTAGATGGCAACTGCAACGTCCCACTTCATCGAAGTGCTTCCCTGGAGGTCGTCGGGAAGCCACGTTGCACCGCCGCTCTTGTAGTCCATCAGGATGTACCAGTTGGCGTTGTTCTCGTCGTTGACCTTGAGGTTCATGAGGTCTATCCTCATTGACACTACTGAAGGATAGGCCGCGTAGTAGAACGCTATGATGTCCCTCGCCCCGTCACTGCCGTCGTTGTAGGTGTAGGTATCCCCGTGGCCGTCGAGGCCCTTCACCTCATCGTAGTTCCATGAGAAAGGATCCCCGCTCGCTATTTGACCCGAATCGGCTGAGACGATGCTAATGTGGTGGCCGAAGCCGGTGAAGAGGCTCCCTAACATGATGAGTACGAGAAACAGGGCGAACTTCTCGGACATTTTCAACACCGCCGGTGATATATTTCTCTGCTTGTGAATGGGGCGGGATGCCTAAAAACCTTACGTCCAAGAAAATTGGAAAATTGGAGGAGCCTCAGCGGCGCCTGAAGATTATCACGGCCCCGAAGACGACGGCAAGGGCAACCGCGAGGTCGCTGAAGAAGGGAACCTGCGAGATGTCGATATCGGCGTAGTAGTCGATGTAACCATCCTGAACTTCATCCCACGTATTTGGGCCAGTGGTCGTCATTGCATCAAGGACATCTGATTGGCCGGAAATATCCCAAGCATCCCCACTTGGATTCACCCTAACTACCGCGAGTTCAACCCTTATCGTGCTCGGATTTCCGAGCTCAGACTTAAGGATCCTGACCTCAACCGCGTTGTTTGATGTTGATGCAACGAACTCATCGTTTGAAGTTGATATGTCAGTCCACTGACCGTTTACCACCTTTATCAAATCTAATGGAGAGCCACCATTCCAAACTGTTTTTCCATCCCCATAGACTGTTCCACCGTCAGTCACATTGCTATTTGCCAAGTCAATGAGGAGCTGGTACTCCCAGTTTGCATTCCCGTTTTGAGCTACCTTAGTATCTGAGTTGAAACCAAAATCTGTTTGCCCAGAGCCTGAAGTATGATCAGTGTCTATGGTTATCATTATACCAGGCGCTCCATCCTGGCCAACAACATCAAGATCTTTGAACCTTATCAGGAAGTAGAAGTACTGATCGTCGGAGGTGATACGAAACTCGGTTATATCAACTCTGGGGTCAGGGTTTGCAAAGTTAGTTCGCTCATCGCCAGTGGCGTCCTTCCAGACCCATTCTCCATCATTGCTGTACAACTGCCAGGTGTTGGGAGATTGGGTATCTGTCTTCGCATTCCAGTCATTCAGGTCTCCATCAACGGTTATCGAGTGGGCGCTCACAAAACCCGCCATGCCCAAAAGGACGAGGGCCATCAGGATCAGACCCGCTTTCCTTCCCATATTATACACCCCCAGTGATACATAGAGTTGCACGAACTCCTTAAATGCCTTTTGTTTGAAAACAAAAGGAAAGGCTCAACCCCTGCGGAAGAACCACAGGGCGGCGCCGAGGAGCACCAGAACCACAGCCGCGTTGCCGAAGAAGGGAACCCCTGTCGTGCTGTCGAGGGGAACTGCCTGATCTGCCAGGACGCCTACGTTGTCCCAGTCCGTCCACTCGTTGTCCGTATTATCGTAAGCTGTCGGGTCGTCGCCCACCACCTTAACTGCCGAGCTCCCATCGCCCCCGGCAACCCACGCAACGACCGCTACCTCGTCGTCACTTGGCTTTCCGCCGAGAGCGGACCAGGGGATGGCGATCTCAATGGTCTGAAGGCCAGTCACGTTGTTCCCCGTGTAAGCGTAGCTCCCCCCGATGTCCTTCAGGGAGTTATAACCAGTCCAGCCACTCCCGGTCCATTTCGCGAGGTTGTCGCTCGTTATTCCCTTCGAGTGATCCCACCAGAAGTAGAGCTCATAATCCGGCAGGAAGGGGGAACTGGCTTTGAAGGCTATCTTTCTGCCCCATGCGTCTCCGTTCGTCGAGTTCTCGTACCCCCATCCTACCCCCGTGCTGTTCTCCGTTGATACGTTCACGTCAATGGCGAAGCCGTAGGCAACGTCCCAGCTCACCGTGTTGTTGGTGAACAGGAAAAGCAGCAGATCCGTATCGTTCCACGAGACCCACAGCTTAGTCGCGTCCGCGCCGGGGAGGTCAGTCGGGCTCGTGAACTCAGCGTAGGCCGTCCAGTCGTTATCTTTTCCATCGATCTTAACCTGTCCGAGCTCCGTGGCGGCGGTGAGGTTCACCACGTCCCGCCTGAGAACGCCGAAGTCATCCCAGTCGCTCCACTCGTAGCTGAAGTAGCTGACTGATGCATCGGGACCGATGGTCTTGACGGCCGAACTTCCATCTCCCCCGGCAACCCACGCCATAACGGCGATCGTGTTGCTGGCAGGCTTTCCGCCGAGAGCGGACCAGGGGATTGCAATCTCAAGGGTCTGGAGACCAACACTGGCGTTTCCTGTATAAGCGTAGCTCCCGCCAACGTCCTCCAGAGGGCTGTAGCCAGTCCAGCCACTCCCAGTCCATTTAACCAGCTGGGCCGAGGTTATCCCACTTGAATGGTCCCACCAGAAGTAGAGCTCGTAGTCGGGGAGGTCTGGATAGCTCGCGTTGAAGGATATCTTCCTGCCCCAAGCGTCGCCGTCCTTAGAGTACTTGTAGCCCCAGCCGCTCGAAACGTTCACGTCAACGGCGAATCCGTAGGCAACGTCCCAGCTCTGGTTGTTCTCGGTCGTGAGGAAGAGGAGTAGGTGCGTATCGTTCCAGGCCACCTTGAGGCTCATTATCTCCGCACCGGGGAGCCTGTGAACGATAGGGCTCGTGTACTCCTGGTAGTTAATCCAGTCTGTGTAGTCCCCGTCTATCGTCATGCCGGCAGCGTATCCAGCGCCCAGGAGAAAGATGGCGAGCAGGGCAACCACCCACCGTCCACTCTCCCCCATTTTATATCCCTCCCGGTGATATCAGATGTAGTTGTGTCCCACCCTTAAAACGCCTTTCGGTGGAAAACGTTTTAAGAGCCTCCCTAAATCGTCATTGGGTGAAAGGGTGGGACTCGGAAAGAAAGTGGCCGACCACTGGGACTACCTGAGCGTTATACTCCTCTCCATCCTCTTAGATATCCTCATCATCTACCAGCCCAACGGCATTGCCAGAAAAGCCCTCGGCCTGGCCTTCGTCCTCTTCTTTCCAGGCTACGTGTTCATAACGGCCCTCTTCCCGGAGAGAAAGGAACTGGACAACCTTGAACGCCTGGCCCTGAGCTTTGGTCTCAGCATAGCCATAGTACCGCTCATAGGTCTGGGCCTCAACTTCACCCCATGGGGCATAAGGCTCACGCCAATACTCGTCAGCCTGACAGTCTTCAACATCGTCTTTGCCATTCTGGCCATTTACAGGAGGGAGAACGCGATAGAGCCCTGGATACCGTGGATAACTCTCGACAGGATAAAGAAAGAGCTGGAGTGGGAGGAATCGAGCGGACTCGACAGGGCCCTCACCATCATCCTAATAATCTCCATAATAACCTCCATCGGCGCCCTCGCTTACGTTATAAGCCACCCCAAACCCGGGGAGAGGTTCACCGAGTTCTACATCCTCGGGCCGGGGGGTAAGGCATCTGACTACCCGACGGTGC
>JALTBN010000038.1 GCA_027075325.1 Thermococcus sp. | reverse complement strand
TTTGAGAACTACCCTGAACTCAAAACTTCAGACCTTGCAGAAGACTTAAACAGGAGTATCCAGGAAGTTGAGGATGAAATAGCAAGGCTTCGGTACACTTACAACAACATCGTTCAGGAGTTCAACACAGCCCTTGATCTTTTCCCATCAGGAATTATCGGAAAGCTCTTTGGATTTAAAAAACTTGAATACCTCCAGTTTGGAGAGGAAGTTGAAAAAAGACCGGAAATTAAGTGGTAGGGAGGGAAACCCCTCCCCGGAGCTTTAGAAGAAGTAGAGAACGCTTCCCTGGAACCTGTTAACCGTTCCGTCTCCGTAGGAGTCTCCGGCAAAATCTGTATCTGGATATTCAGTCTTAACCCTTAAATACTCTCCCATAAAACCTAAAGAGTGTGTGAGCCTGTAGAAGGCGTTGGCGTAGTACATTGTGTTTTTAAGCCTTGCAAGAACGGGATACTTACCGTTATACTGAAGGTCGTCGTTATCCGGGTTGTCAACACCGTAACCTAAGTGGAAAACCCATTTGGGATCTGGCTTTAAGGTCACCTCTACCCATCCACCTTCAGCGTCAATCTCTTTTGCGTCAACAGGATAACCTTTCAATTTCGTATCAACTTTTCCACCAGAATAAACGTAGAGAACTCCCTGACCTACACCGCCCGTATACCATCCTCCGAGGTTCCTTCCCTTCCAGATCTTTCCGGAAATCGTTAACCAGCCGGTTGGAGAAACAGCTCCTTCCAGACCGTAGGAGTAAGTATCAAGGTTTTTCTCACTGCCATCTGAGAGGGTAACCTGCTCCTTACCAACGTGACCTATAGCTCCAAAGTGGAGTTTTACACCTACAAGGTTGAAGTCGTAAGCTAACCTTCCCTGAACATCAGGCCTTCCGGAGTTTGAACCTGTATCAATCCAGGGTTTAAGTGTTGGATCAGGGTCTCCCCAAACTTTATCAAGGGCAAACTGCGTGGTCAGCTTGCTATTTTCAAATTTAAAGAGCTTTGTAAACCTTATTTGAGGAATACGGTAACCGATGTTACCCATCATGGCACCGGAGGGGAAGTTTGAAAGATGTGGGTAAAGCTGAGTTAAGAGCATCCAGTCAAGACCGGCCCTTACGTTCCAGTCCTCTTTTCCAAACTGAACCCAGGCCTTCCTTACCCTGATGCCTGCGTGGTTGGGGTTGTCATCGTTCTCGTCAAGATTACCGTAGAAGTCAAACTCAAAGTTTCCAAGTATGTTGTAGTCTCCCTCTTTCGTCTTTATGAGAAATCCAAAACGGCTGTGCTTAAAGTTAATGTTGAAGTCGTTATCGTTGCTGTGCTTCAGGTAAGGGAATGCGCTGTTAATAACAGGGCCTTTTGAGTTTTCTGGAAGGGCAAAAAGGATAAAGTCCTTTCCAACGGCCTTTGAGTCTGAGTAAGCGGCGTCAATCTTGAAGTAACCGTAGAAGTCAACTGTCTTTCCGGTTTTGCTCCTGAAAGATGGAGCTCCCTTTCCCACTCTTACAGGAGCTCCCGCCAATTTGCTTCTTAGAATCTGAACCTCCTGCTTGAGTTCCCTGTTCTCCTCCTTAACCTGCTGGAGTTCCTGTCTCATCTGCTCAACCATCTGCTTCAGCTGTTCAACTTCCGGGTCTGAAGCCCTTGCAGGAACCAAAGGAGTAGAGAGCAGAACGGCAGTTGTTAGAAGTAGAGCTCTCCTCATTTCCCAACCTCCTCCTCTAATTAAACTTTTTAACCCTCACGGCCTTCCCCTCACTCCTCGGTATCTCTCCCTTCTTCTTGAGGGTTACCTTTATGTGAAGGCCTAAAAGGCTGTAAATTTCCTCTTCTATTCTCTCCTTCAGGCTCTCGTCCTGCCTCTCAGACTCAATAACAACCTCAACAGTATCTTTACCCTCAACCTTTCCGATGATTATCTGATAGTTTGGAAGGACTTCAGGGTACTTCATTATCACTTCTTCAACCTGCCTTGGGTAGAAGCAGACTCCCTTAACCTTCAGCATGTCGTCTGTTCTTCCCTTTATCCTGTCAAGCCTCAGGTGGGTTCTTCCGCAATCGCACCTCTCCCTTGAAACAACTTTTGTTATGTCCCTCGTTCTGTATCTGATAAGTGGCAGTCCCTCTCTCGTTAGGGTTGTAATAACAAGCTCTCCTTCCTCACCGTCCGGGAGAACTTCTCCCGTTTCAGGGTCAATGATCTCAACGATGTAGTGGTCTTCCCACACGTGGATTCCAGAGTGATCGCTGCAGTCTATACCCAATCCAACTCCACCTGTCTCTGTCATCCCGATAATGTCAAAGGTCTCAATCCCCATCTCCCTCTCTATGTAGCGGCGCATCTCGTCGCTCCAGACCTCAGCACCGAATATTCCTACTCTAAGGTTTGTCT
>JALTBN010000037.1 GCA_027075325.1 Thermococcus sp. | reverse complement strand
TCTGGATCTGCCCAATAGGATGGACAGGAGCTTGAACAACAACCACACAGTATACATTCGTACAACCCATCCAGTTTAGCCCTATCTTCGCGACTCTGCAACCTTTCCCTTGCTGGTGGTGGCGTTTTCTCGATCAAATATGGCTTCACCGCATAGTATTTATTGAAGAAGTCATCAAAATCGCATACAAGGTCTTTAACTACGGGGAAACCGGGCAAAGGCTTTATCACTAAAACATCAGAATTGTAATCCTCTATATGGGCCATACAAGAGACGGTATTCATACCGTTAATATTCATACCGTCCGATCCGCAGACACCCTCGCGACAGCTCCTTCTATAAGAAAGCGTTGGATCCTGCTCCCATTTGATCTGGTTCAACCCGTCAAGAACCATCATACCTGGACGGGTTATGGTGACCTCGTAGTCCTTATAGTAAGGAGCCTTATCTTTGTCCGGATCGTATCTGAATACTTTAAATATTACTTTATCTCCAACATTTAATGCCATTATTCATCCCTCCTTACTTTTAGTAAACCCTCTTCTTGGGTGGGAATGTCGGAGCTGTTCTTCCCTTCATCCTAACGGGTTTATAATCAAACCTTATCTTGCCATCCTCATCCATGTAAACGAGTGTGTGCTTCAACCAGTTTTTGTCATCCCTTTCCGGATAGTCCTCTCTATAGTGTCCGCCCCTACTTTCAGTTCTATTTAGAGCAGCCATTGTCTCGATTCTCGATATCGTCAGCAAAGACCTCAATTCGAAGTACTCAATGAGTTCACTATTGAAATGCAAACTCTTATCTGCAAGACCCATCTGGCTAAACTTCTCATCTAACTCATCCAATATCTTGAGCTCCTCTTTCATGCCCTCTTCGATTCTGAAGACGGACATATTTTGCTGCATTGAATCCCTCAATGGATAATATATGTCTTTGTACTTGTAGTTTCCTGCAGGACCATCAAAGAGTTCTTTTATCTTCTCGTACGTCTTGTTTCCATACTTCTCTGCCCAAAAATCATCCGCTGGCAACGGAGCAGGAACATCCTCTTCAATTATGTACCTTGCAGCATTCTCACCTGCCTGTTTTCCAGAAACAACCAAATCTATCAGAGAATTTGTTCCAAGCCTATTAGCGCCATGCAAAGATTGACAAGAGCATTCACCTGCAGCATAGAAGCCAGGCACAGGAACATCCTTTTCGCCGTCCCAGATGACAACCTCGCTTTTAACATTAGTAGGAATACCAGCCATCTGGTAATGTGCTGTAGGTTCAACCGGGATAGGATCTTTTGTACAATCAACGCCAACGAATTTATATGCAAGCTCCCATATACCTGGCAATTTTTCCATGATGAAGTCATGTCCAAGATGGTCAAGTTTGAGCAATATATGATCTTTCTTTGGGCCAACGCCGCGACCTTCTCTAACCTCCATAGCCATGGCTCTTGAAACAACGTCACGAGAAGCAAGGTCAAGTACGTGAGGAGCGTATCTCTTCATGAATCTTTCGCCCTCTGAGTTGATCAGGTAGCCACCCTCACCACGGACACCTTCTGTAATCAGGTTACCAACACCATAAATTCCCGTTGGGTGGAACTGTATAAATTCAACGTCCTCAAGCGGTATACCCGCCTTCAATGCCATATAGAGACCATCACCGGTATTTATGTGAGCATTGGTGTTGGTTCTGAAGTTCCTCAAACTACCGCCTGTAGCAAAAATAACAGCTTTACCAAAGAACACATGCAAACCGCCGTTAACCATATCCCATGCAACAACGCCGAATACCTTACCTGTCTCTGGATTTCTCAAAAGTTCTAATGCTAGGAACTCTACATAGTAGCTAATATAGGGAGCTATGTCAGGTCTCAAAGTCCTCTCAAAGAGAGCGTGCAACAATGCGTGACCAGATCTATCCGCTATTGCACAACTCCTGTGGGCGATAGACTCTCCGAAGTTCCTTGTCTGTCCACCGAATGCCCTCTGATAAATAGTGCCGTTTTCGTTTCTCGAGAACGGAACACCCCAATGCTCAAGCTCGTATATGGCAAGAGGAGCATTTTTAACGAATTCCTCGATTGCGTCTTGGTCACCCAAATAGTCGGAACCTTTAACAGTATCATACATATGCCAAATCCAATAGTCCTCGTCCATATTGGCTATTGCTGCTGCTATTCCACCCTGTGCAGATACCGTGTGGGACCTTGTTGGGAAAACCTCTGTAATAACAGCTGTCCTTAGTTTTGCCTTACCTGTCTGCACAGCAGCAGCAAGACCTGCGCCACCTGCACCAACGATTACGACATCACTAACTTCCCATCTATACGGAATATTTGCCATTGCTCAAAACCTCCTTATTTTATCCTTTAAAGGGTAGTATCGTTATGAATGCTATTACTAAGTATAAAACTCCGACTACCCAGAAGAAACCTTTCCA
>JALTBN010000036.1 GCA_027075325.1 Thermococcus sp. | reverse complement strand
AAAGAGCTTAAATCTGAAAGAGATCGTCGTCTCCAAAAGTGAAGTCCTCTTCCGGCGGGGAGCTCTCCTCCTCAAAGACGGGCGGTTGAACCTCCTCTGCAGGTTCTTCCTTAACGGTTTCAGTCTTAACGAGGTTTGGATCCGGGTTCTCAAAGCGGGTTAAGTCCTTTATGAACGCCAGCTTAACGGGTCCCGTTGGGCCGTTCCTCTGCTTCGCAATGATTATCTCTGCAATTCCCTCCTCTTCAGGGTCTGGGTTCTTCTTGTAGAACTCCGGCCTGTGGATAAACATAACGATGTCGGCATCCTGTTCCAGGCTGTTGTGAACAATTATGTCGTTTGCCAAGAAGTTGTGAACTTCCGGAACAGTCATATCGTAAACTTCTTCTCTTCCTAATGGCTTTATCTCTACGATTTCGTCCCAGAGGATATCGGAGTTTGCCAGATAGTATAGCTGTTCACTCTGCAGAGCCTTGAATAGTCTCTGCATTCTTTCTCTTGATATGTTGCTTTTCTTCAAGGTTGAGCCGCAGTATGCAGTGTTAATTCTCTTTGATAGTTCCCTCCAGGACATTTTGGCTCTCTTTCTGGCAATTTCTATACAACCGTTCCATGCTTCTTTAGGTATGACATCATAGTTCGGGTTGTATTTCATAGTTGATATTTCTGAAAGAACCTCTTTAGCTCTCCTCCCTCTTTCCCCGGCTGAGCCTATGTTCTTTAAGAATTCCACTTGGCTCAGTTTATCTATAACTGTTAGTTGGTAGTTTACTTTGCAGCCCGGTTTCTCTGCCTTATTTATCGTTGTCAGAATTCCCAACCTTAAAAGCAAATGTTGAAATTGTTTTATCAGCTTTAGACTGGAAGAAGAGTAGTAGATGGAAGCTCTTTTACCTGAGATACTGATGCTGCCATCTGTAGCCCAGAGGTGTCTTATGAAGAGTTTAATATCTTCTTTAGAGCATCTAAAGAGAGTATTGGGGAGTTCCTTCTCGTAAGACCTTACCCTTTTGAGTCTGTGTTTCTCGTAGAGTTTTGTTATCGGATGTCTTTTTCCTCTCGTTAACCTATAAGGAGAGCTCAAGTAAACGTGATACCAGTTTTCCTGTTTTACAACTTTTCCATCTATTCCAAAAAGAACTTTAGCTGCGGATTTAACGGTTTCTATATTTTCAGGGTCAGAGGATGTGTAGTGAATCGGTTGTTTGGGTAAAACACAGCCGTCTCCTATTAAGTGGGCCAGGAGTATCAGTTCGTTTCTATCTGTTTTTTTAGGTTTTGTTATTTCTGGGTAACGCCTTGGTGTTGCTATTCTTTCCCCTACTTTTAAGTCCCTTAACTCTTTCCAGCCGTTAATTGTCAAAAATGGGTGATTTGCTGTAGCTTTTATCTCTCTTCCTGTTCTGGTTTTCAGTAAAAAGACCTCTTTTTCACCCGTTGAAAAAACTTTAGATACTCTGAACTTCCTGATCTTTAAATCCAAATCAAGTGCCCACGTATTAAAGGATTTCCCAACTAACTCTTTTATGGGAATTCTTTCGCCGGTGTCGGCATTTACTATGAGGGTATCGCCGGTTAAACAGCCACTCTCTCTCAAGTCTGAGAGCTGGGGCCTTTTGTCTGCCCTGTGTTCAACCTGACGGGAAAGCTGGGAGAGTGCAATTACCGGAACGTTGAGCTCCTTTGCAAGCGCCTTTAAAGACCTTGAAATTTCAGATACTTCCTGCTGACGGCTCTCTGTTCTCTTTATTCCCCTCATGAGCTGAAGGTAATCAACGATTATCAGATCTAATCCCCTTTCGCTCTGGAGCCTTCTGGCCTTTGCCCTCATTTCCAGAATGGAAATTCCCGGAGTGTCGTCTATGTAGAGTGGTGCCTGAGATATTCTGTCGGCGGCTTCAACAAGGAGCTCTATCTCCTGCGGCTTTAAAAACCCGCTCCTTATCCTGTGGAGAGGAACCTTTGCATCCTGGGCTAAGAGCCTTGTTATGAGCTGCTCCTTTGTCATCTCTAAGGAGAAGAAAGCGACGGTCTTTCCTTCCATTACTGCAACGTTGTAGGCGATAGATAGAGCAAATGCCGTTTTACCCATAGAGGGCCTTGCTGCAAGGATTATCAGGTCTGACGGCTGAAGACCCGATGTCATCTGGTCTAACTGGAAAAACCCCGTTGGGAGCCCCGTTACCATTTCCCGGCGGGTGGCCAGCTCCTCTATCTGGCCGATAATTCCGGGGATTACCTCTCCAACGTGAACGAGGGAGTTTGTTATCCGGTCTTCAGAGAGGGAGAAGACCTCCTTTTCCAGCGTCTCTATCAGTAGATCCGGGTCAGGTGTCTGTTCAACAAAGTCGTTTATCTTCTTCCCGAGGTCAACAACTCTCCTCAGAAGTGCCTTGTCCTTTACAACCTTGCAGGCGGACTCAAACTTCTCGTAGCTCTCAAGGGCGTACTCAACGAGCATTGAGAGGTAGTCTTCACCTCCAACTTTCTCAA
>JALTBN010000035.1 GCA_027075325.1 Thermococcus sp. | reverse complement strand
TTACCTCGGACTTCAGCCTAAGCAGTTTCTCAGACTATAGTGAGGGAAGCATGCAGTTAAGGCCTGACTCATGCCTAGAAACAACCGCTACCACCACAACAACAAGCAATTATTATTCTGGTGGGGGTGGTGCTCCAGCCCCTCAGCCGGCCCCAACCATAACCTCATCGAGTGAGCCTGTAGTTGGTGATACGTCTGGTGGGTCGGTTCCATCAAACTCCAGCGTTAGGACTGTGGTTATTCCTTTCGTAGGTACTGTAACAATTCCCAGGTTCGGCTGGGTTGTTGCCTCCAGACCCTCGAGCAGGCTGACACTGCTGTTCCTCGGGTTGCTGGGTCTACTACTGCTTTACATGTCGTTAAAGCCTTCGAGTAGGGGGAGGGCTGTTAGGCGTGGAGGGAGGAGACGCCGTTAACCTGCTGTTCCTTGCTTTCCTCGATTTCCTGACTACCTACGCCTGCCTCAGTGAGGGGTACTCAGACCTTAACCCGTTCATAAGCCGTTTTGGTTTGTGGGTCTATCCGCTGCTTTCCTTGGCCGGCCTCGCCTTGGCTTACGTTTTAGATGCTCTCGCCTTAAGGCTTAACGCGTTGATTATGCCTTCACGTTTTATCACGTTACTCTACGTTATCGCTGTGGTGAACAACGTCTTCTGGCTGCATTGACCGGCTATTTCTTACGGGATTGAGGCGTGGTGAAGTATGTTTCATGGCTTGTGCTGCTCCTTATAGTGGGTGGGGTCGCGCTCATCTACTTTAAGCCGTTGTCCGTCGTAGGGCCTGAGGGCCTTGACGTTAAGATCGTGGCGCTGAACTATAACGGCCAGATGGTTGAGAGGGCTACGGGGCCGGTGGATGATCACGTTACCGTCAGCATGTGGGATGATAAGGCCGTTAAGCTCGTTAGATCCCCTGACGGGCAGCCCCCCATTAACTGTAGGGGTCAGCCCGGCATCTGCGAGTACGGGCCGGACTGGTTCTATAAGCATGACGGTGGTGAGCTCCTTTTCGAGGTCAGCCGGCCTCAGCTGATTGCGGACTTCACCCCACCTAACGGGTGGAAGTCCGTTGATTCTTCCCACGTTGATTTCAGTGAGGTCAAGGATGTTGAGTGGGTGAATTACCTCCCGAACGGGACCCTAGTTAAGCGTGTGGGTAGGTTAATCCCTGCCGAGTTCATCATTCAGTTATCCTCCCAAGGGAGGGAGGGCTACTTCGGCCTATATCAGTGGAAAAATATCGATGTGTGGATGGAGCTCTACGGGGTTTCTTGGGAGCCATACGATCCTAACCCGCCGGAGAATAATGACTCAGGTTACTGGACCTTAGTTAACGAGCCCAGGGCCTACGTGGTTCCCATACTTACCTGGGTTAAGGCCGGCACCCCATGGTTGTGGGAGGATAAGGACGGTAGGATGGTCGGGGATTACCTGCCTCACTCGGAGATGCAGAACTGGCTTAGCTACTACCCAGACATTGCCGGCAGGGAGCTCACCATGTACTACAGCATGAACGAGTATTATGGACAGGTACCCAGCCAGGAGGAGCTCCTCAACGGTAACCCCCTGAAGTACGTTGTCCCAGACCCGAGAATGACTGATGAGGTCTTCATCCACGTCCACATAGATAAATACGGGCCTTACGCCTACACTGAATGCGGTTTATGGACGTCGCCGGGCATAAGGCCTTGCTGCACATCACCTAGGCTGGAAATATACTACCCTGCAAGCTACCTTAAGGTGAGGGCTCTGGTGCTGGTCTGGGGCGAGTTCCATTACGTGTGGACTCAGAAGGAGGCGGAGCAGCAGCAGTACACCTACACAAACAGAACCAGTGAGAACGTGACGTTAGTCACTCCGTGGAACCCGTTCGCCGGCTTAGGGAGGTGGTTGAGCACGCCTTCAGGGTTCCTCACGCTGTTGGCCGTTGGTTTAGGCCTGCTTGTCGTGCTGGTGCTCGTCCTCCAGCTCTTCGGAGGCGTGAGGATTATGGTTCTCAGGAGGTAGAGGCCCCCACCGCTATTATTGTTGGGTGTGCATGCGTGAACGGGCGTTTGTTTGCGGCCGCTGTATTACTGCTGCTTATTGCCGGGGCATACATCTACGTGACGGGCTACACGACCATGATTAAGGACAGGTTCAATGGTTTATCCACTGATAGCATCCTATCAGTGACCGTTTATGATGCTGAGGGTAACCCGGTTAAGGTGGTTAAGCCTGGCTCCCCGCTTTCGGTGCTTAAGTCCCTCAGCCTCTACTCGGGTGGGACTAAGTTAGGGTGGATCCAGACCGACGTGACAACTAACGTCAAGTTCTCAGGCATCAGCTCATACAGCTACACAGTGGTTGTCTACGTGTACGTGTATGATGCGTACACTAACGCGTTACTAGGTAATAAGGCGTACAGCAACACAGGCACCGAGTCCTCAACATCATTCACGAGGTCGTTCCACATAACCGCTCAGGACATCATGCAGATGATAGGGAACGTGCCTAACAGCCAGCACTCATACCGGG
>JALTBN010000034.1 GCA_027075325.1 Thermococcus sp. | reverse complement strand
AAGGGTTATGTCAGTAGTTATCAAATTATGATTCACTTATTACTTATAAGGCAAGCGTGCACTTCGCTGGCGCTTCGTGCACCGCTTGGCAGGGGGAATCCCCCCTGCACCCCCCCCTTAAAAGAGGTGAAATTTGGCAAGGGAGAGAAAGGTAACAATAAGACTAACTGATGAGCAATTTGAAGAACTTGAAAGAAGAAGAGGAGACAAGACAAGAGCCGAGTTTCTTTACTTAATTCTGTTAGACTATCTGGATAGGAGACAGGAGCTTGAAAAAGAGCTCCAGAGAATACGAGCCGAAAGAAAGGAATGCCGTAAGCTCCACGCAGAGCTTGGGAAGATAGGCGGAAACCTTAACCAGCTTGCCAGAGCTCTGAATAGAAAGAAAATGCCAGCCAAAGAGAAGAAAGCGCTTCTTAGCCTGATAATAGAAACTCTTTCACTTGTGCAAGAGTTGAAAGAAAGATTAGTAGAGGGACATCTTGGCAATCCTGAAGCGGATTCCTAACAAACAAGGAGACGGAGCTGGTAGAGCTCCGTATGCCTTACGAAAAGCAATAGCGGTTAGGACGAATATACCAAGTCCTCTTTCTTTACTTGTTTACGGAGAGCTTTCAGAGGATTTAAAGAGAGAGTTAGCAAAAGAGTTTAACCGTTGGCTTATATTGCATCAAGGACACACCAAAACAGAGCATTACGTAATTTCTTTTGGTCATCATCTTGAACCAAAGGAGATAGAAAAAGTCCTTGACAAGATAGAAGAAAGACTCTTCAACGACCCTCTACGTTACCGTCTCATTGCGGTTCATCAAGAGGACCACGGAACGGCCTTTCACGTTTTAGAAAGTGGAGACCCGGAGGGAAGCATCCGAAGGAGCAAGGAAGAATACTTTGCCCTGAAAAGACAGGTAATTAAAGAGCTTTACCCTTTTATGAATGAGCGTGAAAAAGAAGTGGCTAAGCATTTCAAAAAGGGAATAGTTACACAGGACTGGAAGCACGAAATAGAAGTGCACGCACCGGAGAGGAGCTTCAAAGAATACATCAGGCAAGCTGTTACAGAGGCTTCCGAACTAATAAGAAACGGGGACATAGAGAAGGCTATTGAGTTCCTTGAATCAAGAGGAATTGAGATAGTTGAAAAAAAAGCTGGAGAGTTCTCCCCTTTAGGACGAGTCTTAAAGAGAGACCGTCTTTATGCAGTTTTCAATCACCCTCACAAAGGTCCTATCGCCGTCAGGCTTGACAAGAAAATGAAAGCCACCTTCCAGCTTTACTTGAACGCCATACAGGAGTTAGAGCGTGAGCTTAAAAAGGCTGAGGGAATTAGCCGAGAAAGTGAAAGCCTTAGAGGAGGAGCTCCAGAGGAAACAGGAAGAGCTCCGGCAGAAAGAGAAGGAGCTCCAAGAGAAAATGTCCAACTACGACAGAATCTTGCAGGAGATAGAGAAATTAGAGAGCCAAAGGGAGCTTCTAAACGGAGAAGTGGAGAAACTCCGAGAAAGGAAGCTGGAGCTCAGTCAGAAGATAAACACCTTGAAGAAGGAAGAAGAGACCTTAAGCAAAAGGGTAGGGAGTTTACGGGAGAAAGAAGAGGAACTTCAGAAGAAATCGCAGGAATTGAAGAAGTTAAAGACCGAGAAAGAAGAATTAGAGAAGAATTACAACGAGTTGGAGAAACGCTTGCAGGAGCTCCAACAGAATTTAGAGGAGAAAGAGGAAAAGAAGAGGAAAAGACTAAAAGCATTGGTAGGGATAGCATTGCTGATATTCCCGTTAGCAATTTGGAAAGGTTACAGCCTTTATTCCACCAACAGAGAGCTCAGTCAACAAATAGCATCCAGCAAGCACAAGATATCCCAGCTCAATCAACAGCTAAAGAAGAGCAAGGAAGAGCTCTTACAACTCCAGAAGAGAACCGAAAATCTCCAAAAGGAACTCAGCTTATACGTGCAGAAGATAGCCGACCTTCAGAGCCAAACCGGGAAGATTCTCCAACTCAAACGCAAAATATCCGAACTCCAAAAACAGCTCAGCTTATACGAGGAGAAAGGTTTGACGCCACAAGTGATAAAGGACTGGAAGATATTGGAAAACGAATACGGGATACCTTTCTGCTGGAGCATTCCGAGAGATTGGCCGATTTTCCTTTACGAGGAGAACAAGGGAGAGTGGAAATATCTGGACAATCACTACGAGATATGCATTCCTCTAACGAGGTAGAAATGGGTGTTTCAAAAGAAGCGCTTGAAGAGATTAAGCGAATACCACCTGAAAAGATTTTGTCCCGCTTAGGCATTCCCTATAAGCAAGCAGGTAACAGGATAATGGCTCAGGCTATCTGGAGAGGAGAAAAAAATCCTTCCGTTTCTATTCAATTCAAAGACGGTAAATGGCTATGGTGCGACTTAGGCACTAAGGAGGGAGGAGACTGGATTGACCTATATCGCCGAATTACAGGCTCAGATTTCAAAGAGGCGGTATCTACCCTTATGGAGCTCTCAAACGTGGCTTATACGCCGAATATATCAACGAGAGAGCCTAATCTTGGAAAGAAGAGGAAAACTTCTACCCTCTCACCAGTAAGAACAGAATTTGAGGAGATTGAAAAAATACCCCTGCGAGAGCTCCAAGAACCACCGAAGGACCTTGCTGAATACCTTGAACGAAAGGGATTTATGCCTTATTGGGAGCAGATAAAGGAAATCCCAGAGCTCTATTACCTACGCTATCGGAGAGGGAAGAAGGAGTATTCAGGCCTTGCAACAAAGACGGTAACAGGGAGCTGGATTATCAAGACCAAAGTAACTAAGGAAGGAAAGGAAGTTTCTAAGACTTATGTTTCAAAAGAACCTTCTGGACTAAGCCTTTGGCGTAGAGACCCTTCTAAAGTAATTGTGGTGGAAGGATTCACCGATGCAATGGCTTTAGCCATTAATCCTAACTTCAAAGACCATTCAATTCTCATACTCAACGGACTTGGGAACTTAGAAAAAGCTATTGAAATGCTGAAAGTTCTTTCTCCTTCTAAGCTCTACATAGCTTTAGACCTTGACGAGAAAGGAATTGAAGGTAGAAGGAAGTTAGTGGATGAATTCCCAGAGGCACGGCATATTTACTTCTATGGCAAGGACCCAGCAGAGTATCTCTCTGACAAATATGCAAGAGAACACTTCCCGCCTTTCTGTGAAGACTGGATTACGTCGCCGTTTGCTCCTTACACGCAGTTGCTTCCGATGTATTTTGAGGGAGGATACTTAAACAAGGAGATTTTAGGAGAGTTTTCGTATGAGGCATACGAGATGTATTTAGAGCTGGAGCTCCTTGATGAAGAGGCTGAAAGATATGCAGAAGAGGTAAGTAAGTTTGAGAGATATTATCTCCCAGAACCCGAAGAAGACGAGCCAGAAGAAGATAGGGATAGAGGCATCTCATTAGACCTTTGAAAGCACTTTTTCGCCTTCCATCAGCTTAACTGCATCTTGGAGGTTCTCCTTCCATTTCGGGAAAATGGCCTCTAACAGTTTGGTGAGAATGTTTTTGGTTCTGAACTTGGATTTTGTGGCCGCTATTTGGACGTTATCGCCGTCCTTGAATACTGCGAGAACTGTTTTGTCAAACTCTTCCTTTTCCGTTTTGTTAGCCTGAAAGACCATCTCAAAAATTTCCCAAGCGTCGTTTGATATTTGAACAACGGCAACATTCTTGAGTTCATTTTCTATCTCCTTCCAGCTCATTGAACGAGCTAAAGCGTAAGGCTCTTTGATGTGCTTTTTCCGTTCTTCTATTAGCCTAATGAGAGTCTTACGGAGGATGGAGGGAAGTTTATCAAAGGGAATTTCCCTTTTGAGGGTATGTAGGTCCTTCCGGTAAATCTCAATCTTGTAGATTCCATCCTCTTGTTTGAGCTTAAGAGAGAAAGGCACTTCTTTGTTTTTGTTAAGCTGTTCAATGGCACTATTAACACGGCGTAAGACCTCAGAGGGATATTTGTAGTTTCCTGTGGCGTTAAGTTCGTTTTTATACCACCTAACAAGAGATTGGCCGTTTCCTATCCAACGTTCACCGTAGCCAGTTTCAGAGTTGAACCATCGCCAAGCCCACTTATAAAGAGCGTAAGCGGTGTCTCTTAATCCCTGTATGGGAGCGTAGGGGATGAGTTTGTAGCCGAGGGAATAGCGACAAATAGCTAAGAAGTTATCATCAAAAACAATTTTTACGGGGTAGCCCCGATTTCTTTTCTCTCTTTTTATTTGATAACCTTGCAGGATACCTATTTCTACTATTTCAGAGTTGCCTTCAAAATATTCAAGAACTCCCGTATCTATAAAACAGTTGTGAAATTCAATTGTTGTTCTTTTTAAAACGCGTAATGCAAATCTAAGGTCTTGAAACGACTTTCGTGAAGAGAATCCCGTTGCTTTTGCTAATGAGTTTAAGCTGGGAAATTCTAAGACTTTTGCCCAATTGTTTTCTTGAGATTGAAGCATCAGATAGTCTAATAATCTTGCTTCCTTAGTTGAAGGTAGCCAGATGGGACAAGAAATTATCACTTTTCCGCCGTCTAAATCTTTTTCAAATTTTTCTAATTCTAAAATTGCTTCATGTTCACGTAGGACCCATGTTCCGGACATCAGCAGGTTGAAATCTATTTTGAGACGTTGTTTGTTCTGTTTATCCATAGTAACCTCTGTATAAAGGTATTAATCATTGATTATTATAGCTTGTCTTTTGGATAAACAGAAGAGAAAAAGAGTTTATTCAAATGAACAAGGGTGTTTATCCAAATGAACAAGAAAATCAGGCTTTGTTTATCCAAATGAACAAGAAAAAATCCCTAAGAGATTGCTTTACTTGGCCTTGAGGCACTTTAACAGATAAGCGTATATATACGCTTATCTTTCTAATTACCGGTAATAGAGCTTTAACAAATTTGCTAACAGATAGCCGACCCTCAGCCAGCCAAAGGGAGGAAAGTTGCAAGAAAGGAGTTAGTATAACGTTCAACTAACAACTTTCCTCTATTTTTGCTTTTTTTGTTTTACTTTGAGCTAAGGCGGGAGTTAGTATAATGTTATACTAACTCCGACCCCAAGTGCGACGGAGGAGGACGATGGAGCTGGAGGCCGTGAGGAAATGCATCAGAGAGCAGTTTGAGAAGGAGCTTAGTCAGCTTTCCGAGCTCCTTTCAGCTCTAAATATCCCTCTAACGGCAGAGGAGCTCCTTCAATTTTCCGGTCTTTCCCTCTCTTCCTATACGGTGAAGGGGAAATACAGCTACATTAAGCTTGTAGCCGTAAAGACGGGTGATAGGACCACGAGAGTTGAAGGCTGGAAACTCCAGAAAGTAGGTGAAAAGAAAGTAAGGGAAAGATGGCTACGGCGGGAAACAGTGCACCTAAAGAACTTCCACAAGACGGAAGAGAACAGGAAGAACCTTAAACTGCTCCTACACTTTTGGAGGCGTGCAAAGGCTCTTAAATCGTGGCTTGAAGAAGCTGAAATGGAGAAACCTTCTTCCCTTTGGCCGGCAGAAAGTTTTCGGTTCCAATAGGAATGGCCTGAGTTTTTTCATTTTTTTACTGCCTTTCCTAACCTTTTCTGAGATTAATTGTTTTGACTTCTGTAAGAAGTCTTCCGGCTAAGTCTTCAGAATGAAAGAGATAATCTGTATGTGGTCAGTAGAGAAGTTGCAGTTGTATAATTCTACAATATAACTTGCTCTTGTAACACTTGGAGGGAATAAGGATGTCCTTTTTTCCTGATAAACCTATGACAGAACAATATTGTGAGATAAGTCTAATCCTTTCTTTTGGTAAAAAGAATATGAAGGTACTAATAAGGAGGTGGGAGATACCATTACTATTGGAGAGAAATTTTGGAAATATTAGTTTTCGGTTTAAAAAGGGGGGGCTTTTAAGGTTTAAAAGCTGGGGTAAAAATAGGCCTGTGTTGGAATACGACCGGGGAGATTATCAGATTGAAGTAGACAATGGGGAAGGAGGCTTTAGTAGAGATGGTAAGGCATGGGAGTTGCTTTTGCTACGGGGATTGGATGGATTATCAGACGAAGAAAAAAAATTGTTCTTGAAGCATCTTTACGACTTGTGGGAAAAGCTGGAAGTTCCTGAGGAAGAAATATATCAGCAAATACGTGAACTTGGTTTTAGGGAAGAATTGAAAGCTTTTCTATACTATTCTTGGCATCGTGTTCATGTGGAGGAGAGAGCTTTTCCCTCCTGTGGTTCTCCTTACTACAAAGAAGATGAAAGACCTAACCCTGACTTTAATGGAGGAAGAACGTTTTTAGGAGCAACATACTGTGTGATACGAGGAGAAAAGAAGGCGGATGACGCTGAAGATTTTTTTAAGAAAAAGGAATCCAAAGGGAAAGCTCGTGAGTATTTTGAAGAACTGAAAAGATTAGTTGAGGAGTTGGGAAATTAGCTATCGGAGATTGATGAATTATGAAAAGTTCAAAGAAGAAGAGAAGAAATGTCTATGTTCATTCAATTGAGCTTAAGGAGTTGAAGATAGAGAATTGTTCCCCAGAGGAATTTAGGAAGAAACTTGAGGAAATACCTTATAGAGGATATGAAGTGGAGCAAATTTCGGATGGAAGGAAAATAGTTATAACCAAGCCGGGAGGAAAGTTTACATTTGGTCATATAAAAAGGGAAGACTTTATGGTTTGGATTTATAATCCCTCTGATTCAACTCTTTGGTTAATTTCCCATAAAGATATTTACCAAGATTTAGAGCAGAAGGGAGAAAAGGATCCTGAGACAACAATAAAAATAATAGATGCTTTGGAACGAGTTTATTTGGGCGAAGAACCTGATAAGGTTTTAGAGGATATAGATTTATCAAATCCAACGGGAGAATTACCTGAGGTTCTTCTGAAAGCTTACAAGTGGATATGGGGACAGGAAGATTGTAACTATCCTCCTCCTAAGTATGAGGGGCGTGAGATGTCTATGAAAGGCTTGAGAGAATTAAGAGAAGAATTGAAAAAAAGATTGAAGGATTGAGTTAGAAGTTAGTTATTAGAACTTCTATGTTTGATTTTCCTCTTCTGTTTGCCTTACAGTTTATAAATCTGTTAGCTTTGATTTCTTGGATTCTGTAATTTGCGTAAAGTTTTTTTATAAACTCGGTGTTAGAGTTGGACAGCATCACATAACAACCTTTTCTATCCAGTTCTTTGAAGATTTCGGAAAGTTCAATTTGATCTTCTTCTGAAAAGCCGTTTTTGTTGTATTTTGTAAAACTTGCTGTCTTACTTATAGGATAATAGGGTGGATCAAGATATACGAAATCTCCACTTTTTGCCATTTCGCAAGTTATTTTGTAATCGCAGTTTAGGATTGTAATTTCTATTTTGTTAAGAAATTCTGAAACAGCTCTAAGATTTTCTTCATCGCAGATTTTTGGGTTTTTATACCTTCCAAAAGGAACATTGAATTGACCTTTTGAGTTTTCCCGGTATAGACCATTGAAGCATGTCTTATTGAGGTAGATGAATCTGCTTGCCCTTTCAACAGGTGTTAGCGTCTTTGGATTGATGGCTCTAATGGCATAGTAATACTCTTTTGTGTTTTTATGTTTCTTGAGACTATTTATAAGTTCCTCTACATTGTCTTTAATCACTTTGTATGCATTAATTAGCTCTTCGTTAATATCGGAAATTACAGCTTTTTGAGGTTGTAGTTCAAAAAGTAGTGCTCCTCCTCCAACAAATGGTTCAAAGTATCTGTTGAAGGAAGGTGGAACGTTTGAAAGTAGAATGTCTACAAGTTGTCTTTTGCCACCTGCCCATTTTACAAACGGTTTAGGTTTTGTAGGGAGAAATGTTAATTGACTCACTCTATTTCCTCCTTCGGGTATTGGATGGAATTCTCAAGATGTCCAACTCTTTCTTTTAACTTTAAGTATGCTAAGAACTGTTTGGCAGTTGTTTCATTGAGCTCAAACTGGGAAATAAGTTTCTGGACTTCCGTTTTGGGTATAGCTATTGAAACTTTGAAATACCTTTCTTTTTGGTATTTTCTAACTTTTTCTTTACGTTCTTCGTATTTTTCAATGATTTCCAAAGCCTTTTCGGGGGTAAGACCTTTCTGCTCTAAGAGTTTGGCTAAATCTCGGCTTTTCATCCTTACAATCCTTCCTGTTTTTGATTCAATGCTATTTTAGCAAAATAATCTATTATGTGCTACAATATTTAAAGGGTTATGTCAGTAGTTATCAAATTATGATTCACTTATTACTTATAAGGCAAGCGTGCACTTCGCTGGCGCTTCGTGCACCGCTTGGCAGGGGGAATCCCCCCTGCACCCCCCCCTTAAAAGAGG
>JALTBN010000033.1 GCA_027075325.1 Thermococcus sp. | reverse complement strand
TTGTCTCCTACAAGTGCAGGAGAGAGGTTCCGTATGAGGAAGCCATAGAGACTATTCCGATGGTTTACGAAGATATGATGAGGCGGAACTTACACATAGGTTTCCGCATAGAAGAAGCCTATGAGGCCTTTCAGAAGGGTTATCAGCCTAAGTATGTAAGGGCAAGCTGGAAATACTTGTGTGAGCTCTTAGGCTGGGAATACAGGCCGAATAAGAGGAACGGTAGAAAAAGAGAGGAACACGTTAAGCTTATGAACCGAATTAGACTTGCCCGCTGTCAGTCCAGATGGGAAGAACTTGAGGAACACATCAAGCGGTTGATAGAACAGGGCTACAGCAAACGCAAGATAGCTGAGATTGTTGGCATATCTCACGATACTTTATATCGTCGTTTTTCGCACTTATGGAAGTGAAAAAGCAATTGGAATACAAGTCTTAAAGCAACTTTTAGTTAACGCAATTTTTGAACGTTATAAAGTGTCAGATTTCATTGATATAATCCCTCCCCTACCGAAGGTAGGTTATACCGGCGGCCCACAAAAGCGGGAGAAAAGTAAAGGGAGATAAGGTTTTTCTTTTTCCCGTTAGTTGGGTTCTTCTCTTTCTCTACCGTTTATTAACGGTTATAGAGTAAGTTAACGGTATGTGGTGTTCTCCTTGTTCTTTTCCTCTCTCTGGAGACCTTGAGTTTCTTACTCCTTTCCCTTAAGCCTTTGGAAATCAAGGGGTTTCTCTTTCTACTTTACGCCGCCGCCGAAAAGTTTTTCGGAGTTAGCCTTTGAAAATCAATGAGTTTTCGCAGATTTGAGAGGTTTCTGCCGGCCACCGCTGATTTGTGTTTCGTGTGGTTCAAAACGGCCTCTCTGACCGCCCTATTAGGCCGAATTTTGGATTTTCTCTCCGGAGAGGTATTCTGATACCCTGCCAGCGAAATACGGCGAATATATTGACGATTTGGAGGAGGGATTATGTGGGTAGAAGTCAAGGGAGTGCTGGTTAACCTTTCTCAAGTCCTTGCTGTCTATTACTCAAACCACGATGAGAACTTTAAACCTGGCCACTTTCTAATCTTTCAAGGCCACGGCTGTATTGAGTTTGCCGATGAGGTAGTGCCTGCTGTTAAGTCCATTGAGTTTGAGAGCAGGGAAGAGGCGGTGGCGGAGCTTGAGCGGATAAAGTCCCTCATTTTCGGGGAGAGCTCCCCCTAAGTTTTTGCTATTCTGATATGTAGAGGACGAAATAGAGCGAATATATTGACGATTTGAGAAATAGACTGAGAGGTGGGCTGTGGTGAGAAGGAAGATGATGAGGAAAGTCAAGCTTGCCAGGTTCATCTGGTATTCTCTGGTGGCTATGCTGGCTGGTAGTTTTGTCTGGGGAATATACACGAATCATTGGGATATTGTGTTCTGGGATTTCATTCTTGGAAGCTGGATGGTCTATGCAGTTTACTATGTCATAGCTTGGCTGTTGGGACTGCCGAAAGTGGAGCTCCCATCAGACACGGGCGGGGGAGCTCCGGTGGAAGAGGATGACTGGACGAGCGATCCTGCATACTGCCACTTTGCAGGAAACGCCTTTTACGGCATGTGTGATGATGACAAGTAGTTCTACCACTCTTCATCATCGCTCAGGAGCTTGCTGAGCTTATCCGTATCTGCAATCACTACGCTGGAGCCTGTGGTCTCCAGCTTGTTTCTGTTGACTATTAACAGTTGTGTCAAAACTTTTCTGTTAGTGGGAGAGTTCTCTTGCTGTCTTTTACTACCACTCCACCTCTGTTTCCAGCCAGTTCCTTACTATCTCCAGAGGATTCTCAAGGATTGCATCAATCTTGTTGACATCATACTCAGCCAGCTCGTCTGTTATGAACACGCTCATGAACTCCAGACTTGCATCTACCAGAAACTCTCCCTGATTAGTAATCAGGAAGTAGAACCTCTTTCTCCTGCTGTGGTCTGCTATCCAGAGGAGAGCAGAGATGACCTCTTGAGGAGAGTATCCGAAGGTGTCCTCTCTCAAGCCGTCAAACTCAAAGAGGAGCTCTGCAAGAGGAACGGCTGGAGACTTCTTGAACCTTTCCATCAGGTAGTTGTAAACGTCCATAATGCAGTCAAAGGTGATTTCCTTTTCGTGAGGATAGAAAATGTGATGCCTCAAGTTCGGAAACCGTTTTTTCATCTCTTGGTAGATTTCTTCTTTGGTGAGCGTTCTCATTTTTCCCTCCTGACTTTTTGTCGGGAGCTCCCTGGAATTGACGGTGGATTTGGGAGGTGCTGCAGGGGAGCTCCCTTTAAAGAACAACATTTTTCCCTTTCCAGCCAACCTGTGTTTATAAAACAGCGGAGCGAAGTCCCGCAGTCAAGGGGGGAACCACGAGCGAAGCGAGTGGGCGGAGACCTTGACGAGGGACGAGCGGAGCCAAATTGACTGTTAAGGTTGGCTGGAAGGAAGGGATAGGGAAAAGGGGGGGCTTGAAGCCCCGATTAATGCTATCTCCTCTCTCGGGTAATTACCGAGAGAGTTGGGATAGTAGGTGTCAGGCTGTATTTACAGCCTGAGTTTAGAGTTGCTAAAACCCGTGAGGGTTATTC
>JALTBN010000032.1:6529-8626 GCA_027075325.1 Thermococcus sp. | reverse complement strand
CCTATTGTCATCCCCATCCTCAGGGCAAGCTCGGGGGTAACCTTCTCCCACAGAGTTCCGCGTATCCCCGCGGTTCCGAAGAGCTTCATGAACACCACCTGGAGTTATTTTCCCGCAGGGCTATAAACGTATATCGCCAGCCCCCTGAAGTTCACGAGCCTCATGGTTTTGGGCATGCTGTCTCCGCTCAGCGGGAGGATGTAAACCGGAACGCTCAGCCTCTTGGAGAGTTCGAGGATAGGCTTAACTATCTCCGGGGTCGGCCTGACGGAGTAGAGCGCTTTGGCAGAACGGTAGAGTTCGAGATTCGGGCTGAACAGGTCGTCCCTCACCGCGCTGATGCCCAGCTCTTCAGCTTTCTCCACCGCTTGAGGATTCCAGTCGACGGCTAAAACGTCGTAGCCGAGTTCTTTTAGCTTAAGAGCCACATTGAACTGGAAGCCTATTCCAAGCTCGACTATTTTTCCCCTGGGAACGTTCTCCCCCAGAAAATCCGCGAAGTCTTCAATCGTCATGAGGGAAAAATAGTAAGAAAGTTTAAAAAGCTTCAGAAGACCGCCTTTCCGGTCCCCTTATCAAAAACGTGGGCCTTCTTCATATCGAAGACGACATCTACCTCCTGCCCCTCCTCAACCCTCGACTCCGCCGGGAACCTTCCGGTGAAGGTTACGTCTTCCACGCTCAGGTGCACGACCTTTTCGCCACCGAGGTTCTCAACGATCTCCACCATCGCCGTGGCCATGTTCTCTCCAGGAACCTTCACTTGGGCGAAAAAGGCGTCGTAGATGTCTTCCGGTCTTATGCCAAAGGTAACCTCTTTTCCAACGTAGCCCCTTTCTCTGAGGACTTCAAACTGGTCCGGCAGGAACTTCAGCCTGAACTCCCCGAAGTCGGCGAAGCCGTCCTCCGTGACGGTCGCGTCCATAAAGTTCATTGGCGGCGAGCCTATAAAGCCAGCGACGAAGGTGTTCGCAGGCCTATCGTAGACCTCATCCGGCGTGCCAACCTGCTGGAGCTCACCGTAGTTAATAATCGCAACCCTGTCACCCATTGTCATTGCCTCAACCTGGTCGTGGGTAACGTAAATGGTCGTCACCCCAAGCTGTCTCTGGAGCTTTTTCAACTCGGCGCGCATCTTAACCCTGAGCTTGGCGTCGAGGTTGCTCAACGGCTCGTCCATGAGGAAGACCTGGGGCTTTCTCACGATAGCCCTTCCGAGGGCCACACGCTGTCTCTGACCACCTGAAAGCTCCCTGGGCTTTCTCTTCAGGAGCTCGCTGAGACCGAGCATTTCCGCGACTTCCCTCACGCGCCTGTCTATCTCGTCCCTCGGCACCTTCCTGAGCTTGAGGGGGAAAGCGATATTGTCATAGACCGTCATATGAGGGTAGAGGGCGTAGCTCTGGAAGACCATCGCTATATCCCTGTCCCTTGGGGGGACGAAGACCCCGTTCTCCGGGTCGGCGACCAGCGTACCCCCCACGTATATCTGGCCCTTCGTAGGTTCCTCCAAACCCGCTATCATCCTGAGCGTTGTCGTCTTTCCGCAGCCGCTCGGGCCGAGGAGTATCATGAACTCGCCGTCCTTTATGTGGAGGTTCATGTCCTTAACCGCGGCCACCTCACCGAACTTTTTCCACACGTTGATGAGCTTTACTTCTGCCATTCAAACACCTCCAAAGTTAAATGGGGAGGCCCGGGCCCTCACCTCTTCCTTCTCAGGAGAAGCGGCACCAGGGCGAGCCCGACTATTATCGCTGGGCCGCATATGGTGTGTCCTCCTTTACTGCTGCTCGATGCGGTAGTGGTGGTAGTTGTCGTAGTGGCCACAGGTGAAGAGGTCGTAGTGGTTGTTGTAGTGGTTGTGGTTCCGCCACTGCCTGAACCTGGGAAGGTTGTGGTGGTTGTTGTAGTTGTGGTCGTGGTGGTTGAAGTGGTCGTGGTTGTAGTCGTCGAGGTAGTTGAAGTGGTCGAGGTGGTAGAGTTGCTCGTTGAAGTCGTTGATGTCGTGCTCGCGGTGGTTCCTCCACCGGTGCCCTCGATGAGGGGTATCATGAGGACTGTCGCCCTGTGGCCGTTGTCTGCGTCGTATGAACT
>JALTBN010000032.1:0-6429 GCA_027075325.1 Thermococcus sp. | reverse complement strand
GCATCAGTGTCCCCACCACCAAGCTTCCACTGCTCGGCCTGGACCGCCACATCACGCCACTTATCCGGACCATAACCATCCTGGCTGCCCACCAGAACGTCTCCCCACAGGCCGTAGTCCTCGTTTATCTGGATATACTTCTTGGGGACTTTGACGATTATGGCGTTCTTTGTCGGATCCGCTGAAATCTTCATTTCGCCCTGTATGGCGGTGCCGTTTGGAAGGACGATGAGGTTCCCGTAATCCCAGCCAGCGATTCTGAAGGCCACATCCCACGGATGATCCGGATCAAGGTTGACGTTGGCACCGGGCCCATCGGGGAACATCTTTATCGCGGACGTGTTTCCTCCTTGCTTGAAGTCGAGGTAGACTTCGATTATCTGGAGGCTGAAGCCGTTGGGTCCGTTCCACGGGTTGTCACCGAGGTTCCTGAAGTAGAACTCCATGACGTAGTCGTCGGTCTGCTCAAGCATCCTGAAGCGGAGCAGGTCGAAGACTCCGGGCTTGAAGACTGCATCGGTCGGGTAAGTGTAGTTCCCGGTCCCATGATCATCACCCTCCGGATCCGTGATGTCCGCGATTACCGAACCGGTGACCTGAACCGGGAGCTTGAGCTCAACCGGAGTGCTTATCACTTCGAGGCTTCCGTTCCTGTCGGTCGAAACGGCAAAGTAGAAGTCGCTCGGGCTCTCCAGGTCATCAAAGGGAACGGTTACGGTTATCTCTCCATTCTCCGCGGATGATGTTAGGTTGGCTATGGGCTTGGAGTTCTCATAATCCGTGGCGTTGTAGAGGATGGCGGTTCCGTTCCTGAAGACAACGTGCTTCGTTATCATGAGGCCAACACTGTCGGCAGAGAACGGGAATATAGTGTAGCGGAGCTCCTTCGGCTTATCCTGTAGGAGCGTGAAGGTGTTTCCAACGTTTCTGTTCGGCTCCCAGATGCTCACCTCGAACTCGTTCACGTTTCCGTTCAGGACGAAGTGGAGGCCGTCACCGTCAAAGTAGACGCTTACGTTCCTGGCCAGCGGGGAGAGGCTTGAGTATGTTTTGGTTTCCCCTTCCTTCAGACCGTCGAGGGCCCTGGTTATGTAGGGCTGGCCGTCGGGGTAGTAGTTGCCGTAGAGGTAGTCGGGGGCGCTCATGTTGGCAATTCTGTACATTTCGTAGAGGTAGTCCTTGAAGTAGCGGTCGAAGGTGTAGTCCTGACCGCTGTCCTGATCCTTGCCGTACCACCAGAACCAGTCGCTTCCCTCTGCCCTCATAAGGTACTCCTGGGCGTTCTCCCACCGGGCCATTGTGAGCTTGTCCTTCTGACTGTAGAGGGCACTTCTGGCATTATAAAGCCAGTACCACGCGTAGTTCTCCTGAGGCTCACCTATCCAGGTGGAGAGGGTTCCATCAATCCAGCTTGATTCCGGCCACTGGTGCTCACCGGTAACCCCGGCCATGTCGTAAAGGTCTCCGAGGCTCTGGGCCTTAGTGAGCGCGTCAACGTGGTCCTGGAGGTCGAGGTACTTCATCTCCTTCGGGGTGAGCTCCTTGGCTTTGTCCCCGTAGAGCTGGATGTACTCGGTCGGAGTAACCGTCCTTATGAGCCCCTCCTTCTGGAGCTCCGTGAGCTTCTCGTACAGATTTGTAAGGAACAGCTTGCCGTCGTATGGGTAGTTCTCCCACGGGTTCTCACCATCGAGCGTCACCACGTAGACGAGTGAGCCGTCGTAGTTCTGCTTCTGAATCTTGAGGAGTTCGTTCACAAAGTCCTCAACGGCCTGTTTCTGGTTCATCCCACCGTAGCGGAAGCCAACACGGTCGCTGAGGTCGTGGTTCCTCGGGAAGAGGTATATCCTGGTGCCGTTGAAGTCGGCCACCCACGGGTGGTAGTAGTTGTCAACGGTGTTGGGGATGCCCATCTTCTGGAGCACCATCTGGTCTGTCATGACCCAGTGCCAGCCGTTCTCAGCCAGTATCTTAAGGGCGTAGTCATTGAGGGCCGATTCTGCGGCCCAGCCACCCTTTGGAGTAACCGTCCCGTTGCCGAGGTACTCTTTGTAAAGCTCGTCCGCCTTCTTCACCTGGTTATCGAAGTCGCTTTCCCAGCCAAAGTCGCATAGTATGGGGCCAATCGGGTGAGCGTATGGAACGACCGTGACCTCTACGTTGCCCCTGTTCGGGTCGAGCAGGTAGTTTATCTTCTCGTGCTCTTCGAAGGTGTGGTTGAGGAGCCAGTTCTGGGCGTTGAGGACGGTCTGGAGGTCGTCGGGGGTGTACCCTCCAGTGTCTACCTTATCGTAGATTGCCTTGAGTTCGGGGTGGGTTACGATGTAGTTGTAGTCAAGCCAGGCGAGGTTGAAAAGAACCGCCAGATCTATGTAGTCCTGTTCCGTGAACTCGTTGACTATGGCATACTTCTGCTCCTCTGCCGTCAGGTTGGCGTACTTCTTCTGGGCATTGAGGAGCTTGTCCTTGAGCTCCGTATAGCGCTTCCAGGTTTTTCTTATTGGATTTCCGTTCTGGTCTGTAACCGGTTCCCCGTTCCAGGGGATTGTCGAGTCAAAGAAGCCGCCTGGGACCTGGAGCATCGTCCACTTATCCTGAACGCTGAGGGGTGCTCCATTGGCGAGCTTCTCGCTGATCACCTGAAGCGTATCCTTCTTTCCATGCATGTAGTCAGCTATCTGAGCTATGAGTGAGCCGGAGAGATCGATGGTGGCGTGGACGTCTGGATACTGGCTCAGGTAGTATGCCATCTTCCAGTAGTCGTTGGCCGCGTGAAGCCTAACCCACGGCCTCGTGTACACTCCCTGTATCGGATCGTAGTAGTAGGGCTGATGCTGGTGCCACACGATTATAACATTCAGGGGCTTCGGCTCGTTGTCAGCCCTGGCAAACCCAACGTTGAACACGCTAAAGGCCACGAGGCCGACGATTAGGACGCCCATTGCAGCCTTCATCCAGTTTTTCAAACTCAACACCTCCAACTGTTAAGTTAATCGGGTTAAATGTGATGAAAAAGGAATAAAAGAAAGCTCACTCCTTGAGACCTCCAACAGTCAGTCCGCTCCTGATGTAGTTCTGGGCGAGAAGGAAGAGTATGAAGACCGGTAGGGCGAAGAGAAGCGCCGCTGCAGAGAACTGGTTCCATGAGACGTTTCTGAGGTCGTTGAGCATGCTGTACAACCACACGGTGAGTGGGTAGTTGTTCTGGTTGAGGAGCAGGTTGGCCACAATAAGCTCCGTCCATCCCCCGATGAAGGCGAAGATGGACACTGTAGCTATACCTGGAAGGGCCATTGGGAGGAGGACGTGCCATATGATCTGCAGGTAGCCCGCCCCGTCAACCAGTGCCGCCTCGTCGAAGTCGGTGCTTATTGAGTCAAGGTAGCTCTTAAGGAGCCAAGTGTTGAAGGGAACACTGCCGGCCGCGTAGATGAACGGCAGGACGTATATGTTGTTCGTCAGGTGAAGCTTCACGAGCATACCGTAGAGGGCAACCAGCCCCGCTATTCCGAGACCTCCTGAGACCTGCGTGAACATGAGGTAGAAGTAGAGCACGTGCTCCCTTCCAAAGAACCTGAGCCTGGAGAACGCGTAGGCCGCTGGAACGACGAATATCAGTGTCAGTATAACGGTTAGAGTGGCTATTATGAGGCTTCTCTTGAGGTAGCCGAAGAAGCCTCCTCCGGCGTGGTTCACTATCAGGATGAAGAAGTCCTGAGTGGTGAACGTTCCCTTTCCAATGTCCATCCTGACCCTTCCCGGAAGCCTGAGGGAGTCAACGTTGGTACCAACGTAAGTGTTGTTTCCGACCTTCTGGAAGCCATTGAGGGAAAGTCCGGCTGTTCCAGAGCCTTCAACTGTGATGGTGACCTTCTCAGCACTCAGGTACGCGCCGATAACTCCCATGTTTGAGTTTATCTCCTTAGCTCTCATAGAAGCGCTCTTCCCGTTGACGTAAACGACCTGCCCGTTCCTATTGGTCTTGTTAGCTCCCCTGACGTTCAGGTCGCTCACGTATTTGAGGTTGAACTGTGTTCTTATGAGGGACTTACCCCAGACGTTCCCATTTGTGAACTCCACGGTGAACCCGTTGCCGAAGAGCTTGCCCTGAGAAGCGGAGAGGTTGAAGACCTTCGACTTAACGGTGACCTCATCGTGCCCTATGAGAACCTCCCTGTAGTTTTCAAGCGTGGCGTGATGGGGAACGAGCTCAATCGATGACGACGCCAGTGTTCCCACGGGTTTCAGTGAAACAATGAACATGTAGTAGACCGGGAAGAGTATGAGCCCCATAACCAGGAGCGCCAAGAGGGTGACTGCTACACTCTTCCAGAGGTCGTGTTTGCTCTTTGCAGAGAGATGGATATCCCACTTCATCAGCTGGCACCCTCCTGGAGTTTGGTTATCTTCATGCTGATGTACATGTACACGGCAAGGACGATGGTGGCTATGAACAGAACCGCCGCTGCCCTACCGTAGTGCGGTATTGAGGAACCGAATGCCTTCTGGTAACCGTAGAGGAGAAGGAACCTGTCCTGGAACAGGGAGCCGTTGTAGAGGAACGGCACGAGGAAGTACTGGAAGCTGGCCGCGCTCGTCAGTATTGTTGCGAAGGCTATGGGCTTGCTGACTATGGGGATGACTATTCTGGTGAGCCTCTGCCAGTAATTGGCACCGTCTATGATGGACGCCTCCACGAGGATGTCCGGCACCGACTGGAGGGCGGAGGTTATGACCGTCATCATGAAGGGGTAAGCCAGCCACACCTCAATGATGTTCAGGGCTATAAAGCCCCAGAAGGCATCGTTAATCCAGTCCGGTGGAGTGGAGACCCCTATATCGCGCAGGAATATGTTTACGGGGCCGAGAACCGGGTCAAGCATAAACCTCCAGACGGTTATCGAGAAGAGGAGCGGAAGCGCCCAGGGGATTATCAGAAGGGCCCTGTACACGGACTTTCCAATGACGTACTTGCTGTTGTAGAGCACAGAGAGTATGATTCCGGCGAGAACCTTGAGGGTAACGCTCGTCGCCACGAATATCCACGTCCAGAGAAAGGCGGAGCGGAAGCCTGAGTCGTTGAGGGCCCACCTGAAGTTGTCGAGACCCGTGAATTTAAGGGGGGGAGCGTTTGGAGTTTGAATCGGAAAGTTTCCGAGCTGTGCGTTCGTGAAGGCTATATATATGGAGTAGAGTATGGGGTAGATGTTGAAGAACAGGAACGCCACGATTCCCGGCAGGATGAGCGCCATTGCCGCGGCCGTGCTCTTCTTCATTTTATCACCTCTCTCATAATCAAGTAAAAAAAGAAGAGGGGACTCAGCCACTGTTTATGGCCTTGAGTATGTCCTGCTGGGCGTCCTGGAGGGCCTGCTCAATGCTCTTCTTGCCGCCAATGATGTCAGTGATAGCCTGACCAACCGGACCCCAGACAGCAGCCATCTTAACGCTCTTCGGCATCAGGTAAGCGTGCTGAAGGGCCTCCATGTAAGCACTGAGAACCGGATCACTCGTGATGTCCGTGTTGTTTGCAACGCTCTTGAGAACCGGAACGTAGCCGTTCTGGAGGGCAAGTGTAATGGCAACGTCATCGGTGCCAGAGAACCACTTGAGGAAGGTCCAGATGGCCTGCATCTTCTCGTCCGGAGCGTTCGCTGTAACGTAAATCAGCTTAATACCTGCGTAGGGCCTCGGATAGTAAGTCTGACCGTCCTTGACTATCGGCGGGAGGGGCTCAACGCCAAAGTTGACGCCAGCGTCCCTTATGTTCGAGATTATCCACGGGCCGTCAACGAGGAAAGGAGCGTTCCCATCGGTGAAGATGCTAACCTGGGCGTTCGCGTCAGTTGTGTGGGCCATGTAGGGCCAGATGTTGTTGAAGAAGAACTGGAAGCCCTCAACAGTCCTGGAATCGTTGAGTCCAGGGGTCTCGGTCTTGTCGTCGAAGTAGTAACCGCCGAAAGCCTGAGTCCATGCGGAGATGGAGTAAGCATCAACGGGGGAGGCTATTCCGTACTTCCCGTTGTTCGGGTCGTTGTACTGCTCCATGATCTGCTTCATCTCGTCAAAGTTCTTGGGCGGGTTCTTGACCAGGTCCTTGTTGTAAATCAGCGCCATGGTCTCGGCGGCAAAGGGAACACCGTAGTAGTGCCCCTTGTACTGCATAGCGTCCCTCGCGATTGGGAGGAGGTTGTTGAGATAATCCGCATCACTCTCAACGTACTGGTCTATGGGCTTGAGGAGTCCGCCCTCCGCGAACTTTCCAATCCAGTCGTGGGCCCAGATGAAGAGGTCAGGGCCTTTACCGGCCGGGATAGCGGCCTTAAGGGCAGTCTCAAGACTGGCCTTGTACTCAAGGTCGATCTGAATGTTCGGGTGTTCAACCTCAAACTCCGCGATGAGGTCCTTAAAGGTCTGGGCCTCGGCCTG
>JALTBN010000031.1 GCA_027075325.1 Thermococcus sp. | reverse complement strand
CGGGAACATACGAGAAGAACTGGAGGGCATTTGGAAACGTCATTTACAGCCTTGCACCAAACGTCTCCCTTGGAGCTGAGTGGGACCATCAGGAGACCCTCTACAAGGGAGATGTTGAGCACGGTGAGAGGTTCATGATGTCTGCCATCTACAACTGGTAATAAAATTAGAGGAGGAGGCGTTATGGAGGGGAAGATTGCAAACCCTGCACCTTTAGGCCTTTTCGCCTTTGGTATGACAACTGTTCTTTTAAATCTTCACAATGCGGGGCTCTTTGGCCTTGGAACGATGATCCTTGCTATGGGAATCTTCTACGGAGGACTTGCCCAGGTAATTGCAGGTATCTTTGAGTTTAAAAAAGGAAATACCTTTGGAGCTCTCGCCTTCTCATCCTACGGCCTTTTCTGGGAAACCCTTGTTTTCCTTCTTCTAATGTCAAAGTGGGGCTGGTGGAATCCACCGGATAAGGGAGCAGTAGTTGCCTATCTAACAATCTGGGGGATTTTCACTTTCCTCCTGTGGGTGGTTCTCTACGTTACAAAACACGGCTGGGATATTCAAGCTGTCTTTATAACCTTATGGATTCTCTTTTTCCTATTAGCCCTTGGAGACTTTACGGGGAGCTCCGCCATAAAACACTTTGCCGGCTGGGAAGGGATACTGTGTGGAGCTCTGGCGATGTACGTCGGATTTAAGACCGTTCTAACTGAGTCAAAAACGGCATAACCAAATAGAGGAGGTAGGTATGGCAGAGGAAAAGCTTGACCATCTGCTGAAGAAAGAGCTCGTTATTGAGCCGCCGAAAGAGTTTGTAGAGAAGGCAAACGTCAAGGACTACGAGGCGGAGTACAAGAGGTTCCTTGAAGACCCGGAAAAGTTCTGGGCAGGAGTTGCCGAGGAGCTCTTCTGGTACGAGAAGTGGGAGAAGGTCCTTGAGTGGAACTACCCCTACGCCAAGTGGTTCGTTGGAGGGAAAACAAACATAACTGTTAACGCTTTAGACCGCCACGTTAAAAACGGAAAAAGAAATAAAGTTGCCTTCTTCTGGGAAGATGAGCTTGGGAACGAGAGGGTTGTAACCTACGGGGAGCTCTACAGGCTCGTTAATAAATTCGCCAACGCCCTGAAAGCTGCCGGGATAAAAAAGGGAGACAGGGTAGTTATCTACATGCCCTTGGTTGTTGAGCAGGTTGTTGCAATGCTTGCCTGTGCCCGTATAGGGGCAATCCACTCGGTTGTCTATGCAGGCTTCAGCGTTCCAGCCCTCCGCCACAGGATTGAGGACGCAGAAGCAAAAATGGTTATAACCGCCGATGTAACAATAAGGCGTGGAAGGGCTATTCCCCTTAAAAGAATTGTTGATGAGGCCATATTAGACCTGCCATTCGTTGAGCAGGTTGTTGTTTTAAGGAGGCTTGAGCCAAAGGTTGACCTGATTGGAGAAAAGGAGGTTGACTTCTACGAGTTCATGGACGGCCACTTAGACTACTGCGAGCCTGAAGTTATGGATGCCGAAGATCCCCTCTTTATCCTCTACACTTCCGGTTCAACCGGTAAGCCTAAAGGTGTTCTCCATACAACCGGCGGTTACATGGTTGGAACCTACTATTCAATGAAGACCGTCTTTGACCTAAAAGACGACGACGTCTTCTGGTGCACTGCAGATCCTGGCTGGATAACAGGCCACAGCTACATCGTTTATGGCCCCCTCGTTGCCGGAGCTACTCAGGTGATTGCGGAGGGAGCTCCCAACTACCCCGACTACGGCCGCTGGTGGAGGATCGTTGAAAAGTACGGCGTAAACATCTTCTACACTGCTCCTACCGCAATAAGAATGTTCATGAGGGCAGGAGAGGAGTGGCCAAACAAGTATGACCTCTCTTCTTTAAGGCTTTTAGGTTCCGTTGGTGAGCCTATAAACCCTGAAGCATGGCTCTGGTACTACAGGGTAATCGGTAAGGAGAGGTGCCCGATAGTTGATACCTGGTGGCAGACAGAAACGGGAGCTGTGATGATTACAACCATAGACAGCCTTCCCATGAAGCCCGGAAAAGCCGGAAAGCCCGTTCCCGGCGTTATTGCAGACGTTGTTGACAAGGAAGGAAACCCCGTTGAAGTTGATAAGGGCGGATTCTTAGTAGTTAAGTATCCGTGGCCTTCCATGATGAGGACAATCTGGAAGAACCCCGAAAGGTACGAGCAGTACTGGAACACGATTCCCAACTGCTACACGGCCGGCGACGTTGCAGTTAAAGATAAAGACGGCTACATAATGATTTTAGGCCGTGCAGATGACGTTATAAACGTCTCCGGTCACAGAATTGGAACAATGGAAGTTGAGTCGGCCCTCGTTTCCCACCCGGCAGTTGCAGAGGCTGCCGTTATAGGAAAACCGGATCCCGTTAAGGGTGAGAGCATTAAGGCTTTTGTAATCCTTAAGGAAGGATATTCTGCTTCTGAAAAACTTGTTGAAGACCTTAAGTACCACGTTAAGATGGAGCTCGGAGCCCTTGCCGTTCCATCTGAAATTGAATTTGTTGACAAGCTTCCAAAAACGAGAAGCGGAAAGATTATGAGAAGGGTTCTCAAGGCAAAAGAGCTCGGCATTGACCC
>JALTBN010000030.1 GCA_027075325.1 Thermococcus sp. | reverse complement strand
GTAGAAAGAGCTGGAAAGACAGAGAACTCGGGAAACTTATAGGGGAGCTCCAGAAAGGCGACGTTCTGATAGTTGCAGAGCTCTCCCGCCTCGGTAGGTCTATGCTGGAGATAATGGAGCTCCTCTCCATTCTCCTTCGCAAGGGGGTGGAGCTCCACGTTGTTAAGAACAATCAGGTTCTAAAAGACGACCTGCACAGTAAGGTCTTTGCTATGGCTTTCTCTATTGCCGCAGAGATAGAGAGGGAGCTCATTTCACAGAGGACTAGAGAGGCTTTAGCAAGGAGAAAAGCAGAAGGAAAGAAGTTAGGACGCCCCAAAGGGAGCTTCTCATCAAAGCTTGATCAATACAGAGACCAGATAGATGAGTTCCTTTCTAAGGGGGTATCTGTTTCCTCAATAGCGAAGATTATCGGAGTTCCGTACTCTACCCTCTGGAGTTACCTAAAACGGCGGAATAAGATTAAAGGGAAAAGTGGGAGTTAATTGGAAGAGTTCATAATGGAACCATAAATCGCTAATTGGAGGGAGCTATGGATAGCAAACTCAAAGAAATCCTTATTGAATCATTTCGTGAAGCTTTACGTTCTTGTGCTGACTCCACTCTCCTTGCCTACGAGGACGACCTTGTAAACGCTCTCAAGCTGGACTTTGAAAGGCGTCCTGAAATCTGGGGCTGGGTAGAGAAGGTTCCCGAAGAAACCCTTAGAGAGATTTTCAAGGGCTATATGGAGTTCCTGATGAAAGAAGTTTATCCCAAAACGGTCTTAGCAAGACTTGAGAGGGAGATTGCAGAGGCTAAAGAGGAAATCAAGAAAGAGGTGGGGGAGAAGAAGGAGGAGCTTAAGGGAGAGATTCACGAAGACTTGAGAGAGCTTGCCAGAGGAGTGGGTGGTGCAATAGGCAGGACTAAAGCCCTTATTATGTTTGAAGCCGAAAAAACCAGAGACCAAATCAGAGACCACATAGACAGGCGTCTCAAGAAGGGAGAGTACGAATACAGGGAGAGCAAGTGGGAGATAAGGCATAGGATAGCAGAAACCTTAACGGCTATGGACGAAGAAATTTACGGTAGGGGAAGGTAAGAGACAAGGGAGAAGAATATGACAAACCTTGAACTTTTGAAAGACCACATAGCGTTCTGGGAAGAAGTAAGGGGAAAAGAGGTTTACCAGCTAACTGAAGATGACCTTAAAGGTTTATCAGCTTTTGCAGAGTTTATGAGAGAGATTTTAAAAGAACAGGAACGCCAAAGCCCAGAGGTGTAGGAATGCCTAAAGAAGTCATAGACCTTAAAGGAGAGTTTCTCTGGAGGGAATGGATAGAGGAAAACAGAGCCTTTGTAGAGACTTTCAAGGAGCTTGAGAAGGAGAAAAGGAATGCACCCTGCTCTGATAACGGTTAACTGTGCTTACAGGGAAAACCGTCTTATGACGGAAGAAAAACTTGCAGAGATTCTGAAAAGCGGGAAGTTTCCTGAGACCTATCCGGAATGGGAACAGGTAGAGGTATTCTTTTCAGAGGTTCCTTCCGAATACGTTTCGGACTTCTGTACCAGATACGGAATAACTCTTGAGGAGCTTAAAGACTACTACGAGAAGAACATAAAACCACGGTTCAGGAACGAAGAACTTGAGGAGCTGTGGAAATGGTAGAGTGGGAAAAGGTTGGACTTGGCGAACGTGATGATAATTTTCCGTCTTCTTAAGGAGAATTCAAATGCCTGTGAAACTCTACTACCTAACAGGGATTGAAGCTCTCAACTACCACGGTGCAGACTGGCACTCCTTTGCCTACGACTTTAACAGGGAGTATCCGGAGGAAGTTAGAAACTGGGCGGGAGACTTTGGAGTCGTAAGGGAGAAAGGCAGAGAGGTGGCAAATCCCGTAAGGGCGTTCCTTGACTACCTGTTCTACGAAATCAGGTTCAAGAGAAAAGTTCCTGTTAACAGAGTTGAATACTTTAACTTTACAGACGAGGAAGAAAGAGAGATAGAGGAAAAGGTAGAAACGCTCTTAAGACCAGCCCTTAAAGGAGAGGAGCTGGAGCTTTTCAAGAGGTGGCTTCGCTATAACAAGGGAGGAGATTATGAACCTCTGCGTCTCAGACTCCTTGAGAGAGAACCTTGGAAGAAGTGGATAAAGACCAGAAAAATTCGGAACGCAGTAAAGAATGGTTCACCTTATAATCCCTTTGAGATAGCAGACTACCTTGACGTTCACAATGTCAACGACCTTTTCGCACAGAAACTTAAAGCATTAAGGGAAAGAGTTACTGCAAGAGACCTTTACGATATTGGATTTATAGTTGAGAAATATTACAGCGAGCTCCTACCTGAACTTAAAAGGCAGTTGTTTTCTCTTTTTCGTTCAAGGGACGACATATACGACCTCATACCTCTGTATGCCGACCTGTTTTCAAAAGACGACCTGCTGACGGATACAGACCTTTTGAGGAGTGCCGCAAGGCTTATGGATTTCTACGAGAAAATGGAAAAGGAACTTGGAAACCACAGAGGCTTGAGATTATAGGAACGTGGAAAGTATGTTCAGGTCGGCAACGCCCCAAGAGGCAGGATACTACAAAGAGGTTCTGTATCCCGTTCAGGATAGGATACTCAATGCCGCAGGAGAGTGCTTCGGGAGTGCCTTTTACCTAACTGGAGAGACTGCACTTTCAAGGTTCTACCTGAATCACAGGCTATCTGACGACCTTTGTCTGTTCACAGAAACGGAAAAAGTAAGCACGGCCGTTTTAAAGGTTGCCGACCTTGTAGAGAGCCTTGGCTATAGGGTAGAGATTAAACATTCCTCTCCCACCTTTGGAAGGCTCCTTGTTCACTTTAAGGAAGGGACTTTAAAGGTTGACCTTGCCTTTGACAATCCTGCTGAGAAACCCAGACCTTTCAAGGGATTTTACCTTGACACCTTAAAAAACATAGCCGTCAACAAAGTGGCGGCTTTTGAGGGGAGGGTAGAGGTTAAAGACCTTGTTGACCTTTATTTTCTGGTAAAGAAAGTCTCTTTAGAGGAAATCCTTGACCTTGCAAACCTGAAAAAAGTTCCCGTTCCTTATGAGAACTTACTTGCAGTCAACACGGCAAAACTCACAGGGATAGTGCTCCTTTTAAGGGAGCTCAGCGAAAAAGACCTTGAGGAGTTTATCAGAGAGCTAAAAAGAGACCTTGAGGGAAGAATCAAAAGGAAGGTGGAAGAATCCAGAGAAAGGGTAGAGGAGACAATACGGGCCCTTTTGTGGGATTTTCCTTTTAAGGAGCGGAGAATCTCTCCTGAGTCAATACCGGTTCTTTTAAGGAGAGCACTTAAACTTCCCCTCCCTGAAAGAATGGCGCTGATGGGAGAAATGAGAAAGTCTGCCTGTTTTTGATAAATTCCTTTAAAGAACAGAACGGAAAAGGAGAGCTTGAAATGGGAGAGATTCTTCAGAACGTTGGGCAGAGAGAATTACAAAGGCGAAAAAAGGAAATCCAAGAACTCAAGGCCGAATCGTTTAAGGAGAAACTCCCCATCTTTGAGACCTGGGATTCAAGGAACTGGCTTAACAGGTTTTTTGGAGTTACGGGAGAGGACAAAATTCTGGAATACCTTAAGAAAGGGCTAGGAGAGGTTGACCTTGAAAAGGTTATAGATAACCTGCGAAAAGGGAAGGAGAAACTTGCTCCGATAGTGAGAAAGCCCCCTTACGCAACCTTCCCTGAATGGCCTGAGATAAAAGGACTTACGGACTACAAGCCCTTTAAAGGAGAAAGATACTTTACGGGATTAACGGACGACGGGTACATACAGAGGTTAAAGGCTCTCCTTTACCTGTCTCCTTTAAGTCCCAAGTTCAGGAACCTTGGCTGGATAGAGGAGTTAAACGACGTTGGCCAAATGCTGGAAAGGGAGATAGCAGACTTAGAGGAAAAGATTAACTCCGCCTCTCCGGAGAAAAGAGATGAAATCCTAAAAAAGATTGAAGAAAAGAAACGCCTTTTTAAAGCCGTAAACGACGTTCTGGAGTGGAGAGAAGAAAGACTCAAAAAGGTCAGGGAAGGCTGGGAAGAATACCACCAGCACACGAAAGAGCTTATGAACCCTTCAGCCGTAAAAGTTTTGGAGACGATAAACAGGCCTTTTAAGAATCCCCACCTGAACCTTGCTCTGGGAAAGATTCTGGGCGAATATGAAGCTCTCCATCAAAAGGCTATGAAGGTTTTGGGACTTCTTCAAAACGACTATAAGTCAAAGTATCACGAATACAGGATAGATAAAAACCTTGACTGGGAGTATCTCAAGGAGCTTTTCCCGAACGTTCATTCAAAAATGTGGGATTTTTACAGGCAGAAGTGGGAAAAGCTTTATTTACCCCTTGCCGAATGGGCGTCTGCAAGGCTCAACACCAACGTCAGAATGGTCTGGGAGTTAAAGAGGTGGTTCTTTCAGGACATTTTGCTTACAGAACTTGCGAGGGAAGTAGGAGAGGCAGACTACTTTAAGAGAGCTCTCCTTTACGAAGCCTTTACGGACTACTACAAGGCTTTTAAAGATAAGCTCCCCGAAGAACTGAAAAAGGCTTTAGAAAACGCCCTTAAAAGGGCGAGACTAAAGGAAAAGCGAAAGATAATCTTAGAAGAAGACTTAAAAACCCTTAAGGAAATTATAAACGATTACGTTGCAAGAAGGAAGGAGCCTTATGCCGTTCTTTTAAGGGCAAAGGAAATTCTCAGGGAGGCTGAAGAGTACGAAAAAGCCCTAAAAGGGATAGAAGAAGATGCAAAGAACGTTTACCTGTATCCCCTGTTTCTTCCCGTAAAGAGGTTTTTCGGGACGGACGATGCGAAAAAGGGAATTGAGCTCCTTAAGAGGAAGCTCAGAGAAGAAATAGAAAAGAAGAAAAGCACTAAAAACATAACCGCAGAAGGAGAATACGGAGAGCTTACCTACAACCTGATGAACGACTACTTTTCCTTAGAGTCAAAACTCAGGGGGCTTAAGAACCCTTCTTTTGTTGACGACGCCGTAAGCGTTTTTAACCTTGACGTCTTAAAGGAGAGGGCAAGGTCTGGGAAACTTCCTTTAAAGTCCATAAGCGACGAGGAGATAGCACAGGTTCTCGGAGTCAGCCCTGAAAGTGAAATCGTAAAGTCTGTAAGGACGGTTCTTAGGGAATACTACCAGAGAAGGCTTGAAAGGACGGTGGAAAAGTATCCGCTCTCTAACGGCGAATATCTCAAGATGATGAGGGACGTTGCCTACCTTACCTATGCGAGAAAGCTCTTAAAGAAAGTTCCCGTAAGCCTTTTCCTTTCCGAAAAGGTTACGGAGAGAATGGACAGGGAGAAGAAAAACGGAATGAGGATTCTCCTTGACGGGACAAGGAGAGGTCTGTTTGCGGTAGGACTCTCCCTTAACACCGCAGGAGTAAAGCTTTACGAGTGTTTAAGGGAGGCTACCTATCCGCCCGACAGGTGGAAGATGAGCCCCGGGACGAGGTTCCGTGACTGCATAGAGAAATACCTTGGAGAACTCTCCCAGAGTGCCAAAAGGTGGGAGCAGTATGCCCTTTCTATGGGAGAGATTTCTCCCGTTAATCCTTTCAAGTTTCCGATAGCCGTAGTATCTCTCTGGTTTGCCCTTCTCCGTTCGTGGCAGAGCGGCTATGCAGAGGCACACTACCACCTTTTCCAGGAAGGCTTAAGGAGAGAGGCGGACAGGCTCTTATACCTTTCGCCCAACGAGATAGACGAGGAGATAAAGAGGACTATCTACGACGTTACGGGAGTAAGGTTTGACGTAAAAGACGCCTTCCTTCTTACCAGACTTGAGAGGGAAGAAACCCTGGTTGAGCCTTCCGAAATCCTGAAAGAGGCTAAAGAACTCCTTGAGAAAGGGGAGACGGAAAAGGCAAGGGAGAAACTTTCCCTGCTTTTAACGGGAACGGAGAAGGAAGAACTCCTTGACAAGGTGGGAGAAATACCTTTTGAGGAAATAGAAAGGGAAGTTTACAATATTGTCAATCCCCACGACCTTAAAGTAACTCTCTTTTCAAGTGACGCTTCAAAGGCTTTAGTCGTAACCGTCAATGCCGAAAAGCTCAAGGAAATGGGAGAGAAAGAACTTGTAGAAGAACTCAAGCGTTCCGGACAGGAAAAAGGAAGGGAAATTCTCCTTAAAAGGCTCGGAATATCTCCGGAGAGGGTAAGAGCACTTTTAGACAGAGGAGAAATCAGAAACGGAATGGAGTATCACGAAATCTGGGAAAACGTTGCCAACTCTTTAGCGGCGCAAGTAGTGAGGGAGGTAAGACGGAAGGAAGAACTCTTAACTCCCGAATTGGGAGAATCGGAAAACGGTCTTTCGGACGGCAATTCTCCTTCTGTTTAACTTTTGAGTTTTAAAAATAGGAATCGGGAATTTAGACGATAAGAATCCAAAATCCTGAAAAGGAGAGGTGAAATGGGAAAAATCGCACCTTACGTTCTCTACGGGGCTGTTAAGACGGTCCCGGGACTTTCTGACGTGGTTTTAAAAGGCGGGAAGATTTACGTTATCTCATCTAAAAGGATAAAGAGACTGAAAGGTCTTAAGATAGGTGGAAGGGAGCTTACGGAAGAAGACTTCAGGAAAGCCGGAGAGGAGATAGCAAGGAGCGTAGCTGAAGCAAGGGGGCTGAACTTTGACGATTTAACAGACCTTGACGGCGGATATGCTTTTACGATTAAGGAGAAGGACGGAGTCAAGGAATACCGTTTTAGGGTTAACGCAGGAAGGTACGACGACGGAAAAAATCTTCTGGTTACCTTGAGGTGGTTAAAGGAGCACAGGTGGACTGTAAAGGACTACTTTTTGACTCCCCTGTCTGTAAATCCTGTTTTTAAAAGGCTCCGTTCAAACCTTGGCGGGCTTTATCTTGTTATAGGTCCCACGGGTTCGGGTAAGTCAACTGTTACTGCGGCTCTCATAAAGGAGATACTTAAAGGGCCTTACAACGTCATTACCCTTGAGGACCCGATTGAGTACAGGCTCTACCCGGACGTGGGAGAGATAACCCAGAGGGAAGTCGGGATAGACACTCCCACTTTCGCAAGGGGCTTAAAGTCTGCAATGAGGCAGAACCCGAACGTAATTTTTGTCGGAGAGGTAAGGGACGAGGAAACGGTAGAAGCCCTTGCACAGGCGGCCGACACGGGACACGTAGTTATAGCGACTCTCCACACGGAGTCTCCAAAGGATACTCTGGAAAGACTTCAGGGACTTATAAGTGCAGGCAAAAGGGAAAGCGTTATGAGGGTTATCGGTAAAACCCTGATAGGCGTTCTGGGAATAAGAATGTTTGACCCGCCCGAAGGGAAGGGGAAGATAATACTCCACGAATACTTAAACGCCGAAGCTCCCAACATAAGGAGCCTGCTTTTAAAAGGAGAGTTTTCCCAGATAGTAACCTACCAGAACTCTTTAAAACTCGGCTGTATCTCCTTTGCCGTATCGGCCGCCTACCAGCTTGAGTTTTTTAAGAACTTTACGGAAAAGGACTTTTTATCAACGGGCCTGTTTGACAGGGAAGAACTGAGAGACGCCCTTATGCAGGTGAGACAGAACAAAAAACTCCTTATGGGGGAATAGATGGTAACAGACCCGAGGTTTTTCCCGTTCTACCCGGGGAAAGCTCCCAGACCTTCCTTTTCACGGGAGAGGATAGAGGAAGAACTCAAAGGGAAGAAGGGCTTGTCTCCTTACGGGACGGGCCTTGTAAAGCTTTCTTCCTACAGGAGAGTGTTTCCTTTAACGGAGAAAGTAAAAGAGGTTCTTTCTCCTTATGCCGATTCATCTTTCCTTGAAAAGGCAGACCTTGTGATTGTTCAGGGGAAACTTGAAGTTCTGCCGGGAACGGAAGAAACGGTTATAGGTTATTCTCCCGCTGTAGCTTTAACGGACAAAAACGGCGTTCCCTACTGCACGGTTCCTATTTCCGTTAAGGAGTTTTACGACCTTTTGGGAATAAGGCCTGAAACAAAAATCCCCCCGTCCGAAGAAAGAGAAGTTTTCAGGGAAAGGCTGAAAGAGGGACTTTTAAGGGCTTTAAAACTCTCTCTCCCTAAAGAGGGAAAAGAAAACGCAGAGAGAGCTCTCTACCTTCTGAGGAAGGATAGGCCTTTAGAGGAAGTTCTGGTAAAGGGCCTTACTCTGAAAGAACATCAGGCAAAAGAGGCTTTAAGAATTGCGGGGCTTTTAGAAAAGGGAGAGAGCGTCCTTCTCGGCTGGGAGATGAGGGGCGGAAAGACCTTAACGTCTCTCGTGGCTTTTTACCTTTCGGGAAGAAAAGGAGCTTTAGTTTTCAGAACTGCTAACGTCTTGGACGTTTTAAACCAGCTTTCTTTAAGGGCTCCCTTTATTTTAAACTCCCTTGCCGTTTTAAAGGTTTCGGGGCTTGACCTGAAAGACTTTCCCGTTAAAACTTACGACGCTTTAGGGAGAGTTGTTCCTAACTTTCAGGCATTCCTTTCCCGGAAAGAGAGGGAGCTTGCCGAAAAAATCCCTGATTACGGACTCTTTAGCTCCTTTGTCTTTAGAAAAGGAAAGTTTGGAAAAAGGGTAGAAAAGAGAGAAAAGGAGATTTCAGAATACCTGAAATCCTTGACCGAAAAGGGATACGACGAAGAACTTAC
>JALTBN010000029.1 GCA_027075325.1 Thermococcus sp. | reverse complement strand
TACCGGCCGGGATAGCGGCCTTAAGGGCAGTCTCAAGACTGGCCTTGTACTCAAGGTCGATCTGAATGTTCGGGTGTTCAACCTCAAACTCCGCGATGAGGTCCTTAAAGGTCTGGGCCTCGGCCTGACCCATAGCATGCCAGAGAACAATCGTAACCTTCTGTCCCTGGCTCTGGGTGGTAGTGGTGCTCGTGGTGGTTGCAGTTGTGGTAGTTGTAATAGTGCTCGTCGTAGTGGTAGCAGGCTGCGTAGTGGTTGTAGTAGTACCCTGTGACTGGCTCTGAGTGGTGGTAGTGGTTGTTGTAGTGTGGGATGAGCTGGTTGGGGAGGAAGTGGTGCTGTGAGAAGCGGAAGTCGACGAACCCGTGCTCGTATTGGTACCCCCGCCGCCAATGCAGCCGCTGGCCATTACTCCAAAAACCAAAACTCCAATCAACAGCAGTGCAAACAGGTTTTTCCTCATTTTACATCACCTATCGGACTTTCAGTTAAGTATCATCGATGGTGATATATATATCTTGCGCTTCCCTGTTCAGATGTGCCGGGGAGGACTCCATCATACCCGGATGACATCATTGTACACCACAGCCCCCGAAACTGGTGCGACCTCAATCTCCTTATCCAACGGAGACCAGTGAAGTTTAACTCTCCTGTTGGAGCAGTTTATGACAACCAGAACCCTCTCATCCCCCAAAGCCCTCTCATAAGCGAACCACTCCTTTCCAACACCAACAACGCTAAAGTCACCCCTTTGAAGGGCCGCCGAGGAGCGCCTTAAGTGAATTAGCTCTCTGGCTCTCTTAAGAATCTCTCCATCCCACTCCCCCTCACCCCAGGGCATTGGAGCCCTCCCGGCGCTCATCCCCTCCCCTAAACTCCTCAGACCAATTTCATCGCCGTAGAAGATGGCAGGAACACCCTTATAAGTCATTAAAAAAGTGAGGGCGCACAGGTACCTTCCCTTTCCGGCCAGGTTGATGAACCTTTCCGTGTCGTGGTTGTCGAGGAAGTTGTAAGTGAAGTACTCGGCCGGGCCGTAGCGGACGCTCAGGAGCTCAAGCTCGTTCAGAAACTCTCGCGCGTCGATCTCCTCGAAGGCAAAGAACCTGAGGAGAAGATCGTAGAGGGGGTAGTTCATGACCCCGTGGAAGACATCGAAGAGGTACAGACTGGGGTCGTCCATGACCTCCCCGAACAGATAGGCGCCATCGGGAAGCCTCTTTCTGACCTCGCGCCAGACTTCCGGGGGAACTCCGTGAGCAACGTCGAGGCGCCAGCCGTCTACCCCTCTTTTGAGCCAGTGCTCCATAACGTCGGCCATGAAATTGATCACCGCAGGATTGTCGTGGTTCAGCCTTGGCATCAGCCAGACGGAGAAGAAACCCTCGTAGTTCCAATTCAAGCTTTTCAGCGTTTTGTACTTCTCGATCCAGGGGAGGTCAGAGTTGAGGGCCTCAAGAAACTCCTGCGAAACGACTGGGAAGCCCGTTATCCTGTAGAAGTCTTTGTACTCGCTCATTTCACCCCGCTTAACAACATCCTGGAACCACGGATGGAAGAAGCTCGTGTGGTGGAAGACGCCGTCGAGAACCAGCTTGATCCCTCTCCCTTTAAGGGCTTCTAGGAGTTCCTCAAAGGCCTCGTCGCCCCCAAGCCTCCCGGCCACGTGGTAATAGTCAACGATGTCGTAGCCGTGGTAGGTCATGGACTCAAAGATCGGCGTCAGGTAGAGGGCGTTGACACCCAGGTTCTCCAGGTGGTCTATGTGCTCAACAATTCCCTTCAAATCCCCGCCGTGGAAGAACTCGCCCTTCAACGGCAGCTTCTTCTCCCCGATGCCGATCGCGAACCTGTCGGGCATTATCTGGTAGAAGACGCTCTCCAATGGCCACGGAGGGGCTTCAAGCTCATTTGGAACCGCCCTAAACGGGCCGAACTCCTCAACCACTCCAGAGGCTCTCTCGACCAGTAAGGAGTACTCCACTTCGCCCCCACTGCCTGGGAGAACGGTCTCGTAGTACTCGAAGGGCTCATCATAGGCCTTCATATGCATCCTGACTTCCTTGCCCTCGACAACTAGCAGGGCTGAGCGGATGACGTTTCTCTTCCCCCGCAGGATGAAGTGGGTTCTGCCACCGAAGGAGTACAGGTATAGCAGGGCGGGAGAGTGATATACCTCCTCAGCTCCGGCTATCTCCGCCACGCTTACCTCCTTCTCGAACTTGTAGGCGGGGCGGCGGTAGTTTTCCGTTCTGGGGTTCTCCGGGTCGAGCTCAAACCTGCCCCCAGGGGAAAAGGCATACCCCCAGACTCCCTCCGGAAGCTCCATTCTGATTTTCCACCTATTACCATCGAGTTTCATTCTAAAGGAACCCTCGTTGAATGCATTGAAGTTCCCGAGTAGGTATGCATGACTTTCCCCATTGTATGGAAAAGAAAACTCGACGAGCGCCACCCTTCCAAAGATCTTGCTTTCTTTAAACCCGAAAATTTTATACACTTCGACCACCCTGTATCACTAAGGATGATTAAACTTGAGCCGGTGAACTTAAATTTGTTGGGGGTTGGATAATGAGGGAAGAGGAAATAATTGAAAAGCTTCAAAAGCTGGGCCTTACCAAGTACGAGAGT
>JALTBN010000028.1 GCA_027075325.1 Thermococcus sp. | reverse complement strand
TACCGGCCGGGATAGCGGCCTTAAGGGCAGTCTCAAGACTGGCCTTGTACTCAAGGTCGATCTGAATGTTCGGGTGTTCAACCTCAAACTCCGCGATGAGGTCCTTAAAGGTCTGGGCCTCGGCCTGTCCCATAGCATGCCAGAGAACAATCGTAACCTTCTGTCCCTGGCTCTGGGTGGTAGTGGTGCTCGTGGTTGTTGCAGTTGTGGTAGTTGTGATAGTGCTCGTCGTAGTGGTAGCAGGCTGCGTAGTGGTTGTAGTGGTACCCTGTGACTGGCTCTGAGTGGTGGTAGTGGTTGTTGTAGTGTGGGATGAGCTGGTTGAGGAGGAAGTGGTGCTGTGGGAAGCGGAAGTCGACGAACCCGTGCTCGTATTGGTACCTCCGCCGCCAATGCAGCCGCTGGCCATTACTCCAAAAACCAAAACTCCAATCAACAGCAGTGCAAACAGGTTTTTCCTCATTTTACATCACCTATCGGACTTTCGATTAAGTATCATCGATGGTGATATATATATCTTGCGCTTCCCTGTTCAGATGTGCCGGGGAGGACTCCATCATACCCGGATGACATCATTGTACACCACAACCCCCGAAACTGGTGCGACCTCAATCTCCTTATCCAACGGAGACCAGTGAAGTTTAACTCTCCTGTTGGAGCAGTTTATGACCACCAGAACCCTCTCATCCCCCAAAGCCCTCTCATAAGCGAACCACTCCCTCCCCACATCAACAACGCTAAATTCGCCCATCTGAAGGGCCGCCGAGGAGCGCCGCAAGCGGATTAGCTCTTTGACCCTCCCAAGAATCTCTCCATCCCACTCCCCCTCACTCCAGGACATTGGAGCCCTCCCGGCGCTCATCCCCTCCCCTAAACTCCTCAGACCAATTTCATCGCCGTAGAAGATGGCAGGAACACCCTTATAAGTCATTAAAAAAGTGAGGGCGCACAGGTACCTTCCCTTCCCGGCCAGGTCGATGAACCTTTCCGTGTCGTGGTTGTCGAGGAAGTTATAGGTGAAGTACTCGGCCGGGCCGTAGTGGACGCTCAGGAGCTCAAGCTCGTTCAGAAACTCTCGCGCGTCGATCTCCTCGAAGGCAAAGAACCTGAGGAGAAGGTCGTAGAGGGGGTAGTTCATGACCCCGTGGAAGACATCGAAGAGGTACAGACTGGGGTCGTCCATGACCTCCCCGAACAGGTAGGCGCCATCGGGAAGCCTCTTTCTGACCTCGCGCCAGACTTCCGGGGGAACGCCGTGGGCGACGTCGAGACGCCAGCCGTCGGCACCTTTCTCAAGCCAGAACCCCATAACGTCGGCCATGAAATCAACCACCGCAGGATTGTCGTGGTTCAGCCTTGGCATCAGCCAGACGGAGAAGAAACCCTCGTAGTTCCAATTCAAGCTTTTCAGCGCTTTGTACTTCTCGATCCAGGGGAGATCGGAGTTGAGGGCCTCAAGAAACTCCTGTGAAACGACTGGGAAGCCCGTTATCCTGTAGAAGTCTTTGTACTCGCTCATTTCACCCCGCTTAACAACGTCCTGGAACCACGGATGGAAGAAGCTCGTGTGGTGGAAGACGCCGTCGAGAACCAGCTTGATCCCTCTCTCCTTAAGGGCTTCCAGGAGCTCCTCAAAGGCTCCGTCTCCACCGAGCCTCCCGGCCACGTGGTAATAGTCAACGATGTCGTAGCCGTGGTAGGTCATGGACTCAAAGATCGGTGTCAGGTAGAGGGCGTTGACACCCAGGTTCTCTAGGTGGTCTATGTGCTCAACAATTCCCTTCAAATCCCCGCCGTGGAAGAACTCGCCCTTCAACGGCAGCTTCTTCTCCCCGATGCCGATCGCGAACCTGTCGGGCATTATCTGGTAGAAGACGCTCTCTAATGGCCACGGAGGGGCTTCAAGCTCATTTGGAACCGCCCTAAACGGGCCGAACTCCTCAACCACTCCAGAGGCTCTCTCGACCAGGAAGGAGTACTCCACTTCGCCCCCACTGCCCGGGAGAACGGCCTTGTAGTACTCAAAGGGCTCATCATAGGCCTTCTTATGCATCCTGACTTCCTTGCCCCCTACAATCAGCAGGGCCGAGCGGATGGTGTTTCTCTTCCCCCGCAGGATGAAGTGGGTCCTGCCCCCGAAGGAGTACAGGTATAAAAGGGCGGGAGAGTGATATACCTCCCCAGCTCCGGCTATCTCCGCCACGCTGACTTCCTTCTCAAACTTGTAGGCGGGGCGGCGGTAGTTCTCCGTTCTGGGGTTCTCCGGGTCGAGCTCGAACCTGCCCCCAAGAGAAAACGCGTACCTCCAAACGCCCTCAGGAAGCTCCATTCTGATTTTCCACCTATTACCATCGAGTTTCATTCTAAAGGAACCCTCGTTGAATGCATTGAAGTTCCCGCGTAGGTATGCATGACTTTCCCCATTGTATGGAAAAGAAAACTCGACGAGCGCCACCCTTCCAAAGATCTTGCTTTCGTTAAACCCGAAAATTTTATACACTTCAACCACCCTGTATCACTAAGGATGATTAAACTTGAGCCGGTGAACTTAAATTTGTTGGGGGTTGGATAATGAGGGAAGAGGAAATAATTGAAAAGCTTCAAAAGCTGGGCCTTACCAAGTACGAGAGT
>JALTBN010000027.1:272396-349378 GCA_027075325.1 Thermococcus sp. | reverse complement strand
AGAAGGGTGAGGACTGGCTAATAGTGTAAAGCTTGAGCGTGTTGGTTTTCTCATCGTAAGTCGCGAACTGCCAGAGATTACCGTCGTGGTAAGCTGCAATGAGTTTCTCACTGTTTGGGATTCCTGCTAACTTGTAGGCTCCCTCCGCCGAGGATAGCTGGTGGTAAGTGTAAGCATTGTAAGCGAAGAAGGAAAGGAGGAGAAGCAAGACTCCAGCGGCTAAAACCTTTTTCATCCCCAGATCACCTCCATGTAGTAGCCGACACCAGTATACGGGCCAGTTTTTGGAATGTAGCGTGGGGGAGGTTCTCCATCACATATCCCATCAAAGTTGAGATTTATACTAGGTTATTCTCTGATCCAATTGTCTGTTACTGTATGTATTGTCGCACTGATCTTCCTGAGCTTAACGTTAGGCATGTGAACCTTTACCACCCCCCTCTCCTGGGCCCTTTAGCGTGCATCCAGCCCTTTTCACAGGTGGCACTTCACTTTCCACTTTAATAGTACTATACACTACTGTCACTTTTAAGACTTTTCCGACACTCTAAATGATAACCAGTCCAAAATACTCATCGCCAGCTTTTGGAGGTATTACATGGTCATAACAAGAAGGGAAAGGTGCAGCATTTGGTGAGGATCAGATCTCGATTTTTCTAAAAGAAACTAAGGGATCTCTTAAGGGCTTTTACCTCCCCTTCGCTTAGCCTGTTCCTAACCCACCTCCCCTTCATGCTGAGGTTCTCGTCCTCCAGATCGAGAACGGCCTTTCTAACGCCGCCCCTCGGGTGGTTGCAATCTCCTTCCCACCTCGGAATCACATGGACGTGAAGGTGTGGAACAGTTTGGCCCGCTGCCTTCCCAAGGTTGATGCCGACGTTGAAGCCGTCAGGATTTAGAGCTTCTTTAAGAGCCTCCATGGCGAGCTCCATGCCCTTAATGAGGGCTAACTTTTCTTCTTCCTTCAGGTCCCGCCAGTTTTCAACGTGCCTCTTTGAAACGACGAGGAGATGTCCCCTGCTTGCAGGGTAAGAATCAGTTAGTATTCTGATCAAGCTGTCCTCATAGAGGATAGCCTTGCTCTCCGGTTTGCAGAACGGGCACTTCATACCATCACCTGAAAGGCTTTAAAGCCAACCGGTTTATCCCCCTTACGGTGATAAGGTTGGGAGAGAAAGAGGAACTCTATAGTTTTTACAGGAAGGCCCTGTCTGCAGGGCTTTTGATAATGCTCCTGGCGTTCGTTATTCTCCTCTGGAATCCCCTGGGGAGAGCATCCGCTGGAATTGCCCTGGTGCTGTTCGCCGTGGCGTTTGTTCCCCTTGAGCTTGCGAGGAGGGCAGTCAGAAAGCTCGCGGTCATTGCTTTCAGGGAGGCTTAATGGACTTGATGGAAAAGCTTAATTATCCAAATGGGAAATGAGTGTTAGGTCAAGAAAGGATAGGGGTGATATATGATGGCGTTTGTACCACCGCAGGCAGGTTACGACCGGGCCATAACGGTTTTCAGTCCGGATGGAAGGCTCTTCCAGGTTAACTATGCCAGGGAGGCTGTTAAAAGGGGCGCAACGGCCGTTGGAGTAAAATGGAGGGACGGCGTTGTCCTTGCTGTGGAGAAGAGAATAACCAGCAGGCTGATTGAGCCGAGCAGTTATGAAAAGATTTTCCAGATAGATGAGCACATAGCCGCTGCTCCAAGCGGCATAATTGCCGACGCCCGCGTTCTCGTCGATAGGGCCAGGCTGGAGGCTCAAATCTACCGTCTCACTTATGGCGAACCCGTTCCGCTCACCGTTCTGGTGAAGAAGATATGCGACCTCAAGCAGGCCCACACCCAGTACGGCGGTGTGAGGCCCTTCGGCGCCGCCCTCCTCATGGCGGGCGTCAACGAGAAGCCCGAACTCTACGAGACCGATCCGAGCGGAGCGTACTTCGAGTGGAAGGCCGTCGCAATAGGAAGCGGCAGGAACACGGCTATGGCCATTTTTGAGGAGCACTACAGTGACGATATCAACATGGAAGGCGCGATAAAGCTCGCCATACTTGCGCTGGCCAAGACCCTTGAAGAGCCCAGCGCGGAGGGCATAGAAGTCGCTTACATTACAATGGAGAATAAGCGCTGGAAGAAGCTCTCAAAGGAAGACGTGGAGAAGTACCTCAACGATGTCCTCAAAGAGGCCGAAGAGGAAGAGGTCGAGGAGAAATCCGAGGACTACTCCGAACTCGACCAGAACTATTGAGGTGACGGGCGATGCCAATAAGTCTTGATAAAGCCGTCATCGCCCGTCTGAAAACGCACGGTGAAACGTTTGAGATACTGGTTGATCCCTACCTGGCGAGGGACTTCAAGGAGGGTAAGGAAGTTCCCATTGAGGAGGTCCTCGCCACACCCTTCGTTTTCAAGGACGCGCACAAAGGCGACAAGGCCAGCGAGCACGAGATGGAGAAGATATTCGGGACGAGTGACCCCTATGAGGTCGCCAAGACAATCCTTCGAAAGGGTGAGGTTCAGCTCACAGCGGAGCAGAGGAGGCAGATGCTTGAGGACAAAAGGAGGTACATAGCGACTGTAATTCACAGACATGCAGTTGATCCCAGAACCGGCTATCCCCACCCGGTGGACAGGATTCTGAAGGCAATGGAAGAAGCCGGTGTGCACGTGGATCTTTTCAAAGACGCTGAGGCACAGGTCCCAGGGGTTATCAAGGCTATCAGGCCGCTTCTCCCGATAAAGATGGAGATGAAGGTAATAGCCGTCAAGATACCGAGCGACTACGTTGGCAAAGCTTACGGTGAGGTCAGAAAGTTCGGCAACGTAAAGAGGGAGGAGTGGGCCAGTGACGGCTCGTGGATGTTCCTCATAGAAATCCCGGGAGGGATTGAGGAGGAGTTTTATGAGAAGCTCAACGCCCTTACGAAGGGCGAAGCTGTAACTAAACTTGTAGAGAGGAAGGGACTATGAAGAGAGTTTTTGTAAAACCCAGGGAATTGGTGGTTCCTGGAACGCTGCTTGCCCAGGGGCCATTTAAGGCTGGAAGAGGGACCTTCAGGGAAGGGAACAGGATTTATTCTACGGTAGTGGGTCTAGTGGAAGTCAGAGGTGACCTCATAAGAGTAATACCCCTGGAAGGGCCATATATGCCCGAAGTGGGGGACAACGTACTTGGAAAGATCGTTGACGTCAGGTTCTCGAACTGGGCCGTTGACATAGGGGCGCCGTACGAGGCGGGTCTTCGCGTTCAGGACGCCACGGAGGAGCGCATCGACCTGGCCAGGACGGACCTCAGGAAGATATTCGATATCGGCGACATCATCTACGCCAAGGTGAAGGCGTACAACGAAGTGAACCAGATAGACCTCACAACGAGGGGAATGCCTTTCAGGGGAGGCCCGCTCAGGGGGGGCCAGATCGTGGTAATAACACCCTCAAAGGTTCCGAGGGTCATAGGCAAGGGCGGTTCGATGATCAACATGATCAAGAAGCTCACTGGCACTCGCATAATCGTCGGCCAGAACGGATGGGTATGGGTTAGCGGAAAGAAGCCCGAACTCGAAAACCTGGCCGTTGAGGCCATACTAAAGGTTAACAGGGAGAGCCACACTCAGGGGCTGACCGACAGGGTGAAGGAACTGCTCCTTTCCAGGCTTAACGAACTTAAGGAGCGGGGGGTAATAGACGAGGTTCCCCGCCTTGATGAAGAGGACAAGGGTGAAGAGCAATGATGGGTAGACCAGAGGGTTTGAAGCTCATCGATGAGAACGGTAAGAGGGTTGATGGAAGAAAGAAGTACGAACTCAGACCCCTTAAGATGGAAGTTGGGGTTCTGAAGAACGCTGACGGCTCCGCCTACGTTGAGTGGGGTAAGAATAAGATACTCGCGGCAGTCTATGGGCCGAGGGAGATACACCCGAAGCACCTTCAGAGGCCTGACATGGCAGTTCTCCGCGTCAGATACAACATGGCACCGTTCAGCGTTGAGGAGAGGAAGAAGCCGGGTCCGGACAGGAGGAGCGTTGAGATAAGCAAGGTCATCAGGGGTGCCCTTGAGCCGGCCCTCATCCTTGAGATGTTCCCGCGGACGGTGATAGATGTCTTCATTGAGGTTCTCCAGGCCGATGCCGGCACCCGCGTTGCAGGCATAACGGCGGCGTCACTTGCCCTCGCGGATGCTGGTGTTCCGATGAAGGACATGGTTGCCGCATGTGCCGCAGGTAAGATAGACGGGGAGATCGTCCTCGATCTCAACAAGGATGAAGACAACTACGGCGAGGCAGACGTTCCTGTGGCCATAATGCCCCTGAAAAACGACATAACCCTCCTCCAGATGGACGGGTACCTGACCAAGGAGGAGTTCATGGAGGCAGTGAAGCTTGCAATAAAGGGAGCCAAGGCAGTTTACCAGAAGCAGCGGGATGCGCTGAGGGAGAAGTACCTCAAGATCGCCGAGGAGGTGGATAAGAATGAGTGACGCAGAGGTAATGGCCGGCATAATGCGGGACAGGATCCTCAGCCTGCTTAAGGACGGCAAGAGGATAGACGGGAGGGGCTTTGAGGACTATCGCGACATCGAGATAAAGACCGGTCTCATAGAGAAGGCGGAGGGCTCCGCATGGGTTAGACTCGGTGAGACCAGGGTTCTCGTCGGTATAAAAATCGACGTTGGCGAGCCTTTCCCGGACCTTCCGGACAGGGGCGTCATGACTACAAACGTTGAACTTGTCCCCCTGGCATCACCGACTTTTGAGCCCGGTCCACCGGATGAGAGAGCAATTGAACTCGCCCGCGTTGTTGATAGGGGCATAAGGGAGAGCGGTGCCGTCGACCTTGAGAAGCTCGTTATCGTTCCAGGAAAGCTTGTTTACGTCATATTCATAGACGTCCACGTCCTCGACCACGACGGTAACCTCATTGACGCCACGGGTCTTGCCTCCATGGCGGCCCTCCTGACGACTCAGGTGCCCAGGATCGAGTACAACGAAGAGACTGGAGAACTGGTGCGCCTTGAGGAGAGCTTCCAGCTCCCAGTTATGCACGTTCCCCTCCCAGTAACGTTCGCCAAGATCGGCTCCAACATCGTCGTAGATCCTAACCTCGACGAGGAGAACGTTATGGACAGCAGGATAACTATAACCACCGATGAAACGGGCCATATCTCCGCCGCCCAGAAGGGAGAAGGTGGCTCCGTCAAGCTTGAGGAGGTAATGTACGCAGTTGACACGGCAATGACCAAATCTGCCGAACTCAGGGAACTCCTCATGAAGTCTGTAGGTGGGGCCGAGTGAGGCCCCCTTTTTTCTTGGGAAAGAGATATAAACATTGAGGCCCAATTTAGTCCAGCTTTCGTTACGATTAAACCGGGGTGAAAAGAATGGGGCTGTTTGATAGCATTGTTAAGAAGAAGCCGGCGGAGGAGAAACCCAAGAAGTCCGTGCCCGTCAAGGAGGTTGCCCCCGCCAAGGAGGATAAAACCCAGGCTCCGAGGGACGTTGACGTAATCCCCCTCGAAGAGGACGTTCTTGCCAGGGAGATAGTTAAACCGCAGGTCAGGTACATCAAGAAGGTCATAGTGACGAGCTATTCTGACCTTGAGACGATTTCCACTGAACTTCAGAATGGCAACCTCGTTCTCGTTGACCTGAGCCCGCTGGAGGTCAAGCCGGACATCCTTGAGAAGGTCGCTGAGCAGATAAAGGGCATGACCGCCGCCCTCGGCGGCCAGGTCGCCAAGGTCTGCAAGAACGAGATAAGGCTTCTCCTGACTCCGGAGGACATAAAACTTGCCAAGTGATCCTCCTCGTTTCCGTTTCTTCGATTTTCCCTGTGCTCAACTTTATAAACCGTCCCTTCCCTTTCTCCCAGGTGGTGTGAGATGGTTGAGAAGCGCGAGAAGGAGCTAAAGCCGGATGACGTTCAGGTCATATCCCTCGGTGACTGCCCGATATGCGGCGGCAAGGGCACGCTGAAGGCCATCCAGTACGTTCACGATATCCCCTACTTTGGAAAGGTCATGGAGAGCACCATAATCTGCGAGAAGTGCGGCTACCGCAACGCGGATGTCATTCCGCTTGAGGACAGGCCGCCGAAGCTCTACACGGTCAAGGTCGAGGAGGAGAAGGATCTCTTCACCCGCGTCGTGAGGAGCAAGAGCGGAACCATAGAGCTGGACGAGATAGGTGTCAAGATAGAACCCGGGCCCGCCGCTGAGGGCTTCGTCACCAACGTTGAAGGTGTCCTTGAGCGGGTTCGCGAGACCCTTCTAATGACCAGGCACTTCAAGGAGCAGGAGGGCGACGATGAGGCCGTTGAAAAAGTGGACGAGATCATGGACTACATAAAGGACGTTAAGGATGGAAAGAAGCCCCTCACCGTCAGGATAATGGATCCCCTCGGCAACAGCGCTCTCATAGGCGAGAAGGTCAGGAGCAGGCTCTTAACCCAGGAGGAGATTGACAGCTTGAGCCTTGGCCCCTACGTGAAGGTTGAGCCGGAGGACGGAGAGGGGGACCGCGAAAAAGCTGAGAAAAACTCTGGGGAAAAATGATGGGGGCTCAGAGGTAAACGACCTCCCTCGTCAGGAGGTCCTCTATCAGGTTCTTTACCCACTCTTTTCTCGTCTTCCCCGAGAGGTGGATTATACCCTCCACCTGGACGCCGTACTTCTCCTTTATTTCCTCCCTGCTCATAGGTTCCCTGAATAAAAATGGCCTCTCTATCGTGAAGGCGTAGCCGTAGTCCGTTATGTACTCCCCTAGCCACTTCTTTCCGTTCTCGCCGTGGACGAGGGTTAAACCGCTCGTCTCCTTCGTCATCTCCCAGAGGGTATCCAGATCGGCTTTGATGACCTCACCCACCTCAAAGCCTCCCGCTATCGTGCCCCTCTTCGTTAGGGTCTGCTCCTCGTGGAGACCGAGCCTTCTGAGAGTATCTCGAAGCTCGTAGGGGTTTCCCCTCGCGACGTAGAGAAAAACAGTATCCCCCTCACGGAAGGCTCTCGCCTTCCTCAGCTCTACCGTTTTCAGTCCGCGGAAGAGAAGCTCAGCGTAGACCTGGTGGAGGGCTATGATGTGCTCCATGGTTCCACCGTTCGAAAGGTATAAGAACCGTTAAAAAGAATTTGGGTTGATGAGGCGGACGAGGATAACCGAGGGGAAGAGACACAGGATTCTGGCGAGCATCGCCATCATTGAGTTCGCAGTTGCAATTGTACTGTTACGGTCAAACCCCCCAGTTGCCGTTTTTTCGTTCATCCTAGGCTTGACTTTCGTGTTCTTTGACAAGATGGGCGTTCCAGCTGTCGAAGTGAACGCAAACGGATCCCTCTATCGGATTTATCCGAGCTGGAACTTCTCACATCTCATCCTGGAGGGGGATGAAAGAAGGTTCATTCACCTGCTGCCAGGTGAGAGCACTGTTGAGCTAAATGGGAAAGAGCTGACTGTGATAGTCAAACCAAGCCGTTTCTTTCCGGGGGTTTTCATCGAGTTCGAGGGTGAGAGGATCAAGCTGTTCTGAGCGCGGCCTTCACGATATCACTCACGACCCCGCTGGCGGTTTCTTTCAACCCCGCACCCGCTCCCTTTATCACCAGCTCCCCGAGGAGGTCTGTCCATATCACCGCCGCATTTTCATGGCTCTCAACCGCCAGGGGGCTGTCAACTGGGATTTCCCGCGGCTCGACGGTTATACTTCCCCTCTCAACAGTTGCGACGAGCCGTATCGTCCTGCCCTTCTTCCTCGCCCTTCCGACTCCGCCCGCGGTCACCTCCGCTATCCCCTTCACCCTCGCCTCGTCGAAGGTTTTCGGTTCAAAGGCGACGCAGTGCAGAATTGTAGCCTTGTAGCCGGCGTCTATGCCGAGTATGTCCTCGCTCGGATCCCTCTCGGCTATTCCAAGGGATTGGGCCTTCTTCAGCGCCTCCTCAAAGTCGAGCCCCATCTCCATCCTGCTGAGGATGAAAGTTGTCGTCGCGTTCAGAACCGCTTCTATCCTCTCGACAGTGTCCCCGAGGAGGTTCTCGCGCAAAAGACCTATGACCGGCGTCCCGGCCATCACCGTCGCCTCGAAGAGGTAGGGGACGTTTCTCTTCTCCGCCTCACTCATAAGTTCCGCGTAGTGGAAGGCTAAAGGCGGCTTGTTGCTGGTTACGACGGCTTTCCCTTCCCTGAGCGCGGTGAGGTGCCACTCGTGGGCGTTTTTGTCGTTGGTCACGTCGATGACGATATCGGCGTCAACTTCTTTCACCGCTTCCTCCGGAGTGAAATTGTAGACCTCGTAGTCGTTTGTCCACGACGAGAGCTTTCCAAAGGTCTCCTTGATGAGCAGGGCTTCCCGAAGGTCGATCCCCTCCGGCAGCCAGACGACCCCGGTGGTATCCGCCACACTCACGACCTTGAGGCTGACGCCATACCTCTCGCGGAAGAGCTTTTCCTTCTCGATGAGAACCCTCGCGACGGCCCTTCCCACGTTTCCAAAACCGAAGAGCGAAACTCCAACCTCCCTCACCAACACCACCGGTAAGAATGGAGAAGAAGGGCTTAAAAACGCTCACTTGTTGAGGATTACCTTTATGATGTCCATGTCCCGGACGATGCCGACGAGCTCGCCCTCGCCCCTTATAACTGGCAGCTGCTCTATCTCATAGTTGACCATCTTCTGGGCGACGTCGTAGACGCTCATGTGCGGCGTCGCGACGACCAGCTCGCGGTTCATTATCTCCTCGACCGGCTTCTTGGGAAGCTGGAGCTCGGCCTTCTCGAAGAGCAAAGTGGGGTTGCTCTCCAGTATCCAGTCCTCTTCGCTCGAAGCCGCTAAAGCCGTCTGCTTCATGACCCTGATCACCTCGCTGTCCTTGAGGAGGTCCGTCTCGTCCACCATTCCGACGAGGTTGCCGTCGTCGTCTATAACCGGGATGGCCATCGCGTTGCAGAGGAGAAGTGCCTTGAGGGCCGCTTTGAGCGGCGTCCCGTGCCAGACGACGCCGACGTTCTTCTGGTAGTAGTTTTCGATTGTAATGTCCTTCAGCTTCTCGTTCTTCGCCAGGTAGCGCCTCACGATGTCCCCGACGGTGAGGATGCCGACGACTTTTCCGCTATCGTCCGCAACGACTACCCTCCTGTAGTCCAGCTCGACCATTTTCCTGACGGCCTTCTTCAGGTCATCATCGGGCTTTACAACCGGAACCTCACGCCGTATTATCATGGCCAGCTGATCCTCGTCAGGGTGCAGAAGAAGGCGCTTTATACTTATTACCCCGCTAACTTCCCCGGTCTTTTTGTTTACGACTGGGAACGCTCTGACGTTGTACTTCCTGAACAGCTCTAGAGCATAGCTTCGCGTGGCAGGGAGCTCGATGACCACGGGATCCTTGGTCATTATGGTCTTTACTTTCATCTTTACCACCGCTTTACCTTAAAGGGCCCTTCCCATATTTTAATGTTTTGTTCAGGGGCCCTAAAAGAGTGGCCGAAATTTTGAATCCAAGGGAAGGATGGGAAGAGGAAATAAAAGAAATCAACCGAGGAGGGCAAGGAACACTCCGGCGACGACTGCGGTTCCTATAACGCCTGCGACGTTGGGGCCCATAGCGTGCATAAGGATAAAGTTCCCGGGGTCCTCTTCGCTCGCTATCCTCTGGACGACGCGCGCGCTCATTGGAACTGCTGAAACGCCGGCCGCGCCTATCATCGGGTTTATCTTTCCGCCGCTTATTTTCATCATGAACTTCCCAAAGAGAACCCCTCCGGCCGTTGCGCTGGCGAAAGCAACGATGCCGAGTCCGAGTATCTCAAGGGTCTGAGCGGTGAGGAAGCTCTCAGCCCTCATAGTTGAGCCGACGCCGAGTCCGAGGAAGATGGTAACGATGTTCATGAGCTCCTCCTGAGCCGCTTTACTTAAGCGCTCGACGACGCCGCTCTCCCTGAACAGGTTTCCTATCATAAGCATACCTATCAGCGGGGCGGCGCTTGGAACGAGGAGTCCTATGACGATCATTGTGATTATTGGGAAGAGTATCTTCTCCCTCCTTGAAACGGGCCTGAGCTGTTCCATGCGTATTCTTCTCTCCTCCGGGCTGGTCAGTGCCTTGATGATAGGGGGCTGAATTAACGGGACGAGGCTCATGTAACTGTAGGCAGCAACGGCAGTCGCCGCCAGTATCTCCGGTGCCAGCTTCGTTGTCAGATAAATTGTTGTTGGTCCGTCTGCACCACCGATGATGCCTATGCTAGCCGACTGGTTGAGGTTGAACCCTATCGCGAGGGCCGTTAGCATTGCGACAAAGACGCCTATCTGAGCCGCTGCGCCCATCAGGGCCGTCTTCGGATCCGCTATCATGGGCCCGAAGTCCGTCATCGCCCCGAGGCCGAAGAATATCAGCATCGGGACTATCTCCGTTTTTACGAGTGTGTAATAGACTATGTCAAGCAGGCCAGGCGAGCCATAGTGCTGGTTCATGTACGTGAGTGTGGCGAATATGTTGTCCTCTATCCCGGATGGGAGGTTTATCGCAACCGGCCAGTTCGCTATTCCGTTCAGCGGCAGATTAACGAGTACTGCGGTTATTCCGATTGGAAGCAGCAGCAGAGGCTCCATCTCGTATCGTATTGCCAGGTAAACCAGCGTTAAGCCCACTATGATCATGATGACGTTCCCTGCCGTGAGATGGAGGAGTCCCATGGTACTGAAGAAGTCTATGAAGCTCGTCATACTCCTTCACCCTATCTCAATCATCGGGTCACCGGTGTTTACGGTGTCGCCCTCTTTGACTAAAATTCTCTTAACTACACCGTCTTTTGGTGCCGGTATTTCGTTCTCCATTTTCATTGCTTCGAGGATTAGGAGTCCCTGGCCGGTTTTTACTTGTTCGCCTTCCTTTACAAGTATTCTGAGGATCTTACCGGGCATTGGTGCCGTAACAACGCCCTCACCAGCAGGGGTTGGGGTTGGCGCTGCTGGGGCTGCTGGAGTAACGGGGGCCGGTGCTGGGGCGCTCGGGGCAGAAACCGGGGCCTGGACGGCAGTCTGAGTTCCCGCCAGGGTGCTCACATCTATTCCGAGACCCTTGGCCTCAACGGTGTACTCCCTGTCCTCAAAGCTTACTTTAAACCTCCCTCCCGGGAGTTCCTCAACCTCTACCTCGTACTCAACACCATCAACGATGACCTTAACCTTCGCCATTCTCACCACTTCCTCTTCTCATAGTTGAAATCCTCGACCTCCTCTGTCGTGGTGTGGAGGCCGTAGAGGCGCCACGCGTCGGAAACCTTCCTCCTGAACGGAACCGGCCTCAGCTGGGACGCCTTCTCCGCGGTGTACGCCAGTATAGCTGCGGTTATCACCGCCAGGTCCCTCGGCGGGATCGTTGGTTTTTCCTGGGGCGTGGTCTCCACTGGAGCAGGGGCTGGTGCCGGCACTGGCGCTGGCGTCTCCCTCTCAACGAGGCGCCTCTCCAGCCACCCCACAAAATAAAGTACCAGGGCCAGTATTCCGAGGATGGTAAAGACTACTGTAACGCCGATGACGGTTATCCATCCGCCTTCGATTAATGCTGACGACATGCTAACACCTCACAGCGGTATGTTGCCGTGCTTCTTCGGCGGGAGCTTGACGCGCTTGCTTTCGAGGGCCTCAAGTGCCATGATCACTTTAGCCCTGGTCTCCGCGGGGTCTATGACGTCGTCGATGTATCCACGGGAAGCTGCGACGTACGGGTTGGCGAACTTCTCCCTGTACTCGGCTATCTTCTGCTGGCGGACCTCCTCCGGATTCTCGGCAGCTGCGATTTCCTTCCTGAAGATGATGTTCGCGGCTCCATCTGGTCCCATAACGGCTATCTCCGCGGTGGGCCAGGCGAACACGAAGTCAGCACCGAGGTGCTTGCTTCCCATCGCGAGGTAGGCTCCTCCGTAGGCCTTCCTCAGGACGACGGTAACGAGTGGAACTGTTGCCTCGGAGTAGGCGTAGAGAACCTTTGCGCCGTGTCTGATGATCCCGCCGTACTCCTGCTGGGTGCCCGGCAGGTAGCCCGGAACGTCAACCAGCGTAACGACGGGTATGTTGTAGGCGTCGCACGTCCTCACAAAGCGCGCTATCTTATCCGAGCTGTCGATGTCAAGAACGCCGGCGAAGTAAATCGGGTTGTTTGCAACTATTCCAACTGTCCCCCCGTTCATCCTTCCGAAGCCGACAACCGCGTTCGGGGCGAAGTACGGAAGTATCTCAAGGAAATCAGGGTTGCCGTTCTCGTCCCTGTCTACTATCTCGTATATAACCTGCCTCACGTCGTAGCCCTTGTTCGGGTCGTCAGGGACTATGGAGTAGAGGTTCTCGGTCTTCCTGAAGGGCAGGTCGTTCGTCTTAACCCTCGGCGGCTTCTCCATGTTGTTGGAGGGTAGATATCCGATGAGCCTCCTGATTAGGGCGAGAACTTCCTCGTCGCTCTTCCCGATGAGATGGGCCTGTCCCGCCTTCTGAGCGTGGACCATCGCACCTCCGAGCTGCTCGGAGCTAACTTCAACTCCGGTAACGGCCTTGACAACCTGAGGGCCTGTGATGAACATGAAGGTCGCCGGGTTGTCCACCATCAAGATGAAATCGCCTATTGCTGGGCTGTAAACCGCTCCTCCGGCACATGGGCCCATAATGGCTGTAATCTGTGGAACAACACCGCTGAGAATTGTGTTCATCTTGAAGATGTCCCCGTAACCTTTCAGGGAATCAACGCCCTCCTGTATCCTCGCCCCACCGGAGTCGTTGAGCCCTATCACCGGAGCCCCAGCTTCGAGGGCCAGTTCCATGATGCGCTTTATCTTTGCCGCGTGCATCTCTCCAAGGGAACCTCCCATTACCGTGAAGTCCTGGGAGTAGACGAAAACCAAGCGCCCGTCGATGGTTCCGTAGCCGGTTATGACTCCATCTGCCGGTAGCTCCTTTTTATCCATCCCGAACTCTGTACCGCGGTGCTTCACGAAGGCACCAATCTCAACGAAGCTTCCTGGATCGAGGAGCTTCTCTATCCTTTCTCTGGCGGTGAGTTTGCCCTTGGCGTGCTGCTTTTCGACGGCCTTTTCGCCGCCCATTCCCATAATCCTCTTCCTTCTCTCATAGAGTTCCTCAAGTTTGTCTTCCATGCTCATAAGAACTCCTCCGTAATTTGCTGGAGGTTGTAGTTTGTAAAGTTTAAAAGGGTTTTCAAAGGCGTTAGGTCTATCTAACAGAGTTCAAATGGTCGTTTCCCATTGGGAAACGCGCTTGGGGTATTCAACTCCTTCATAAAAAACAAGTAAGAACCTGTAAAAGGAAGAAGAAAGGCTTTAAAGGTGTGCTATTGGTGTTTCCGCACCGCAGGCCTCACACTTGAGGAAGTGGAAGCGGCCCTTCTTGATTATCTTCGTGTCCGGACTTCCGCAGACCGGACAGATGACGAACTCCTTGAGGTACTTCTTGAGTCTGTTGCTTATGAGGTACGGTGTGAAGCGTCCCTGCAGGATTGCCCTCCGTCCTTCGAGCGTTCCAGCCGTTGCAACCTCACGGAGAATGAACTTAAGCAGATGGTTCGGGTCGCGGTTCATCGCCTCCGCTATGTCCACGAAGTTCTCTATTATCGTTCTGTTGCCGGCTATCGTGACCTGGGCCGGTGGAACCTCGAAACGTGAGGAGTGCTCCTTTATGTTCTCGGGAAGTTCATCGTAAGCCTTGTCAAGCAGGCTCTCGAAATCGTAAAAGTCCGTCTTCTCGCTCATACTCTCACCCCATTCCATGTGCCCGTGCCGGTTTATAATCCTTGCCTTTGAGTGGGATAAAACCGGGGCGTCAGAGAACTTTGTAGAAGCCGCCCCTTGGTTCGTATATCCTCGCGTCGCGTTTCAGGTCGTTGAGGAGGCGCTTTATATCGTTCTCTGTCCCAATTCCCGCCTGTTTTGCCGCTTCCATAACGTTCTCCTCAGGGGCCCCGAATTCTCCCTCGCTCTCAAGAGTCTTGATTATGTCTATCAGCTTCTCTATCTTGTTGAGCTTCTTCGTGCTCTTGCCAACTTCAAGGATTGCCGCATCGAGTGCCCCCTCCTCGTCCACGGCGATCGTCCTCAACATGCTCTCTATAATCTCTATCGCTGCCCTCGCGTCCTCACGCGTGACCGTCTCACTCAGGCGCATGCGGGCGTGTGCTTCGCTCAGCCTGATGAGGGCCTCCAGCTGCCTGGCGGTGATAGGTATGGGCTGCATGCCCTCATCGTTCTCTCCTTTCCTTTTGAATCCCCTCCTCATCCTCACGTAGTAGTTCTTTATCTCCTCCATGGCCTCCCTGCTCAGAACCGGGTGGACGTTCTTCCTCGCGTAGGCTATGTACTTCTTGAGGAGGTCGTAGGGTATCTTCGGCGTTACAACTTCCGCCTCTCCCCTGCGGACCTTCAGGATGTGCTCCGCTATGCTGGCGTCCACCTTCTCGTCTGGTTCGTCCAGGAGGAGGAATATGAGGTCAAAACGGCTGAGGAGTGTTGGCGGTAGGTCAAGCTGTTCCGGAAGGGACTTCATCCTATTAAACCTGCCGAACTTCGGATTTGCGGCCGCTATGACGGTTGTCCTTGAGTTTAGGGTTGCCGTGATGCCTGCCTTGGAGATGCTGATGCTTTGCTGCTCCAGCGCTTCGTGTATGGCGCTCCTGTCCCTGTCGCTCATCTTGTCAAATTCATCAATTAACGCGAATCCGCCGTCCGCTAAGACGAGAACACCAGCTTCTAGGACCCAAGAGCCTGTGAACTCGTCCCTCACGGCGGCGGCAGTGAGACCGGCTGCAGAACTGCTCTTACCGCTCGTATAAATCGCTCTTGGAGCTAAATTGGCCACGTAGCGGAGAAGTTGACTCTTCGCTACTCCCGGATCTCCCACGAGCAGAACGTGGCTCTCTCCCCTCAACTTAGTCCCATCGGGTAAAGTCCTCTGCACTCCGCCGAACAGTGCTAAAGCTATGCCCTTCTTCACCGTTTTGTGACCCCAGATGGCTGGGGCAATCGAGTCCACTATGGCGTTGACGATGTCCTTCCGTTTGGCCAGCTCGCGGATCTTCTGCTCGTCCTCCGGGGAAATCTCAAGCTCCTCTATTTCCTTGCTGAGCTGTTCGATGTGGTTTACTTCCAGGACTTTCCGGAATATGGGCCTCTTGTCCTTCTGATCCAGAATAACGCGGAGTATCCCGGTGATGAGGACACGGTCTCCTGGTAAAGCTGTGTCAACGAGGTCATCCAGAAGTATTGCATCGACGAAGCGGGGCATCTGGCCGCCTTTAAGGCTCTCCGGCCTGTCCTGGAGGCGGAAGCTCTGGAAGTTGATGAAGCGGCTCTTCTCAACGTCTAGTTCGATGTTCCTGCTTCCGCAGGCGTCGCACTTTGCTGGTTTCACCAGGTTGTCATAGGGCCTCTGAAGGCGAACCATTTCGTTTCCACAGTCCTTGCAGACGAAGACGGCCTTCTCGACGAAGGGCTTTACCTCGCTGACGCGCGTGATGATTCCCTCAACCTGAATCAATCTGTTTATGTGCTCGCTCCCCAGCTCCTTGACGAGGAGGGTGTGCTGAAGGTTGAAGAACCTGGCGTGGATTTTAAGCTCGCCGTTGTACATGAGGTCTTCGCGCAGGACTATCTGGATCGCGTCCTCTGCGCTGGCTATTACCTCTTCCGGGTTCTCAAGGAGTTCCTCCGCAAGCTCCGGATCGAAGGAGTTGAGGTGATTCCAGTTTATTGAAAGTGAGCGCTTTGGGACTACAGTTAGCAGATCCCTGAGCTTGTTCAGGTAGACGGAATTTCCTTCGTCGTCCTTGTACTCGCGGAAGAACGTGGAGAAACGCGATATCATTTCTTCCCTTTCCATCTCTCTCACTCTCCGAGCCATTCGTTCCGGATTTTAGACAGCTCGATGTATATCCTCCTCTCCTCCGGGGAGAGCCTTCCAAGAACTTCCAGGCTGTTGGGCCTGAGCCTCACCGTTTCGAGGATTTTCTTGAAGCGTAGTTCCTTCAGGTAGCGGTACTTTTTCTTGAGGTTTGCGAGCTTCGTCATCTTTATTCCAAGTACGTCTATACTCTCGCCGGGGTTTTTCCTCACGTAGTTTTCGAGGTAATAGATGTAGAACTCGGCCCTGTCATAGAGGCCGGCGGGGAGGGCAGTCAGGGGCTCGCTCTCCTTCTCGCCGGAGATGGCTCTGTCTATCTCGCCTATAACCTTGTCTGTCTCATCAACTATCTCCCCTATTCCGCTCTCCCAGAGCACTTTAGCCTTCCAATCCTCTACCAGGGTAATGTCCCCCTTATTCCAGTCCCCCAGGGGTTTCAGGATTTTGATTGGTATGAGTGCCCTCCCGCTCAGCATGATACCACCTTGGGACTGTTGGGGGAGGACCTAATAAACCTTGACCGTCTCAATGAGTTCTCCCATGGTCAGTTCAGTGGGAGGTGTTTTTCCACTCCAGTGTATTCATGGATTCAAATGTCTATAGTGCCGTTAATGGGCACGATAATCCTATAAACCGTTTGGGGAACCAGTTTTAGGTGGTAGCAATGCTGATCGGCATAATGAGTGACACTCACGATAACCTCCCTGCCATAAGGAAAGCTGTGGAGTTCTTCAACTCCAGGAACGTTGAGCTCGTTATCCACGCCGGCGACTTTGTGGCTCCCTTCGTGGCGGGAGAGCTGGAGAAGCTGAAGGCCCCGCTCAAGGGTGTTTTCGGCAACAACGACGGCGAGAGGAAGGGCCTCTACGAAGCGCTTGGAATATACGACGAGCTGATAGAGCTTGAGGCGGACGGGATGAAGATAGCCGTGACCCACGGGACGAACGAGATCCTCGTGCGGGCCCTCGCCAGGAGCAAGCTCTATGACGTTGTCGTCGTTGGGCACACCCACCACTATGAAATACGGGAAGTGGGAAGAACCATCCTCATAAACCCGGGGGAGGTCTGTGGCTACGTTACCGGCGTTAAGAGCGTGGCCCTCCTCGACACGAGAAGGAGGGAGGTTCAGATAATCAACATAGACACGGGGGAGCTCCTCGGTGCCATGAGCCTTTGAGGGGTTTGATTTTCCCCCCTTCACAGGGTTAGGGCGATGGTGATGGAGGACATACTGATTCCCATGGAAAGGGAAGATGCGGTCGTTCTGATAGGTGTGGACCCCGTTGGCAACGTGGAGTTCGTCAGGGTATACGCGGTGAGTGAGGAGCTCGCCAAAAAGACCCTTGAGCGCTTCTTTAACGCCCGTGGCCTCTTCCCTGCGGACTACCTTGTTGTGAGCAGCGGCCCCGAAGAGGTCGGGGACAGGAAGGCCATAACGACCAGAACGGAGTCATCCCTTAGCTCGGCCCTCTCAAGGCTGGGCCTCAAGCTCCTCTCCAACGGCGTTTTACATCTGGGTGATGCCAGGACCGTATACCAGATAACAATGGTCAGCGAGTCCCTCTACAATCGCATAGCTGGGGAGAATGCTGGGTCCCCACCTGACTACGTGGAGGATGAGGAGCCTTCATTTGAGGAGATACTTTCACTGGGTGTTAGTGCTCTTGTCGAGAACCTGGCCGGGGTGGATGTCTCTCAGTATCTCCCCCCTGAGGCGGTTCTCCTCAGGGAGCCCTCGGTGGAGAAGGTTGCGGAGCTTTTAGACGCTGGCTCCGTGGTAATCGTCGAGACAAAAAACGCGGATAAATACCGCTCCCTCGATTTTCCCGTGGTCATCAGTATACCTCCCCTGTCCGTGGGGGAGTTTGCCGCCGAGCTATCCTCGCGCCTGGGTATGGATGTTGACTCCTCCCTCTTCTCTGAGTACCCTCCTGAGAGGCTTAATTTAAGAAATGTCGATGCCCTGGCGGAACTCGTTGGAGCTATTGTGGCCAAGTTCGGGGTGGAAAAGGAGAAGGCCCTTCGAATAGCACTCAGGCTCAACCGCGGAGGGCAGTGAAGTAGGCCTTTGCCGCTTCCCTGAACGAAGGGTTGTGCTTCCCCAGGGCCGCGTTTATCAGCTCCTTCTTTTTGGGTTCTTCCGCGATGTACGATAGAAGGAGCGCCTCATCAACCGAGAGTTCTTTTAGAAAGTCCGATCCCCTGAGGAACCTGCTCCTGTCCAGTGTTTCCTCCAGCTTGAGTTTCTGCAGGTAGGTTTCCACCTTCCTCTTCCTCTCCTCGAACTCAAGCCATGGAATTGCAAGCCTCTCCACCACCCCTATGTACCTTCCGGGGCTTTTGAGGTAGGGTTTGATGCTTTCTCCCAGCTTTGAGCCCAGGAGCTTCCGCCCGAACCCTTCGATTGAAGAGTAATCGTTTCCCAGCCTCTTTCTGTCGACTTGGTCGAGGGAGTTGAACAGCATCAGTGATGTGAGGTAGCACAGGGCCCCGAAGGGTATCTCCATCAGGTAGAGTCGTCCCCTGGAAGCAGTTATTATGCCGCCTTTTCTCCTTTCCAGTCCTTCCATAAGCATCCCCAGGGGGTAGCTGAGGCTCTTCACGCAGAATTCCAGCCCGTCCATTCTCCCACCAGTTTAACTTCCACCGTGCGGGTAAAAATGTTTCTGACGTTTCGCGAAGAGAGGTCAGGTTTTTATTGTCTTCGATGGAGAGCATACGGTGGTGACATGGAGTGGGTGGAGATAGACGGTTCCTACGGTGAAGGTGGCGGCCAGATACTGAGGACGAGCGTTGCGCTCTCCGTGATAACGGGGAGGCCCCTCAGGGTGCGCAATATCCGAGCCAACAGACCAAACCCCGGTCTGAGGCCTCAGCACCTGCATGGAATTCTGGCGTTAAAAGAGCTAAGCAACGCGAAGGTTAAGGGCGCCAGCGTCGGCTCGACCGAGCTTGAGTTCGTTCCCGGAAAGCCTGAACCCAGACATATAAAGGTACCCGTTAAGACCGCGGGGAGTGTAACCCTCGTTCTTCAGGCCCTTCTTCCGGCGATGGCATTCGTGGGGGGTAGCTTTGAGGTAACGGGGGGGACCGATGTACCCTGGAGCCCACCGGTCGATTATCTCAAGCACGTTACTCTCCACGCCCTCAATAAGATGGGCCTTGAAGTCGAGTTGGAGACAAAACGGAGGGGGCACTACCCAAAGGGCGGCGGCCTGGTCGCTGGCAAAGTAGAGCTGTGGGTGGAGAAGAAGCCCCTCAGGGCCGTGGAGTGGAGGAAAATGGAGCGCTTCGCTGGGATAAGCCACGCCACAAACCTGCCGGCCCACGTTGCAGAGAGGCAGGCAAAGGCGGCCGAGAATAGACTGCGGGAGTTTTACGATGCCCCAGTGGGGATAGAGGCCGAAGTTAGCCGCTCGCTCGGCCCAGGGAGTGGAATAGTGGTATGGGCGGAGACAGATTCGCTTAGACTTGCTGGAGACGCCCTCGGAAAGAAAGGCAAGCCGGCGGAGGTTGTGGGAAAGGAAGCTGCAAATGAGCTCCTCGATGCCCTGGAGACCGGAGCGGCAGCTGATAAGTTCCTCGGTGACCAGCTGATACCTTTCCTTGCCTTTGCCGGGGGGGAGATAGGGGTCAGTGAGATAACGAATCATCTGCTCACCAACGTTTGGGTCGTGGAGAGATTCTTTGGAAAAGTCTTCGAGGTGAAGGGTGAAATCGGAGGACAGGGATTGGTTAGAGTGGTGAGGAAGGTGGATGTTTAGGTTTCACTTCTCTATCTCCATCTACCTTTACCCGGAGAAAACTTCCCCAAGATCGAGCTCTATGATGTTCACATTCGTTCTGAATATTGAGGGGTCCTTCCTGATGTCTACGGTCAGCATGCGTCCTTTCTGCTTCAGTTCGAACACGGAAGTTGCTAGATCTTCGAGCACGGGGAGGGGCCTCGTTTTTAGGCTCTCCATTATTCCGGACTCCAGTACGTAGAACGCGGTTCTCTTCCTGTTGGTGATGAAGGGCTTCATGGCGCGCAGGATGGTTCCGACTCCTGAGGGGGTGTCCTGGAAAACGAAGAGCCTGTCAATTTATGTAAACTCGGGGGTCGGGGTGGAAGGGGACCTTCGCTAGGACGTTGCCTACCTCTATTCTGCCGCCGGTCTTTATGACGTAGACCCCGCTGAAGTCCACTTTGATCCCGAGGTTTTCTATGTGAGCCGCTATGACTGGCAGGGTGTCGAAGTTGTCGTCTATTATGAGGGGTATTTCCCTCTCCTTTGAGTACTCGATGAGTTTTAGGAGTGTGAACTCCGGGATGTACGAGGGCAGGTATTCGAGAAGGGCTATCTCGCCGGGCTTAACGCTCTCGATTATCTTGAGAACGCCTGTGTCCACTGTTCTCACCTTAGTTTAAATCTGAATAAAGATGGATATAAGGGTTTCTAAGGAGGAAGTTGGGTAAAAAAAGGAGGTCATGATCATATAACCGCCGGAATCCCGGGAACCCTCGGGAAGGGCTGAACCTCGGCTATGTGCTTTGCACCTACCATGTAGCGGACTAAGCGCTCGACTCCTATTCCTGCCCCCGCGCTCGGTCTCAGGAGACCCGCCCTGGCGACCTCGAGGTAGGGTCTGAAGGCGTCGAGGCCTATCCCTGCCTTCTTCATCTTCCTAACTATCACCTCGTACTCCCACTCCCTCTCGCCGCCGCTGGAAACCTCGCCGTAGCCCTCTGGCAGGTAGAGGTCGTAGTTCCTGAAGTGGCCGGGTCTCTCGGGGTCTTCCCTGTCGTAGAACTCCCTCTCGATGTCTGTTACCCAGAACGGCTCCTTCATGAGCCTGCTGGCCTCGTCCTCGCTCCCGAACTCCTCTTTTATCTCCTCCAGTGTGAAGCGCTTGAAGGGCGGTCTTACTTTCGGAACCTCCCTTTCAAGCCCCCAGTCCCTAGCCTCTTTGAAGAGGCCGCTGATGAGGCCCTCGATGAGCCCCATAACGTCGTCCATGCTTGCACCGGCGATCTCGAAGTCGAGCTGGGTGAACTCGTAGGCGTGCCTGCCGTCGTCGGCACTACCTCTTTCAAGCCTGATGTTGGGGGAGAGGATGAACAGTCTGTCGATGCCCATTCCAACGGCTATCTGCTTGTGGAGTATCATGCTGTGGGTCAGCCGCAGTCTGGAGCCGTAGACCTCGACCTCCGGCGGCTTCAGGGCATCCTCCGCCGCGGGGTCCGGCCACAGGGGATCTGTTATCGAGCTGAGCATCACTGGGAGCATCCACTTGAAGCCCTTACCCACCATGTATCTTGTCATATGGTCAATGACCTTCGTCTGGACTTCGACTATCGGTTCAATTTTTCTGGTCACAATTTGGAGAGCGTTCATATTAACCACCTGATTATTGTCACTGATTTCCACCTTTATGGCCTTTGTGCAAAAAAATTTGGACTTGGGACGAAATATGACACTTAAATAGATAAAATTTTGGATAAATGATGGATTTTGATAATTTAATTGACGCTTTTTCATCGCGGGTATCGATAGTGTTATAACGTTTGCTGAGAACCCTATACGGTGGTAATATGGGAGTTTACATATTCACGCCGGGGGACCTTGTCCGCTACGGCTCCGCAACCGAAGAGCAGCTTGAGGTTCTTAAGGAGGCTATTCTGAGCAAAGAGGACGTTCTCATTGCCGGTTCGAGCCGCTCCGGAAAGACGAAGCTTGTGGAGGCTTTGACTCATTTCATTCCCGATGGCTGGAAGATTGCAGTTGTCACGGCCTACGGTGAATTTAAACCCTTCAGGCCCAACATCGCCGTCGTAGACACTCAGTTTGATGAGAGGCCTCTGAAGAACCGCACTGAGGAGGTTATCTCCCGGATCGAAAAGATAAATCCCAACTACGTTGTCGTTGACACGATCCACACAATAAGCGCTTCCGACCTTTTTGATGCCCTCATAGACGACTACGCCTTCATAGTGACCTCTCTGGCCATGACTGATGATATCAAGTCGGAGGCAATGCACTGGCTTGGCATCACAGAGGGAGTTTTCAGGCGCTTTGACATTGTTGTCTCCCTTAAGAGGGATTTCAGAACAGGAAGAAGATCGATCGACAGAATCTACAGGGTAAAAGACGGATCCCTCGAGCTCGCTCTGTGATGCTCCTTTCAATTCCTTTAATTTTACAATGATCTTATGGCATGGCCACACACTAAAAGGGATGAAGAAAAGAAGTTTAAAATTGATTCAAGTCTCAGGCCCTCTTCTTGAGATCCGCAATGACTTCGCGGAGGTTGGCGAGCATGTCCTCGATGTCCTCGAAGGTCATGTATCCCATGTTCCCAATCCTGAAGGTCTTCTCGGCGACGCTTCCGTAGCCCTTTGCCAGCTCGAAGCCGCGCTCGCGCATCGCGTTGTAGACGTCGACCCCCTTCATTCCCTCGGGGACGACGACGGCAGTGATGGTCGGGCTCTCGTAGCCGGGCTCGGCCAGGACACTGAGCCCCATGTCCCTGACGCCCTCGCGTATGGTCTCGCTCCTCTTCCTGTACATTCTGAGCCAGGCCTCTTTGCCGCCCATCTTTTCCACAATGCGGAGGACGACGTTGAGGCCGAATATCTGCGGGAGCGGTGGGGTTGAGGGTGTTCCCTTCTTCTTCTCGTTGAACTTCTTGTAGAGCGGAAGGTCAAAGTACCAGCCGCGCTCGGGCATCTTCTCGGCTATCTCAAAGACCCTCTCGCTGACGGCTGCCACAGCCAGTCCCGGCGGAACGCCGAAGGCCTTCTGGCTGCTCGCGAAGACGAGGTCGATCCCCCACTCGTCGAACTTTATGTCGGCACCGCCCATGGCCGAGACTGCATCGACGAAGAGGAGCTTGTCGTGCTCGTGGACGACCTTGGCCAGCTCTGGGAGCGGGTTAAGGACACCAGTTGAGGTCTCGTTGTAGGTTATCGTCACCGCGTGGACATCGGGGTTCTTCCTGAGGGCATCGTCGAGCTCCTCCGGTTTTACGGCGTAGCCTGGTTCTTTTCTTAGGATGATTGGTTCCCTTCCGTTGGTTTCTACGACCTCGGCGAACCTGTCTCCGAATGCCCCAATGGTAGTCACGAGAACCTTTCCGCCGCGCGGGACGGTGTTTCTAACCGCGGCCTCCATGAAGCCGGTTCCAGAACTCGGGAAGAGGATTACCTCACCGTTCTCAGTCTCTAAGAAGGCCTTGAGCCTGTTGAGAGTGTCAACGTGAACCTCTTTAGCCTCGGCCGAGCGGTGGCTGAACATCTGGACGGACATTATTGCGAGAACCTCGGGAAAGCAGGCGACCGGGCCGGCTGTAAATAGCCTGTACTTCGGCTTGACGAGCTCGTAAACCTCCCTGTAAGCGTCCTCATACTGCATGTCGAATCTCAGCTCCATCATAATCACCTCGGCGGGAGTTGAGCTGGAATCTATAAAAGGGTTCTCTTCAGATGGGGGTTTGGTTTTTGAAGCTTTTTTTCTTCTGGATGCCTGATAAATGGAAAGTTTTCAGTTCGACCAATACTTTTTAAAAGTCCCGCCCTAACGTTCAGAAGGTGGTCTGATGGAACGCACTAGGCTCATTGGAATCACCCTGCTGATCATATCTGCCTTCACCGGTACGATAGCCTTCCGGCTGGCCACCCCTGCGATAGCATTCTACACGCGCGACATTCTCAAGGCGAGCATGCTGTCCGTTTCAATCGTCTCGATGTCTTTCGTCCTCGCGAGGGCCTTTTCCTCGGTTCTGGGCGGCCTTCTGCTTGAGAGGGGCAAGAAGCTGGTTTACATAGGGGCCCTCGCGATGATGGGAAACGCCCTCGCGGTGCAGCTCTATCCGCTAACCTCAACCTGGGTGCAGGTGGCTGGAATTAAACTGCTAAACGGCTTTCTCAACGGCCTGGGCTGGCCGATGGCTCAGTTCGTCATAGCCGTGACGACGCCCAACGAGATAAGGGCCAGGGTGACCTCGGTGTACTTCTTCTTCGGGAGCATAGCCTCGCTCCTCGGCAACTACGTCTACGCCTACACCGTCGGCTGGGGTCTGTCAGGGCAGATGTGGATTTCCTCCGCCTTCTTCATCCTGACTGGCCTGATAATGGTGGCCAGCTACGTCCTCCTCGACGGGTGGATAGTCCCAAAGAGGAAGAGGGCCCCGGACGGCGAGAAGCCGGGCCTTGATCCAAAACGCGTTCTCATAATTGCCTCCCTGATGGCGGTCATAGTAGCCTTCACCTCGGGGGAGATAACCTACGTCTACGTCTCCGAGGCTCTGGGAATGGACAAGGCAACGACCGCGACGCTCATAGGCTGGGCTGGTTTTCTTGCCGCCATGCTGAGCTACGGCATCTCGTGGCTCGCCGACGTTAGGAGTGAGGGAAGGATGGTGGTTCTGACTTCTATCATGGCCGCGGTTTCCCCGCTTCTCGCGGCGGTTAAGACGGCCCCGACGGTGTTCCTGGGGATATTCCTAGCTCTCTTCGCCTTCCAGAGCTTCAGGCCGATTTCGAGGAAGGTTCTCGCTTCCTACCACCGCTCTTCCCTTGCGATCGGTGGAGTGAACGGGGCCCAGAACCTCTCCACTTTCATCGGGGGAATGCTCTTCGGCTTTGCCTACTCCCTCGGGGAGCTTCACTGGATAGTCACCCTCAACCTCGCCCTTCTGAGTTTTCTTCCAATTTCAGCGGCTCTCCTCTTCGAGGCAGTTAAGCTTAAAGGAAGTGGTGGATGAACTTTCCCTGAATGCTCCAAAACTTTTATAAAAGCGAGGTGGAGCTAAGGATAGGCTTTGGCTTACGCTCATTTGGAGGTGAGAGTATGGGACTGAGACCTGCTAAGATTGATAGGGATGTTAAAAAGCCCGCTTACACGAGAAGAGAGTACATCCGCGGTGCTCCTGGTCCGAGGATAACGATATTCGACATGGGCAACCTCTCGGCTGACTTTCAGTACGAGATCAGCCTCCACGCTGAACAGCCCATGCAGATAAGACAGAACGCTCTGGAGTCAATCCGTATCCATGTGAACAGGTACCTTCAGAAGAACGTCGGAAGGAGCAACTTCCACTTCAAGATAAGGGTCTACCCGTTCCAGGTTCTCAGGGAGAACCCGATGGCCACCGGAAGGAAGGCCGACCGTTACGGAAACGGTATGCGGAGGCCCTTTGGAAAGCCTATAGGACTCGCTGCCCGCGTCAGAAAGGACCAGAAGATACTCACCGTTTGGGTGAACGAGTCTCACATCAAGTTTGCCCTTGGTGCGGTCTACAGGGCCAGGATGAAGCTCCCCTACGGCTCCTACTACCGCATCTATGATAAGGACGGAAACGACGTTACCACCAAAGTCCTCTCCACTATGAAACTCTGATGCACACTTTGGGCTTTCTCCCTTTTATACATTACAGGGCTGTTCTCGTTGGTTCCTTTGCTGTTTCTCTGTTTACTTTATACAATACCACCAAGTATGTGGCTGGTGGGAAATTGCATTCCCTTTTGAATTCAGATCTCTTTAAGAGGCACCTACTTCTCTGTTTATGGAACGGAGCGAGCTTGGGAGGGCGAAAGAGGTAGATAAACTCCGAATGCTTTAAAGCTCCCTGAAGACCCTCTCAAGAACGGGGTCCGAAATCTTATACCTCCCGTTTTTCTTCTCAACGTAGCCTGACTTCACGAGGTTCTCAAGCAGAGCTGAAAAGTTGGAGTCGTTGACGTAGCCGAGCATATGCATAATGCACCTCGTTGTGTCAGGGTTTACTCTTCCTTCGACGCCCGAAGGGCGTCTTTTTGAAGTAAACCCTGTTTAAAAGTGATCCCCTGAAGATGTTCTGCATCAAAAACCAAATCTCAATGAAGGAAACCCTTGTTAGAGAGGGCTTAAGAAACGCTTTATCACTTTCTGCCAGCGCTTTGCGGAGCAAGCAAACTTTGCAGAGCAAAGTTTGATCAAAGAGTAAACTCTCACCGAAAACCGCCAGAACGAGTTTGCATGTCCTCTAAAGCTGCAATCTCAAAGAGGGTTTGCACTTGAAAAATCAATTTAAAACAGGTTTCAATTTCCTATTAACGCCCTTTGGGCGTTGTACTCACAGTGAAACACTGCAAAACCATCAAGTGAAAGAGCAAACCCCTCTAAAACTGAGAATCCCAAAAACGACATGCGAACTTTGATGAAACTTTGCAAAGCAAAGTTTCTGGGGGTGTGGGGGCGTTATCCCCTCAGCAACCTTTGCTTGCGCAAAGGTTGACCAAATGGTTCTGACTCCATTGATCACATTGGAGCCAGTTCGTACGTGCTTTGTAATGGGGAGAGTTTTAGTTGGCTTTCTTGGGTAGAGTAGCCGATATCTGCAGGGTTTTATCTTCCTTGCGCCCTTCGGGTGCTATTCAAGTTAAACCCACTTTGAATGGATTTTTGTGAAAGAAAGCCTCCTGAACTCAGGTAAGTGAAAAACATGTACAAATCTTGACAAAACATCAAGACAGTCCCCAATTTTCCGCCAGCGCTTTGCGAAGCAAAGGGCTGATTGCAAAAAAGTTGCATACCTTCCAGACCAAAAAAGGGTTGCAGCCTTCGAAAGCCTTTTAAATAGTCTCCACAGACCCCAGTCCAGCGTTGGAGCTACCATATCGAAGGATGACGGAAAAATGGCCTGGCACGTCTTCATACCCGATTCACTCCTTGAAGAGAGCGATGATCCAAAGATCAGAACCTACAAGGTCGGACAGATAGCCAGGGCCTGCTCAATATTCGGCGTCGAGCACATCTGGATTTACCGGGCCGGCGGCAAGGACGGAAAATTCATCAAAACGGTCCTCGAATACGCGGAAACGCCCCAGTACCTCCGCAAAAGGCTGTTTCCGCTGATGCCCGAGCTCAAGTACGTCGGCGTCATCCCGCCGCTCAGGACGCCGCACCACAAGCTCAAGGGAAAGCCGAAGGTTGGCGAAATCCGCGAGGGCTTTGCCTTCAGGAAGGGACGCAGGGTTTACGCGGACATCGGCCTCGACGACCTCGCGATGGTCGAAGGAGACGTTGAAGGGCGCGCGACGTTCAGAATCGTCTCGGTAAGGCCGCTCAGAGTAATACCATCGAAGCCAGAGGAATACTGGGGGTACAGGGTTCATCTGACGAGGAAGTCGCTGGCGAAAACACTTAAAAAGGCCAGGCTGGATTTGGTCATCGCGACCTCGCGCAGGGGCCGCGACATCCGAGACGTGAAGCTTCCCCCGCTGGAGGGGGAGGTCGGATTGGTATTTGGCTCACCGAGGAATGGCGTGAGGGAGCTCCTCGGAGAGGAAGATTATCCCTTTGATCTAATACTCAACACGGTCCCGAATCAGCGGACGGCCACGGTCCGCACTGAAGAGGCCGTGCTGGCGACTCTCGCGGTGTTTAATCTCATAAGGAGGGATTGAGATGGGAAAAATACACAGGCCAAGGAGAGGTTCACTGGCTTACTCGCCTAGAAAAAGGGCTAGGAGTGTGGTTCCTAGGATCAAAACATGGCCTCAGGACAGTGAAGTCAGGATGCTGGGCTTCGCCGGCTACAAGGCCGGTATGACCCACGTCCTCATGATAGACGACAGGCCAGGGCTCACGAAGGGTAAGGAGGTCTTCATGCCGGTCACCGTTGTCGAGGTCCCGCCACTCTTCGTTTATGGCATCAGGGCCTACAGGCAGGGCTACCTCGGCCTCGAAACAGCGACCGAGGTCTGGTTCCACGACCTCAACGACCACGTCAAGAGGCGCATAAAGACCCTGCCGAAGGACTACAACGAGGATGCCTTCAAGGCCAAGCTCGGCCAGCTTGAGGACCTCGTCAACGACGGCGAGATAGTAGACGTCAGGCTTCTCGTCCACACCCAGCCGTGGCTCATCAAGCTCAAGAAGAAGCCCGAGATTATGGAGTACGCCATAGGCGGCGACGACGTTAGGGCCAAGTTCGCCTACGCCAAGGGGAAGATCGGCAAGGAGCTCCGCGCGAGCGAGGTTCTCCACGAGGGCGAGCTCCTCGACATCATAGCGGTCACCAAGGGTAAGGGAACCCAGGGCCCGGTCAAGAGATGGGGCGTCAAGATACAGTTCCACAAGGCCCAGCGTGCCGGAAAGGCCAGGCACATCGGTAACCTCGGTCCGTGGCACCCGACCAGGGTCATGTGGACCATTCCGCTGGCCGGCCAGATGGGCTTCCACCACAGGACCGAGTTCAACAAGAGGCTCATCGCCATCGGTGAGAACGGCAAGCTCAAGCTCGACGAGAAGAACGAGATAGAGATCACCCCGAAGGGTGGCTTCCCGCACTACGGAATCATAAGGAGCGACTTCCTCATGATACAGGGCACCGTACCCGGTTCCTTCAAGAGGATCGTCAGGGTCAGGCCTGCAATAAGGGCACCGAAGAAGAGGCCGCCCGTTGAGAGGCCGCAGATAACCTACGTCAGTAGGGAGTCCAAGCAGTGAGGTGAGATAGATGAAGGTTAAGGTTTTCAATCTCGAAGGCGAGCCGGTGGAGGAGATAGAGCTTCCAAAGGTCTTCAGCACCCCTTACAGGCCCGACCTCATCAGGAGGGCTGTCATCGCGTCATGGACCCACAGGATACAGCCGCAGGGAAGGAGCCCCTACGCGGGTAAGAGAAGGGTCACCGAGAACATCGGAAAGGGCCACGGCATGGCCAGGGTTGAGAGGATAAAGACCTCACCGAGGTTTGCTGCTTTCGTCCCGTTCGCCGTTGGCGGAAGGAGAACCCACCCGCCGAAGGTCGAGAAGGTCATCTGGGAGGACATCAACAAGAAGGAGCGCAGGCTTGCCATAATGAGCGCCATAGCCGCCACAGCCAACTACGACCTCGTCAAGGCGAGGGGCCACGTCGTTGACAACGTCCCGCAGGTTCCTATCATAGTCACCGACGACCTTGAGAAGGTCTTCAAGACCGCCCAGACCAGGGAGATATTCAAGAAGCTCGGCGTCTGGGACGACATCGAGAGGGCAAAGAGGAACACCAAGATTCGCGCCGGAAAGGGCAAGATGCGCGGAAGGCGCTACAAGAAGGCCAAGGGCCCGCTCGTGGTCGTTGCCAAGAACGAGGGCATAGTCCAGGGAGCCAGGAACCACCCGGGTGTCGACGTCGTTACCGTTGAGAACCTCAGCGCCGAGCTACTCGCTCCGGGTACCCACCCAGGAAGGCTTACCATATGGACGAAGGGTGCAATAGAGAGGCTTAGGGAGATTTACGGGTGATGGGAGATGGATCCGTACAAGGTTATCGTCAAGCCGGTCGTTACGGAGAAGGCGGTCTCCCTCATTGAGAGGGAGAACAAACTCACCTTCGTGGTCGATAAGAGGGCTACCAAGGGGGACATCAAGAGGGCCGTGGAAGCGATGTTCGATGTTAAGGTCGAGAAGGTCAACACCCTTATCACCATGAAGGGTGAAAAAAGGGCGTACGTGAAGCTCAAGCCCGAATACAACGCCAGTGAGATCGCTGCCAGGATAGGATTGTTCTGAGGTGAGGTGAGATGGGAAAGAGTTTGATCCAGCAGAGAAGGGGTAAAGGAACCACGACCTTCCGCGCCCCGTCCCACCGCTATAGGGGTGCAGTCAGGTACGTTCCTCTCAATCTTACGAAGGATGAGACCCTCGTCGGCAAGGTCGTTGAGATAATGCATGACCCCGGGAGGACCGCCCCGGTCGCCAGGGTCAAGTTCAGCAACGGCATGGAGAAGCTCATCATAGCACCTGAGGGCCTCCTCGTCGGTGAGGAGATCGCCATCGGACCAAAGGCCCCGGTAAAGATCGGCAATTCCCTCCCCCTTGCTATGATACCGGAGGGAAGCTACGTCTATGATATTGAGGGCAGACCCGGGGACGGCGGCAAGTACGTTAGGGCCGGCGGTTCCTACGCGCTCGTTGTTAGCAGGGAGAGGGACAAGGTCATAGTTCAGCTCCCGAGCGGTGAGCTCAAGCAGTTCCATCCGGCGTGCAGGGCCACCATCGGTGTTGTTGCCGGCGGCGGCAGGCTGGAGAAGCCGATTGTCAAGGCCGGTAAGGCCTACTACATAGCCAAGGCCAGGAACAGGTTCTGGCCGAAGCCGAGGGGTGTCAAGATGAACGCCGTCAACCACCCGCACGGTGGTAAGGAGCACCACATCGGCAGGCCGAGCACCGTTTCGAGGCGCGCCCCGCCCGGAAGGAAGGTCGGTCACATAGCCGCGAGAAGAGTTGGTAGGAGGAAGTGATGAAGATGGCGAGAAAGAAGGAGTTTAAGTACAGGGGTTATTCCTTTGAGGAACTCCTCAACATGTCACTTGAAGATTTTGCCAAGCTCCTTCCGAGCAGGCAGAGGAGGAGTCTCAAACGCGGCCTTTCCCCTGAGCAGAAGAAGCTTCTTAGGAGAATAAGGCTCGCAAAGAAGGGCAAGTACAGCAAACCGATAAGGACTCACAGCAGGGATATGGTGATCCTCCCAGAGATGGTCGGCATGACCATTCACGTTCACAACGGAAAAGAGTTCGTTCCGATCGAGATACAGGAAGAGATGATAGGTCACTACCTTGGGGAGTTTGCCCTCACGAGGAAGATCGTCCAGCACGGCTCGCCGGGTGTCGGTGCCACCAGGTCATCGATGTTCGTTGCGGTGAAGTGAGGTGGTATAGATGAGCAGGGGCAGGTTTTCCTACTCATTCCAAAATTTTGACCCCGAGAGGATGGCTCGCGCCAGCGGAAGGGATCTCAGAATGTCTCCCAAGCATACTGTCGAGCTCCTCAGGGAGATAAGGGGTATGATGGTGAACGACGCTCTCCGCTACCTCGACGACGTCATAACCAAGAAGAGGCCGGTTCCTCTCAGGAGGCACCACGACAGCCAGGGCCATAAACCGGGCAGGGGCTTCGGTCCGGGAAGGTACCCTGTCAAGGTCGCCAGGAACGTTAAGAAGATACTCCTCAACGCCAAGAACAACGCCGAGCAGAAGGGCCTTGACGTGGACAGGCTTAAGATAATCCACACAGCGGCTCACAGAGGCCCTGTCCTCAGGGGATACACACCCAAGGCCTTCGGAAGGGCAACACCCTTCAATGAGGAGACCACACACGTGGAGATAGTCGTCGAGGAGATTAGGAGGTGAGACTTTGGCAATTGAGAGATACTTCATCAAGGAGAACGTTAAGGAGATGCTCATCGACGAGTACCTTGAGAAGGAGCTTAGGCGCGCCGGCTACGGTGGAATTGACATCAAGAAGACCCCCCTGGGAGCCAAGGTCGTCATATTCGCGGCCAGCCCGGGATACGTCATTGGCAGGGGTGGCAGGAAGATAAGGGAGCTCACCCGGATTCTTGAGAAGGACTTTGGACTGGAGAACCCGCAGATCGAGGTTGAGGAGATCAAGAACCCATACCTCAACGCCAAGGTTCAGGCGGTTCGCCTGGCTCAGGCCCTTGAGAGGGGCGTTCACTTCAGACGGGCTGCTTACTCAGCCATAAGGGCCATCATGCGGAACGGTGCAAGGGGTGTCGAGATTCGCCTCAGCGGGAAGCTTACGGGTGAGAGGGCCAAAAGCGTCCGCTTCTACCAGGGCTACCTCGCTAAGGTTGGAAACCCTGCCGAGACCCTTGTCAGCAGGGGCTATGCCCAGGCCCAGCTTAAGCTTGGAGTCATCGGCGTTAAGGTCTCAATCATGCCACCCGACGCAAGGCTTCCGGATGAGATAGAGGTTCTTGAGAAGCCTGTCGTTGAGGAGGTGAGCTCCAATGAAGCCCAGTGAGATTAGGGACATGAGCATTGACGAGATTGATGAGAAGCTCAGACAACTCCGTCTCGAACTCGCCAAGGAGAGGGGAATGCTCACCATGGGGACATCCACCGAGAACCCCATGGTCATCCGTGACCTCAGGCGTGACATCGCGCGCCTGCTGACCATAAGGAAGGAGAAACTTTCGAGAAAAAGGTGATGTTTAGTGCCCAGGATTGTTAACCCTCTGGATGAGATGCTGTTTAAGGAAGTCCTGAAGGAGCAGCAGAGGATACGTGTCTACGTGGAGAGGGCCCGCTACGGTAAGCTCAAGACCATAATAGATGGCATAGACGAAAAGGAATTTGACCTCGATAATATCGCAAAAAATCTGAAGGCGAAGCTGGCATGCGGTGGAACGGTAAAAAAGGGAAGGATAGAGCTTCAGGGAGATCACAGGGACAGAATCAAAAAGTTGCTTGGAGAGCTTGGATTTTCAGAGGAGCTCATCGAGGTCGAGTAACGAGAAAAAACATAGTGTGGCACGAGCTCATAGGGCTGAAAGCAAAGGTTATAAGGGCATCTCATCCAGAGCTGGTTGGCATCGAGGGCTACGTCCTTGATGAGACGCGTAACACTCTCACCATCTTGGGTGATAGGGTCTGGACCGTGCCGAAGGACGTCGCCGAGTTTGAGTTTGAGACGGCCGCCGGCGAACGGATCGTGGTGGATGGAACCAAACTGGTTGGGAGACCTGAGATGAGACTGAAGAAGAGGTGGCGGAAATGAGAGAGATTGGATTGAACGTTCAGCCTCCCGCTGAAAAATGTAATGATCCAAACTGCCCGTGGCATGGGCACCTTAAGATACACGGCAGGTACTTTGAGGGAGTTGTCGTCAGCGACAAGGGCAAGAAGACAGTCGTCGTTGAGAGACAGCACTACAAGTACCTCAAGAAGTACGAGAGGTACGAGCTCAGAAGGAACAGGGTTCACGCCCACAACCCCGAGTGCATTGATGCAAAGGTTGGCGACAGGGTCCTTATAGCAGAGACAAGGCCAATAAGCAAGACTAAGAGCTTTGTTGTCGTTGCCATAACTCAGAGGGCAGAGAGGGCAGAGGAGGTGTGATGAATGGCCAAAAAGGGTGCAGGCGCTACGAGAGGAATTAGTCCTGTCAGGCCGACCCGCGCTCTCCCCATAGGTGCTTACCTCAAGGTCGCCGACAACAGCGGCGCCAAGGTTATCCAGATCATAGGCGTCGTCGGCTACAAGGGCACTAGGAGGAGACTCGCCTCTGCTGGCGTTGGTGATATGGTCATCGCGGCCGTCAAGAAGGGAAGGCCGGACATCAGGCACCAGGTCGTTAGGGCAGTCGTCGTCAGGCAGAGAAAGGAGTACAGGCGCCTTGATGGTATGCGCGTCAAGTTCGAGGACAACGCTGCCGCGATAGTCACCCCAGAAGGTGTCCCCAGGGGTACTGAGATCAGGGGTGCGATAGCTAGAGAAGCCGCCGAGCGCTGGGTCAGGCTCGGCAGCATAGCGGGCATAGTTTTGTGAGAAGGAGGTTGGGAAGATGAGACTTAACTCCAAACAGCCCAAGAAGCAGAGGAAGTTCCTCCACAACGCTCCCCTTCACCTCAGGCAGAAGCTCATGAGCGCTCCTCTCAGTGGGGAGTTGAGGGAGAAGTACGGAGTGAGGAACCTTCCCATCAGGGAGGGGGACAAGGTAAAGATCGTGAGGGGCGACTTCAGGGGCAAAGAAGGAAAGGTCATGGAAGTTGACCTCTCAAGGTACAGGATTCACGTGGAGGGCGTTACCCAGAAAAAGACCGATGGGACGGAGGTATTCTACCCGATTCACCCGTCCAACGTTGTTATAACCGAGCTGAATCTTGATGATCCAGAGAGAAAGAAGATAATTGAGAGGAGGGCTGGTTGATGGCGAGGAAGGGAGCCAAAAGGCACCTTAAGAGGCTTGCCGCCCCAACTTCATGGTATATCCACCGGAAGACCTACAAGTGGGCGGTCAGGCCCAGGGCGGGCCCGCACAGCATGGGAACATCGATCCCGCTCATATACATAGTTAGAGACTACCTCGGTTACGCGAAAACCGCCAGAGAAGCTAGGAAGATCCTCAACGAGGGTAAGGTTCTCGTTGATGGGAGGGTCCGGAAGGACTACAAGTTCCCGGTCGGTATCATGGACGTTATCTCAATCCCTGAGACCGGCGAGCACTACAGGGTCATTCCGAACAGGATAGGCAAGCTGATACTCCAACCGATAAGCGAGGAAGAGGCCAAGATCAAGCCCCTGCGCATAAACAACAAGAGGATGGTCAAGGGCGCCAAGGTTCAGCTCAATCTCCATGATGGCAGCAACCACCTCGTTACAATGGCAGAGAAAGACGGATTCATGACCTCCTACACAATTCTCATGAAGGTTCCGGAGAGGGAGGTTGTCGAAGTTCTTCCGTTCAACATAGGGGCTTACGTCTTCGTTACCCAGGGTAAGAACGTAGCTAGAAAGGGTAAAGTCGTTGAGGTCAGGCAGTTCCCGATGGGCTGGCCGGACGTCGTCACGATCGAGGACGAGAACGGCGAGAAGTTCGACACCCTGAAGGAGTACGCCTTTGTCGTGGGTAAGGATAAGCCCCAGATTTCCCTTCCGTGAGGTGAGGTGAGATGGAGACAAACAGAGAGGCAATAATAACGGACTGGGAAGCTCACCCGATGAGAAAGCCCCGTATAGCCAAGCTCACCATCAACATAGGTGTCGGTGAGAGCGGCGAGAGGCTCACCAAGGCCGAGACGATGCTTGAGGGGCTCGCCGGCCAGAAGCCGATAAGGAGGAGGGCCAAACAGACCAACAGGGACTTTGGAATCAGGCGCGGTGAGCCAATAGCAGTAAAGGTCACCCTCCGCGGTGAGAAGGCCAGGCAGATGCTCGATAGGCTTCTTGAGGCAGTTGACAGAAAGCTCAAGGCAAGCAACTTCGACGAGCACGGCAACTTCTGCTTTGGAATCCAGGAGCACATCAACATCCCCGGTGTTGAGTACGACCCTGAGATCGGTATCTTTGGTATGGACGTTTGTGTAACCCTCGAAAGGCCCGGTTATCGCGTTGCCAAGAGGAAGAGGCAGCGGAAAAAGCTCCCGACCAGGCACAAGCTGACGAAGGAGGAGGGTATCGTCTTCGCTATGGAGGAATTGAAGGCCAAGGTGGAGGGATTGTGAGATGGCGAAGGCTGATTACAACAAGAGGAAGCCCAGGAAGTTCGGGAAGGGCGCGAGAAGGTGCATGCGCTGCGGTCAGTACGGCCCTGTTATCAGGATCCACGGGCTTATGCTCTGCAGGCACTGCTTCCGCGAGATAGCTCCAAAGCTGGGCTTTAAGAAGTACGAGTGAGGTGAGGAGAGATGACGTTGCTTGACCCGCTGGCAAATGCCCTTTCACACATAACCAACAGCGAGAGGGTTGGAAAGGAAGAGGTTTACCTCAAGCCGGCTTCCAAGCTCATGGGTGAGATTCTCAGGGTTATGCAGGAGAACGGCTACATCGGAGAGTTCGAGTTCATTGACGACGGGAGGGCCGGGATATACAGGGTCCAGCTCATAGGTAAGATCAACAAGGCAGGCGCCATAAAGCCGCGCTTCCCTGTTAAGGCCAGGGAGTACGAGAAGTGGGAGAAGAGGTTCCTCCCGGCTTTCGAGTTCGGTATACTCATAGTCTCAACATCCCAGGGAGTTATGACGCACAAGGAAGCCATTGAGAAGGGAATCGGCGGCAGACTTATAGCCTACGTGTATTAGCGGGGTGAAGCGAGATGCCTGTTGATGCGTGGATAAGTGAGGAAGTTGAGATCCCTGAGGGAGTCGAGGTTACCGTTGAAGGGAACACCGTTAAGGTCAAGGGTCCGAAGGGGGAGCTCCAGAGGGAGCTCAAATATCCTGGCGTTAAGATCCTACTCGAGGATGGTAAGGTTGCCGTCTTCAAGGAGTTCCCTAGGAAGAAGGACATAGCCATCGCGAGAACCTTCAAGGCCCACATAGCCAACATGATAAAGGGGGTCACTGAGGGTTTCACCTACAAGCTCAAGGTGCTGTACAGCCACTTCCCAATGACAGTCAAGGTTCAGGGGAACGAAGTCGTCATAGAGAACTTCCTCGGTGAGAAGAACCCGAGGAGGGCCAGGATACTTCCGGGTGTTACCGTTAAGGTCATGGGTCAAGAAATCATAGTGGAGGGCATCGACAGAGAGGCCGTCGGCCAGACTGCCGCCAACATAGAGCAGGCCACTAGGATAACCAAGTGGGACAGGCGTGTCTTCCAGGATGGAATTTACATCGTTGAGAAGGCTGGTAAGCCGATAAAGTTCTGAGGTGTGAGAAATGAACGAGAAGGCGAGACTCCTTAAGATAAGGGCCAGGATCAAGAGGAAAAAGCCCCGCTTCCTCAGGCAGGAGTGGTGGCGCTATCCGAAGTTCAAGAACAACCCAAAGTGGCGCAGACCCAAGGGAATCGACAGCAAGATGAGGCTCAAGAAGAAGGGCAAGCCTCGCTCACCGAGCATCGGCTGGAGTTCACCCAGGGCCGTTCGCGGTCTCCACCCGAGCGGGTACGAGGAAGTCCTCGTCCACAACGTCAGGGAGCTTGAGGCTATCGATCCGACCAGGCAGGCGGCAAGGATAGCGAGAACCGTCGGCGCCAGGAAGAGAGAAGCCATACTCGCCAGGGCAAGGGAGCTCGGCGTGAAGGTACTCAACCCGTGAGGTGAGGCTCATGCTCAAGATGCAGAGAAGGATTGCCGCTGACCTGTTGAAGTGTGGTGAGAACAGGGTTTGGATTGACCCTGAGAAGATTGATGAAGTTGCCTCCGCTATAACCCGTGAGGATGTCAAAAGGCTCATTCACGATGGCGTTATAAAGAAGAAGCCCGTTAAGGGTCAGAGCAGGGCCAGGGCAAGGGCCTACCAGGAGGCCAGGAAGAAGGGTCGCCACAGGGGCCCAGGAAGCAGGAAGGGTAAGAAGACCGCCAGAATGGGCAGGAAAGAGCGCTGGATGATGACCATCCGTGCCCTCAGGAAAGAACTGAGGAAGCTCAAGGCCGAGGGCAAGCTCGACGAGCACACCTACCGGAGGCTCTACATCAGGGCCAAGGGCGGCCAGTTCAAGAACAAGAGGCAGCTCTACATGTTTATGCAGGAGCACGGTATCTTGAAGGAGTGAGGTGAGAGAGATGGCACACGGACCGAGGTATAGGGTTCCGTTCAGGAGAAGGAGAGAGGGAAGGACTAACTATCACAAGAGGCTCGCCCTCCTCAAGTCTGGCAAGCCCAGGCTTGTTGTGAGGAAGACCCTCAACCACCACGTCGCCCAGATAGTCGTCTACGACCCCAAGGGCGATAAGACCCTCGTTTCCGCCCACACCAGGGAGCTCATGAGGGACTTCGGCTGGAAGGGCCACGGCGGCAACACCCCTTCAGCGTATCTGCTCGGCCTCCTCATCGGCTACAAGGCCAAGAAAGCAGGCATCGAGGAGGCCATCCTCGACATAGGCCTCCACCCGCCGACCAGGGGAAGCTCAATCTTTGCAGTCCTCAAGGGTGCTGTCGATGCGGGCCTCAACGTCCCGCACAGCGAGGAGATCTACCCTGAGGACTACAGGATAAACGGCGAGCACGTTGCCAACTACGCCAGGGCACTCAAGGAGGAGGATGAGAGCCTCTACAGGAAGCAGTTCGGCGGTTACCTCGTGAGGGGCCTTGAGCCCGAGAAGCTCCCCGAGCACTTTGAGGATGTTAAGGCCAGGATAATCGAGAAGTTTGAGGGGGCGAGAGAATGAGCGACCCTAGAGAGATGGCCCAGCGCGTTCTTGAGGAGTGGGAGCCGAGGACCAAGCTCGGCAAGCTCGTCAAGGAGGGCCAGATAACTGACATTCACGAGATATTCAGGAAGGGCTACCAGATTAAGGAGCCCGAGATAGTTGACGTACTCCTTCCGGAGGTCAACCTAAGGGAGAACCAGGAGGTACTCGACATAGCCCTCACCGTCAGGATGACCGACAGCGGCAGGAGGATCCGCTTCAGGGTTCTCGCGGCAGTCGGCAACAGGGACGGCTACGTCGGCCTTGGGATCGGCCACGGAAGGGAAGTTGGAATAGCCATCAGGAAGGCCATAAACTACGCCAAGATGAACATCATAGAGATCAAGCGCGGCTGCGGTTCGTGGGAGTGCAGGTGCAGGAGGCCGCACTCAATTCCGTTCGCCGTTGAGGGCAAGGAGGGCAGCGTTAAGGTCAAGCTCATGCCCGGACCGCGTGGCCTTGGACTGGTCATCGGTGACGTCGGCAAGAAGATACTCAGCCTCGCCGGCGTCCAGGACGTCTGGTCCCAGACCCTTGGTGAGACCAGGACTACCGTCAACTTCGCCAAAGCTGTGTTCAACGCACTCTACAACACCAACAGCGTCGCAGTCAAGCCCGAGGACATCGAGCGCTACGGCATAATCGTCGGAAGGGAGATGTCAGCGAACTTCCAGGTTGAGTGAGGTGAGAGAAGATGGCAAAGTTAGCGCTCATTAGGCTTAGGAGCGGGATAAGGGCGAAGGGTGAAGTGAGGGACACCTTAGCTATGCTCCGCCTCCACAGGATAAACCACCTCGTCCTCGTCGACGACAACCCGAGCTACAAGGGCATGGTCCAGAAGGTCAAGGACTACATAACCTGGGGCGAGATCGACAAGGAGACCCTTGCTGCCCTCATCAGGAAGCGCGGCAGGCTCATCGGCAACAGGCCGATAACCGACGAGTACGTCAAGGAGAAGCTCGGAATGACCATCGACGAGTTCGCTGAGAAGGTCGTCAGCGGCGAGATGAAGCTCAGCGACCTTCCAAACATCAAGCCCGTCTTCAGGCTTCATCCGCCGAGGGGCGGCCTCAAGGGGACAAAGAAACGCTCATTTAAGGAAGGCGGAGCGCTCGGCTACCGTGGCGAGAAGATAAACGAACTCATTGAGAGAATGCTCTGAGGTGGCGAGAGATGATAAGGAGGAAGAAGAAGGTTAGGAAGCTCCGCGGAAGTCACACTCACGGATGGGGCTGCAAGAAGAAGCACCGCGGCGGCGGAAGCAAGGGCGGTAAGGGAATGGCCGGAACCGGAAAGAGGAAGGACCAGAAATTCACATGGGTAATAAAGTACGCCCCGGACAGACTTGGCAAGCGCGGCTTCCACAGGCCGAAAGCAGTTCAGTACACCCCACAGACCATAAACCTCAACGACATCGATGAGAACTTTGAGCTCTTCAAGGATGCTGGTATAATCTACGAGGAGGATGGGAAGCTCGTCTTCGACGCGACCGCACTCGGTGTTGATAAGGTCCTTGGAACCGGGAAGCTCACCAGGTCTCTCGTTGTCAAGGCCTACTACGTTACCCCGAAGGCCGAGGAGAAGATCAAGGCCGCGGGCGGCGAGGTTCTCCTCGCCTGATTATTTCTTTATCAAAACCACCCAGGGTGTTGAAAAATGGGCGTCCGGGAAGTAACTTACGCTATGGAAAGATGGCTTCCAGAGGTGGAGCGGCCCAAAAGGAGGGTCCCCCTGAAGGAGAAGTTCATGTGGACTGGTATCGTCCTTCTCCTGTATTTTGTCCTCGCTGAAATCCCGCTGTATGGTGTGCCTAAAAATATCCAGGATTATTTCGCGTCCCTGAGGTTCGTTCTTGCCGGTAGGAGCGGTTCTCTGCTCACCCTTGGTATCGGTCCAATCGTCACCGCTGGAATCATCCTTCAGCTTCTCGTTGGTTCCGAGATACTCAAGCTTGACCTTTCCAACCCGGAAGACAGAAGGTTCTACCAGGCCCTGCAGAGGTTGTTCTCCGTGTTCATGGCCTTCTTTGAGGCCGCCATCTATGTCCTGGCAGGTGCATTTGGTAAGGTGGACACCGGACTTGGGGCGTTCCAGATCTTCCAGCAGAATAACTACGCTGCGATAGGTGTTGGCTTGGCAATACTGGTGATAATCCAGCTTGGCCTTGGTTCCAGTATACTGATACTCCTGGACGAGCTCGTCAGCAAGTGGGGCATAGGGAGCGGTATCAGTCTCTTCATCGCCGCTGGAGTATCACAGCAGGTCATGGTCAAGTCGCTGAACCCCTTACCCCTTCCGTCGAACCCCAACGAACTGAGCGGTGCCATACCGGCTTTCATTCAGCATCTGGCACACGGTGACCTCTGGGGTTCAATCTACAGGGGACCCGGTCTCCCGGACATGGTGAAACTAACTGCGACCATAATAGTGTTCCTCATCGTCGTCTACCTTGAGAGCATGCGCGTTGAGATACCCCTCAGCTATGGAAGGGTTACAGTCCGCGGCAGGTATCCGATAAGGTTCATGTACGTCAGCAACATACCCATCATCCTCACGGTGGCCCTCTACGCCAACGTTCAGCTCTGGGCTCGGCTGCTATCGAGCAGGGGCATCACATGGCTTGGAACTTTCCAGGGCAACACCCCTGTATCGGGCCTTGCCAAGTACACCTATCCTCCGTACGATGTCTACCAGCTCATCCACAATCCGCTCCAGGCCACGGTGTACGGAATCCAGACGATCATATGGTCGATAATCTTCGGTTTCCTGTGGGTTGAGCTCACTGGGCTCGACGCTAGGAGCATCGCCAGACAGCTTCAGAGCTCTGGACTTCAGATACCTGGATTCAGGAGGGACCCCAGGATACTTGAGAGGGTACTCAACAGGTACATCCCATACGTTACGTTCTGGGGCTCCTTCACGCTGGCACTGGTTGCAGTACTGGCGAACTTCCTCGGTGCCCTGGGTACAGGAACGGGAATCCTCCTTACGGTTGGTATCCTCTACAGGTTCTACGAGGAGATAGCCAGAGAGCAGGCTACCGAGATGTTCCCGGCCTTGAGGAAGTTCTTCGCCAAGTGACCCTTTTGTTCTTTGCTTCTTTACTTAAATCTTTTAAACCGGCGGCCTTATTCTACTTGGGTATTAAGCGGGTGATGCTCATGCCGTTTGTGGTAATGATAACTGGCATTCCGGGCGTTGGGAAGAGTACCATCACGAAATTGGCCCTTCAGAAGGCGAGCATCAAATTTCGCCTGGTGAACTTCGGGGACCTGATGTTTGAGGAAGCGGTTAAAAGCGGGTTAGTTCGCCACAGGGATGAGATGAGAAAGCTTGACCCCATGATCCAGAAAGACCTTCAGATGAGGGCTGCCAAGAAGATAGTGGAGATAGCTCGGAAAGAGCCCGTTCTCCTCGATACCCACGCCACAATACGGACCCCCATGGGTTACCTTTTGGGCTTTCCCAGAGAGGTAATTGAGACAATACGGCCCAACTTTGTCGTCATAATAGAGGCAACACCCAGTGAGATACTTGGAAGGCGCCTCCGTGACCTCAAAAGGGATAGGGACGTTGAGACAGAGGAGCAGATAGAGAGGCATCAGGACCTTAACAGAGCCGCCGCGATAAGCTATGCAATGCACTCCGATGCCCTTATAAAGGTAATCGAAAACCATGAGGACAAGGGATTGGAAGAAGCTGTTAATGAGCTTGTTGGAGTACTAAACCTGGCGGTGAGAGAGTATGATTGAAGAGATATACAGCTTCCTTGACAACATCTTTGGGGGCTACATAGCCCAGCACCCCCTGCTTGCGATAACCATAGCGGGCTTTCTTATCGGTGGTTCGTATACGCTGCTCTACTACTTCATGACCGACATTGAGAAGACAAGAAAGGTCCAGAAGATGGCAAAGGAGATACAGAAGGAAATGAGGGAAGCCCAGAAATCAGGGGATGAGAAGAAACTAAAGAAGGTGCAGCAGAAGCAGATGGAGCTCATGAGAATGCAGAGCGACATGATGAAGCAGCAGATGGTTCCAATGCTTCTTACACTTCCAATATTTTGGATATTCTTCCAGTGGCTCAGGAGATGGTACGTTGAGGTTGCCATCGTCAAGTCCCCGTTTAACTTCTTCCTCTTCGATTGGTTCCATGGATGGTACCACTCGGCCCTTAGGCCCGATGAACTTGGGTACTTTGGCTGGTACATCCTTTCAAGTTACGTCATTGGAATGGTGCTCAGAAAATTCCTGGATATGGGTTAAATTTAAAAACGCTCCCCTGAAAGGAAAGGCGAGGTGAGAGACATGAAGGCCATGTACAGGTCAAGGTCATGGAAGAGGAAGTACGTCCGCACTCCGGGTGGAAGGACGGTCATACACTTTGAGAGAAGGAAGCCAAAAGTGGCTCACTGTGCCATGTGCGGAAGACCGCTCAACGGCGTCCCGCGCGGGAGGCCGAGCGAGATTGGAAAGCTCTCAAAGACCCAGAAGAGGCCGGAGAGGCCTTACCCGAACCTCTGCCCGGACTGCATGAGAAAGGTCATGAAGGCCCAGGTCAGGGCCGGTATCTCCCTCTGATGAAAGAGGTGCTAACATGCCAAAGGGCTGCCTCGTAATAACAGTCAGTGGGCCTGGTGGGTCCGGAACTACGACCTTGTGCCGGAACCTCGCACGGCACTACGGCTTCAAGCACATCTACGCGGGCTTAATCTTCCGCCAGATGGCGAAGGAAATGGGAATGACCCTTCAGGAGTTCCAGAAGTACGTTGAGCTTCACCCGGAGATTGACAGGGAGGTTGATAAGAGGCAGGTCGAGGCAGCCAAAGAGTGCAACGTCGTTATTGAGGGGCGCCTTGCGGGCTGGATGGTTAAGGACGCTGACCTGAAGATATGGCTCGACGCTCCCATGATGGAGCGGGCAGGGAGAGTTGCCAGAAGGGAAGGCATCTCCGTTGAGGAGGCCTACGTCCAAACTGCCGAGAGGGAAAAGCAGAACAGGAAAAGATATTTAAACCTCTACGGCATTGACATCGAGGACAGGTCGATTTATGATTTAATCATCAACACTGCGAAATGGGGTCCCGATGGGGTCTTCGCCATTGTGAAGGCCGCCATCGACCACCTTTCCCCGACGGTGACGCGGGGTAACAAAAACTGAGGAGGTGGGATGAATGCCAGCTATTGAGGTTGGAAAGCTTGCCGTTGTTATAGCCGGAAGGAGGGCCGGTCAGAAGGTCGTCGTCGTTGACGTCATCGACAGGAACTTCGTCCTCGTTACCGGCGCTGGACTGAACAAGGTCAAGCGCAGGAGGATGAACGTCAAGCACCTCGAGCCCCTTCCGGAGAAGCTCAACATCGAGCGCGGCGCCGACGACGAGGCCGTTAAGGCCGCCCTTGAGAGCGCTGGAATCAGCCTTGAGTGAGGCCTTCTGGCCTCATATCCCCTTCTAATAGTTTCTTGGTATTTTTTCACACTTCGTTTGTGTCTGTTAAATGTCCGCGCATTTGAACTGGCTTTCTCATGTGTTCCTCCAGTATTAGGTGAGCCAGTATTAGGTGAGTTTATAAGGGAGTGTCCGGAAGTTTAGCAGGGTGAGAGCATGAACCTCCACGCGGTCATCTGGGAAGAAGAGGGCATTTATGTAATAAAGGAGGTCTTCACCGGGGTGACAACACAGGGGGAGACCATAGAGGAGGCCATTGAGAACTTGAGGGGGGCAGTGGAGCTCTACCTTGAGGAGTTTCCGGAATTGAAGGAAGAACTTGATAGAATAACCTTCGTGGGCGATTTCAATGTCCAGATTGCCAAGGCTCTTGGGTGAAGATGTGGTTAAAGTGCTTGTCTCAGAGTTCGGCTTTGAGGTATCCCGTCAAAGGAGTAGCCATGTGGTTCTTGTTAAACACGTTGGAGGTAGGAAAATCGGTACTGTGGTTCCACTCCATCGAGAACTCAAGCCCGGAACGTTAATGGGCATTCTAAAACTTGCTGAGATTGGAAAAGATGAGTTTATCAAAGCGCTGGAAGACCCGTAAGGTGATGCTCATGGTGAGGGACGAAGTCAGGAGGATTTTACCTGCGGACATAAAGCGAGAGGTTCTGGTTAAGGACGATAAGGCAGAGACGAATCCAAAGTGGGGCTTTCCACCCGAGAAGAGGCCAATGGAGATGCACATGCAGTTCGGTATAATAAACCTCGACAAGCCCCCCGGCCCAACGAGCCACGAGGTCGTTGCGTGGGTAAAGAGACTCTTCAACCTCAACAAGGCCGGCCACGGCGGAACCCTCGACCCGAAGGTCAGCGGAATCCTCCCGGTTGCACTTGAACGGGCCACCCGTGTAGTTCAGGCCCTTCTCCCGGCCGGTAAGGAGTACGTTGCCCTGATGCACCTCCACGGAGACGTTCCGGAGAACAAAATTAGGGCTGTAATGAGGGAGTTCGAGGGGGAGATAATCCAGAGACCTCCGCTCAGGAGTGCGGTCAAGAGAAGGCTGAGGACGAGGAAGGTCTACTATATCGAGGTTCTTGAGATAGACGGCAGGGATGTTCTCTTCCGCGTTGGTGTCGAGGCGGGAACCTACATTCGTTCGCTCATCCACCACCTGGGCCTGGCCCTCGGGGTTGGAGCGCATATGGCCGAGCTGAGGAGAACCAGAAGCGGGCCGTTCAAGGAGGATGAAACCCTGGTCACGCTCCATGATCTGGTGGACTACTACCACTTCTGGAAGGAGGACGACATCGAGGAGTACTTCAGGAAGGCGATACAGCCGATGGAGAAAGCGGTGGAGCATTTGCCCAAGGTATGGATAAGGGACTCCGCCGTTTCAGCGGTTACCTACGGTGCTGATTTAGCCGTTCCCGGCATAGTTAAGCTCAACAAGGGAATAAAGCCGGGTGACCTCGTTGCAGTTATGAGCCTTAAGGGGGAGCTGGTGGCCCTCGGAAAGGCCAAGATGAGCAGTTCGGACATGCTGAGGAAGAGCAAGGGCATAGCCGTAGATGTTGACAAGGTCTTCATGCCGAGGGAGTGGTATCCAAAGCTCTGGTAGAAACTTTGCCAAGCAAAGTTTCATCAAAATTTTTTTTATCGCTGAGAACCGTGGAAGGGCTTCGCGCACACTTTAATTGTGGGCCTAACTGGGGGGTTTGTTTATTGGATAAGCCTGTTTAGGGGTTTCGGTATTACTTTGGCGTCCTGTGGACGCCGTTTAGAGGGTGAAACCATGTAAAACTGTTAAGATTTTAGCACAAACCCATTTCCAAAACCATCAGCTTTTAGCGTGTACTACATCAACTCCCCATCTGAACGGTTTAAGCTTTTTGATGAAACTTTTCGTCAGAAAAGTTTCTTGGCCAAGCTTTGCATAGCAAAGGTTGCTGGGGGGCTAACACCCCCACACCCCGAACTTTTATTGCATAAAACGATCGTTTGTGTTCTTTTGTTCATCCTTTTACTCTCGCTTCTTTTGGCCCGTTCTCATCGTGTTGATACGGTTGTAAATTGAAAATCCTACGAAAAAAAAAACGGAACTTGTTACTTTAAGTAAAAAGAAAGATTTATATAGTTTCATGTGTTACAAAGAGTGACCAACTGGTCCAGGTGGTAGCCATGAATTGGAGGAAGACTGCTTTCGGGGTTTTCCTCGTTGCCATGGTGTTGAGTCTGCAGTTGATTACGGCTCCTCAAGCCATGGCGATGAGCACGAACAACACCAGCATTACCTTCCGCAGGGCCGTTATTGCCTGGTATGACGACAGGGGTAGGCTCCAGATGAACGTTACATGGGTGAACAAAGTCGTGAACTTCACAAATCTAACTAAAGGTTGCCCGCTTCACAAGTCCAATGTTACTCCCAAGGTCAACATTTCAATAGTCACGCTTTACAACATGAGTGAAAAGCGCGAGCAGTTGCTGTTCTTTAGACTGAACTTCTACAACAGCACGTTCAATTACACAATGTACGCGCTCGTTTATCGCGCCGAGAAGAGCCAGTACAACTTTACTCTCGTCACGAGGATATTTACTGACCCTAAGACTGGCGAGTACAGGGCTTATCTAACTGGGATGAACATTGCTCCGAATGATGAGGACAGGGTTGTTCCCGTTGGTGACACGATTATTACTGCTGACAATTTGACTCTCTCGCAGTATTACTGGACTCTTAACAGAGTTCTTATGAATCTTAGGAGGCATGATGAGACCGCTTGGATTTGGGGCAGGAGTGCATTTGAGTTAAGGCACTTATCGCACCTGGTGAGACTCAAACTTCCAGAATACAACCAACAGAAAGCAATAGGACTAACAATTAGTTTGGATGGTTGGGGTTGCTGGTTATGCAGTATAGCAGTTGGAACACTATGTGCTGTTGCCTACCACTATTTACTGTGTGTGGCAACTTGCACTGGGCTTAGTGAAGGCTGGGGAGCAGCTATTTGCGCAGTAATATGTTCAACACTCGGTGAAATTCTTAGCTCGGGAGTGAGCTGTGGAACTGCCTCATATATTGTATGTGAAAAAATCGGAGCTTGTTGAGGTGATGCTAAATGAATTTGCACATTTTTTCTCTTATTTTTTGGAGTAGTTTCCTTTATGGACTATTTGCTTGGAGTATGGTTGCATATATTAAGAACACATCCTTACTAGGGCTACTACTGACAATTGGTTACATTATGCTCTTTACGGCATTGCTTCAAAAGGTTGGGGGTAGATCTGTTAAAAGGAGTCTCGAAGTGGGGGTGATATCCATACTTGGAGCTGCGCTCGGTTGGTTCATCGCCATGGGAATTTCGCAGTGGTGAGAATTATGGATAAAAGAGTGTCCTCATTCAGGCAGTATCACCTGTCATCGTTTTTATACTTCTCACGAGCTATTTTGGAGTCCAACAGGATTTTATTTTACGTCAGCTTATCATTGCTTGGTGTGTCTGTAGTGAACTGTATCTATAGTGTAACTTCTAAGAATAGTGACTGAGAGTGATCTCTTCTCTGGGCAGAAAAGTACGATGATTACGGAGAGGGAGTTCCCGACGGTTACCTATTTCGGGTTCATTGCAGATGGCACATTGTGGGAATCGGGGTCTCTCGGACGGAAAAGCGATCTGGCTGACATTGGATTTGTGTGACTTCCACCTCATCTTTATAAACCCCTCTCCTTATCCCCGACCATGAGCCACTACTACTCCGAAGAGCCGAATACCCCGCTGAAGACCAAAACGATAGAGGTCTGCCTCAGGGGGCAGTGCTTCAAGTTCATCACGGCAAGCGGGGTCTTCTCCTTCGGGAAGCTCGACAGGGGGACAGAACTTCTCATAGAGAGCATGGTTCTCGATAGGGACTGGCGCGTCCTGGATCTGGGATGCGGCTATGGAGCAATAGGTATAGTGGCTTCCCGCTTCGTGGACTACGTCGTAATGACCGATGTGAACAGGAGAGCGGTGGGGATTGCGAAGAAAAACTTAAAAATTAACCGTGTTAGGAACGCTGAAGTCAGGTGGGGACCGCTTTACGGTCCGGTAGATGGTGAGAAGTTTGACTCGATAATCACAAACCCCCCTGTTCACGCGGGAAAGGAAGTCCTGAGGGAAATAGTTATAAACGCACCAAAGCATCTGAACGACGGGGGATTGCTTCAACTGGTCATTCGCACTAATCAGGGCGCAAAATATATTAAGGCCCTGATGGAGGAGACCTTTACCGGAGTGCGTGAACTTGCAAGGGGAAGTGGATACCGCGTGTATGCCGGGATCGCCTAGCCTGGGATGGCGCGGGCCTTGAGAGCCCGTGTCCGCTTGGACACCGGGGTTCAAATCCCCGTCCCGGCGCCAAAATCCTCTATGAAGGATTGATTGGAGGTGTATTGATAATGACCGAAAACTTTAGACACATAGTCCGTGTTGCGGGAGTTGACCTGGATGGAAACAGACCGCTCAGATGGGCCCTCACAGGAATCAGGGGCATCGGTGCCAACATGGCCGCAATAATCTGCCGTGTTGGCGGCTTTGATGAGAACATGAAGGCAGGCCATCTGACGGATGAGCAGGTTAAGAAGCTTGAGGAGATAATAGAGAACCCCGCTGCCCACGGAATCCCCGCATGGGCGGTCAACAGGCCTAAGGACTACGAGACTGGTAAGGACCTTCACCTCATCACGGCCAAGCTCGCCATGGCCTGGCGTGAGGACTTCAACAGGCTCAGGAGAATCAGGTCATACAGGGGCATCAGACTGGAGCGCGGTCTGCCCGTTAGGGGACAAAGAACCAGGTCCAACTTCAGGCATGGAAGCACGCTCGGCGTGAGCAGGAAGAAGAAGTGAGGTGGTGTAAATGGGAGACCCGAAGAGGCAGAGGAAGAGGTATGAGACTCCCTCTCACCCGTGGATTAAGGAGAGGCTTGACCGTGAAAGGGTCATAATGAAGAAGTACGCCCTCAAGAACAAGAAGGAGCTCTGGCGCCATGAGACCCAGCTCAAGGAGTTCAGGCGTAGGGCCAGGCGCCTTCTGGCAGCACGCGGTAAACAGGCTGAGGTTGAGAAACAGCAGCTTCTCCAGAGGCTCAACAGGCTCGGCCTCCTCCCTGCAGATGCCGCACTTGATGACGTTCTCTCACTCACTCTTGAGGATGTCCTTGACAGGAGGCTTCAGACCCTTGTCTTCAGGAAGGGCCTTGCCCGGACCATGAGGCAGGCTAGACAGCTCATAGTCCACGGCCACATTGAGGTAAACGGTCAGGTCATTCGCTCACCTGGTTACCTCGTTCTCAAGGAGGAGGAGGGCACCATTGTTTACAACCGGAACTCCCCGTTTGCCAAGGAGAGCCACCCTGAGAGGGTTGTTATTGAACAGGCTCAGAAGGGTGAGGCCGCATGAGTGAGGAAGTTCAGCAGGTTAACCTTAAGAAGAAGGAGAAGTGGGGGGTCGCCCACATCTACTCCAGTTACAACAACACCATAATCCACATCACCGACATAACCGGGTCCGAGACCGTCTCTAGGTGGAGCGGCGGTATGGTCGTCAAGGCCGACAGGGACGAGCCTTCCCCGTACGCGGCTATGATAGCCGCCAGGAGGGCCGCTGAAGAGGCCATGGAGAAGGGTTTCGTCGGCGTCCACATCAAAGTCCGCGCCCCTGGAGGGAGCAAGAGCAAAAGCCCGGGTCCGGGTGCCCAGGCAGCCATCCGTGCCCTCGCCAGGGCCGGACTCAGAATAGGCCGCGTTGAAGACGCCACTCCAATCCCCCACGACGGCACCAGGCCAAAGGGCGGCAGAAGGGGCAGGAGAGTCTGACCCCCTTATAATCTCTTTTTGGTGGTGCCGATGGCCGAAAAAATTGAATTTGAAGTTCTTGACAAGCGGGCCGACTCCATCAGGTTTGTCCTCCGCGGGGTGGACGTTGCCTTTGCAAACGCACTGAGAAGGACAATCCTTGCGGACGTCCCGACCTTTGCCGTTGATGAAGTGGAATTCTTTGAAAACGATTCGGCTCTCTTCGATGAGATAATAGCCCACAGGCTGGCAATGATCCCCCTTACCACCCCCTACGAGAGGTTTTCCCTTGATTCCCTTGAGCTTGACGACTACACTGTGACCCTCTCACTTGAAGTGGAGGGTCCTGCCGTTGTCTACTCTGGGGACCTTAAGAGTGATGATGAGGGTGTAAAACCGGCCAACCCGGATATCCCGATAGTTAAACTCGCTGAGGGACAGAAGCTCACCCTCAACGCATACGCGAAGCTCGGCCGCGGAAAGGACCACGCCAAGTGGCAGCCGGGGTTCGTTTACTACAAGTACCTTACACGCCTTCACGTCAGCAAAGACATTCCTGACTGGGAGGAGATTAAAGCCCTGGCAGAGAGGCGCGGTCTGCCCGTGGAGGAAAAGGATGGGGAGCTCGTGGTCACCACAATTAAGGCCTTTTATCTCCCGCGGAAATTTGACGCCTACATGGGCAACGGTATCTCTGAAGAGGTAATCCCCGCTGCGTTCGTTTTTACTGTGGAAAGCAATGGAGAACTCCCCGTTGGGGAAATTGTGACCACTGCGCTCAAGATATTGATGAGAAAGAGCGATAGATTTATAAGCGAACTTCATAAATTAGCCGACTGACGCGGGGGTTGCCGAGCCTGGTCAAAGGCGGTGGACTCAAGATCCACTCCCGCAGGGGTTCCGGGGTTCAAATCCCCGCCCCCGCACTATTTACGCTCACCCCGTCCAACCTGTCGGTTTCCCACACGTGAGAGAGAATGGGAGGTATGCTCATGGTTAAGAGAACAGGACCAACTGACATAAACTTGAGGAGGCTCATCCGCTACCTCCGGAAGAAGTCGAACGAGGAAGGAGTCAACGTATGGAAGGACATCGCCTGGCGCCTCGAGAGACCCAGGAGGCAGAGAGCTGAGGTGAACGTCAGCAAGATCAACCGCTACACGAGGGACGGAGATACGGTTGTCGTTCCAGGGAGTGTCCTTGGGGCCGGAAAGCTGGAGCATAAGGTCACAGTAGCGGCTTGGAAAGTCAGTGAGACTGCCAGGAAAAAGATAGTTGAGGCCGGTGGTGAGGTTCTCACGATTGAGGATCTCATTGAGAGAAACCCAAAGGGTAGTGGAGTAGTCATAATGGAGTGATGGGCCATGAGGATAATTAACGCTGAAGGACTCATACTCGGAAGGCTTGCATCGAAGGTCGCCAAGATGCTCCTTGAGGGCGAGGAGGTTGTCATAGTCAACGCCGACAAGGCCATCATCACAGGAAACCGCGAGGACATATTTGCCAAGTATAAGCAGAGGACAGAGCTCAGGACAAGGAGCAACCCACGGAAGGGACCGTTCTACCCGAAGAGGAGCGATGAGATAGTCAGGAGAACCATCAGGGGCATGCTCCCCTGGAAGACCGATCGTGGGAGAAGGGCCTTTAGGAGGCTCAAGGTCTACGCCGGTGTTCCAAGGGAGTTCCAGGGCAGGGAGTTTGAGACCGTTGTTGAGGCCCACGGCTCTAGGGTTGGAACTCCCAAGTACGTTACCGTTGGCGAGGTTGCAAAGTTCCTCGGTGGAAAGATCTGAGGTGAGAGAAAATGAAGGTCATTCAGACTGCTGGTAAGAGGAAGACGGCCGTTGCGAGGGCTACCATCAGGGAAGGAAGGGGACGCGTTAGGATCAACCACAAGCCCGTTGAGATAGTTGAGCCGGAGATAGCCCGCTTTGCCATTATGGAGCCGCTGGTCCTTGCCGGTGAGGAGATCGTGGGCAAGGTCGACATCGACGTCAAGGTAGAAGGCGGTGGCTTCATGGGGCAGGCCGAGGCCGCGCGCGTTGCCATAGCCAGGGCACTCGTTGAATGGACCAACGACATGAACCTGAAGGAAAAGTTTATGAAGTACGATAGGACAATGCTCGTCGGGGACAGCAGGAGAACCGAGCCGCACAAGCCCAACCGCTCAACCAAGGGTCCGAGGGCAAAGAGGCAGAAGTCCTACCGCTGAGGGCTTCCCTTTAATATTCGTTTGAGAAGGTGATGCGGGTGATAGTTCCCGTTCGGTGCTTCACGTGCGGAAGGGTCATAGGAGACAAGTACTACGAGTTCAAGGAGAGGGTTGAGAAGGGCGAAGATCCTGAGAAAGTGCTCGACGACCTTGGGATTGAGAGGTACTGCTGCAGAAGGACCCTCCTGAGCCATGTGGAGCTCATAGATCAGGTAATGACGTACAGAGTCTACTGAAAAAACCGCACTTCTTGGGGGGCCGTGGGGTAGCTTGGTCTATCCTCCCGGCTTGGGGTGCCGGAGACCCGGGTTCAAATCCCGGCGGCCCCACCAAAATTTGCACTGGTTGGTGTTGATAAGGGCAAGGGTGATGGTGATGTTCAGGTATACCCGCTTTGAAAAGGCCAGGATAATAGGAGCGCGGGCCCTTCAGATAGCGATGGGTGCACCCCTCCTCGTTGACGTACCGGAGGGTGCCACTCCTCTCCAGGCCGCCATGATCGAGTTTGAGAAGGGCATTATCCCAATAACCGTGGTAAGACCGAGCTGATGAGGGATGACGGTGATAGAGAACATAGTGGGCAGGGTTGCCCTCCTTCGGGGAGGCAGGTATTCCGTTGAGGTGGATGTAGCAACCGATTCGGGCTTTGGCCGATTTGCCGCCCCGGTCGATGATAACCCGTACATGTACATAGCGGAGGCTCACCGGGCAGTCAGCGAGGTCGATGAGATCATAGGACCGGAGCTCATAGGCTTCGACGCGAGCGAGCAGGAGCTCATCGACAGCTACCTCTGGGAGATAGATGGGACCGAAGACCTCAGCCACATAGGGGCCAACACTGCCCTCGCCGTCTCCATAGCCGTTGCAAAAGCTGCCGCGAGCTCCAAGAGTATGCCCCTTTACAGCTATATTGGTGGCACATTCACCACTGAACTGCCCGTTCCAATGCTCGGCCTCCTCTCGACGCCGGACTTTGAGTACTACGTGCTCGCGAGGGACATAATGGAGATTACCGATGCGGTTGACGCCGCGGTCAAAATACTGGACCGGCTTGAAAACGGAAGCGTGAGTATTGAAGGCCTCTCAAAGATAACCGAGGAAGTTGGGGCCGAACTGGGCCTTGAGGTATCCCTTGGCCTAGTGCAGAAAGTCGGTCTCGACATTGATTCACTCCTTACTATAATTGAGGACAACAACGTCTCATACGTAAAACCAATAGGAGATGAAGAGCTCTTCCTTGAGCTCATAGCGGGTACCCACGGGGTGTTTGTGGACGGCGAACACCTTTTCAGGGAGAAGGGTATCCTTGACAGAAGGTACTATAACGCCCTCTCCATAAAGCCTATAAACTTTGGGACGCTCACGGATCTCTACAATCTCGTTAACGATGTTAAGTCTGAGCGCATAGTTCCAATCCTGGCAGAGGCCAGATATGAATCTGCCGATGAGGCCCTCCCTCACCTGGCCGTTGGCTTGAAGTGCCCGGCTATGGTGCTCGGAAGGGACTCTGTGGTGAAGCTCAACGAGCTTAACCGCATAGCGGAAGACCTCGGTGAAAGGGGTCGGTTGGTGACGTTTGAAGGATAAAGGAGGTTGAGAAAAATGGAGGAGTATCTGGTTCCACTCGATCAGTACCTTGCCGCCGGTGTCCACATCGGCACCCAGCAGAAAACCCAGGACATGAAGAAGTTTATATACCGCGTCAGGCAGGACGGCCTCTACGTCCTTGACGTGAGGAAGACCGACGAGCGCTTGAGGGTTGCCGGCAAGTTCCTCGCCAGGTTCGACCCGGAGAACATTCTCGCCGTCAGCGTCAGGCTCTACGGTCAGAAGCCGGTTAAGAAGTTCGGCGACGTCACCGGCGCCAGAACTATACCCGGCCGTTTCCTCCCGGGAACTATGACCAACCCGCAGGTCAAGAACTTCATCGAGCCGGACGTTCTCATAGTCACTGACCCGAGGGCAGACCACCAGGCCCTAAAGGAGGCCGTTGAGATTGGTATACCCATAGTCGCCCTCGTCGACACTGAGAACTTCCTCAGCTACGTCGACCTTGCTATACCAACCAACAACAAGGGAAGGAAAGCTTTAGCTCTCATCTACTGGATTCTTGCCAGGGAAGTTCTCTACAACAGGAAGGAGATCGAGAGCAGGGAGGACTTCAAGGTCCCGGTTGAGGACTTTGAAATGAGGATAATCCGGGGTTGAGGGCAAGTTTTTTTAATCGCCCTCCACACATCATTTGCGCGGGGGTGCCCGAGCCTGGCCAAAGGGGGCGGACTTAAGATCCGCTGCCGCAGGGCTACGCGGGTTCGAATCCCGTCCCCCGCACCAAAGCTTTAAAAACATGTCCGTGTAGGTTGGGACGGTTTAAGCTCATGAGGTGATTCACGATGGCGAGATTTCCGGAAGCTGAGGCAAGGATCTTCAGAAAACTTGTTTGCATGCGCTGCGGTGCCACAAACCCGTGGGGCGCAAAGAAATGCAGAAAGTGCGGCTACAAGGGCCTTCGCCCGAAGGCGAGGGAACCGCGCGGTGGAATGGGACGCTGATGAACCTTTCTTTTTAAATTTAGCATTTCATTCTCCCTTCAGTTTTGTTATAGTCTCTTCGAGGAATTTAACCCCCTCTTCCAAGAGAGCCTCCCCTTCGGCCGTCAGTTTGTAGTACTTTCTCGAGGGTTTTCCGTTCTCACTTTCCTGCCATTCCGCGGTAACGTAGCCGTCCTTTTCCAGCTTGTAGAGAACAACGTAGGAGCTTACAGTTGCGGGTTCAAAGCCGAAACTCCCCCTTATCTTCTGTTTCAGTTCGTACGCGTACATGGGTCTTTCCTTTAAGAGCCTCAGGATGTAAAGCCAGAGGACTTCCTTTGTTATCTTGCTCCTAAGCCTCTCCATGGGAGTGGACATGTTATCACCCTCTTATGGTGCTATAAAATATTTCAGTTTCATATAATTTAAGGTTTTGGGAAATCCTTTTAATTTGGAGAGATATAAAGAGATTGGAGGTGGCGATATGAACTTTGATCTGGGTGGAATGACTGGCGACCTCGGAGTTGGTGCCGTTACTGGGTTCATAACCGGCTATGCACTCAAGAAGTTCATCAAGATAGTCACCGCCATTATTGGAGCGTACATTCTCAGCCTGTTCTGGCTTCAGCAGAAGGGGGTTATATCAATAAACACCGACAAGCTCTTCAACCTCAGCGGTAGCGTTACCCAGCAGGTGATTGGGCTCGGTCAGAAGGTTCTGGGAATACTCCCCGGCACAGGAGCTTTTGTGGCTGGATTCTACCTGGGGTTCCATAAGGGCTGAAGTCTATCCTTTAAATTTTTAGCTCGTGCACTTTTAACATGACTTTTTGATCTCCAAGAAATACCTCTTCGGTTTAAGTTTATTTAATACTTCTGGGCAACCTTTAGGATCTCCAGAAATTGTGGTGCGGTGGCCGGGATTTGAACCCGGGCCAGCGGCGTGGCAGGCCGCTGTCCTAGACCAGGCTAGACTACCACCGCGTTCGACCCGTTACATACTCACCTTCGGCCGCTTTATAAATCTTTCGGTGAGGAGAGACGGTTAAATTTATAAAGCGTTCCTGAGAATGGTTAGCTGGCGAATGCCCCGGTGGCCTAGTCTGGATAGGGCGCAAGGCTGCGGACCTTGAGGTCCGGGGTTCAAATCCCCGCCGGGGCGCCATACCATCAAACTTCGCGCAGGCGAAGTTTGATCAAGGTTCGTGATTCTTGTTTAGAGGTGCGTTATGGTGGGATTTCTCGTTAGAGTCGCCATTTGGGAGTGAGTTCCTCATCAGGAGCGTGTTTTAAGTGGGTTCGGCTTTTTAGCGCTCCAACGGAGCGCGATGGGAGTGAACCCCTCAAGAAGATCCCTTCCAGACAATCCACTCGTTAATGCCACGAATTCCGTCTGAAATCCTCTGGAAGCAGAACCTCAATTAAGAATCACAAACTTTGATGAAACTTTGCAATGCAAAGTTTCGCGCCGCTTTCACCCTCGTTCAAGCGTCCTGACGGATGGCGGAAAGTTGTTGACTGTTTTTAGAATGCTAAAGTGGAGCTGATTCCCATTTTATTTAACTGGCGCAATTTAGGTTGAATTCCTCCATTATTGCCCTTCCTAATGGAGTTCCTCCTTTTTGGTGCCCTTTGGGCGCCGATTATGGTTGAACTCCTGCTAAAAAGGAATTAAAAACGAAGCTTTCAAGCCCTCAGCTTCGCCAGCGCATCCTCGGCAGCCTGGAGTATCTGGTAACCGACAGGGGAAGCTGTCAGGAGCGGGTGAGTCGCTATCTGGAGGGTGTACAGCTCGCTTGCGGTAAGGCGTTTCTGTATGGCCAGTGCGAGGATGTTTATCATCTCACCGGCGCTCTTTCCGCCCGCTATCTGGGCACCCAGAATAGCGCCCCTATCGCGGGAGAATATGAGCTTCACGGTAACCGTGGAGGTGTCCGGGAACTTCGCTGGATGCCTGTCGGGGCCCTTCCCGTAGCCTACTATCACTTCAAACCCCTCCTTTTTGGCGGCCTCCTCCGTAAGTCCCGCCGCCGCGAGGGTTAGGCCGGCAACATGGGTTGAGTAAGCTCCTATCGTTCTCCTGTTCTCTCTGACTATCTGAAGTTTGAAGAGGTTCGCTCCTGCTATCCTGGCCTCAAAAGTGGCAGTTGAGGCGAGCATGAGGGGGTAAGGCTTTCCCGTGAAGAAGTCCCTGTGTTCAACGCAGTCGCCGACAGCAAAGACATCCGGATGCGAGGTTCGCATGTATTCGTCGGTCCAGATGCCGTAGCGGGTAACCCTCAGACCCGCCTTGACCGCGAGCTCGACGTTGGGGCGGTAGCCGGTGGATATGATGATGGTATCCGCGGGCAGTTCTTTTCCATCTGCCAGTTTGACCCCCTCAACCTTTCCCTTCCCGATGAGTTCTTCTACATTGCCGTAAACGATATTTATCCCGCTCTCCGTGAGTCTTTTCTCTATCATCTCGCTGAACTCCTGATCGAAAGAGTTTCTGAGGACCCTGCTTCTGACAACCAATGTCACGTCTTTTCCGGATTTTCTTATCTCGTCTCCCACTTCTAAGGCGATGAAACCGCCGCCGATTATGACAACTCTCTCTGCTTCCTTAATCCTCTCACGGAACTCTTTAAGGTAGCGGTAGTCCTTGGGAACGATATAGACACCCTCAAGCTCGGTTCCGGGGAAATCCGGCTTCGCGGGCTTTGAGCCGGTGGCGAGGACGAGTTTTTCCCATACAATCTCCTTCCCGGAGATGGTTTTGATGATCTTGGACTTGGGGTTTATCTCGGTGACCTCATCGGTCAGAACCTCAACGCCGAGGGGTTCCAGAAACTTCTCGACTGGCAGTATGTCATCATCAACGCCCCTGAGGGTTCCAAAGATGTATGGAATCCCGCAGGGTATCATGCTGACCTCTTCCTTCTTTATGACGAGGACGCTCTTGTCCGGGTAGAAGCGCCTGGCCGCTATGGCGGCGGTTAGTCCCCCTGCACTCGAACCTATAATCACAACATCGTACTTCATCGTATCACCGTAAGGTGTTGAGCGGGGGGTTATTAAACACTTTCTTTAACCTAACGTTCAAAACGTAAGCACATTTAAGAATAGGGGAAGACAGAAAAGGGCATTACTCCCCGGTAGCGCCTTTCAGTGCGTCCTTGCAGGGACAGCGTCTCTCTTTGGGTATATATTTTATGGCGTTCATCAGGAGAAGCTTTATTTCCTCTCCCTTCTTGGCCATCAGTTCGACGACTTCGGCGTGGGTTAGCTTGCTCTGACTGATGCCGGCTGCGTAGTTGGTGACGATGGCAACGCTGGAGTAGCACATCTCAAGCTCCCTGGCCAGTGCTGCTTCGGGGCACTGGGTCATCCCCACGACGTCCGCTCCGAGTATCTTAAGGGCCCTTATTTCAGCCCTGGTTTCGAATCTCGGCCCCTCCATGCATGCGTAGGTGCCCATCGGATGGTATCTGAAGCCCAGCTCCTTGGCTGCGTTTATCAGAGACTTCCTCAGCTCGGGGCAGTATGGCTCTGTGAAGTCCACATGGGCGACGAACTTCCTGTCGTGGGGGCTGTCCTCGCCGTCGTAGAACGTGTAGTGACGTGTTTTGGTGAAGTCCATTAACTGGTCGAGAACCACGAAGTCTCCGGGCTTCATCCCTGGGTTTAGGGAACCGACGGCGGACGTGGATAGAATCCTCTCAACACCGAGCTCATGAAGCGCCCAGATATTGGCCCGGTAGTTTATCCTGTGGGGTGGAACGCTGTGCCCCTCACCGTGCCTTGCCATGAAGGCTATCCTCTCCCCTTGGTATTCCCCAATCTTTACCCTGACCTTTCCGTATGGTGTTGTCACGAACTCTTCCCTGATGTTCTCAAGGAGCGTCGGGTCGTACACTCCGGAACCGCCTATTATTGCTATCCTCGGCATCTTGATCACCGCTCTCTCTTGGGAGTGGGGGTATAAAACACTTAGTGCTCCAGCCCATCCCTTAGCTCCCTGTGCTTTCTGGCGCTCTCCTGGAGTTCCGCCTCTTCCTGCTCCCCTGAAGCCTTCCTGAGCACCTGAATGAGGATCTCCCCCATTAGCCAGGAGCCCCACTCTCTGTCGTGGACTTCTCTGGCCGCGTCGATGGCCCCATCAATGTCCCCGCGTTTGAGTTTCTCCAGTGCCACCGCCCCGAAGGCCAGAGACCGGAGGTATGGGTCCTCTATTGGCTTAGCAAGAAGGCTCGCTCCCTCCATTTCGCCTACTTTTGCGAGATAAGTAGCGGTCTTTACCAGCACGGCCTCATTCTCGGTTTTTTCTCCTAACAGCTTTACCAGCGGGATGTAACTTTTACGCGGCTTTTCTTCGAGCAGGATGTCCATTGTGAATTTGGCGAGTTCATCAAAATCCCCGGCGTCCATGTTGAGGGACGTGATCAGATCCCTGAGCTTTTTGGGGTTATTTGAAACGAGCTTTATCATATGTTTGGCCACGTCCAGCCTGTCCTCCGGGGGGAGCGAATTTATTACCTCTGCCACGAACCCTACTTCATCCTCCTGAACGAGGCCCGATAGAAATGAGGTCACGAGGTTCCGACCCATCCTTCCCGAAAGCTCTTTTGCGGCATTGATGAACTTTTCGTAAGTGCCTGGATGAACTCCAGCTTTTCTGAGTGCTCGTCCTGTTTCCTCCATAGCCGTTTCAAGCCAGTATGCATTCTCTATGCTGGGCAAAAGGCTGAGCGCCGTTGCGAACTCTTCCATTTTCAAATGTTCCCTTAGGATTTCAACGGCCGCCTTAGATTTCACATCCGAATTTGAGATGGCATTTAGCAGGTTCTTCGCTCTCCGCAGGTTTCCCTCGCGTAGAAAGCGCTTTATGATGGCCAGAAAAACCTCGTCCCGTTTTTCAGGATCCTCTATGCTGGTGGCATAAAAAGCGGCGTCATCCACCTGCCCTGTTGCAATGGCCTGGAACGTTATCTCCGAGAGGAGGGAGTCCCTGATGGGCTCTGGGAGAACCTCTGACCCCTCATACGCCTGGTGAAGAACGTTCTTTGCCATGTCGTCCATACCTGCGGCATGGAGATACTTTGAAATTTCTACCATGGCCTTTATCATTAGAATGGGATCTTCAATGCCCTCTATCGATGAGAGTGTGAATCTAAGGGCAGCCTTATACGCGGGGTGCCCAGCCTTTTTCATTTCATAAACGATCCTGGCGAGGGTAATTGTGCGGATGTATGGATCCGGAATATCCCGCCCTATTGTTAGAACCTCCCGGTATATATCCCGGTTTGGATCAGGCACAGCTTTCACCAATACTTTAAAAATCGCTCACTATATTTAACTCTTGCTAATTTTAATTGGATTTTAAAATGGGGTTATTGGAGCCCTGGATGAATTTCGTCTAACAACGAAATCAGCTCATGTCATCGTACACAACGCTGACGGTCTCCCCGTCGTCGAGGACTACAAAGCTCACCTTCGCCTTTTTGCCGGTTTTCTGGTCAACGACCAGGAAGTCGGGGTTACTGAGGTACTGGCTCTGCGGCATCCTCCAGACATCGCTGTAATACTCCCGGAGTTCTCTCAGGAACAGAGCGGGGTTCCTCTTTATCACGGTTGTCATGGATATCACCAGTATAATATACCACATTAAAGTATAAAAAGATTTCGGAAAGACAATTGTTAAAAAATAGATAGACAATCGTCGATATAATCATGCTCTGAGCATCTCAACGTACTCCATCTCCTCGGGGATGGGCTTCCTGTTGCGCCTCTTCATCTCCTCAATCGCCTTGTAACCGTAAAATGCCATCAGCCACTCCATGATCTCACCTCCTTATCTTACTTTCTCATGTATACGGTAGTCTTTCCGGTTAAAAAGGCTTTCTGATAAATTTTTAACTTGATTGAGCGTTTAAGTTCCTTTTATCTGCAAAATAGGCTTAATGAACCCTTTTTGGAGTTAATGTACATGTTTGTTCTGTTAAATCGGCTTTTAGGTAGCTGTTTTTTTAAAATGGATACATTAGAACTTCTCAGGAGAAAGCTAAGGATTATAAGGTAAGGCTGGGTAGAATGGCTGGTGGGTGAAGATGGCTCTGGAAAGACTTGGGAAGGCGCTCAACAGTGCGCTTAAGAAACTCGCGAGGTCTGGGACCCTTGATGAGGCCCTCATAAAGGAAGTTGTCAGGGACATTCAGAGGGCCCTCCTTCAGTCTGATGTTAACGTGAGGCTCGTCCTTCAGCTGACGAAGAAGATACAGGAAAGGGCACTTAATGAAAAGCCTCCTTCGGGTGTTACTGCTAAAGAACACGTTGTTAGGATCGTCTATGAGGAGCTCACGAACTTCCTCGGGAGGGAAGCTGTCCCCCTTGAGATAAAGGAGAGGCCTACGATCCTTCTGACCGTTGGTATTCAGGGTTCGGGTAAGACCACGACGATAGCCAAACTGGCCCGACATCTGACTAAGAGGGGCTATAAAGTGGGCCTGGTCTGTACCGACACCTGGCGTCCCGGCGCTTACTTCCAGCTCAAGCAGCTCGTGGAGCCAATAGGCGTGGAAGTGTTTGGCGACCCCAACGAGAAGGACGCCGTCAAACTGGCTAAGGATGGGGTGGATTATTTCAAGGGAAAGGGTGTTGACGTTATAATCGTTGACACCGCGGGGCGGCACAAGGATGAGACCGGCCTTATAGAGGAGATGAAGCAGATCAGCGCTGTGGTGAACCCCCATGAGGTCATACTCGTGATAGACGGGACAATAGGCCAGCAGGCCTATCACCAGGCTCAGGCGTTCAAGGAAGCTACTCCTATAGGCTCTATAATCGTGACCAAGCTCGATGGGAGCGCCAAAGGTGGAGGCGCCCTCTCCGCCGTGGCTGCCACTGGAGCCCCGATAAAGTTCATCGGTGTTGGTGAGAGGATAGACGACCTCGAACCCTTTGACCCCAAGAGGTTCGTCTCCAGACTGCTTGGGCTGGGAGACATCGAGGGGCTCCTTGAGAAGTTCGAGGAGCTCAGCCAGGAGACGGAGTTAAAGGAGGAAGACGTCGAGAAGTTCCTCCGGGGCAAATTCAACCTCAAGGACATGTACGCCCAGCTTGAGGCCATGCAGAAGATGGGACCCCTCCAGAAGGTTCTCCAGATGATACCGGGCCTTGGATACTCCCTCCCTGACGATGCCGTGAAGGTGGGGGAGGAGAAGCTCAGGCGCTTCCGCGTTATCATGGACTCCATGACGGAGGAGGAGCTGGAGAACCCGGACGTCATAAACTACTCCAGGATAAAGCGCATCGCAAGGGGTTCCGGGACTTCGGCCAGAGAGGTCCGGGAACTGCTGACCCAGTACAACCAGATGAGAAAGATGTTTAAGAACCTCGACAAAAGGAAGCTCGCCAAGATGGCCAAGAAGTTTGGAGGATTCGGGGGGTTGGGGATATGATTGAGGCGATAATCCTTATAGTCGCCCGCCCCGGAACGGAGGAGAAGGTTTACGACACCCTGCGTAGGCATCCTCAGGTGAAGGAGGTGTACAGGGTTTACGGCGAGTACGACCTGCTCCTTCGCGTTGAGGTCAGCGACATCCGCGAGCTGGACGATTTCCACGACAACGTCCTCAGGAGGACCGGGAACATAGAACTCACGGAAACGATGATAGCCAGTACCTATGGGTCAAAGGAGTGAGCCGCATGGCCTCGAATAAGAGGCTGGTGGCTACGGTAGACCTGCGGACGCTTGAGGTTACTATTCACTCCAGGGTCAGGTTCAAGTGCGTTGAAGGATGTGGCAGATGTTGCAGGGATCTTGAGGTGCCGCTCAGGGATGAGGACATAGAGCGCATTGAAAGCCTTGGATACAGTGCCTGGGAGTTCGTTGACTACGAGAAGGCTTTCTACAGGGGGGACAAGTTCCTGGGCTATGCGATAAAGAAGAACCCCGTAACCGACGAGTGCGTTTTCCTCGATCCGGAGACCAAGCGGTGCAGGATATACCATAACAGACCCCTCGCCTGCAGACTCTACCCCTTCGTATTTGCCAGGCATGGTGAGAGCATGGAGATATACATAAGGGAGGATCCCTTCTGTCAGGGAGTAAACCATCCCGACGGGGAGGAGATAACGGAGGAGTTCATCCTGAGAGAGTACGGGGACGTTCTCAGAGAATACAGGGACAAGCTAACCAAGGTGAATGATTGAGTTTTTCGTTCCTCCATCCTGTTCTATTGCCTCCAAGGCAAAGGGCAGATTGACCGAAACATATTTATACATTTTTTTGTTAACAAATGGCCACCGGAGGTGATGTCATGAGCCAGCTGAAGTCAGTTAGGGAGAAGCTTAGACTCATCAACATGCTCAGGCTCCTTAAGGAAACGTACACATACGATGAGCTTTCCAAGCTGACGGGCCTTCCAATAACCGTCCTGAACAGGTACGTTCGGGGGAAGGTCCTTCCAAGCACCGAGAGAACCAGGGAGCTCATTGAACTCCTGGGCCCGTACATCAACATCCAGAACGAGGTGAGGAGGAGGCTTAAGTTTGACAGCCTTGGCTTCTTCGACAGTATGTCGGTTCTGAGTGATACCCCCCTCATGGTTCTGCTCTCGGAGGACATTGCGGGGAAGCTCTCTGATGTCAACGTTGACAAGGTGCTGACCGCGGCTACGGATGGGATTCCCCTCGCGGTCCACATCGGCAGGGAACTGGGTGTTGATGTTGTCTACGCCAAAAAGAAGAAGGAAGTCGGTGTTGAGAAGTTCCATGAGGTCAACTACGTCCCCAGCGCATCTGGGAGTATAACGACGCTTTACCTCCCTACCTGGGCCCTCGGCAAGGGAGACAGTGTACTCATTGTGGACGACGTTGTGAGGAGCGGGGAAACCCAGAGGGCACTCGTCGAGCTCTGCCGCCGCGCGGGGGCCAAGCCAGTTGGTATGGTGTTTTTAGTCAGCGTGGGGGACATCGTTGAGCGTCTGCGTGAGGAATACGGTATCCCCGTTGAGAGCATCGTAACCCTGGAGAGATGAACGATGACGAAGTTTATGGTGTACAACGCCGCCGGCCTCACACTCCCCGTTGAGGCCGAAGTCGGCACTCCCTTTGATTTTGAGTGCTCTGAAGCAGAATGCGGCAAAATCGTGAGGATTGAGGGCAAAATCCTCAGGGTGGAGGAGGATGAGTTCAACCTACGCCTCAAAAACGTGATTGAGGAGAACCCTTCGTTCAGGGCTATCGACGCGATATCCGTCAGGAAGTACCTCTTCTTCGGAAAGGTAAACGGTAGAGAGGTTGTTCTTCCTGTGGAATCCATGGAGGACTTTGCAAAGCGATTCATTGATGCGACCGACTCAATCATCGTTCTGCGTTAGTCTCTATCTCCAGCACCGGCTCTTCCTTTACACTGTCCATGACAACGCTTGTGTTGGTTTTTTCCACACCGTCTAGTGAGAGAACCCACTTCACGAACCTGTTCATATCCTCCCTGTCCCTGAACTTCGCGACCGCTATTATGTCGTACTCCCCCGTCACGTCGTACACCTGGGTCACACGGGGGTGCTCGGCGAGTTTCCTCTCGATCCTCACTATTTCCCTTCCCTTCGCCTTTATCCCAACGACCGCTGTGAGACCGAAGCCGACCTTTTCGTAGTCAATGTTCACGCAGAAGCCCCGTATTATCCCCTCCTCTTCCATCTTCTTTACCCTGTTGTAGACAGTTCCAACCGCCACCTTTAGCTCCTTCGCCATCTCCCTGTACGACATCCTAGCGTTCTTCTGGAGAAGTCGGAGTATCCTCATGTCGAGTTCGTCCATCCCCACCACCGCGTATCCTTCACCGTAAACTTTAAATACTCTTCTCCGGGAGGGAATAGCGGGCAGTGGACCGGTAGCCTAGCTAGGACAGGGCGGCGGCCTCCTAAGCCGCAGGTCCGGGGTTCAAATCCCCGCCGGTCCGCCAGGCTTCTTCTCTTTAACTCCTCTGTTTAACAAAACCCATTTATATCCTGTTTCTCATTAAACTCCGGTGGTGGTATGGCGTTCCTTAAGGTCGTTCCCCTTGAAGAGGCCCTTGAGATTCTGAACTCATTTGAAATGAAACCACAAACTGAGGAAGTTCCCCTTGAAGAGGCCCTGGGGCGGGTTCTGGCGGAGGATGTGGTCTCCCCTATCGATGTTCCCCCCTTTGACAGGGCCACCGTCGATGGATACGCCGTCAGGGCGGAGGACACGTTCATGGCCAGCGAGTCGGATCCGGTACGGCTTAGGGTCGTTGGAGAAGTTCACGCAGGTGATTTCCCCGATTTTGCCCTCGATGCCGGAACCTGCGCGTACATATCGACGGGTGCCCCGCTTCCTCAGGGGGCCGACGCCGTCATCCAGTTCGAGGACGTTGAGCGTGAGGGCGATGAGGTTGTGATATACAAGCCCGCCTACCCTGCGATGGGCGTGATGAAGCGCGGTGTGGACGTTCCAAAGGGTAAACTCGTTCTGAAGAAGGGTACACGGCTGGGGTTCAAGGAGACGGCACTCCTCTCCGCTGTTGGCATGGCTGAGGTCAAGGTCTACAAAAAGCCCAGGGTGGCGGTTATAAGCACGGGGAGTGAGGTAATCCTTCCGGGGGAGGAACTGAAACCCGGCCGGATTTATGACATAAACGGCAGGGCCGTCAGCGATGCGATAAGGGAACTCGGTGGGGAGGCCTGTTTCCTTGGAGTCGCCAGGGACGATGAGAAGCGTATTGCCGAACTCATAATCCGGGGGATTGCGGAATGCGACGTGGTGCTTCTCAGCGGGGGCGCCAGCGGGGGAATTCGCGATCTTACGAGTTCTATTATAGAAAGGCTTGGCCGCGTCTACATACACGGTATTGCAATACAGCCCGGCAAGCCGACGGTAATCGGCCAAATCGACGGAAAACCTGTGATTGGCCTTCCGGGTTATCCCACCAGCTGCCTCACAAACTTCACCCTCCTCGTCGCACCGCTCCTCAGAAAGCTACTCGGCAGGCAGAGCGAGGTCAGGAAGGTCAGGAAGAGGCTCGCCCACAAGGTGTTCTCCGTCAAGGGCAGGAGGCAGTTCCTTCCGGTCAGAATAGAGGGAGAGAAAGCAGTCCCCATACTCAAGGGTAGCGGGGCCGTTACGAGCTTCGTCGATGCCGACGGCTTCATCGAGGTGCCCGAGAACGTGGAGATACTTGAGGCTGAAGAAGAGGTCGAGGTTACCTTCTTCGGCTGATTTGCCCTTCTTTCAATTTCCCATCAAAACCTTTTTTAAAGTCCCCGCCGTTCATCTCCCAGGTGAAAGCTATGCTCGATATAAAGCTCATCCGCGAAAACCCGGACGTTGTCAGGAAGGACCTGATCAAGCGCGGCGAAAGGGAGAAGCTCGCCTGGATAGATGAAATCCTCGAACTCGACAGGAAGTGGCGCGAGAACCTCGGGAAGATAAACCAGCTAAGGAAGGAGCGCAACCAGCTCGCGGTTCAGATAGGCAAGCGCAAGAAGACCGGGGAGCCGATAGACGACCTGCTCGCGAGGAGCAACGAGATAGTGAAGCAGATCGAGGGGCTTGAGAAGGAAGTCGAGGAACTCAGGAAGAAGATCGACTACTACCTCTGGAGGCTTCCAAACATCACCCACGAGAGCGTTCCCGTTGGAAAGGACGACACTGAGAACGTCCCGATAAAGTTCTGGGGCAAGGCTAAAGTCTGGGAGGGCTTCCTGGAGAGCTTTAAGGAGCAGAGCCTCGGAAAGATGGACTACGAGGTTCTGAGCTGGAGGCCGAGGCTCCACGTTGACATGCTTGAGCTGTTGAGGGGGGCCGATTTGGAGAGGGCCGCGAAGGTCAGCGGCGCGCGCTTTTACTACCTCATGAACGAGCTTGTCATCCTTGATCTCGCTTTAATCCGCTTCGCCCTCGACAAACTCATAGAGAAGGGCTTTACCCCGGTTATCCCGCCCTACATGGTGCACCGCTTCGTCGAGGAGGGCGTTACGAGCTTCGACGACTTCGAGGACGTCATCTACAAGGTTGAAGGGGAAGACCTCTACCTCATTCCCACCGCCGAGCACCCATTAGCTGGATTCCACGCCAACGAGATAATCGAGGGGAAGGATTTACCGCTCCTCTACGTTGGCGTTTCACCGTGCTTCAGGAAGGAGGCCGGAACCGCTGGAAAGGACACGAAGGGAATCTTCCGCGTCCACCAGTTCCACAAAGTTGAACAGTTCGTCTATTCCCGCCCGGAGGAGAGCTGGGAGTGGCACGAGAGAATTCTCCAGAACGCCGAGGAGATATTCCAGGCTTTGGAGATTCCGTACAGGGTGGTCAACATCTGCACCGGCGACCTTGGCTACGTTGCAGCTAAGAAGTACGACATCGAGGCCTGGATGGCGGGCCAGGGCAAGTTCCGCGAGGTTGTTTCAGCCAGCAACTGCACCGAGTGGCAGGCGAGAAGGCTAAACATCCGCTACCGCGACAAGACCCACGAGAAGCCGAAGTTCCTCCACACGCTCAACTCGACCGCCATAGCCACATCGAGGGCCATCGTTGCCATCCTCGAGAACCACCAGACGGAAGAGGGCGTTGTAAAGCTCCCGAAGGCTCTCTGGAAGTACACGGGCTTCAAGGAGATCCTGCCGGCGAGCATGAAGGAGAAGTGCTGTCAGGGCTGATTTTTCTTCCCCTTTTCAGCCCCTTTTCAGAATCTCTCATTGGAGTGTTGTTCTGCACACAGTACAAGGGTTTATAAAGGATTGGACTATATGTAGTCCACCGCTAAACCCCTCCCCTCTCCCTGACCTTCCTCCTCACGTTCGGGTCGCGGTCGGCTATGGCCTTCAGAGCCTCCTCGAAGCTCATCCAGTCCGGGACTTCCTCGTTTATGTAGATTCCCGTCCTCCCGATCCTATCTCTCCTTGTGAGCACGTGGACGCGCTCCATAACGATCTCAACGCTCACCCCGAGGGTTTTCGCCACCTCGCTCTCCCTTCCGACAACTTCGCGCTCGATGTGGCCCCTCTCCGTCGGGACGATGAGGATGAGCTTCTTGTTCACGCCGGGCACGCGCTCCTTCGTTTTGACACCCCAGAGGTCTATCGCCCCGCCCCAGCGGTAGAAGTCCAGCTCCCTGTCCGTTGGCTCGATGAGGGGAAAGGTAACGGTTGTCTCCTCATCAATCTCAATGACGCCCTTGATGAGGTGCCACGGCGTTGCCATGACGATTTTTCTCCTCCTCGCGAGGTCTTCCAAGGCCAGCTCGATGAGGTAGCTCGGAACCCTCACCGGAATGAAGACGTCCACATCGCTGTCCCTCCTGACGTCCCCCCGCGCGACGCTGCCGTAGAGGAGCGGATCAAACTGGGCTAACCTCTCCATTATATTCAGCGCTTTCTCGCGCTTCTCCCAGAGGTAGCGCCACCTCTTTGGGGGATAAACTACTTCCCTCTCGTCCCAGACGTGAACCACTTTCTCCCTTGGCATCGGGGATAATTGGGGCCCTACCTTTTTAAGGTGCCCCTCCTAAAGGGGCTCTGGTGGTAACATGCCGGTCATAGGGATGAACATCACAAAGGTTGAATTCGAGAAGAGGGGAGCCCCGATACCCGGAATGAGGATGGAGGTAAACCTCACCCCCAAGGTCAGGGACATGCGCCTCGGGGAGATACGTTCGCCAACTGGCAAGATGAACGGGGTTGAGATACTCTTCAAGTACGAGATAAATTACAGGCCTGAAATAGCGGAGGGGCTCGTTGAGGGGGCCATCATGTACCTCCCTGCCCGTAAGGAGGATACCGACAGGATTCTTGACGAATGGGACGCCGAAAAGAAGGTGAGGCCCGATGTTTTCGCGGAGATGGTTAACTTCATAACCTCCGAGATAAGTCCGCTCCTCTTCGTTCTTGCCAAGGAGATGAGGCTTCCCTATCACATCCCGTTGCCGAGAGTTGAGCTCAAACAGGGCCCCCAGGTGAGTGGTGGATGACTATCGTGATAAACATGAGGGAAGGCCCGGATGAGAGGGGTCTCAGGGTTGCGGCCAGGCTGATACGGAATGGAAAGCTTGTAGCGTTTCCCACTGAGACCGTCTACGGGCTGGGTGCCAGCGCCTTAGATGAAACTGCTGCCAGGAGAATATTTGAGGCCAAGGGTAGGCCTCCGGACAACCCCCTCATAGCCCACATAGCGGGGATGGAATGGCTTGAAGACCTCGCCAGGGAGATACCTGATACAGCCTGGAAGCTGGCTGAGAGGTTCTGGCCTGGCCCGTTGACCCTGGTCCTTCCGGCGAAGGAGACCGTGCCCAGGGTAACCACCGGTGGACTCGATACGGTAGCCGTTAGAATGCCCGCTCACCCGATAGCGCTTGAGCTGATACGGATGAGTGGCATCCCAGTTGCGGCGCCCTCCGCCAACATAAGTGGAAAACCCAGTCCCACCGATGCCGAGCATGTGGTCGACGACTTTTACGGCAGGATAGAGTGCATAATCGACGGCGGCCCAACCCCCTTGGGAGTGGAGTCGACGGTTATAGACCTCACCGGGGAAAAGCCGCTCCTCCTCCGCCCAGGTGGGCTCCCCCTGGAGGATATAGAGCGGGTCGTTGGGGAGGTCGAAATCCACCCCGCGGTGAGGGGGGAGGTGGTTGACGTTGCAAAGGCCCCTGGAATGAAGTACAGGCACTACGCTCCCCGTGCAGAGGTGGTAGTCGTTGAAGGCAACAGGGCAGCGGTTGGTAGAAAAATCGACGAGCTCATTGTGGAGTTCCGGGGGAGGGGTCTCAAAGTTGGAGTCATAGCAATGGATGAGCATGAGGCCGACGCTTTCTTTCACCTTGGCAAAACCAGTGAAGAAGCCGCCAGGAATCTCTTCCGCGCCCTCAGGGAACTCGACCGTGCGGGAGTTGACGTGATAATTGCCCAGGGTGTCGAGGAGAAAGGATTGGGGCTTGCCGTCATGAACAGATTGCGGAAGGCGGCGGGATTCAAAATCATCAGGGCGTAATCGGCTTTCTCTGAGGTGGCCGTGGATAAACTTAAATATCGGGATGCCTATTTCATAATGCCACTTTACTCAAATCATGGGGTGAGGATGTTGGCGATACTCCCGGAAATGGCGTCACCGGAGGACCTTGAGCAGATGGGGTTTCAGAAGCTCAACGAGGGGGAGCTGAAGGAGGGGCTTAAGCTCATCCTCCGGGCCGCTAAAAAATATGAGGATGAGAGGAAACTGGAGGATGCGGCAAGGCTCTACCGCTACTTTGGCTACTTCTTCCTTGAAAGGTTGAGGAAACCGGACAAGGCCAGGGCTCCTCTGCTCAAGAGCGCCTCCCTTTACATCTCCTTAATAGAGGAAGAGCTCAGCAGGTTTGACGTTGATATAGCCCGCCTCAACGAGTTCTGTTCAAAGACCCTGGCGATATTCGCGGTTGTTGGTGACGAGAAGAACCTGAATAAATACGCCAGGCACTTCGCCGAGATGTACGAGGATCTTGGCAGGGGCTATGCCGAGAGCGGCGACAATCAAATGGCCATCCGGGCATACGAGGACGCGTTCAGATACTACAAACTCCTCGGCGATGGGGAGGCCTCACGCCGGGCCGCCGATGCTTTGATAACGATCTACGGGAAGATTACTGAAGGACTCGTGGCGGAGGGGGACAGTGCCGGGGCCGCCGATGCTTTCTACCGCCTTGCTATGTACGTCCTTGAACTGTTCGGCTACGACAGCCATTACACGGACATGATGGATACGGCCGCCCGGAACTATGAGAAGGCAAGTAAAATCGCCTACTCTGAGGGAAACCTGGATGGAACCACCACATACCTCCTCAGGGCGCAGTACGCTTACCTCCTTTCCGGAAACGTGAGCCGTGCCAAGCTCATAGGCGTCAACAACATCCGGATCATCTATCAGGTCATCGGTGACTACCAGAAGCAGGGTGACAGTGAAAACACCGCCAGGAAGATGCTTGAGCTCGCACAGGCACTCTTCGCCGTCGGCAAGCAGAAGGAGGCATTCAAAGCTTACCATGAAGTCCTTAACTTCGAAAACGACCTCAAGAACAAGGCGATAATGCGCTCGGCGATTCTGAAGGAGTACGGGGCCAGGAACAAGGACGCAGCCTTTATCTCCACCGCCTGGGAAGTTGAGTACTACCTTGAAAGGGGAGACCCTGCAAAAGCCCTAGAGGTGGCTGATTTCGGGCTTCAGAGCTTCAAGGAGCTTGAACCGGTAATTAAGCTTCTCCATGAGGCGGAGGGGATATCCCAGGAGCCCTCCTACTGAGGGCCCATAAAAATCCTCCTGAAGGTATCCTCCGCTAAGGCTTTGAGCGTCATCCCCCTCTCCCTTGCCATCTTCTCAAGGATTTTCTGGGCCCCGCTGCCGTACTGCGCCGCCTTCTTTTCCCTCCATGCAACCTCCCTCGGCAGACCGAGCTTCTCAGCCGTTTTCCGCAGGATGTACTTCCGGATTCCGTTCCTGATTTTGAGCTCGGTCGGGATACTCAGGGCGGCCCATACAACCGGGAGGGCCAGGAAGGGGTACCTCCCCTCAACGCCATTCAGCATGGCTATCTTATCGTCCCTGGCTAGGTTCCTATCACCGAGTTCCAGGAGATCTTGAGTCATCAGGGCCGGCTCCTTTAGATACTTGGCGTAGCCGCCGAAGAGCTCATCCGCCCCCTGACCGCTCAGAAGGACTTTCACCCTCTCCTTTGAGGCCGCTTCAGTTGCGAAGTAGATGGGGATGCCTATCGCCAGGTTCATAGGGTTCGGCTCCTCGATGGCGAACATTACCCTCGGAAGGGCTTCCTCAACGTCTTCCCTCGTGAATACCCTCTCCTTAAGCTCCAGTCCGAGCGCCTCGCTGACCTTCCGTGCCCATTCTAAATCCTGGCTACCTTCTACTCCTGCGGTATAGAGGACAACGTCTGAATAACGTGAGGCGAGGAGGGCAGTTAGCGAACTGTCAAGGCCCCCGGAGAATAGGACGCCCGTCCGTTTTCCCACCCTCATCCGGGCGGAGCAGTCCAGGCTGCGCATGAGCACCTTTATCCCTCTCTTCTCATCCAGTTCCCTCCTGCAGGGAGGTTCCGTCGGCTTCATGAGGCGCTTCTTCTTTATGCCTTCTCTTGAAATAACTACCATCTCACCAGGTTTAACCGATGTTGCCTCCTTCTCGCCGATGGCCCACAGAACTTTCCTCTCGCTTGCGAAAAAACCATTCGGTGAGTAGTAGAGGGGTCTTATACCGAGGGGATCGCGGAAGAGGTATATCTCCCCGCCCTTTACTAACCCGACGGCGTAGTCGCCGTTTAACATCCTCATAGCCTTCTTTATGGACTCCGCCATTGTAAACCCTTTCCCAAGCAGGTGCTCGATGAGACGCAGGATAACCTCGCTGTCAACGTCGCTCTCGAAATCGATTCCCTCCCCCTCAAGGTACTCCCTGAGCTGCCTGTGGTTGTATATCTCACCGTTGTGGACGAGGACGAGGTCGTTGAAGAAGGGCTGTACGTAGTTCTTGGAACCGGTCATCCCGAGGCGGCACTGGAGAACCCCTATCGTTCCGTCGGGTATCTCCTCCACTTCCCTGAAGTCGTTGCTTTTGAGTACTCCCCCGTCAGTCCACACGCCGAAACCGTCGGGCCCCCTGTGTTTTCCTGCCTCTATCATCTTCATGAACTTGTCACGCAGGTTCTTTCCCACTCCACCGGCTATGAGGCACATTTTCTCACCCGTTCGCCCTCGGTACATCCGCTAAAAAGACTGTTCCCTTCCGATTTGAAGGGGTTAAATGGTAATGCCAGAAAATCTGAACGTTCTTTCAGGGGATCCCTACGTCAGGTCTCCGCATGTGCAGTAATGCTCATAGGCAAGGGTTTCCATCTCCTCGAAGCCCCTACCATCTCTCGCCGATGCGTAGACCACCCTCACCGGCGGCGACACCTCCGGGAGGAAGGAGCACAGTCTGTGGGCCAGGTACCCCTGCATCGAGGGGTCCAGCTTCAGTCTGGCCGTGAGATACTCAACGTCTTCCAGGAGTTTTCTGTGCCTTTCCAGTTCCCCTTTGGGGATCAGGTCCGCCTTACTGAGAACCGGGACTGTGGTTGCCCCCAGCCGCAGGTCTATCATCATCGCGAACGTCCTGACAAAGCAGTAATCCGGTGCTCCCCGTAGGATTTCGAGGCTGAATAGGTAGACAACCAGTGGATCCTGGAATCCGTCCATTATCCTCGTGCCAAACTCGTGGAACAGAAAACTCTCCATCTGACCGGGAGTGTCGATGAGGACGTAATCGTGTTCCCCATTGAGCTTTAGTACCTCCCTCAGAATATCGTTCACATGCTTGAGTAAGCGATCGTAACTCTCTACTATGGCCCCGTTGGGACCGAAACCCTCTTCCATTATCTCCTCCACGGTGACGGTATCCCTAACATCGAGATCCGGGTTGTATGGGAGCGTTTTAACCCCCGTATCGAGGTTGACGTATGCTACCGAGTGCTCTTCCTCAAGGTATTTCCCGAACGCACCCGTTATCGTTGTCTTTCCGCTTCCCGCCGTGCCGAGGAAAGTCAGTATCATCTCCCCATCACTCAGTACATAACCCGTGCCTTGAGGCCCGCTATTCTGTCCACCTCTTCGGCGAGCTTCATGAACGCCCTTGCTCCATCCGAGGCTGGGTCGTACTCAACAACCGGAACTCCCTCCAGGGTCGCCTCTCTGACCTTCGGGTCCTCAGGGATAACGGAGAGAAGTGGGAGCTCCATGACCTCCTCAGCGGCTTCTGGGGGTATATCGTTCTCGCTCCTCCCATAGCGGTTGAGCACGAAGCCCAGAACCGCCAGGCCGGCCTTTTTCAGGACTATGCCCACCTTCATAGTGTCGGTTATGCACGAAATCTCGGGGTTGGTTATGAGTATGACCTCCTCACCGCTTAGCATTGCGTTCATCGCGTCCATCTGCAGCCCCGCGGGGCAGTCTATCAGAACGAAGTCGTAGCTGGCTTTCAGGGGTTTTATCGCCCCCGGTAATCCCCTGGGGTCCGCTCTTTTAACGTGCTCCCAGTCTATAGCCGCCGGGATCAGGTCAACGTTCTCGTAGCTGGTCTGGTATATTGCATCGTTTATCTCGGCGTTGCCGGACAGGACATCGTGTATGGTAGTACCCGCGTCGTCTATTCCCATTACAAGGCTGAGATTGGCCATTGTGAGGTCGGCGTCAACGGCCAGCACCCTGTGCCCCATCCTGCCAAGGGCTAATGAAAGGTTTGCGGTCGTCGTGGTTTTGCCGGTTCCACCCTTTCCTGAGGCAATTGATATCAGCCGGCCCATCGTTCCACCCGTAGTTAGTCCACGCAATCCTTTATGAACTTTTAGGATTTTGCCAAAGATTTATGAACTGTTCATCCCAGCCTCTCCCGGTGGGAAATAATGAAGGTATTCGTCGTTGACACGAGTGTTATAGTCGATGGCCGTCTGACACAGTTCCTCTCAACTCTCCGCGAGAAGGCAAGGGTTGTTATTCCGGAGGTGGTGGTCGCTGAGATAGAGCATCAGGCCAACCAGGGAAAGGCGATAGGACACACCGGCCTTGAAGAGCTCAAAAAGCTCAGGGAGATGGCGGATAAGGGGTTAATCGAGCTTGACTTCCACGGGGTCCGTCCCGAGCTCTGGCAGATAAGGGGCGCCAAGCTTGGGGAGATTGACAGCGTGGTTCGCGAGACTGCAAAGGAGCTCGATGCAGCTCTGGTCACGGGGGACAGGGTGCAGAGGGACGTTGCCATCGCAAAGGGAATCGAAGTAATCTTCCTCTCCGCAAAGAAGGAACTCCGGCACAGGCTTGAGGACTTCTTTGACGAGACGACGATGAGTGTCCACCTCAAGGCAGGGCTCAGACCGCTGGCAAAGAAAGGAAAGCCCGGAGAGTGGAGGCTGGTCGTGGCCAGGGACGAGGTTCTGACGGATGAGGAGCTGGCTGAGATAGCGGACGATATCGTTGAGCGCGCCAGGCGCGACCCGGAGAGCTTCATAGAGATGGACGAGCCTGGTGCCACCGTTGTCCAGCTCAGGAACTACCGTATCGTCATAGCCAAGCCCCCCTTCGCGGACAGGATAGAGATAACCGCGGTGAGGCCAGTTGCAAAGCTCAGCATTGAAGATTACAAGCTGAGCGATAAGCTCCTTGAGAGGCTTAAAGATAAGGCTCAGGGTGTCCTGATCGCCGGCGCTCCAGGTGAGGGCAAGACAACATTCGCCCAGGCCCTGGCGGAGTGGTACGCGAGCATGGGAAGGATCGTCAAGACGATGGAGAAGCCGCGCGACCTCCAGGTGGGGGAGGAGATAACCCAGTACACGGCTTTGAACGGGAAGATGGAGCTGACCGGAGACATCCTCCTCCTGGTGAGGCCTGACTACACCATCTTCGACGAGATGAGGAAGACGAGCGACTTCAAGATATACTCCGACCTCAGGCTTGCCGGCGTTGGCATGGTTGGAGTGGTCCACGCCACCAAACCGATCGACGCGGTTCAGCGCTTCATCGGCAGGGTCGAACTTGGAATGATACCCCAGATAGTTGACACCGTCATATTCATCAAGGCCGGAAAGGTAGCCAAAGTCCTGACGCTGGAGTACCTCGTAAAGGTTCCGAGCGGGATGAGCGAGGAGGACCTCGCGAGGCCGGTGATAGAGGTCAGGGACTTTGAAACCGGCGAGCTTGAGTACGAGATTTACACCTACGGCGAGGAGGTAAGCGTCGTCCCCGTGAAGAAGGAGGGAAAGGCTCCGGCTCTTAAACTCGCCGAGAAGAGGCTCAAGCAGGAGATAAAGAAATTCCTGCCCGATGTCAACACGGAGGTTGAGATAGTCAGCCCACACAAGGCTGTTATCTACGCGGACGAGTTCGACATCCCCGCGATAATAGGCAAGAAGGGAAAAAGGATAACCGACCTTGAGAAGCGCATAGGCATAAGCATCGACGTCAAGAGCTTCGCCGAGAGGGAAGCTGCCAAACCCAGGGAGCGGATTCCCATTGAGGTTGAGGAAAAGAAGAAGACGATAGTCCTTTACGTGCCTGCGGAACACGCCAGAAAACCCCTGAAGTTTTACGGCGGCGAGCAGTACATATTCACGGCAACGCCGAGCAGAAAGGGTCTCGTTAAGGTGAGCAAGAACACCCCAATTGGGAGGGAGCTCAAGAGACTCATCGATGCTGGGATAGAGATATGGGCGAGCACGTGAAAGCTTTTTAACGGGCTCCCCCTACTTTTTTCGGTGATAGTATGGAGTACAGCATCGTTGTCATGCCCGAAACGTTCCACAAGTTTGATAAGCACAACATGCAGCACCTCTGCGTTCCCATGATCATAGGGAACAGCGGAATCGACATCGCAATGGAGGTCTTCAACGGCATCCTGAAAGCCGTGGAGGCTAGGTTCGAAGTCGAAAAGGTCGGCGAGGAGAAGAACGAGTGCGACGAAATCCACGCCGTCTACAAACTCAGTAGCGGGGGAAAGGAAGCCCTTCTCCACCTCCGCCTTAGGAAAGTAACCCCGGACTGCCCGCCCCTAAGCGGAAACCGCTGCTCTGTCTTTGAGTTTGAGAGGGACATCGAGTGCGTCGTCGATGAAATAGAAGAGTGTCTCCTCTGATTTTTGGTGGTTTCCATGCTCGTTCTCGCTTCTTCTTCCCCTCGAAGGCGCGAAATCCTCTCCCGGTTCATCCATAATTTTGAGGTAGTCCCCAGTAGCATCGATGAGGACTGCTCCCTCCCAGACCCCGTGGGGTACGCGATGGAGCTCGCCTGCCGCAAGGCTAGGGAGGTCTACCTCAGAACCGGGGGCACCGTTGTGGGCGCCGATACAGTTGTGCATCTGGACGGCAACATACTGGGCAAGCCGCGGAGCGAGGAAGAGGCAGTGCGGATGCTTGAGTTGCTGTCCGGAAAAGTCCATAACGTGACGACCGGCTACTGCATCGTCCATCGCGGGGGTGAGCAGAGGGGTGCCGTGACCACGGAGGTCAAGTTCAGGGAGCTTGACGGTAGTATAATCCGGGCCTATGTGAGAACCGGTGAACCGCTGGACAAGGCCGGGGCCTATGGTATACAGGGCTGGGGTGGCCTCCTCGTGGAGTGGATACGGGGGGATTATTACAACGTCGTTGGCTTTCCGATGGAGATAATCTGGAAGCTCCAGGAGCTGGGTTTTTAGGTTCTATCACGCTGAAAATTCTCCGATCCAGAAAATCTCTTTTTTTATTGGTTTGAACTGACGGTCAAAATGCTCCAAGAACTTTGGAAGTCTTTAATAACTTTTGGTTATTATCCCATAGGAAGTTATATTAACAGTAAAGAAATGTAACGAAATTTTTTCGAAATTTTGAAAGGCGACGGATGAAAGCTTCTTTGATGCATCCCCTCGTGCAAATTTGGGTATTTTTGAATAGATTGAATGAAAGGCCGTTAATCTGCTTTTAAAGTTCTTAAAACGCCCTGAAAGTCTCGTGCCCATTTTGATGCATGGTTTTTAAGGGGCAAGGTGAGCACGCCGTGGGTTCCAAAGCCCGTTCACAATTCTGGAATTGGAGGCCTCATGGGGGCCCTTTAAAGTACCCTTTGAGGAAAAACTTATAAGAATGGAGTGTTCTTAGCAGTCTATAGGGCAGAAGAATGGAAACTCTGCCCTGTTGCAATAAGACTCCAGGAGAATTGAAACAAGAGGTTGTAGAACACGCCCGGCGGCAACTCGAACAGTTGCAATAAGACTCCAGGAGAATTGAAACCTCAAAAACGCTGCTCTGAATTGAGCAAGAAGATTGTTCAGGTTGCAATAAGACTCCAGGAGAATTGAAACCGGGAATTACCATCATCCTCATCACCCTCTTTAGTTTGTTGCAATAAGACTCCAGGAGAATTGAAACGGGTCAAGGTCAATCTCTATAGCGCGGACGTACAGCACCAGTTGCAATAAGACTCCAGGAGAATTGAAACTAAGTCATACTGCTTAATTAAGTCCTGCATGCTAATAGTTGCAATAAGACTCCAGGAGAATTGAAACAGAGGTGGCTAAGATAATAGCAGATGAAATAGGATGGGTTGCAATAAGACTCCAGGAGAATTGAAACAAAACCAGCCGCTGGCAGTATGAAGAGCTCTGCGAGGAAAGTTGCAATAAGACTCCAGGAGAATTGAAACTTGGGTGGATGGATAAATAAGGTTTGTCCTTTGCAGTGTTGCAATAAGACTCCAGGAGAATTGAAACTTTCTTGACCTCCTTGGGCTTGATTCAATAGTCATGGTGTTGCAATAAGACTCCAGGAGAATTGAAACCTCAGTAGTCATCATTTCTTCAAAGACAACAGTAGAGTTGCAATAAGACTCCAGGAGAATTGAAACGTTCATCACCAACACCCTAACCACCCCCATAATCGTGTTGCAATAAGACTCCAGGAGAATTGAAACAATACCATTCGCTTGCCTCCTTGCTGTTAAT
>JALTBN010000027.1:161580-272296 GCA_027075325.1 Thermococcus sp. | reverse complement strand
TGTTGCAATAAGACTCCAGGAGAATTGAAACAAAGTCCACGAAAGGTTTGTGATGAAGCGACCCACGTTGCGTTGCAATAAGACTCCAGGAGAATTGAAACATTGTTGTAAGGAGGCCCAAAGCTCCTATAAAAACCGGGTTGCAATAAGACTCCAGGAGAATTGAAACGTAGTTAGAAAGTGGAAGGGTTTTAGATAAAAGTAGGTTGCAATAAGACTCCAGGAGAATTGAAACTTCAACCTCTACATCGACGGGGCTTACCTCGGGCAAGGTTGCAATAAGACTCTAGGAGAATTGAAACAGAAGAAAAAGAAACAGAGCGCCCCCAAGAGCGGCCCGTTGCAATAAGACTCTAGGAGAATTGAAACTTAGAACACAGAAAAGCTGGGCGAATTTTGAGGGGGTGTGGGGGACGGAACGTCCCCCCGGACGATAAGACTCTGGGATGATTGAAAGTTACAGAAACTCCCCAAAAAGCAGATCCTCCTTTCTCCCCCCGGCTTTTTTGAAAACCCTCTCGCTCCATGTCACCCTTCCGACCCCTGCCGGAAAGTGAGCATCGCTCGCGAAGGTGAGCTTTATCCCCCTCTTTATGCACTCTGCAACGAACTCAACATCCGGGACGTGGTAGCGGGAGCTTATCTCGAACGCCTTTCCGTTTTCTTCTGCCAGCTCAATGACCTCCCTGAGCTCCTCCATCGGGGGGAAGCCAATGTATGGGAAGTTCGCACCGAAGTGCCCGATTACATCAACGTTGTCATCTTTTAGGGCCAGCTTCACGAGCTCAATGTACTCCTCGGGGGTCTCAAGCCACTCGTGGACGCTCGCTATAACATAGTCGAGCTTCTCCGCCACCCAATCAGGCACATCGACCCCACTGGGGGTTATGTTCCCCTCTATCCCCGCGAGAACTGTTATTTCCGACATAGCTCCCCATCGCTTTATATCGGCCACGTATCGTTTCAGGCTCTTCGGGCTGAGGTAGTGGCTGTGATCCGTTATCCCAAGGAGTTTGAGTCCCTTTTCCTCGGCCGAGGCTATATTATCTGTGATTGATCCTATTCCGTCGGAGTACTCGGTGTGGGTGTGGGTATCGTGCGGGAACTCCAGCATGTCCTGGAGTTAGGGGCATGGATTAAAAAGCTTCTGGACAAAATATCCAATGTAAAGCGCTCCGTTGAACTTTGACAACCTTTAAATATTCCGGGGGTGAAGTTAGGGCGGTGATGAAAATGGTCGAGCGCTCAAAAGTCCGCATTGTCATTGCGAAGCCGGGCCTGGATGGTCACGACCGGGGCGCCAAGGTCGTTGCGAGGGCCCTTAAGGACGCCGGTTATGAGGTCATTTACACGGGCATAAGACAGACCCCGGAGCAGATCGTGGAGACAGTGATTCAGGAGGATGCCCCGGTTCTTGGTATCAGCATCCTCTCCGGTGCCCACATGGTTCTCATTCCCAAGATACTCCGGCTCCTTGAGGAGAGGGGTCTGAAGCCGAATGAGGATGTCGTGGTTTTTGCGGGGGGAATAATTCCGCCCGACGACGCGGAGGAGCTTAAAAAGATGGGTGTTGCAGAGGTCTTTGGACCGGGAACTCCACTGAGCAAGACGATAGAGTTCATTGACAGGGCGGTTGAGAACCTCAAGAGGTTCAGGGCTTAGCTTTATATTCCCTCTGGATAATTTCTCCAGTGATGGCAATGCTTGAGGAACTTGTCCGCAACGCTATGGCAGGGGATAAAAAGGCCGTGGCAAGGCTAATCACCATGGTGGAGAACGACGAGGATAAAGCGCGGGAGATAGTTCGACTCGTACATCCGCACACGGGAAAGGCTTACGTAGTGGGGATAACCGGCCCGCCCGGAGCCGGGAAGTCCACGCTCCTTGACAAGCTCATAAAGCTCGCCCGCGACGGGGGACACAGGGTGGGCGTTATAGCCGTCGACCCGACTTCTCCGTTTACGGGTGGCGCCCTCCTTGGCGACAGGCTCAGGATGCAGAGGCACTCCACTGACCCGGCTGTTTTCATACGGAGCATGGCCACCAGGGGCTCCCTCGGGGGTCTAGCAAAGGCCACCAACGATGCGATAAAGGTGCTCGACGCCTCCGGCTACGATATCATATTCGTCGAAACCGTCGGCGTCGGTCAGACGGAAGTTGACATTGTCAGGACGGCTGATACCGTGGTTCTCGTGCTCGTCCCCGGTTACGGCGATGAGGTTCAGGCGCTGAAGGCGGGCCTCATGGAGATAGCAGATATCTTCGCCATAAACAAGGCGGACAGAGAGGGCACGGAGATGCTTCACATGGAGATTCAGATGGCGGTGGAGTTTGAGCGCGACCGCTGGCGGCAGCTTGGGTGGGAGCCTCCTATAGTGGAAACCACTGCGTTTACCCTCAGGGGAGTAAGGCCCCTCTGGGAAGCGATTGGAAGGCACATGGAGTTCATGCGTTCAAGCGGAAGGCTGAAGGAGAGGAGAAAGCTCCGGGCCTTTGAGGAGGTCAAGGCGATAGTTGCTGACTCCGTTGTTTCCCGCGTTGAGAAGAGGCTCATCTCCCCAGAAGCCGAAGAGCTGATCGGGCAGGTTCTGTCCGGGAAGATAGATCCGTACTCTGCCGCGGACATCATCATGGAGAGAGTTTTTGACGGGAGGTGATGGCATGTTCAAAAAAATAGACCACGTTGGTATAGCCGTTAGGAATTTGGACGAGGCAGTTAAGGTGTGGGAGGGCCTCGGTCTCAAGGTCGACGAGATCGAGGAGGTTCCGGACCAGAAAGTCAGGACGGCGATAATCCACGTCGGAGAGAGCAGGATAGAGCTCCTTGAGCCAACTTCGGAGGACTCACCGATAGCTAAGTTCATAGCCAAGCGCGGTGAGGGAATTCACCACATGGCCCTCGGCGTCGATGACATTGAGGCAACCCTCGAACACCTACAGGAGGAAGGCTACCGTCTCATCGATGAGAAGCCCCGCATCGGCGCGGGCGGTGCGAAGATTGCCTTCGTCCACCCCAAGGCAGTAACCGGGGTTCTTCTAGAACTCTGTCAAAGAGATTGAATTTTATTTACAATTTATGAATATTTTTTGTATATTTTTCGTGATATGCTGTTTGATTTGGTATCCATGCAACTCCTTTAGATTTCTTTTGGGAACGTTTTAAATTTGAACTTTTATTATTCATTATGTGTTCTCCCCGGTTTCTTCCTGTTAATATTTTAATGCTATTTTCAGAGTGGTATGTTTACATGGGTAAATGCCTATGTTAGACATAAACTTCAGTAATCTATATAACTTATCGTTTCAAATAATCGATAAGTTTTTAAACTCTTTTTGTTATACCCCAGTGGTCGGGTGGGGACAGCGATGTCATTTCATATTAACATCAAAGGACGTTCCAGGGGTTCGGAGTTTCTAACCTCACCCCCAGCCTCACCCCTAGTCCCCCATGGGTCACTGGAGAAGCTGATCTTGAATAAGCTGGGCTCAAATAACGTCCTTCTAATAACCCGCACCCACCCAAAGCTCGTCTTTAGGATTTTTAGGGATGCTGGGGGGTGTCTGAACGTTGTGTGGCTGAGTGATGTGGGGGATGAGAACAGCGTTAGTCCGAGGGCCCTCTACCGTCTTGAGGCCCTGATTAATAATGAACTTTCGAAGAGGCGGCCCATTCTTGTCTTTGACGGAATAGAGTACCTGATACTTGAGAACGGCCTGAAGGGGACGCTTAAGTTCCTTGGAAAGGTCAGGGATATGGCAGCTCTTCATGGCTCCGAGATGTATGTCTCGGTTAGTGATGCTCTGAGTCCCAGGGAACTGGCCATGGTACGCCGTGTTCTTGGGCTTCCTTAATAGTTCAACTCTATTGTCGGTATCCATTGGACGCCTTGTGAAAGGCGAACCCTATAAAACAGCAATCTGATGAGCGAACCCGTTGAAAATTTGGTGTTTTAGAGTAGCACGCGCTCTTTTCGTCAACGCTTTGTGCCAGCAAGCAAACTTTGCAGTGCAAAGTTTGATCAAAGTTCGTGGTTCCCATTAATTGGCATTTTGAGAAGGATTTCGCTGAAAATGCTGGGCTGAATCTTGAATTCCAGCATTTAATTCCCGTTTTACCAGGAGTTCAACCATAACCGGCGCCCGAAGGGCACCAAAAAGGGGGAACTCCATTAGGAAGGGCAATAATGGAGGAATTCAACCTAAATTGCGCCAGTTAAATAAAATGGGAATCAGCTCCACTTTAGCATTCAAAAAACAGTCAACAACTTTCCGCCAGCGCTTTCGCCAGAAAGGGCTGAATGGTGGGCCCGCGGGGATTCGAACCCCGGACCTTCACCGTGTCAGGGTGACGTCATAACCAGTCTAGACCACGGGCCCGCCCAGGGATGGTGGACCGGCCGGGATTTGAACCCGGGGCCTCCGCCTTGCCAAGGCGGCGCTCATACCAGGCTGAGCTACCGGCCCACATCCGCCGTAATCACCTATTGGAGCGGGTTTATAAATTTTGCGGTCATGAGAATCCGTTTAAACTTCCTCAAATGGAAGTTATGGCAAGAGGGAACGGCGAAACGAAGACGCGGATGGGAGGGGTTAACCTTAAGAGCGGGAAAGCGAAGAATAGAACGGTGCGAAAAATGGCTGTAATGAGCGCGGATAGGAAAGTGTTTGAGTCTATCGTGGACGGTATTGCCAAAGCCATCAAAGAGAAACCAGAGGACGTTATCTGGTTCTTCCAAGTCCGGGAAGTCATGGCGAGCATGGACAAACCTATGAGCGACGATAAGGCTTGGGAGGTCATTATGGAGGATAACAAGTCCGTTAAGCTCAGCACTACCGAGTTAATAGAAGTCGCTCGCGTGGAGCTTAAAAAGTTCCGGAGGATTGAGCGGAAACTCAAAAAGCTCGGAGTGATTTGAATGGCTAAAATAAAGGTGGTGTTGGATACTTCTATTTTAATAAGTGCTTTAAAGTCCAAGGAATCTAAAAGAAGTCCCGCTGTTAAGATCCTCGATCTCCTCAAAGAGGATAAGTTGGTGAATTACGGTTCTAAGGAGACGCTCCAAGAGATGAAGGAGACCTTGGCAATCATTGGGTTACTCACGGGGAAGACGCAAAAGGCGAGAGCTATTTACAACCTCATCCTGAACAATACCGTAAAAGTGTCCCCGAGGGTAAGGTTTGAGGAGGATAAGAGTCTCGTTAAAGAAGTTGGCCACGTTGATGACATTAAATTCCTGGATGTGGTGTACTCTGCTAAGGCTCGCTACCTGGTGAGCATGAACACGAAGCACCTGGTGAAGCTGAGGGATCCGAAGACTCTTAAGTTCAGCTTAAAGCGTCATTGGTTTTACATCCTCAAGGATTCAGAGTTCCTGATGCACTTAAGGGAAAAATACAAATAGAAAGTGTGAGAATTAGTCAAGGAAGGCGAACATGCCTTTCTTCATTAATTTTCTGTATTCGTCTACGGCACCATCGAGGGACTCTTTTATGCTCACGTAATTCTGCCAGGCTCCCTTTTCATCACTCCTCGACTGAATGAAGTTAATCAGCGTCCGGTTTCCCTTAAGCTGGTAAAGTGCCTTATTAAAGAACCAGTCCCTGATGTTACTCGCTCCCGCGTTTTTCTGTGCCGCTTTCTTCAAAAAACGCATGTTGGAAATTCTGTCCATCATGTTCCTAGAGAGGCTCTTATTCCTGAGTAGTTCATCAGCAAAATTTTGAAGAAGCGGTTTAAGCCGTTCCAGTAGTCCTTAAACCTGGCCTGGCTGAGTTTTCCATCCCTAACCTGTCGTTCCATGTAAAGCCTGAACTCGTCTTTATACTTTCTTCACAGCGAGTTTAAGTAGGCCGAACGTTTGTTTTTGTACATTAATGTTTCCAAAGCCTTGTCTGTAAAAACGTTATCGTGCGGTTAAATCGTGTTGACGCTTTTGCAGTGTTTTCATTCAAGGAGTTCCTGCTCAACGAGCCCCACTATGTCCCGATGAATATCATCGACCGTGTTCTGTGCGTTCACTATGCGCATCTCAGGGAACATTTCAGCGAGTTTCAGGTAGTTCTCCCTGACATTCCTCTGGAGCTCGGCTATCTTATCGAACTCGCTCTTTATACTCCTGCCGTTTATCCTCTTCATGCTCTCCTTTACAGGAAGGTCGAGGAGTATCACAAGATCGGGCCGTATTGCGAACCTGTTGAGGTCGATGAGCCACTCCAGGTCGAGTCCCCTGGCCCACTGGTATGCAAGGGAGGAGTAGAAATAGCGATCGGATATCACGACCTTCCCGTCCTTTAAAGAGGGACCTATGAGCTTGCTCACGTGCTCAGCCCTGTCAGCAGCGAACAAAAGTGCCTCCGCCTCGTGGCTTATTCTGGCCCCGTCGATTATACCTTCTTTCCCGCCCGTGAGAACCAGCCTTCGAATGAGCCTCCCAAAGGCCGTATCAGTGGGCTCTTTTGTAAGAACAACCTCATACCCTCGGCTTTTAAACCAATCTGCCAGCATTTTAGCCTGTGTTGATTTTCCAGCGCCATCGATGCCCTCCATGACTATGAACATACCCATCGCAGTCACCTCCAGAAAACGAAGGAAGTAAAGGAGTGGCCTTTTAACCGTTTCCACGTGAGGGAATCGGACTCAAACGTTCTTTTTGATGTAATCCAGAAGCGTCCACATGCTTGAGAACTCTTCCCCCTCTCCTTTTCTGTGGAATTCAACAATCCCGTCGGGTCTGAAGCGCAGTCCAAAGTCGTAATCCTCTTTTTTCAGCTTGTGGAGGAACACTTCCTTGGGCTTAGGCGGCAGGTAGCTTGTCATCATATCGTTTATTATCTCGACTTCGAGGCCCAATGCATCAGAAAGGCGCGGGAAGAACAGTATCGCTGGAGTGTTCATGGCATCCACCAGAACTTTCTTTCTGAGGTTGAGGCGGTACTTTTTCAGGAGGTCGTTCATGAAGTCGTCTAGGGCATTTGGATAGTAGACGGTTGCCCCTATATCGCTTGGATGGGCCTCAATGAAGCTGCGTGTTTCCAGGATGGTTTGAATCTCCTCCACGTCGAGCCCGCTCACCTCAACGCGGACTCCCCTGTAGTAGTAGACGTATGCTATTGGGAGGCCCTTTTTGTGGGCGAAGTCCTTCAGGGCCACGAGGGGCATTAGACGGACGTCCATTGTGGTGGATCCGGTGCTAACGATTCCCACAACCATGGCCCTCTTTCCGTAGCGTGAAAGGGCCCTCCCATCCCTGCCGGCTATCGTTGTTCCGTGTGCAACGGTTCCAATGGCCCTTCCGAGGAGGGCGAGTTCTTCAGGGTTGAACTTCTCAGAGTAGTACAGCTCCATACTTTCCACCCCCTATGTATCACCGTGAGTGTTCAAAGTTCGCATATTTTTGAGGTTATCGGTGGTCTCCGATGTCCGTATTTATTCCATAGGGCACTTAAACTTACCGGCAAACTATTTTAATACACCGGGGTACCCCCGTAGGAGGCGATGTTATGAACGCGCTCGAACGTCTTGAGAGGCTCTTGGACAGGGAGCAGTTTGAGAAAATAAAGGATATAGACAACCCCGAGCTCCACGAGTTCCTGGCCGGGTGGATTGAGTGGCTCGAGCCAGATAAAGTTTTCGTCTGCACCGACAGCGAGGAAGATGAGCTCTACGTTCGCTGGAAGGCCCTCTACTACGGCGAGGAAAAGATGCTCGAAACGCCGAACCACACCGTCCACTACGACAACTACTACGATCAGGCAAGGGACAAGGCCAACACAGCCATCCTAACCCCCGGTGGGAAACCTCTCCCATACCTCAACACCAAGGACAGGGACGAAGGCCTCAGGGAGATACGCGAGCTCATGAGGGGCGTTATGAGAGGTAAGGAGCTCTTCGTCTGCTTCTTCGTTCTCGGGCCAAAGAACTCAATCTTCACGATTCCGGCCGTTCAACTCACCGATTCCGCTTATGTTGCCCACTCAGAGTTCATCCTCTACAGAAAGGGCTACGAAGAGTTCAAGAGGCTTGGGAGGAGCGCAAGGTTCTTCCGCTTCGTTCACAGTGAGGGCGAACTCGACGAGAGGAAGACCAGCAAGAACCTAGATAAGAGGAGGATTTACATAGACCTTGAGGCCGAGACGGTTTACTCCGTCAACACCCAGTACGGTGGGAACACGATAGGCCTCAAAAAACCCGCCTTCCGTCTGACCATAAACCGGGCCGTTAGGGAGGGCTGGCTCAGCGAGCACATGTTCCTCATGCGCGTGAACGGCCCGCACGGCAGGAAGACATACTTCACGGGAGCATATCCAAGCATGTGCGGCAAGACCTCAACGGCCATGATAAGCTGGGAGAACATAGTCGGCGACGATCTAAGCTTCATCCTCCCGGTCAACGGAGTGGCGAGGGGGGCGAACGTCGAGAAGGGCGTCTTCGGCATCATCCAGGGCGTCAACCCTGAGGACGACCCGATAATATGGGAGATACTCCACTCGCCGGTCGAGATAATCTTCTCGAACGTCCTCGTCAAGGACGGCAAGCCCTACTGGAACGACATGGGCGTCCCGATCCCCGACGAGGGGGAGAACCACAGCGGAAAGTGGTGGAAAGGCAAGAAGGACGAGGAGGGCAACGAGATACCGCCGAGCCACAAGAACGCCCGCTTCACCGTCTCGCTCGAGCACTTCCCCAACGCCGACCTTGAGGCCCTTGAGAACCCGTGCGGCGTTGAGGTGGGCGGCATGATATTCGGCGGCAGGGACGCTGACACCTGGCCGCCGGTGAGGGAAGCTTTTGACTGGAAGCACGGGGTTATAACGATGGGTGCTTCCCTTGAGAGCGAGACGACAGCTGCCACGCTCGGCAAGGAAGGCGTCAGGGCCTTTAACCCGATGGCAATTCTCGACTTCATGAGCGTGCACCTCGGAGATTACATAAGGAACTACCTCGACTTTGAGAAGAAGGTTAGAAAAACCCCCAAGATATTCGCCGTCAACTACTTCCTCCGCGACAGGGACGGAACCTGGCTCAACCACAAGCTCGACAAGGGCGTCTGGCTCAAGTGGATGGAGTTGAGAGTGCACGGCGACGTTGATGCAATAAAGACTCCGATCGGCTACATACCGAGGTACGAGGATCTGGAGAGGCTCTTCAGGGAGGTTCTCGACAAGGAATACACGAAAGAGGCCTACGAGAAGCAGTTCACGGTAAGGGTTCCGGAGCTGCTCGCCAAGATAGACCGCATTGAGGAAATCTACATGAAGCTCGATAACGTTCCCAAGGAGCTGTTTCAGGTTCTCGAAGAAGAGAGGAAGCGCCTGCTTGAGGCCCGGGAGGAGTATGGCGACTACATCAGCCCCTTTGCTTTTGAGGGGGTATGACCCTCTCTTCTACCTTCGTTTTTCGTCATCCGACGAGAGGCAGACTTTTTAAGGCCGGGATCGATCTGGTATCACTGTCGATGATATAAGGTGGTTGCCATGGCGGATGTTTCCCACGCAGTTGAGGATTCAATAAGGGCGAAGCTCCCCTACCCGCTGGGGGATCTTGCAGATCTGGCGTATAATTACTGGTGGAGCTGGAACAGACGTGCTACCAAGCTCTGGGAGTACATAGGCCCCGAGCACTGGCGTGAGTACAAGAACCCGGTCAAACTCCTTCTGGACACGCCCGAAGAGAGGTTCAGGGAGCTCCTCAAGGACGACGACTTCATGAACCTCTACGAGCTCGTCATGGACCAGTTTACAGCATACATGAACCCGCGCTCGACCTGGTTCTCCACAAACTATCCGAAATGGGACAAGCCGATAGTCTACCTGTGCATGGAGTACGGCATAAGCAAGAGCCTTCCGATATACTCCGGCGGACTGGGAATCCTTGCTGGAGATCATGTGAAGACCGCGAGCGACCTCGGTCTTCCGTTCATAGCCATAGGCCTCCTCTACAAGCACGGGTACTTCAGGCAGGAGATAGATGAGGAAGGCCGACAGGTCGAGATATTCCCGGAGTATAGACCTGAGGAAATGCCGATAAAGCCCGTCCTTGACAGGGAGGGGAAGCCGCTCTACATTGAGGTTTCGATTGGAGAAAGGACTGTCTACGCGAGGGCATTTGAAGTGAACGTCGGCAGGATCAAGCTCTATCTCCTCGATACTGATGTTCCGGAGAACGGTGCCGAAGACAGGACAATCTGTGACTACCTCTATAATGCTGAGATGGATAAGAGGATAAAGCAGGAAATCCTCCTTGGAATTGGAGGCATGAGACTCCTCAAGGCTCTGGAAATCGAGCCGGGAGTTATTCACCTCAACGAGGGGCATCCGGCCTTCGCCAACCTCCAGAGGATAGCATGGTATATGGAGGAGGGCCTCACCTTCACGGAGGCTCTCAGCATCGTGAGGGGGACAACGGTCTTCACTACCCACACCCCCGTTCCGGCCGGCCATGACAGGTTCCCGCTCGAGGAAGTTAGAAAGAGGCTCTCAGGGTTCTTAATGGGCAGGAACAAACTCCTGGAACTCGGAAGGGAAGGCGATCAGCTCAACATGACGCTCCTCGCCATAAGAACATCGAGCTATGTGAACGGGGTCAGTCAGCTCCACGCAGAGGTAAGCAAGCGCATGTGGAAGGACCTCTGGCCCGGCGTTCCCCTCAATGAGATACCCATAGAGGGCATCACAAACGGCGTTCACACTATGACATGGGTGCATAACGAGATGAGGAAGCTCTTCGACCGTTACATTGGCAGGGTCTGGCGTGAGCATACCAACATCGAGGGCATCTGGTACGCCGTTGAGAGGATTCCGGATGAGGAACTCTGGGAGGCCCACCTCCAGGCCAAGAGGGAGTTCGTGGAGCTTCTCAGGAGAAAGGCTATAGAACGGAACAGGAGGCTCGGAATAGACGATCCTATACCGGCTATTGACGAGAACGCCCTCATAATAGGCTTCGCAAGGAGGTTCGCGACATACAAGCGCGCAACTCTCCTTCTGAGTGACATTGAGGGGCTCAAGAAGCTTCTTAACGATCAAGAGAAGCCGGTTTATCTGGTCTTTGGAGGAAAGGCCCACCCAAGGGACGAGGCAGGAAAGGAGTTCCTGAGGAGGGTCTATGAAGTCTCCAAGATGCCGGAGTTTGCGGGCAAGATATTCGTCATGGAGAACTATGATATGGGCAGCGCGAGGCTCATGGTGGCGGGCGTTGACGTCTGGCTTAATAACCCGCGCAGGCCAATGGAGGCGAGCGGGACGAGCGGCATGAAAGCCGGTCTCAACGGCGTCCTGAACGTCAGTATCTATGACGGATGGTGGGTTGAAGGCTACAACGGGAAGAACGGCTGGGTTATCGGAGAGGAGACGACCGAGCCCGAGACAGAGGCCGATGATCCAAAGGACGCTGAGAGCCTCTACACCCTGCTCAGGGAGGAGGTTATTCCGACCTACTACGACAACCGCTCCCGCTGGGTGTACATGATGAAGGAGAGCATAAAGAGCATAGCCCCGCGCTTCAGCACCCACAGGATGGTAAAGGAGTACATGGACAGGTTTTACTCTAAGGCCATGAGCAACCATATCTGGCTCACAAGGGAGAACTACCGGGGAGCGAAGGAGATAGCGGAGTGGAAGGACAGAGTTACTGCATCGTGGGACAGCGTGGAGATACGGAATGTCGAGGTCGAGGGCAGCAGGCTTGAGGTGAGGGTCTATCTCGACGGCCTTAACCCGGGGGACGTTGAGGTCGAACTCTACTATGGAGTCAGGGCGGAGGGATACGACATTGAAAAGCCCCACATCGTTGAGTTGAGGCACCCCGAGCGGGTAGGGGGGAACGAGTGGCTCTACGTATACGAAGGAAACGCCCTCAAACACATGGGAGACCCGTGCTGGCACTACGCAGTCAGAATCCATCCGCACCACGAGAAGCTCCCGCACAGGTTCCTCCTGGGTCTGGTGAAGTGGAAGGGTCTGGACTGAATTTAACCCCCCGTTTCTCATTTTGTTTTTTGATTCTCCGAGTGGTCTTTATGGTTTCGATATTGTTCCATTATGAGCAGTAATAGTTTTAAACATTACGCGCACAAACTTTTGAAGAAAATCAGGGGGTGTTTAAATGGATCAAACCGGAAAGTGGACTCTTTACCTGATAGCCCTTGTGGCTGGGTTCACAACTGGAATAGGGACTATAGGGTTGTTCCCGCAGATGTGGCTTGAGTATGGGGTGACAGGCCTTGTCCTGCACCTAGTCTTCCTGGCCATACTGACGTACGTGGCCATCATAGAAGCAGAGAAGGTAATGAAGTCCGGCTATCACTTCGCGGAACTCTACAGGAAAGTGACGAAGCGGCCGGCAATGATACTGACTATCCTGGTTGTTATCATGATGTTCCTTTCGTACTACACCGCCAACACGATGCTGGTGTTCCTGGGGCCTGTTGTCGGAACGGGATTTGCTGGAAGATTAATCGCGGCTTTTACAATGCTGTCCATAGTTTACGTGATCCTCACCCGCGCCAAGGAGAAGACGTTCCTCATAATGGCCGGTGGGGCACTGTTTTTCATCCTGGCGATAACCGTCACTGCAGTAGCATTCAAACTCACTATCCCAAGCACCGCCGCGTTCTTGGCGCTGGCGAAGCACATGGTCACTTCCGGCCATGGCATAACCCTTGAGATGCTCAAAGATACCGCATCCAGGGCTATATACGGGATTGGCCTTGGATTTGCCTTCTACCTGATGCTTGGAAGCTTTATGAACGAGCGCTTCAACAGCAAGCTGATCATCAGTACGGGAATACTGATTCAGGTAATCATGGGCTTCCTTTCGACGGTCATAGTTATCTACGGACTGGCCCCCACCTCACCCGATAGGTTGATTAAGTTCGTTTACGGTGGAAACGAGGGGGCCATCAACGTTATGAAAGACCTGCCAACTATTCTTTCGGCTCATCCCCTGCTTCTGGGTCTCTTTGCCCTCTCCGTCTTCATGGCAGGACTCACGAGCATCCTCCCGACAGCGGAGGTGGGCCTTCAGATCATGGAATCCTCATTCAGGATTGGCAGAAACAAAGCCGCCCTCTACCTGACCGGAATCGTGGCAGTCCTCGCCATAGTTGACGCACCTCCCAGCGCTGCGGAGATGGCTCTCAACGCAGTCAGTGCCGCACTGTTTTTCACCGCAATACTCGAACTATACCCAGTGCTGATGGTTAAAAAAGGTACCTCAAGCCTTGAGTCTGCGTTTGCATGGGTCATGATTGCAATCTTCGCCGGAGGGGGCCTTTACGCTATAGTAGACCTCTTCAGAAAAGGTGGGATCTACATAGGTTCAGCAATACTGGCGGTGATCGTTGTGCTCTTTGGTTTCTTTGGCGATTCCCTTATTCCAAAGAAGGAAGAATGAGCTTTTTCTATTTTACCTTTCCCTCTTGATCTGAGATAACGACTTTGAGATGGGATAAGATAAAAATAATAAGAAACGGTCATCTGTGGGCAAAAATTGCCACTATCTTTTCTGGTTCTACTGCGTCTATTCTGACGAAGCCGAAGCGCTCGAACTGAACAACGTCATCGACCTTAACGTCGGCGTCGCTCTCCAGAAAACCCCTTCTCACGAGGAGCTCTTCCCCTTCGGGAACGAGAACTTCACAGTGTTTTCCTTCCGTTACCCAGTGAACCATCCTCCAGCGGTTCTCTCTGGCCACCTCGTACTCGACGCTGTGGAACCTTGCCCTTATCCCATTCTCTCCGGTTTCTATGATCTCGACATTGAAGAGGTCCTTGAGGCGAACAAAGTTCCCCGGTCTGAAAAGCTCCATGTCATCCATTGAAACATAAACCGGCTTTCTAGGCTCAAATTTGAGCTTCCTCGTTCCCCTCTCCGGGTGGTCTGGGTGAAGCGGTATCTCTGCTGTAAACTCCCTGGCTCCCTCAATGTACATAGGGACGGGGTCTGCGACGAAGAAGTAGCGGTTGGCTATCGGTTCGATTATCCTCCTGTTTATGGCCGCAAGGTTGTCCCAGCTTATCGTCGTATCGCTTGTCTTTATCCCGACCTCGATTATGAGTTCCTTTATCGCCTCAGGCCTTATCCCCCTTCTCCTGAGTGCCCGGATTGTGCCAAGACGTGGATCATCCCATCCGAGGTATCTGCCTTCCTCTATGCCCTTCCTCGTCTTTGATTTGCTCAGGACGACCCCCTCAATGCTCAGCCTCCCGTGGTGGACGGCCACGGGGTATTCCCATCCGAGGTACTCGTAAAGATAGCGCTGCCTCGTCTCGTTCTCCGCGTGCTCCTGTCCGCGAAAGATGTGCGTAACCCCAAGCTCGTGGTCGTCAATGGCAGAGGCGAAGTTGTAGAGGGGCCAGACGCGGTACTTGTTCCCAACGCGCGGGTGATTTGGATTGTCTATAATCCTCAGCGCCGGCCAGTCCCTTACAGCAGGGTTCGGGTGTTTGAGGTCGGTCTTTATCCTGACAACGGCCTCACCTTCCCCGTACTTCCCGTTCAGCATCTTCTTCCAGCGCTCAAGCTGAACCTCCGGTGGTTCCTCGCGGTGGGGGCAGGCGATTCCCTTATCTCGTAGCTCGCGGAACTTCTCCGGCTTGCAGGTGCACACATAGGCTTTACCCATCTTTATGAGCTTCTCCGCGTAGGAGTAGTAGAGTTCAAGCCTGTCGCTGGCTGTGTGAACCTCGTCCGGCTTCATATCAAGCCATTCGAGGTCTTCGAGAATCCACTTGTAGAATACGGGCTCGGGCCTCTTGACCTTTGGATCGGTGTCGTCGAAGCGGAGGATGAACTTCCCGCCGTAGAGCCTCGCGTACTCGTGACTTAGGATGGCAGCTCTCGCGTTTCCTAGGTGGAACACACCGTCGGGGTTTGGGGCAAAGCGCGTAACGACTTTCCCATTCTCCGCCTTTGGTAGGGGCGGAAGGCCCTTTTTCTCTTCCCTCTTTTCCGTTTTCTCCTCGAAGAACTCCGGATAGATTTCGCGGAGCCTGGCTTCCTGCTCCTCTAAGGAGAGGGAGTTCACCTTTTCAACCACTTCGTTAACGAGGGATATTATCTCCCTGGCCCTCGGTCTGAGCTCGGGGTTCCCCCCCAGAACCTTTCCTATGACCGCCTTTGGGTTGGCCTTTCCATCGTGCTGGTAAGCGTTTATGAGAGCGTACTTAAGCACAGTTTCCTCCAGGTTCATCTTCCTCACCGGGGAGAGAACGGGGCGAGCGGTTATAAAGTTATTCAAAATCGGGGGGCAGAGAAGAAAATGGTAAAGAGAGCCTTCACTCGGCGAAGGTAACGATCTTCAGGTCTACCGGCCTCCTGACCACGTTGGCCTTTCTGGCACCCACCAGGTATTTTATTCCCTTTTCACTGACTATGTCGATGAGCCTCTGGGTTATGATGCCGTTGAAGACCACCGCATGGACTCCGTCCTTCGATGTTACCGTACTCAGCAGGTCCCTGACCGGTATCTCGGCTATGACGTTCATGTTCTCGTCAAGGAGGACTGCGGTCTGCTCTTTCTTCACCCTCTCAATGAAGTCCTCAAACTTTCCGACCTCGCTCCTTCCCCCCTGAATGGGCCTTATGATCTTTGACTCCTCAGCGGGCTTTTGAACGGGGGGTCTCTGGACGTGCTCCGGTTTCTGCGGCTGGTGGGCCGGTGCCTCCCTCTTAACTGGTTCGGGTTGCGGTGCGGGCGCTGGCTTGGGCGGCTTCACCTCTTTGTGGGTTGCCATTGGCTTCTCTTCCCCTTCCACCTTCTCTTTCAGAATGTCGTAGAAGTTCTTGCCCTTGTAAAACATCTCAGTAATGACCTGATCCGCTGGTATCTTGCTTCTCAGGGCCTTAACGAGCTCCTTCTTGGTGAGTTCCTCGACTTCCTTCCCTTCGGGAGCCCTGGCCACGTAGTCCACATCCGCAACCTGGAGCAGCTCCTTGAGGATTAACTCGCCACCGCGGTCACCGTCAGTGAAAGCCGTAACGATTCTCTCCTTGCTGAGCTTTATTATGGTCTCAGGGATTGATGTTCCCTCAACGGCTATGGCGTTCTTTATGCCGTGCTTGAGCAGGTTTAGGACGTCTGCCCTGCCCTCGACGACTATTATGGAGTCGGAGAACGGAACGTGTGGTCCTGCTGGAAGTTTCTCAGGGCCGTACTCTATGAGTTCTTTCGCCCTCACTGCTTTCTTGACCTCCTCCGTAAGCTCCTGGGTCTCCGGAATCTCCTGCTCCATCAGACCCTCGAGTATCTGTTTTGCCCTTTCTATGATGTATTTCCTCTTGGTCGCGCGGACATCCTCTATGCGGAGGACTTTGATGCCGGCTTCGGCTGGCCCTACCCTGTCAATGGTCTCAAGCGCCGCCGCTAGGATAGCCGTTTCAACCCTGTCGAGGCTCGATGGAACGGTTATCGTTCCGTAGGTCCTTCCAGCTTTCGTGTGAACTTCAACCCTTATCCTTCCAATTCTTCCGGTTTTCTGGAGCTCCCTCAGGTCGAGATCGTCCCCAAGAAGCCCCTCCGTCTGACCGAAGATAGCACCAACAACGTCCGGCCTTTCAACAACACCGTTCGCCTCAAATTCAGCGTAGATTATGTATTTCGTGGTTCCGAACTCATCTTTGGCTGACATGTTACCACCCCTTACCTTTTCTGCTTTCCTCTTCTCCGAGAGGATCTGGTGAAGTACACTTTTCTTCCTCTTCATTGAAACCCCTCCAAGTGGGGGCCAGAAACGGAGAGATAAAGACCATAAAGGTCTTCAACGCCTTTTATGTCCTTTTTGACAAGTTTTTTGAGCTCCTTCCTTGTCTCCGAGTCCACCCGGCAGGGATAACCCGAGAGATAGGAGAGGAGCCTCTTTGCCAGCTCTTCACCCTTTCTGTCGAAGTCAGTAAGTATCATGACTTCACGATATTGTGATGCGGTGAGCGCGATTTCGGTTAAAGGCAGACGTGAAAGCTTTATTATCTCCGCTCTGACCCCCAGATTCCTCAGAGCCACCTCGTCTCGCGGGCCCTCAACTATGATGGCCCCTTCAAACTCTCGCAGTGTGTCTATAAGCTCCAGGAACCTTTTATAGTTTTCGGGGTACATGACGCCCCGGAGAGGTAAACGCTTTGAGGGGTTATAAGCTTAATGGAAGCTCTAAAGCCTGTACCTGAAGCCGAAGATCGGCCAGCTGAGGTAGTCAGTCTTCCTCCCGTAGAGCAGAGCGATTAGTGCCCCTAAAAACGGCAGGGAAATCAGGACGGCAGACTTCCATCCGGTTGCGTTTGTTTTGACGCCTATCACCAGAGCCACGGCGAAGCCCGCGAGGAAGCCGATGAAGAAGTAGAAGAGCATCCCAGCCCTCTTCGGGCTTGATATTGAGAGCAGGATTATCACAGAGAGCATGGCCGAGGAGATGAGACCGGAGATTCCCCACGCGAAGTATGAGAAGGCGAGGAAAAATCCGACCGAAACCACCGGCAGGAGCCACTTAGACATCTCCCCCACCTGGTTGGATATTTGGAAAAGGACATAAAAGCTTAACGCCGGCAGACGTCTCTCACGGGAACCGTGTGGCTCATCGGCTCCTCGTAGAACTCTTCCATTAACCTCTGGAGCTTTCTGGAGAGCTCTATCTGGTTGCTCCACGAACCCTCGATCTTTCCTTTGGCCGCCATCCTTCCCAGAAACTTCTTCATCTCGTCGCTGAGAGGTGAGGGCTTACAGCGCGCCCACGGAGTTCCGGGCAGGGGCATGAAGTAGTGGGCGCGCACCTTTCCCCCTTTGTTCATGATCCACTTCATAAGTTCGATGCTCTTTCTTTGACTTTCCTCGGTCTCGTTTGGAAGTCCCACGATGAAGTCAACCACCGGCTCGAAGCCGTACTCCAGCATGTACTCAACGGCTCTCTGCACGTGCTCGACTTTGTGAAGCCTGTGCATGGCCTTCAGCATTGCATCGTCCCCGCTCTGGGCCCCAATGGCGAGCCTCCTGTTGTCCGCGTAGTCGATAAGGAGTTCCAATGTCTCCGGCAGAACGAACTCCGGCCTTACCTCGCTTGGAAAGGTGCCGTAGAAGAGCCGCCTCCCCTCTTTTCTTAAGGGCTGGAGTGCCTTCAGAAGGGCTTCGAGTTTGTTTAGCTTGAGTATCGCTCCAGGAGAACCGTAGGCGAAGGCGTTCGGCGTTATGTAGCGCATGTCCTTCATCCTGCGCGAGTACTTCACTATCTGATCTATCGGCCTGTGCCTCATGCGGAGACCTTTGATGTAAGGGGTCTGGCAGTAGTAGCAGCCGAAGGGACAGCCGCGGGTTATCTCTATCGGTGAAATCAGCCTTACAGACTCAGGATAAGGGGGAAAGCGCCAGAAGTCCTCCACTTTGGCGAAGCCGGTGAAGGTTAACTTCCCGTTGAGGTGGAAGGCAAGGCCCCTGATGTTGAGGAGGTCTTTGGTGATTCTGTAACCTGTTCTCTTCAATGTGGTGAGGAGCTGGAAGAGAACTTCCTCGCCCTCGCCGATAACGGCGATGTTGAAGCCCAGCTGGTTGAGGGTATGCCTTGGCATCGCTATCGCGTGGTAGCCGCCCGCTATCAAGAGCGCCCCTCGCTCTTTGAGCAGTCTAACCTCCTCCGGCAGGGAGCCCCATATTTCTTCGGTGAAGAAGGAGTAGAGGACAACCTTCGGCCTAGCTCTCAAAATCTCGCGGAAGTCCTTTGTGATGAGAAGCTCTCCGAGATCAAAACCCTGACTCTCCAGGGCACCGAGGAGGTGGACGAAGGCGTTGTGGTTGCGTTTGGTTATTCTAACGGCTATTTCCGGCATGGTGTGGAGCCGGGGGAAGGAGCTTAAAACGATAACGGTTAGGAAATGGGAAGTAAAAAGAGGCCAGAAGGCCTTCAGGCTCTTATGGCGAGCTTGATGTCCTCGGCCTTGACGGTCTTCCTGCCAGCGTGCCTGGCGTACTCAGCGGACTTCTTGGCAAGCTCGATGGCGTACTCCTCAAGGTGCTCGGCGAGAACCTTGGCGGCGTCCTCGCTGACCCTCTCGGCGCCAGCCTTCCTAATCAATCTGTCTATCGGGGCAATCGGCAACTCGGCCATTTGCTACACCTCCACAAAGGGTTTTTCAGTATTCTTTTGGCAATTGGAGATATATAAATCTTTCGGTAAAACGAGGGAAAAGGGGGTCTGAATGGGCCGGTTTAAGAAGTAGGTCAGCCCTATCACGAAAAAAAGTTTTGAGGAAAAAGAATCTGCTTTCGTATACTCTATACCAGCCCCATACTCAAATCGAAGGATTTTTATGTAACGGCGGGAGTGTCCGGATGGAAATTGGATAATGGGCATGTTTTGAGGGTTGTTTGGTTGTAGGAGCTCTCTGCACGGGAGAAGGTTAAAAAAGAGGGTAACAATGGGATCAGATGTTCCCTATCCTCTGCAGAACCATTCCTTCTATTCGTATCGGTTCCGTTCTTCTGGCAAACACTATTGCCTGATCGAGCCTTGCCTCACTCTCCGCATGTATCGTGAACAGTGGATCTCCTTCCTTCACTTTCTCGCCGACCTTGACGTAGAGTTCCAGCCCGGCACCCTTATCCTCCGGGGCCCCTGCAGCCTTGGCGATTCCTGTTATCGCCCTGTTGTAGATTGCCGTCACGTAACCGCTGGTAGTTGCGGTGAATGTGTAGGTCTTGTCTCCAACGGGTATATCCTCAGGCTTGATGTTGGGGTCACCGCCCTGTTCTTCTATGATTTCCTTCATCTTCTCCCAGGCTTTGCCGCTCTCCAGGATTTCTCTGGCCATTCTCTTTCCGTTACCTTCCTGAGCGACACCGCCCATCTCAAGCAGTATGCCCGCGAGTCCCGTTGCTTTTTCTATGAGGCTTCCCGGTCCTTTTCCTGTCATTAGGGCGGTGAGAGCTTCTTTAGCCTCCAGGGCGGGGCCAACAGTGTGGCCTATTGGCTGGCCTCCGTACGTAACCGCTACCTCAACGTACTGTCCCAGCCTCTTTCCGAGCTCTATGAAGTCCCTTGAGAGGGAGCGAGCCTGCTCAACGGTTTCTACTTTCACTCCCCTTCCAGTTGGTATATCGATGAGGACGTACTGGCTGCCCATGGCGTATTTCTTTGACATTATACTTGCGAGCATCAAACCGGTCGGGTCAACGCTGAGGGCGCGCTCGGCCTTAATCGTTATATCATCGGCCGGAGCGAGATTAAGGGCACCACCCCAGACCAGACAGGCCCCGACCTTTTCAACGATGCGCTTTATCTCATCCAGAGAAAAGCTCACGTCCGCGAAGACCTCGACAACGTCGGCCGTTCCTGCGGCGCTGGTGATTGCCCTTGAGCTTGTCTTCGGGATTGTAAGGCCTGCTGCCGCCACTATCGGGACGACGAGGATGTTGGTCTTGTTCCCTGGAACGCCCCCTATGCTGTGGACGTCCATGATGGGCTTCCTATCGATGTCGAGCATATCACCGGTTTCGGCCATCGCTATGGTGAGGGCGGCTATCTCATCCATATCAAGGCCGTTTATCTCCAGGGCCGTCACGAAGGAGCTTATCTCGATGTCCCTGAGCTTCCTGTCAACGATGTCTCTGACGATGGCCTCTATCTCGACCTTTCTAAGCTTCTCGCCGTGCATCTTCTTCTTGATGTATCGGACGCTTTCTGGAATTCCTGCGGGAAAGACTCCAACTATTTCACCTTCGGCCAGATTGTGGAGTTGCAGCACATCCCTGCTGACTCCTACCTCCCCCGGACCGACCAGGTCGCTTATAACGAGGCTCCCGAAGACGGTCTTCTTCCCCGACTCTATCTTTACGAGGTCGTCAGGGTGGAGTTTGGCCTTCTGTGCTTCCTCCGCGTTTATGAACACGGAGTACCTGCCGCTGTACACGTCCAGTATCTTAACTTTTGCCTTCATGTCATTCCCTCCATCAACTCTGTGGTATCACTTTTCTTGGATGGAACCCCTTTTAACTTCTTCGATTCTGGAAAAGAAATGGATCAAGTTACTGCAGCTTTTGAGACCCCGCTGTCATAATTCCCTGGCTTCTGAAGGGATTCCAGCACATTAACGACGTCGGCGGCGACTTCCTTCAAAGCGGGTGGGAGCAGGGCCTCTTTCCCGCACACCCATTTCTTTATCTCCTCCAACGGGGCGCTGTAGAGACGTTTTTTGAACAGATAAATCGTTTTTCCGTCCACAACCAGAAGCCTGTCGGGGTATCCGAGACGCACCTTCATGCGTCCCACCCCGAATTAATAACAAAGGGTGACTTTAAAAGTTTAACGCATTCTAGCCTCGAATGACAATTATACAGGAAGTGGAAGTCACATTAAGAACAGGAGTCTGGGGAAATCAAAAGAAAATAAAGCCATCAGAGATTCTTTACCTCCTCATCAATGCTCTCTTCGAGCTCCTTCTCCCATTCCTCGACGTCGAAGTCCACCAGTTCGTCCTCAAGTTCCTCTTTGAGGTTGGTAACACGCCTCTTGAGGGCGCTCTTGGTCTCCTCGTCGTAGACCACGTAGTAGGGGTTCTTCTTGGACGAGAGGTAGAGCATGAAGAGGAGAAGATTGACGAACACTAGTATAATGACGAGAGCGTAGAGCAGTGCTGCGTTCATTGCCATCACCTCTTGCCGCCGAATATTGCCTTGAAGACCCTCTTTATCGGGCTCTCCGGCTGGGGTGCCTCCCACCTGACACCGGCGAGCTTGGCCGCGAGCTGCTTTATGGCTATTGCGGCGGGGCTAGTCGGGTTCTTAACGACCAGCGGAACACCGTAGGCACTCGCACGTTTGACCTCCGGGTCTTCGGGTATCATGGCCAGGACTGGAACCTCAAGGATTGCCTCTATTTCCTCCTGACTGAGCTCGGTTTTCTCGTTTGTTACCCTGTTGAGAATCGCTCCAAGGGGCAGCGTTCCGAGCTTCTCGGCTATGAGCTTGGTTTTGAGGGAATCGGTTATCGCAGAAATCTCCGGATTGGTGACGATTATGAGTTCTTTACCGATGAGCAGAGCAGTAACGGACGTCATTTCCAGACCAGCAGGGGCATCGATGAGTATGAAATCTGCCATCTGACTTATTTCGCGTATGACTTCCCTGAGTCTCTCCGGTTTGGCCTTTTTGACTTTTTCAAGGCTCAATCCACCGGGAATAACCTTAACACCGGCGGGTCCCTCGTATATCGCATCCTTGAGATCAGCCTCCCTGGCCAGGACGTCGTGGAGCGTTATTGGTATGTCCTCCATGCCGAGGACGAGGCTCAGGTTGGCCATGGTTATATCGGCGTCTATCAGTATGACTTCCTTGCCGAACTGAGCCAGTGCAACACCAAGGTTTGCCACGGTGGTTGTTTTTCCAGTTCCACCCTTTCCGGATGCAAAAACGATCGAACGGCCCTCCAAGAGTTACACCCCCATACTCGATTTGACTCCGACTAGATTATTCGCGTCGCGAGCCTTTGAATTTCTACATGGGTCCCTTTTGATTTTTGAGCTTTTATCTTTTGTGGTTTTTATGGTTTTTCAAGTTTTACTCTCTTTGATGCGAAGGGGGCAGATGGCTCCAGCGACGGACAAAGGTTTTAAAGTCAAAGAAAAAGCTAAGGTGGGTGAGAGAAGTGCGAGCAGACCAAAAATTTGCGCTGGTAGTCTATCTCTGGGGTGCCATCACAGGAACCATCAGCGGCGCGCTTTCCGTGGAATCACGGGCCGCGTGGATAATAGGTGCCCTCCTGTACGTGGTTACTGACGTCTTTGTCAAGCTCATACTGAAGGATGACCTGCCCGAGGACATCCTGGGACTCCAGGGCGGCCAGCTCAGGAGTGCAATCCTCAAAAAGGCATTCTGGGGCTGGTTCCTGTTCTGGCTCTACTTCACAATGCTGGTCTACACCGTGGGAATTCACTTCACTCCGGTCCCGTACAACGACAAGAGCCTGCTCTCCCACATGATGAACGGAACCAACGTGAGCGCTTGAGGGGTGGTTATTATGGATATTGAGGACGTTAAGAAGGCGGTTGCACGCGAGGCCCTCTCCTTCGTTGAGGATGATATGATAGTGGGCCTTGGGACGGGTTCGACTACGGCCCATTTCATAAGGCTCCTCGGCAAGAAAGTAATGGAGGAGGAGCTTGAAATATACGGGATTCCGACATCCCACCAGTCCAGACTCCTTGCAATCGAATCGGGAATACCTACAGTCTCCATGGATGAGGTGGATGCGATAGACCTGGCCGTCGATGGTGCGGATGAGGTCGATCCCGAACTCAATCTGATAAAGGGACGCGGAGCCGCACTCACCATGGAGAAGATAATAGAGTACCGTGCTGGGACTTTTCTGGTTCTCGTTGATGAGAGCAAGCTCGTGGAGAGGCTTGGCCAGAAGATGCCCGTGCCGATAGAGGTAATTCCTGCGGCGTGGCGGGCAATAGCAGAGGAGCTTGAGGTCTTCAACGCAGAGGCTGAACTGAGGATGGCGGTCAAGAAGGACGGGCCCGTGATCACTGACAACGGGAACTTCATCCTTGATGCACGCTTCGCGCTGATAGAGGATCCTCTCGATATGGAGATGGAGCTCAACAGCATTCCCGGCGTGGTGGAGAACGGAATATTCGCCGATATAGCCGACGTTGTGCTGGTTGGTACCCCTGAGGGAGTGAGGAGACTGGAACGTTAAGTTTATAAGTTCGCCCTGCCTTCATCGAGTGGCGACGCGGGGGTTGCCGAGCCTGGTCAAAGGCGCGGGATTCAGGGTCCCGTCCCGTAGGGGTTCGCGGGTTCAAATCCCGTCCCCCGCACCATTCAGCCCTTTGCTTCGCAAAGCGCTGGCGGAAGAGTGCGTGTTATTCTAAGAACACCAAATTTTCGGAGGGTTACTCATTAAATGACCATTTTACGAGTGTTTGCCTTCCCGAGGCGTCCAAAGGACACCAGAACAAAAAGCAAACCTACGTGAAGGACTTTTTTAGGAACAAACCCCTTGTTAATGGGTCGCAAAGAGAGTGCACGCTCAGCGTTCAGCATTCTCACGAGAAAGGAACTCTTTGATGAAACTTTGCAGAGCAAAGTTTCAGCGCTGGCGGAAAATGGAGATGCTTTTTCTAAAGGCCCAGGTTATAGAATAGGTTTTTTACTTGCTTGCTCCTTCATGAGTGTTTCACTCTCCAAAGGCACCTTAGGGCGCTGGTAATAATGCAAACTCACAGATAGCAAAGCCTCGGAGCAGCCTTCTCACAGACCGCGTATTCCCGCCTCAACATCAGGGTCGCTCAGGAGGATGAGTATCAGGGCGGATAGTGCGAAAAGGGTTGCTCCCTGGATTATAACACCCAGCATCATCCAGAGAAGAGAGAACAGCATGTCAAGAAAGGCCAGATACTTTGAGGGACTTATACTCCACTCCCTTCCCCTGATTATTTCCCATGAAAGGAGCAGGTGAAGGGATCCGATAAAAACACCGCCGGCAACCTGGAGATTATCTCCCCACGACACAGCGGCTATCCCAAAGAAGTACACTGCCACAAAAAGAAAGGAAAGGGAGATAAGGTTCTTTGCCCTCATCAGGCCCCCTCCACTGGGAGTTTCATCCTGAAGGAAACTAAGAGGAGCAGTATGCCCATCAGAGCCATGGCGAGGTAAATCACCATTCCCGCGCTGAATCCACCAACCAGAACGAACATGACGTTCGGTGCGACAGCGTTAGCGCTGTTTGAGATAAGCCCAAGCGCGAAGCTGGCCTCCGGGTAAATCTCCTTGGGATACGCTGCGGGGGCAGTTGTCCAGAACGCCGGGCCGGTTCCCTGCACTATCCCCGCTATGACGAACCCCAGGAGTGCCAGTGCGTACTCGCTTCCCGTCACGCCCTTCCAGACCACGAGAAGGCCGAGGAAGGTAACGGTATAGGATAGTGTCATAACGCTGACTATCGCCTTGAAGAGCCCTCTGTTGGAAGTGTTCCTCACGGAAAGGCGGTAGCCGAGGTAGCCCATGATGATGGACCAGAGACCCATCGAGACTTCAAGGGCCATGACGAGGTTGGAGTTCTGGGCGTCGGTGAAGCTGGCGTGGTGAAGCGTGAACGAACCGAAGGTGAAGATTATCCAGAGTGCCGGGAAGAAAGTGAAGCCAAAGACCCAGGTGAACGGCATCTTCCAGACACTGGCCCCACTTGAGGAGTGCTTTTCCTTCGGTATCTCAAAGTCCTCAACGAAGGCCCACCATATCAGGAGCACAACGTACATGACCACCGCGGAGAGCAGGAAGGTCTCCCTGACAGCCGACCAGGGAGCGTTGCTTCCACCCGCCCACTTGGCCAGGCTTATGCCGTAGAGGCCACCCCAGAAGATGCCAGAGAGGATTATACCCTTAGCAAAGGGCCTTTCCGCGAGGAATAGCCTGGCTATCTGGTTGCTGAAAACGGCTATGAGGGCCACGATGAAACCCTGGAAAAAGCGCAGGGCAACAATGAGCCACCAGTTACCCACAAAGGGTATCAGGAACTGCGGGATTGCCGCAAAGCTCACTATCAAAGCCACGCTCCTCTTGAACGAGCCTTTGAAGAGACTGGTGCCCCCAAGCAGGAACGCGACGAAGAGGCCGACAACGTACGCGTCCTGCTGGTAGGCAAGCGCGCCTCCGCTTATCCCATAGTGCGCTATAACTGCGTCTTTGAACTTCTCAAGCATGTGCATGGTCCCGAATCCGGATGCAACAACGAGCATGTTAACTAAGACGGTACCCCATCTGTTGCTCCCCATGTGTTTCCCCCCAGCTTTCAGAGTTTTTCAAGTGCCTTTTTCATCCTCTCAAGTGCCTCAAGCAGAAGCTCCCTTCTGGTAGCGTAGCTTATTCTGATCCATCCCTCGCCGCCCTTTCCAAAGGCGGTTCCGGGGATAACAACGACTCCGGAGTTTTCAAGGAGCCAGTTTGCAAAGTCCTCGCTGGTCATGTCAAGCTCTGGGTCAATCTTGGCCCAGATGTAGAAGGCTCCCCTAGGTTTGAATGCCTCAACGTGAGGAACGTCCTTAAGTCCCTTCAGAAAGAGCTTTCTCCTCTCCGCATAGGTGTCCCTCATCACCTTGAGAGCATCCCAGCTGCGTTTATCGCGGAGGGCCGTGATTCCAGCTATCTGAATGAAGGAGGTGACGTTTCCGACGACGTAGGCGTGGAGCTTTATCATATCCTTTATAACCTGACTGGGGGCTATGGCAAACCCAAGCCTCCACCCCGTCATTGCGAAGGTCTTGGAAAAGCTGTTGGCGAGCACGGTGTTGTCGGGTGCGTACTTTATCATCGGGTGGTGCTTTGCGCCTTCATAGAGAAAGTGCTCGTAGGGCTCATCACTGAGCACGTATATGTTGTAGTCCTCCGCTATGTCTGCTATTGCCTTCGCGGTCTTCTTATCTATGGTGGCACCGGTGGGGTTGTTGGGGTAGTTCATAACGAGCATTCTGGTTCTCTTGGTTATCATCTCCACGAGCTCATCCGGATCGATGCGGAACTCGTTCTCCTCCCGGAGCGGGATACGAATGATTCCCGCCTCGGACATCTTGGCGTCTTCAACGTAGCAAACGAAAGCGGGATCTGGGATTATAACGTCATCCCCCTGCTCAAGGAGTGATTCAAAGGCGAGATAGGTCGCCTCGTAAGCCCCCGCGGTGACTATGATGTTCGAGGGATCGACATCAAAGTTGTAGAAGTCCTTGTAGTATTCGGCTATGGCCTCGCGGAACTCCGGTATTCCAGCGTTCGGAGTGTAATGGGTATACCCCTCATACATGGCCTTGGTAGCGGCCTCCTTTATCACATCGGGGGTATCAAAATCCGGCTCCCCGATTCCCAACGAGATAACGTCCTCCATTGCCCTTGCCTTCTCAAAGAGCTCCCTAATCTTGGAGCGCTGGAGGAGGTTTATCCTCCCCGCCATGAAGTATTTGCGCTTTTTATACCGCATGAGCATCACCCCTGACATCCGGGAACTGAAGGAGGGACTCTTATAAAGTTAACCTGAAGAGGGTTTGGTAATATCCTGTTTTACCCTACAAAACTTCGGTCAGGGCCGATTTTTCAAAAAGGCTTTTTGAAACCTCCTTACTGCAGTGAACTGCCTCCCCCTGCTCCAGGCCGTGTTCCTTCAGAAAGGCCTCCGCTTCGTTCATCCCACCGAACACAACGAGGTAGTTGAGGCCGCGTGCAACCCCATAATCTTTTATCGCCTCCCTGATCTGCAGGGTTCCGGCCAGCCTCAGAAGGAACTCCCCACCCAGAGTTTTTGCACGATTGGTCCCCCTTTCAAAGGCCCTCTTTGCCAGCACTGCCGCGTGAACGACTATCTCATAACATGGAGCCCGTACCACCTGTACATTTCCTCCAAGGCTTTTGATTAGTCTTTCCGGGTTCTCAACATTAACGGTCCCCACCACTATGCCCTCAATGACCTCTTTCATTCCACCACCCGTTCCAGTTTTGGGGGAGAAGTTATAACCCTTGTTGCGTCTTAATCCCCGGTTCTAAAAAATCTTTGAGTTTTATAAAAATTTTTAAAATTTTTTTGAAAAAAATATTTTTATTATATTATTTTAGAGGCGCAAAGTATTTAACTACTTAATGCACTAACTAAAGTAGCGACCCAATAGACTGGGTGATACAGGGAATGACAAAGATGCGCATCGTGAGCGTGCAGCTCCCCCAGAGCTTTGTGAACGCGATGGACCAGCTGGTTAGGCGGGGAGTGTATCCAAACCGCAGCGAAGTGATAAGAACTGCAATCAGGGAGTTCCTCAAGAAAGAGATGCAATTGGAATTCCAGGATGACGAGGTTCCTGAGTATGTGATAAGGTGAAATGCCACCCGTATAGAGGAGAGGGGGTATAAAGATGGTGTTTAAGCTCCTGGAGCAGGCTGGAATTAAACTGGATTTGGATGAAAAACCGAATGTGGAAAAGGGACAGAATCTCACCGGCGATGAGTTCGACGAGGACTTCATTAAGATCGCAATCGTTGGTGTGGGCGGATCCGGTAACAACACTATAACAAGGCTTTATGAGCTGGGCGTTGAGGGCGCTGAGCTGATAGCCATGAACACCGACGCCCAGCACCTCGCGAGGATAAAGGCCCACAAGAAGCTTCTTCTGGGGAGGGAAATAACACAGGGTAAGGGCTCCGGTGGCGATCCTGAGGTCGGCTATCGCGCAGCAGAAGCAAATGCCCACGAGATATCCGAGACCATAGGGGACGTTGATCTCGTTTTCATAACCGCTGGAATGGGCAACGGTACCGGAACAGGCGCTGCCCCTGTTGTTGCGAAGGTTATAAAGGAGCGCGCCAGGCACAGCGGTCGCTTCAGGGAGCCGCTGGTCGTCAGCGTCGTTACATTCCCATTCAAGACTGAAGGGACCATAAGGGTGGAGAAGGCCAAGGCCGGAATAAAAGCGCTTCTGCATTACTCCGACACAGTCATCATAATCGAGAACGACAAGCTCCTCAAGCTCGTGCCGAATCTCCCGATAAACGCTGCCTTCCGCTTTGCCGATGAGATAATAGCCAGGATGGTCAAGGGTATAACCGAGACAATAAAGCTCCCTTCCATGGTGAACATTGACTTCGCCGATGTCTACAGCGTCATGAAGGACGGTGGAGCGGCCCTCATAGGCATTGGAGAGAGCGACTCAAAGAACAGGGCGGTTGAGGCCGTTAAGGCTGCCCTTGAGAACAAAATGCTCGACGTAAAGTTCGGAAGCGGCAATAAGGCTCTGGTTCACTTTACCGTTGGCCCTGACGTCAACCTCGGCGAAATAAACGAGGCCATGGAGATCGTTTACAACAACCTTGGAACGAAGTCTGAGATAAAGTGGGGTGCGAGGGTCGACGAGGATATGGGCAAGGTTGTCCGCGCAATGGTAATCATGACGGGTGTGGAGAGCCCCCACATAATAGGTGGAGAGGCCGCAGCCCTCCAGACGAAGGCAAACGTCGTCGTTCCAAAGAGGTCCGCACCTCTCCCGTTCGAGAAAAAGGCCTCCGCAGACTTTGATGACATTTACAGGATCCTTTCAAGGCAGGAAGAGCCCAAGAAGGCATCAGGGAACGATGAACACAGAAAGCGCATCGAAGAACTCTTCGCCGACATAGAATTCTGAGCCTTCTGTCTATTTCCTTCTGTCTATTTAAAAATTTATTTCCATAACTTTTAAATGCATCGAGGATGACGGTTAGTGGGTGATAGAATGGCAGTTGTAATCAGCGTTGCCAACCAGAAGGGCGGCGTTGGAAAGACAACCCTCACGCTCAACCTCGGCTACGGGCTCGCCCGGATGGGAAGGAAGGTTCTTCTTATAGACGTCGACCCCCAGTTCAACCTGACCTTCGGCCTCATAGGTATGGAAGTCATGAACCATGAAAACAGCAACGTCGGCACCATCATGGCCCGCGAGAGCGATGTTAATGACACAATAGTGGAGGTCTCGGAGAACCTCCACATAATCCCCAGCCACCTCGACCTCTCCGCAAAGGAGATAGAAATAATAAACGCGTATAACAGGGAGAGAAGGTTGCAGAAAGCCATCTCCCCGATTCTCCCCGACTATGATTACGTCCTCATCGACAACCCCCCCAGCATGGGCATCTTTTTAGTCAACTCGCTTACAGCCTCTGACTACGTCCTCATACCACTTGAGCTCAGCTACTTCGGGGTTATAGGCATGCAGCTCATGTTCAACCTCATGGCCATGATCAGGGAGGAGACCAACGAGAACCTGTCCCTCATGGGATTAGTTCCGAACAAGTTCACCCGGCAGACCAAAGTCCCGAAGACGCGGCTCAAGGAGCTCAAGGATGCCTACCCTGATGCCCCGATCCTGACAACGATACCGAAGGCCGTTGCCCTTGAGAAGGCACAGGGGGAGGGGTTGAGCATATTTGATTATGAACCGGAAGGAAGGGCCGCAAAGGCCTTTGAGAAGCTTACCAGAGAGGTGATTTCAATTGTTGAAGGAGAGTAAAGGTAAAATTCCGAAGCTTTTCGCCGGTTCGGTTAACGACCTGACCAAACCCTCGAAGCCCAGAAAAGAGAAGGGAAAGGAAGATCTCAAGCATCAAAAGAAGCAGAAGACCCTTTACATAAGCCTTGACATCAACAAAAAGCTCATCGAGCTCTACGGCGAGGAAGGGAGGAGGCAGAGCATAATCGTGGAGGATGCCGTGAACCTCTACTACTACCTGCGCCAGGCCCTTGGGGAAAAGAAGTTTGACGAACTTATGAGCGCGATCAGAAAGGAGGATCCAGAGTTCCTGAGGGAGTACATGGGGAAGTTTCGTCTCTGATCTTTTCCCTCACTCGCAGAACTCCTCGACTATGCGCTGAAGGATTTTGCTCGTCTTAGCCCTGTCCTTCTTGTAAAGGTACGGGATTCTGATGACCTCCGCATCTATTCCGTTCTTCCGGAGCTCCTCTTTGAGGCGGCCACAGTTGAAGGTCTGGTCTGGCCCGATTGCTACTATATCCGGGCTTATTCTTCTAACGAGCTCGTAATCGATGGCATTGGGAGAACCCACGTAAACCTCATCGACGTATCTGATAGCCCTCAGCAACTCTGCCCTGTCCTCCGCAGTGTTAACTGGCTTTCTACCCTTGTTGCGCTCGACCGTGGCGTCGTTGGCAACTATCACCACTAACTCGTCTCCCAGGCTTTTTGCCTGCTTCAAAAAGTGTATGTGGCCGACGTGGAGGATGTCAAAGACTCCCCCCACGAGAACCCGGATTTTTTTCTGTCCCTTTTTGAGTGACTTTTCGTCCATTTCAGCCCACCGTAAGCTCCCATATCCTGTCCTTGGCGTGGTGGATGTTCTTCACCGCCTTCCCCTTTGGCTTCTCCTTCATAGTCTTGCCATCCATGAGGGCTATTCCTATTGCGAGGGGCCTCCCGTAGTCCTCCTCCACCACGAAGACAAAGTCTCCCTCCTTGATGTTCTCATCGGCATCGGTTATCCCGGCCGCCATGACGTCGGCGCCCTTGATGATGAACGGAACCGCACCCGCGTCCACCACGACGCGCCTCGGCCACTTCCGGAGGTCCTCCTCGTTGGAGAGCTCGTAGAGGGCTATCACGAGCGGGAACACCAGCTCCTTCCTCCGTATGAAGAAGGGCCTCCCGTTAACGAGGATTATCTCGGTGGTCCTGTCAAACTCTGCCACCTCAACCCTGTCCTTCTTGCTCAGCATCTTCCCGGCTATTTCATCGCCAAAAATCTCGGCCATCTCGAGGATTATCTCCTTAACTTCTTTCTTGCTGAGTGGGTGCTTGACCTTCAGCTCCATCAGACCACCTCCAGCTCCTCGAAAATTTTCCTCGCACTCTCCCTCGGGTTCTCGCTTTCGTAAATCGCGCGCCCGACGATGATGTAATCTGCCCCGGCCTTTAAAACGTCTTTAGCTTTTCCGCCCTGGGCGCCGACGCCGGGGGTGATGACTTTAATCCCCGGCTTCAGCTTCGAGCGGATGTAGCTAACGCGCTCCGGCCTCGTTGCGGGGGCTATGACCCCAAAGGGCTCAAGCTCGTTGGCCATCTCGATGAGCTTATCCGTCACCGGCTGGATGAATTCCTTTGCTCCGGGGTGGCTCATCTCGACGACGATTATTGTCTCCCCAAGCTCCATCACTGCCTTAACGCCCTCCCTCCCGACGAAGCCGTGGGCTATCACGTAATCAGCGCCGGCTTCAAAAACCTTCTTCGCTATCAGCCTGTTTGTGTTCGGTATGTCAGCGAGCTTGAGGTCGGCTATGATCGGTAGTCCCGTCACCTGCTTAAGCTCACTGATTATTCCAAGGCCAGAGCCGATTATGAGCGGCCAGTTGACCTTAATGGCCCACAGGTATTCCGCCGTGCTCTCGGCTATCCCCAGCGCCCTCTCGCGCTCGTAGACGTCGAGGGCAAGGACGAGTCTGCTCTCCCCCATGTCCTCACCTCAGTATCCTGAGAAGATCCTCCGGAAGGGAGTCCCCCTTCAGCGATATCGCTACGTGATAGGCGCTCTTCATGGCGGCGGCCGGGTTTTCCGCCCATGCCACTATGATGGCGTCCCCTTCAAAGAAATCCAGAAGGCTTTCCAGTCTATCGGCCAGTTCTGGCATGGTTTCCCTTAGGGGTCTTCCGTCTTCGGGGAAGACTACCTCCCCGTTCCTGACCACGAGTATCATCGCTCCCTTCGCGTGGAACCTTATCGCCTCATCGCGGAGATCTATGCTCTTGAACTCGGGGGGAGCTCTCACCGCCAGGGCGTAGGCTGGAAAACCCTCTATCCTCCCCACGCTCCGGACTTCTGAAAACCCCTCCGACAACTTCTCGACCAGTTTCAATCCCCTTTCACCTAAAGAGTGCCCTCTTTGAGCGGATCGGATCAGATCGAGCCCGTTAAGCTTCCTCAAAAGTGTCCTAATGCTTCCTTCTCCCAGGTCAAGCATCTCCGCAAGGGCCTTCCTCCCCACTGGTTCCTTGAGAATGAACAGCGCCGCAACGGCATCTTCAACGGTGAACTCCGGATAAGCTCCCCTCTTCCAGCTCATCGACTTCCCTCCGAGAAAAGTAGGGCAGAGAGAATTAAAAGTTTTGGGGAAAACGGGGAAATTCAAAGCCACCTTGGCTCCAGTCCAGCCCACTGCCTCAGCTTCTCGTAGGCTATTATCTTCGGAACGCTCTTCCTGTCCCCCGGTCCCGGGTTCTTCATGTAGAAGGCGTTGACCTCGTAAACTGTTCCGAACTCCTTCTTCTCGACCGCCATCTTTCCGAGCCTGACGAGGTCGACGAGGAGGCCAGCAAGGGCGGGGCTGTCGTTTATCCTGCCGGTGATGACGAGTTCGTCGTGGGCGCCGTTGAAGCTGACGTACTCGATGTGCATCGCTATGAACTTCTTGTCGCCGAGCGGCTCGAGGAAGCCGGTGGGCTTGATGTAGTGCGGCGCGTCGTAGCCGAGGAGGTCCTTGACTATGCTCGACTTGGTGAACTCCTTGCTCTTGTTGCGCTCTTTGTCTGTCAGCGCTAAGAAGTCGTTGTTTCCGCCGATGTTGAACTGCGCTATGTCGAGGACGTACCTGTTCCTCTGGGCGAGATGGCTGAGGACGTCGGCGGTGAGCGGCGTGGCACCGGTCGCTCCATCGTCGCCGAAGACCACGAGGTTGCTCTCCTTCGCGAGTTCAACGTAGACCGGGTTGTTTGCTATCAGAGTTGGAATCGCGTTGACGAAGGCCGCACCGCCAACCTCCTTCGCGTACTTGGCGGCGGCATAAACGTAAACCTGAGTCGCGGTGAGTCTGTCGCGGTTGTCCTCTTCGATGGCCTTCTCAAGCTCCTCCCTGCTCTCGAAGGGGACGAAGGCCTCGGTGGTACAGACGTTGACGAAGACATCCGGTTTAAGCTCCTTCCACTCGCTCACGAGGTGGTCAACGGCCTCCTTGAGGCTCATCTCGTCGTCGAGGCCGGTCGCTTCAATCGGGAGGTTCCTGAGGCTCCTCAGGTGTATGCCCTTCCTCACGGTTATCCCCTTAAGGCTCTCCGGGGCCTCGGGGTCGTAGGCCCTGACGACCTCGTAGAGGTCCTTTCCGACCTTGCTGGTATCAACGTCGTAAGAACTTACTATCTCTATATCCTTGATTTTAATCGGAAGCTCATCGGCGAGGGGAACGCCGTACGGCTCGAGCTTTCCGGCCTTTATCTTCTCAAGCCCGCTCGCAAAGATGCTGGCAACGTAGCCCTGTCCGAGTATAACAACCCTGACCATTTTCTCCACCTCCTTTGTTGTCCTAAGATATTTTATAGCAGTTAAATAGTTTTTGGTTGCGAAACATTAGATCTCCGAGGCAAGTGCAGACACTATATCATCCTTTGTAATCAGGCCCACTAGTTTCATCCCTTCATCAACAACCGGTATGCACTCCATTTCGCTTTGGGATATTTTGAGCATTGCACTGCTCAGCGGCTCATCCGGATGAATTGTCGGAATATCCGCGAGCATCACCTCGGAAACCGGAATGGAATCCCACCTCTCCGGTGGGATCTTTCCGGCTCCCTCAGCATCCAGTATTCCAACAAGCCTTTCTCCGTCAACGACTGGCAGGCACTTATGGTGTGTCTTTATGCTCAGCTCCAGAGCCTTGAGGAGGCTATCAACTGGCGAAACCCAAACAATATTCTCCAGGGGCAGCATCACGTCCCTGACCTTCAGTTTTCTGAGGGTCATTGAGAGAAGCTCGTGGGTGTGGGCAGGGCTGTCGGCTCTGGTTTCAACCTGTTCCTGGTATATCGTGCTGTCCCCGGTTATAAGGTACGAGACAAAAACCGCAGCCATGGCGGGAACTAGGAACTCATAATTGTTGGTCATTTCGCTTACCATTACCATATTCGCGAGGGGGGCTTTGGATATCCCACCGAAGAGGGAGACCATTCCTATTGCTACGAATGCCGGCACCAGGCTTAGGGGGACAAGAGTCGGAAAGGCGGCATGGAGAAGCATTCCCGTTGCCCCACCAATCATGCCGCCAATGACCAGACCCGGGGCGAAGACACCTCCACTTCCACCGCTGCCTATCGTCAGTGAGGTGGTTACAATCTTAGCAATTCCAATGATGAGGAGTATTTTCCATGGGATGGCATTGTACATGGCGAGCTGGATGAAGCCGTAGCCGGTTCCAACCGCCCCCAGACCCGCCATCGGGTCAACCCACTTAACGAGTGCAACCACTATGAGGCCGGACAGAAAAGCCCCGACGGCGGGTTTGATGTGGGGCGGAAGGTTTGTCCTTTTGAAGAGGTTTGAAAAGGCATCCTTCGTTCCGTAAAATGCGTAGATATAGGCTAAGCCCACGATTCCCTCTATAACACCCAGGAGCATGAAAAGCAGGATATGGACCGGTTCAAATGAAACAGACGGCATGATAAAAGTCGGATCGTAGCCCTCAACGGAGCAGAATATTAGATATCCGATGGGAGAGGCTATCAAGGCGGGTATTATGGCTTCAGTTTCCATGTCCCTTTTGTACAGTATCTCCCCCGCCAGAAGGGCACCGCCTAAAGGCGCTTTGAAGATACTCCCTATACCGGATCCGATTCCAACCGCCACTACCAACCTCCTGTCCTCTGGACTTAGCTTGAGCACGTCTGCTATGAGAGAACCTAACCCCGCTGATATCTGGGCCGTTGGTCCCTCTCTACCTGCACTTCCGCCGCTTCCAATGGTTATGGCGGAGGCTATCGCTTTTACAATGGGTATCTTCGGGCTTATCTTTCCGTTCTCCCTGTGGAATGCCCTTATCGCCGCGTCGGTTCCATGCCCCTCAGCCTCCGGGGCGAAGGTATAAACTATAAGGCCGGAGAGCAGACCGCCAAGGGTCATGATTAGGATCAGCTGGATGGGGTTCTCCGAAGGGTTCCATTTAAGTGCCTCGGAGAGGGGGGTTCCTTCTTTTGGTGGGATGAAGCCGGAACCCATCTCCAGAAGATACTTTGTCGAAAGGTGTATCATCTCGTAGAACACTATAGCTCCCAATCCGGATACGATGCCCACTATGACCCCTATCGCCAGCCATTTTCTTATGTAACCCCTAGTCGTCATTTCGATCCCCTCTCAAGGGTGGTTACCCCGGCCATTTTCAATGGCATTATAAACGTTGTCCCCATCTGAGAATCTCATAAACAACTATGGCAACCCTCAGGTTCGTCAGAATTGCGAGTATAACAAACAGCGCTTTTATTGAGACGGGAGCGGGATACAGCAGGAAGAGCATCGTGAGGAAGACCCTCTCGTCCCTCTTTCCTGGCAGCTTCCTGAGGGCCGGCACTTCCGAGTAGGCGTCCCTGCAGAACGCCCCCTTGAACCTCTCCGTGGAGTAGCTGACCATCACCGAGCCAAGGAGCGCTAAAAGCGCGATGAGGTACCAGGGAGGCTCGTTCAGCGTTGAGTATGCCAACAGAGCCAGAAAAGCCCCGTCAACGTAGCGGTCGAGGATTGAGTCTATGTAGCCGCCCAGCCTGCTCGTCCTCAGGGAAGCCCTCGCTATCTCGCCGTCAACGCCGTCCAAGATGGAACTGAGCTGGTAGAGGATTCCCGCCAAAGGAAGGTTCCCAAGGGTCAGCAGGGCGGAAAGGATTCCGAGGGCAAAGGTAACGGCTGTAATCCCGTTCGGCGTGACCCAGTCCACGAGGAGGGCGCTTATTTCGGTTGAGATTTTCCTGTTAAGGTGCCTGCTGACGAAACCGTCCCCGGTCCCCTTTATTGCCGTCTTGACGAGCATCCGCCTTGCCCTTTTTATCTCTTCAGGAGTGTCAACGTCCGTCCAGCCGAGGCCGTCAACGAACGTAACCGGAAGCTTCGCCCTCTCAACGACCTCGCTGAGTGAATAATCGCCGTTCCTGTCGCGCTCAAGCGCTTCTGTTGTCTCAAAAATGCTCCCGTCGAGAATGAAGAAGCCGGTGTCAACGGCGCCCCACTCCTTGAGGTTCTTCCCGATTCTCTCGACACGGCCGTTTTCCACCTTAACCTTCGTCGCCTCGTTGAGATCAACCCATCTCGGCCTTCTGTCCGCTATGAGGCCGTTTCCCTTAATGGACCTCTCCACGAAGGCCTCTGAATAAACGTGGTCGCTCATCACCAGAACGAACCTTCCAGAAGCCTTTCCCTTCGCGAGGTGAAGGGAGTGTCCGTTACCCTTCTCGGGTTCGGGGTTGATGATCACCTCCGCTGGAAAACCGTGCCTTTCTAAGAACTCCCTGTAAAGCTGCGCGTAGCGCTCATTAGTTACGATTACAAACCGCTCAACGCCGTTCCGCTGGAGGAGCGTCATCGTTCGGTACAGAATCTCTCGTCCTGCAACTTTGAGGAGTCCCTTTGGCTTCCCACCCATCCTCGTCCCGAGGCCGGCCGCGAGAATCACTGTCGTTCTTGGTTCCATTGGCATCACCTTTTTAAGCGTGTTCTAAGTCCGGTAATGTTAAGGTGGCTATGATTTGAAACTTTCGGGTGAGCGAGATGCGCGTTGCTGTCTTATATTCCGGCGGAAAAGACTCGAACTACGCTCTCTACTGGGCGCTGAAGCAGGGGTTTGAGGTGGAATACCTCGTCAGCATGGTCAGCGAGAGCGAGGAAAGTTACATGTACCACGTCCCGAACATCCACCTAACCGAGCTGCAGGCCAAGGCCATCGGGATTCCCCTCGTCAAGGGCTTCACGAGCGGCGAGAAGGAGAGGGAAGTCGAGGACATGAAGACCGTCCTTGAAGGGTTGAAAATAGATGGGGTCGTCGCCGGTGCCCTGGCGAGCGAGTATCAAAAGCAGAGGGTCGATAGAGTTGCCGAGGAACTCGGCCTTAAGAGCTTTGCTCCGGCCTGGCACCGCGACCCCGTTGATTACATGCGCGAGCTTATCGACATCTTTGACATCGTTATGGTTGGGGTCTCTGCTTACGGCCTCGACGAGCGCTGGCTCGGAAGGAGGATAGACGAGAGTGCCCTAGAAGAGCTGGTTAGGCTCCACGAGAAGTACAGGATCCACGTCGCTGGCGAGGGCGGTGAGTTCGAGACCTTCGTCCGCGATGCGCCGTTCTTCAAAGCCAGGATAGTCTTCGATGAGGTAGAGAAAAAGTGGAACGAGTGCAACTACTTCGGAGTTCTTGAGGTCAAAAGGGCCCATCTGGAGGGGAAGTCCTAAAATCTTCTTATTCTGTTTCCCCAGCATTTACCTTCCTTATAACTGCCTTTCCGTTTTCTTCCAGCCACCTGAGCAGTTCCACCGCAAACTCGAACTTCTTCCTCTTGGTTTCCCAGACTGGGGAGTGCTCTCTCAGGGAGGGTTTGCTCCACTTACCCACAATCTCACCGAAATCGAAACCGACGAGAATTATTTCCCTTGCCCCAAGCTCCTCGGCCAGGAAAACGGCTCTGTCGCCGTCTGTAAAGCCACCGAAATTATAGACGATATCCAAAGGTTCCACCTGGGTTGTTCCAAGAACCCTTGAGAAGAGCGGGACATATGAAGTCAGCATATTAATGTTGTCCCCGTGCGCGTGGACAACCATGAAAGAGCCCCTGTCATTGGCTATCTTCAAATCCGAAATCCTTCCATCGAGATCCGTAACAATGATGTCCGGGACAAGGCCGATTTCAAGGAGAGCTGAGGTTGCACCGTCGGCGGAGATAAGAGTTCCGTCCGAGAAATCGTACTCCTTTAAAGCCCTTTCGAGGCTCGGGCCCGCGCCGAAGACGTGCACCTTCTCCCCCACGACGGCCTCCAGCTCTTCCCGCAGGATGTAGTCGTCCCCTTCGAGGAGGATGGCGCGCAGTATTCGGGCGGCTTTTCTGTCCCCCTCCACTGAATAGCCCATCTCCTCAGCTATCCTCCTGTAGAACGGCTCCCACTCTTCCCACTTCATATGCCCAACTCCCCCAGGGATTATTAAACCCTTTTCCTGCCCTTGCTTTTTTAATGGATTCTAATTTACATTGAACAAACGATAAGTCCATCCCAGAAAGATTTAAATGCATGAGTAGACTTAGTAATACATTGGTGAAAACCATGAAAAGGCTGTATCTTTCAGCGGTCTTAGTGTTTTTGGTTGTTTTTTCTGTAGTGGCCAGCGGCTGCCTTGGTGGAGGTGGCACCTCATCAACAAGCAGCTCCACAAAGGTCGCAGCCCAGTTGATAATTGGAGTTACGGACAAGGTAACTGACCTGGACCCTGCAAACGCCTACGACTTCTACACATGGGAGGTCCTCAACAACGTTATGGAAGGCCTCGTAAAATACAAGCCTGGAACCCTCGATATTGAACCGGGTCTGGCAGAGAGCTGGGATGTAAACAACGACTCCACCGTGTGGACCTTCCACCTGAGGAAGGGCCTGAAGTTCGACGACGGGACGCCGTTCACTGCCAAGGACGTCGTGAGAAGCATCAACAGGGTCATGACGATTAAAGGCGACCCCTCGTGGCTCGTTACCAGCTTCGTTGACCACGTTGAGGCGAAGGACGACTACACGGTTGTCTTCTACCTCAAGCACCCGACGGCCTACTTCCTGTCCCTGCTGACGACGCCGCCCTACTTCCCGGTCAGCCCCAAGTATGACAACGACAAGATCGACAGCGACGCGACCTACGGCGGAATCGGCCCGTACAAGATAGCCAAGTGGGTGCGCGACCAGGAGCTCGTCCTTGAGGCCAACCCCAACTACTACGGTCCAAAGCCGAAGACCGAGAAGGTTATAGTGAAGTTCTACAACGACGCCTCGACAATGAGGCTGGCACTCCAGAACGGTGAGATAGACATAGCCTGGAGAACCCTGCGGCCGACCGACATAAAGAGCCTCAAACAGGACAGCAAGGTGAACGTGATAGAGGTTCCCGGAGCATTCATAAGGTACGTCTGCCTCAACACAAAGATCGACCCGACCAAGGAGGTCAAAGTTAGACAGGCCCTCGCGGCGGCTGTTAACAGGCCGGAGATAGCCAGTGTTGTCTTCCAGGACACCGTTGAACCGCTCTACAGCCTCATTCCAAATGGAATGTGGAGCCACAAGGATGTATTCATGGACAAGTACGGTGATGCCAATCTCGAACTGGCAAAGAAACTACTCCAGGAGGCTGGCTACTCAGAGAGCAACCCGCTCAAAATAACGCTCTGGTACACGCCGACCCACTACGGTGACACCGAGGCCTCGCTCGCCCAGGTTCTCAAGAGCGAGTGGGAGAAGACCGGCATGATTCAGGTTACCATCAAGAGCGCCGAGTGGAACACCTACACCGACTACGCGAGAAAGGGCCAGATGATGGTCTACCTCCTCGGCTGGTACCCGGACTACCTTGACCCCGACGACTACACCACCCCGTTCCTCGACGGAGACGCCAACGGCTGGGCTGGAACAGGCTACAACAACACCCAGATGAACACCATACTCAGGAAGGCCCAGACCATAACTGACCAGAACCAGAGAACCAGTCTTTACGAGCAGGCCCAGGACATACTGGCCCAGGATGTGCCTTACATCCCGCTCATCCAGGGCAAGCTCTTCGTCGTCACGCAGAAGAACGTCAAGGGAATAAAAATCGGCCCGGACATGATATTCCACTACAGCACCGTCTACAAGACGGGATGATCTCTTTTCTTTTCCTTTTAAACCCGCGAGGTGATGAAGTTGGCCAGGGGATTGGGTCGTTACATCATAATAAGGGCACTCATGATAATCCCCATGATACTCATCCTTTACACCATCGTTTTTCTCTTCCTCCGCGTCCTCCCCGGAAATCCCATTCTAGCCGTTGTGGGGACCAAAAATATCCCGCCCGAGCAGCTCCACCACCTGGAGCACATGGCGGGCCTTGATAAGCCCCTCTACGTTCAGTACTTTGACTATCTGTGGAAGATGCTCCAGGGAAACCTTGGGGTCACCCTGGCTTCCCCGATGGGCAAACCAGTTTCGAGCTACATAGCCCTCCGCCTTCCCGCGACTATAGAGTTAACCATCTTTGCATTTACCGTGAGCGTTCTTCTGGGCCTGGCCACGGGTGTCTGGGGGGCCGTTAGGAAGGGAACGAAGATAGACACGGGAATGAGGGTCTACAGCATAGTTGCCTACACCCTCTTCATACCGTGGTTCGGCATGATGCTCCAGTACCTCTTTGGGGTTAAACTCCACTGGCTTCCGACGTCTGGGAGGATTGATCCCAGTATAACCTCCTTCCACTCCATAACCGGTCTCTACCTCCTTGACAGTCTTATTGAGGGAAACTGGACGGCTTTCGTGAGTGTGGCAGAACACCTTGTTCTGCCCAGTCTGACCCTTGGAATAGTGCTCAGCGGGGCCTACACACGTCTGGTGAGAAACAACATGGTCGATGTCCTGAGCCAGGACTTCATAAGGGCCTATCGGGCGAGGGGGGTGCCGGACAGGAAAGTCCTCTGGTACGCCCTCAAGAACGCGTTCATCCCCGTGGTTACCCTGATGGGGCTCCAGTTCGCCATACTCCTCGGCGGTGCAGTCCTTACTGAGACAACCTTCAACTGGCCAGGGATGGGCACGTTCATCATGGACAGGATAAACTACCGCGACTACAACTCTATACAGGGCGCAGTGATAGTCTTCGCCCTCTTCGTCGGTTTGATCAGCCTCATCGTAGATATAATCTACGCAATCCTCGATCCGAGGGTGGAGTACTGAGGGGGGATTAGAATGAGAGTTATCGACTATCTGCTGAAACCGCTCAGGGAAAGAAAGCCCGGCAGGGGGCTCCTCATATTCGGCCTCGCGGTCGTCTTCGCGGTCATATTACTTGCCCTTCTGGCTCCGGTGGTATCCCCCTACAACCCGACGGAGATAGGACCGGACGTCTTCTCGCCTCCAAGCTGGAAGCACCCGATGGGGACCAACAACCTGGGACAGGACGTCTTCTCCAGGATAATCTGGGGTTCCAGGATAATCCTCTACGTGGTGACTGTGGCAACCACGCTTTCAATAGCCATCGGAGTGCCCCTGGGTCTCCTGTCCGGGTACTACGGCGGAAAGACTGACAGAACCCTCAGCATGATAATGGACAGCATCTACTCCTTCCCGTCGCTCATACTCGCCATAGTCATCGCCGTCGTGCTGGGCCCGAGCCCGATAAACACCGCCGTGGCAATAAGCTTCGTCTACGTGCCTACCTACTTCAGGATGGTGCGCGGCCAGACGCTCAGCCTCAAGGGCCAGCTCTTCGTCGAGGCGGCCAAAGCCATAGGAACGAAGAACAGGGAGATCATGCGCAAATATATACTCCCCAACGTCCTGCCGACGATACTGGTCGTCTTCACGCTCAGCGTGGCCGACGCGATCCTGACAGAGGCCGGCCTGAGCTTCCTGGGGCTTTCGGTGACGCCGCCGACGCCTGACTGGGGCTACGACCTTCACATCGGCCAGCCCTTCCTCCTGGACGGCTACTGGTGGCTGGCGTTCTTCCCGGGAATAATGATCATGCTGCTGGCCATGGGGTTCGCCATGATAGGAGAGGCCATCAACGAGAGGCTCTCCCTGGGGACGAGGTGATGGCGATGCTGCTGGAAGTCAAGAACCTTGGTGTTTACTACTACACTCTCTCCGGGGTCGTCAGGGGCGCAGAGAACGTCTCCTTCAGCGTGAAGGAAGGTGAGTGGATAACGTTCGTCGGAGAGAGCGGGAGCGGAAAGTCGACCGTGGCCCACGCGGTTATAAACCTCGTCCCGTCCCCGGGGAAGGTCGTTACCGGGGAGGTCATCTTCCAGGGGAAGAACCTGCTGGCCATGAAACCCGAGGAGCTGAGGAGGATAAGGGGCAAGGAAATAAGCATGGTCTTCCAGGACCCCATGACGAGCCTCGACCCCCTGAGGAAGGTCGGCGACCAGATCATCGAGGCCATGACTGTCCACGGCGTCGACGAGGACGAGGCGCGGAAGAGGGCGAAGGAGCTCCTTGAGAAAGTGAACCTGCCGGCGGACAGGCTCGACTACTACCCCCACCAGCTCAGCGGGGGCCAGAGGCAGAGGATAAGCATAGCCATAGCCATGGCCTTCAACCCGAAGCTCCTCATAGCCGACGAGCCGACAACGGCCCTCGATGTTATAGTCCAGGACGCCATAATGGACCTCATCGACGAGATGAAGGCAGAGGGGACGAGCATCTACTTCGTTACCCACGACATCTCCCTCGCCGCGGAGAGGAGCGACAGGATAGCCGTCATGTACGCGGGCAAGCTCGTGGAGATAGGGACGACCGAGCAGATCATCGAGAACCCCCTGCACCCCTACACGAGGGCTCTCGTGGAGAGCGTCCCCGATCTCTGGAAGGAGAGCGAGGTCAGGGCGATTCCGGGCTACCCGCCGGACCTGAGGAACCCGCCGAGCGGCTGCCGCTTCCATCCGCGCTGTGCGGTTTTTAGGGAGAAGGGGGAGCTCAGGGGGCTGTGTGACGTGAAGGAGCCGGAGCCCGTTGAAGTGGAGCCGGGTCACCTGGTGGCCTGCCACCTGTACGGGGGTGCGGGGAATGAGTGAGCCTCTACTCAGGGTCGAGGACCTCAAGAAGTACTTCCCAGTTAAGAGGAGCCTGCTAGAGGCCTTCAGGAAGAAGGAAGAGCGCTACGTCCGCGCGGTCGACGGGATAAGCTTCGAGATAGGCAGGGGCGAAACGCTGGCCCTCATCGGCGAGAGCGGCTGCGGAAAGACGACCGCGGGCAGGACGATACTGCGGCTGATAGAGCCAACAAGCGGAAGGATAATCTTCGACGGCACGGACATAACGCCGCTGAGCCAGGAGAAACTGCGGCCCTTCAGAAGGAGGATGCAGATAATCTTCCAGGACCCGTACTCAAGCCTGAGCCCGAGGATGAAGATAGGCGACGCGATAGCCCACCCGCTGCTCGTCCATGGGCTGGCGGAGAAGGAGGAGGCGAAGGAGATAGTCCTCAAAATGCTCAGGCGCGTCGGGCTGACCCCCGAGGAAGAGTTCTACGACCGCTACCCCCACCACCTCAGCGGCGGCCAGAGGCAGCGCGTTGTCATAGCGAGGGCCATGGTGCTGAAGCCGGAGTTCGTTGTTGCGGACGAGGCCGTCTCGATGATCGACGTTTCGATGCGCGCCTCGATACTTGAGCTCCTCGAGTCCTTCAGAAAGGAGTACAACCTCAGCCAGCTCTTCATAACCCACGACATAGCCGTCGGAAAGCTGATAGCCGACAGGATAGCGGTGATGTACCTCGGCAAGATAGTTGAAATCGGCCCGACGGAGGAAGTCCTCAGGAACCCTGCCCACCCGTACACGCTGGCCCTGATCCAGGCCGTCCCGTCGATAGTGCGGAGAAAGAAGGAGAGGAAGTTCAGGATAACCGGGGAAGTCCCGAACGCGGCCGAGATACCGCCGGGCTGCCGCTTCAACCCGAGGTGCCCCTTCGCCGATGAACTCTGCAGGGAGAGGGAGCCGGAGCTTGTTGAGATCAGCCACAACCACTTCGTGGCCTGCCACCACCCTATCGGCTGAGGCTTTTCCTTTTTGATCCCCCTTTCTCCGGTTTTCCAAGCCTCAGCTTCCTGTCGATTTTGACCATCTCCTCCCACTGCCTGCCCGGCCAGTAGATTTGACCGCAGTTTTCGCAGGTATAGAACTCGTCGTACTTCTCGTAAACTGTGGGAGAGACCCTGTCTTTGACTTCTTCCTTTGAGGCGCGCCTTATTGGGCCGTTGCACTTGGGGCAGCGTGCATTTGCAGGAAAAAGTTCTTTAAATTCGATTCCGAGGCGCTTAAGCTCCTCCACTTGTCCTTCAAGTGAGTTCGACGAGAGGAGGAAAACTTTGGCGCCGAGCCTCCTTGCCCTCTCAGCGAGGCCGGAGTCCCTCGTTAGGATTATCCTGTTATCCCTAAGGGCAACATGGACTATCTCGTCATCGTCCTCTATCCCGTAGAGGGTGTCGTGGCCGTAGAGGCGGAGCCATCTGGCCAGGCGACCGAGCATCATGTCCGCTATAAAGCGCATGATTATCGAAAGGTATTAATCCGGTTGAGTTAAAGTGTTTCCGGTGGTGGAATGCACTACGAAGAGGTTGAGACTTTGCTGAGGCGCTCAGAGGATTACCTGGAACTTGCGAATTCCGCTTTTGAAAGTGAGAAATACGACGCTGCAATATTCCTCGCGGAACAGGCCCTTCAGCTCCACATAAAAGCCCTCTTAATCAAATATGCCGACCTGAGGATAAGGATCCACTCCCTGAGAGAGCTTTTATATCGCCTTGGACAGGTCTTTAAACTGGAAGACCGCATCGAGGAGTTCATAAGAAGCAACAGAAAACTGCTGAGGGAGCTCGAAGACGCGTATATCGGGACAAGATATGAGGCCAAGTCATATTATCGGGAAGATGCAGAGGAACTTACCGAGTTCGTTACCAGAGTTATGGACTTCGTGGAGGGCCTGGCTGATGAGTTCGAGAGAGGCGGTAATCTCCAGGATGATTGAGGACGGAAGAAAGCGCTACCTGATGATAAAGTACTACAAGCGATACCTCCCCGCGATAAAGCGCGCCTGCGAGGAGATTCTGGGTGAGTGCGAACTCTACGTCTTCGGAAGCGTCTTAACCGGGAAGTTCACCGCCGGAAGCGACGTTGACCTCTTGATAAAGGTGAAAAAGGCCCCAAAAAGCCTCCGTGAGAGGGCCGAGCTTGAGGTTAAAATCGAGGAGTTAGCGGGACTTCCTCACTACCACCCCTTCGAGTTCCATATAGTCGACGAGAAGGGTTTCAGGCGGTACGTTGAGGTTCTCAAGGTGAACCCCGTTAAGGTCTGGTGAGGGGAAGGCTTTTTAAGCGAGAATATTTTACAGCCATAAAACAGGTGGTGGCTATGTTAGTCTACTTCATCGGCACCGGCGGCAGCGAGGGGATTCCAGCTCACCTCTGCACCTGCCCGACCTGCAGCGAAGCTAGAAAGTTCGGCTTCGCGCAGAGGAGGCCCTCAACGCTCGCCGTAATCACCGAAAACCGGAAAGCGGTTCTCTTCGACGTCGGCACGGACATAAGGGACTTCCTAAACGTCCCGCTGGAGGCCATCTTCTTAACCCACTGGCACCACGACCACATCTACGGCCTCTACAAGCTCCGCTGGATGGCACTTGAGACGCCCCTCTACGCGCCCGAGGGGCACGCGGATGCCCTCATCCTCAACGACCCGAAGAACCTGAGGCCGAACGTGGTAAAGCCCTGGGAGACCATGGAGATAGACACCCTAAAAATCACCCCAATAAAGCTCAACCATCAGGTCGAGACCTTAGGTTATCTGATTGAGGAAGACGGGAAGAGCGTTGCAATCCTCTACGACACAAAGGGCCTCCCTGAGGAGACGAGGGAGTTCCTAGAGGAGAGGGCCCCGCTGAGGCTGGCGATAGTTGACGCTACCTACCCGCCGGGAACCGACGACCCTTACCACAACAACGTCGATGAGGCCGCTGAGATGGGCCTTTCTCTCGCCGAGAGGACCGTTTTAAGCCACATATCGCACAAGAACCTACCGTTCCTTGAGCTGACCGAGTACGTGAGGAAGAGGTGGGGGAACAGGGTTCTGGTTGCCTACGACGGGATGGTGTTTTATGTTTGATTTCATCGAATTTTCCGGGGATAGTTTGAGTAGAGCGCCAGAACAACAATTGAAGTTGTTTCCGTGTTGGTGTCCCCGGTAGGAACAATTTTCCCGTTTTCAACACGGTAGCCGGTTATTATTCCGCCGTTTCTGGCTTGAAGTGAGGAGATTACCTCCAGACAGCGGGAGTAAACGTTTCTGCCTTTCTCAGGTTTGCACAGCGCGCGATAGAGGTATATGAACAGGGCGCACTTGTAGGTCTGATACGTTCCATCGAAGGCCCTATCCCTGAAGCCGTTTCCGTCCCACATCGCGAGAAGCCTGGAATAGAGCTCAAGGGCACCGCTTTCGTTTCCATTTATAAGGTCGTTTAAAGCCCCGTAAACCAGGAAATCAGCGTAGGACTCCCAGTTGTCCATCCTGCACGAGGTGTTGGCGACCTCGTATTTTATCTCGAACGTTGCGTTGAACTTCAGGGAATAAACCATTCCAAGGCTCTTTGTTTCAGTGCAGTAGAAGCCTTTGATGGGCCTTCCAAGGAGAGGGTCAACCTTTCCGTTCCAGCCACCGGAATAGTTGGCATCGAGGTTTTTGAGAACCCTCTTTCCAATGGGAGAGCCGAGGACAATCAGCGCGCGTGATGCCAGGAGGTTGTCGTTGGCAACGTAAATCGTCTCGTTGTCCGGATAAGCTTTAACGGCCGCTCTAAGCATGCCAGCCTCCGGGACGTACTGGGATTCCAGGAAGGAGCGAAGCTTTGATGAATTCAGGGGGTACTCAGGCAAAGTTTTGGAATTGCTCTCCCCGTGCCACTCCACAATCCCCACAACGAGCAGGATGATGAGCACAAATGACAGGAGATACCTCCGCCTCATCGAAGTGAGTTCTCAAGAACCGTAAAAGCCTTTTGGGGAAAGCCTAATTTTCTACGGTGGTGACATGCGCGTTCTCGAACTGGCGAAGAGACGGAAGACCGTGAGGCAGTTCCTCCCCGACAAGCCGTCGAAAGAGGACATCCTGAAGGCGATAAAGGCCGCGAAAGAGGCGCCGTCGGGCATGAATGCCCAGCCCTGGAAGTTCGTGGTAATCGATGACGACTGGCTGAAGGGTAGAATAAGGGAGCTCTGCGAGGCGGAGGAGGAGAAGTTCTACGCAAAGACCAGGGGCGACCTCATGGCCTGGCTGAACGCCAAGGGCTTTAAGCCGGAGAAGCCATTCCTGAGCGAGGCGCCGTATCTCATCCTCGTCTTTGGGCACACGAAGGCACCGTACTGGCTCCAATCGACGTGGATAGCCGTTGGATACCTGCTTCTGGCACTGGAAGAGCTCGGCCTCGGAACGGTAACCTACACCCCGCCGAACCCCAGACTCGTGGAAGAGCTCCTCCACGTTCCCAGGGACTACAAGCTCCAGACTATTCTGCCCGTTGGTTATCCGGCGGACCCAAAGCCAAAATACGAGAGGAGGAAGCTGGAAGAGGTAGTGAGCTTCAACGAATTTTAGGCCTTCCTCGACAGTATCCGCGACTTCTTGGTCGCTGCATCGACCGCCTTCATGACTGCAGTCCTTATCTTTCCCTCCTCCAATTCAAAGATTCCGTCTATGGTGGTTCCTCCGGGGGTTATGACCCACTCCCTGACCTCGGCAGGGTGTTTTTCCGTTTCCATTAAGAGTTTTGCCGTTCCTAACAGAGTCTGGAGCGACGCCTTTCTGGCAATTTCTCTCGGCAGACCCACCCTTAGACCGCCGTAGACCATAGCCTCAAGGAACACCGTAACGTAGGCCGGCCCTGAACCGCTCAGCCCGGTTATTGCGTCCATGTGCTCCTCTTCAACGCGGATGCAGTCCCCGAAGGTTCTGAGGAGTTTCTCAACAGTCTCGACCTCCTCCCCACCAAGGTTGGTTGAGTAGGCCGTGAAGGACTCTCCGACGAGAACGGCTATGTTGGGCATTGCCCTCACGACCTTAGCCTCCGGGGCGAGCCTTCCCAGGTAATCCAGCCCTATCCCCGCAGCAAGTGAAATCAGAAGCTTTCCTTCTAAGAGTCCGGACACTTCCTCCAGCACCTGTCCAACCTTACCTGGTTTTACGGCCAGGAAAACCACCTCGGCCCACTCAGCTGCCTCCCTGTTGTCACGGGTGAGCCTGACCCCGTACTCTTCAAGCCACTTAACCTTTTCAAGGTTCCTCCTCGTGGCGACGACCTCGTGACCGCTCTCACTCAATGCCTTTGCGACGGCACTGCCAATGGTTCCCGCACCCATTACGGCTACCCTCATGGCAACACCCAAGACGGATGCCCGAAGCACTAAATAAACCTCCCCCTCCTTTTGGGCGTCATATTGACAAACAATCGGATAGATACGGCTCAAAATTGTCGGTATGACAGATACCTCTCCAGCCCCTTAAGAACCTCCATCTGCTCGCAGGTCTCGACGGCACCGGGCCTTATCGAGCGAACTTTTCTCAGCGCCTCTCTGAGCGGAAGTCTCCTTGAGTACATCACCCATGCAACCGCCACCGTTCCGCTCCTGCCGAGGCCGCCAAGACAGTGGATTAAAACCCTCTTCCCCTCTAGGACTCTGCCATTGATCCACTGGAGGATTTCGAGTAGCTGCCCAAGGCTCGGAGCGGTGAAGTCCTCTATAGGGCTGTGGAGAACCTCTACCCCTCTTTTTTCCCACTCTTCGAGGGAGTAAGGTAGCTCGTAGTCCTCAAGGAGGACAACGACGGCGTCGAAATCTTCGGCAACTTCGTCGAGCTCTCCCCCTGTCGGCATTCTTGAAAAAGCAACGTTCTCATCGACGAACCTGCCGAGGGCCACATGTTAATCCCCGAAGGCATTATCTTCAGGTCCTTTAAGGTTGCTCCCAGATTAGGGTTTCCTCGCCCCCAACCGAGGCGAGAAGGGTTCCGTTTTCGTCGAAGACCCAGGCGCCGCCCGGCGGATAGCTGTTCACGATGAAAGCCTTAGCACCGAGGAGCTTAACCCGCTCGACCATCGCCCCAACGTCCTCCTCGTTCGGCTGGCCGTAGTCGGGCGAGTACTCCATCGGCACGAAGAGGTAGTCCAGCCTTTTCCTTCTCACCCACTTCAGGATGCGCTTGTTGTAGAGGTCGCCGCAGATGATTATCGCCATCTTCCCGAACTCCGTCCGGGCAGTTCTCACAGTGTTGCCGGTGCAGAACTCGTAGGGTTCCTGGAACTTGCGGTGCTTGAGGAGAACCTCGCCGTCCCTGCCGATCAAAAGTGCCGAGTTGTAGGTGCAGTTTTTGTAGGGCCCAAGGAGACCGGAGACAACGTAAACGCCGTTTTCCTTGGCGAGCCTGCTCACCCGCCCGACTATTTCATCGTAAAGCCTCGCCCCGCTGAAGTCCCACTCCTCGAAACCTGTCAAACAGTACTCTGGAAAGACCACGAAGTCGGGGTTATACGCCAAGACCTCGCTGAAGCGCCTCTTAAACTCGGCCCAGTTGGCGTTGAAGTCCCCGGTTTTGACGTGCATTGGGATTAGAGCGACTCTCATTATCAAACCTCCAGCTTCTCAGAGGTCTGAAAAATCTTCTCAACGAGCTCCTCAGGCAGATCGTCAGGGTTATGGTATTTCGCTAAATTCTTCATGAGATTGTCAAGCTCTTTGAGCGTTTCAAGGTTCTTCTCGATGAGGGTTTTCCTCCTCGTTGAGTTGCTGAAGCTAACCTCGTGAAGGAACAAATGGTAGTTGAACATGGCCGAAAACATTAGCTGAAATCTCTCATCATCCGCGTACGCTTGGAGAAGGCCGAAAGTGTCTTCAAGGTGCCCAGCTCTGATAGAGTATGCACGGGCATAGAAAACTACGAGGTCATCCGAAGCGTTCTCACGAAGAAGGTACTCAAAGGTTCCGCCGACGTCGGAGAGTCCTCTGGCGTCTTCCAGACTATAGACATAAACAGACGTTAGCAGGCTCTCCTCGTCCTTCCGGCAGCTCCATATAGCGTATGAAGAGAAGAGCAAAATGAGAATGAACATAACCACCAAGACCACAAAGTAGTTTTTCCTTTTCATCCGTATCACCCGTTTACCACTAACTACAAAAATCTTAAAACCTTTGCCATGGTCCTTTAAGGAGAGTCATTAAACCATCAGCAGGTAGGAGGGTTCTGGATGAAAACCTACTCCCTCGGTGTTGAAACTGTTCCCGTCGCGCTTGCCGGGGACTTAATTATTGGGAGCGTCCACGACGGAAAGGCCTACAAGATTATGCTCACAAGGCTCGACGGGGAAGAGGTAAAGGCCGTAAAGTTCATCTCAGGAGAAAACGACTGGGAAGGGCACAGCGCGGCGAAACTCAAAGACGGCTATCTCATCGGCGGTGCCGTCGAGGGTAGGGCAACCCCTGACGGGGGCGCGGGCTGGAAGGGCTACGTGGCGAGGCTTGACGGGAACCTCGAAGTCCTCTGGGAGAAAAAGCTGGAAATCCTCGGCAACGAGTGCGTTTACTCGATTCTACCAACCAGAGACGGGGCCTTCATAGCGGGCGAGACTGCCAATGGGAGGGGAAAGGGTTTCTTCATGGGGAAGATCACGGGGGACGGCGAACTCCTCTGGCTCAGAACCCTCGGTCCCTGGGGCGATGCCGTGATTTCCGGCCTGGTTGAACTCGATGGAAAGCCCGTCCTCACCGGGAGCCTGAAGGAGGAGAGATGGAAGGTTAAGGCTTTCGAGTTCGCCGAGAACGGGGAACTGATTGAGGAAAGAGAACTTGCGGATGGGATAGCCCTGACGGCCGCCGAAATGGGAGGAGAAATAATCCTGGGCGGCTATAAGGGGAGCGACCTCCGGGTTTGGGGCAGAGACTGGGAGGTATCCCTCCAGAACAGCTCGGCAACCTCACTCCTGCCAGTTGAGAACGGCCTCCTTGTTGGTGGTGAGGTAGAGGGAAAAGCGGCGGTGGTAAAGGCCAAGAATGGTGAAATCCTCTGGAAGAAGGAACTCTGGGAGCGCGGCTGGGTCGAGGTTTTGGGTGAGGAAGTTGCAGCGGGGGTCAAAGAGGATGAGGGAAAGACGGTCATGGTCGTTGAATCGATAAAAAAATAAAACCACGCTTTAAACGCCATAAATAGCATTAGGGGAGCCAGGTATGAATATAATCAAAAGGTTCAAGCTGTTAATGGCCCTTATGAGCACTGGATTCATTGGAAATTTGCTCGTTATTTACTTCCTCTCCAAGGGCTTCAGCTACGCCCAGATAGGTCTTGAGACCTCCGTAGGGGTCCTTGGGGCTTTCCTCTTTGAGGTCCCCACAGGGGTTGTCGGAGATAAAATAAGCCGGAAGCTGAGCGTCCTCACCGGCTTTTCAATTCATGCCCTCGGAACGGTCGTGCTCCTTTTCATCAGGAACTTCCCTATGCTCCTCCTCTACGCCCTAATATCGGCCCTGGGTGCATCTTTCGTCAGCGGAAGCTTTGATGCATGGCTTTTCGATGACTTAAAGCACATCGGCAGGGAGAGGGAATACCGGGAGATCATGAAGGACGCAAAGAGCATAACTATCCCCCTCTCGTCCGCAGCACTTATAATCGGGGCATTTCTGGCGCAGTTCTACGGTTTCACCCTACCCCTCCTCCTGAGCTTCCTCGTTGAGCTTTCGGCGATAGTCCTCATCCTCTCAATTCCTGAGTACGAGTTTAAGAAAACGGAGCGGACCTATCTGAGCCACGCCCTCTCCTCCTTGAGGGAGCTTCTCCAGCCGGGGCTCTTCTGGCTGGTTCTTCTGTCCATCGTCGTGAGCATGCAGGCCAACCAGTTCAGGAAGTTCTTCGAGCCCTACCTCGGCGGCATACTCGCAGGAAGCCTTGGAACAACCCTCATGGGCACCCTGGGGCTCCTCGGCGTGGTTGAGGTCACCGTTAGGACGGTCCCAAGGCTAATCGGCGTCCGCCTCCGCGACTCCTGGAGCAGAAAAGCCTATTCCCTCACTCCCATCCTGATCCCGGTGTTCACGGTGCTATCTGTGCTCTACACCAACCCACTCTGGATAGTGACCCTTGGGATAGGCCTTACGATAATAACGGCGGCATTTGGCTTCAACCTGAATGTAGAGTTCCAGCACAGAATACCGAGCGAGAAGAGGGCCACCATCCTTTCCCTCAACAGAATGCTCGCCGGCCTTGTAATGGCGGTTTTCTACGCAATCTATGGTTTCTCAGTGGACGTGCTGGGCCTTTCGAAGGCAAGGATGACGTTTGCCATAGTCCTGCTGATGATCGGGGCGGGATTCAAGGCTGGAGAAGCCCTGGGATTTTTGGAGGAGCACCTGAAACTTAGCCATCTGGAAGAGGGAAGCTAAATGCAAGGGGGTGACTTTGAGCGCAAAGCGGAGACTATAAACAAAAGCGGAAAGAAAGAGGATTGGGCCACTTTCCTATGACCTTGTCATCCCACCTTTATACCGCATCGCTCACTGGTTGAGGGTGAGAAGCTCTGACACCTTGATGAGGGGAACGAAAGGATACCCCCTCTCCATTATGGCCCTTTCTGCGCCTTCTTCCCTGTCCACCACCACGGATATCGCGGCTATCTTCCCGCGGAGGGACTCGATAACACCCACCGCCCTGAGGACGCTTCCCCCTGTGGTCGTTACGTCCTCAACGAGGAGAACCCTCTCCCCCGGCTTTATCTCACCCTCTATCTGACTCCCGGTTCCGTGCCCCTTAGGCTTTTTCCTGACTATGACCAGAGGTTTTCTAGTTTCAAGGGCGAGCGCAGTCGCTATTGGAACCGCCCCAAGCTCAGGACCGGCAACGCGGTCAAACTCCACCCCAGCTTCCTCCATCCTCCGAGCAATGAGCTCCGCTATGAGCTTCAGGGCCTTTGGGTTGGTGATGAGTTTTTTTACGTTGATATAATAATCGCTTTCCTTTCCGGAGGTCAGGACGAAGCGGCCGAATAGTATAGCACCCTCCTCAAAGAAGGCTTTTATCAGCATCTCCCTTTTGCCCATTTTCATGTCAAAATCCATGGCAACATCCTCCCCATCAACCTTTCGGATAAACACTAAAAGGGCAAAAAGAAGAGAGTTTAAAAAAATAGCGGCCTCACTCAGAGGTCTCTTTCTCTTCTGCCAGCTTCTTAATGACTTCTCCAGCGTCAGCAAAGCTCTTGAAGAGCTTGAGCATCTCCATCGGGAGCGGCAGGACGATAACGTTGCTCTTGTCGCTGGCCACGTCGCTTATCGTCTGGAGTGTCCTGAGCTGGAGCGCCATCGGGTGCTGGGACACTATCTCGGCAGCGTCGCGGAGCTTCTCGGCCGCCTGCCTCTCGGCCTCCGCAAGGGTTATCCTTGCCCTCCTCTCACGTTCGGCCTCTGCCTGCTTCGCCATGGCCCTCTGCATTCCTGCCGGCAGCTCGACGTCCTTTATCTCAACGGTGCTGACTTTTATGCCCCACGGGTCGGTTGCTTCATCTATGATCTTCTGGAGCTCCATGTTGAGCTTCTCCCTTTCGCTTAGAAGTTCGTCGAGATGTGCCTGGCCAATAACGCTCCTCAGCGTCGTCTGGGCTATCTGGCTTGTGGCCATGATGTAGTTAGCAACCTGAGTGACAGCCCTTACCGGGTCGACAACGCGGAAGTAGACTACTGCATTCACTTTAACCGGGACGTTATCCTTTGTAATGGTCTCCTGAACCGGAACGTCGAGAACGCGCGTACGCAGGTCAACTATGTATGCCTTTTCGAATACTGGTATAATGAAGAACAGCCCGGGCCCCCTTGCGCCAACGACCCTACCGAGTCTGAATATCACTGCCCTCTCGTACTCCTTCACTATCTTTATGGCGCTTGCCAGGAGAATCAAAACAAAAAGTAAAATTGTTCCAATAACAATCGTTCCAATCCCCATCATCACACCTCCTTTCTTCCACTGGGTTCTCTGGCGGAGGGTTCATTGTTAGCCTCCCCCTCCCTTTCGACTATGAGAGTGAGTCCCCTCATTCCAACGACCCTGATCCTCTCCCCGGGTTTCAGGGGCTCTCCGTTTCTGCTCTCCGCCTTCCACAGCTCCCCGTGTATTTTGACCATCCCCTCGGGGTTTAGTTCCTGAACAACCTTTCCAACCTCACCCACCATCTCCTCCTTCCCGGTCTGGACTCTTCTGCGCCGGTCCCTGACTATTGCAGCAACGCCAAAGGCAAAGAACAGGCCAAGGAGCACTGCGATGAGGATTATAACCAGGCGCAGGTTTGAGAAAGTGGATTCTTTGATGAGGTACTCGTTGCTGCTTCCGAAGAGCAGGATGCCCCCCAGTATCATGGTAATCACCCCCGCAACGGTGAACAGGCCAAACGTCGGTGTCAGGGCCTCAGCTATGAAGAAGATCACCGCGAGGAATATCAGCACTAACCCCGCACTATTGTACCCAAAGTAGCCCAGCCCTATAATCCCCAGAACCAGCAGAATGGCTCCGACTGTCTCCGGGACATGCCAGCCGGGCGTCATGAAGCCAAATATCAGGCCAAGGATACCGATGTTGAGGAGAACGTAGGCCACTGTAGGATCTGAGATGTACCTGACGACATCGTCCTTGATCGACGGACCCACCGTGACGATTCTGGCGTCCGTGAAGTTGAGGGTTACGTATCCCCTCCCCGCTACGGGAATTTTAGTTTTCATCCCGTTGGCCTTTTGAAGGAGTTCGCCGACGTCGCTAGCGGTTACCTCGATTACATGGTCTTTTAGAGCCTCTTCGGGGGTTAAGCTCAGGTCCTCAGTTATGAAGAGCTCCGCCGCAGTCTCGTTCCTTCCGCTGGCTTCAGCAAGGCTCCTGATGTAGGCTATGTAGAAGTTCCTAACCTTCTGGGGCGCCTTTATTATGCTCCCGTTTGACGCGTAGCCAAGTATGGGCTCGCAGGCCCCTATGCTCGTTGCCGGGGCCATGGCTATGAGGTGGGAGCCCAGCGCTATGTACGTCCCGGCCGATGCCGCGATGGCACCCCTCGGATAGACGTAGATTATCACGGGAACTTTCGACTCTTGGATTCTCTGGATTATCTCCTGCATCGCGTCTCCCTGACCTCCGGGGGTATCTATTTCGATTATGAGAGCCTCTGCATTGTTCTCCTCTGCTATGGAGATGTACCTGGAGAACTGGTCAACTGAGTAGCTCGTTATTACCCCCTCGAACTTGGCCACGTATACCCTCTTCCCCCCACTATCAGCTGAGCTCACCGGGAGGGCCAGAATCGTAAGCAGAAGGAAAACTGAGAGGATTACCAACGGGGAGCGCTTCATGGTTATCCCTACATTACATACTCATTAGAGTTTAAAAACCTTCATCTTTTTTGGTGTTTCCCAGACTTCGAAAACGATTTATACTTTCCAGCGGATATTACCCTGGACAAAAATGAGGGAAATAGCGAAAAAATACAGGGCATCAAGGGGAGAAGAAAGGCTCCTCTGGGCATGGAAGCTCGTTAGGGGTGCCGCTTCACTTTCAGATGCACAGCGGTTCTGGGAGGAAATTAGAAATCTGGGAGTCAAAGAAGAAGACGTTAAGGACGCCCTACGTTTCCTGGAGGAGCTGGGGGAGCTGAGAATTAAGCGTTCCGTCGATGGAAGAAGACTCTATGTTTCCACGCTCAAGGGGATACGCAGAAACCCGGCAACCCTCGACAGGTGGATCAGAAGGGCTAAACTTCAAGGCCGGTGAGCATTGCATACTCCCTCTCGTCCCATACACCTCTGTCCGTTACCAGGTACACCCTGCCGCCGTTGAGCATGGCGTGATCCCTGACCGTGTGAAGGAACTTCAGCAGGGTTCTAAACCCGTTGTAAAGGGAGAGGTACTCCGGACAGGCTATGACAATGGCCCGATCCGGGTTATCCCTCAGGCTTTTCACTATCTCCTCAAGTATCCGGGGGAGTTCCCTGGGGTCAACGAAGCCCGGAGCCGAGCTCACAAGAAGGGGACTCCAAGTGGAGGGCAGTCTCACACCGGGTCTTCCCACCAGAAGGGCATCTTTTTCCTTTACTTCCCCTAGGGAGCCCACTATGCGGAAGTTGTCTCTGGCCGGTAGGCGGGGGTAACCTTGAACCGCACTAACGACCACACCGGTGATCAGGGACAGGAGTACCTTCACAGCGTTCATGGACATCGATTATTAATGCGGAAGTGGGGTATAAATTCCTTTTTTGTAAGTGGTTATGTAGGTGCGAATGCAGACTCTCGGTCTCCTGGACTGGTCATCACAGCTCAGCCGGTTGATCCATCGTCATCGGGCGAAGAAGGAAAGGGAACGGAGCTTAAAAACCTTCAGAACAGCTCCTCAAGCTTGACGTCTATCTTGTCCGGGTTAAATGGCAGGACGTGTCTGGTGGTCTTCGGGGAGTAGACCTCGCCCCTCTTGACGAGCTCCATGACCTCCTCCTTGCTCGGGGCCTTCCTGATGAAGACGTAGTCGATCTCACCCTTGCCCATGTCCTCCCTGGCGTCCTCCTTAAGGCCGTAGTAGATGAGCTCGATCTTCCCCTCAACGCTCATCTCGTCGAGAACTTTGCTGACCTTCTTCTGCTCGTCGAGGCCTCCAGGAATGGCGAAGCTCTTCTCGCCGACGAGGGCAAAGGCTATCTCCCCCCTCTCGGCCTTTTCCTCAGCGTCCGGATCCTCGATGACTTCAAGCCCCTCGGTCCTTAGTCTCTCGATGACCTCGCTGAGGTCCCCTTTGAAAGCCGGGTACCAGGTGTAAACTTTAACGTCGTCGCTGAAGTAGTCAAGGATGACCGAAGGAGCGCGCTTGGCGCCGAGCTTCTGAAGGCCGGCCCAGCGGTGGTGGCCATCGACTATCAGGTACATGTCCTCACCTGGAACCTTGGCGAGGAGCATCGGTTTCCAGAAGATACCAGAGCCGGTGACGCTCTCGATGAAACCCTCAAGCTCCTTCTGAACGAGCTGCTCGTGGGGCTTCATCTTGTCGAGCTCGATAAAAACGTAGTCAACCTTGACCGTCGGAATGTCGTACTTCGGAACCTTCTCAACTCCCATTCTTAACCCTCCGTAAGCTTAAACCTGCAGATGGAAATCGAAAGGGTAGATAAAAGGCTTTCCATTGTGGGCATACGTCCATATAATAACATTGTGGTGCCTATATGGACACGTGAGTAAATAGTTAAACGCTGGGATTATAATGAATTTTAAATCAACGACGGCGACGGCGGACGTGATAGAGAATGTCCCCCGGAAGGAGGGGACTGGTGGAAAAGCAGCCGATGGAAGGGAAAGAAGAGCCGTAAAAACCCCCTAAGAGAGTTTTAAAGGTTCGCTAAGCCTTTGATATTCAGTGATTGCATTCGTCGTTCTCTTTCTTCTCACCCTTTATCTTCTCCCTCCAGTTGGGGTCGACTTCGAGGACCTGCTCTATGAAGGCCTTAACGACGTCCTTAATCGGCCCGTAGGCACCGGTGACGACCACTATCCCAAAGTCATTGAAGTAGCTCACCGCCTTTTGCCCCATGCCGTACGCCAAGACAACCTCACCGCCGTGCTCCTTCACGAAGCCCGGCAGGTCTCCAGGTCCGTGCTCCTCGAAGGGAATTTCGAAGACCTCATGGCCCTTAATCTCGTTGTCTTCTATGTCCACGAAGACAAAGTATTTGGCCCTTCCGAAGTGGCTACTGACGTTGCTCTCCAGCCCTCTATCATCCTCAGCGGGGATCGCGATTCTCATCTTCACCACCATACTCATGAATATTTTTTCAAATATAAACCTTGTGCACATGCACGCTCACTCCTTGAAGGTCTCCCCCGTGACGAGGTCTATCCCCATCCTCCTGACCTTCAGCTTCCAGAGCTTTTCCGGGGCGCCGCCGCCCTCCTCGCGGTAGCCGGCCATCTCGATTATTCCGGCGTCTTCGAGAGCAGATAAGTGGTAGTAGAGAGTCGAACGAGGCATATCCAGCCCGCGCTCCTTCAAAGCCTCATATATCTCGTTTGTGCCCTTCACACCCTCGCTCAGGATTTTGATTATGCTCCTCTTAGGCTCAGCTAAAAGGGGCTTGAGCGCCATCATGAGGGCCTTCAGGTTTCCTTTATCTGCCATCATCCACCTCGGCATTCCTAACACCTTCGCTTAATATTTCCGCATCAACCTTTATAATTTTACCGCTTCTGTTGATTTATAGATGAGATATTATAGAAAACTTTATAAATAGTTTTGTGATATTACAAATTGAAGAAAGCGGTGGAGGCGGTGAACAATGATTGGCGTCGCACTCCTCACGTACGTCCTCGCGAGCATCTTCGCAATAGCCGGAATGGGCGCCGCGGGCGTCCTGATACCGAACTACATAACCCTCGGACTGAGCGTCCACGCCGCAATGTTCCTCGGTCTCGGCCAGAACACGGCGGAACTTACCGTTGCGACGGCTATGAACTCAAGGGAGGGCCTCGTTGAGTGGAGAAAGGTTGCGAGGGTCCTACTACCCGCCATCCTGCTCGTCCCCGTTGGAGTATACATCAACCTGAGGATTCCAAGGGTGCTCGTCCTCGTCGCCTTCGACCTCTTCCTACTCTTCGCGGTCTACAGGATGCTCTTCCTGCGGAACATCAGGGGAGAGAGGGCAGAGATTGCCACTGTGGTCCTTGGGGCCTTAGAGGGGTTCATCGCCGGGCTTATCGGCATGGACGCCGCTCCGATAGCGCTGATAGCCTTTGCTTACCTCTTTGATAACCCCAAGAAAATCTCAGCCAATACTGCCGCCACGGCACTTGGAGTTTCCACGACGGCGTTGCTGACTTACTACGTCATGCTGCCATCGGTTCCAATAGCCGCAGGCACCCTGATAGGGGTCGTCACGGCCGGCTTCCTCGGCGGGGTAACGGGTGCCTTCCTGATGCACAGGGTGAAGCCGAGGCACGTCCGCTACACGATGCTCGCCATACTCGCCCTGGCGTTCGTCGAGATCTTCGCGAAGATAGCCTCAAGCGCCGGAAGGATTCCCGAGGGGCTTTACATCCTCAGCGTGGGCCTCGTGCTGGCCGGAACGCTCGCCTTCCTGTCGGCTTTGGCTGTAAAGCTCCTGAGGGGCAGGACGAAGGCCCCGGCCCTCTGAACCTTTCGTTCTTTGCTTGGTGATTGAAAACTGGAGGTGGTTGAGATGCCGTTCGGTGCTCCCGGATGGAAGTGGAAGGTTGGGAGGTTCGGCTATGTGATGGAAAAAGAGCCGGACTACGAGGAGATAAAGGCAAAAACAAAGGAACTGCTCGAAAAAGCCGTCAAGGGCAACGCCTGGCGGAACCCAAGGGGAGTGCTCCACGTTCCCCTCGTGGTGGAGAACCAGATAGTCGGGGAGCTCTGGGAAGACCTCAATCCAAAAGAGCTTGAGGTCGGCTCCTACTGGTTCGGAAAGTGGGGAACGAAGGTCCAGCTCGTTAAAGACGGAAGGGTTGTCGGCTTCCTCTGGCTCGCTTGAGCCCTTTATTTTTCGACCCGATATATGAAAAATGTCTCAGGTGATGAAAATGGACGTCGTGAAGTTCCTGAAGGAAAAGATGGTTTACATCGTCTTCACGCTGATGTTCGTGGCCAGCTACGCTGGAATCCAGCACCGCGACGTTTTCGTGTCCCTCAAGTGGACGCTACCCATAGCCCTTTTCATGATGCTGTTCCAGCCCATGGTTTACATGGACATAAAGAAGGCCTTCACCAAGGGTACCGATGTGAAAAAGAAATACCTCTTTCTCGTAACGCTGTTTTATACAGTACTCTTTCCGGCCCTAACTTACGGCCTCATGAGGCTTTGGCTTTTGCTGATGCCCGGAACTGATCCAAGGCTTTTGGCCGGCATTGTTCTCATAAGCCTCTCACCGCTCCCGAGTTCAGCTCCGGCCTTTACCCAGATCGCAGGCGGCAAGTTCCAGCTCACGCTCATAGGAGTCGTCTGGACGTTCGTGCTCTCGCTGGCAATAATGCCCGTTTATGCGAAGCTCATACTCCACACCGTCATTGAGGTCCCGATGATGATCCTTCTCAAGTCCCTCGTCCTCTACATAATAACCCCGCTGGTCGTAGGCCAGCTTACCAGATACGCCGTTCTGCGCTTGAAGGGCGCTGACGCACTCATGTCACTCAAAAAGCCCCTCGTGGGTCTCTCGCTTATCGGTATGTACTGGATGGTCACGGTAGTTTTTGGCATAAACGGGGAGATGATAGCCGAGAATCCCAAGATAATACTCATTGGGGCGGTTATCATGAACATCTACTTCCTTCTGCGCATGGGCATCGCATACTTAACTGGTGAGTCCCTCGGCTTCCCCTTCGAGCAGAACGTCTCCCTCGTCTATTCAACGGGCTCGAACATGACGCTGGCGACTGCAATAGCGATTGGAACCTTCGGACCCTTAGCGGCCGTTGGAACCGCCCTTGGGGGGCCTTTCAGCGACATGCTGCTCATGATACTCTTTGTGAGGCTCTTCGAGGCACTAAAAAAAGCGTATACGGGTTGAGGCCAGCACCCCGGCAGGTGGAGGAACATGAGCGCTTTGAGTGTCTGTTGGTGACTATTATTCGAGCCTCATCTGAAAATCATCACATCTGTCCAGCAAACTTTAAAAGCAATTAGGCACGCCTAACATATGAAAACAATTCAAGATGAAAAACTCAACAGGTGATGCCTCATGTTTAGGAAGGTACTCTTCCCAACGGATTTCAGCGAAGGCTCTTACAGGGCCGCGAAGCGGTTTGAGAAGACGAACGAGGTTCCAGTAGGGGAGGTTATACTCCTCCACGTCATAGACGAAGGAACCCTTGAAGACCTCCTCAACGGCTACTCTCTCCTCTATGAGGACGAGGAGGTCGAGCTTGAAGAGATAGAGAAGAAGCTCGAAGAGAAGGTTATGGAAAAGCTTCAAGCGAAGGTCGAGGACGTGAAGAAGACCTTCAGGGCGGAGAAGGTAACCCCTATGGTCCGCTTTGGTTTGCCCTGGGAGGAGATAGTCAAAGTTGCCGAAGAGGAGGATGTCTCACTCATAATCCTCCCGACCCACGGGAAGCTCGGCTTCTCCAAGGAACTCATCGGCTCGACCGCGATGCGCGTGCTGAAGAAGACTTACCGCCCCGTTCTGCTCATAAAGCCAAAGTGCAGGTGTGGTGATGAGGAATGAACTGGTTAAAGTTTAAGAACCACCTCGACAAATATCTCCCGGTTTACGTTACGCTGGCGATGATAGCCGGCTTCTACGTCGGAACACACGCCAACCTCAAGCCCTACCACGACACGCTCAAGACCCTTAACATGCTCGTCGTCATCAGCATGATCTACCCGATGATGATAAACCTGCGCCTCGGAGAGCTTAAGAACAGCGCCAAGCTCGGAAAACAGTTGGCCATAGCCCTCACGATGGGCCTTGTGATTTCCCCGCTCATCATGTACGGCGCGATATGGCTGACCGAGCTTTTCCACCCGGTTAACCACATGCTCGCCCTCGGTCTTCTCCTGGCGGTAGTCGTCCCCTGCTCCTCGATGAGCATAGCCTACACGGGCTTCACCAAGGGCAACATTGAGCTCGCGACCATCGTTGTGGCTCTGAGCTTCACCTTAGCTATCGTCACTGTCCCTGCCTGGCTCAAGGTCTTTGCATCGAGCTACCACGTCTCCATCTCAGTCTGGCTCCTCGTCAAGACCATCCTCATCGTCGTCATAACGCCAATGATACTCGGCGTCCTCACGAGGGCTTACCTTATGGGCAAGCTCGGCCCGGAGGGCTTCCTCAGGATCAAGCCGGCCTTCCCAGCAATCTCGCTCCTCGGCATGTACGCCATCGTCTTCCTCATCTTCATGGAGAAGGCGAAGCTCATAGCCAGCAAGCCGAGCATCGTTGGATTAGCGTTAATCCCGCTGGTCCTATACTATATCATCGCCCTGCTCTTCATGACCTTCGTGGACAAGGCCGTCGGGATACCCTACAGGGACCACATGGCTATAACCTTCACCTCAGTCGGAAAGAACGAGGGAACCGCTATGGCAATAGCTTTGGCCGCAGGGACGGGCCTCATGGCAATCGCTCCGGCAGTGACCCCAATAGTTCAGATACCCTTCCTGGTCGGCTACGTCAAGGCCTGGAAGTCCATAGCCGGCATGTGGAAGTGCAAAATCAAGGATGAGGAGGCCGTCCCCGAGGCGGCTTGATTTCTTTACTATTTCCTCTTATTCTTGTGGCTTCTTCAATAAATCAAGGTGATACCCCCAGAGGGTGGCGTAAATGAGGGTGCTCTTGATTCTTCCCCCAACCGACAGCGCAATAAAACGAGTCGTCGGCACCACAGGCCCTCCCTTGGGTCTCGCATACCTCGCCTCAATGATCCGAGAGGAGCACGACGTCAGGATAATCGACGGCATAGCCGAGGATTTAACCTTTGAAGACGTCATGAAAATACTAAAACGCTACGACCCGGACATGGTTGGGATAACCGCCACTACTTCGGCCATGTACGACGCCTACGCCGTTGCAAAGATAGCCAAGAACCTCAACGAGAACGTCTTCGTCGTCATGGGAGGCCCCCACGTTACGTTCACACCTGAGCTGACGATGAGGGAGTGTCCGTGCATCGACGCGGTGGTCAGGGGTGAAGGTGAGCTAACGTTCAGGGAGCTGGTTGAGGCTGTCGACAAGGGCCGCCCGTTGAAGGGCATCCTCGGGCTGTCCTATCAGGAAGAGAACGGCAAAATACGGAACGAACCTCCAAGACCCCTCATACAGAACGTGGACGAGATTCCAATCCCCGCCTATGACCTTCTTCCAATGGACAAGTACGTCGCCGACGGAACGACTTTCGGGACGATAATGACGAGCAGGGGGTGCCCATTCAACTGCGCCTTCTGTTCCTCTTCTCTCCAGTTTGGGAAGAGGTGGCGCGGTCACAGCGTGGACAGGGTCATCAAAGAACTCTCGATACTCCGCTACGATTACGGCAGGAGGGAGATAGAGTTCTTAGATGACACCTTCACCCTCAACAAGGTCAGGGCCGTTAAGATAGCCGAGGCCATAAAGAGGGAGGGTCTTGATATAACCTGGACGGCATCCTCAAGGGTGAACACGTTCAACGAGAAGGTAGCAAAGGCAATGAAGGCCGGGGGCTGCCACACTGTCTACTTCGGCATAGAGTCCGGCTCCCAAAAAACGCTGGACTTCATAGGAAAGGGTATAACACCTGAGCAGTCCCTTGATGCAGTTAAGAAAGCTAAAAAGGCCGGACTTCAGGCGCTTGGATCGTTTATAATAGGCTTCCCGGAGGAGACAAGGGAGGAGGTTGAAACCACGATAAAGTTCGCCAAGAAAGTTGGTGTTGACTTCGCCCAGTTCACTGTAGCCACTCCATACCCCGGAACGAGACTCTGGACCTACGCGGTTCAGAACAACCTCCTCCTGACGAAAAACTGGAGGAAGTACACGACCATCGACCCGGTTATGAAGCTAAAGCACTTCACCCCCGAGGGCATAGCAAAGATGCTGAGGAGGGCTTACATCTCCTTCTACCTGAGGCCAAAGGTTCTCCTGAAAGACCTCATTGAGAGGCACGGCTTCATATTCAAAAGGGCCATCAGGGGTGTCTTTAACCTCTACTATGGAACGAAAAGGAAAAATGAACTTGAGAAGGTTCCCTTCAAAACGGTCTCCTTCGACTAGGCCTCGGCCTTTACCTTTTCCCAGACTTCCCTCACGAAGGACTTCGTGTCGCTCATCGAGTCTATCTTTACCTCCCTTCTCGTCCTGACGAGGTACTCGACGGCCCCCGTGTACTGGAGGGCGTATTTGCCGACTAGCTGTGCCCCGTTCAGCCTGCCGTTCTCGATGAAGAGCTTTGCTATGTGAGAGCCGTGCCAGACTTCTTTCCTCGCCCCTATGAAAGTCCCTATGGACGCGAAGACCTTATCGAATATGGTAATGATGTTCATGTTTATCGAACCGCGGTAGCGCTTTTCAACGCCGAGCATGTTGTAGCCGGCAACCCTTCCCTGCTCCCTCGCGAGCGGCCAGATGGCGAAGATGCCATAGCGACCGGTTACCAAGTCACGCGTCTCGGCGCAGTCCCCTGCGGCGTAGACATCTCTCACGTTAGTCCTCATCATCTCGTCGGTCAGGATCCCGCCCCGCTCCCCCAGGGAAATCTTGCCGTCAAGGAAGCTGAAGTTGGGCCTCACCCCAAGGGCTGCAACTACGATATCCCCATAGATAACGCCGCACGGTGCCTTGACGCCTTCAACCGGGTCGCCCAATAGGTCTATGCTCTTCTCGAAGAGAACCTTGACGCCGTTCAGTATCATTACATCTCTTATGATGTCCGAGATGTCCTCGTCGAAGAGCCTCCTTAGAATCCTCGAACGGCAGATTATCACCGGATCTGCCCCGAGCCTTTTCAGGGCTATCGCGGTCTCAACCGCCACAGGTCCGGCACCGATTATTATCGCCCTTCCGCGCACCTTCCTGAGCCTCTCGGCGTCTTCCAGGGTTCTGACGCCTATGACGTTCTCCTTCCTGAACTGAGGGATTATGTTGGGCTTCGCACCGCTCGATATGAGAAGCCTGTCGTAGTCTATCTCCTCCCCGTTGTCGAGGAGCACCTTTTTGGCCTCCGTGTCAACCTTAACAACCTCCCTGCCCATGAGGTAGTCTATGCCGCTAGAGCGGACAAAGTGCCAGTTCCAGATGAAAAGCTCGTTTCCCTTTACCGTCCCCTCTATGTAGTAGGGCAGGGCCGCCGGCGAGTAGGGAAGGGTCTTCTCCCTGTTTATGACAACAACCTCGTCCTCTGAGTTCGCCCTTATAGTCTCAGCGGCGGCCGTTCCGGCCCCGCCAGCGCCTATAATAACGTGCCTCATGCTAAATCACCCAGCCCGAGCTTTTCAAGAGTCTCTCGGGTCGGGATTCCGTTCTCGTCCCAGCCTCTGAGAGAGTAATAAAGCCTTTTCATCCCCTCAAGCTTCTCCTTATCAAGCTTCACCTCGCCCTTGAAGAGTCTCGGCGACAGCTCGTCCTTCCCGTCCCCGTGACTGAGGTTGAAGACCCTCTCAAGGGTTCTTATCCTCTCGGCGGTTCTCATTAGCTCGTCCTCGGTTATGCCTTCCCCGGTTACTGCATTGAAGGCTTTGGCCCAGAGCTTGAGTGGGGTCGTCAAAAGCGCTATGACACAGACCCCGAGCGAGTCGGCTATTATGTGCAGGTTCTCCCAGAGGACGGCGAAGCGGACCTTGCTTTCAGAGTAGCTCCAGGGATAGGCCGCTTCAACGTCTCCGACGAACATCTCTGCCATCCTCTCGGCCTGCTCTTTTTTGATGTAGTAGTAGAACTCGGGAAAGCCGTAGAGGGCCCTGTTAACTCCACCGGAGTCTGCAACGGCAGAGATGAGGGCAGAGCCAACAAAGGGCCTTATGTCGCTGCTCCAGGACTCCATTCCGCCTTTGACGTAAACCGCTGGCACCCCAAAGTGCTCGCTCGCCCTCTTAATTCCCTCTGCAAAAACGTCGTCTTCGCCTTCCCTCTTCACGATTTTCTCGATGAAGTCGAGGATCTCTTCGCTCCCGAGCTTCACCTTTCCGAGCCTCGACGCGTAGGCAACCACAGCTACCGTGCTCATCATATCGAGGCCCTCACTCTGGCACTTCCGGTATATCCTCCAGGCCAGCTCCGGGTCTTCCGTCTCCAGCGTGAAAGTTACCGCTGGAAAAGTCCCCTGACAGAGGTTTATTGGAAGGGTTTCTCCATCATGTTCCACAATCCCCCAGCACCTCAGTGGGCAGGAGAAACAGCTCGCCCTCCCAACGGTATGCTCCTCAAAGAACTTCTTAGCCTTCATAGCGGCTTCCTCCGCCTTCTCCCACTCCGTCTCGTAGTCGCCGAAGTAAGGCATCCTCAGCCTGAGTATTGTCGGGACGAAGTTCACGTGCCAGTCCTTGAAGCGAAGGAACTCCCCGCTGTTGGTTATGCTCTCCTGTATCTCCCCGAAGACCGACATCAGCTCCAGCGGGTTGTAAGGGCTTACCCCTCTCGTTCCGTGGACGAGTATGGCCTTAAGCTTCTTAGCACCCATCACAGCCCCGAGGCCGCCGCGGGAGGCGAGGTTCCTATGGGAGAATGAAATCCCCGCGAACTTCACGCCGTTTTCCCCCGCTCTGCCTATGCATGCCACCTTGAGGTCTGGATGTCCCTTGGTGAGGGTGTCTATCGTCTCAAAGGCGTTGAGACCCCATATCCCCTCGGCGCTCTCTATCGAGACCTTCTCGTTCTCAATCCGCAGGTAAACGGGTTCATCTGCCTTTCCTGTCACAACAATCCCATCGTAGCCTGCGAACTTCAGGGCGGAGGGGAATTCTCCGCCGGTGCTGCTTCCACCGATGAGTCTTGTAGCTGGGGATACTGCGACAACATCCATCCTTGAACCGGATGGCACGAAGGACGTTAATGGGCCGGTCATAAAAATTAAGGCGTCTGGGTCCTCGTGGAGTATCCTCGTCGCTATCCCTCTACCACCTAAGAACTTCCGCGCGTACTTCTCGGTGGGTTCCATCCTTACCGTCTTCGAACTCAGGTCAACGAAGAGTATCTTTCCGGTATAGCCAAACATCTCCATCACCACTCAAGGCCGTACCTCTCAAGAGTCTCATCTGTCGGGACTCCGTTCTCATCCCATCCCCTCAGCCTGTAGTACTCAAGCTTCATCTCCTCGAACTTCTCCCTCTCGATACCGACTCCAGCCCAGGGGCCGGAGCGGATTACACTCCTAAAGAGCCTCTCCGAGAGTGTGTCCTTCTCCCGGTCAATGCCCCTGCGCACATTGAACATCCTCTCAAGCGTCCTTATCTTCTCGGCGTAGAAGTGGAGCTTCTCCGGTGTGAACTCTATCCCGGTTGCGGCGCTGAGTGCTTCCGCCCACAGCTCTAGGGGAATTGAGAGCATCGGGGTGTCGCAGACGCCGAGGGAGTCCGCTATTATGTGTTCGTCTTCGAAATAAGCCACGAGCTTGGCCTTGCCCCGGTAGTTGGTCGGTTCGGCGGCGCTCTCATCTCCGACTATCTCCTTCGCAACCTTCTTGGCCTTCTCCGGCTTCGTATAGTACGAAGATGCCGGGAAGCCGTGTATCGCCCTGCTTATGCTCCCGCTCTCAGAGACTGCTCCTGCGAGGGCGACCCCCCGGAATGGCCTTATGTCGCTGCTCCAGGACTCCATTCCGCCTTTGACGTAGACCGCCGGTACTCCAAAGTGCTCGCTGGCCTTCTTAACTCCCTCAGCTAAGATGTTGCCCGGCCCCTCGCGGTTCACTATCTCGTCTATGAGCTTCAGTATCTCCTCGCTTCCAAGCCTGACGAGGCCCACCCTTGATGCGTAGGTTATAACCGCCGCCGTGCTCATTATGTCCAGTCCTTCCTTCTGGAGTCTCAGGTAAACCTTCCAGGCCAGCTCAGGGTCCTTTATCTTGAGGATGAAGATTATCGCCGGGAAAGTCCCCTGACAGGCCACCATGGGGGCCTCTTCGCCGTTGTACTCCACCCACGCCCAGCACCTCAGCGGGCAGGCGAAGCAGCTGTTGGGCCTCAGAGTCGCCATCTCCTCGAAGAACCTCTTGGCGTTCTTGGCTGCCTCCCCCGCTTCTTCCCAGAACTCCTCCTCGTAGTCGCCGAAATAAGGTCTCCAGGCCTTGAGAAGGGAGAGTGAGATGTTCGCATGCCAGTTCTCGTACTTCTTGAAGGCGGGGCTTTCGAGCATTCTGCGCTCGATTTCGAGGTTGGTCTCCATCAGCCTCTTAGTGTCCCGAACCTTTACCCCCTTAGTTCCGGCGACCGCTATCGCCTTGAGGTTCTTGCTCCCCATGACGGCTCCAAGGCCACCTCTGGCCGCGAGGTTGCGCTTTGAGAAGCTTACCCCTGCGGTCTTTACGAGGTTCGCTCCCGCTTTCCCTATGCAGGCCACCTGAACGTCCTCCCTGCCGAGCCTCTTGATGCAGTCAACGGTGTCATAAACGTCGTACTCCCAGCAGTGCTCGGCATCGTGGAAGGTGACCTCGTCGTCTATGATGCGGATGCACGTGGGTTTCTCTGCCTTCCCAGTTATGACTATCCCGTCGTAGCCTGCAAACTTAAGCACCGCCCCGAAATCTCCCCCGGCACTGCTACCCCCGAGGAGATTGGTGACCGGGGAGAGGGAGACGATATCTATCCTCGAACTTGACGGGGCAACCCCTGTCAGGGGGCCGGTCATCATTATGAGGGCATTTTCTGGGTCGAAGGCGTTTGCCTCAGCAGGTATGAGGTCGTAGGCTATCTTGGTCGCTATCCCCCTCCCGCCGAGAAAGTCCACGGCATACTTTTCTGTCGGTTCAGTCCTGACAACCCGCGAAGTCATGTCTATAAAGAGTATTTTCCCGGCGTAGCCGAACATCTCAGTCCGCCTCCCCGTAGAGAACCCTAACTCCCCTCTTCCTCGCCTCCGGAACGGCATCGTCCGGCACGACCTCTATAACGTCCATAGGGCAGTACTTGGCGCACTGCGGGTCGCCGCCGCAGAGGTCGCACCTTATCATCTTGTTGTTGATGTAGTCGTAGAGAACGCCTCCAACCGGGCAGACGAGTGTGCACATCTTGCACCTTATGCACTTCTCGTCGTCCACCATCCTCACGCCGTTCTGCATGTGGATTGCTTCCATCGGGCAGACAAGCTCACAGGGGGCGTCCTCGCACTGGAGGCACATCACCGGGAACTTCTCGCCTTTGTAACCTAGGATGTGGATTCTGGAGAGGTCTGGGTTTATTACCCCCTCATGGCTCAGGGAGCAGACCATTTCGCAGGTGTGGCATCCTATACACCTGTCCTCATGTACCATCAGGTAGGGCATTTCGATTCACCTAATTTTACATGAAAATTTTTCCATATAAAAGGTTTTCACAAACCAAAAGTTGAGAACTAATTGGGTTTAATGGTCAAGAGTATCAAGCGAAGCATCTCGGAAGACAAGATCAATCACGTTCTTAACAATCTTCTCTCTCTTTGCCCGCATAATCTCATTGACATCCCCAAAGATAAGGGCTCCAGTTGGACACGCTTCAACACAAGCAGGAGGCTTCCCCTCCGCGCGTCTGTCTGGACAGAGGTCGCACTTAAACATTACACCATTTATCTCATCAAACTGGGGTATACCGAAGGGACAGACTATTCCACACATGAGGCAACCAATGCACTTCTGGGGGGCCAGAAGGACTGCACCATCCTTGTCGCGGTAGAGGGCGTTGGTGGGGCAAACCTCAACACAGGGCGCATTCTCACAGTGACGACAGCTTATTGGCATCATAGTCCAGTTGGAGTTTATCACGTGGATTCTTGCCAGTGAGGGGTTCACAACCCCCTCATGGGCCAGGGAGCAGACGAGTTCGCATGTGTGGCAGCCCACGCATTTTGAAAAATCTATAATAATTTTTTTCTTCTCCGCGGACATTGGAATCGCCATGTTGTATATGAATTTTTTTTAATATAAAAAGTTTTCACAAACCAAAGGTTGTGGACAGAAATGGGAACTCATTAAAGCTCAAACTTCTCCCTAATGGGCTGAACTGCACTTTCCGCCAAGATTATTCCTCCCACGAGGAGCAGACCAGCCAAGAGAAAGGTCTCCCTCAGACCGAGCCACTCTATTAAAGCGGCCCCCAAGATGGGCGCGTAAAGGCCCCGTATCCCGCAGGTCGTCAAGTGGAGGGCTGATAGATCCTCAGTCCTGTAATCTGGAACGCCCATTGAGAAGGCCTGCCAGCCTATTGAAACGGCGGAACCACCGAGACCGCAGAGAACCCCTGCGAGGTAAACATAGAGCGCTGAACTGCTAAGGTAGTAGGTGAGTGCCATAAGGAAGAGCGCCGTAAAGCCCGCCTGAAAGACCCTAACCACATGGGATGGCCTCTTTATGAGCCTGCTCCACAGCTCGGAGAAGAGCATGTAGGAGAGACTGTTGAGGGCTATCGCGATGCCTATGACCCCGTTAGACAGTCCCAAGGCCCTAACTTCAAGGATTGGGATGGCCGGGAGCATCATTAGCATGCCGGTTCCCGCCACCATGAACATCGTGACCATCCTGAGAATTAGCTTGTCCCTGTAGGGCGGCTCGACCTTTTCTTTGGCGTCACCTTTAACGTCAGGAAACGGGAGCCTTGAGAGCGCCGCGAGGAGGAGCAGGCCTGCGGCAACGAAGAAGGCCACCCTGTAGCTCCAGGAATCCATTACATAGCCCGCTATTCCGGCTGCAACGGTGTAGGCTATCGTGTAGGCCACCTCGGCGTGCCCAAGGGCCTCAAGGTAGCCGTAGACCTTCTCGACTATCAAAGGGTAGAGGACCTCCCTGACGCCGTAGGCGATGTAGTAGAGGAAGACAAAGATCAGAAAGGGAACCGCGCTTTCGGTGAAGGCGCTCAGGGCTATGAAGAGCGAGGCGAGGATTAATGAGAGGATTACAAGCCTCTTTGCCCCTGCCTTTCGTGAGCCTTTGGCCCAGAGGGGAGAGAAGAGGTTCGAGACGTAGGCTGAACTACCAAGGAGGCCCAGCATGAAGGGCGAAGCTCCCATCCTCGTCATGATCACGCCGAAGAAGGCCTCGGCAAGCCCCTCGGCTGCTCCTATGCTTCCCTGACTGAGGAACTCGAACTTCAAAAGCTCCTTAGCTTTCATGTCACTCCCTCAGGAGGAGCGTTCCGGCGAACTTTCCCCGCCAGCTCAGCTCGACCTTTACCCCGAAGGGACTCTTCCATGCGCTCTCGACCTCAAGCTCATCGAGCGGTGCCTCGAACCTCAGCTTTCCAACTTTATTCCCATCGACGAACACGATTATTTTTCCGCCCTTCCGGACGAGTTCTGCCTTTGAAAGGATTTCCTTGACCCTATTCCGCAGGGCTCCGTCGTTCACTCCAGCCCCGTTTTCACCGCACCAGACCCGGCGCATCCCGACCACGATGGCCTTTGGTAGGAATGGTTAATCAGCTTTTCCATGGGATGGGAGAATAGGGAAAGTGGAGAGAAAACTCAGAGCTTCCTCCCGACCTCGTAGCCCTCCTTAACGGCGCTCGCTATGTTCCTCACGGACTTCGCGTCCCCGATTATGTGGTACTCAACGCCGTCTATGACGAAGGGGACATACGGTCTCATGCCGAAGGCCCCGACGATGACGTCGCACTTTATCATCTCCTTCTCCCCGGTCTCGGTGTTCTCGACGATAGCGTAGCCATCTCCGGCACTGACAAAGCTCCTGCCGGTTAAAATCGGAATCCCCTTCTCCTCAAGCTCCCGCAGGAGGTAGCCGCGGGTTATCCTCTCGACGTTTGGAAGCACCGCGGGAGTGCGCTTGATTATCTTCACGCGGTTGTTGAACTGGGCCAGATAAAGGGCCGTCTCCACCCCTACGAGTCCCCCACCACCTACAAGGACGTCCTTGTTCTCCACCTTCACCTCTCCCCTGAGAATCCTGTCGAAGGGGATTATTAGGCCCCTCTCGCCGGAGCAGGGGAGTATCGGGTTCGCGCCGGTCGCTATCACCACCGCCTCCGGCTTGAACTTCATGACGTCCTCCTTGGTGGCCTTCCCCTCGTGGAGGTGGACGTTGGGCATCTCCGCCAAAACGTTGCGGTAGTACTCGATGAGCCAGCCTATCTTCTCCTTCCCCGGAGGAACCTTCGCGAGGACGAGCTGGCCGCCGAAGACCTCGTAGAAGAGGTGAACCTCGTGTCCCCTAAGTGCCGCCACCCTCGCCGCCTCAAGTCCGCCGGGGCCGGCACCGATTATCGCCACAACGCGCTTCCTCGGAGCGGGGGAAACATCTTCCTCGTTCCCGACGTTGGCGTTGGCGCCGCACCTTATCGGCCCCTTCTCGTCATGGACTGCTTTGATGCACTCGCTGCAGCCTATACAGCGCCTTATGAGGTGCTCCCTACCCTCGGCGACCTTTTTCACCCAGTCGGGGTCGGCTATGAGCGTCCTCCCGAGGACGACCAAGTCGGCCTGGGTCTCAAGAACCCTCTCCGCAACTTTTGGTTCCCTTATCATTCCGACCGCCGCCACCGGAACAGGTAGGGGCCTTATCTTCTCCGCTAAATAGGCGCGCCAGGCCTGGGGATAGTGCATCGGTTCAAGGCGCTTCTCCTTCGGGCCTAATCCGATGTCGGCCTGTATCATGTCGTAGCCCGCTTTGGCAAGCTCTAAAGCTATCTCGCGCCCCATGCTCAGGTTTATGCCGCCCTCAAGGAAGTCATCCACCGCGAGCCTTATCGTAACCGGGAAGTCCCGGCCGCACTCCTCCGCTATGCGCTTCCTCACCTCAACGGCGAACCTCGTCGGCTCGCCCCATTCGTCGTCGCGGTGGTTTGTCAGCGGCGACAGAAACTGGTTCACGAGGAGACCGTGGGCGCCCTGGATCTCAACCATGTCGAAGCCCGCCTCCATGGCTAATCTCGCGGAGTAGGCGAACTTCTCCACAAGCTCCTCAATCTTCTCCGGAGAGAGGTAGTCGACACCTATCTTCTTCCAGCCCTCATGAGCGAGCTCGATGGAGAGCTTAACCCCCTCGTACTTGTGGACCTCAAAAGCCAGCCATTCCCAGTCCTTGAGGACGGCCTTTGAGTCTATCCTCGGCTGGAAGGGCATGTGCTTTCCTTCCGGGAAGTCTATAGAGGTGTTCTCGACGATTATCAGGCCGACGCCGCCCCTCGCGCGCCTCTCGTAGTGTTTGACAAACTTCTCCGTCAGCCTGCCGTTCTCCAGGGCGAAGTTCGTCGATATCGGCGGGAAGACCGCCCTGTTCATGAGCTGGACCTTTCTGATGTTGATCGGCTCGAATAACTTCGGGTAATCTTCCTTCATTAGGCTCACCTAAGGTCACTCCTTCAAACAATATATAAGTTTTAGTTCAGGTGAAATGCCCTTTATACGAAAGATATTCTGCGTGGGGTTGTGGATCCGAAGGGCTTGCGCACTTCCGTGATCATCCCAACCTTTTTAATCCTTGAAACTATTTTCATAATGGTGTGAACGATGGAGAAAGCCATAGAGGCGGTCAATCTTACCAAGTACTACGGCTCGTTTCAGGCCGTTAAAGGCGTGAGTTTTTCAGTCAAGTCCGGCGAAGTGTTCGGCTTCCTCGGCCCGAACGGTGCCGGTAAAACCACCACGATAAGGATGCTCACGGGCGTTCTAAAGCCCGATTCCGGCGAGGTAAGGGTTCTCGGCTACGACATGCTCAACGAGCGCGAGAAGATAAAGGCGAGGGAGAAAACCGGCATAGTCCCCGAGATGGCCAACCCCTACGTTGATTTAACGGCCATGCAGAACCTCAGGCTTATGGGCGAGCTTTACGGGATGTCAAAGGCCGAGATAGAAAAGCGCTCGCTTGAACTCCTCAGGGAGTTTGACCTCTACGAAAAGCGGAACGTTAAGGTCAGGGGCTTCTCAAAGGGCATGAGGCAGCGTTTAATAATCGCGATGGCGATGATAGCGGATCCGGAGCTTTACTTCTTAGATGAGCCAACGAGCGGTTTGGATGTGATAAGCGCACGCCTCATAAAGGACGTCATCCGGGAGGAGAAGAAGGCCGGAAAGACGATATTCCTCACAACCCACAACATGGACGACGCGAACGAGCTTTGCGAGAGGATCGGCATAATCAGAAAGGGCAAGCTGATAGCGATAGACACCCCCGAGAAGCTGAAGCAACTCGTTAAGGGGCGCGTCTCGGTCGAGGTGAGCTTCGAGCCGATGAAGTTTGACCCGTCGGTTCTCTCCTCAGCTTTGAAAGTTGAAACCATGGGCGACAAGGTGAAAATCTACACTAAGGACCCGGATGCAACGGTTAAGGAACTCGTCCGCTATGCAGAGGGGGAGAAGCTGAGAATAGTGAGTTTGAGGACGCTCTCGCCCTCGCTGGAAGATGTGTTCATGGAGCTGGTTGGTGATAAAAATGATTGAACAGATAAAGCGCTCCTTCGCTATAGCCAAGAAGGACATGCTCATCTTCTACCTCAAGGGGCCGGTCGTCATAATGGGCCTTCTCTTTCCCTTCTTCCTCTTCCTGGCCTTCCTCATCGGCAGGAACCTCCCCCAGGACAGGCTCTTCGTCGGCTTAACAGCGATGACCGCCTTCTTCACCTCGACTGCCGTCGGCCCGACGATAATCCCCTGGGAGTGCCGCGGGAGGACCTTTGAGAGACTCATAACCGCTCCAGTGTCGCTCACAACCGTCCTCCTCGGGGACTTCCAGGCTTCGCTCTACTTCGGCCTCGCCATAACCTTCGCCATAGCGATTCCCGCGATGCTCTACTTCTCGCTCGGCCTGGAATGGGCGATTTTCATTACAGCAACGCTCCTCGCGGTCGGAACCTTCTCAGCGATGACGGTGCTCCTCTCCTCGTATCCGCCAACCGACGTTCCGGCGGATGTTATGATGCTGACCTCGCTCGTGAAGTTCTCGCTCCTCTTCATAAGCGGCATCTTCGTCCCGCTGGAGAACCTTCCCTCCTACGGAAGGCTCGTCTCCTACGTCTCGCCTTTAACATACTACGTTGATGCCTTACGGCACTCGCTCGGGAGTGGCTACCTTCCACTGTGGATTGACCTCGGGATGCTGGTTCTCTTCGGGATGGCTTTCTTCTTCACCGGCGTGGCCATCCACAGGAAGGTGCTGGAAAAGAGGTTCACGTGAGTCCAGACTTTTACGGGAATGATGAGATAATGGTATGGGAAACTCCCTGGACTGCCGTTAAAGTTAAGGTAGGATGGAGTAACTAGCGGTGGTGGGTTATATGCCCCTTAAAATTGAGAACGTTGTGACCTCCATCGACCTTCATGGTCCGATAGATATTACGCGGGTCGCAGAAGAACTCGACCCCGTAAGATACGACCCCTCAGTCTTTCCGGGGGCAGCATACAAGATGGGCTCGTTCGGGGTCACCTTCCTGATATTCAACTCCGGAAAACTCGTCTGCACTGGAGCCAGGAGTGTTGAAACGGTAAGAGAGGCCACAGAAAAACTCAAGCAGACACTTGAAAGGATGGGGATGAAGTTCAGGGGGGAACCGGAGATAACCGTTCAGAACGTCGTGGCCGCAGGGGACATTGGGCTCGGACGAGTGGAACTCGATGAGATAGCGCTAACGCTGCCCAATGTTGAGTACGAGCCGGAGATATTCCCCGGAGTGGTTTACAGGGTCAGGAACTCCAGGATGACCATACTCATCTTCAACAGCGGAAAAGTTGTGGTTTCAGGGGCTAAGGATGAGAACGACATCACGAGAGCAGTTGAAGAGCTCAAAAGAGACCTCCACAAGTATGGACTTCTGGAAGAAGACGACGAATGGTAAGAAACATCAGGAGCTTCCACGCCGGATTATCTCTACCTCTCCTTTTATTTTCTCCTTTCCGACGGTGTTGAAGACGGTTCCGTACTTCTCGGCCAGCTCTTTGACGCGGAGTATCTTCTTCTCCGGCGCATCCGTTACAATCCTCACGCGGTAGGTTATCTCCTGGAGCTGGGGTTCCTTGAGGTTCCTCCAGCCTTCAACTGTTATGCTCATCTCCTCGACGTTGAGGCGCATCTTCTTTATGAGCCTTCCCCAGTTTATCGTCAGACAGCCGCCTATTGCGGTTAGCAGGTATTCGGCGGGCAGAGGCCCCCTCGTTGCCCCCGTCGGTGTTTGTATCGGTTCTCAGCTGAAACTCCCTGACCCTCGCGAAGCTCCCGACGTTGCCGTCCCACTCGAGTTCCGCCCTGTACTCAAGCCTCTCCATCGAATCACCGGAGGAGTGTTGGCACTACGCTTAAAAATTCTTTCACTCATTTTCGGCCGGTGGTGAAAACGCTGGTCGCAATTCCAACCTCCAAAGGAGGCCTCGATGACAAGGTTCACGGAAGCTTGGTACGGGCGGGAAACCTTCACACTGGTCGAGCTTGAGGAAGGAGAGGTTAAAGGGGTCAAGGTTATCGAGAACCCCTACAGGCGGGAGCCTTACGGAGCGGGTTCAAAGGTGGCCCTCTTCCTGGTCAATCTCGGCGTTAACGCCATAATCTCGCGGACTGACTGCCCTAAGGGCAAGATGATTTTAGATTCAGCGGGGTTAGGATGGTCATCGTTGATGAGGCCATGAAGATAGATGAGGCTTTAAAAGGCCTCAAAGCCGGTTCCGGAAGGTTTTAATTTTCCCGGCTGGAGTTATTAACATGTCGCACGACCACAATTACCACCATCACCACGGCGAGCTTGAGGGCAGGATGGCCTTCTCGATAGCTCTCAACCTGGTCATCACGATCGCCGAGGTAATCGGCGGAATCCTCTCCGGGAGCCTGGCTTTGCTCAGCGACTCACTCCACAACTTCAGTGATAGCATGAGCCTGCTCGCGAGCTACTTTGCGATAAAAATCGGTGAGCGAAAGGCCAACGAGAAGTACACCTTCGGCTATAAACGGGCCGAAATCCTCGTGGCTTTCATGAACTCCGCGGTTCTCGTTGGAGTTTCCCTCTTCCTCCTGGTTGAGGCTTACAGGCGCTTCAAAAACCCGGAGCCGATAGACGGTCCGCTGATGCTCGGGGTCGCGTTGATAGGCCTCGCCGCCAACCTCCTCTCGGTTTTTCTACTCCACAGCCACGCCCACGAGAGCATGAACGTCCGCTCCGCTTACCTGCACCTCATGAGCGACACCCTCTCCTCGGTAGCGGTCGTCATCGGCGGAATCCTGATAATCAAGTGGAACGTCACCTGGGTTGACCCACTGGTAACGGTTCTGATCTCGCTCTACATCCTGAGGGAGGGCTACGAGATACTGAAGGAGAGCGTCGAGGTCCTCATGGAGGCCTCGCCGGAGCTTGACCTTGAGGCGATAAAGGCCGAAATAGAATCCATCCCCGGCGTTAAGAACGCCCATCACTTCCACGCCTGGCGCATAGGGGAGAAGGAAATCCACTTCGAGTGCCACGTTGAGGTTGACGACATGCCGATAAGCGAGGCGCAGTGGATAATCGACAAAATTGAAGGAAAGCTGAAGAAGTACGGGATAACCCACGTGACGGTTCAGCTTGAGGCTGACAGGTGTGAGGACAAAAGCACTATATGCCAGGGAGAGGGCAGTTAGGATGGCGATTCTAAGTTCGGAGGGCAGAGAATAGCATAATGGTTTAAGCGTAAGAAAGGGGACTAAACAACCAAAGCAAGGATAAGAAGGAGAGATACTATAACTGTCGTCAGGGATTGAACACACTCTCCGCCCCGTTCGTTCTTTCGTCCTTCTTCGTCAGGGGTCTTGTTATCTCAAAGGCCTTTCGTATGACTCCGTACTCCACGACGAGCTTTTTGACGTACTCTCTCGGCGGGAACTCAATGGCGTTGCACGGACAGACCATTGAGCATGTGTTACATCCCACGAGACAGTTGTAGGGCCTCACAACGATGGGCTTCCCCTCTTCAGTGTCCCAGTCAAAGACCCTTCTCCCACAGGTAACAAAGCAGAGGCCGCAGCGAGCGCAGACGCTATAATTTATCCGGGGATACCATTCTATCTCCTTTCTATCGACACCCCACCACGGGACAACACTCAGATCCTTAACTTCCCTTCCCAAAGCATCCTTTCCTATGACAGGGGCCTTAACATCGGCCATTTTCGTTCACCTCAATCTATATAAAATTTCATTCATTTAAAACATTTTTCAAATGTATTTGTTCTTAACCATTGGTTCTGGACATTTCTGCCCAGAAAATTTTAAATCTAAATTCATGTGAAAATTATTGATAAAAATGCTCTGTCTGAGAAACATTGAGTATGAGAAAAACGGTCGGAAAATCCTTCACGGTGTTAACATGACCTTCAGGGAGGGAATGAGCTATTCGATACTCGGCCCCAACGGCGCGGGAAAGTCAACGATAGCGAGGATCCTGATGGGTGAGCTGAAGCCCACCGCCGGTGAGGTTCTCCTCGATGGAAGGGATATCACGGGGCTTGGCGTTACCGAGAGGGCCAGACTGGGGATAAGCATGGCCTGGCAGGAGCCGGCGCGCTACGAGGGGATAAGGCTCAGGGAGTACCTCACCCTCGGCGGGAAGCTGAAGGTTGAGGAGGATGAGATAAGGGAGGCACTTGAGCTTGTCGGCCTCCCCCATGAACTCTACGCGGGCAGGTTAATTGATAAAACTCTCAGCGGCGGCGAGAGGAAGAGGATTGAGCTGGCTTCCCCGCTCCTCCTCAGGCCGAGGTACGTCATCTTGGACGAGCCGGATTCTGGCCTCGACATAACCGCCGGCGAGCTTATTGAGGAGCTTTTGGGCCGGTTCAAAAGGGCGGGGACAACGGTTATCCTGATCACGCACCACGAGGAGATAGCTGGAAAGACTGACTTTGCATACTTCGTCTGCGCCGGCAGGCTCGTCAAGAAGGGCTTCTCGCGGGAGGTCGTTGAGTACTACAGGAAGACCTGCGGAAGGTGCCTCTTCGTGGAGGGTTCGCCATGACGATAAAGGTTGACCGCGTGAAGGAGTACGAGGCCCTGCTCGATATATACGAGCGCGAGGGGCTTGACACGTCGCTCTTTGGGGGCAGGATAGCCGCGATAATCATAAGCGGAAGCAAGATAATCGGCCTCAACAACGTCCCCGGGGTTAAGATAAGAGGAGAGGAGATAGAAAACGGCGTGAGGGCTGACGTGAGGATAGCAGACGGGGTAGAACTTCCCTTTCCCATCCACCTCTGCACCGGCTACCTCAAGGGCGAGGGCTACCAGAGGGTTGAGTTCAACATCACTGTTGGAAAGAACTCGAAGGTGAAGTTCACCTCCCACTGCATCTTTCCCTACGCGAAGGACTTCACCCATGAGGCGATATCGAGGATAACGATCGGCGAGAACTCCTCGGTGCTCTACGACGACGAGCACATACACGGCGAAGGGGTCAGGATGGTGAGCAGGACAGAAGTGGATGTTGAGAGATGTGGTCGCTACACCGGAAAGTTCTCGCTCACGAAGCACCGCGCGAGGGAGCTTAAGCTTGAGATGATGGCAAAATTAGGCGATGGGGCCGTTACTGAGATGACCTCGAAGGTCAAAGCCGTCAAAGACGACTCGGTCGAGATCAAAGAGGTCCTCCTGCTGGAGGGCACTTACTCTCGGGGCAACCTGAAGAGCACGGTTATAGCGTTCGATAAGTCGAGGGTAAACGTCGTGAACGAAGCGTATGGCCTTGGGGACTACGCGAAGGGCCACGTTGAGTGCCATGAGGTTGTGAAGGGAGAAGCCGACGTCCAGACGGTCCCCCTGCTGAGAGTGAGGAACGATAAAGCGGAACTCACGCACGAGGCCTCGATAGGGAGGATAAACGAGGCCCAGCTGGTCCAGCTCATGGCGAAGGGACTAACTGAAGAAGAGGCGGCGGAGCTGATAATCAAGGGTCTACTGGGCGAATGGGAGATACGTTGAAAATTAATTATTGAAAGGGCAGGAGGATTTAGAGACGGTATGCCTTAACCCCATGCCCCGTTGAGACAGAGGAAAGGAGCTTCTCCCCGGTCGCTTCAACAGCCCTATAGTATCCGGGTATATAAAGGGCAGGTCCCCTCAGGACAACGGTCTCATCGACCCAATTGACCTCGCTGATGCCTTTGGGTTTCCCTTCTTTAACGAGCTGCTCCCACAGGCGCTTATTTATAATGCATCCAGGATCATCACCAAGCAAATCAATGGTGTAGTGATAGGCCCTCGCCCGACAACCGCCGCAGATGTTCCTGTAGGGGCAGTTTCTGCAGTTGCCGGTGAAGTTGTCCCTATCGCGCAGGAGGTTGAAGATGTTGCTCTCCTCCCATATCTGCTTGTACGGCTTCAGACGGACGTTTCCAACGGGCAATGGAAGGAAGACGCAGGGAACCACCGTTCCGTCCGGCTCTATCCCGGAGTATATCCTTCCGGCACCGCATCCGCCGATGAACTCAGCGAGGGTCCTAACCGCGTTGTTCTCACCGATGTAGAAGTGCGCTGGCGTTACGTTCTTACCTCCGCTCTCCAGCAGGGTTACCCTCGCGTACTGCGGGGCGGTGGTTAATATCTCAAGCTTCCTCTTCTTCATCTGGTGGTAAACCTCTTTCATAAACTCTTCGCGCTCCTCCGGAGAGAGGTCCACCTTGACCATTTCCTCCGCCCTTCCCGTTGGCACGAGGTTGAAGAAGATGACACGCTTCACGCCTATGCTCTCCGCCAGGTCGAGGATGTCGTCTATCTCGCCGTAGGTTTCTTTGTCCATCACTACCGCCATGCCGTGGATTACCCCCAGCTCAACGGCATTCTCAAGGGCTTTCGTCGCATGCTCCCAGGCCCCAGGGATACCGCGGAACTCGTCGTGCTTCTCGGGCTTAGCGGAGTCAACGCTGACCTCGACGTACTTTAACCCGAGGTCAACGGCCTTCTGCAGCTTCTCCCTGTCCGCGAAAGTCCAGCCGTTTGTGGCCACGGAAGTGTGGATCCCCCTGCTTGCGAGCTCCTTTACGATGCGGTAGAAGTCGGGATGGATGGTTGGTTCGCCGCCGCTTATGGCGACCGCCGCGACTCCAGCTTTGTCGAGCTGGTCAACAAGGTTCAGCTTCTCCTCCAGTGAAAGCTCACTCGGAAGGGGTCTATCGGCCCTCTGGTAGCAGTGCTTACACCGGAAGTTACACATGTTGGTGAAGTTCCAGACGATGAGGAAGGGTCCCGCCAGTCTCTGCGGAACCGTTACTCCATACTTTGCTATGCCCTCAAGGACGACCCAGATGCCGCGCCTTATGTGCGGGTCGCGGAGAAGGGCCTCTTTTACCGCCTCCTCGTCACCATGAGCGAGCTTTATGCCGAGTTTGAGGAGGAGCTTCAGCGTCTCTGCCTGGAAACGAATCATCATCGGCTCGTTGAGGCTCTCTCCTGCGTAAACGCTCAGTGCCCAGTACAAAGCCGGCAGCTCCCTGCCGTTTATCTCGTAGCGCTTGAGCATCGGCCTGAGGAGTGCCCTTGACAACGGGTTTCCAAGGATGAGTTTGAAGGCCGTAAGTGCCGTTGAGAGCTGATTTCCCCCGGATTCCTTGATCTCAGCTTCAACACCCTCTTCAGCACTCATCTTCATCACCAATAGGGAGTTGGTGGAAAGCGCGTATAAAGTTTTCGTTATGTTAGCTATTTTTGACATTTTCAAAATAACCGAAAAATTTAAATAGTTAAAAACAGACCCCATAATGAAAACCCTTGGAGGTGATTGGGATGGTCTCTGCGAAAACCGGCCTCTGGACGGCCCTCTGCGGGGCTTGTTTGATCTTGATAGATGGTATAGTGGTTCTGGCCAACAAGGCTTTCTACGGATGGCACTACGGAAGCTACACGACAGTCGGCTGGGTTGAGATAATCCTGAGCCTGCTCATAATGGGTCTGGCCTACTACTACAAGAAGAGCCCTGCGGCAGTGGGATGGAGCATCGTCATCCTGGCACTTATAACGATGCCCTTCGATGGAGGCTTCTGGACTATCGGTGCATGGATTGCTCTGATCGGCGGTGCCATCATAGCCACTGCCAAGGAATGATCCCTTCGATTTTAAAACTCCCTTCGTTTTCTTTTTTCGGGAAGATTTTTATAAAGGAGGTGCCTACTACTAGTCCGGGGGACCAAAATGGCAGAGAAAGCCAAGGACAAAGCGAAGTTCATAGAGATTGTGGAGAGAATGCTCACCCGGTGGGGCTACGGCTCCACCGAGGGCAGGGTCTATGCCATTCTCCTCTTCCACGGGAAGCCAATGACAATATCTGAACTCGCGAAGGAAACCGGGCTCAGCAGATCCTCGATTTCAATAGCCCTCAGCAAGCTTACGAGGGAGTATTTCGTCATCTGCAAGAGGAGGAGCAGGGTAAAGTACTTCACCGCCGTTCCAGTATTCCTCGAGAAGTTCCTTAAGATACCCAAAGATACTTTAGAACGGGAGATCGAGCCGCTGAAGGTTATTGTCGAGAGGCTCGTGGATGAAGCGGATGAGGGCAGAAAGCGCCAGCTTGAAGAGATTAAAAAGGAGCTTAACGTTCTCGAGTGCATACTCAGAAAGATAATAGAGCTGGAGGAGAAAGAGAGCGAATGCATCAGCTCTTCTCGCTCCTCTTAGGGTCAATCATTTTTACTGCGGTTACCAGCCAGATGGCCAGGAGGGGCCATAGAAGAAGAAATCCAAAGTGCGACATGAGCTTTAGCCCAAATGCGCCTCCCAGGTCCTTTGTGGCGTTCACAAAGGCCCCAAGCGGGAAGACAAAGGCCCACCATGAGCCACTGTACGGGAGGCTCAGATTCTTGATGTAGTGAAGCGTCATTGCTGTTGCCATCACCAGCCACCAGAAACCGAGCCCCCAGAGGAAAAATGCAAAGGCCATGAAGGGCTCTACTGGTATTGGTATCGTGGAGTTTTTCACTAACGAGAAAAGCGCCGTTATGCTCGCTCCAATGGGGCCGAGGTTCATCCAGATGAGGGGAGCCATCTGGGGAGGCATGAGTTCGTGTCTTATGAAGCGGAGCGTCACGACTGCGTAGAGCACGAGGTAGAGGAAGAAGCCCGCTCCCCAGCCAAGATAATTAACGATGACCGTCAGTTCCTGGGTATAACCCGCGGTCGTTCTCATGAAGGCCGCCCCAAAGGGAATTATCACGAGGGCAACGGGAGGGATGTACCAGGCCGGCGAAAGATGTCTGAGATCAACTTCCCCCGCTATGAACACCTCATAGGACATCCAGAAGGCGAATATGAACGTCAAAACAAGACCCCAGATCCACAGGTACCATGCTACGGTTTGATTTTTCAATATCACCAACGCCTGTGCGGAGAGAACAATGGTGGCTGCACCACTTGTGCCATAGAAATGACCCTTGGAAGGATGTCTGAGGTCTTCCAGAGCTTCTTTCCGGTAGAGTACCCACCTTAAAAGCCACGGAACGAGCAGGACGAAGTAGAGGACGAAGTTTAAGTAAGTCAGCCCAACCCCAATTTCCCGTAACCAGCTCAAATAATCAGAATAACGGTATGACGCTATGGCAACAGCACCCGTACCCATCACGCTGGCAAAAACGGCGGGGTTGAACTTCCTCAGCTTTTCCATGAACCTCCCCCCATCTGTTTTTTCTTTCACACAAGAAGATTTTAGGGGGGCTTAAAAAAGTTACCCTACCAAAACAGTTCAACGTCTCAAAAACTTTTTAAATGAGTACCATTTCATTCGGCAGGGCAACTAAAATGAGGTGAGCCTAATGGACTGCATAATCATCGGCATAATAGCGTTTATCCTGAGCGTCGTCTTTTCCATTGGTGGAGTAGGAAGTGCGATAGCCATAGTCCCGACTATGACATGGCTCGGAATACCGCTCATGGTAGCAAAGCCCACGGGCCTTTTCATAAACACCCTCTCTATGCTCTCGGCAACGATTAAGAACATCAGGCACGGCAAGCTCGACCACCGCTTCGGCCTTCCGATACTGGTTGTGGCAACGGTTTCCGCTCCAATTGGAGCTTACTCAGGGAGATTCATACCCAAGGAATACGTTCTCTGGATATTCATTGCCTTCCTCCTGTACTCAGGGACAATGATGATTTTCTTCAAGCCAAAGCCAAGGGACGGGAACGGGAACCACATCATCGAGGGCTCGCTCATCGGGGGTCTGGCAGGGTTCCTCGGGGGACTACTCGGTGTTGGAGGAGGTGGTATAATAAGTCCAACCCTAATAATGCTCGGATACGAGCCAAAGAAGGTGGCCGCGACAACGGCTCTGGTGGTCTTCTTCTCATCGCTGAGCGGCTTCATAACTTACTGGGGGATGGGCACGCTCGACTGGAAGCTCCTCGGGGTTGTCTCCATCTCGGCGATAGCGGGGGGCTGGCTCGGGACCCACCTAATGCATTTCAAGATGAGCTCAGAACAGGTAAAGAAGGTAATCGGCATAATTCTGTATCTAATAGCCATGAAGATGATCTTCAAGGTTCTTTGATCACCAGACCCCTCCCAAAGTGCCGCGCACAGAACTTTCAGGTCCAAAGTTTCAATCAATCTCCGCCTGTCAGCTCAGCCTCTCATGCACACCAAACTGCCCTGGACAACGTTAAGCTCCCTCGCTATTGGCCCGCACTTCGCTTTGAGCAGGTAGAATATCCTGCTGTCCTTTATTTCACTGAGGGTCTCGAAGTTGCCCTGACCCTTTGAGATTATCACATCAGCCCCCTCAAATACTTCCCTGAACTCATCGGAGACCCGATCGAGTGGAACGCCGACTATCCTCGTGCCAGTGGAGATAATTTCGGAGAACTCCTCAAAACCCGCTTTCCTTAGGTCTTCAACGGTGGCGTCGTTGATTATCGGCCCTTCCTTCGCCGCAACGTAGATTTTGAGATGCGGAAAGGTATCCTTAATCTCCTCCATGAAAAGCCTGTCAAAGTAAATCTCCCCGCAGTTGTCTGTGATGTAGAGGAGTGTATTTGCACTTTTAAGGGCCTCAAAAAGCTCATCCGAGTGGTCAACGTAGAGCTCCTCGTTGATCATCGCCCTAACGTCCTCCTCAATCTTCTCAGGGGAATAACCGACCGCGAAGTCTATCACGTTTCCGATGATAGCGAGCTTCAGAGCCGTTTTGATATCGGGTTTCTCCTTTTTGAGGTCTTCCACCACCTTTTCCCCAAGTCTGTTGGAGAGCTCTTTGTAGTCCTTAAACGGATCATCATTTCCTATGGCCCTGTACACGCCGAGAAAGACCTCACTTCCAAAGATAGCTGGAATGGAGTCTTCGCTGATGTTCGCCATCAGCTTCGCGGCCTCGATGACACCTTTCTTCCTGAGTTCGAGATCATCTGTTCCCATCTCAACTATCCTCCGGCACTGGTTCGCAGCACAGGAGAAACACTCGTAGTGGACCTTCATCTCTATCACCAGAGGGGAAATAAATGCTGGCTTTTAATCCCTTTCCCCCAACAGGTTTGCTTTTTATTCTGGCGTCCTTCGGACGCCTTGAGGAGAGCAAACAGTATGAAATGACAATTGATGAGTAAACCCCTCGAAATTTGCACTCTTAGAAAAGCACGCGATCTTTCCGCCATCCGTCAGGACGCTTGAACGAAAGTGAAAGCGGCGCTGAAACTTTGCAGTGCAAAGTTTCATCAAAGTTTGTGATTCTTCATTAAGGCTCCAGTACTTAAAAGGATTTCACGATAAACTTGGAGCATTAGAGAGTGGATTCTAATGTAAGGTCCCCTCTTGAGGGGTTCACTAAAAATGCGCTCCTTCGGAGCGCTAAAAACCTGAACCCGCTTGAAAAAACGCGCCTGATGAAGAATCCATCATCCAAAAAGCAACTCCAATGAGAAATCCAACCAAAACACCGTTTTAAAGGAGAATCACGAACCTTGATCAAACTTCGCCTGCGCGAAGTTTGTAATGGTGCGGTGGCCGGGATTCGAACCCGGGTTACCGGCTTGGGAGGCCGGTGTCCTAGACCAGGCTAGACTACCACCGCGCGAAGGGTGTATCGGGAGCTACGTTTAAAAATTTTGCGCAGGGTGGATCTTGTCCCCGATGGCCTGGGTGTACATTGATGTTCCTCAGGGCATCTTTCCGCTCAAAAACTCCTTCTTAAACTTTTCGTAACCTCTATAAACCCCCCACCGCACTCCAACCACGAAAAGCTTATATAGGTGAAGCCAGACCGGGGGGTAGTGTCAATCATTCTGAAAAACTGTAAGGGGGCATTTCTCGGTGGCGGCGAAGAAAGAATTTAACGTGTTCATGCACGAACTGGTGCCGGAGCATAGGGTACTCACTGAGGATGAGAAGGAGGAGCTCCTCAGAAAATATCGTATCAAACTCTCTCAGCTTCCACAGATACTCGCTTCTGACCCGGCAGCCGTTGAGCTTGAGGCCAAACCCGGTGATGTGATCGAAATCAAAAGAAAGAGTCCCACCGCGGGCGTTTACTACTACTACCGCCTTGTGGTCGAAGGATGATTCTGGGGTGAGAACATGAGTGTTAGAGGACCTACCGTTGTTGATGTTACTCCGGACGACCTCTGGCTCGTTATGGAGTCATACTGGAAGGAAATGGGCCTTGTGCGGCAACACCTTGACTCTTACAACGCATTTATCGACCACGGCCTCCAGGAGGTCATAGACGAGTTCGGCGGCGTGAAGCCGGACATACCCAACTTCGAGGTGAAGTTCGGCAAAATACGCATTGGAGAGCCCATCTTCCAGGAAGCCCAGGGGCAGAGGAGGCCCCTTTATCCCATGGATGCGAGGATAAGGAACCTGACCTATTCGGCTCCCCTCTTTCTTGAGCTCATTCCTGTCGTTAATGGTATAGAGCAGGAGCCCACCGAGGTGAGAGTGGGGGAGCTTCCGATAATGCTCAAATCCAAAGTCTGCAGACTTAACGGCCTGAGCGATAAGGAGCTTGAGGAGCTTGGTGAAGACCCAAAGGACCCCGGCGGATACTTCATTATAAACGGTTCTGAAAGGGTTATAGTATCTATCGAGGACCTCGCCCCAAACAAAACCCTCGTCGAGCGCGATGACAGGCAGAACAGGATACTGGCCAAGGTCTTCTCATACAGGCATGGATACCGTGCCCTCATCACAGTTGAGAGAAAGAAGGACGGCCTCCTTTACGTTAACATCCCCAACGTTCCCAAACCGGTTAAGTTCGTCTATGCCATGCGTGCTCTTGGTCTTATTACCGACAAGGAGATAGTGGAGGCCGTCAGCGACGACCCGAGAATACAGCAAGTTCTCTTCGACAATCTCGAAGATGCCGGGGACATCAGAACTCAGGAAGAAGCCATGGACTACATAGGCAAACTTGCCCTTCCGGGCCAGCCCAGGGAGTACAGGCTGAGAAGGGCCGAGCACATCATCGACAACAACCTCCTGCCCCATATGGGCATTGAACCCGAAAACAGGCGCGCCAAGGCGTACTACCTCGGTATGATGGCGCTGAAGGTTCTTGAGCTTTCTCTGGGCCTCCGTGGAGAGGACGACAAGGACCACTATGCCAACAAGAGGCTCAAGCTCGCCGGGGACCTTCTGAAGGATCTCTTCCGTGTCGCCTTTGGCCAGCTCGTTAAGGACATGCAGTACCAGATGACCAAGACATACCAGAGGAAGGGTGAGCGCTACACCTTCGAGAACATCCAGCGCTTCGTGAGGAACTCTGTCAGGCCTGACGTCCTGAGCGAGAGGATCGAACACGCCCTCGCTACCGGTTCTTGGCCTGGGGGGAGGACCGGTGTTAGCCAGCTTCTCGACAGGACAAACTACATGTCAACCCTCTCCCACCTGAGGCGCGTTACCTCCCCGCTGAGCAGGGAACAGCCTCACTTCGAGGCGAGGGATCTTCACGGTACTCACTGGGGAAGGATATGTCCGACTGAAACCCCTGAAGGTCCGAACTGTGGTCTCGTCAAGAACCTCGCCCTGATGTCCCAGATAACCACTGGAATCCCCGAGGAGGAGATACGTGAGTACCTCAACAGGTTGGGCATCGTTTCCATCGAGGAGAGGCGCCCGGGCCCTGGCCTTTACAGGGTCTATCTCAACGGTATTCTTATTGGGACGGTTGAGGACGGCAGGAAGTTTGTGGAGACCATAAGGAAGGATAGGAGAAGCGGAAAGATAAGCGACGTCATAAACGTGGCCCTCTACGAGGAGGAGGACGTCAGGGAGGTTTACGTAAACAGCGACGACGGCAGGGTAAGGAGGCCCCTCATCATAGTCGAGAACGGAAAGCCGAAGCTCACGAGGGAGCACGTTGAGGGTATAAAGAGCGGCGCCCTCAGCTGGAGCGATCTTGTGAAGATGGGCGTCATTGAGTACCTCGACGCCGAGGAAGAGGAGAACGCCCTCGTGGCCACCTGGCCGTGGGAGGTCACGGAAGAGCACACCCATCTTGAACTCATGCCCGCCGCCATCCTGGGTATACCCGCTTCCCTTGTCCCCTACCCGGAGCACAACGCCGCCCCGCGTAACACCTACGGTGCCGGTATGGCCAAGCAGAGCCTCGGTTTTGGTGCGGCCAACTACCGCATAAGGGTTGACACGCGCGGCCACCTCATGCATTACCCTGAGGTCCCGCTCGTTAACTCAAGGATAATGAAGGCCGTTGGTTTTGAGGAGAGGCCCGCCGGTCAGAACTTCATCGTCGCGGTGCTGAGCTACGGCGGTTACAACATGGAGGATGCAGTTATAATGAACAAGGCCTCCATCGAGCGCGGCCTCGGGAGGAGCACCTTCTTCAGAACGTACGAGGCTGAAGAGAAGCGCTACCTTGGAGGTCAGACTGACCGCTTTGAAAAGCCTGACCCAACGATAAAGGGTTATCTTGGCGACAGATACTACCGCAACCTCGATGAGGACGGTATAATCTTCCCCGAATCCAAGGTTGAGGGCAAGGACGTCCTCGTTGGCAGGACTTCGCCACCCAGGTTCCTTGAGGAACAGAGCGGTCTCGGTGGGGTGACCCTCCAGGAGAGGCGCGAGACGAGCATAGCTGTAAGGCCGAGTGAGCAGGGCGTGGTTGACAAGGTTATCCTGACCGAGACGGGGGACGGGACCAAGCTCGTTAAGGTCACCACCAGAGACCTCCGCATCCCGGAGCTGGGGGACAAGTTCGCCTCAAGACACGGTCAGAAGGGTGTCATAGGAATGATAGTCCCGCAGGAGGACATGCCCTGGACTGAGGGCGGAATCGTCCCCGATTTGATAGTCAACCCCCACGGTATTCCAAGCCGTATGACCGTTGGACAGCTCCTTGAGGCCATTGGCGGAAAGGTCGCTGCTCTCACTGGCAGGCGCGTTGATGGAACCGCCTTCATAGGTGAACCGGAGGAAAAGCTCAGGAAGGAGCTTGAGGAGCTTGGCTTCAAGCACAACGGAAGGGAAGTCATGTACGACGGCATAACCGGCAGAAGGCTTGAGGCGGACATATTCGTCGGCGTCATCTACTACCAGCGCTTGCACCACATGGTCGCTGACAAGATGCATGCAAGGAGCAGGGGCCCCGTTCAGGTGCTCACCAAGCAGCCGACCGAAGGTAGGGCCAGAGAGGGCGGTCTTCGCTTTGGTGAGATGGAGCGTGATGTCCTTATAGGCCACGGCGCTGCAATGCTCATCATCGAGCGTCTTCTGGAGGAGAGTGACAAGTCAGAGGTATGGGTCTGTGAGAACTGCGGACACATCGCCATAGAGGACAAGCGCCGCGGAAAGGTTTACTGCCCGGTCTGCGGTGAGGAGGAGAGGATAAGCAGGGTTGAGATGAGCTACGCGTTCAAACTCCTCCTCGATGAGCTGAAGGCTATGGTCATCAGGCCTTCCCTCAGGCTGAAGGATAGGGTGTGAGAGCCATGCAGTCGATGAAAAAGGTCATTGGGAGTATTGAGTTTGGAATCCTCTCACCGCAGGAAATAAGGAAGATGAGTGCGGCCGAGATAAGCGTCCCCGACACCTACGACGATGACGGCTACCCCATAGAGGGCGGCCTCATGGACAAGAGACTTGGTGTCATAGACCCCGGCCTTCGCTGTGAGACCTGCGGTGCCAGGGCCGGGGAGTGCCCCGGTCATTTCGGCCACATAGAACTCGCCCGTCCTGTGATTCACGTTGGATTCGCCAAAACAATCCAGAGGCTCCTTGAGAGCACCTGCAGGGAATGCGGTAGGGTGAAGCTCACTGACGAGGAGATAGAGGAGTACATGCACAAGTTCGAGGTCATAGGGGACAGGAAGAAGGCCAAGGATAAGCTCATCAAGGAGATACACAAGAAGGCAAAGGAGAGGATGGTCTGCCCGCACTGCGGTGCTCCGCAGTTCCCGATAAAGTTCGAGAGACCAACGGTTTACTACGAGCTCAGAAAGGACGAGGATGGCAAGGAGTACAAGCACAGGATGATGCCCAGCGAGATAAGGGAGCGCTTTGAGAGGATACCAGACAAGGACCTCCCGGTTCTGGGCCTCGACCCGGAGAAGGCTAGGCCGGAGTGGATGATACTGACGGTTCTCCCGGTTCCGCCGGTTACCATGAGACCTTCCATCACCCTGGAAAGCGGCATTCGCGCCGAGGACGACCTCACCCACAAGCTCGTTGACATAATCCGTATCAACAACCGCCTCAAGTCCAACATAGAGGCCGGAGCGCCGCAGCTGATTATAGAAGACCTCTGGGACCTCCTCCAGTACCACGTCACCACATACTTCAACAACGAGACATCGGGCATTCCGCCGGCCAAGCACAAGAGCGGAAGGCCGCTTAAGACGCTCTCACAGCGCCTTAAGGGCAAGGAGGGCCGCTTCCGCGGAAACCTCAGCGGTAAGCGTGTCAACTTCTCGGCAAGAACAGTCATCAGCCCCGACCCGATGATAAGCATCAACGAGGTCGGCGTTCCTTTGGCCATAGCTATGGAGCTAACCGTTCCCGAGAAGGTCACCGAGTTCAACTTTGAAAAGCTGAAGCAGAGGGTTCTAAACGGACCAGAGAAGTACCCAGGTGCCAACTACGTGATCGACCCGGAGGGTAGGAGAATACGCATAATGGAGACCAACCGCGAGAAAATAGTCGAGGAACTCCTTGACCTCGGCTGGACGGTTGAGAGGCACCTTGAAGATGGGGACATCGTTCTCTTCAACCGCCAGCCTTCACTCCACAGGATGAGCATAATGGCCCACCGCGTTCGCGTCATGCCTTACAGAACCTTCCGCCTCAACCTCCCGGTCTGCCCGCCCTACAACGCCGACTTCGACGGTGACGAGATGAACCTCCACGTCCCGCAGACCGAGGAGGCCCAGGCTGAGGCCAAGATCCTCATGGAAGTTCAGAACCACATCATCTCACCGAGGTACGGTGGCCCGCTCATAGCCGGAATTCAGGACCACATCTCCGGCGGCTACCTCCTCACGCGCGAGGGGGCGTACTTCACCCGCTCAGAGGTTGAGCAGATGCTAACCTTCGCGGGCGTTGAGGCAGACGAACTGCCGGAGCCCGATAAGTTCGAGAACGGTCAGCCCCTCTGGAGCGGGAAGACGATATTCTCCCTCCTCCTTCCTGATGACCTTACCATGTGGTACCGCAACAAGCTCTGCGACGAACCCGAGCGCTGCGAGGCCATCGAGAAGCTCATAGAGGAGAAACTCGTTCCGGACCCTGCAGAGGTCAGGGCAATTGCCTACGATGGCTTTACGTACATACAGAATGGAAAGCTCCTCAGCGGCGCGATAGACAAGAAGGCCTATGGAAGGGAGGATGGAAAGCTCCTCGATGTTATCGTCAGGGAATATGGTGCAGAGAGAGCCAGACAGTTCCTCGATCAGGTCACGAAGCTTACCATATGGGTCATCACCCACAAGGGCTTCACCACGGCCATAGACGACGAGGATCTTCCTGGGGAGGCCCTCGACAGGATACATGAGATCATTCGCGAAGCGGAGGAAAGGGTTGACAGCCTCATAGAAGCCTACAAGAGGGGAGAGCTTGAGCCCCTGCCCGGTAAGACCCTTGAGGAGACCCTTGAGAGCAAGATCATGGCGGTGCTGGCGGAGGCACGTGACAACGCCGGTAAGGTGGCAGAGAAATACCTCGGTATGGGCAACCATGCGGTCATCATGGCCAAGACCGGAGCGAGGGGTAAGATACTCAACATCACCCAGATGGCCGCTATGCTCGGCCAGCAATCCATCCGTGGAAAGCGTCTCTACCGTGGCTACCGTGGAAGGGTTCTGAGCCACTTCAAGCAGGGGGATCTCGGCGCCAGGGCGAGGGGCTTCGTCACCAACTCCTACAAGAGCGGACTCACGCCGCAGGAGTACTTCTTCCACGCTATGGGTGGAAGGGAAGGTCTTGTAGACACCGCAGTCAGGACGGCTCAGAGCGGTTACATGCAGCGCCGTTTGATAAACGCCCTCCAGGATCTCAAGGTAGACTACGATGGAACGGTCAGGGATCCTACGGGAATCATCGTCCAGTTTAAGTACGGAGAAGACGGTGTTGACCCGATGAAGAGCTGGGGCGGAAAGACCCTGGACGTGGACAGGATCATCGTGAGAACACTTGCAAAGAAGAGAAGCGGGAAGGCGTGAGGTGAGGAAGATGGTTGCCGCAAAGACCATAAAGGGGATGATCGACAAGTCAGAGCTTCCGGAGACTATCAAGGATGAACTCTACCACAAGATCATGGAGTACAACAAGAAGTACAAGCTCAAGAAGGCCGAGGTTCAGGCCATAATCGATGAAGCGGTTAAGGAGTACGAGAACGCGCTCATCGAGCCCGGTGAGTCAATAGGAACCGTTGCCGCCCAGTCGATAGGTGAGCCGTCAACGCAGATGACCCTCAACACCTTCCACTACGCGGGTGTTGCGGAAATCAACGTCACCCTCGGTCTGCCGAGGATCATTGAGATTGTTGATGCCAGGAAGAACCCCTCGACGCCTATAATGACGGTTTACCTCGACGAAGAACACCGGTACGACCAGGAGAAGGCCCTTGAAGTAGCCAGAAGGATTGAAGGAACCACCATTGAGAACCTCGCCCGCGAGACGACGATCGATATACTCAACTTTGAATTCGTTGTTGACATAGACCCGGAGAGGCTTGAGAAGAGCGGACTGGACATGGAGAGAATCCTGAGAAAGCTCAACGGCTCTTTCAAGAGTGCGGAGTTTGAAGCTGACGGCTACACTCTGATAGCCCGCCCTAAGAAGGCCGGTAAGCTCTCTGACCTCAGGAAGCTCGCCGAAAAGGTTAAAAAGCACCGCCTTAAGGGTCTGTCTGGTGTTGGAAAGACCATCATAAGGAAAGAGGGCGACGAGTACGTCATATACACCGAAGGTTCAAACTTCAAGCAGGTGCTCAAGGTTCCGGGCATCGACCCTACGAGAACCAGGACCAACAACATCTGGGAAATAGCGGAAGTCCTTGGAATTGAGGCCGCCAGGAATGCCATCATTGAGGAAATCGTCAATACGATGCGCGAGCAGGGTCTTGAAGTCGACGTCAGGCACATAATGCTCGTCGCCGACATGATGACGCTCGACGGTGTGATAAGGCCCATTGGAAGGCACGGTATCGTTGGTGAGAAGTCCAGCGTGCTTGCAAGGGCCGCTTTCGAGATAACTACACAGCACCTGTTTGAAGCCGCTGAGAGGGGAGAGATTGACCCACTCAACGGCGTCGTGGAGAACGTGCTCATTGGTCAGCCCGTTCCGGTTGGAACCGGGATGGTACAGCTGAAGATGAGCCTTCCCCTGAGACCGAAAAGGGAGTAGGGAGGTGTGAGGTATGGACCTAGCTTTCGAACTTAGAAAAGTCTTGGAGACAGGAAAAGCCGTGCTCGGCTCAAAGAAAACCGTCCATCTCGCAAAGACGGGCGGTGCAAAGCTCATTATAGTTGCTAAAAACGCTCCGGCAGAGATAAAGGAGGACATAACCTACTACGCTAAGCTCAGCAGCATTCCCGTTTACGAGTTCGATGGGACGAGCGTTGAGCTGGGTACACTCCTGGGTAAGCCATTCGTCGTGGCTTCCCTTGCCATAGTTAACCCTGGCGAGAGCAACATACTCGCCTTGGCTGGGGGTAAGGAGTAATGCCGCTGAAGCTCAACACGGACCAGATCAAGTTCATAGCACTCTTCGAGAGCATGACCGGCGCGACGGTCCTGGACTGTCTGGTGGACAGTAGCAGGAACAGGCTAATCTTCGTGATAAAGAAGGGCGAGATGGGACTCGCACTTGGCAAGAAAGGAGCCAACGTTAAGCGTGTCCAGGGTATGCTCGGTAAGGAAATTGAGCTCATCGAGCACTCCGAGAACCCCGAGGAGTTCCTGAGGAACATTTATAAGAGCCTTGGGGTTAAGGTTAAAAAGATTCACATCACGGAAAAGAGGGATGGGAAGAAGGTCGCCCTCCTTGATATAGGCCCGCGCGACAAGCCAAGGGCCATCGGGAGGGGCGGTCAGAACATAAATCTCGTAAAGGATCTTATGGAGAGACACCACGGTATTAGTGACGTTGTGATAATCTGAGGTGATGATCATGGCTGGAAAGAAGGCTCCGTATGGAGAGTTTGCCGGAAGGAAGCTCAAGCTCAAGAGGAAGAAGTTCCGCTGGAGCGACATAACCTACAAGAGAAGGGTCCTCCGCCTTAAGGAGAAGAGCGACCCGCTCGGAGGGGCCCCGCAGGCGAAGGGAATAGTCCTTGAGAAGATCGCGGTTGAGGCAAAGCAGCCGAACTCGGCTATGCGTAAGGCTGTCCGTGTTCAGCTCATCAAGAACGGCAAGGTCGTTACCGCGTTCACCCCCGGTGACGGTGCCATCAACCACATAGACGAGCACGACGAGGTCATCATCGAGGGAATCGGTGGTCCTAAGGGCGGTTCCGTCGGTGATATTCCGGGAATCAGGTACAAGGTCGTCAAGGTGAACCGCGTTAGCCTCAAGGAGCTCGTCAAGGGAAGGAAGGAGAAGCCGAGGAGGTGAAATCAATGAGCAAGGCACTAACCGAGCGCTTTTACATCCCGAAGGAGCCCAAGGTCATGGGCAGGTGGAGCGTTGAGGACGTAACCGTCAACGACCCGTCCCTCAGGCCCTACATCAACCTCGACGCTCGCATACTCCCCCACAGCCACGGAAGGCACGCCAAGAAGTCCTTTGGAAAGGCCAACGTTCACATCGTCGAGCGCCTGATTAACAAGGTCATGCGCAGTGGAGCCAGTCACTCCAAGGTCGGCGGCCACTTCATGAGAAGGGAACACCGCTCCCTCATGAGCAAGAAGATGAAGGCCTACGAGGTCGTCAAAGAGGCCTTCATGATCATCGAGCGCAGGACGAAGCAGAACCCGCTCCAGGTTCTCGTCAGGGCCCTTGAAAACTCCTCCCCCAGGGAGGACACCACCACCATAGCCTTCGGTGGAATCCGCTATCACATGGCCGTTGACGTTGCCCCGCTCAGGAGGCTCGACATCGCTCTGAAGAACATCGCCCTCGGCGCCTCAGCAAAGTGCTACAGGAACAAGACCAGCTACGCCCAGGCTTTGGCTGAGGAGATAATCGCCGCGGCCAACAGGGACCCGAAGAGCTTCGCCTACAGCAAGAAGGAAGAGATCGAGAGGATAGCCCAGTCCTCACGCTGAGGGCTGGTGGGCTTTCTCTTCTATTCTGCTTTTCTCGGTTCCTGCCCGAAAGTTTTTATGCTCTTTTGGTAAGATCATTCTGGCGAATGTAAAGGAGTGGAACGGATACGGCGAATCTTGCGGTTGCCCTTATCAGAGGGGAACCTCTTAAACTCGTGGTCGCCGATGAGAGGCTCACGCTCATAGCCGGAAGGATAAAAGCCTTCCACAGGCTCAGCTACGCCTATGCTTTTGCAGTCGCGACTGCAATTGATTTAGACGCCACGCTCCTCACTGGAGACAGTGAGTTCAAGAGAGGGTTGAGGACAAGGTGAGGGTGGAGTGGCTGTGAATTTCCTGGCCGTGTGATTTTTAACGTCCTTTGAGAAGTTCATATGGTGGTAAAATGATACTCCTGATAGGGTTCTCGGAAGAGGAGGTAACTCTGATTAGAGGTGCCTTCACGGGCGTCCCCGTCTATGAAATCCCCCAACATTGCAGGGGATGGGCCCTGAGAGAGGTGATCGAGAAAGCCCAATCCCTTGAGGGAAGCGGGAACTGGCACGAGAGGAAGTTTTTCCTCATGCACAACCTGAGCAACGATGAAGTTAAGGAAGCGCTTGGAAAGATGAGGTCCCTCGGCTTTAAGGGGGTCATCTACGCTACGACAACGCCAAATTCCCTTACAATGAAACTCGATGATCTCGTAGATGAGTGGCTTGAGGAGGACGCCTATTTCAGACAGCTTCGGAGGATGAAGAAGGGACCGTATTTAAACGTGGGCGGACCATAACTCATCCAAGTTCTGGTCTCTTCATTTATTGCCTCTCCTTTCTCGTTCCCTCGACTCTCTGAGGTTTTCTCAGAGCGACAAAGGCGAAATAGCCATCAAGCTCTGGGCTTTTTCAGATTTTTATTAAGCTCCTTCCCACCATGTTCCCCGGCTTCTCAACGCCAAAGAAATCCAGTATTGTCGGCGCTATGTCCATGAGAGAGGCATTTTCAAGGTTTGCCCTTTCAATCCCCCAGAGCACCAGCGGAACTTTAACCACAGGCTCGTTCATCGAACCGTGCATCCCCCTAACCCAGTGGCTCGCGCCCTTTATCCCCTTACACATTCTATGTGAGCAGAACCAGTAGCCGGGTTTGGCGGAGACTATCAGTTCGCCACTGTTTGGCGTGTCAAGGTGAGGAAGTTCCTCCCGGAAGAAGGCCTTTCCAACACCGGGAGCTTTTCTGAGAGCTTCAAATGCTTCTTCACTCTGGTTTGGATCCTTCAGATAGACGTGGACACCCCCACCTGATGAAACCCTGAGGGTCTCGATGCCGTGCTTTCTCAGGTAGGTTTTCAGGTTCACCCAGGTGTGGACCTCCTCCTGCCCGTGGTCGGCGAAGATTATGAATGCGTACTCATCCCTGAGGCGTTCCCACAGGGTTCTGACGGCGGTATCGACGGTCTCGACAGCCTTAAGTGCGCCCTTGCTCATGGGACCGTGGTCGTGCTGCATCCCATCTATTGAGGCGAAGTGGACGAGGAGCAGATCGGGTTTGCACTCCTCGTAGAGGTAAAGGGCTGAGCTGAGAACCCAGACGTCTTTCCTCCAATCCCTTCCGTGCCCCCGGTACATCTTATCGTTCGCAAAGAACGGCGGGAAAATCCTGACGTCGGTCCCGCTGAAGGGAGGCATGGTATAGCCGCTCACCGCCGCTGTTCTAATGCCCCTCCCCCGGAGGATGTCCACAACGGTTGGCGCCTTTATGACTCTGTGCGGATTGAACGCCACCTCATAGTCGTAGAAGTTCACCTTTCTGTCGCTCAGCCTGTCGTAGTAGCCGTTCTCGACGACGCCGTGATCTTTAGGCCAAACTCCGGTCATGACGCTCGTGTGAACTAAGTCGGTGAGCGTGGGGAAAACGGAATCGACGACCGCGAAATCCCCGGTCTCCGCCAACTCTCTAAGGAAGGGCATGTGTTTGAGGTTGTAAACCCCGTTGCCGTCGAGGCTTATGAGGGCGAGCTTTTTTCTCACTCTTTCTCCTCCCGTTGGGCTTTCTCAATCTTTTCAAGGGTCTTGCTGAGTCTTTCAAGTTCTTCTCTGAGCTTGTCCACTTCCCTGGCCATTCTCCTGAGTTCTTTAACCCCTTCGTCCATCTCGATCACCGTCAGCCTGACGTGCACTCCTCATCCATCAGTGGGATGGAAGGCTCATCATCCGGTTCGGGCAATCACGTTAAAACCTTTCCCAGCCACTGATCTAAAGTTTTCTGCCTCGCGAGGTGGCCGAGGATGTAGCTCCTCTGGAGATACTTCTCAAATGGATGCTCAAGGCGCCTCCGAATAGCCTCAAAAGCCCCGTTGAGAGTCTCGAAGCGGCCTATTGGGTTCTCCATGGCCTTCTTAACGCCGACCCTTATCTGCCATACGCCGACGGGGGCGTAGTATTCGGGCGTAACCTCGCGGAAGACCACTGCCCTCGCCTGTCTCCTTCTTTCGCGAAGGGCTTCGAGGACGCTTAAGCGAGCCGCGTAGTAAGCGCCAGTTGTCTCATTGGCGTAACCTTTAATCCCCCTGAAGTCCTCGTAGTCGTGGATTACCCTGGGCTCATCGCTCCCGAAGAGGGAACCTTTGAGCCAGACCTCTAAAAGCTCGAATGCATAACTCTCTGGCATCAAGAGAACGGCGTAGCGGTTGCCCATGAAGCGGTAGAAGTAGACCTCGTAGAAGTTTATCTCCGGGTAGTTTAGTATTTCTCGCCGCAGGTTCTTTCCTATCGTATCCTGGACTGCCGTGATGCCCCACCTGGTGGGAACGAGTTTTTTATCGACGCCGAGGAGTCCTGCGGAGAGGAGTCTTATGATGTAGTACTCGTCGAAGCCCCAGTTGTAGAGGCGTATTATTGCCTCCTCGGCCTTCAGCTCGTCACTCACAACGTAGTCAGTCCGGCGGGGGATTCTCGGGTTCTCCGTCAGCTCGAAGTCGAGGAGTTCGGCCTTCGGTCCGAGGGGTGGGGCGAATTCACTTGGAATGACTTTCATAACTGGCTTCCTCTTGAGGATAACCTCACTGTCAACGGGCTTAACGCTCATCGCAAGTTCCTGAACCTCGCCCAAGATTCTACCGCTCTTCCTCACGTGGACATCTGCCCTGCTCTCGCCCATCACCAGAAGGGAGCGGTAGTATAGAATGTCCTTTATCGTTTTGTCCTCCCACTTGAGCGGGTTGTCAAGGTAGTCCGTCTTTCCCTCGACGGGGGGCACGAGGGGGCCGATTCTGACCTTTGGATAGCCGTACTCACCGACGAAGATGCTCGGAGGAGAGGAACCGAAGAAGTGACGCTTGTTCAGCTTCTGCTCCACGCTACGGGCTACCCTGAATCTCTCCAATATAGGGCAGGTTGGTCTGCCGCAGAGGAGCTTCCTGCCCTTGCAGATGGCGCAGAGTTTCGAGTTGAAGAGCTCAGTCATCGTGCATCATATGGCTTTTCTCGTTTAAAACTTGCCCTGCATTTTTGGATAATTAATCCGTTTAACATTTGGAGTGTATGCTCCCTATAGTGTTTTCGTAAACTTTTATATACTCCAATGTACTTACATGTCCTGAGGTGTTTTTATGTACGGCAACTGGGGTAAGTTTCTCCGTGTGAACCTCTCCACAGGAGAGGTTAAGGTTGAGGAGTATGGCGAAGAACTCGCAAAGAAGTGGCTTGGCAGCAGGGGTCTGGCCATATACTTCCTTCTGAAGGAAATGGACCCCAAGGTGGATGCCCTGAGCCCTGAGAACAAGCTGATAATTACACCCGGTCCGCTGAGCGGAACCAGCGCCCCGACCGGCGGGAGGTACAACATAGTGACGAAAAGCCCGACAACCGGATTCATAACCATGGCAAACTCCGGCGGCTACTTCGGCGCCGAGCTGAAGTTCGCGGGATGGGACGGCATAATCGTCGAGGGCAAGGCCGAGAGCCCGGTCTACATCTACATAAAGGACGACCAGGTTGAGATTCGCGACGCGAGCCACCTCTGGGGCAAAATCGTTAGCGAGACCGAGGAGACCATCAGGAAGGAGATAGGGAGCAAGAGGCTCCACATAGCCAGCATCGGTCCGGCAGGTGAGAACCTCGTTAAGTTTGCAGCGGTTATGAACGACGGCCACAGAGCGGCTGGAAGGGCCGGTGTTGGCGCCGTTATGGGAAGCAAGAAGCTCAAGGCGATAGCAGTTGAGGGAAGCAAGCGCGTTCCCATTGCTGACAAGCAGAAGTTCATGCTCACCGTCAGGGAGAAGATAAACAAGCTCAGGAACGATCCGGTTGCAGGTGGCGGACTGCCGAAGTACGGTACCGCAGTCCTGGTCAACATCATCAACGAGAACGGCCTCTACCCAACCAGGAACTTCCAGACAGGCGTTTATGAGCATGCATACGAGCACAGCGGCGAGGCGATGACCGCAAAGTATCTCATAAGGAACCAGCCGTGCTACGCCTGTCCTATAGGCTGTGGAAGGGTCAACAAGCTCCCGACAGTTGGAGTCACGGAGGGACCGGAGTACGAGAGCATCTGGGCCCTTGGAGCAGACCTTGGCATAAACGACCTCGCGAGCATAATCGAGGCAAACCACCAGTGCGACGAGTTCGGTCTCGATACCATCTCGACCGGTGGAACCCTCGCCGCCGCGATGGAGCTTTACGAGAAGGGCTACCTCAAGGACGAAGAACTCGGCGACGCTCCGCCATTCAGGTGGGGCAACACGGAGGTTCTCCACTACTACATTGAGAAGATAGCCTACAGGAAGGGTCTCGGTGACAAGCTCGCCGAGGGAAGCTACCGCTTTGCCGAGAGCTACGGCCACCCCGAGTTCTCGATGAGTGTCAAGAAGCTTGAGCTTCCTGCTTACGACCCGCGTGGTGCAGAGGGGCACGGTCTAGGTTACGCGACCAACAACCGCGGCGGCTGTCACATCAAGAACTACATGATAAGCCCGGAGATACTCGGCTACCCGTACAAGATGGATCCGCACGACATAAGCGACGACAAGGTGAAGATGCTCCTCATCTTCCAGGACCTGAGCGCGGTCATAGATGCGGCAGGCCTCTGCCTGTTCACGACCTTCGGCCTCGGCGCAGACGACTTCCGCGACATGCTGAACGCCGCTTTGGGCTGGGACTTCTCAACCGAGGACTACCTCAAGATTGGAGAGCGCATCTGGAACGCCGAGAGGATATTCAACCTGAAAGCGGGACTCGACCCGCTGAAGGACGACACCCTGCCAAAGCGCTTCCTTGAGGAGCCGATGCCGGAGGGGCCGAACAAGGGCCACACAGTCCGCCTAAAGGAGATGCTGCCGAGGTACTACAAGATGCGCGGCTGGACCGAGGACGGAAGGGTTCCGCCCGAGAAGGCCAGGGAACTCGGGATCGAGGAGTTCCTGTGACTCCCCCCTTTCCTTTACCCATTTTTGTCCAGCAACTCTTTTATGCTCGCATGAGAAGAACCCGGTTTAAGGTGATCTTCATGCTGGTTAAGCTCTTCGCAACCCTTATTGAGTTTACCGGGAAGAGAAAGCTTGGAATAAGCGGCCCGAGAACGGTTGGAGAACTCCTCGATGAGCTGGATCGAATGTTTCCGGGCTTTAAAAAAGAGCTTGAGCAGGGTTACATAATTCTGGTGAACGGAAAGAACATCGAGCATCTCCAGGGCTTTGATACGCTGTTATCAGACGAAGATACCGTTAGCATATTTCCACCCGCTGGAGGCGGTTGAGATGGGCATAAAGTTTCCCTTGGACAAGGAGTACACCTTCTCCCTCTGGGACGGAAAGGTGATAGTGAAGCCCAAGCTCGACATGAAGTACCTCTACATCGAGGTTACGAGCAGGTGCAACCTCAAGTGTGAGATGTGCTTCAAGCAGTACTGGGAGGACACCGAGGGGGACATGGACTGGGAGCTGTTTCTCAAGATACTCGACGACGCCGAGGAGTTCCCTGAGCTGAGGATGATTTACTTCGGCGGGATCGGCGAGCCCTCCGTCCACCCGCGCTTCATGGACATGGTGAGGGAGGTTAAGAAGAGGGGCTTCGCCCTCGGGATGAGCAGCAACGGGACGCTGTTGACTGACGACATGCTCCGCGAGTTCGCAAAGCTCGGTGTCGAGCTGATCTACTTCTCGATGGACACGGTTCCAACCGCTCAAAACGCCATAACCCTCGGACACCTTGCTGCCGCCGTAACCGCTGATAGGATAAGAAAGCTCGTCAAGTACCGTGATGAATACGGCACCCACAGGCCGAGCATCGGCGTTGAAGTTGTCGTCACTAAGGAGAACTACAAGCAGTTGCCCGATATGGCGCGCTTCCTGCTCGACCTCGGCGTTGATTCCATGCTCGTCTCAAATCTACTGCCCCTGACAGAGGAGCAGACCAAGGACATCGTTTACGATGGGAGCATTGATATGAAGCCCATCCTCGACGAGCTCTACAAGATAGCCAATATGGGCATCTACATCAAGCTCCCCAACTTCGAGCTCAAAACCGAGAGACAGTGTGACTTCGACGAGAACAACGTCGCTGTCGTCCGCTGGGACGGGGAGGTTGCCCCGTGCTACCGCTTCCTCCACTCCTACTACGAGTACATCTTCGGCAGGAAGAAGAAGGTCAACGCCTACTCCTTCGGTAACGTCAGGGAGAAGAGCCTGGCCGAGATCTGGACGAGCGAGAAGTACACCTGGTTCCGCTTCACGATGAAGAACTACATGTACCCCTCGTGCACGGACTGCCCCCTCCGGGACGCCTGCGACTTCGTCAAAACGAGCGACATCGACTGCTGGGGCAACGAGCCGAGCTGTGCCGACTGTCTCTGGTCGAGGAGAATAGTACAGTGCCCGATTCCCCAGTACATGTTCGGGAAATTCTTCTGAGGGCTAAGCTTTTAACTCCACCTCCTTTCTTTCTCAGGGTGTGAGGATGATAGTAGCCTTTGACTTCGACGGAACTCTCGCTGACACTTACTCATGCATCGAGGAGGCGTTCAAACGGACGCTTGAGCGGAGGTGCCGCTGGCTACCTGGAAAGGGGCTCTGGGCGAAGTTACTCACCAAGATAGAGCTGCAGTTCGAGAGGCCGGCCTTCGGGAAGCACAAGAAGAAGTCAAAGCCGCCCTTCTTCCTGAGGACGAAGTTCTTTGAAACCTGGTTCGAGGAGAGGGCGAAGCTGACGAAGCCGATAGACGACTCCCCGGGACTGCTGAGGAAGCTCAAGGAAGCCGGTCATACTGTAATCTCTTTCTCAGCTGAGGACTTCATCGATGGCATGAAGGTCAAAAGGCTAAAGGAGATAGGCATCTACGACCTCTTCGACGACGTCATAGTCTTTGGCAGGGAGCTGACGATAGACGAGGCTTTCAGGCTCGTCCGCGGGAAGTACGGAGATGAAATCTTCATCTGGGTGGACGACAAGCCTTGGCGCTTCATCGGTCACGGCGACGGGAACACGGAATACGTCTGGTACTACTTCCCGTTCACCGCCAAATTTATCGAGAAGAAGAGGGAAGGGCTGGCCTTAATTCCGCACCTGCACATAATCCGTGACCTCTGGAGCATCTTCGACGTCATCGAGAGGGTTAAGCAAGAGCGCTCATCCTGAATCGGCGTTCGTGTACTCTATCGTGTCCTCGACGAACTCGTCGAAGGTTTCCTTGTCCGTCTCTTCGAGCTCAAGGGTGAATTCCCTGCCGAGGGACCATCTGACGGCCACGTGGCCCTTCTTTCCCTCGACCAGGACCAATCCAAAGGGCAGATCACCGGCCCAGTGGTGCTTTGTGAACTCAACGTCAAAGCCCCTTTTTTTGAGCTCCTCCAAGATGACCTCGTGGGTCTTGTGTGGCCCGTACGGACTCCTGACCTTCCCAATATAATACATTCCTACCCACCAATGTGTAATCCTGCTAAGGGCTTAAAATCTTTTCGGTCAACCTAACATTTTAAAGGACAACGTTTTAAGGCCAAGGTGGTAGGGGTTCCGATGAAGTGGAAGAGACTCGGCCCTCTAATACTCCTGCCCTCGCTGGTTTTCCTCATCCTGTTCTTCTACTACCCGATAGCCCTCATTCTAAAGGACGGCCTCTCCCTCAGCGCCCTCCATTATGTCCTCTCCGATGAATACTACCGCCACGTTATCCTCTTCACGGTTGAGCAGGCAGTTGGTTCGACCCTACTTACCCTAGCTCTCGGCCTTCCGGGGGCTTACATCTTCGCCAAGTACGACTTCCCGGGAAAGCGCTTCCTGAAGGCCCTCCTAACGGTTCCGTTCGTGATGCCGAGCATAATGGTCGCCCTTGGTTTCATCATCCTTTTCGGTCAGAACGGCCTCATAACGAACCTGCTGGGCAGGGATCCGGGGATACTCTACTCCTGGAGGGGCATTCTACTGGCCCACGCCTTCTACAACTTCCCCGTTGTAGTCAGGATGGTGTCTTCGCTGTGGCAGCGCATCAACCCTCACTACGAGGAGGCGGCCATGAGCCTCGGAGCTAGGGGTTTCACGCTCTTCAGGAAGGTAACCCTTCCGATGCTCTATCCTGGAATACTGGCCTCGGCCATGCTTACCTTTATTTTCTCCTTTCTGAGCTTCTCCATTCCGCTCATAATCGGCGGTTACCGCTATGGGACCATCGAGGTGGCAATCTTCACCGAGATAATGACCCTGCTGGACTTTAGAACGGGCTCGGCCCTTGCTGTGATTCAGCTCTCCATGAGCTTTGCCTTCATGTACATCTATCTGAAGAGCCTTGAACTCTACTCGCGCACCGAGGAGCAGAGGGTCTTTCAGAGGCCCAGCAAACTCTCCCTCCGCGAGCTCCTCAGTCTAAGGGGCCTGGCGATGGTTGCTTACTCCGTCCTGGTTGTGCTGTTCATACTGGCGCCCCTCTTTGCGGTTCTCTACGACTCCCTGACCCGCGACGGAAGCTTTACCCTCGAGTGGTACAGGCACCTCATCGACTCCCGCTACAACCCCCTCTTTGCATCCGACAGTCTCCACGCCGTTGGATACACATTCCTCTTTGGCTTCTCAACGGTGTTCCTGAGCCTTCTGATTTCACTGCCCGTAGCATACGCCCTGAGGAGGTGGAGCTTCCCGGGGAAGAGGCTCTTCGATGCTTTAGTGATGCTCCCCCTGGGTTCGTCCGCGATAGTTATAGGGCTCGGGTACATAAGGGCCTTTCATAAGGAACCGCTGATGCTGCTCGGGAGTCCCTATCTCATAGTCTTCGCCCATACGGTGATAGCGTATCCGTTCGTTCTTAGGGCCCTCAGCGCAGCTCTGGGGAAGATAAAGCCGAGCCTCCGCGAAGCAGCCATGAGTCTGGGAGCAAACGACCTCAGATCCTTTCTAAAGGTTGAGCTCCCGCTCGCCGCCGGAGGTCTGCTCGTCGGTGCGGTTTTTGCCTTCGCCATGAGCCTGGCCGAGCTCGGTGCGACGTATATGATATACGTGCCCAAGTACACCACGGTCACGATCGCGATATACAGCTATCTGGGCTCCAGACAGTTTGGGCCCGCTTCGGCAATGGCGGTCGTGCTGATGGCTGTCAGTCTGGCTGGCTTTCTCATCATAGAGCGGACGGGTGAAGAGGTATGGTGAAGGTGGCTCTAAAGGGAATCAGGCTTTCCAGAGAGGGGTTCACACTCAGCATCCCCGAGCTTGAAGTGGGGGACGGTGAGCTTCTCACCCTTCTGGGACCAAGTGGCTGTGGAAAGACCACGACCCTGAGGATAATAGCTGGCCTGGAAAAGGCGAAGGGCAGGGTCTTCTTCGGTGATGAAGACGTTACAGAAAAGGAACCCTACGAAAGGAACATCGGCATCGTCTTCCAGGACTACGCCCTCTTCCCCCACATGACTGTTTTCGATAACGTGGCCTTTGGGTTAAAGCTGAGGAAGCTTCCGAGGGCAGAGATTGAAAGGAGGGTAAGGGAAGTCCTCGAACTGGTTGGTCTGGAGGGAATGGAGAAGCGCTATCCGGAGCAGCTCAGCGGCGGCCAGCAGCAGAGGGTTGCCCTGGCCAGGGCATTGGTCATAGAACCCAGCGTTCTCCTGCTCGATGAACCGCTGAGCAACCTCGACGCCAAGATTCGGGAGAGGCTGAGGGGGGAGGTAAAAAGGATCCAGCGCGAGACCGGCACGACTACCATCTACGTCACCCACGACCAGGAGGAGGCGATGGCGATAAGCGACAGGATAGCGGTCATGAAGGATGGGAGAATACTTCAGGTCGGAAAGCCGCTCGAACTGTACTACAACCCGGGCAACGAGTTCGTTGCGAGGTTCCTGGGGACGGCCAACATCTTTGAGCTTAACGCTAAAGACGGCAGGGCCTGCCTTGGGAGCCTCTGCTTCGAAGTTCCGCAGGGGGGCAGGGTGAAGGTGTTTTTCAGGCCGGAGAGTGTTGTCGTTGAGAACGGCGACGACGCGGAAGTCCTCGGCTGGGAACTCCTGCCCGGAAGAATGCGGCTCTTCCTTGGGATTGAAGGGATAAAGATAACCGCCGAGAGACCCCTCCCGGAGCTTCCCTTTGACCCGGGAAGCGTTCCAAAAAAAGTAGGGGTAAGGGTGGTGAAATACTCCACCATCAGCCTGTGATGTTCAGCACTTCCTCGGGGCTCTTGCCCTGCACCATCAGGGCGACCCACTGTTTAAGCCAGGTGTTGTACTTGTTGGCTATCTCAGAGGGCTTGAGTGTAACGGGGTTCTCCACCTTGGCCGCGTACTTGTATGCCTCGGGGAGCTTTGCGTTGGGGTTGACCGGGTACATCCACTGGTGTGTCGGTATCTCGTCCTGGAAGTCAGGGGTTAAGAGCCACTCTATGAACTTCTTGGCGAGTTCTGGGTGCTTGGCACCCTTCACTATTCCCGCCCCCTCAATCTGGACGTAGGCGGTGCCGTTGAGGAGAATGGCGCCTATGTTGGGCTCGCTGTTGTTGGCGTAGTAGGAATCGTAAGCTGGGTCTGTGGCATAGCTGACGAAGAGCATTCCCTTGCTCTTGTCCCAGATCTCCCATCCGGCGTCCCAGCTGTCCACTATTCTAACATCGTTCTCCCTGAGCTTCTCCCAGTAGTAAGGCCACCTCTCACCGTACATCTTTATCGTCCAGAGGAAGAACCCCATTCCAGTGGAGCTGGTCCTTGGGTCCTCCACTATGAGCTTCCCCTTCCATTCGGGCTTGGTGAGGTCCTCAAAGGTCTTTGGTGGGTTGCTAACCTCGTCCTTCTTGTATACAACGGCTATTGCACCGTAGTCGTACGGCGTCAGGTGGAACGTGGGGTCGAAATCGTCTATGATCCATTTTGGAATCACATCCGCATTCTTCGGCCTGTATGGCTCAAGGATTCCCGCGTCCAGGGCCTTCTGGAGATAGCTGTTGTCTATTCCAACCACAACGTCTGCCTTTGGGTTGTCCTTTTCGAGGATGAGTCTGTTGAGGACCTCGCCAGCGTCCCCAATAGTCACCAACTGGACTTTAACCCCGTACTTCTCCTCGAACTTCGGTATCGCGGCCTTTGCTATGCTCTGGAAGCTTTTGTACGAGTAAACCACAAGGGTCTGTGTTCCCGTTGTATTCGAAGTGTTGGAGTTTGATTCAGAGCCCAAGCATCCTGCCGCCGCAACCAGCAGGATGAGCACCGACACGGCCAGGATTTTTTTCATATTCCTCCCTCCAACAACAAAGTTTTTGAGTTTCAATAACGGCTATTAAAAATCCCTTAAAAAACTTACCGGTGCGGTTCGATGGTCGTCTTCCAAAGGTTCTTGTCCTAACGCAGCAGGTGATTACTCAGCTCACATCGGCAAAAAGAGCCCGCCTGGCACCGTTTCGAATAAAATTTTGATTAGTAACCCTGTTATACAAATTCTTTGGACATATCTCGCCGTTTCTCCGAAAGGATTTTAAAGATGTCTGCCATAGAGACCTAGTGTCCTATCTTGTCCCCGGGTATATCTTTGTTTTCACGGGGGAACCCAAATAAGGGGGTGAATGGAATTGGAGCAGAGGGATCAATGGGCAACAAAGATTGGTTTGATTTTGGCCATGGCAGGTAACGCCGTTGGCCTTGGTAACTTCGTCAGGTTCCCGACGCAGGTCGCCCAGAACGGTGGCGGAGCCTTCATGGTGCCGTACTTCATAGCACTGTTCTTCCTCGGTATTCCAGTGATGTGGATTGAGTGGGTAGCGGGTCGCTACGGTGGCAAGTATGGTCACGGTACCCTCGGTCCAACATACTACCTCATGGCCAGGGAGAGCGTCAAGCCGAGGAGCGCGCTCTGGTGGGGAGTAATCAGCGGTATGCTCGCCTTCAGTCTGACGGTGCTGCTCAACAGCTACTACCTGCACCTGATCGGCTGGTCAGCGGCTTACTCCTGGTTCAGCATAACCGGAGCCTACTTCGGAACGAACACCGGACAGTTCTTCGGCAACTACCTCAGCAACTACGGTGAGATCTTCCTATTCTGGGGAATCACAGTTATACTGCTCGCCATAGCCGTTGGTCAGGGTGTCAGCAAGGGTATCGAGCGCTGGGTTAAGATAATGATGCCGCTCCTGTACATCTTTGCTATCCTCATGGTCGGCTACATCTTCGTTCTCGGTTCACCGGTTGATCCCAACTGGAGTACCATAGACGGCTTCAGGTTCATCTGGAGCCCCAACTGGAGTTACCTCAGCGCCCACCTCTGGGACGTTATGCTGGCAGCAACCGGACAGATATTCTTCACTCTCTCGCTCGGTATGGGTATCATCCAGAACTACGCCAGCTACCTCGGCCCGAAGGATGACGTTGCCCTCTCGGGCATAGCTACAGTCTCGCTCAACGAGTTCGCTGAGGTTGTTCTCGGCGGTTCAATAGCCATACCGCTCGCCACCGCCTACTTCACCAAGATCGTCAACGCGGATCTCATCACGAAGGCCTTTGGCAGCGATCCCAAGACCCTTATGACACTGGGCGTTCCGCAGAACATTGCAAACAGCGGCAACACCACTATGATCTCCAACTACCTCAGCCAGCACTGGAGCTCCATACTGTCCGCACTAAGCCAGCATAAGGACATCGGTCTTGGAGCTATAGGAAAGACGTTCGGTCTCGGATTCTCCTACGTCAACCTGCCTAACGCATTCGTCAGCATGGGAGGTATTGGAAGGCTCTTCGGAGCACTGTGGTTCCTGCTCCTCTGGTTCGCGGGCTTCACATCTGCCATAGCCATGTACAACTACCTTGTGGCCCTGCTTGAGGAGGATCTCAACATAAAGAGGAGCATAGGCACATGGATAGTGCTTCTTATATACTTCATAATGGGCATTCCGGTCGTTTACATCAGCGGCTACATGGATCAGCTTGACAGCTGGGTGAGCTTCCAGCTGACGCTGCTGGCGCTCTTCGACATTCTGGTCGCGGTTTACCTCTTCAAGCCAGATAACTTCTGGAAGGAGCTCCACGAGGGCGCATGGATGACAGTGCCGGGCTGGTACAAGCCGATAATCCTCTACATCGCGCCGATACTGCTGTTGCTCCCGCTGGTCGGCACCTTCAAGGGCTTCGTCAGTGGAAAGATTGGCATAGCACCGTGGACTGCAATAATCGTCATGTGGATCATTGGATTCATTGAGAGCTACTACTCCATCAAGAGGAAGTACGCAGAAGAGCTAGAGAAGAACGAGGTCATCATAAAGGTCTGAGGTGGTGGAAATGGGAAGCTGGGTCATCTACATGCTGACGGCATGGCTCGTTATCTTTGCCCTGATGGGCTGGAGCATAGGCAGACTGCTTGAAGTCGAGAAGAAAGGACAAGGGTCTTAAACCCCCTTCTTTTTATTTCCTTTGGAGGTGTTCTCGTGAAGAGTAAGGAAGTTCTTCTTGAGACAGCTGAGGTTCTGGAGTCAACTCTGGATAGAATAGACAGATTGAGGGTTCTCTCTCCTAAGGAAAAAGAAACCGTCAGGAGACGGATAGAGAACGCGGCTTCGAACTTTAAAAAGTTGGCGGAGGAGGCAGAGAAGGAGAACGAGGAGCTCGCGGAGTTCTTCTTCAAAAAGGCGAAGGAGTTCAAGCTGAGCAGCACGGACAAAAAAATCGAAGAGATAGGAAAGAGGAAGTACATCAAGCTGGCGAGCAGAATAGAGCTCTACTCCCTCTCTGCAGAGTACGACTTTAAGCCAGAAAAGCTCAGGGAGCTCAAAAAGGAGTACCGGAAGTACCTGTTCGGGATGACCTCCTTCTTCGTCCTGACTGGTATCTACCTGAATCAGTTCCTGGCGATAACAGCCTTGATCCTGGCGATACCAATAATCCTTTCAATGCTCTCCCTCCAGAGGAGGGGATACCTGGGCCTCCTCCTCGCGTATTCTGCCATCCCAATACCCGTGATAGTGGGGGCCATGGCGCTGAGCTACGGGATGAGAACCCTAAACGACCCCGCGAAGATAGCGGAAATAGCCCAGCACCTCAGCAAGAGTACAGCCTTCGCAAGGGGCTACCTCATCGTCCTGGTGCTACTGGCGGCCGTCGAACTCTACCTGGTGCTGAGTTCAGCCGTGGGCCTTTACAGGCACAGACACGCCTTCCTCTGAGAAATTCGAAAGAAATTCAGCGCCCTCAGTAGAGGGCCTCCTCTCCCCTTTCTCCCGTTCTTATCCTGACCGCGTCGTACACCGGAAGGACGAATATCTTCCCGTCCCCTGGGATGCCCCTTCTCGAATGTTTCACTATTATGTCAATCACTCCCTCAACGTCCTTATCAGGGACCACTATCTCGAGCTTCATCTTCGGCAGGAGGTCGTATGGAGGAATGCCCCCCTGAACCCCCCTCCCCCTAACAGGGTAGACCGTCAGAGAAACGAAGCCAGCGCTCTTGAGGGCCTTTTTGATAGCCTCAAAGTCCTCCGGCCTGAGAACTGCCTCGATCTTTTTCATGATACCACCGTAATAAATTTGGAAAAGGTCACCAAAAAGGTTTCGAAAAGGGAAAGTTCACTTGACCTGAGCGATGAACTTTCTGAGTATCTTTGGAGATATGCCAGTCTTTTTGGCGACTTCGTCGGGATCGGCCTTCCTGAGATCTTCGATGCTGATTATCCCCGCTTTTTTGAGCTTTGCCAGCGTTTTTGGCCCGATGCCCTTTATCGAGAGGAGGTCGCTCGTATCGTTTTCCCTTCTTTTTTCGGCCTTTTTTGAGGGCTGCTTTCTGGCAACCTTCTTTTTATTCTTCGACGACTTAACTGTCCTCCTCTTCTCCCTCTTTGATTTCACCGTTTCAACGGCTATGGCGGTTGAGTAGGCCCTCTCTTCAGCCGGCTTCTCGGCTTCCTCTTTCTCCGGCGGAACCTCCGGCGGCTCGACGTACTCCTCCAGCTCCGGCGGGTTCTCGCTGACGTAGTGCTCAACCACCACCGGTTTGAAGGGGTTGTCGCGCTCCTCAAGCTCTTCGAG
>JALTBN010000027.1:0-161480 GCA_027075325.1 Thermococcus sp. | reverse complement strand
ATGTCAGCTTCCTTGCTCGTTATCCTCCAGTACTGACCTCCGCTTTCGGGGGCCTTCCTGTGGAACTCGCGGTAGTAGAAGTCGCCGGGATAACCGAAGTGTGCACTCCAGACCTGGTGGCCCGTCTCGCGGTTCCTTGCGAAGACGGCAACACTGGATCCCTTTATCCAGTAGGGCCTCAGGGTTGTCTTCTCCGTTTCCGCTAGAAGAACCTCCCCGTAGACCTTCGAAGCCGGTCCCTCGTCGATGAGCCTGCTCTCGACGAAGAAGTACTCGATGCCGAACTCCTCAAGGAACTTCTCGATGCCCATCCTTTTGACCTTCCTTCCACCCGGTAGCTCCCATTCGCCAGCGGGCCTGTATGCACATTCTGGCAGCCATATGCCCTTCGGTCTTCTCCCGAAGTGCTTCTCGTAGGTCGCAACGCCGTTGGCTATCTGTGCTCTTATCGCCTCGTCCCTTCCGAGGAGCGGCAGGTAACCGTGGGTGGCCGCCGAGGTGATAATCTCTATGTACCCCTGATCCTGGAACTCACGGAACTTGCCGAGGACGTCACCGTTTATAGCCTTCCAGTAATCGTAGACCTTCTTGAAGTAGCCCAGCATGTAGGAAACGGCCTTCTCATCGTACTTCCCGGACTTCAGGTCGTTCTCCATGGCCTTGAGCTTCCTCTCCATGTATTCCTCGAAGGCTTCCTTCATGTACTCGTCCGCGAGCTGCTCCGCCAGAACGGGCGTTATGTTTATTACTATGCCGAATTTCACCCCGGAATCCCTCAGTCTCTCGAACTCCATGAGGAGGGGCAGGTAGGTTTCGCTTATTGCCTCATATATCCATTCTTCGCCGAAGGGCCACTTTCCGTGCTTCCTTACGTAGGGAATGTGTGTGTGAAGAACGAAAGTGAGGTACCCTCTCATAGTATCACCAGGAGTGGTTACACATTTGAGTATTTAACGTTAGCGTGTCCTCACCTGAACCTTGGCATGAAAATGTGCATCCATGTCCCGAAGGAAAAGGTTAATTTAACATAACTTCCCTAGAGTACTGTCGGTGGTCTCAATGGAGTCGATAAAGAAAGAAGCCGGAAGCGGACTGCTGATGGGAATAGTTGGTATACTCCTGCTCGGTGCCATAGTGACCGTCCTTGGAATGCCCCTTAGCAGCACCGTCAAGCTCGGAAAAATCCTGTTCGATATAGGCGTGGCCGGTGTGGTCTGGATTCTTCTGGATGAGGCGTTCGAGGGCGAGGGTTCCGACCTCTACAGGGCCGTCCTCGCAATAGCCGCCGCAATAGTTGTGGCTTTTGCGTGGTGATTTCAATCAACAGGGAGACAAGCTCTTTAAACCCCTTTTTCAACTCTTTTCGGTGGGAGAATGAAGGAGGAAATGAGCAGCGTTGACATACGCTACATAGTCAGGGAACTCCAGTGGCTGGTTGGTTCTCGCGTTGACAAGGTCTACCACGACGGCGACGAGATAAGGATAAAGCTCCGCACGAAGGAGGGCAGGGCCGACCTCATTCTCCAGGCGGGGAAGCGCTTCCACGTAACGAGCTACGTCAAGGAGGCGCCCAAGCAGCCATCGAGCTTCACGATGCTCCTCAGGAAGCACCTCAGCGGCGGTTTTATAGATTCCATAGAGCAGCACGGCTTCGACAGGATAGTTAAGGTTAGGGTCGGCGATTACACGCTCGTCGGCGAGCTCTTCCGGCGCGGGAACGTGATACTGGTCGGCCCGGATAACAAAATCGTGGCCGCCCTCAGATACGAGGAGTACAAGGACAGGAGGATAATGCCGAAGGCCGACTACCAGTACCCGCCCGCGAGGGAGAACCCGCTCGAGGTCTCGAAGGAGCACTTCCTGGAGCTTATGCGGGAGGACGAGAACTTAGAACTCGTCCGCGCCCTGGCGAGAAAGCTCAACATGGGCGGCATGTACGCTGAGGAGATTTCCATCAGGGCAGGCTTCGAGAAGACGACCCCTGTTAGGGAGCTTACCGACGACGACCTTATTCGGGTCTACGAGGCGATGATGGGCACCTTCAACGACGAGCCGAGGCCGAACATAGTCTTCAAGGACGGCAACATGCACGATGTCGTCCCGATAGAGCTGAGGATCTACGATGGGCTTGAGAAGAAGTACTTCAACACTTTCAGCGAGGCCCTGGATGAGTATTTCGGGAGGATAACGGTCGAAAAGGCGAGGGTTGAGCAGACTAAGAAGCTTGAGGCGAAGAAGAGGCAGCTCCTCATGACGCTGAGGAAGCAGGAGGAGATGCTGAAGGGCTTCGAGGAGGGCGCGAAGGCCAATCAGGAGACAGGCGACCTGATCTACGCAAACTACGCCCTCATCGAAAGGCTTTTAGAGGAGTTCAGGAAGGCAACCGAGACCCTCGGCTGGGACGAGTTTAAGCGCAGAATCGAGGAGGGCAGGAAGGCCGGGAACAAGGTCGCACTGATGGTAAAGTCCATCGACCCCAAGGAGAAGGCGGTGACGATAGAAATCGAAGGGAAAAAGATTCAGCTTTACCTCAACAGAAGCATAGGGGAGAACGCGGAACTCTACTACGAGAAGGCCAAGAAGTTCAAGCATAAGTACGAGGGCGCTTTGAAGGCCTACGAGGACACCAGGAGAAAGCTCGACGAGGTGGAAAAGCTCATCGAGGAGGAGATGAAGAAGGAGCTGAACGTCAAGCGCATAGAGAGAAGAAAGAAGAAGTGGTTCGAGAAGTTCCGCTGGTTCGTTTCGAGCGAGGGCTTCTTGGTTTTAGCGGGTAAGGACGCGAGCACCAACGAAATGCTGATAAAGAAGCACATGGCAGAGAACGACCTCTACTGCCACGCCGACGTCTACGGCGCCCCGCACGTTGTAATCAAGGACGGGCAGAAGGCCGGAGAGAAGACGATATTCGAGGCCTGCCAGTTCGCGGTTTCAATGAGCAAAGCCTGGAGTAGGGGGGTTTACAGTGAGGATGCCTACTGGGCCTATCCAGACCAGGTCACCAAGCAGACTCCAAGCGGTGAGTATTTAGGTAAGGGTGCCTTCATGGTCTACGGCAAGAGGAACTGGATGAGGGGACTGCCGCTCAAGCTCGCGGTGGGGGTCATCAGCTACGATGGAGAGGACTACGTCGTCTGCGCCCCGGTCGATGCCATAAAGGCTCACACGAGCAAGTACATCGTGATAAGGCCAGGCTCGCTGAAGAAGAGCGAGCTTGTGAAGAGGATACGACACGTCTTGGAGAAGTGGGGCTACAAGGTGAGGGAAGAGGACGTTATGGTGGTTCTGCCACCCGGAAACGGCGACGTTGTCGAAGTTGTGGGGGGTGAGTGAATGCTGGTCAGGGCCTTCGTTCCAGCACACATAACGGCATTCTTCGTTCCGAGGTTTCATGAGGATCCCAACAAAGCGGGCTCGCTGGGCGCGGGGGTGAACCTAAGCAAGGGCACGAACGTCTTTGCGAGCGTTGAAAGCGGCACTCTTGAGCGCCACGTACACGTTGCGTTCAACGGGGAGCCCGTGAAAAGAGATGAGGCAAAGATAAGCCACTACGTTGCCGAGAGGCTGGTTCCGGAAGACTTCCTCGGAGAAGTGGAGGTGTGGCAGTACTTTGACTTTCCAAACGGCTATGGCTTCGGCAACAGCGCCGGCGGGGCGCTTGGGACGGCCCTGGCGCTGAGCTACGCGTTTGGCGGGACGTGGCTCTCGGCGGCGAAGCTTGCCCACGAGGCCGAGGTGATCCACAGGGGCGGCCTTGGAGACGTGGTGGGCCAGCTAGCCGGGGGGATCGAGGTTCGCGTCAAAGCGGGGGGTCCGGGAGTGGGCGTCGTGGACAACCTGTTCTTTGAGGGCTACCGTGTTCTGGTCGTTCCGCTCGGTCCGCTGCACACAAAGGACGTCCTGGACGGCGACGTCATCAAGTCGATTGAGGTAGAGGGGAGAAAGGCCCTTGAAGAGCTCCTCCGGGACCCAAGGCCGGAGAGAATGATGGTTTTAGCGAGGGAGTTTGCCGAGGGGACAGGTCTGCTGAACGGGGAACTCCTGGAAACGGCGAGGGAGCTCGACAGGGTTCTCAGCAACCCTAGCTCGATGATAATGCTCGGCAAGGGCCTGTTCGCCCTCGTGAGGGAGGAAGAACTGAAGAAGGCCAGGAACTTGCTGGAGGATTTGGAGCTTCCCTATGATATCCTGGATATACATCAGGAAAGGCCCAGTGTCGGGCGGTGGGTTGAGTAGTCCGCTATCCTTTTATCCACCTCGCCGTATTCTCGTTGGTGGTTAAAATGGGCGACATGCGCTATTCCGAACTGGCCGACCTCTACCGCAGACTCGAAAAGACTACACTCAAAACACTCAAGACAAAGTTCGTCGCGGAGTTTCTCAGGAAAACCCCGGATGAACTCATTGAGATAGTCCCATACCTCATCCTCGGAAAGGTCTTCCCCGACTGGGACGAGAGGGAGCTTGGAGTGGGCGAGAAGCTGCTCATAAAGTCTGTTTCCATCGCAACCGGCGTTCAGGACAAGGAGATTGAGGATTCGGTTAGGGACACCGGCGACCTCGGGGAGAGCGTGGCCCTCGCTATAAAGCGAAAGAAACAGAAGAGCTTCTTCTCCCAGCCCCTCACGATAAAGCGCGTTTACGACACCTTCGTTAAGATCGCGGAGGCGAGCGGAGAGGGGAGCCAGGACAGGAAGATGAAGTATTTAGCAAACCTCTTTATGGACGCCCAGCCTGAGGAGGGGAAGTATATAGCAAGAACGGTTCTGGGGACGATGAGAACCGGTGTCGCCGAGGGCATACTGAGAGATGCGATCGGGGAAGCGTTCAGGGTAAAGCCAGAGCTCGTCGAAAGGGCCTACATGCTGACCAGCGATTTCGGCTATGTCGCCAGGATGGCGAAGCTCCAGGGAGACGAGGGTCTCTCATGTGTGGGGATCCAGGTGGGGAAGCCAATAAGGCCGATGCTGGCCCAGAACGCCGCCAGTGTGGAGGATGCGCTCAGGGAGATGGGTGGCGAAGCCGCCTTCGAGATAAAGTACGACGGTGCTCGCGTTCAGGTTCACAAGGACGGGGAGAATGTGATAATCTACTCCCGGAGGCTTGAGAACGTCACGAAATCCATCCCGGAGGTCGTTGAAGCCATAAAGGAAGCCCTCAAGCCGGAGAGGGCCATAGTGGAAGGCGAGCTCGTGGCCATTGAGAACGGAGGAAAGCCGAGGCCTTTTCAGTACGTCCTGAGACGCTTCAGGAGGAAGTATAACATAGACGAGATGATAGAGAAGATTCCGCTGGAGCTCAACCTCTTTGACCTCATGTTCGTCGATGGTGAGGGTCTCATAGAAAAGACGTTCGTGGACAGGAGGAAGAAGCTTGAGGAGATAGTGAAAGAGAGTGAGAGAATAAAGCTTGCCGTGCAGCTTGTAACCGGCGATGCCGCTGAGGCGGAGAAGTTTTACAAGCGTGCCCTGGAACTCGGACACGAGGGGGTTATGGCGAAGCGGCTGGATTCGGTCTACGAGCCCGGAAACCGCGGAAAGAAGTGGCTCAAGGTCAAGCCAACTATGGAGGACCTTGACCTGGTGATAATCGGTGCAGAGTGGGGCGAAGGCAGGAGAGCGCATGTTCTCGGCTCGTTCCTCGTGGCGGCGTTCGACCAGCACAGCGGCGAGTTCGTCCCGGTCGGAAAGGTCGGGAGCGGCTTCACGGATGAAGATTTAGCAGAGTTCACTGAGATGCTAAAACCCCTCATCGTTCGGGAGGAAGGCAAATACGTAGAGATAGAGCCCAGGGTTGTCATAGAGGTAACGTATCAGGAGATACAGCGCAGTCCAAAGTACAGGAGCGGTTTTGCACTGAGATTCCCGCGCTACGTTGCTTTGAGGGAGGACAAGAGCCCGGAGGAGGCGGACACGATAGAGAGGATCTCGGAGCTCTACGAACTGCAGGAGAGGTTTAAGGCGAAGAAATGAAAAGTCAGAAGAGAGAACCTTCGGTAAGCCAGGTCTCTTCCCGGAGCTGCTGCGCTTCCCTCTTTTTCTCTTCCATCCTCTCCATCGCCAGGGTGTACGGTCTTCTGAAAGCCTCGTCGACGATGTGGTATGTGTAGACGATGCCCGCAGTTGAGATGATGACTGTGAGCAGTACTGGAAGGTCGCCCCCGAGTCCGAGGAGCACAAAAACCGGTGCGTCGTAGAACGTGTGGAGGAGGGAGGCCTTCAGGTAGCCGGCAAATGCAGTTCCCCAGAGGGCGCCCTGGAGTGCTATGGCAGTGAATGAAACGTGGAACATGATAACGATTATTCTGAGGGGTATACCCAGGATGTTGCCCCTGATGAGGAGGCCTATAGAGTATAGAACAGCTTCCGCGATGGCAAAGGAGAGGGCGACTTTGAGGGACAGCCTCCACCGGAGGAGGACATCACCACTTCGCCTGAAGTAGGGGATGAGCTTTGATCCCTCCTCGGTGAAGCCTACCACAGGGGAAGCGCAAAGGCTATTAGGAGGGGGGAGTTCCTAAACAAATACATGGCGCCGAGCTCAATGATTATTGAGAGAGCCAGCGCTAAAAGGGTGTATCCTGCCGCAGCATCACTGTCAGCCGGGGGCATGACCCTGTCCACTTTTTTAAGCCAGGAGCTGGTTTTGAAGTAGAGTTTTATCCCCACTGCGATGACGACCAGCACGTACAGAAGAAGTGCGAGTGCTCCAAGAACTCCAATCACCCGTATCACCGATGTTTTTGTGAGTTAATACTTCTTAAAGTTTTCCAGATGTACTCCTAATGAGAGGACTAAATTAAAGGGGACGTGGAATTATTGTGGAAAAAGAGGAGAGTGGCATCACTTGAGCCGTATAGCGTCGAGGTTGCTCGGAGCCCTCGTGGATAGGTTGAACTTCTTGTGTATGCTTGAGGCCAGGTCGAGGCACTTGTGGGCCTCGCCGTGAACGGTGATTATCCTCTCCGGCCGCGGTCTGAGCCTTGCGACGTAGCTTATCAGCTCCCGTCTGTCCGCGTGGCCGGAGAAACCATCTATGGTGTGTATCTGCATGTTTACATTGACTACCTCCGTTTTGCCGTCCTCCCCGACCAGCGGTATTTCCCGCAGGCCCCTCTGCACCTGTCTTCCGAGGGTTCCCTCCGCCTGGTAGCTGACGAATATCATGCTGTTCTTTGGATCCGCGGCAAGCTGCTTGAAGTACTCCACGCTCGGCCCGCCTACGAGCATACCTGAGGTGGCTATTATTATAGCGGGCTCGCCGGAGTCTATGATGTCCTGCCTCTCCTTGCTGTTGGCAACGCTCTTGAACACGGGGTTCAGGAACGGGTTGTATCCCTCGTGGAATATCTGCTCCCTCAGCCTCTTGCTCAGGTACTCCGGGTAGGCAGTGTGGATGGCGGTGGCCTCCCATATCATTCCGTCGAGGTATATGGGAACTTCGAGGCCTCCGATGCGGGCGTACTCTTCGAGAACCATCATAATCTCCTGCGCCCTTCCAACGGCCATCGCGGGGATGAGAACCTTTCCACCGCGCTTTATCGTGTCGTGGATGACCTCTATCAGCCTCTTCTCGGCCTCGTCGCGGGGCATCTGGTAGTCATTGCTGGCACCGTACGTTGACTCCATTATGAGCGTCTCAACGCGCGGGAACCTGCTCACCGCCGGCTCCAGCAACCGGGTGGGTATGAACTTGAAGTCGCCGGTGACCGCTATGTTGTGAAGGCCGTTTCCTATGTGGAGATGCACTATAGCGGAACCGAGAATGTGGCCGGCGTTGTGGAGGGTGAGCCTTATGTCCGGTGCTATATCCCTGACCTCGCCGTAGTCCAGAGGTATGGTGTGCTTCACGACCTCTTTAATATCCCTCGGACGGTAGAGCGGTTCAACGCCGTTCATGTGCTGTATCTCGATGAAGTCCTGCTGCAGAAGGGTCATGAGGTCCCTCGTCGGCGGGGTGGTGTATATCGGTCCGTCAAAGAGTTTGTAGCGGAAGAGATAAGGCAGCATACCGCTGTGGTCAAGGTGGGCGTGGGTGATGATTATGGCATCGAGGAGGCCCTCGTCGAGGACGTAGCGGAACTCCGGGGCCTCAAAATGGGGGAAGGCTTTGGTTGGGTCCCTCAGGGCTGCCACGTTCACCCCAAAGTCAACCAGGACGTAGCTCTCATCCGTCTGGACAAGGAGGGAGCTCCTGCCGACCTCTCGGAACCCCCCAAGGCCGGTGACCCTTATCCATCTGCTCTTGTACTCCGGTTTGCGGTAGATGTTTCTGCCAACCTGACGGAGGAACTTTCTCCTGTCCTTCGCCTCCGCCTGGAGTATCTGCCTTATCGAATAGATGGTCTGGCTCTGGATCGGCGGGGTTCTCACGGCCTTTGGGGCCCAGTGGACCCGCTGTGTTATCTCCCTGAGGGTCTCGCCGTTCTTTCCTATGACGAGGCCGGGTTTTCTGGCCTCTATTATAACCTCTCCGACCGATGGATCAAAGCTTATGTTCGTTATCTCCGCTTCCGGTGGTACTATCTGCTTTATCATCTCCTCCGCCTTCTCCGGCGGAAGGAGTATCTCAGGGTCCGGGCGGACGCTTATGCGCTTCTTCAGAACCTTGGCGAGGTTCTTTATCAGGTCCCCGTCGCGCATTATCTCCTCGGGGTTTTTTACGTATATAACGAGCTCCGGCCCCTCGAACTCGACCTCGGTGACCCTTGCCTCTCTCGGCACCATCTGGCTTATAACTGCCCTTATGTCCTTGAGAATGTCGTCGACAAAAGTTTCCCTTCTGATCAAAGCCATCACCTCACTCCAGAAGAGATTTTACCCGTTCTCTATCAAGCTCCCGGTAACCTTCCTCCGTGATAGTGACAACGGTTATGCCTTCTCCGGTATAAACATCCCTCTTTATGGCAGCGTTAACTGCCCTCGCGGCCAGCTTCATCCCCTCTTCGAGGCTCATGTCCTTTGAGAAACCGTTCTCGAGTATGGCCAGTGCGAACTCCATTCCAGAACCCGCCGCCACAAAAAGCTCCTCTGTAATCCCCCCAGCGGCGTCTATGGAGTACAGGCCCGGCTTGGAGTCGTAGCCGCCTATTATGAACCACGCGAAGTACGGTGCGTATCTGCTGCCGTGGAGGATGTTTGAGACGAGGTTGGCCAGCGCTCTCACCGACATCTCTTTGCCGACCTCTGCCCTGTAGAGCTTCGCCTCTGCCTTCAGGAGCCTTGCAAAGCTGAGTATGTCCCCGACGAGTCCCGCTCCGGCCATCGCCAGGTGGTCGTCTATCTGGAATATCTTCGTGACATCCTTTGAGGTTATCATGTTGCCCAGGGTCGCCCTTCTATCGGCCGCCAGTACAACGCCCCCTTCACAAACTACACCAACGGTTGTGGTGCCTTTTGCGCCGTTTGCGTCTCCGCTCAACTGTAACACCCCTTGTAGTCTGTATAGAACAGAGAAACCTGACAATGCCCCGTTGTTTAAAGGGTATTTAAAGGTTTCGCAGATTTCCGCAGGATCCCCTCAAGGTTGTATGTCCAGACCAGGTTTGCACCTGAAAAAGCAAGCTAAAACAAGTTTCAACTTCTTTTCAACGCCCGGAGGGGGCTTTGGGCGGTGAAACACGTACTAAAGAGCCAAGTGAGTAAAAAAAACCCTTCCGGAATTTGAATCTCTAAAAGAAGCACCTCATTTTCCGCCGCGCGAGACTTTGCTCTGCAAAGTTTCATCAAAGAGTTCCTTTCTCATGAGAATGCTGAACACCGAGCGTGCACTCTCAAATTCTCACCTGGATAGAGGGGTTTATTCTGAAAAACCTTCTAAACAAGTTTGCTTTTTGTTCTGGTGTCCTTCGGACTCCTTGAGAAGAGCAAACGCTCAAGAACTAGCAATTGGTGAGTAAACCCCCAACAAAAATAGCATTTTCAGAAGGCACATGCTCTTTCCGCCAGCGCTTGCTCTGCAAGGGCTGTAATGGTGCGGGGGCGGGGATTTGAACCCCGGAACCCCTACGGGACGGGACCCTCAATCCCGCGCCTTTGACCAGGCTTGGCAACCCCCGCGCTGCCAAACTATAAGGCTTGAGAGGGGTTTATAAATTTTTCTATGGCTGCTCTGATGTAATATTCATCCTTTCGCGGACGTCTCCAGCTGTGGGCCCTTCATCCATGCTTTTGTCAGTTCATCAGCCGGTTAGAGTCACGGAGGAATGAAAGACCACGTCTGGAGCGATGGTCGATACATAGACAAGCTGAGTTACGAGCGTTTAAGGGATTGAGCCAGCTTTAACATTTCAGCTGTCCAGATGTACCCGTTATTTAAGATGATTGAATGCACTATCCCTGCGTGTTTTTATCATCTCTATATGTGTCTGACACGAGAATTGGGGCGGAGTCAGTTTACTATCATTCCCCACTTTTCAAAAGCTTCAGACCGAGGTAAACGACGCCGAGCATTGCGATGGCCATTCCGGTACCTAAGATAAGGCCTTCGTTCGAGTAAATCCCCTCTAGGTACTCACCGATTGAGATGAGCCCGTCCCGAAGGAAGACCAGCGGTAGAATGGCTGAGAGTATGAGTGCTCCGGCTATGATCCCTCTGGCTTTCTCGTACCTTATGTAGGCCCAGGGAATCATGTCGTCGAGCCAGTGGATTGCCATAACGATGAGAAGGCTTTTCGTGTATAAATAAGCAAGCCCGAGGACGAAACCAATCAGAGCGTTTGATATCAGCACGTTCCAGTTCCTGCTGGGATGGGAGAACTTGTGCCCGATGCCGAAGAAAATCGAAAGCGCAATGAGGCCTGCAAATGGATTCCAGAGCGAGAGGAGGCCAAGGAAGACGTAGCGGAAGACGAGCTCTTCTGGGAGGGCGGCGCTTATTATCTGGAGGAGTGCTACATCTTTGAAGCCCATGCTCTTAACAAGTTTAACTCCCTCGTCATTAATCTCGGGGCTTGCCGGCTTTCTGAGTTCAAAAACGGCAGGGAGGAAGGTTAGAACACTTAGGGACAGGAAGAGCAGGAAGTAGTCAATCGGAAAGCTCCAGCGGACGAAGTAGAGTTTTGGGCACAGGAGGGTTATGAGCACTGCGAAAACGACTATAAATATTGACATCGCCACCCAGTAGCCTTCAATATCTCCAAAACGCCTCTGAAAGGGTTTTATAAAGCCGCTGAGATAGAGTCCGTGCGTTATGTAGAGCAGGAACGCCAGGATGAAGGCAGTTAGGGGATTCATATGCATCCCATCGGGTATCCTCAGCTTCCTTAAAAATCCTTTACCCTTCAACAATCGTTCCGAGCCGGAACCAGTTGAGGGTTAAAAAGAGTCAGTGATTACGCTCAGACCTTAACTCACCCCCTAAAATCCCCGCCAGGTTCGCCGACGAGTGGAAGGCGAAGGCCGTGAGGAGAGAACCGCTGACCGCGAAGAGGTAGCCAACGATTAGCCCCATGAGGAAAGCTCCAGCTGTTATGTAGGCTTTCTCCCCTGTGGAAACCCCCTCAAAGGCCATCCAGTGCGGGAGTGCAAAGAGAAGAGCCGAAAACCCAACCGCACCCCAGAACTGGCCGTGGATTAAAAGATAACCCTCGACCAAGGCCCTGTTGAGGCTCTCCTCGGCGAGGGGAGCCAGGATAAGAAGGAGCAGGATTTTCCAGAGGAATCCTCCCGGTAGGAACTCCAACGTTTCTGCTTTTTCTTTAGCCTTTTCTCCAGGAAAGAGCTTTTCCCCGAGGTTTAAGGCCAGGGAGACGAGAAACCCGAGGACAGTTGCCTGGAGGAGGTAGACTGGCCTAAAGCCGAGCGGAATCCTGAGGAGAGAAATCAAGGTGAGCGACAGGAGGAGAAACGCCCCCTGAATTCCGGCACCCGCGAAGCCCTTTCCTCTCTTCACCAAGAGCGGGCCAAGGGCCGATGAGGGCAGAAAGACCGCCAGCCAGAGGAGGAAGGCGTAGAAGTATTCAATCACCGCCCACCACCTCCCGCAGGATTCTCATGACCCTCTCCAGCTCGTCTGTGCCCTTCTCGCTCAGCTCCACGAACTTCCTCGGTCTTTTGCCAAAGCCATAGTAGGTTTTTACAATTCCGGCCCTTTCGAGGGCCTTCAGGTGGAAGTCGAGATTTCCAGGGGTCAGCTTGAGGGCTTTAGCAAGTTCGATAAAGGTAGTCCTCTCGCGGGAGAGGAGGTAGAGGGCTATCGCTAACCTCGTTGGATTTCCAAGCGGTGAGTTTGCTAACTCCCTGAGCCTCTCAGCCCTCATCTCACTCCCTCATGGCCTTTCTTATGTAGAGGAAAGCCGCGAAGGCAAAGGATGAGGAAATCACCATCACAGAGAAAGCTCCGGGGTTCATGGTGCCGTTCAGGTTGAAGAGGATGTACATGGCGGATAAATCCATCAGCGAGACGAGCACCTGAGGCCACTCAACCCGCCTGAGGAAGAGCAGAGCCGACAGCACCATGAAGCCAACGCCGAGACCCGCGAGCAGGAGCATGAAAGCGGCGGTTTGGAACTCGTACTGAGCCGGTGTCGCTAGAGAGAAAATGAACGCGAGCATTCCGGCGAGAAGCCAGCCGGCCATCTGGGAGACCACATAGCCCCTGCTCCTCCCCCTTGGCATCCCGAGAACCCTCTCGAGGCTTTCAATCTTCTTCACCATCCGGTTCTCCTCAATCATGAACCAGAGTATCGCCAGGGTGGAAAGGGCCATCCCCCAGTAGTTGCCAAGGAATCGTTCAGACCATCTGGAGGTCCAGAGGAGGGCGTTCGTCAGGATGTAGAGCAGGGGCATAAGTGCCGCCCAGAAGATGAACGGAAAAGCTAAATAAACCCTCTTGGCTAAGTTCAGCTCGTCCTCGACTGCTTTAAGGGCCTCCGCAAGCTCCTCAACTTTCTCCATTCCCACCACCGTTACAACTTCGCGCTCCACCTATTTATAACCGGTCGGAAGTTTGGGGAGCAGAGCTAAGCTTTTAACATCCCTTCTCTTATTGTCCCCATGAACCGCCGCCTCTACCACCTTCACCTGCTCACATCAGCCCTCAGAATAGCTGGCGACGCCATTGAGAGCATTGCCCTGCCCTGGAGCCTCCTTCAGAGCACCGGCTCGCTGGTGAGCATAGGCGGTTACGCCCTCTTCACGCACCTCCCCTGGGTCATTCTCCCTCCCCTCCTCGGCAGAACCCTTGATAAAACCGAGGAGAAAGTTCGACTGGCGTTCTTAGCTCTGCTCCTTCAGGCCTCTTTAGCAGTCCTCATAATCCCGCTATCCCGTAGCGTCTGGGCCTTCTACCTCGTCGTTTCGGGCATTTCAGCTTTGGATATCCTCCACCGCTACTACGGATTCTCGTTGGTAGCCGCAATGACCATTGACGAATCTGAGCTTCAAGGACTGAACGCGACACTGGCAACCATCGGAAACGTTGTCTCACTGGTCGCGTTTCCGGTTTCGGGGATTCTGGCGTACCGCTTCGGAGTGAGGGTGATGCTCCTGGATGCGGTTCTCCTTCTCGTCGGAGCGTTCACGCTAGTCCCCTATTTGAACATCGAGGTAGGGCGTGATAGGATCACCGGGAATGTGGAAGAGAAGCCGTTAAAAGTAGACAGGAGGCTCGTTATCGGAATTCTTGTCTCCGTTCTTCTCTTCAACTTCGCCTTGGGTTCCTTCAGGATATTCATCTTTGCCTCGTTGAGGGCGTTGGGTAAGGGGGAAGTCCTTTACGGGCTTCTCCAGTCCCTCACGACGGCTGGAAGCCTCGCGGCAGTGGTTGGGCTAACCTATTTAGCTGGACGAAAACGAACCGGAGTGGAGAGGCCGCTTATAGTTGGAATGCTCCTGCAGAGCCTCGCGTTGCTTCTGGTTGGCTTTCCTTTAGTCCCGACCCTTGTTTTCGCGGTTCTCCTCTTAGGCTTCGGCGGCCAGCTCCTCAACGTCTCCTTCGATAGCCTGATGCAGAAGGTTATCCCTCTCGAAAGCCTCGGGACGGCGAGGGGCATCTTTGACGCCCTCGCGACGCTCGTCATTCCCCTGTCGCAGCTGGTCTTCGCGTGGACGATTGAAAAGAGCGGCGAAATCCAGGTTCTGGCAATTATGGCGTTTTCCCTTGCGCTGACCGCTTCCTTTCTCTTCAGGGAATTCCTCAGGGACGCAAAAGCATAAAATCCGGGGCACCGACATACCTGTAGGTGAACGTCATGAACCCAATCATCCGCGAAGCCAAACCCGAAGATAGACCCTTCATCGAGGAGATTGCAAAGCTGACCTGGGGTGGTGAAGATCACCTGGTGAGGGTATTCGACGATTGGGTAAAAGACGGGAACTTCTACGTCCTTGAGCTTGAAGGGAATGTGATTGGAACAGCGAAGCTCACCCTTCTTCCTGGCAAAGTTGGATGGCTCGAAGGCCTGAGGGTTCATCCCGACTACCGCGGCAGGGGGTACGGGAGGTTCATCCAGAACTTCATGCTCAACCTCGGGGAGAAGCTCGCTGAGGAGGAAAAGATAGAGGCCCTCGAGTTCGCCACCTACTTCCTGAACAGGGAGAGCATAGCGATGGCCAGGAAGGACGGCTTCTCCGTGATGGCGAAGTTCTTCAACCTCGGCGCGAGGGTGGGGGACTTCCAGCAGGAGGAGCCGGAGCTGGCTGAACTTGGGATGGAGGACTTAACCCTCGGAATAATCCCGCTCGGCTGGAAGTTCGTCCACCGGAGCGAGGAAGCTCTGGAATGGCTCAGAGAGAAGGGAGAAGCCTACGAAATAGCCGGTTTTAAGTTCCTCTCCACCGGGGACGGCACGACCTTCACGCCGCTCTCAACCGGCCTGGGATGCATAAGGGCAATGTTGCCGGCGATGGCGTGGGTGGCAGGGGAGCGTGGCAGGGAGGAGTTCGACCTGATGCTTTCTGGGGGAATGAAGCCCGTCCTCCCCGGCCTGAGGAGGCTCGGCCTCTTCTCCTGGGACGAGACTGCGGAGCCGAACGTGATTGTTTTCAGAAGGAGAACGGGTCCGGGTTTAGTTTGAATTTAGAACCTAATACTTGAATCCTAAGTTGCTATTGAAATCTTGGACCTCCCCTGGATGCAGGGTAATATTAGAACTTTTTGTCATCTTTAATGCCCGGAGTATAATGAATCATTTGGTATTTGTAAAATAAAGCGACCGTTAGTACACATTTGATACATATCGGTCACGTTTGGGTGCCAATCCACAACTTTAATAACCTCATTTGAAAATTTTTCGGCGAATGAAATCTCTGAGGTGATCAAGAATGTTCAGCCCAGGCAGCGATGGATTCATGCTGATTGCGGCCGCTCTGGTCTTTATAATGACCCCCGGTCTGGCTTTCTTCTACGGGGGAATGGTGAACAGGAAGAACGCGGTAGCAATGATGATGCAGAACTTCTTCTCGGCCGGATGGACGACAATCCTTTGGGTGTTCTTCGGCTTCAGCCTGGCATTCGCCAAGGACATCGGCGGGGTCATCGGCAACCTCCACTACGCTTTCCTCGCCAACATCCAGCCAGGAACGCTCTACCCGGGCAACAACGAGATAAGCATGCTGACCTTCATGGTCTACCAGCTCATGTTCGCGATAATCACACCGATTCTCATGACCGGAGCCTTCGCCGACAGGATGCGTTTCAAGGCGTTCGTAGTATTCCTGACGCTCTGGCTTACCTTCATTTACTTCCCGCTGGCCCACTGGGTCTGGGGCGGCGGCTTCCTGGCCAAGTGGGGCGTTGAGGACTTCGCCGGAGGACTGGTCGTCCACACGAGCGCTGGATTCGGTGCCCTCGCCGCGGTCTTTTACATCGGTAAAAGGAAGTTCCCGAAGGATGGAAACCACAACTTGGCCCTCATCGCGGTCGGAACCGCCCTCCTCTGGTTTGGCTGGTTTGGCTTCAACGCTGGCTCAGCTTTAAGGGTTGACGCCGACACCGCGGTGGCTTTCGTGAACACCATGATAGCGGCCTCCTTCGCTGCCGTAACCTGGATGCTCTGGGACTACTGGAAGACCGGAAAGTGGAGCGCCCTCGGTTTCATGACCGGCTCGATAGCGGGCCTTGCAACGATAACCCCTGCTGCAGGATTCGTCAGCCCGCAGGCGGCCATGGTGATCGGTGTAACAGCCGCGATAGTCTCGCACCTCATGGTCGACTACAAGAACAGGAAGGGCTGGGACGACGCGCTCGACGTCTGGGGCGTCCACGGAATGGGCGGCTTCACCGGCATAATCCTCCTCGGAATCTTCGGAAGCTCAGCGATACTCGGAAGCAACGGCCTCATCCACGGCGGAACAACCTTTTTCCTCAAGGAGACTGCCGCGGCCATTTTCGTAGCCATCTACGCCTTCGTTGTGAGCTACATTCTCGTCTGGATAACCGACAAGATAACGCCCGTCCGCGTCCCGGAGGAGGCAGAGAAGACTGGTTTGGATGAGTACGAGTGGGCGGAGCAGATGTACGCCTTCTGAGCCTTTTCCTTTTCTTTTGCTTTCCTGTCTTTTTGCTCCGACGGCAAACCTTTTTTGGAGTCAGAACCAATTTTCCGCGGTGCTTAAGATGGAGGTAGTACACCTTAATACCTCACATCTGCCGGAGTTTCAGAGCCTTTACACCGAATTTTTTGTGGAACTACGCGGAGAGCAGGGCTGGAAGCCAGACGAAGAAGAAGCCTACAGAAAAGGGGCCGAGAACTACTTCAGGCGGGGTGATCTGGTCTTCCTCGCCCTGGAAGGCGCCGAGGCGGCGGGCTTTATCAGGGTCTCAAGCAGGGGAGGCTGCTTCTGGGTCGAGGAGATATACGTTAGACCGGAGTTTAGAGGGAAGGGCATTGGCAGGGCGTTCGTCCAGAGTGCCGAGAAAGAGGTAAAAAAGCACGATTCCTCGCTTTACCTCTTTGTCCTGCCCCAGGATAAGGATGCCATAGCCTTCTGGAAGAGGCTTGGCTACGACGTGATTAATACCATCGAGCTGACGAAGGACCTGAGGTCCACGACCCGGAGCTTTCACACCGTTGAGTTCCTCGGTGGGGGTTTCAAAATCTTCGGGTGGAAGGGTGAGAAGTTTACCGGTGAGGAAAGGCGCTTCATGGAGCTTCTGGAGGAGTTTTACGAGAAGGGCGGGACGAAAAAGGAGTTCCTGGAGCTGGTGAACCGGGCCTTGGAGGGATGGCTGGAGTGATCGTTAAGCCCCTTGAGAGTGGAGAGGAAAGGCTCGCCTGCCTTGAGATAGCGAAAGCCCTGCCGGAGTGGTTCAACAAGGTGGGACTGAAGAGTATGGAGCGAGATTTGGAGAAAGAGAAAACATTCATAGCGGTCGAGGGGGATGAGGTTCTCGGCTTCGCAACGCTCAAGCCCCTCAACGATAAGGCCCTCGAAATCCTCTGGACGGCCGTTAAGAGGGAGCTGAGGGGAAAGGGCATCGGGACTGAAATGCTGCGTTTCGTCGAGAGGTGGGCCAGAGAAGGGGGCTTTGAAGTTCTCGTCGTCAAGACCTCCGGAGATCTCTCGTATAAGCCCTATGATGAGACGAGGCGCTTCTATGAAAAGAACGGCTTCGTGAGGATAGCACTGATTGACCCCTACCCTGAGTGGGGTGAGGAGGCGCTGATTTACGTTAGATGCCTCCACAAAGGTTAAATGTAAAGAGTTTCACCCTCTCCGCTTGGCAGTCTTAGAAAACTCCAAGACCTCCCTCAGGCCGAAACCCTCAAGGGGGTCAAACTCCCTCACGAGTTCCTCGACGAGCTCCCCCGGGAGGTCCTCGCTCTCAAGGCCCTTTCTAAAGGCCCGCTTGCCCCGGTTTATAACGCGGAGTAGGCTGGCAACCTGAAACAGGAGCCTTGGGAGGTGGAAGAGGAGAAATTTAAGAAGGGGGCGAAGAATCACTCCTTCCCCTCCTCTTTCCCAGGTTTCTCCTTCTTTCCGTGCACGATGTTTATCGATCCGGAGTGGCCGCCCTTGCCCTTCATCAACTCAGTCAGGGTCTCAAGGAGGGCCTTGGAGGCGTTGATGCTCTTCATGTATTCCTTCGTCAGTTCGGTTGCGGTTTCCTTGTCCATTCCGGCCTCAACGAGGTTCTTGTAGAACTCCGCCACGCTCTTGCCCATTGTTTGCATCTTCTCCGGGCTGTAAAGCTCGCTGAGGAGGTTCTTCAGAGGCTCAAGGATGTCCTCCATCATCGGTCCTATCTTGTCCATGAGCTTCGCCGCCTGCTCGATGTCCCTGTCGCCGTAGTAGGCCTCTATGAGGTCTTCAACCATGTCAACCTTCTTCTCAAGGAGCTCAACTTCCTCCTCGCTTTTGGCGTTCCTTATCTCCTCCGTCAGCTCCTCAAGCAGCTTCTCCAGCTGGGCCGGGGCCTTCTTCTCAATCTCAATTTCCTCAACGTTCGCCATATCAACCACCTCAATAATCGTTAGTCTGCTCAAACCTAATCGGCATTCCGATCAGCTCTAACCACCTCTTGACCACGTCCCTGGAGAGGGCGTAGACCTTGCCCCTCTCTGAGGGGACCTCCCTGACGACGCCCAGCTTCTCAAGCTCCTCCAGCTTCGCCCGGACTGTGTTGCGGGAGGCCTTTCCGCGCCTGCCCCTCAGCTCGCGCGCTATCTGGCTCACGTTCGCTCGTCTGAGGTCAAATAGAATCTTCACAATCTCCCTAGCTATTGGATCGTGTTTTATCTCAGGGATAACAACATCGATGCTCAAACCGCCATACTCCGCGTAGATGTTGAGGAGCCTGAGGTAGGACTGGGCCATACGAGAAACGACCTCGAAGCTGGCCTTGAGTGCTTCGAGGGCCTTTTTGAGCTCCTGAACTTCTCTGGCCAGGTCTTCATCGGGCATGATGGTTATTTATCTGCTCAATCCTAAAGGGTTTCCGGTCAGGGGTGAGCAGGTGGAGAAGAGAAATGGCATCAGAACTCCGGAATCCTTATCGGCGCCTGGAGCTCCTTCTCGTTCTTCTCGAGGTTTGTGGCGAGCATCTGGATCCTCTCGACGCCGTGGATTTCCCTGATGAACTCGGCGACGCTCTTCGGCACGAGCTCCTCCCAGGGTTCGCCGTCTATCATGCGCTTCCTTATCTCCGTCGCTGAGAGGATGTCCTTCCTGAACATGGGCTGGACTATGACCTCGTAGCCCTTCTCGCGGAACAGCTGGGCAACCAGCGAGTTCCCCGTGAAGACGACGTCAAACTTGGGAACCATGCTGACAACGTAGGTCGCCCAGATGGCGTTGAAGTTTATGTCCGGGAGAGGGATGAGGTAGTAGCGTTTTTTGGTTAATCCTGCCTCGTCCAAAGCCCTTATGAGCATCTCCATCCTCTCACTGGTCGTGAAGGGGTTCTTGAGCGTGTGGCTGGCCTGGGCGCTTCCGATGCCTATTATCACCTCATCAACCTGCGAAAAAACGAATTCAAGGGCTTTAATGTGCCCGTTGTGAACCGGCTGAAAGCGGCCGACGAAGAGAGCGCGTTTTAGTTTCGACATAGTTTCTAACCTCCGTTCAAAATTTTTGAACCTTTCGTTCAATCTTATTGAACGAGCCTCACCTTTATCTCGTCTCCGACCTTGAGGCCGAGCCTCTCAGCGGCAGAACCCTGGTTGATGGCTATCTCAAGGTAGTCGTGGCTTCCGGGCAAAGCTAAAAGCTCTCCGGGCTTTACCTGGCCGTAGGTGTCAAGGTAAGGGATTCTGAGGCCAAAGTCAGGGAGTTTAACTGCTTTTGGTCTCTCGTAGCCCTCAAGGTTGAGTACCACGTTCCCGAAGTCGTCGATGTAAATGACCCTTAGGAGCCAGGTATCGTTTTCCCTCCTCGGCTCCAAGCCGAGCCTGACGAGGGAATCCAGGGGAATCTCCTCGGCGAACTCCTCTGGTGAAATGCCTTTCTCTATGAGCGCACCAGCCGGCCCGAAGACGTCCCTACCGTGGAAGGTTGAGCTTACTCTCCAGCCCGTGAAGCGCCTTATCCTCTCGGGATCTATTGCCCACGCGCGCCTCGGCTTTATGTGTTTCATCGGAAGTGTGGCTAAACCATTGTCGGGAACAATTAACCACTGTTCCCCTTCAATGATTGCCGCCCTCCTCTCCGTTCCGACTCCCGGATCTATAACGCCGAGGTGGATCGTTCCCTCTGGCGAATACTTGACAACCTGCTCCATGACGAAGGAACCCTCGACGATGGAGTGCCGGGTTATAGCGTGCGTGATGTCCACTATCCTCGCGCTGGGGTTGACCCTCAGCATCGCAGCCTTCATCTCCCCCGCGTAGGAACCCCTGAGCCCAAAATCGGTCGTTAGGGTTATCACCGCCACCACCGGAAAGGATTTATTTCCATCGTTTAAGAGGTTGCCGGAGGGAGAGCATGATAGTAGTGCTTAGACTGGGACACAGGCCTGAGAGGGATAAGAGGATTACAACGCACGTGGCCCTTACCGCTAGGGCCTTCGGGGCGGATAAAATAATAATCGCGGCAGAGGAAGACGAGCACGTCAGGGAGAGCGTTGAGGACGTCGTGAGGCGCTGGGGAGGGCCCTTCGAGATAACATTCGACCCCAGCTGGAAGAAGATCATGCGGGAGTGGAAAGCGGAGGGAGGGTGGATAGCCCACCTGACGATGTACGGGATCCGCATAGACGACGCCCTACCGGCGATAAAGGAGGATCTGAAGGCGGGAAAGGACCTGATGGTCGTAGTCGGGGCCGAGAAGGTTCCGAGGGAAGTCTATGAGATGGCCGACTACAACGTCGCGGTTGGGAACCAGCCCCACAGTGAGGTCGCGGCTTTAGCTGTTTTCCTCGACAGGCTCCTCGACGGTGAGGGCCTTAGAAAGGAATTCCAGAACGCTAAGCTCAAAATAATCCCGCAGGAGAGGGGAAAGAGGGTCATCGAGCTCTGACCGGTGGTCGCGATGGTGCTCAACAGATACAGAGAGAACGTTAAGGGTTACCTTGAAGCGATCGTGAGGCCCCTGGCTAAGATCGGCGTCACCCCGAACACGATAACCGTCCTGGGGCTGCTGATAAGCCTGGCCGGGGCGTATCTCTTTTACCTCCGCGAGCCCAGGCTGGCAGCGCTGGTTCTGCTCCTCGGCTCGCTCATCGATGCACTCGACGGAACCCTCGCCAGGATGACAGGAAAGACCAGCCGTTTTGGGGCCTTCCTCGACTCCACCCTTGACAGGATAAGCGATGGAGCGGTTCTCTTCGGCATAGCCCTCGGAGACCTTGCCGACTGGCGCTGGACTTTCCTCACGTTCATGGGTGCATATCTGGTGAGCTACGAGCGCTGCAGGGCGGAGTTAGCTGGCTCCGGAAAGCTGGCCGTCGGAATAGCGGAGAGGGCCGAGAGACTGCTCATCCTGATTGCCTTCTCACTCGCTGGTATTGATTATGTAAAGTGGGGGGTTTACCTCGTCGGACTGCTCGCGTGGATAACCGTCGCCCAGAGAATGTGGACCGCCTACCAGCGGCTTAGGTGAAGAAGGCCCAAAGGACGACAAAGGGGGATGACGAGAATTTCGCTAGGCGAGCCGTAAGGCAATGAAGAACCCTGCCGTTACCGACCCTTCTTTCTCTCTTTCTCTTCCCTTAGGAGGAGCTCGGCAGTGAGAGCACCGTGGAGTTTTCTCATGCAGGAGTCGCAGTATGCAACGGGCCTTGAGTCCCAGTCTGCTATGTCCTCCGGTGGGTTCATGACGCACTCGTTGCTGCAGTGCTCAAGGCCAAAGCTGTGTCCGAGCTCGTGAAGGATGCCCTTGAGAACGCGCTTTTTCATTAGAGTTCGGTTCTCCGACTCGAAGGGTTTGATGGAGAGCACCATAACTTTCATTCCGGTTATCTCCTGCTGTATGCCGAGGAACCGTTCGTAGAGGTGGAAGTAGGGGTTCCTGGACACGAGGGGGAACGTTGTGAGGCCGAAAAGTCTGTCTATCGGGAGTCCGTCCTCCCTCTGAAGCTCCGCTACCAGGCGGGCGTAGAGCGCCTCTATTATGGCTTCCAGGGGGTAGCCTTTAACGTTGCCCTTCTCAGTGGGTATGTTTATCAGGTAGCCCGGCCCAAGTTCCAGCTTCCCGAGGTAGACGAAGCGGAGGGGAATCCCGTTCTCCTCAAAATAGCGGTTCGCCTCGTCGAAAACCTCGAATATGAACTCCCTATCCGTGAACTTCCCGATGTAGGTGGCCCCTATGTACATTAATCTGTGGTCCCTTGGAGGGTGCATGTTTCAAGAAAACCGGGGGTGTTATTAAGTTTTGCGGGACCAAACTTTTAATGGGGGGAACCAATCTAGACTGGCCCCGAGAAACCGCGGCGGGCAAGCGCTCGGCGAGCTGTGAACCCGCTTCGCTCCCCGGAGGCACACCAATGATCCTCACTCTGCAAGCGCTGGCTAAGAGTGAGTACTTTCTCAGTCTTAGTACACTTCAAAGGTTGTACCAAAAAGCATTTTTACCCGAGAGCACGAGCGTCAACGGTGAGAGTTGTGAAGAAAATACTGGGAACACTGATCGCTGTCCTCCTTATCTTGGCGTTCTTTGCCTGGAACACCGGAGAGCACCACGGAAAGGGAACTTCCTTAGGTGAGGTCAAAACCCGTAGCGGGAGTTCAATAACAGCAGTTGAGTACCAGAAAATGCTCGGCGTGGGCATAAACGTGGACTGGATAACCTTCACAAAGGTTAATCACTACTACTTCTACTGGCGCTCAAGGGGCGTAAACGTTCCCCAGTACTTCAAGGAGGAGGGCTTCTCCAACGTCCGGATTAGGGTTGGCGTGGACGTAACGAAGAACAGAACGGCCTTGGTACAGCTCGGCGAAATCGTCAACGACACCCTGAAGGCCGGGCTGATTCCGATAATAACCTACACTGCTCCGGAACTTAGGGAGAACCCGACGAGTGAGGCCGCTCAGGAGCACTTTGTCGAGTGGTGGGGGACCGTTGCGGAGTACTTCAGGATCTACCCCTACGTTCTCTCCTACGACCTCCTCATAGAGTCGAGTGGGCAGATTAAATCCCATCCTGAGGTCCTCAACGAGGTCTACGGCCGGACGATAGGGGAGATACGGAAGATTGACCCCTATCGACTGGTTTTCGTCACGCCACCCTACACCTCAAGTCCCTTTTACCTGAGCGACCTCAACGTTACGAACGATGGCTATACCTTAACGGAGTGGCACATCTACGCCTCCGGACCGAAGGGGTGCACCTACAACAAGAGCTACATCGAGAAGGCTATTTCAAGCGCTCTCAACTGGTCGAGGAAAACTGGAATCCCGACCTGGTTCGGTGCCTGGAGACCGAACTGTTACCCCAAGGCGGGAGGAGGCAACGGGCCTCTATGCTCCATGGAAGTTGAGCTGAACTTCAGCAAAGCTATGGTTTCAGCGCTCTCAAAGGTCGAAATTCCCTACGACATCAACTCCGATGTCCACTTCTTTGACATCTCCAGTCTGAGGTGGTATCAAAGCCAGGAGGAAGTCCTGGGGGTCATTCTTCATCCTCGACGTAGGGCGCCGTAATCACCTTCCTTATCTCCCTTGCCTTCTTCGGGCCTATGCCCTCAACCTCCTTAAGCTCCTCTTCCGTGGCGGTGAAGACCCTCTCAACGTTGCCGAAGTGCTTCAAAAGCCTCTTGGCAAGGGTTGCTGAGACGTTGGGTAGGCCCTCCACTATCAGGCGCTGCCTCTCGGCTAATGTTAAAGCCTTCTTCTCGCTCCTCAGCCTTACTTCCTTCTTCCTCTCCTCCTGCTCCCTCTTTGCGAGGAGGTAGATGAACTGCGCGGTTTCCTCCTTACCGGAGGAGAAAAGTATCGGAACGCCCCAGTCGAGCGTAACCGCGGCTATTGCCCCTCTAATCGCGTTTGGATGCACGTTCCTGATGCCGTAAAGCTCACCCTCGATGATTATGATTGGCTTCTCGTAGGCCTTCTTCAGCCTCTCGACCTGGTCAAAAAGGCGGCCGTCGATTATCGACTGTATGAAGTCGTTGGCGCTCTTTCTCTCTATGCCAACCTCCTCGCTGACGACGTAGTCGGCAACGTCGAGCGTTCTGACCTCTACTTCGGCACCGAGTTCCTTCAAGAGCTTTGGAACGCCGCTCCTAAGCTCGCGGGAATCGACGTAGACGACGATGCCCTTTGGCTTCCTAACGAAAATCGGCTTTACTAGGAGTTCTTTAACCTCTCCAGCGTGCTTTTCGGCTTCGGCTTTGCCCTTTTCGGCCTTCGGGCTTTCTTCTTTACCCGCACTTGCCTTGGGGAGTTTCTCCTTCTCCTCCCGTTTGGGCTTCAGGAACGCGTCCAGTGGGGTTATCTTTCCCCTTCCCATCCCGGCACTCTCCGGAGCTTTTTCCCTTATTTCAGGCTTCTCCTTCTCAAGCTCCCGGGCTATCTTCCTTATCGCCGCGAACATGCCCTTCTCCTTCCGCTTTGAACTCCAGTAGTAGGCTTCATCTCTCGTACCCTTCGCCATGAGGACGACGACCCTTCCGGGCCTGTGCCGTCCGGTTCTACCGCGGCGCTGGATGCTCCTTATCGCTGAAGGCACGGGCTCGTAGAAGACCACCAGATCAACCTCCGGGACGTCCAAACCCTCCTCGCCGACGCTCGTGGCAACGAGAACGCTGAACTTCCCGCGGGAGAACCTCTCAATGGTTTCCCTCTGCTTCCTCTGGCTCATCCCCCTGTCCTTTCCCCTGCTGGCTTGGCCTATGAAGCGCTCCGCCGAAATCCCCATGGCATTAAGCTCCTCGACGATCTTCCTTCCGGTGTCGCGGTAGTTGGTGAAGACAATTATCTTAGAGTTGGGCTTTCTCCCGAGCTGTTCTCTCACCAGCTCCCTCAGCTTCTCCATCTTGGGGTGGTCTATTCCACTCTCCTTCGCCTGGACGAGGAGGTAGATCACCTTTCTCATGCGCGGGTCGTCCATGAGTTCCCTGCTCGACTTCGTCCTCTTATCCTCGCGGAGCTTCTTGAGGTAGGCCCGTAGCGCGGTCAGCCCCTGCGTCTCCAGCAGCTCTATCGCGTGGAGGAGCTTTATGGCCTTGGCCTGGTGCATCCTGAGCCTTCCCACCGCGTAGTTGCCCCTCGCGACCTCCTGGTTGATCTTTGAGCCTGCCTGGAGAACCTCCCTCTTCGATATGTCTGGCGAGTATGTGGAGACGAGCTTGAAGTGGGCGAGCGGCTTTAGGCTCTCCTTCAGCATCTCCCTCAGGAGCGAGCGCACCTCTTTGTAAATCCCCGGGAGTTCTACCTTGACCCACTCGAAGGCTATCCTCTGGACGTAGGGCTTCACATCGGGCGAGCTTTCCGTTCTCACTTCAACGTGCTCTATCCCGAGGTTCCTCACTATCTCGCGTATCTTCTCCTCGTCGCTCCCCGGTGAAGCCGTCAATCCCAAAACGAGGGGATGCTTTGCCGTTTTCAGGTACTCCTTCGCGATGAAGACGTAGGAGTAGCTCCCGACCGCCCGGTGGGCCTCGTCTACAACGAGAAGGACGACGTCCTCAAGGGAAACTTTGCCAGTTAAGATGTCGTTCTCAACGGTCTGGGGAGTAGCTGTGATTACAACGCTCTCCTCCCAGAGCTTCCTCCTCTTCTCAGGGGAAAGTTCACCGGTGAGAACGCTTATCCTCTCCTGCGGGAGATTGAAGAGCTTTTTAAAGCTCTCGGCGTGCTGAACTGCTAAGGGCTTCGTGGGGGCCAAAAAAAGCACCTTCCCGCCGTACTTCGAGAGCCGATAATCGGCTATAAGCATCGCTATGAGCGTCTTTCCCAGTCCCGTCGGGAGGACGACCAGACAGTTGCGCTCCTTACACCTCGCGTAGATGACCTCCTGGTAAACGCGGGGTTCGATTAAATCCCTGCGGAGATAGCTCATATTTCCAGAAACGATTGCGAAGAATAAAAAGCTTCTCATGAAAAGCCCAGGAGCCAGCGGGCCGTTGTCAGCGAGATGAACTTCAACGGAGAAAGCCCCGTTAGGAGGACGATGTTGTTCAGCGCGGGAAGGGCTTTCAAGGCCACGAAGAGCGCCGGAAAGTAGCCCATGAAGGAAACCCTCTCCTCCAGCTTGAGGGAGAACATTATCACAGCAACTCCAAGAATAGTGAAGAACGTGAAGCTCCCGAAGAACAGGATCGGACTCGATAGCCTCCCGGCCAGAACTGGATTGGCCTCGGTGAGTCCCCTGTGAGATCCTAGCCAGGTGGTCAGGGCGTCGATGAGCGAGAACGCCGCGAAGAGGAGGATGTATTTTAACCCCTCCATTTCAGCCCTCATTTCAATCATGTCTTTTTCTCCGTTTGGTCTTAAATACTTTATGTCTTAGTCAGAACCTACATGTGTAGGTACATATGTAGGCCGGCAAAGGTTTAAATCCCTTTAGATAACCGCCAACATGCTCCTCACGAGGCACGCAAAGGAGAGGCTGATTAAGAGGCTTGCAAAGAGGAGAAAGCTCATGTGGGTTTATTCCAGGCTCTGGGATTTCCTGGACCGCTCGGTTAGGGTGGAAATAAACGAGGGGGTCGTGATTTTCACGGACGGGGGGAAGAGCCTCGTCTGCGCCAAGCTCGAATGTGAGAGACTCTCGTTGGAGGAAATCAAAAGCAGGGTTGAGGGCATAAAGCGGCCCTACGAGTGCGTCTTCTTCGATGGAAGGCTCGCGAGGGAGACCGTCCCTAAAAGGTTCCTTGAGCTGGTTCCGGACGGCGTTTACTGCCTCTACATCAACCGTGAGAAGAGGAGCCTCTACATCGGGAGCGAGCCGCCTCTGCTGGCGATAACCTTCCGGCCAGCGAAGAAGGGCGAGAGGGATTCGGCAAAACCCTTATCTCCCGGTGGTGGAACGGAAAGCGGGTGAGAGAATGGACTTGGGAAAACTCGTTGGGGCAAGGGATAAGGTCGTCCTCTGGAAGCTCAAGATAACGAGGGCCGCGAGCTACCTCAGCATCGCGAACAGCTTCATGATACTCTTCGTTTTCGCCAAGGAGCTTTACTCCGTCCCCTGGATCGGGGAGCACTTCACCTTCCGGGAGTTCATGGTGATCGCCTACGCCCTCGCGGTTCTGGGGTTCATCGTTCTGGCGGAGGTGGACTGGCACTTTATGTACAAGCGGGAGCAGAGCTACGCACTAACCCGGAACCCCCTTCTCCCGGCCCAGTGCTTCATGAGCGAGTATCTGCTGGAGAAAGCCCTTGAGGAGGGCAGGATAAGCGAGGAGGAAGCGGAGAAGATTCTCTCCTCTCTCAGGCTGGCTGGCTGCCCTCGGAGCCCTCAAGCGGAACAACTAAGATCTCCCCGAAGGGCTCCTCCTGAATGAGGTCGACTTTACCCATGTTGGAGAGGAAGAGGAGGTAGAGGAAGGTTCTTGCGATTATCTTTGGTGTGGGGTCAAAGATGAGCTCCCAGAACTTTATGGGTTCCCCTTTCTCATGGTAGAGCCTTACCACCACGTCATGAAGCCGGTAGACGTGTTTCTCGATATCCACGCGGAAGTCGTCGACGACGAAGACCCTCTCCTCAATGTTCTCCTTTTTCCTGCTGCGGGGCTTTCTGCGCTCGGCTTCCTCAAGTGCGTCCATCAGAGCCTCTAACAGGTCGTCAAAGGTATAGTAACGCTCGACGCGTCGTATTGGCGGTGTCAGAGGTTCCACGTCCACCCTTATCTTTTCATCTCCTTCCTCTTCCTCTCCGGAGTTTTCCTCTTCATTTAGAAGGGCCTCTGTTTTCATCCTCACGAGTATTGAAGCTGCAAGGATTGCCCTCGCCGAGACGCGAAGGTCGAGCTCCTTCATCTCTCTGAGCATTTTTACGTATTTCTCGGTTAGATCGACTATATCGATGTTCCAGGGGTCGACCTTTCCCATCTGAACCAGTTGAAGCAGTATATCCACCGGTGTTACTTCAGGTTCGAATCTGGATTCCATGTTATCACCCCGGCAGGTGGCCGAACATCTCCTCATGCTCGGCCTCGCTCTTCTTCCTCGCCTCTTCAAGTATCTTCATCGCTTTTTCAAGGCTCAACGCAACGACTCTGCTTATGCCGTTCCTCATGCTGACGCCCACTATCTTGTCCGCGTTTGCCATCATGACGTCCCTGAGGGTTATGACTATGAACTGGCTCGACTGGGAGGACTCCTTAATCAGATCCGCGACGCGCTTGACGTTGGCGTCGTCGAGGTGTGCGTCTATTTCGTCGAATAGATAGAATGGGGCCGGTTTGTAGCGCTGGATGGCAAAGACGAACGCCAGGGCGGTAAGGGCCTTTTCACCGCCGCTCATGGCTTCAATCCTCTTGACGTCCTTTCCTGCCGGTTTGGCCTCTATCTCAAGGCCGCCTGAGAACGGATCTTCCTCGTTTTCAAGGATGAGCTTGGCGCTTCCTCCAGGCGAGAGCTTTGAGAACAGTTCCGAGAAGTTCCTGGCGATTTCTGTCAGGGTTCTCATGAAAACCTCCCTCTTTTGCCCCTCTATTTCCTGTATGAATTCCTCTATGCTCTCCTTCTCGGCCAGAACCTGCTCACGCCTGCTGCTGAGCTCCATGTACCTTCTCTCAACGACCTCAAAGTCCTCTATCGCCTTCATGTTTACAGGTTCGAGGGAGCGTATTTCCTCCTCCATCTCATCTATGCTGCGCTTTAGGGCCTCAAGGTCTTCTGGGATTTCTTTTATCGATTTTACGAGCTTTCCGTCGTAGTGGCCGAGCTCCTCCTGTTTATCCCTTAGCTCTGCCTCGTACTGGGCGAGCTTTATCTTGAGTGTGTTGGCTTCTATTCTGAGCTCTTGGAGTCTGCTGCTCATCTCGTCTTTCTTCTCGCGGAGTTCTGTTATCCTGTTCTTCAGGTTCTCACGCCTCTCGCGGAGTTCCTTGAGCTCATCCTTGACGTTCTCTTCAGCTTTCTTGAGCTCCTCCAGCTCCCCCTCAAACTTCTTTATTGCCTCCTCGTTCTCCTTGATGTTGGCCCTGAGGGCGTTGATCTTGTTGACGAGCCCCTCTATCTCCTCTTCCAAATCTGCTTTCCGCGGAAGGAGTTCATCGTTTATCCTGCTCTCAAGGGACTCGATCTTGCTCTCGACCCGGCTCAGTTCTTCCCTTAGCTTGCTTATCTCTCCCTCAACTTCCCGGATCTTTGCGTTCAGCTCCCTGGCCTCAGGGTTTTCAAGGGCCTTCTTAAGTTTCTCACGCTTCTTCTCAAGCCTCTCTATCCTGCCCCTGAGCTTTGCCATCTCGCCCTTGTACTCCTCTATTTTTGCCGTTAGGGCCTCTATCGCTTTCTCTGCCCCGGCAATCTCCTCATCCAGGGCCTTGTCCTCGCGGAGGAGCCTGTCAAGATCCCTCTGAAGAACCTCCAGGTCCTTATTCGCATCGCTCTTCTTCATGCGAAGCTCAAAGAGCTCGTTCTCCAGTCCCCTTATCTCAACCTTGAGTGCATTGACCGCTGACTCCAGTGCCTCCTTCTCCTTCCCCAGCTTCTCGACCTTCTTTTTAATCCCATCCACGTTGACGCCAAACTTTCCCCTTGGCCTGTAGTGGCCGCCGGTTATGGCACCGCTCCTCTCGAGGAGCTCTCCACCGAGGGTGACCATCCTGACTTTTCCAATTCCGACGGTTCTGGCCTCTTCCATGTCATCCACTATGAGGGTATCTCCAAGGGCGTAGGCTACGGCGTTCCTGAAACGCTGATCGTAGGAGACAACGTCCATGGCCGGAACTCCGAACCTGGGTTTCTCCTTCATCGAGCGCGGCTTTATCTTGTTGAGGGGGAGAAAAGTCAGCCGCCCCAGCTTCTTCTCCTTGAGGAGCTTGATGGCCTTCTCGGCAACACGGTCGTCCTCAACGACCACGTTATCGTAGTTCCCGCCGAGGGCGACCTCAACCGCCACCGCGTAGGTACTGTCAGGAACGTTTATCAGCTCACCGAGGGTTCCGTAAAGTCCCTCTATCCTCTGTGCCTTGAGGAACTCGACCGCCCTGTTCCCCCTGACCTCTGTCTGGGCCTCCGCCTTGATGAGTTCCTCCCTAGCTTTGGCCAGCTCTCCTTCAACCTTTTTGAGAGCTTTGGTCTTTTCCTCAAGCTCTTTTTCAGCTCTCCTGAGTCTGCTTTCGGCTTTGCTCATCTTCCCCCCTATCTCCGCCAGCTCCGACCTCTTGGCCTCAAGGGACTTCTTGGACTCGTTTATGGCCTCCCTAAGGGCGTTCTTCCTTATCTTGGCCTGGGTTATTCTGCCCCTCTGTCTCTCTATCTCCTCCTCGAACTTCTTTACCTCCGCTTCTCTCGTGTAGAGCTCCCTTTTGGCCTCCTCTAAATCATTCACGACCTTATCGAACTCCTCCCTGGCCACCGCGTAGCTCCTGTCTATCTCGCCCAGCTTGACGACCAGCTCGTTCCTAGCGGTCTCCTTCTCCCTTATCTCGACAAGGAGTTTTTCCCGTCTCTTGCTCCACCTGGTTACCGCACCCTTGCTTTTCTCTATCTCGTCCGAGACCTTTTTAAGCTCTTCCTTGGCCTTGGCCAGCCTCGTCTGGCTTTCGTCTATCTCCTTTTTGGCGTTCTCTATGTTCCTCTTCGCCATCTCAATCCTGGACTTGACCTCGCTGATCTTCCTGGTTATCTCTAAAATGCCGTCCTCGCTCTTCTCCTCCAGCTCTTTCTCAACGGCTGAGAGCTCCCTCTCCGTGGAGATTATCTCCTTTACAAGCTCTTTTAGGGCTTCTTCCGTCGATTGTATCTCACCTTCAATCGAGCCGTCCCTCTCCCTGCTTTCCGCTATGAGGCTCTCAAGCTTCCTTATCTCGCCAAGAAGTAGGGAAACACGGGCCTTCTCAACTTTATCCTTTAAGTCCAGATAGCGGAGGGCGTCGTTACGCTCCTTTTCTAGCTTGTCAAGCTGCTTCTTTACCTCCTTGATTAGGAGATCAACCCTGGCCAGGTTCTCCTCTGCCTGCTTCAGCTCTTCTAATGCCTTCTCCTTCTTGGCATCGTACTCGGCTATTCCGGATATCTCGTCGATTATGAGCCTCCTCTCGGTCGGGGACATCTTGATGAACTTCGTTATGTCCCCCTGCAAAACGAGGTTGTATCCCTCTGGGGAGATCATGGCGGCGCTTAACATGTCCAGTATCTCGCTCCTCGTCGCCCTCTTCCCGTTGAGCCAGTAGGCACTCCTCCCATCGGGGTAAACGCGCCTCTTAATGGCCACTTCATCCTCGTCTATGGGGAAGCCCCTGTCCTCGTTGTTGAAGTACATGGCAACCTCAGCGTATTTAGCTGGGGGTTCGGCCTTGTTGCCTGCGAAGATGAGGTCGCTGATCCTCGTTGCCCTCATAGCCTTGGCCGATAGTCCACCGAGAACGAAGAGAACTGCGTCGCCGATGTTGCTCTTCCCAGAACCGTTCGCTCCTACTATAGCAGTGAAACCCTTTGAGAGGGGGACCACGACTTTCCTGTTACCGTAAGATTTGAAGCCCTTCATTTCAATCTTCTCGATGTACGGCATACTCGACACCTAAGACCGAAAATGGCGGCACTTCTTATATAAGTTTGCCGTGCTCAGTCCCGCGCTTGGATAACCTCCAGGAATATCTCCCGCACGGTTGCATTACTCTGACGAATGAAAAAGGTTTTATATGTCTTTTTTCAAAGAAAGGAGTGGTGATGAGTATGCAAATCGTAGAAATAGACATCAACCTGCCCTATGAGGGTAGGGGGAAAATTTTGAAGTCGATACTTGAGAGGGCGAAGGGCAGGGTTAGGGACATACACTTCTTCCCGCCCAACGCGGAGGGCCTGAGCGAGGTCAGGCTTGAACTCCTGGTGAGCGACGCCCAGAGACTCATAAAAGAGCTAAGGAAGACCATCAAAAACGGAAAAATTAGCTTCAAAGTTTTCTCTGAGGCCTGATCACTCCTTTATTCCCCTGTTCAGCTCTTCCAGTTTTTTCCTTGCTTTTTCAAGGGAACCGGCCTTCTCTATTGCAGTTCCGGTTACCACTATGTCAGCTCCGGCCCTGACCGCAGTTCTGGCCTGCTCCTCCGTTCTTATGCCCCCTCCGACTATCAGCGGGGCATCTATGACTTTCCTCACAAGCGCTATCATCTCCGGTGGGACGGGCTGTGGTGCACCGCTCCCCGCTTCTAAGTAAACGAGCCTCATTCCGAGGTACTGGCCGGCCAGGGCGTATGCGGCCGCTATCTTCGGCTTGTGCCTCGGGATTGGCTTTGCATCCCCAACCCAACCGACGGTTTCGCCGGGTTCGACGATGAGGTAAGCCATTGGGATGGGCTCTATGCCGTAGCGCTTCACCTGGAAGGCACCGAGTGCCTGAGCGCCGGTGATGAAGAAGGGGTTGCGCGAGTTGAGAAGGCTCATGAAGAATATTGCATCCGCATACCTGCTTATCCCGCCGTGGGAACCCGGGAAGAGTATCGTCGGCAGCGAAGAGGACTCTTTTATAGCTTTAACAACGCCGTCTAAAACCTCCCCCTCGGCACCGGTTGAGCCGCCTATCATTATCGCATCGACGCCTATCCCCTCGCTCATCTCCGCTATCTTTCCGGCCGTTTCGGGGTCAACGTCATCCGGGTCAAGTAGAACGAAGTGGAGCTTTTCCTTTTCGAGTTTTTCGTGGATGTAGGTCTCGATCTTGCCAATCCCAAGCATTCTCATCCCCCCATGAACGCTTTAATCATTTCTTCATCCGTCCCTTCGTTTATCATGAGGCAGTCAACGCCAACCTCGCGGGCACGATTGCAGAGGGCTTTATCCCTGGTTATCAAGGGGTACCCATTCTCCACCGCGAGGGTTAGGAAGTATGTATCAAAACCCGAAGGTGCAACCTGGGATGCCACTTCCTTTGCAAGCTCATAGAACACTCCCTCTGGAACCGTCTCAAAGGAGTTCTCAAGGGCATTCCCAAGCCGTTTTGCTAAGGTTTCATCACCGCTTATCCTCTTCACGACGCTGATTACCTCAACAACCGCAACCTTGGGAAGAAGGACTTTTTTTCCCTCCGCGAGATCAAGAACAAGCCTGCATTTCGACAGGACCCCCTTTGAGTGTTTAAGCTGGGGGTAATCAGAGCCGTAAAAAAACGCCCCTACAATGACGTTTGTATCAATAACGAACCCTTTTCCTTCCCCTGACATCCTCAAACACTTCTCCCAAGTTGGCCTTGACCTCTATACCTTCAATCTCTCTCATAAGGTCCCAGATAGTCTCTCCAACAATAACTTTCACCTTGGCCCCCTTCGGAAGCCGGACCTTCTGAAGCGGTCTGAACGACTTCCCATCGTAAACTGCCTCAATAACCGTCCCCATTTTCCCACCGTAGTTTCTTAATGTCACTGACACTTTTAACCCTTTTCCACTTCAGGCCGAGCCGGTCGAGAATCGCCACCAGGACGTCATCCGGTTCTTCACTAAAGCGGTACAGGTTCGTGCTCACCTTAACGTCGCCCGCTCCAAAGCCATCAACCGGCTCGCCGTGCTTTGCCACCTCAAGGGACAGCCTCTCCTCAAGCCTTTCCTCGCTCGGAATTAGATAGGCTCTCAGAAGCTCGGCCTCCTTCAGAAGGTAATCGATGTGCCAGTGAAGCCTCTTTTCCCTTGAGAAGTGCCGTTTAACCCTCTTTTCAAGGGAGTTCATGGCGGAGCCAACGTAGACGTAGTAGCCTTCCTTCAGGGAGAACTCCCTGGCCTTCGTTTTTATCTTTCTGTCATCATCAAGCTTTATCACGAGGAGGTAGGAGCCCTTCATGGAAACCCCTTTTAAGCCACCATTTATAAACCCTTAACCCCAATCAGGATTGGTGTAAGGAATGGCGGAGGAAAAGAAAAAGAAGCGGCCCGTAGACGACTTTGCCTGGCAGGAGTACGAGGAAGAAGAGTTCAGGAAAACATTTCCCGCCCTGGCCAGGGAGATTGAGGAAGGAGGCCTGGGGATAGACGCCTACCGCCTCTCCGAGAAAGAAGCCCTTGAGGAAGAAGAGTTTGAGCTCCAGGACTTCTCAGGCTACAGCCCCACCGTGATAGACTTCCTCAGGCGCTGTGAGACCGACGATGAAGCACTTGAGATAATCAACTGGATGGAGAGGAGGGGGGAGATAACACCCGAGATGGCCAAGGATCTCAGGATCACGCTGACGAAGAAGGGTGTGAGGGCCTTCGGGCCAAAGAAGGAGTGGGGCTGGTATGAGAGGCACGGAAGGCACTGATCATTAAGATACTCATCGAAAAGTTAATATCCTCTTTTGCCATCCTTCCTTGGTGGGACCATGAACTTTGATCCGGTTTCTGAGGCCAAGGGGATTGAGAAGGAAATAATAGCCTGGCGCAGGGACTTCCACATGCACCCCGAGCTCAAGTATGAGGAAGAGAGAACCTCGAAGGTAGTGGAGGAACACCTGCGCGAGTGGGGCTACTCAACCAAGCGCGTCGGGACGGGAATAATAGCCGACATTGGAGGGGGAAAGAAGACGATAGCCCTGAGGGCGGACATGGACGCCCTGCCGATCCAGGAAGAAAATGAAGTCCCTTACAAATCGAAAATCCCTGGCAAGATGCACGCCTGTGGCCACGACGCCCACACCGCGATGCTCTTGGGTGCGGCAAAGATAATAGCCGCCCATAGGGAGGAGCTCAACGGGAGGGTAAGGCTGATTTTCCAGCCGGCCGAGGAAGGCGGCAACGGAGCGGTTAAGATGATCGAGGGCGGTGCCTTAGAAGGAGTTGATGCCATCTTCGGCTTCCACGTCTGGATGGACCTGCCGAGCGGGGTGATAGGGATAAGAGACGGCCCCTTCTTGGCCGGAGCTGGCATATTCGGTGGAAAGATAATCGGAAAGGGCGGTCACGGCGCTTCCCCTCACGAGACCGTTGATCCAATCCCGATAGCGGCAGAAGCTATCTTGGCCTTCCAGACTATCGTGAGCAGGAACATCCCGCCGATAGAGACCGGCGTTGTCAGCGTTACGAGCGTGCATGCCGGAACGGCCTTCAACGTCATTCCCGAGGAGGTCGAGTTTAAAGGCACCTTCCGCTTCTTCAAGCCGGAAATCGGAGAGCTGATCCAGAGGAGGATGCGTGAGCTCCTGGGGGGTATTACAAAAGCCCATGGTGCAGGGTATGAGCTCAACATAGAGGAGCTAACACCGCCAACGATAAACTCAAAAGAGATGGCCGATTTTGCGAGGAAGGTGGCTGAGAAATACAACCTCAAATACGGCGAAGTCCAGCCGACTATGGGTGCCGAGGACTTCGCCTTCTACCTCCGGAAGGTTCCCGGAGCCTTTCTGGCTCTGGGCATAAGGAACGAGGAGAGGGGAATAGTCTACCCACACCACCACCCGCGCTTTAACGTTGACGAGGACGTTCTCTACCTCGGCACCGCTATGGAGGTGGCTCTGGCCTTCGAGTTCTTGAGAGGTTAGGGGAGCCTCTTTCCTATTATTGGCACTTTCCCCTTCTTTTCCGCCCCCAGAGATTCCGCGGTTTCCTCGTCCAGAACGGTCAAAACCCTCCTAAAGCCCAGCTCTCCCGCCCTAGCGATTGCCCTTGGGATGTCCTCCTTCGACCCCCAGAGGAAGAGGGCCACCTTTCCGGGTCTTCCGGGAAGGGATTTTAGAACGTAGTAAGACCCTCCGGCTTTTCCGGCCTCTATGATCTCGTGAATTCCAGCGAAGAGATCTCTAAAGCTCGAAAACCACATATCATAGGAGCTCTGGAAGCGGCCGGCGACGAGCTCAAGGGACTTCACAGTCTCCCACTGAAAGTATCGAAGGGGCTTAACACCAGCCGGCTTGAACTCCCCGCTTGGAATTTCAACGAGCAGCCCTTCGTAGAGGAGCTCATTAAAGCCCAGCTTTTTGTAAAAGCCTGTTGCATCCTCGTCCGGTTGCGTTGTTATGAACTCGACTCCCTCTTCCCTTGCGACCGCTTCTATGAATCCGACGAGGGCCCTTCCAACGCCTTGGCCTCGAAAATCCGGGTGAACCTCGATGACGTCGAGGTGCGCTATTCTTGTCGTTTTTCCATCCAAAGGTTCCTCCGAGAAAAAGACCTCTGCCTCTCCGACTGTTTTTCCATCGAGCCCGGCAACGAGGGGGAGCTGTCCCTCAAGGAGAAGGTTGTTGATGTGGATTGCGAGGGTTTCAACGCTCATCCACGGGCCGCCGCGGAGGTAGCGCTCCCCTGCGGAGAGGCCGGAGAGATCTTCCCCTGCGGTGTGGACACCAACTATGGCTTTAACGTCGTCAAGTGTCGCCTTCCTGGTCTTCATAACCCTCACCGAGGTAACCGAGGTAGCCGAACGTCTCCAGGATGTGCAACACTGCCTCGGCACCTCCATCGCCGTAGGGCTTTTTCGTTATGTAGTCGGCCTTCTCCTTTAAGCTGTCCGGAGCCTGCGCTATGGCAACACGATAGCCGACGACGCGGAAGGCATCCAAATCGTTCTCGCCGTCGCCCACGTGGGCAACTTCGCTCGACTTTATCCCTAGGTACTCGCAGGCCTTCTCTATTCCCGTCCCCTTGTTTATCCAGGGTTTTTTGATGTGTATTGCAAAGCCGGAATCCACCGCTATAAGGTTGAGCCCCAGCTCCTCGATGATTTTACGGACAGCTTCAACGGAAACCTTCCTCGTTATCACGAGGCCGGCTTTCCGCTCCATCGTCGAGTAGCTCAGCTCCGCCTCTGGAAAGCGCTTTTTGAGCTCGCTCCAGAGGATCCACTCCTCGTCCATGTCGGTGAGGAAAACCCTCTTCCTCATGGTTCCTTCACCCTTCAGAGAGAGCGCTCCACCGTCTTCCGCTATTACCGGCCCGCTCGTTCCGATGAAGACCGCCGCCGCCTCAGCGAATGGAACCGAGTTCCCTGTGACCAGCATTACTGGAAGGCCGAGCCTTTCCGCGAGCCTTATTGCCTTCAGGGCCTCAACACTTAATCGCCTGTCTCGATAGGTTATCGTACCGTCTATGTCGAGCGAGATAGCCTTTACCTTCATTTCTTCCACCCGTGAATGGAGGGGAGGGCCTCTATTTAACCTTTCCCGCGAAGGCCGTGAACTCCTTCCCGCTAATCTTCACTTTATACGCTCTCATTTTTCCTTCCAAAAAGGATTTTATGGCTTCAATCGTCTTCTCGCGCCTCCGCAGGATTTCCTGGGCCTCTTCAACTCCCACAGCCCTGAACCGCACCCCCGTTCCAGGTCTGCTCTGTGCCAAGAGGTGCAAATCGGCGCTTACCACCGTCGCTATCTTTGCGTAGCCGCCGGTTGTCTGAGCGTCTCGCATCATTACTATCGGCTTTCCATTGGCGGGAACCTGAACGGCTCCAGGTGTAAGCGGTTCGGTTACGATGTCTGCTCCCGCTTTGGAATGCTCTATTGCCGGTCCGTCAAGGCGGTAGCCCATTCTGTCTGACTCCGGAGTTACGGTATACTCCGAGCTCAGGAAGGTCTCGATACCTTCCTCCGTGAAGTGCTCCAGGTTCGGCCCGAAGACAACCCTTATTTCCCTCTTGTTGCCCGAATAATCCGGTCTGAGTTCGGGAGGCAGATACCGCCCTTCCCTGCCGGCCAGGATGGCGTAGCCCAGGCTTAGCCGGTCGCCTGCTTTTAGAGGCCTTCCGAGATTCGCCTTCGGATACGCCGAGCAGCTCCCCAAAAGCCTCTCACACTTTACCCCGCCGGCGAAGGCGATGTAGCCGTAGAGGTCGCTCCTTAACGTTCCGACCTCAAGAACATCGCCCCTCTTTGCCCAGTAGCTCCCCCAGGGTTCGATCGGAACACCGTTGAGCTTAACATCAACTTCCCCGGCGACGGCAAAAACGGCAGAGGCGTTGAACCTAATCGTCGGCCCCGTCAGGAGAAACTCCAAAAGCGGAGTATTTCCGGGGTTTCCAGCGAGGTAGTTGGCTATCCTCGCGGAGTAGTCGTCCATAAAGCCTGAAACCGGGACGCCGAGCTTTCTGTAGCCGGGCCTTCCGGAGTCCTGAACTGTGAGGAGAGAGGAGACTTTGAGGAGTTCAATCAACGCCCTCACCCCACTCCTTCTCATACAGCTCCCTGAACTCGCTCTCCTCTATGGGCACAAACTTTACCCTGTCACCTGGCTGGAGAAGGGTTGGCGGTTCTTTTGCAGGGTTGAAAAGCCTCAACGGTGTTCTCCCGATGAGCCTCCAGCCACCGGGGCTTTCAAGGGGGTAGATGCCGGTCTGCCTTCCCGCTATTCCCACGGAGCCGGCAGGCACTTTGAGGCGGGGCCTCTCCAGACGGGGCGCCGCTATCCTCTCGTCCATCCCGCCGAGGTATGCGAACCCCGGGAGAAAGCCGAGGAAGTAGACACGATAAACCGGCCTTGAGTGAATCTCGATGACATCATCAATGGTGAGACCGTTGTGTTCTGCCACAAACTCAATGTCCGGGCCGTACCGGCCACCGTAAACGACGGGAACCTCGACGAGCCTGCCCTCAAAACCTCCGGCTTTTGCATTCAGCAGGGGCTTTATCGAGGCTTCAACCTCGGCGTAGGTGGCTTTGAGAGGATCGTAGACCACGAGGAGCGAGGAGTAGGCCGGCACCACCTCCACGAGCCATTCGAAGCTCGCATCTTCTATTTCCCGCGCTATTGCATGAACCCTAGCGTTTATTCTCTCGTCTATGACCTCGCCGAAGGAAATGAGAAGGGCGGAGTCGCCAGCGGGCTTTATTTCCGGTTTCATGGAGTTCACCGCACTATCTCCCTCATCGGCACTACCTTCACTCCCTCATCCTCAAGGGCCCTCCTCACGTGGGCCGCTATCTCGACCGCCTTAGGGTTGTCCCCGTGGACGCAGATGGTGTCAACCTTCAGCTCCACCCACTCACCGTTTATCGCCTTAACCCCTCCATCTTTGACCATCGAAATCACGCGCTCCGCTATTTCGTCCTCCTCGTGTATCACCGCCCCAGGTTTCGAGCGGGGAACGAGCGTTCCGTCCGGGTTGTAAGCACGGTCGGCAAAGACCTCGTGAGCCACCTTGACACCCATCTCCTCCGCCATCTCGGCCGGCCTTGAGCCGGAGAGGGTTACGAAGATGAGCCTCCTGTCAAAATCCGCTATTCCTTCAAGGACCGCCCTCGCGAGCTCTTCCTCCCTAACGAGGGCGTTGTACAGGGCACCGTGGGGCTTAACATGCTGGAGTTCGAGATTTTCGGCCTTAACAAAAGCGTAAAGCGCTCCAATCTGATAGAGGATGTAGTTCCTTGCCTCTTCGCTGGAAAGCTTCATATACCTCCTGCCGAAGCCGAGAAGGTCTGGGTAGCCAGGGTGGGCCCCGACGGCGACGCCGTTCTCCTTCGCGAGCCTTACGGTCTTCCTCATGACGAGAGGGTCTCCGGCGTGCCAGCCGGTCGCAACGTTGGCGCTCGTGATGTACTCCATAACCTCCTCATCGAGGCCGAGCTTGTAGCGACCGAAGCTCTCTCCCAAATCAGAGTTGAGGTCAACCTTCATGCCACCACCGCTTTCCTTTCGACGGAAATCTAAAAAAGGGTTTCTCCAAGGTTTGACCATGGGAGAAGATGGAAAAATCAGAGTAATCGACGCCGCAATATTCATCCAGGGGGCGGACATCGAGGGTGTTACAACGCCTAGGGTCGTTGAAGAGGTGAAGGACCCCGAGTCGAGACTGTTCTTGGAGGGTTTAATTAGCGCGGGAAAGGTCAGGGTTTTAGTTCCATCGCGGGAGAGCATCGAGGCCGTTAAAGACGCCGCGAGGAGAACGGGCGAGCTGAGCGAGCTGAGCGAGGCCGACTTAGAAATTCTTGCGCTGGCTTACGAGCTTAATGGAATCCTCTTTACCGACGACTACAACCTGCAGAACATAGCCAAAACTCTCGGAATAGAGTTCAGAACGCTAAAGCGCGGTATAAAGCGCGTCATTCGCTGGAACTACGTCTGCATCGGCTGCGGGAAGAAATTCGAGGAGATGCCGCCAGAGGGAATCTGCCCGGACTGCGGAAGCCCCGTGAGGCTGATTCCAAGGAAGAAGAAGCGTCAAAGGCGTAGGTAGGGAACCACCTCGTCGTAAACCTCGCTCCAGTTAACGACGCCAACCCTTCTCCTAACTCCCCGCTCAATGAGGCCCAGTATCTCCTCAACCACGTTCTCTGGAGTCTTTCCTGTCGTGTCAACCTCGATCACGTTCTCGTTCTCTTCGAGGGCCTCCACGAGGATGACGTCGACCAGTTCGGCCTCGACGTTCTCTCCGAGCTTCTCCCTTGAATAGCCCCTCGCTTTCAGTCGTTTCCCTACGAGTCTTGGGTGAGCCCTCAGGACGACCACGAGGTCGGCGGGCATGAAGTGGGCGAGGTGGCTGTCAACGACAACGTCCTTACCGCTGAAGTCCCTGGCGAAGTTCTCGGCCAGCTCATCAACGTCCAGCTCCAGCTCCTCGCCTTTCATCTCTCCGAGGCCCTTCTCAAGCGCGTAGTCTCTAAGGTTCACATAGCCGTATTTCAGCCTCTCCGCGAGGAGCTTTGAGACGGTCGTCTTGCCTACCCCAGGAGTCCCGGTTATCGCTATGATCATATTCATCACCGTTCTTCCAACGTTGTTTCTCACGTCCCGGGCGGGCTCGGCGCTCATAGGGCACGTCATCGCTCTGCTCAGCCCGTCTTGGAATCGTCACGGCCCGCCGGGACGGCGTCAGAGGGTGCTTCTCTTCACAGATCCGCGCAATTCGCTCTCATCATCCGCGTGGGCTATTTCATATAATAGGATATAAGCTTTCTCAGCTCGAGGTTCCTCTCCGGTCTGAGCCTCAAGAACCGCTTGAGCTGGCTGTTCTCCGCCACTAAGCCGGACAGCTCGATGGCGAGGATCTTGTTGTCCTCGCTCAGCCCGTAGGCCTTGAAGCGGAGCGGCGCGTACTCCCTCTCAAGCTCCCACACCCGTTTTTCCAGTTCCCGCGCCCTTCCCTCCAGCTCCTCAAGGTCGCCTTGGGGTTTCCTAAACTCCCCTGTGAGGGCTGTCTTGATTACTCTCTCAACAGAAACGCCGTACCTCTCGCTCAGCCTCTCGATTTCCCCCGCGAGTTCCTCATCCAGCTCGACTTCAATATTCCCGAAGCCCTTTTCGGGTTTGATGATGAGCTTCATTTCGTTCACACTCCATGAACGATTCGTTCACGATCCGTGAACTTTATCCAGCTCACGCCTCTTTTCCTCGAACTTTGCCCTCAGCTCGGCGTTCTCCTTCCTGAGCCTATCGCGCTCCGCCATCATGAATTCCTTGTCCTTTAGGGCATTTTCATAGAACTCCCTAAGCTCTTCGATTTTGCCCTCCATCTCCCGGAGCTTTTCCTCAAGTTTTCCAATCTTCTCGCGGAGAACCTCCTCCCGCTCGGCCATAAGGGTCTCCTCGGCCTTTGGCAGGTTTTCCCTGAGAAGGGCATTCATATCTTTGCCCTTGAGGGCTTTGAACCTCTCCTTTGGCAGGACTATGATTACCTCGCTCATCTTCTCTTCCTCTCCAGCTCCGTTTTCCTGTCGTAGCAGGTCACGTAAAAGGCCAGCAAACCCTTCCACTTCCCGTAGGGCTCGATTACCTCCCGCACATCCTTCTCTTTTACCTCTTTCACCTTCTTGCCAAAAATCTTCGCTATCCCCCTTCTAAGTCCAAGGTCTCCGGCGGGATAGGTGTTCTTCCTCAGGCCGTAGGCAAGGAAAAGCTCCGCCGTCCACTTTCCTATCCCCCTGAACTTCGTCAGGTACTTTATGGCATCCTCAACGCTCCAATCCCACAGGTCGAGGTTAAGCTTTCCCTCAAGGTAAAGCGCTGTTAGATTCTTTATGTACTGGGCGCGGTAGCCAAGTTTCGCCTCCCTGAGCTTTTTCTCGTCCAGCCGAGCTATCTCCTCCGGAGTGGGGAAGGTGTAGACCTCACCAACCCGCTTTCCAGCGAGCCTCACGAGGTTCGCAATCGTCCTCTGGGCGAAGTCAAAGCTCACCTGCTGCTGTGCTATGACCTCCACCAGAGCCTGGTACGGACTTGGCGAGGCTGGCACAGTCAGACCCCGAAACTCCTCTGCCAGGAACGCGAAGGGTGAATCGCTTATCTCCGCGTAGAAGGAGTTTAAATCCGTGTCGAGGCCGAGGATGAAGGAGAGCTTCTCCTTCCCTTCCTTTATCTCTCGCTTTGTCCACGAATCCGGGAAGAGGAAGTTTTCCCCGTCGTAGCCGGCAACGCCGTTCCGGAACGCCTGGTAGAACTTCCCGTCCTCAAACTTCCAGGTGTTATTGCGTATCATCTCGCGGGCGGTTTTCGTGAGGTCAATCATAGCGGCCTTCACCCCTCCACCCCACGACTCTCGACTGGTAATGGCTCTTTGGGAATATTGTGAGCAGGTCGATCCCCTCCTCGCGGAGAAGGTGTCTCAGCTCTACTTCATAGTCGGCCTTTTCAAGTTGCTCACTTTCGCGGATTTCAACGACGAAGAGCCTCTCAGTGAGTTCTCTAATCGTCTTGTAGCCGAGGCCGAGGAGGGGCCTTATGTAGGCCACGTTAAAGCGGTCTTCCAGCGAGCGGGATTTTGGCAGATCAAGAAGCGGGACCCTATCGTCTCTCCTGGTGCCGTCGCTTACCCTCTCAACCTCCGGGAGAGAAGCGAGCGCCTCCAAAGCCCTCTCGTGGATGAACTGTATGGCGTTGTTTGGGTGGCCGTCCTTGATGGCTATCTCCGCGGCCTTTTCAATAATATCCTGGGACAGGTAAAGAACCCTGTGTCTAAAGCCAAGCTTCTCCGCCGTTTCTTTCGCGTATTTCCAGCTGTCAAGGATGCCGAAGTTCACAGTGACGAGCTCGACGGAGTAACCCATCCTCTCCAGAATCCATGCGCTTAGGCTGGAATCCTTGCCGCCGGAGTAGAGATGGTAAACCTGCATCCCACCACCGGTCACTGTTCCCGACTTGGACTTTTAAGCATGCCCCCCCTGGGGCAGTTCTACTGAGAATTCCACCTCTTTTTTCTTTCTCCCCATAGAAAGCTGGAGGGTAAAGTCCCCATGACCGCTTAAGGTTGATGTTACGCCCAGGGCCTTTTGGAGATCCTGCGGGCTGATAACCTTTTCGTGGGATACTACGAGAACCGGTTCGTCCATGAAGCTGTATGAAAACCCTCCGGGCTCATCCCCGAGAAAGATTATATCCTCCACAGCCTTTCCCCTCACCCTAACCCCCACGCCCTCAGTTTTTCTGAGGCTAAAGATTACCCTGCCATCAAAACCTGCTTCGGAAGGGGTGATGGATAACTGGACATAGTTTTCAGGGTCTCCGATGGTGAGGGACTTCACCGGGAAATTGAAGCTGTAACTTGGGGTGATGTAAAGGAAAACGACACCGTTTTCAAGCCGATATCCTGGGAGCTCCATAATCCCAGAACCCGGGATGTCAATTTCTATGCGGTATCTCGCTGGAATGAGGGGCAATTCGGAGGATTCAACTTTCCTTGCCGGTAGAAACGCCCTCGCCGTGTTAAAGAGCCATCCCGATGTGTAATAACCAGACCAGCGGTTTCCGACTTTAGGGCCAAGAATAACGGAGCTTGATGCTTTAAATAAGCCGTACTCAGCTTTGACAGGCTCGGAAAATACCAGCGAGTTCTCTATGATCTCAACATTTTTAAGGGCATTCTCGACGAGGCGGCGGGCCCCGCTTTTTAAAAAGCGCCCTCCTTGAATGGTCAAAATCTGCATTTTCCTCACTTACCAAACCTTCGGAACGGAGGTTAAACGGATTTCGTTCAGTTTCACAGATTATGGATGATGTTATCGAAGAGGCCAAGGTTTTTAAAGGCCTTCCCGCAGTGGCCAAAAGGTGAGAGATATGAAGGATCGTTTGCCTGGAAAGGTGAGAAGGGTAATACGGGCGAGATACTACGACATTCCCCCGCGAGCGTGGGTAGGGAAGAAAGGTCTCGATGACGGGGTCATTGAGGAGATAAAGACCCAGCTTGAAAAGGACGGTATCCTGAAGGTTGAAATAAGGAAAGGGGCCCTAATAAGCACGGATCTCGACAGGAAGGCACTCGCCGAGAAGGTTGCGGAGCTCACCGACAGTGAACTCATAGACGTGCGCGGCAAAAGGTTTATATTGTTCAAACCGAGGGAAGGCTGGGAAAAGTATTTAAGGAAGCTCCGGAGAAAGGAGCTTTCGAAGGAGAAGCGGGAGGAGAGGCCCGTTCGTAAGGTCAAGCTCGACATCGCTAACTTCAGAAGGAAGTTTAAGAAAGGGAGGGATTGAACGTGGCAACGGTTTATGATGTTCCCGGTGATTTGCTCGTTGAGAGGGCTGCAAAGGCTCTTAAAGAGGTCGAAGCAATAAAACCGCCTGAATGGGCGCTCTACGTTAAGACCGGAAGACACAAGGAGAGAATTCCAGAGCAGGATGACTGGTGGTACTACAGGGCGGCAAGCCTCCTCAGAAAGGTCTACGTTGATGGGCCCGTTGGGATAGAGAGGCTCAGGACCTGGTACGGCGGCAGGAAGAACCGCGGACACGCCCCGGAGCACTTCTACAAGGCCGGCGGAAGCATCATCAGGAAAGCCCTTCAGCAGCTTGAACAGGCCGGCTTCGTCCAGAAGGTTCTGGGTGAGGGAAGGGTGGTTACCCCTCAGGGCAGGAGCTTCCTCGACAGGATAGCCACCGAACTCAAGAAGGAGCTTGAAGAGCAGCTTCCGGAGCTCAAGAAGTACTGAGCTCCACTCTCTCCCTAAATTAATATTTGCTTTTCTCTATTGAATCCCGCATTTAAACCCCAATACATTTTTAACCGGAATTCAGAGGTTACACCGGAGGTGGGAGCATGGCCGAGGACATAGAGGAGATTAGAAAAAGGAAGTTTATGGAACTCCAGAAGAAATACCTTGAGGAGCAGAAAGCCCAGGAAGAGGCAATGAAGCAGGAGATGGAGCTTGAGGCCCAGCTCGACGCCATAATGAGGAGGATCCTAACCCCCGAAGCTCGGGAGAGACTTGGAAGGGTTAAGCTCGTAAAGCCCGAACTTGCGAGACAGGTTGAGCTGGTTCTGGTGCAGCTTTACCAAGCCGGGCAGGTCAGGGAGCCCATCGATGACGGGAAGCTCAAGAGGATACTCGCTCAGATAGATGCCCGAACCAGGCGTGAGTTCAAGATCAAATGGTAGCGGGTGGATGGATACATGGAAGTTAAACACATCATAGATATCCTCGACGAGAAGGGGGAGGTAAGCCTGGAGACCTGGAAGGCGGTGTCGGTTAAAAACAACGGCGACGGGACCGTTGACCTCCTCTACCGCAACCTGCACGTGGGGAGTGAGAGCGACCCCGTATTCCTCTGGATATATGCCAACGTCCTTGAGGACGAAGACGTAAGAGTCCTGGAGAGGATAACCTTCCGGAAAGAGGATTTAGTCTGGCTCCTGCGCTACGTCAGGGGTCCTAAGGGCCCCGGAAAGGAAGGTTTATAAAGGCCACCCAGATAGGGCGGGCCGTGGGGGTGTTGGAGTGGATAAGCGAAGAGTATGCCCTGTCTGCGGCTCTACCGAGTTCATCTATGACCCCAGCAGGGGTGAAATCATCTGTAAAGTTTGCGGGTACGTTATAGAGGAAAACGTTGTGGATATGGGCCCCGAATGGAGGGCCTTCGACGCGGGACAGAGGGAAAAGAGGGCTCGCGTTGGTGCCCCCGAGAGCATTCTCCTCCATGACAAAGGCCTTTCCACTGATATCGGAATTGACCGTTCCCTCACCGGCCTGATGAGGGAGAAGATGTATCGCCTGAGGAAGTGGCAGTCGCGTCTCAGGGTGAGCGACGCCGCGGAGAGGAACCTTGCCTTCGCCCTCAGCGAGCTTGACAGGCTTGCCAGCAACCTCCGCCTTCCGAGACACGTTGAGGAGGAGGCTGCCCGCTTGTATCGTGAGGCCGTCAAGAAGGGTCTGATAAGGGGCCGTTCAATTGAGAGCGTCATAGCTGCGTGCGTCTACGCTGCCTGCAGGCTCCTCAAAATCCCCAGAACGCTCGACGAGATAGCCGATGTCTCCCGCGTCGACAAGAAGGAGATAGGAAGGAGTTTCCGCTTCATAGCGCGGCATCTCAACCTAACCCCCAAGAAGCTCTTCGTCAAGCCCACAGATTACGTGAACAAGTTTGCCGATGAGCTGGGACTGAGCGAGAAGGTGAGGAGAAAGGCCACCGAACTTCTTGAGGAGGCGTACAACAGGGGCCTCACGAGCGGAAAGAGCCCCGCGGGCCTCGTTGCGGCGGCGCTCTACATAGCGGGTCTCCTGGAAGGGGAAAAGAGAACCCAACGTGAGGTGGCCGAAGTGGCCCGCGTCACGGAGGTTACTGTTAGAAACCGCTATAAAGAGCTTGTTGACAAGCTCGACCTTAAAGTGCCGATAACGTAATGTAAACCGTTCATCCGAACCAGCTCTCCAGAGTTCTCTGTTTTCCCGCTTTTACCGCCTTTTTGAGCCTATCCAGTCCGTTCTTAACGCGCTCCTCGCTGAAGTCGTGCTCGTCGCAGAGGAACTTCAGAATTCCTTCCTCGTCTGGTTCGCTCCATTTAAGCTCGTACTCGTCCGTAACCGGTGGGTTCAGGAAGAACTCCTTTATCGCATAGAGGTCGATCTCGCTTTCCTTCTGGTACTTTGCCAGGGGATCTTTGCTTTTCTTAACTATCGTCAGGGCCTTCTTCGGGCCGATGCCCTTTATCCCGCCTGGGTTGTAGTCGGTTCCGACCAGAATTGCCATCTCAATGAGTTTCTCCCTGTCTATGCCGAGCTCTTTGAGCACCTCATCCAGAACGACGAGCTCCGGCCTGATCTCGACGTAGACGTTCTTACCCGGCAGCTTCCTCCTGCCGGTTATGGTCAGGTTCCTCATAAGCCGGGGCGCGCCGAAGAGGAGTGAATCGTAGTCCTGGCTCGCTGAGGCGTAGGCGCTCTTTTTGGCCGCCATGTAGGCCGCTTGGGCCTCACCCTCGCTCGGTGCCTGGACAACTGGTATGCCCATAAGCTCCAGCAGGGTCTTGGCGTCGTTTATAAGCCCTTCGTTAACGCGCGTCGCCCTCATCGCGTACTTCTTGGCCTCCTCAAGGTCCCCCTTCTCAAGTGCTTCATACCACTTCTCCTCAGCTTCGTTTCTGGCTTCCCTCCTGCGCTGGAGTTCCCTCCTCTTGAACTCCGGCGGTTTGCCGTCGAACACGTAAGCCGGCTTTACACCAGCCTCCATGAGGTTTATGGTCCTGTAGAAGAAGCCGCTTAGATGAGAGGTTATCCTCCCCTGCGAGTCCATTAGAGGGGTGCCATCACGCTGCCTTATGGTTGAGAGGAACTGGTACATGGCGTTGAACGCGTCGATGGCGACCTTCTTCCCGTAGAGGCTCTCGATCTCTATCTCCTTCCGTGGCACAAGCTCGCCTATCTGTACGCCCATTATTATCACCCGGTAAGAATGCGGTGAAGGAATATTTAGTTTTTTTCCTCAATCTGCCGGGTTGCTTCTCCTCAATTGGATGCCATCATCTGCCCATCCCGTGCTCAACCATGAATTTTTCCTCCTCGGAGATTCTCCGCCTCTCCTGGATGTATATCCAGCCGAGGACGAATATGAGAACCGCCATACTTGTCAGCGTCTCCCATCCCATGGTGCTGTAATCTGCGGTTATAACAAGCTTTCGGACTAGGGCGACGACGCCCAGCTCGGCCACACGGCGCATGCTCACGTGGTGCTCCTTGATGTAAAGGGAGAGCAGTTCAAAGAGCTCAAGGAGGATTATGACGAGCAGAAACTCGTGAAGCGCCTCCTCCACGTCGAAGCCGTGGAACATCATGGTGGCGAGGTCGTAGAGCATGTACGCGACGTAAGCCATTGTGATGAGCGCGAGTATTATCACAACCAGGTCAAAGGCAAAGGACATCCACTTCAGGGCCACAGTCTGGAAAGGGGTCAGTTCCTTTTTGGGCTTCTCGATTATTCCCATTAGACCACCCTAATTACTATCCCATTCCAGTTTAAATTCTTTTTTGCCTTTAACGGCTGTCGATTCCGCCATCGGCAAAAAGAGAAGGGAAAGGTTTTAACCGCTTTTACAGATGTAAACCCGTAAATGTCATCTGAGGTGATAAAGATGGTTGACCCGAACATACAGGCGCTTTTCAGGCCGAAGAGCATCGCCGTCATCGGCGCTTCCGAGAAGCCGGGAAAGATAGGCTATGCCGTCATGAAGAACCTCGTGGAGTACGGCTACGAGGGTAAGATATACCCGATCAACGTTAAGGGCGTTGAGATTGAGATAAACGGGAGGAAGTTCAAGTCTTACAGGAGCATCCTCGAGGTTCCGGACGAGGTCGATATGGCCGTCATCATCGTCCCTGCCAAGTTCGTCCCCCAGGTCGTCGAGGAGTGCGGCCAGAAGGGGGTTAAGGTTCTGCCGATCATCAGCTCGGGTTTCGGTGAGCTGGGTCCGGAGGGTAAGAAGGTCGAGGAACAGCTCGTCGAGACCGCCCACAAGTACGGCATGAGGATCCTCGGCCCGAACATCTTCGGCGTCGTCTACACCCCGGACAAGCTCAACGCCACCTTCGGCCCGACCGACGTCATGCCCGGCAACCTCGCCCTCATCAGCCAGAGCGGTGCCCTCGGAATAGCCCTCATGGGCTGGACCATCCTTGAGAAGGTCGGCCTCTCAGCGGTCGTCAGCATTGGAAACAAGAGCGACATAGACGATGCAGACCTGCTCGAGTACTTTGAGACCGACGAGAACACCAAGGCCATCCTCATCTACATGGAGGGTGTCAAGGACGGAAGGCGCTTCATGGAGACAGCCAGGAAGGTCAGCAAGGAGAAGCCCATCATCATCATAAAGGCCGGAAGGAGCGAGCGCGGTGCCAAGGCCGCCGCTTCACACACCGGTTCACTCGCCGGTGCCGACAGCATCTACACCGCCGCCTTCAAGCAGAGCGGCGTCCTCAGGGCCCTCACCATTGGGGAGGCCTTCGACTGGGCCAGGACCCTCAGCAACCTGCCCGAGCCCGCCGGCGAGAACGTCGTCATCCTCACCAACGGCGGCGGAATAGGTGTTATGGCCACCGACGCTGCTGAGGAAGAGGGACTCCACCTCTACGACAACCTTGAGGACCTCAAGGTCTTCGCCAACCACATGCCGCCCTTCGGAAGCTACAAGAACCCGGTTGACCTCACCGGTATGGCCGGCGCCGAGGCCTACGAGGGAGCCGTCAGGGACGCACTAGCCAACCCGAACATGCACGCCATAGCCGTCCTCTACTGCCAGACCGCCGTTCTCGACCCGAGGGATCTCGCGAAGATAGTCATCCGCGAGTACAACGAGAGCGGAAGGAAGAAGCCGCTCGTCGTTGCCATCGTCGGTGGCATAGAGGCCAAGGAAGCCATCGACATGCTCAACGAGGAAGGAATTCCTGCCTACCCGGAGCCGGAGAGGGCCATCAAGTCTCTCTCGGCGCTCTACAAGTGGAGCAACTGGAAGAAGAAGCAGAAGAAGGAGTGAGTCTTTGGGCATTTGCCCAAAACCTTTTATACCTCTTCTTCATAGTAATTTTGATGATCATGAGGAAGATTACTCTGTACTCACTTGGGGTTTTGCTCTTCGTCCTCGGGATGCTCCTGGTGGTGACGTACAGCCCTGCTAACTGCGGCGGCGTTACGTGCATGCTGCCCCCTTTGGGCCCCCTGTCCACTGGATTTGGAAAACTGCCGCCTCAGGTTCAGGAAGTCGGCGGCTCCTTCACCTTCACTGAGAACTACTCGCTAAAGATCAGCTCCTTCGCCCTCGTGGTTGGATCGAAAGAAGGCGTCTCATGGGAGGTGGACGGGAAAACGCTCGTCATAAGGAACGGTGGAGAAAACAACCTGTCCCTCGTTTACACCAACGGCACTCTCAGGATCCTTGAGGGCCGGAGGGAAAACCTGAAAGTAGATATCGAGGAGGTTCTCTTCATCAGGGGCCTCACGGTTGATGAGCTCGAGCTCTACGACGATCCCGGGGCTTACCTCCAGTTCTGGAACTGCAGCCGGAGCTTTGAGGAGATCAAGAGGGGGTGCGAGGAGAGCGGCTCCCCAAGGTACCAGCCTTACGCAGGTCTTGCTCTCATGGTGCTGGGTTTAACCCTCTTTGGGATGGGCATGAGGGCCGGCAAAGGTCTTTAAGGTTCTTTCCCTATTTACGCCGGTGGTGCCATGATCATCGCCCTCATCTCGGACATCCACTCCAACTGGGAAGCCCTTCAGGCCGTCTGGAGGGATGTTAAGAAAGCGGATGCGATTCTCTGCATGGGGGATTTAGTGGGCTACGGAGCCAGTCCGAACGAGGTCGTTGAGTTCGTCAGAAAGGAGATGAAAAAACGGACTTTCCTCTGTGTTCGGGGCAACCACGACAACGCGGTCGCTTTCGGCCTCGACTGGGGATTCAACCCCTACGCGAGGGAAGCCGTGAGGTGGCACCAGCGGGTTATGAGCATCGAGAACCTTGAGTTCCTCAGGAGGCTCCCCGTGAGGCAGCTCTTCACCGACGACACCGGGAGAAGCTATCTCCTCATCCACGGCTCGCCGAGGGCACCACTCGACGAGTACCTCTTTCCCTGGCGCCCCGATGGAGAGTTCAGGGCCGTTCTGAGCTACGTAAAACAGGACGATTTGCTCGTCGGTCACACCCACATCCCGATGCTCAAGGTCTTCGACGGAAGGAGGATAATAAACCCCGGCGGCGTTGGGCAGCCGAGGGACGGGGACTGGAGGGCGGCCTACGCGGTGATAAACACCGAAGAAGAGCCGCCGGACAACGTGGAGTTCCACCGCGTTGAATACGATGTGGAAGAAGCGGCGGGGAAGATAATTGAGGCGGGACTTCCCCGCTTTCTGGCCCAGAGACTGTTCGAAGGGTACTGACGTGTCAGTGATGCCTGATACCGCGGAGTTTGGACTTGACGGCGAGCTTGTTTGAGTCTATTATTATTACCTCTCCTATACTTCTAACGGCGCTCACAGGTATCAGAAGGAGCCCCTCGTGATCCGTAACGAACTCGCTCGTGTCTAGGTCTTCGTCCGGCTCCGCCACTATAACCAGGAGGTCACCGGTTTCCTCATCGAAGCTGAGGTCGTAGACCCAGCCGAGCCTTACCCCGGTATCCGTAATAAGCTCAACGTCCCTGAGCTTTGATGCAAGAATCTTCACCATGCCTTCCACCCCTTAGTTTTATCAGAGGAATTTCTCCCCCCTATCTAAAGCGGCATCGTATAAAACTTTTTCCTCCATCTCTCAGGGCGACCGATAACCCTTAAATAGAAGACGGTCAAAAAACACTACGGTGAAAGCATGGAAAGTGAGGTACCTTCCCCCGATAACGAAATTTTGAGTACGGGGTTTCCCAGGCTGGATGGGATACTGGGAGGGGGTCTTCTTCCGGACAGCAACGTTCTTGTGGTTTACAGCACCTACTCAATGGGATGGCTCCTGCCCTTCATTGTTCTCAGAGAAAGGGTAGGGATGGGGGATTTTGGCGTCATAATGAATACGGTGTTTCCGCTCTCTGCACTCAACATAGAGCTAAAGCCTGTGGGACTCGACATTATGACCGAGGGCAGAAACGGAAATCTTTCAATCATAGATATCTTTGCGTCCCTTCATGGAGTGGATTACGGGGAGAACTTTGTCTTTGTGGACAGGAGTATTGATGCCCAGACGTTTGTCCCAAAGTACAGCTCCATCTACTCCCGGATTTTAAAGGAGAAGATAGACGGGAGGCGCCCCCTTGGACTGGACGTGACGCTGGATGGCTTGGCCCTGGTGCTGGGCGAGGAGAAAACCGTGCGCCTCTACCAGCATTTCATGGCCCTCAAGGAGAAGGCCAGAGTGGAGGAAAAGAGAAAGAGGCCCGTTAACTTCTTTCTGCTGAACAGGGACAGGGTTTCCGAGAAGTTCACCTCGTGGATAGCCCTCTACAGCCAGTACGTCCTTGAATTCCAATCAGAACCCGGAAAGTCCTCAGAGACCCTTTTCGTGAGAAAATCCCCTCTGGGAGACTTCGAACCCCTTGAGGGCAAACACACCTTCCGCATCAGAAAAGGGGAGATTGAAATAAGGTGATACCACTTCCCAAGTGTTTTCGGGGATTTTTTACCGGTTAGGACCGGCTGAGAGGGTCTTATTCCCTTAGGACGGTGCCAAAGCCGTCCCCTCTGATGGCCCCGCTCAGCCTTCCTGGAACTTTCCCGTTCACGAACCAGACCTCAGAAAAGCAGGCTATCTTTTTGGCCTCGCGGAGCTTGTTGCAGATCCCGCCTGTGACGTCGGTTCCAGAGGCAATGCAGCTGAGCCTCTCGAAGAGACCGTCGATTTCGTCTAGCCTTAGGTTCTGGATAAGCTTTCCCTCGCCGGGCTTTCCGTCGTAAATCCCGTCGACGTCCATTAGGAAAATCACCTTCTTCGGCTCAAGCATCTTGGCGAGGTAAGTTATTATCTGGTCTCCCGAGAGGATTTCTATTCCCTTCGCCAGGTCGATGGAAACATCTCCGAAGAGAACCGGGATAAACCTCAGGTCAACGAGCCTTTGAATGACCTCAACGTCGCCGTAGGCAACATCACCGTTCTCGGTTATGAAGATGGAGGAGGTGGACACCGAGAAAGCGGGCAGGTTCTCGGCAACGAAGGCCTCTATGAACTTCGCGTTGGCCCTCAGCATCGCCTGGTGGGTCAGGGTGAAGCCGATCCTTTTGCGGTGGGCGTTCTCCCAGCCCTCAGGCAGGCCCTCCCTTATGCCGTACCTTTTCGCCTCCGGGTGCCCGAAGCTCCCGCCGCCGTGGACGATTATGAAGTCCTCCGCAGGATAGAAGCCGGCTATCTCCTTCGCTATCCTCCTGACCGTCTCCACATCGAAGTTCTCTGGGTCGCCCTTCTTGTCACTGAAGACGCTCCCTCCGATCTTGACGATTATCATGGCAGAACCTCCTCTATGCGAAGCCCCTCGCGGCTTATCTTGGTTATCATAGGGGTTCCGCCGGCTATGGTTATGGCGGTTGCCACCTCCCTCTGCTTGCCTGGAGACAGGGCGTACATACAACCTCCCCCTCCTGCACCGGTTATTTTGGCCCCAAGGGCACCCGCTACCCTAGCGGCATAAACCAGCTCACTGAGCTTCTTGGTGGAGACCCCAAGGGCATCGAGGAGGCCGTGGTTTATGTTCATGAACTTTCCGAGGGTCTGAAACTTTAGCTCCCTGTCAATGTCTGAGATGATGACTTCCTTGGCCCTCTCAACGAGCCTGCCCATCGAGTTGAGGACAGGTTCAAAGATTCCGGGCATCTCCTCGTAGTTCTCTCTCACCATCGCCACAAGCTCCTTGGTTGAGCCGCTCGAACCGGTGTAGCCGACAACGATGGGCAGCTCCATGAAGGGCAGATGCTCGAATTTGCCTTTCTCGTAGTGGATGAAGCCACCTATCGCTGAAACCGTAGGGTCTATGCCGCTCGAAGCCCCCTGAACGAGGAGTTCAACGCGGTGGCCGAGCCTTCCAACCTCCTCGTTCGTCAGCTCAAGACCGAGGAGCTTTGAGACCGCTCCGATCGTCGCTACTGCCACGGCCGCCGATGAGCCAAGACCGGCACCAACGGGGATCTGAGAGGTTATGGAGACGGTTATTCCAGTGCCGTTTTTATCCGCTTCCTCCTTGACAAGCTCTATCGCCTGCCTGACGTAGCCGAGAACTTCGGCGGCCTTTCCGTAGTCACTCTCAAAGTAGATGCTGTCCTCGGAGAAGGACACTATAAGACCGGGCGTCTTTATGTCCCTCGCCTCTATCTTTATCCTTCCCGAGTCGTTGAACTCGGCCCTGACGTAGGTTCTCAGGTCTATTGCTGCAGCTATTGCCGGCTTTCCGTAAACCACACTATGCTCGCCGAAGAGGATAATTTTAGCCGGAGCTGAAGCCAAAACCCTCATCTTTGACCCCCATAATTGAACAGAAAAAGAAAGTTTATGTGGCTTTTGGTGCTCACTTCCTCATCACGATGCTCGCGTAGCCAACAACCGCATCGGTCGAGCGGCTCACCTCAAAGCTGGTCGTGTAGTGAAGTAATTCGGCTTCAACAGCTCCAGCTAGGCGGGAATAGACTACCGCGGTCCCAACTCCACCAGGCCCGCACATGGTATGCCTCATCTCTCTAAGCTCGCGGAACATGCCCTTCACGTCGAAGTCGAGGATTCTCCTTATCACGCGGAAGTCCCACTCCTTTATCCTGTGGGGCAGCTCGTCCGCCCGAACCCTGAAGGGCACGTAGCCGTACATTGGCCCGTAGTGCATAAAGTCCGTGCTCGCGATGACCACGACCTCTCTCCCGAGTTCCTTGGCGGCTTCAAAAATCGCCCTCCCGAGGTCTTCGGCGACTTCCTCATCCTGGATTCCGAGGACAATGGGGACGATTTTGACGTCCTTTCCTGCCTTCTCAGCCAGGTACTGGATGAACGGCACCTGAACCTCTATGGAGTGCTCGTAGGTGTGCGCCATCTCATCGAGGTCTGCTATTCCCGAAAGTCTTGCTATCGCCTTTGCTATCTCCGCATCAACCTCAATCTCGCCAAGCGGGGTGAGCCATTTGCCGGACGGATAGACCGCTATCGGGGAGCCGAGGCCGGTGTGGTTCGGCCCTAGGATGACGAAGGTCTCCGGAAGGCCGTCTTCAAATATCGCTTTGTATGTTCTGCTCGCGGTGTAGCCCGAGAATACGTAGCCAGCGTGCGGCGCAACCCCAGCGGTTATCTTCCGCTCACTCCCCTCCTCGCCGAGGTCCCTGAAGAACCTCTTAAGCATCTCCACCAGTTCTTCGTCAGCGGGATAGAAGCTCCCAGCGACGGCCGGGTATCTAACGCCCATTTCCCTCACCTCCGCAAGGTAATCGACGTCAAAGTTTAAATCCCTTCGGTCAGCTTAAGACCAGAACCCGTCAGGGGGAGCAGAACCTTTGAGCCATCAGGTATTTCACCGGTCTCGACCAGCTTCCACATCGCCGCGAGGACCACTGCGGAGGTAGGCTCAACGAGAAAGCCGGCCCTTCTCAGCCAGCTCCATGCTCCCCGGGTTTCAGGTTCGTCGACGCTCACGCAGAGGCCGTTCGTCTCATCTAAAGCAGACTTCATCTCCTCGAGGCGGGGCGGTTTGGGAATCGCTATCCCGTCTGCGAGCCTGTTCCTCACGCGCGAACGCCCGCAGAGGCTCTCGTAGCCAGAAGCTTGAACCGCAACGAAGACCGGAAGCCTCGCTATCTCGCCCATCTTCTCAAGCTCCTTAAAGCCCTTCCAGAGGCCGAGGAAGAGAGTTCCACTTCCCGTTGGGGCCAAAACGTAGTCGGGAAGGCCAACCTGCTCGTAGGCCTCAAAGGCGGCCGTCTTGGTTCCCTCAAGGAAGTAGGGGTTGAGCCAGTGGGAGACGTAGGTTAATCCCTCCCTCTCGGCGAACTCCTCGGCCCTCTCGTGAACAGTCATCCTGTCCCCGTCCACGAAATGGAGAACCGCACCGAGCCTCTGGAGGAGCGAGAGCTTTTCCTGCATCGCATCGTAGGAGACGAAGGCGTGAACCCTTATGCCCGCCGGCAGGGAGTAGAGGGCCATGCTCAGAGCGGCGTTTCCGGAGCTGTCGATGACGACCTCCGTAATGCCCTCCTCCATGAGCTTCGCGACCGTGACAAAGCTTCCCCGGTCCTTGAAGGAGCCGCTGGGCTGGAGGTACTCCAGCTTGAAGAGACCGAAGACCGGGCCGATCTGGAGCGATGTCGTAGGGGTTATCGCAGGGACAGCGGGAGGAAGGTAGTTCCCGCCGATTGGAAGGAAGCTGAGATAGCGCCTCATGTCGAGATAGGGTAGGAGGCTCCCGAAGAAGTCGTAGTACTCCCTCTCCACGAGGAGCGTTCCACCGCAGTCGCACCTCAGCCTGAAGGTCTCGGGATAGGCCTTGCCGCACCGCGTACACCTGAGCATGCTTTCAGCCCCAAAGGCTTTTTTAGCTCCAACGCCGACTATAGTGCACAGGAGCATAAAAAGGTGGTTGTCATGGGAGAGAAGTTCGTTTCGGCCGAGAGGCCCCAGACTGAGGAGGGCTACCAGTACCACATAGCCTGCAAGCCAGGCGACGTTTCAAGGTACGTTCTCCTGCCAGGGGACCCGGAGAGAGTACCAAAGATAAGCTCCCTCTGGGACGAGGCAAGGGAGATAGCCTTCCATCGCGAGTACAGGACGCACACCGGAAAGTACAAGGGCGTTCCAATAAGCGTTACCTCCACGGGAATAGGCGGCCCCTCGACGGCGATAGCGATTGAGGAGCTTGCTGCCATTGGAGCAGACACCTTCATCCGCGTCGGCTCGACCGGTGCGATACAGCTCGGGATGGAGATAGGAGACCTCATCATAGCCAAAGCGGCCGTTAGACTCGAGGGGACGTCAAAGCAGTACGTCCGCGTTGAATACCCTGCCTCCGCTGACCTCGAGGTAACCTTAGCCCTCATCGAGGCGGCCGAAACCCTTGGAATACCCTACCACCTCGGCATAACGGCCTCAACCGACAGCTTCTACCTCGGGCAGGGGAGGCCCGGCTTAAACAACTACTTCCCAAGCTTCGCGAGGAACCTTCTCGACGACCTCAGGCAGGCCAACGTTACGAACTTCGAGATGGAAGCTGCTACCCTCTACACTTTGGCCAACATCTACAAACTGAGGGCCGGCTGCGTCTGCTCGGTCTTCGCCAACAGGGTCACCAACGAGTTCGGCAAGAAGGGCGAGAAAGAGGCCGCGATGGTCGCGAGCGAAGCGGTTAAGATACTCCACGAGTGGGACGAGGAGAAGGAGAAAGCCGGAAAGAAGGTCTGGTTCCCAGGGCTGAGGGGTTGATATGGACGTACGTCTCATCCAGGTGAAGGAACTCCTCTCAAAGGGCGACCTTGAAGGGGCCCTTAGCGCGGCGGAGGGCATAAAAGATAACTACTGGCGGGACTACGCCTTTCGGTGGATCGTTGAGGCTTACGTTACCCGTTCGCCTGAGAAAGCTCTGGAGATAGCTGGGAGGATAAGGACGGAATCTCTCCACGACGAGGTTTTTAAAAACCTCTCTTACCTTCTTTCAAGGGCCGGGATTTTTAAACTGGCCATAGGGGCAGCCAGGAGCATTAAAAGCGATTTCCTCCGGAAGAAGGCACTGAAAAGTGTTGCTGACGTTCTGGCGAAGGTCATAGTGGAGAAGGGAAGCGCTGGGATAAGTCTTGGTGAGCTTGGCCTCGACGAGAGGGATCTGGAACAGCTGAAGCCCCTCCCCGCTGGTCTGATATTCAAGGACGGGAAACTGATGCCGGGGGCGGAGCTCCTTCGCATGAAGGGGGAGGTAAAGAGCGGGATAATCCAGGAGAACAAGCCCCGGAAAGCGGGCCCTCCCAAGCCCCCTGTTGAGCCCTTCCATGGGGTGAAAAAGGGTTACTTGGGGGGATTCCTTCAGGATCTTGCCGGGAGGGGGGACTTTGAGGGACTCGAATACTGGGCGGGTCTGCTTGAGGAGCCCCGGAGGAGCCTGCTGTTGGACGAACTTGGCAGGTTGAGGCTGGAACTTGGGGATATAGACGGGGCAGAGGATGCGTTTGAGATGGCGGAAGTGGCGAATGAAACGGGAAGGGCTCTGGCGATGGTTTACCTGAACAGGGGAGAGCCCTGGAAGGCTGCTGAGTTCCTGGGAAAAGTCCTTAACCCGGTCTACCGGCTGAACGTGTTCTTTGATTCCATAAGAGCGGGATTTTTCAGTGAGGAGCTCGCGGAGAAGATGCTGCTGCCCGGTGGAGGGAGCCGCTACAAGCTGGCCCGGCTGTTGAAGTTCTCTGCCTTTGAGCTGCTGGAGGAGGCCAACAGGAAGGGCGATGAATCAATGAGGAAAATCTCAAAGAGGGTCTTTGAGGCGGGAGTTGAGGTTCAGCGGGAATTCGAAGTTTCCCTTCTGTAATCAGATAACCTCATCCTCTAAGTCACTATCATCGAGTTCTTCCCAGTCATCGTCTTCCAGTGTTATGTCATCGTCCTCTAAGTCGAAGTCGTCCTCCAGCTCCTCAAACTCTTCCATTTCGTAGAGCTCGTCTTCTTCCTCCCTGTGGGGCCTGCGCTTCGGAGGCATGATACCACCGGTAGAACTTCGGTGTTCGGGATTTAAGGCTTCGGGTCCGGAAACGTTTTTAATCCGCCGCCGGAGGATAGAACATGAGGGTGGCAGTCATAACCGGCGACGCGAGGGTGTATTACACCGCGGTCAAGGTTCTTAAACGGCACGGTATAGGCTTCTACAGCCTCCGGCCGGAGGAGGAGATTCCATTCGACGTTGAGGTGGTTGTTACCGATGAGAAAACTTCCTTGAACCTGGATTTTCCCAGGAAGGTAACCGTCAGCGGTGAGGATTTTATAGATGAACTCCTCTCCCTCCTTGAGGGGAGGGAGCACTTCAGCCGGATTTACATAGCAATAGACCCGGGGGAGAGGCCCGGTGTTAGCGTTGTGGCCGATAACAGGGTTCTGGAGGTTCAGCGTCTCAGAGGCCCGAGGGATGTTGAGCCGATTCTTGAGCTCCTCCGGCGCTATCCTGGGGCAAAGATAAAGATAGGTCACGGGGCAAGAAGACAACGGACGCTGACTCTAAAAGCTCTGGGGGAGGTTCTGGGGTATGATTACCCGGTTATCCTTGTGAACGAGGCGAGAACAACGCCGCGCGTGGGAAGCGTCGACTCCCCAGGGGTTCAGGATATAGTGGCATCAATAAACATCGGCCTGCGGAGGGGAAAGGAACGGAGAATAGGTGAGCTTCTCGAAGTGAGAGAGCCCAGCAAGAGGGAGATAGAGGACATAAAGAGGAGGAGCAGGGAGCTGAGCGGGAACATCACCATATCCTCCAGGCTGGCCAGAGAGGTGGCCGTGGGCAACATGACCCTGGAGGAGGCCATCAGGAGGCAGCGTGAGAAAAGGGGCGATGATGTGTGAGCGGAGGGATTTTATACCCTACCGCCATAACAATAACGTCGTGAGAAAAAAGCGGGGGGAGATGCATGATATTCGGAGGAAAAGAAGAGAGTGTCGACGAGATAAAACTCAGGGTCGCAGAGGCCCTGAAAGTGGACGTGGGAAGGGGGATAGTAAGGTTCGATAAGAGTTACCAGAAAAGGCTCGGCGTGAGCACTGGAGATATCGTGGAACTTGAGGGTTCACGCTCGACCGCGGCAGTTGTGGCAAACGCACATCCCGATGACAGGGGGCTGGACATAGTCAGGATGGACGGCTACATAAGGAAGAACGCGGGAGTGAGCATAGGTGACTACGTCACCATAAGGCGCGCCCAGGTTCAGGAGGCCAAAAAAGTAACCCTCGCACCGGCCCAGAAGGGTGTTATCCTCCAGATTCCGGGGGAGATAGTCAAGCAGAATCTCCTCGGCAGGCCCGTTGTGAAGGGGGACATAGTCGTTGCCAGCAGCCGTGGGGAGGCCGGCTACTACGGAGGTTCACCCCTTGACGACCTGATACGGGGGCTGTTTGAGACCATGCCCTTGGGCTTTGGGGAGCTGAAGTTCATCGTCGTCAATACTACCCCCAAGGGAATCGTTCAGATATCATACAACACGGAAGTCGAGGTTCTCCCCCAGGCGGTTGAGGTGAAGGAGGAGCGTATCCCTGAGGTAACCTATGAGGACATCGGTGGTCTCAAGGACGCGATTCAGAAGATACGGGAGATGGTTGAGCTCCCGCTCAAGCACCCGGAGCTCTTTGAGCGCCTTGGAATAGAACCGCCGAAGGGAGTCCTTCTCTACGGTCCGCCAGGAACCGGTAAAACCCTGCTCGCCAAGGCGGTTGCCAACGAGGCGAACGCGCACTTCATAGCCATCAACGGGCCGGAGATAATGAGCAAGTTCTACGGCGAGAGCGAGGAGAGGCTCAGGGATATCTTCAAAGAGGCTGAGGAGAACGCACCCAGCATAATATTCATCGATGAAATTGATGCAATCGCCCCAAAGAGGGAGGAAGTAGTTGGGGAGGTTGAGAAGAGGGTTGTCAGTCAGTTGCTCACTCTGATGGATGGCCTGCAGGGGAGGGGTAAGGTTATCGTTATAGCCGCCACGAACAGGCCTGATGCGCTTGATCCTGCTTTGAGGAGGCCGGGGAGGTTTGACAGGGAGATTGAAGTCGGCGTTCCCGACAAGCAGGGTAGAAAAGAAATCCTCCAAATACACACCAGAGGAATGCCCCTGGAGCCTTCTTTTGATGGGGGTGAAGTTCTGCGTATACTCGACGAAATCGGGCCAAGAATTCTCGATTCAGAGAAGCTGATGCGCCTTAAGACACAGGTGAAGCAGGCCGGAAGCGAGGAGGAGATAAAGCGCATCCTCAAGGAGTACGGTGAGATATACTCCGATGTCAAGGCCAAGCTCATTGACAGGATGCTCGACAGGATCGCTGACAAGACTCATGGTTTTGTCGGCGCTGACCTTGCTGCGCTCGCCAGGGAAGCGGCTATGGTGGTGCTCCGCAGGCTGATTAAGGAGGGCAGGGTAAGCCCGGAGCATGAGAGAATACCTCCTGAGGTTCTCCAGGAGCTTCGCGTCACGGAAGACGACTTTTATGAGGCTCGGAAGATGGTTGAGCCGTCGGCACTCAGGGAAGTCCTCATAGAGGTTCCAAACGTCCGTTGGGAGGATATAGGCGGTCTTGAGGAAGTCAAGCAAGAACTCAGAGAAGCCGTCGAGTGGCCGCTCACGTACCCCAAGGCCTTTGAAAGGCTTGGTATCACTCCCCCGAAGGGGATACTCCTCTATGGCCCTCCTGGAACCGGTAAGACCCTCTTAGCTAAGGCGGTTGCCAACGAGAGCGAGGCAAACTTCATAGCCATCCGCGGACCTGAAGTGCTCAGCAAGTGGGTAGGGGAGACGGAGAAGAGGGTGCGGGAGATATTCAGGAAGGCTCGCCAAGCGGCTCCGACCGTGATCTTCATCGATGAGATCGACGCAATAGCACCCGCCAGGGGCTCATACGAGGGTGCAAGGCATATGGATACTCTCATAAACCAGTTGCTTACTGAGATGGACGGTATAGAGAGGAACAGTGGTGTGGTAGTCATTGGAGCCACCAACAGGCCTGACATTATTGATCCTGCCCTGCTCAGGCCTGGTAGGTTCGACAGGTTGATACTGGTCCCGGCTCCGGATGAGAGGGCCAGGCTGGAGATATTCAAAGTGCATACTAAGAGGGTTCCGCTGGCGGAGGATGTCAGTCTCGAGGAGCTGGCGAAGAAGACCGAAGGCTACTCCGGTGCCGACATAGAGGCCGTGGTACGGGAGGCGGCCCTGACTGCCCTCAGGCGCATCGTCCGTGGGATTTCTGTGAAAGAAGAACGGGCAGAGGAGGAGTTCCTTGATAAGCTCAGGGTTACGATGAAAGACTTTGAGGAGGCCCTCAAGAAGATCAGGCCGAGCATAACGCCGTACATGCTCGAGTACTACAGGAACTTTGAGGAAAGCAGAAAGGCCGTTCCAAAGAGGGGGAAGCGTGAGGTGGATTATTACACTTTTTGAATTGGGTTTCTTCACCTGTTCAAATATCTTTTCTTTCCGTTTCCTTCGAGAAAAGCTTCACCAGCGAAACTTTGCCCAGGAAAGCATCCTTGGTGGGCCCGGGGGGCTTTGAACCCCCGACCACGCGGTTATGAGCCGCGCGCTCTGACCAGGCTGAGCTACGGGCCCGCGACTGGCGCCGCCGCCCGGACTCGAACCGGGGACCGCCGGATTAACAGTCCGGCGCTCTACCAACTAAGCTACGGCGGCACGACCCAATTTAGGGAATACGGGGTGCATTTATAAATCTTGCGGTCTCATACTTATGGGGCTTGGAGATGGGTTCAAAAACTTTGTCCATCCCCCACAGCTTCAACAGCCGCTCTGTGGTTCTACTGCTGGCGGCCTATGGTTACTGGACAGTTTACAGCCTGGCCTACCCCGCCGTCGGCCGCTGGAGTTTTAATTATACGAACTTCCTCCTCCGGCTTCCCGGGACCTCCCATGACTTTGTCCTCGGCCTTCTCCTGTGGACGAAAAGTCATTCCGTTTTATACCTCTTAATGGACGCCCTCTACAAGCTCGGCTTCACGTGGGTAATGGTTGGTACCATCGCTTACCTCCTCTACACCAGCCCTACGGAGGCCGAGAGAACTACAAGGAACTACCTCGTCTCGTTCTTGGTGCTGAGCGCGATCTTCCTGGTTGCGCACGTTTTTCCGCCCCATCTCGTTTACCCCGACCTCCCTCGAAGGTACGCCCCGCCCGGCTGGAGTGCCAGACCTCAGTTCGTTCTTCCGTCTCCCCACTGCACCATCGACACGGTGAGCTTCCTCGCCCTGGCCAGGAGGAAGGAAGTTCCCGCCAGGATCCTGGCTTTTCTCGTGGCACTCATTCCAATCTCGACGGTTCTCCTTGGGGAGCACTGGGTCTGGGATGCCATCTCGGGCATCCTTTTGGGATGGCTGGTGGAGGGATACTCCGGGAAGGTTTTTAACTCCCTGGGATAACGAACAGCGGTGATCAGCTTGCGCATCAGGAAGTTTGTTTCTCTGATCCGGGAAAGGGGCTTTGACGGTGCACTCGTAAGCCCCAGTGCCAATTTCTACTACCTCACGGGACTCCACGTCCACGAAGCCGGTGAGAGGCTCACCCTTTTGGTGGTAAACGCCGACGGGAGCTACCACCTCCTTGCTCCGAGCCTCTACGAGAACGTCATCAGGAACTTCCCCGTCACCTTCTGGAGGGACGGCGAAAACCCCTACCACAAGCTCGCGTGGATCCTCGGGGAGCTGGAGCTCTCAGGGGGAAGACTGCTCGTCGAGGACACCATGAGGGCCGACTGGCTCATCAACATCCTGCGCATTGGAAACCGCGCTTTCGAGCTCTATCCACTGAGTTCCGTGATCCGGGAGCTCCGCATGCGGAAAGAGCGTGAAGAAGTGGAGATGATGAAGCACGCCGCCAAGGTGGCAGACCGCGTTTTTGAAGAGGTATTAAGCTGGGATATCCTCGGCATGCGCGAGAGGGAGCTTGCGCTTAAAATCGAGCTCAGGATCAGGGAGCTATCAGACGGCATCTCATTCGAGCCGATAGTGGCGAGCGGTGAAAACGCGGCCAATCCGCACCATGCCCCCGGAGACAGGAGGATACGCGAGGGTGACATGGTAATCCTTGACTACGGTGCAAAGGTTGGGGGCTACTGCTCCGACATAACCAGGACGATAGCGGTAGGCCAACCCAACGAAAAGCTGGTTGAGGTGTATAACGTCGTCAAAGAGGCCCAGGAGAATGCTTACAGGGCCGTCAGAGAGGGGGTGAAGGCCAAGGAGATCGACAGGGCAGCGAGGGAAACGATAGCAAAGGCCGGCTACGGTGAATACTTCACCCACAGGACGGGCCACGGCCTGGGCCTGGACGTCCACGAGGAGCCGTTCATCGGGCCCGACGGGGAGGTTACTCTCGAAAACGGCATGACCTTCACGATAGAACCCGGAATCTACGTTCCGGGCCTCGGCGGCGTTAGGATAGAGGACGATATCATCTTAGACGAGGGCAGGGGAAAGAGGTTGACGAGGGCCAACAGAGAGCTTGTGGTGCTCTGAGATACTTTTTCTGGTTTATAACCGTTTCTTTTTAGATTGAATATTCTAAAAGCGGCGGAATGGCCAAGCTGAACGGATTGAAGACAGATTGTTGCTGAAACGATCGTTTCAGCATCTTTTCCATCGAATCCCTAAAATAGTCGAAGCTCGTAGGAGTGGACGAGGTGGTTGCCATGAAGTGGCTGAAGGCACTGACTCTGCTTGCCATCCTGGTGGGGGCTGTAGTCCCCGCTGGGGTAAGCTTTGCCAGCGCGAGCGGTACCAGTGATTCACAGCCAGCTTTGTACCAGGCAAACGTAACGAACTCGATCCCTGAGGAGAAGCTCGCAGAGAGGATAATAAGCATAGTTGAAAAGCTTCACAACATAACGGAAAGGCTCCTCCAGAACGCCACCCTGCCGGAGAACTCAAGCGTGATGGAGCACTACAGCCTAGCTGAGGAGTACAGGGAGAAGGCAGAAACCGCCTACCAGAACGGAGATTACCCGACGGCGGTAACCGAGGGGCTGCTCGCCATGCACCAGTACAAGGAAGTCCTTAAGAGCCTCAAAAAGGCCAGGGAAGAGATCAGGGTCTCAGAGGAGAGGATGCGCGGCTATTTCGAGTCATCCCGGAGAACCATCGCCGCCGCGGAGAAAGCCGGTCTCGACACCTCAAAGGCCAAGGCGCTTCTAAACGAGACCAAGGAGGCCTACATCCAGGTCGCGGAGGACATAAAGGAGAAGAACATTGAAAAGGCCAAGGAGGACTTGGAAAAGGCCAGGGAGCTCAAGAAGCAGCTTGACGTCGAGCTCAGGGAGCTCAGGAAGGAGCTGGCCTACTCTCACTCCGACAAGATCGTGAACGCGTTCCTGGCTAAGGGAGAGAAGGCCATGGCGTTCGTTGAGAGGGTCATCTCAAAGGCAAACGAGACAGGTAGGAACACCACCGAGCTCCAGGAGAGGCTGGACGCTTTCAGGGCCCTGTACGATCAGGTGAAGGGCCTGGCCGACCAGGGCAACTACACCGCGGCTTTAGGCCTGATCGAGGAGAACCGCGAAACTGTGAAGGAGTTCTACAAGGCCGTTGGCTTCATTCACAGGAAGGCGAGGGAGAAGGTCGTGAAGGAGAAAATGGAGGACATGAGGGCATTTGGGCAGGAGGTCCAGGGACGCATCAGGAAGGATTCCAGGGCGTTGGAAAAGCTCAAGAGAGAGGGAGTGAACGTTAGGGGTGCCGAGTTGAAGCTCAGGGCTGCCGGGCAGGAGTTCAAGCTTGGCTTTGAGTTTGAAAAACGCGGGAGGCCTAAGGAAGCAAAGGCCCACTTTGAGATCGGCCTGGATCTTCTCCAGGACGTTGAGAATTTCATAGTGGCGCACTCCTGATTTGCTTTTTCTTCCCCTTTTCATCCAAAAACCTTAAATACCCAATCCCGTTACCAGAAGCGATGCCGATGAGGGGGGAGTGTCTTCTCCACAGTTCAAACCGCACCGGTAACTGATTTCCCAGGTAACCCCCCTATTCCTGAGTCCCGCTCTTTTGGAGTTCCCTCTGGACTCTTAGTGTTGAAAATCGAAGCTAAAGGAGGTTTTAGGCATGGCTGAGCTCAACTTCAAAGCCATTGAGGAGAAATGGCAGAAGCGCTGGATGGAGGAGAGGGTTTTCGAGCCCGACAGAAGGGCGAAGCCCAAGGACAAGAAGTTCTACATAACCGTCGCGTTCCCGTACCTCTCGGGCCACCTCCACGTCGGCCACGCGAGGACATACACGATTCCTGACGTCATAGCGCGCTTTAAGAGAATGCAGGGCTACAACGTCCTCTTCCCGATGGCCTGGCACATCACCGGCGCGCCGATAGTCGGCATCGCCGAGCGCATAAAGCACCGCGACCCGAAGACCATCCACATCTACCGCGACGTTTACAAGGTCCCAGAGGAGATACTCTGGAAGTTCGAGGATCCGAAGGAGATAGTCAAGTACTTCATGAAATCCGCGAGGGAGACCTTCATAAGGGCCGGCTTTTCCGTCGACTGGACGAGGGAGTTCCACACCACCAGCCTCTTCCCGCCCTTCAGCAAGTTCATCGAGTGGCAGTTCTGGACGCTCAAGGACAAGGGTCTGGTCGTTAAGGGGGCCCACAGGGTTCGCTGGGACCCGGTCGTCGGAACCGCCCTCGGAGACCACGACATAATGGAAGGAGAGGACGTCCAGATTCTCGACTACGTCATTATCAAGTTCATCCTCGAGGAGGAGGGCGAGGAAATCTACATGCCCGCCGCGACCCTCAGGCCCGAGACTGTCTACGGCGTCACAAACATGTGGCTGAACCCAGAGGCGACGTACGTCAAGGCGAAGGTCAAGCGTGGCGAGAAGGAAGAGACCTGGATAGTCAGCAAGGAGGCCGCTTACAAGCTCTCCTTCCAGGACAGGGAGATAGAGGTCATCGAGGAGTTCAAGGGCGAGAGGCTCATCGGAAGGTACGTGAAGAACCCGGTAACCGGCGACGAGGTCATAATCCTCCCAGCGGAGTTCGTTGACCCGGACAACGCGACCGGCGTTGTCATGAGCGTTCCTGCACACGCGCCCTTCGACCACGTGGCCCTCGAAGACTTGAAGAAGGAGACCGAGCTGCTCCTCAAGTACGACATAGACCCGCGCGTTGTGGAGGAGATAAACTACATCTCGCTCATCGAGCTTGAGGGATACGGCGAGTTCCCGGCAGTTGAGGAGGCCGAGAGGCTTGGCGTGAAGAGCCAGAACGATAAGGAGAAGCTCGAAGAAGCGACCAAGACCATCTACAAGGCGGAATACCACAAGGGCGTTTTCAAGATAGAGCCCTACGCAGGGAAGTCCGTGCAGGAGGTCAAGGATCTCATCGCGAAGGAGCTCCAGGAGAAGGGAACCGCCGAGATAATGTACGAGTTCGCCGAGAAGCCCGTCATATCGAGGTTCGGCAACCAGGCAGTCGTTAAGATAATCCACGACCAGTGGTTCATAGACTACGGAAATCCGGAATGGAAGGAGAAGGCGAGGGAAGCGCTCGCGAACATGACGATATACCCGGAGAGCAGGAGGACACAGTTTGAAGCCGTTATAGACTGGCTCGACAAGAAGGCCTGCGCGAGGAAGGTTGGCCTTGGAACCCCGCTCCCGTGGGACCCCGACTGGGTCATCGAGAGCCTGAGCGACTCGACCATCTACATGGCCTACTACACCATAAGCAGGCACATGAACAGGCTGAGGGAAGAGGGCAAGCTCGACCCCGAGAAGCTCGACAGGGACTTCTTCGACTACATCTACCTCGAGCCCTTCAGCGAGGAGCGTGAGAAGGAGCTTGAGGAAAAGACCGGAATCCCGGCCGAGATCATCCGCGAGATGAAGGAGGAGTTCGAGTACTGGTACCCGCTCGACTGGCGCTGCTCGGCGAAGGACCTCATCCCGAACCACCTGACGTTCTTCATCTTCAACCACACCGCGATCTTCAGGAAGGAGCACTGGCCGAGGGGAATAGCGGTAAACGGCTTCGGAACGCTGGAAGGCACCAAGATGAGCAAAAGCAAGGGCAACGTGCTGAACTTCATTGATGCCATCGAGGAGAACGGCGCCGACGTTGTCAGGCTCTACATAATGGGCCTGGCCGAGCACGACAGCGACTTCGACTGGCGCAGGAAGGAAGTGGGCAAGCTCCGCAGGCAGGTGGAGAGGTTCTACGAGCTGATAAGCGAGTTCGCCACTTATGAAGCCAAAGAGGGTGTTGAACTAAAGGACATCGACCGCTGGATGCTCCACAGGCTCAACAAGGCCATCGAAGGAACTACCAAGGCCCTTGAGGAGTTCAGGACAAGGACTGCCGTCCAGTGGGCGTTCTACACCGTCCTCAACGACCTGCGCTGGTACATGCGCAGAACCGAGGGCAGGGACGATGAGGCCAAGCGCTTTGTGTTGAGAAAGCTCGCCGAGGTCTGGGTCAGGCTCATGGCTCCGTTCACCCCGCACATCAGCGAAGAACTCTGGGAGAAGCTCGGCGGAGAGGACTTCGTCAGCCTTGCGAAGTGGCCGGAGCCAGTCGAGGAGTGGTGGAACGAGACCGTTGAGGCGGAGGAGCAGTTCGTCCAGTCGGTCATCGAGGACATCAAGGAGATAATAAGAGTTGCCAAGCTCGAAGACGCAAAGAAGGCCTACATCTACACGGCCCCGGAGTGGAAGTGGCGCGTCGTTGAAGTTGTGGCAGAAAAGAGGGACTTCAAGAGCGCGATGGCTGAGCTGATGAAAGATCCCGAGATGAGGAAGCACGGCAAGGAGGTAAGCAAGCTCATCCAGCGCCTCATCAAGGAGCGCGCCTTCGACGTGAAGCGCATCGACGAGGAGAAGGCCCTCAGAGAAGCCAAGGACTTCATGGAGAAGGAGCTTGGCATCGAGATAATCATCAACGCCGAGGAGGACAAGGGAGGAAAGAAAAAGCAGGCCATGCCGCTGAAGCCGGCAGTATTTGTGGAGTGATATCACTCCCTATTCATTTCTTCTCTTTTGGCTGTTTTTTGAAATTCTTCCGCGGTAAACTTTCAGGACGTCTTCGAAGATTTTTCGCACTAGTTTTAGATGATGGAGGAATCCGAGATACTCAATTGTGGAGCTATATGGTGGGAAGTCCACCAAAACGGGATTATGAACTACATCACTAAGTTTGTGGTATTCATTGGCCACAGGGAACTTCGAAGGGTCCCCAAAACTCTTCTTTGTAGGCAATGAGACTGTTCTGTCTAAAGCGACTTCAAAGGGCAATTTGCCAGTTTGAATGAACATGTCAACTGACTCGTAGCACACTCTGTCAGCGAAGTCAATTATAGAATATTTTTCAGTCCTGTTCTTTCTGGTCGTTCTAATTGCATATCCATCCCTATAGAATTCCATGAAGATGCCGTATTCAAGTTCTTTACGTAATTCTCCCAGTGTTCTAATTGTATATGTTTCATTATAGTTCTCTCTGGCCTCCAGTGGGACGTCTCCTGAGAAAGGCCGTCCTTCCTTGTCATAATATACTTTCAACCATGTATCAACAAATTTTTCTTTTACCTGCTCCAATCCAACATAAACGGCAGATTCCTTGTCTTCCTCTTTGAGAGATTTATCCCTAAGTTCTGATGCTATACTCTCGTAGTATTGAGCAAGGGAGACGACGATCAGAGCATCACCTAAATCCCGTATCAACGAGCGTAGCACATTGTAACCAGAATGAAAATGGCCAACTTCCAAAAGGACTTCCAAATGGTTGATGAGACCCAAGATGTCATAGAATATTTTGGTGAGGCCATTCCAAGCGATAATCTGACGTCCATAGTTCTCAGGAAGCTCAGTTGATGCCATTATTAATCCATAAAGGGACAGTATTGATTTCCGCAGTTTTTCCAGTTCAACTACCATATTAAAGTCCTCTTGGGTAGCTAAAAGTTTGAAAATCATTGGAAGATCAACTGAATATGGCTTGGCAAACTCTTGTAGGGGTAATTGAGGAGTGAGTATAGAGGCAATTTCATAAATATTACTTGGGTAATCTTTGCCGGTATCCAGTAACTCAATGAATTCGAGGATTTTCTTGGGCCAGACACTTCTGTAATACTCTTCCGGCTCAACAGTGATTATTATCCCTTCATTAACTGGAGAGACGCGAGCATCCCACTCAATTCCTAAAGTCTTTAATATGGAGGTAACTTGACCAAAGGGCGTATTTACCTGTTCTTTTTCATTGAGAAGCTCAGACAGCAACTCCCTAGGGCTTTTCTCATTTAGTCCCTCTGAAATGTAGTTGATTAGGAACGTTCCAATCGCCTCGTAAGCAACCCTCGGGAAATCAACGAGAGCGGGAAATTCCAAAGAAATCCTTGGTTCTTGGACAATCTGACCGGTATGGGGAACCCTAAAAATCTCAGTTGAATCTTGTGGATGATTGCTGATCCAATCCAGGAAAAGTTCCAACTTACCAGTATGTAACATCATATACCACCAAAAGATAAAGCGATGTTTACCTTAAAACAGTTATGTTTCAAGAACGGTTTAAAATTTCACTATTGGGTGTAAGTTCACCCTCACCTTATAAAACCTTTTCTCCGAAAACTCCTTAAAGAAAAGCCTTTTAGTATTTTCCGGTGTCTCACATGCTTTTTAACGAAGAAACGTTCAAAAGAGAAATCCTTTCCAGAATCCCGCCCCGGAACGAGTCTCCACTGCCGCCCAATTGGCTTCATCTTGAAATGCTCGAGCGCTTCCGCGTTCTCCAGCACGCACCGAGCAAACTTTTCTTGCGAAAAGTTTGATCAAAAGTTGCTCATTCTTTATAATGACCTCCAAAAGTCGGCATGTCTTCAGAAATATGTCGGGTATGAAGGGTTTGAAACAGAAAACCAGATCATTATGCAGTTTTCTCTTCTTTTAACGCCCTTCGGGCGTTGTACTATTGGCAAAACCAGTATCCTCTGGCCAGTTAGAACACAAACCCCTATACAACCGGGATGTTGAAAGTGACATGCCAACTTTGATGAAACTTTGCGCAGGCAAAGTTTCATCGGGTGCAGAGCGCACGCCCTAACGACCGTTCCGCTCGCTTATCTTGTCGGCGAAACCGGGCGCGTTGTGGCGGTTGATAAATCACGCTGGCGCTTCTTCGAGGAGATAACTTCAGTAACCGGTGTCAAGTACTGGGTAATCCCCCTAAGGCTCGACGCAAGGGAACTGCCCTTTCCGTTTAATACCTTCGATTTGGCCGTCCTCGTTTGAGCCGGGCCTGCCGCACTACTTAGCATACATTCCGCGGAAATACGTGGAGGAGATAAAAGACGAGAGAAAACGCGCCGATCTTCTAAAAAGATGGGACGAGGCGTACGAAAAATGGAAGAAAGGGGCCGAGCATCCGCCGGTGGGATGGTCAGTTGGGGAGTGAGTGTTCGCCTTTGGATCTCTCTATCCTTCCTCTGGTTAATTAGTTCTCCGGGTCTTCTGAAACTTTGATGTTCCTTCTTAGTCTTTCATAAACGATATCTTCGGGGGTTACTGGTTCTATCCGTTGGAGCTTTGAGCCATTTAGAATTCTGCTACTGAGCCCCTGGACATCGTTTTCAATAATGGCTCCGTCTTTAAAAATTGCCCTGAAGCCTCCTATAGTCCTTGCCTTCTCCCCCATCTTATTCAGGACAACCCTGCCGTTGTGAAGCAGCACAAACGAATCAACGTCCTTGAGCCCGGCTATGATGTGGGATACAATAACTATATTGATATCCTTCTTCATGTCCTGGAACGTTCTGCTGAGCTCTACCTTTGAAAGTACATCAAGGTTACTAAATGGCTCGTCGAGGAACACAACGTCTGGTTTCCCCGCAAAAGCGGTTGCGACTAAAAACCTCCTTTTGTACCCCTGTGAGAGTTCCTTGAATTTTTTATTTTGGTACTTTCCCAGTTCAAAAATATCAATGAGCTCGTCAACGTTGTCCCCGTTCCTGTACTCCGCTACTGCCTCCAAATATTCCCTAACTCTGATGCGCGGGGGCATCACAGTTTTTTCAAAAGAGAATGAAATTTTATAGCTGGGATACTCTCGATAGGGCCGTCCGAAGAGACTGATGCTTCCTTTGTCCGGGGATATTAATCCCGATAAAATTTTAAGGAGGGTAGTTTTCCCGCTTCCATTGGGTCCTAAGATCAGTGAAAGCCCTTTTGAGAGTGAGAACGAAGCATCTTCCAATGCAGTTATGTCTCCGTATGCTTTACTCAAACCTGAGCATTCTAACAGCAAGAGAAGCCACCCCCGCGGCAAGGAGTATGGACGCTATCATCCCGTAATTCTCTCTCCTATGGTACCTGAACATTACATTCACATCTGTGCTTTGGTTGAGGAGAATAATTTTAACGGCTCTGGAAGTATCCAGGCGGATGGTTTTTGGATTCCTGTAGAGTTTTTCTCCGGTCTGCACATATAGTATGGCTTTCCCGTGCGTTTCAACTGAGTATTGCCCCCTAAACGGCAGTACGAGCTCTTTTTCCACCACCTGGGTTAGGTTCATGGTTCTATTTCCTATAACCGGGACCTCGGAGAGTACAGTAACAGATGTTGGGGAGGAGGCGCTTCTTAGGTACAGCCCCTCAACAAGGCTAATCGTTAATAGCGCGGCTATGACCAATATAAGAGTTAATTTCCCTCTAATAAAAATCACCCCCTTCGAATCCCCTGACGGCAAGGATAACCAACAGGGAGTAGAGGATAAGGCCAAGATACACGTAACTGTCGGGATGGCCAAACCTTGAAGGATTCCACAGGACGAAAGTGAGGTTTTTAAACGGCAGGAGCAGATGGTTTAACTTGGAATTCATCTGGGAGAGAACTACAAGAAGGAAGACGCCTGAAACAGGCAGTATAAGTTCCCTTGATGCTACGGTGACCAGAAGGACAAAGAACGATGATGCTATAAACGCGGAGGCAGTAGTTGTCAGAACTACTGCGGAAAATCTAATCTCAGGTTTTATTCCGAACATTTGGGGGATAAAATACAAAAGCACTGCGGATAGTGCCCCCACGAAGAAAGCGATCACGGTTAGGAAGAGTGCTCTCGCGGAAAGGACCTTTCTTTTGCTTCCCATAATGGCTATGTCATTGATAACTGTCCCTTTAGTTATGGGAGTTCCTACTGCAAAGGCCCCTATAAGTCCTCCAACTACAAAGTCAAAGAGTACCACACTGGAAACAGCATTCATAAATGCCGCCCATTGCCCGTAAAGGAAGTTTGAAAAAATAGCGGTTTTACCTGTGATGTTCAACAAAAGCTGGTTCTGGAGGGTCATGTTTGGAGGAAAAGGAAAAACGGAGGAACCTGTGCCAACACTGACATTGGAGACCTTATCCCATACAATATAAGCCAGGGCTGAGGGCGTGAGAAGAACAAGTAAAATTAACTGGAGAGTGGAAGTCAGATCGACTCCGATGAACCTGTTGGATCTCACCTCCTCCACCTCCAGATGAGGAGCAGGATAAACCCTACGACAAGGGCGGACACTACGTACCTTTCGATGGGATTAACCGGGGGTGTGCCTTTTACGGACTTCAGAAGGGCTCGTGTTTGGGGGGAGTCAACGATGCTAATGGATACTATCACAGGACGGCTCTGGTTTATAATTCCAATTGGATCTGAGGTGTAATAAACACTGCCCAAGACAAGATAGGGACCTTTGAATATCATCTCCGTTGAGAAGTTCTCTGGTACTGTCATGGCGCACTTTGGCATGTTGGGTGTATCGTTCTGGTACGACATACTAACGCCAGAGCATCTCTCGATAACCCTCTGGCTTCCTGTTAGATCAATTCCCCACCCGATATAGTTGTCCTTACTGTCGTTGTGAAGGTATATTCGGGCTCTCGATGGTTTCAGCTCTTTTCCCAAATTATGAAACTGCTTTGATAAACTATACCCAGGCCAGTACAGGGGAAAGAACGCCAGTCCATTCCCCAGGAGAAACGTATTAGTGCTCTTCTTAATCAGAAACTCCTCGGATTTTGTGAGGGGGCATGACACATTTAGATTGATACATTTGAAAACCGTAACTTTGAAGGCGAGCTTATATGCGGTACCATTGTCCACCACCGTAACGTTGTTGATCATAAATCTATATCCCGCGTTAACTTTTCCAAGTGCCGTTGTGTATCCTTTCCACTGTAATGGCACACTGGAGGCTGCACCGTACGAAGGTATGCTGAGAAGAATCAACAGCAGCATGATAACGGCAATTTTCTTCATTTCAGGACCTCCTTTTCTCTAAAAAATAGGGAGTATGCGTTTATATTACTCCCAGACTATGCCAGATATAAGTCCCTGAAGGAGTCCATCATCCTTTACAATAACCTTACTGTATGACCCTCCCCAATAGCTGGATGATTTTTCTTTCACTAAAACAGTATATGGAGTTGAAATATCATATCCTCCGAGTCCTCCCCCGTATCCCACGTGGATTGAAGTAGTTCCCATATCTATCCTTACGGAATAGGTTATTTTTGATAAGTGAATAAGAGGAGTTGAGTATCCTCTAGTTTTATATATACTATCGTGTGAGAACAAGATAAACTTATGTATGCCATCATCATAAACCCCGTACTGATAAACCCCCCAGGCAGCACCATGTTCGTCATTCCAGGAGACACTAAAACTGACGCTTACATCTCCATAACCTACGCCTACCTGTAGGTGAGGGTTTATCCCCTCTTCTGTTGCTCCCACTTTCTTGCCAGCAGGTATCCCCAAAACCGCAGCACTTGCACTCCCAGCAGTCACTCCTACAATCAGCAGTCCAAGGAGGACCGCCATTAAAGACCTCCAATTCATGTTTATCCCTCCTCTTAATTTTGCACTACAACTTATATTAGGTACGCTTATAAACTTTACTCTTAGATAGATCTAAAATAAAGTGATAATAAATAATTTTAATATCATTTAAATCATGGTTTTCTGGGACGAATAACATTGAGTAAAAAACCGTGGGGTAATCCCGTTAGATTATATACCCTGTGTTAATTGTGGGATGGGTTCTGGCGGAAAAAGAGGGGTGAGGCTCAGAACTCCCTCTCAACAAGAAACTCTGCAAGGAGCTCTAAATCCTTCCTCGCCTCGGTCTCTGGGAGGACTTTGAGGGCCTCGTTGGCCTCTCTGATGAGGTTCTTGGCGTACTCGGCCGCGTAGTCAATGCTGCCATACTTTCTAAGGAGTTCGATGGCCTTCGCCACCTCCTCCTTGACCCTCTCGTCGTGTATGAGCGCGTCGCCCTTTGCATCGCCGGCGTATTTACCGAAGACCTTCATGAACTCGGCCTTGTCCTCCTCGCTCGCGTGGTCGAAGAAGTGGCTCACTATGAGGGTCTTCTTGCCCTTCCTTATGTCGCTGCCGACGGGCTTTCCGAGCTTCTCCTCATCCGCTATGAGGTCGAGCACGTCGTCCCATATCTGGAAGGCTATGCCCACGTTCATACCCCACTTCGAGAGGGCCTGGATATACTCCCCGTTATCGGTTCCGACTATTGCCCCTATCTCGGCCGAACCCTGGAAGAGCGCCCCCGTCTTGCCGCTTATCATCCTGAGGTACTCGTCAACGCTGACCTCTTCCTTTGTCTCAAACTCTATGTCGAGGGCCTGCCCCTCGCAGAGCATGTTGGAGGTCCTGACGAGGACGTCCAGAATCCTCGCTTTCTTCTCCGGAGAAACGTTGGCCTTCGCTATCGCCTCGAAGGCCTTGCTGAAGAGCAGATCTCCAGCCAGGATCGCCATGTTGACGCCCCAGAGCTTGTGGACGGTCGGCCTTCCGCGCCTGAGCTCGTCCATGTCCATTATGTCGTCGTGAACGAGGGAGTAGTTGTGGATGAACTCGACGGCGGCAGCTGGGTAAAGGGCCTTCTCTGGATCGCCGCCAACGGCCTCCGCCGCCCGGAGAACGACGAAGGGGCGAACCCTCTTACCTCCCGCGAGTGGATAGTGTCTTGATGCCTCGTAGAGGCGCTTTGGCTCCTTCTCAGGCACCAGTTCCAGAATGACTTTATCCACGTCCTTGGCTTTCTCCTTAATCCTCGTGAACAGCTCGTCGTACTTCCCCATTCTACCACCCCGTGAGTGATGAAAGTAAAGCTGAAAAAAGAAAGGGGACATCCTTTATCAGTTTTGCCCTCGACGTTCAGCGTATCTCAACCGTGTATCCGTTTCTCGACACAAAGACGTCCCTGCCGATGAGGTAGCCCTCTTCCTCGGCCAGCTCCGCGTAGTGAGTTAACATCTGGAACTCTCCGTGCGCTGGAACGATGTTCTCAGGGTTGAGCATTCTCAGAAGGTAGCGGTGGTCCTCCCTGCTGGCGTGGCCGCTCACGTGAAGGTCCTTTATCATCCTGACGCCCTTCATCTTAAGCTTCGTCTCGAGGACGTAGCGCTGGGCCCTGTTGAGCGGGTTCGGTATCGTCCCCGCGGAGAAGACCACCGTGTCACGCTTGCCTATGTCGTAGAGCTCCCCGTTGGCCATTCTCGTGAGGACCGCCCCCGGCTCGCCCTGATGGCCGGTGACGACGAGGAGATAGTTCTCCCTCGCGCCTGAAACCTCTGCCATGACTTTCTTTATGGCATTGGGGCTTCTGACGGCTCTCGCCCCTTTCATCTTTATCAAGCCGAGCTGTTTGGCTATGCCCGTGTACTTCGCTAAGGAACGGCCTACAAAAACTGCCTGTCTGCCCATCCTGTTGGCTATCCAGATGAGCTCCTGAAGGCGCGGGATGTGGCTGGCGAAGGTCGTCGCTATTAGGCCGTCCTCCTCCATGCCCTCGTAGAGGAAGAAGTCCTCAAGGAGCATCTGGGCCACTGCCTCGCTTGGTGTTTTAGTCGGCTCAGCAACGCGTGTGGATTCCGGTATGAGGACCTTGACGCCTTCCTTTCCGAGCTCCTTCAGGCGCTTGTAGTCGGGCTTCTCGCCGAGCGGGTTGTTGTTGTCGAACTTGAAGTCGCCGGTGTGGACGACGGCCCCATCTGGCGTGTGGACGACCACCATGGCCGCCTGGGGAATTGAGTGGGTTGAGCGGACAAACTCTATCGCAAGGTTTTCGCTGACCTGGACTATCTCGCCGAACTGGGTCTCGTACATGGGGTTCTTGACCTCGAAGTACTGCTCGCTCTTGACCTCGCTCTTGGCGAGCTTTATAGTGTACGGCGTCCCGTACACCGGCACGTCCGGGTAGTGGGGCGCGAGCTTCCCTATGGCACCTATGTGGTCGAGGTGGCCGTGGGTGAAGGTTATTGCGACGACCTTCTTGTTCCTGAGAATAGAATCGTCGGGAATGGCCCCGAGCTTCTGGAGCTCCTTCGTCGGGAACTGCTGGATGTTCACATCTTCGTGGATTAAAACGCGGTCGAGCCTTATGCCCATGTCGATTATAACTATCTCCTCTTTTCTGCCGTCAGAATAGCCAACGGCGGTCATGTTCTTGCCTACTTCCTCGTAGCCACTTATGGTGTAAACCTTGATCATACCTATTCCTCCTTACGCCCCCAGGCCTCTCCTGAGGCGTGGGGCTGCGTTGGTCTTGGTTGTCCCCAGGGGTTTAAAAAGGTGTGCATTTCGAAGGGAGAAGAGGAAAGTCAGAACCTGCCGCCCCTGAGGTAGGCAGGGAGGTCAATCCTCTGCTCCAGCCACTCCCTCGTGAAGCCAGTAATCACGAGCGGGACCCTTCTGAGCTCCTCAACGTTCTTAGCCCCGACGAGGAACATGGTGTTCCTGATCTCCTCAATGTAGCGCCTGAGAACCTTGACGACGCCCTCAACGTCGCCCTTGACCGCAGGCTTGAGCAGTGGAAGCGCTACTCCAGCGAAGGTGGCTCCCATAGCGAGGGCCTTCGCCATCGTTATTCCGTCCCTCATCCCGCCGGTGGCTATTATCGGCAGCTCGGTTGAAGAGCGTACCTCCGCAACGCTTATTGCCGTCTTTATCCCCCAGTCCCAGAACTTTAGGGCAAGGTTTCTACCCATCTCGTCCTTCGCACGATAGTACTCCACTCCAGACCAGCTTGTACCTCCGAGGCCGCCTACATCGATAGCGTCAATCCCTATGCTCTCGAGCCTCACCGCGACCTCCATGGAGACGCCGGCACCGGTCTCTTTCGCTATGATGGGATAGGGAAACTCCGATTTGAGCTCCGCGAGGGCCTTCAGGACGCCCCTATACTGCGTGTCCCCCTCGGGCTGGACGCTCTCCTGGAGAGGGTTGAGGTGTATCGCCAGAGCGTCGGCCTGGACGGTCTCTACGGCCTTGAGGGCCTCCTCCAATCCGTAGCGCTCCGGCATCGTCTCGGCGAACTGCGGTGCTCCGAGGTTGCCGACGAGGAAGACGTCGGGGGCGACGTCCCTAACGTAGTAGCTCTCCCAGGTTTCGGGCTTCCTTACCATCGCCCTCTGACTGCCGACGCCCATAGGTATGTTAAGCTCCTGGGCGGCTTTAGCTAAGGTTCTGTTTATCTTCCCCGCGAGCTGAGAACCCTTCGTCCCGCCGGTCATCCCCGCTATGAAAATCGGGTAATCAAAGCGCCTCCCAAGGAACTCGACGCTCAGGTCTATCTCATCCTTGTCTATCTCGGGCAAACTCATGTGGATGAAGTGAACATCCTCAAACCCGTTGCTCACGTGAGCCTGCACGTTCCTCTTGAGGCAGTGCTCTATGTGCTCGAACTTCCTGATGATCGTGAGTTCTTCCCTGTCAAGGGCCTCCATTCACACCACCGAAGGAGAGAGGAAAGCGGAAGTTAAGAGGTTTTGGGTGGGCAAACTGTGACGTTCACCGTTTTTACAATTAGCCAGCCATGGGGTTTGTCAATCCAGTTGCCCAGGTAGTGGGCGTTCACTGCCGAGCTGAGAAAATCTGGCATTTTAGATGCCGTTACTGTGAGATTAAACTCGGACCTGAAACCATGGAGTATAGGGAACCTCTCACCAAAGCCAACGGACAGTGGCAGCACGAGGTTCCGGTATCCGCCCCTTCCGGTGCTGTGGAAGTAGATCACGTCAACGGTTACGTTGTTGCAGGAGTCATAGGTAGTAAGGTTAAGTCGGATTTTCCCCGATTGAACCGTTGAGGGAAAGTCGAATGGGACTGCAAAGACCTCGATGGTTGTGTTTTCACTCCCGTTGGAGACAACGAGCCGATGCGTGTAGTAGAGAACTTCGAACGCATCAACGCTTCTCCCGCCGAGAACTACCGAAACGTTTGGAATATCCACTATATCCCGCCAGGAGGCATCCTGTTCCACTTCACCGGGGTAAACAAGAATAACCGCGTCCCTTCCTCCAGCGAGCGACCGAACGATACTTCCCCCGTGCAACTTCCACTCAATGGTGATGACATTAGTTTCGGCATGAACACTGAAGTTTAAATCTCCGGGAGATGCATCGAATTCGCTGAAGTATCCTCTGGAAGCTGCTTTCTGAAGCCCCCAAAGTAAGAGTGCAATAAGCATCAGCAGGACCAGTATACGGTTAAGGGTTCTACTCAACATAACCACCAAGATTCTAACGTATGGAGAAAATAAAAGGATTCCCTCCAAAATTATAGGACCCATCTCCATGAATTAGATTTTTGGGTATTCTTCATGGATGATGTCGTTCCAACGGCGGTACAAGTGAGTCTGCCCAGAAGAGCGCAGGTTCCCCTTTTTGATGCCTTGGGTCCGTTCACCCCATTCCACCTTCCATCATTCATCTCGTTGATGCCCATGAGGAAAACTGCTCCCTCCGGATTGAGCATCTCAGCAGGATCAATTGAGACCACCGGGAGAAAAAGAAGCGAGGAGTTAAGGTGTTTTCTTTGAAAACCTTTATATGAACCAATGTTTAACTTATGCTATTGCAACATTACCCTGCGGAGATGTGTGAAATGTCAATGTCAACAGGCAAAGAAAGCCGGGTTCTTTTCATCGACCTGAGCCGGGGAAAGGCCGTTAAGCGGCCCGTGGAACCGGAGGATATCAAACTCTACCTCGGAGGAAGGGGCTTCAACTCGAAGATTCTCTTCGAGATGCTCGACGGCCCGATAGACCCACTGAGCGTTGAGAACGTCATAGCACTCGGAAACGGGGCTTTTGCCGGAACGGCACTCCCTATGACGAGCAGGCTCCACATAAGCACGATCTCGCCCCTCTCCGGAATCCTCGGGGACGGTAACGCCGGCGGCGAGTTCTCGGCCATGATGCGCTACGCCGGCTACGACCAGATAGTAATCCTCGGAAGGGCGGATAAGCCGAGCTACGTCTGGATTGAAGATGGGGAGGTCGAGATAAGGGACGCGTCTGAGCTCTGGGGGATGAAGAGCGGAGAGCTGGTCGATGCTTTAAGGGACGAGCACGGCGATGATGTGAGTGTTGCCGGAATAGGGCCGGCCGGAGAGCACCTCGTCCGCTTTGCGACGACGATGGTGGACAAGTACCATGCCGGGGCAAGGGGGAGCGGAGCGGTGTGGGCCACCAAGAACCTCAAGGCAATAGCCATAAGGGGAACCAAGGGAGTTGAACCGGCCGACCCTGAGACCTTCTACGAGCTCTCCAAGGAGGATTTGGAGTACTTCAAGGAGAATGACTTCGTGAGGAAGATCTACTCGGTCATCGGGACGCACTACGGGATGATGAGCTGGTACCCGGGCTGGAAGTACTTCCAAAGTCATCTCGGGCCGGACGACCTGCCGGAGGGACTGAGACCGAGGGACTTCGCGGAGTTCGAGGTGGGAAGAACGCAGTGCTACTCCTGTCCCTTGGCGTGCAAGGACGTCTACTACCTCCCGAAAAGCGGGGAGTACGGGACTTCAAGCGAGTTCGAGTCCATCTACGCCCTCGGCTCGAACAACGGGATAACCGACACGGAAGCAATACTCTGGATGGAGCACTTAGCTGACGAGTATGGGATGGACGTCATAACGCTCGGCGACACGATAGCCATGGCGAGGTTCCTCCACGAGAAGGGCCTGATAAGCGGTGAAGAGCTCGATGGAGTCTCCCTTGAATGGGGCGACGCCGAGGGACAGATAGAACTCGTCGAGATGACGGCTTACAGGCGGGGCTTCGGGAACAAGCTTGCTGAAGGCTACCGCAACTTCGCGAAGCTTGTCGGTAAGGAGGCGCTCGCCTACTCCTACGACGTCAAGGGCCTCAACAGGGGCTGGTACGAGGTGGACTTCCTGAACGGTATCTTCACCCTCGCCCACGCGACCTCGACGAGGGGGGCCGACCACCTCAGGGGGCGCTCCTGGGCCTACTGGGAGAACGATGTCAACATGGACCCGGAAGCGGTGAGGAGAATACTGGAGGCTGGCCTGCCCGATTATCGTAAAGACCCCGTTGGAGCGCTCATAGAGGCGGAGAGGGCCTGCACCTTAGCGGATTCCCTCGGGCGGTGCAAGGGGTCGATAAACATGTGGTTCCAGGCTGTGCCGCTCGTCTGGAAGTACCCGGTGTTCAAGGGGACGGCGATGCTGCTGAAGGCCTTCACGGGGATGGAATTCACGGAGCGGGACGTGGTAGAGGCAACCGACAGAATCTACCTCACCGAGATGGCCATCAACGTGAGACAGGGCATCAAAAAGAAGCACTATGACGTCAAGTTCCCGCCCGAGCTGGCCAAAACCGAGAGGTTCAGGAGGCAGATAAAGAGGCACTGGAAGATGGTGGACGAGTACCTTGAGAGGCGGGGCTGCGACGTCAAAACCGCTTACCCGAAGCGCGAGACCCTCGAAAGGCTCGGAATTGGCCATGTGGCTGACGCGATAGAGGGGAAGGACTTCCCTGAGTGGGACGGGCCGCCCCTCTGGCCCCTTGAGAGCTATCCGGGGGGTGATTGAATGTTCGTTCTCGGCGTCATCTACGAGAACTGCACCGGCTGCCACCTCTGCGAGTTAGCCTGCTCCTACAAGCACGGCGGGACCTTCAACCCCCTCCTATCGAGGATAACGATCCTGACGAAGCCCGAAGTGCAGACATCAGTCCAGGTCTACTGCCTCCAGTGCAACGACGCTGCCTGTGAGAGGGTCTGCCCTGTGAACGCGATAAAGAGGGACAAAAGCGGGGCCTACGTCATAGACTACTCCCGGTGCATCGGCTGCCGGGAGTGCGCCTACGCCTGCCCCTTCGGAGCCATAAGCTTCGACTTCGAGGCGGAGCCGATAAAGTGCGACCTCTGCGGTGGCGAGCCGGAGTGCGTCGAGGTCTGTCCGCACGATGCCATAATCTTCGGCCCCGAGGAGAAGGTATCGGGGGAGCTGAAGAGGGCTAAGGCAAAGGGAGTAGCATATGGGATATACGGCGGAAAGGAGTCGCCCTACAGGCGGAAGAAGGCAGAGGAAGCCGAGAGCTTCCTGAGGGGGATATGGAAGAGGAACGAGGGGCTTGAGCTGTGAGCGGAAGGGAGCATCTCCTTCACGTCCTCCCGGAGAGGTGCACCGGCTGCGGCGACTGCGTGGAAGCGTGCCCGATGGAGGAGCCGGCGATAAGGGTACCGGAAACCCCGGACGGCTGGGACATCGTAGTCTGCAGGCACTGCAGTCCTGCTCCCTGCCTTGAGGCCTGCAACTTCGGGGCGCTCTGGGTCAAAGAAGACGGAACGGTCTTCCTCGCTAAGGAGCTATGCACCTCATGCAAGGCCTGCATAGCCGTCTGTCCCTTCGGGGCGGTCTTCCTGGGCCCGACAGGTGAGATGGTGAAGTGCGACCTCTGCAACGGAGAACCGAAGTGCGTCGAAGCGTGCAAGGAGGGGGCACTCCTCTACGGGGGAACTCCTGATAAAAGCCTCGCGAGGGAGAGGAAGCCGGTCAGGGAGCTTCTCTCAATAAGGGGGCTTGTGTAAAGTGTCCGGTGATACTCCCAATGGCCGAGTGGTCATCGTCGGCGGCGGTATTGGAGGAGTTTACACCGCCATGAACCTCATCAGGGAGGGGTTCCCGCCGAAAAAGATAACCATCATCGCGAAGGAGTGGCCGGCATATTCGAGGCACAGGCTGGCGGAGTTTTTGAGTTCAAAGGCCCCCTTCGGGAGGATTATTCTCGGGCTGTCTAAGAGGCTCTCCGGGATGGGGGTTGGGGCTCTCGCTGGGGCTGAGGCAGTCTCGTTAGACCCTAAGAAGAAAACCGTGGGAGTGAGGGTCAATGGAAAAACTTCGGAGATTGAATACGGCAACCTCGTGATCGCGACGGGGGGAAGGCCCTTTGTGCCGCCGATTCCGGGGGTTGGTCTAAAGGGCGTGGTCACCTTTCACGGGAGCAAAGACATCGAGTTCCTGAGGTCTTTGCCAGGAGGGAGCAAAACGGTCGTCATCGGGGCCGGTCTGGTTGGACTCACCGCGGCCGTGGCTTTGAGGAAGCTCGGGCACGGCGTTACCGTGGTGGAGGCGAGGAAGAGGGTTCTCCCCAACCTCGTCGAGACACCCCTTGCGGAATTCTTGGAGGAGCGCCTCCGGGAGATGGGAATTGAAGTCCTCACCTCGTCGCTCGTTGAGGGGGTGAAGGGCAACGGACGGGTTGAGGGCGTTAGACTGAAGGGTGGAGAGGAGTTCGAGGTTAAAGCCGTCGTAATGGCCACAGGAGTCAGGCCCAACTCAAACCTCCTGAGGAAAGACGAAAAGCCGATCGAAATCGATGAAGCTGGAAGAACCCGCTTCCCCGGAGTTTACGCCCTCGGGGACTGTGCCATGAGCATGGACTTTGTGACAGGGGAGTTCGTTTACAGGCCCCTCGGCTTCGTGGCTGGGCACTACGCCCGGCTGGTTGCAAGGGCGATAGTTGGAAGGCCAGTAGCTGACGGGGGAGTTATCCCAACGGTCTACGAGGCCATCGGCCCGGTGGAGGTCTACGGGATAGGGCTGAGTGGTTCGGAGGCGGAAAGACTGGGTGTTCTCGGGAGGATAGAGGTTGAAGGCGGAAAGAACTGGAGGGAGGCCTGGATATTCGATCCCGACGGGAGCTTGATCGGCTGGGAAAGGGTTCACTCCGGGCACTTCCACAGCGTGAACTCGGCTAATGCATACACTAGGATACGGGGCCTGAAGAAGCGCCCGGTTGAAGATGAGGGGAGGCAAGCTTATTAATCCCTGACCATTAAGGTCAATGGGTGGAACCATGCTCGGAGAGAACGGAAAGGAGGTAATCCTGCTCACCGGCCCGCCGCTCAACGGCAGGGACGAGTATATAACCGAGGCACTCAAGCTCGCCAGCGGCGAGAGCTACGCCTACTACCATGTTTTTGACTACATAAGGGAAGTCGGCAAGGAGAAGGGCGTTAAAATAACCCGGAAGAACGTCCTCGACTTCGCCATAAGTCACCAGGACCTGATGAACGAGATACGGGATGAGGCCTTCGCGAGGATAAGGGAGGAGATAGACGGGAGCGACGCTGAACATCAGCTTGTATCAACGCCGAGCCTCTTCCGCTGGGGGAGCGGAAGCGTTATAGGCTTCACCCTAAGCAACGTCAAGCTCCTAAAGCCCGACAGGGTAATAATAATTCTCGACGATGTGCTCTCAGTCAGGAGGAGGATAATCAACGACCCCGAGTGGTTTGAGCGCTTCGGTGAGAACCCGGACAACATAAAGCTCTCCACGCTCGTCATGTGGCGCGAAGATGCCATAAACCACGTCAAAACGCTCGTCCACGAACTTAAGAAAGAGGGCATAGAGGTCCGCTACATCCTGCAGTTTGGAATAAGGCATCCATACGGGGTCTTCCTCGACCTGCTCTTCCACGAGGAGGAGAAGCCGATAGTCTACCTCAGCTACCCTATGACCGGCCACGAGGAGGAGTACTATCACCGCGTTAGGGGCTTCTACGACAGGCTGAGCGAGCACTTCACGGTTCTCGATCCAGGCGCTTTGGACGACTGGTGGGTCGTCGCTGAATACGACAATCAGGTGGCAAAGAACCCTAGCATAGAGAGGATAAGGATAAAGCACCTCCTCGATGGGGACGAGATAGACGAGCTTGACAGGGCCGACATAGAGCAGGCGACCGATATACTGAGGAGGCAGCTCGTTGAGCGCGATTTCAACCTCGTCGATGTGAGCAAGGCGATAGCGGTCTACCACTACGCCGAGGGGGTTTCGGCCGGCGTCATCAGCGAGATGGCCGAAGCTTACAGGACTTTAGCGGCCATATACCTCTACTACCCCTTCAAGAGGCGGCCAAGTCCATTCATGGAGTTCTACGGCATGCAGAACCCGTCGAGGAGAACGATGTTCAAGGACGAGGAAGAGATGATAGAGGCTATGGTGGAGGAGAAGGAGTACTGGGCCAAAGCGTAATGCCTTTAGCCTCCTTTTCTGTTTTTAGGTAAATTTATTGCCTCTGTAATAGGCAGATTGATAGTTATTAAGTGCATAATGTTAGATTTTCATCAAGAATTTTTCATTTCATCTGTCATTATATCAATACTAATCCCGCAAGACACCGCTAAGACTGGATTCTAAGTAGAAAAGTTTTCTGAATTTTGTCAATTTGTTAAAAAATTATGCGATAAAGATTTAACTTAAATAAACATCATGACTGGAAGAAAACCTCGGAGGGAACTCCAATGAAACGACTTGTGACACTGCTCCTGATAGGGCTGCTGGTTGTGGCGGCGGGCTGTATAGGAAGTTCCAGCTCAGGCAGTTCCTCATCAAGCGGTCAGCAGGTTAAGGTCATAAAGCTCGGTGCCCTCCTCGACCTCTCGGGTCCCATAGCCTCAGATGGCAAGAAAATCCAGAACGCACTAAAGCTGGCGCAGGAGGATATAAACGCCTACTTCCAGAAGAACGGAGAGCCCTTTAAGGTTGAGATACTCTTTGAAGATACAAGGACAGACCCCAAAGTGGCCCTTGAAAAGCTCCAAACGCTTGACGCCCAGGGTGCAAAGGTAATAATCGGACCAACATCGAGTGGAGAGCTTAAGAACCTGAAGAGCTACGTCAACGCCCACAAGCTCATAGTTATCTCGGAAGCATCAACGGCTCCGCCAAAGTTTATAGGCTTTGCTAAGCCAGAGGACAAGAAATACGTCTTCCGTTTCGTCCCGACGGACTTCTTCCAGAGCAAGGCGATAGCGGCGGAGCTTGGGAGCAAGGGAATCAAGGGAGTTGTCATAATCTACCGCGGTGACGCGTGGGGCAAGGGACTGCACGACGCCACCGTTGAGAAGATAAAAGGAAGCATCGAGATAGCCAAGGACATAAGTTATCCCAGCAACCCTGAGCCAACGGACTGGTCTCCATACATCAGTAAGGCTGAAGACGGTGTAAAGAGCCTCCTTTCAAAGTACTCCCCTGACCAAGTGGCCGTCTGGGTGGTTGGCTTTGACGAGATAGCGACCTTGCTGTCACAGGTTCCAGACGACTCACCCCTTCTCAAGGTCAAGTGGTTCGGTTCGGACGGCGACGTCCTCAGCGACAAGATAGTGGAGGAAGCCGGCGACAAGGCATCGAAGGTCGTCCTCTACTCGACTCAGTTCTACGCCCAGAGTGAGGAAGGCAAAAAGTTCATCCAGAGGTATAAGGAGAAGTTCGGAATCGAGCCGAGTGAGTACGCCCTCATAGCCTACGATGCAGCGTGGGTTGCCGCTCTAGCCGAGGCGGAAGTTCTCAAGGAGAAGGGGAGCTTCGATGCCGATCTGGTAGCCCAGAAGATAAAGGAGATCCTTCCAAAGTACAGCTCCGGCCAGCTTGGGGTTTCCTCAGTCACAGGAAACATTGAACTGGACGAGTGGAACGACAGGGCCAGCGGTGACTACGCCATCTGGGGTATCGTGGACGGAAAGTGGAAGCTTCTCGGACTGTGGAAGTCCTCGACCGGTAAGGTCGAGTGGTCTTCCTGAGCTTTTCCCTTCTTTCGTACCCCTTGGGAGGTGATGAAATGCCTTTGCTTCAGACCAGAGACCTCGTGAAGATGTTTGGCGGTTTAAGGGCCGTCGATGGAGTCAGCATAGATGTTGATGAGAAAACCCTGACCCTCATAATCGGTCCAAACGGTTCTGGTAAATCCACCCTGATAAACCTGATAACCGGTTTCTTGAAGGCCGATTCTGGTAGGGTTGTTTTCGCGGGGGATGATATAACAAACAAGGAACCAAACGAGATATATCACCACGGTATTGTGAGAACCTTCCAGACCCCCCAGCTCTTGAAGAGTATGAGCGTTGTTGAGAACCTGCTCATAGCTAACGTTCATCCCGGTGAGAATCCTTTATCCGCCCTGAGAAAGGGCCTGTGGCTTAAAAAGGAGGAGGAACTCGTCGAGAGGGCCTTCTCAATTTTAGAGTTCCTCAAGCTTGATCACCTGTGGGACAGGCCCGCCGGAACGCTGAGCGGCGGGCAGATGAAGCTCCTTGAGATAGGGCGCGCCCTCATGACGGAACCAAAGATGATAGTCATGGACGAGCCGGTCGCGGGAGTGGCGCCTTCACTTGCCCACGACATACTTCAGAAACTCGTCGAACTGAAGGAGGAGGGCATAACGGTTCTCCTCATAGAGCACAGGCTCGACATCGTTCTGGGCTACGTTGACAACCTCTACGTGATGTTCAACGGGAAGATACTCACCGAGGGACGCGGGAAGGAGGGCATAGAGAAGGTGGTGAACGACCCGAGGGTGGCCGAAATCTACATGGGGGGTTGAGGATGCTTGAGGCGGAGAAGGTTAACGCCGGCTACGGAAAGCTCCAGATACTCTTTGATATCGACCTGAAGGCCGAGAAGGGGAAGATAACCACTATAGTCGGTCCAAACGGCTCGGGAAAATCGACCTTCCTGAAAACGATCTTTGGCCTGACGACCGTTTACTCTGGCTCGATAAAGTTCAAAGGGACTAACATCACGGGGCTTCCGCCCTTTAAGAGAACCAGAATGGGAATGGCCTATCTGCCCCAGACGAACAACGTCTTTACCAACTTAACCGTGATGGAGAACCTCAAGATGGCTGGCTATATACTAAGCGAGGATGAGTTTCGAGAGAGACTTGAGGTGGCCCTCTCGGTTTTTCCAGATTTGAAAAAGATACTCGACAGGAAAGCGGGGAACCTGAGCGGCGGCCAGAGGCAGTTTCTGGCAATGGCGACGGCAATAGTCAGGAACAGCGAGCTCCTGCTCCTCGACGAGCCAACGGCACAGCTGGCCCCAAAGCTTGCCGACGTCATATTCTCGAAAATCCTTGAGATGAGGGACGACCACGGCATAACGGTTCTCCTCGTCGAACAGAACGCTATGAAGGCCCTTGAGATAAGCGACAGGGCATACATGCTCGTCAGCGGGAGGGTGTTCTATGAAGGCAGCCCGAAACCCCTCCTGACAGAGGAGAAGTTCAGGAAACACTTCCTCGGCGTTGTTGAGGAGCTGGAGGTGGTCGAGGATGGGAGTGTTTGAGGGGGCTTTAACCTACGCCAACCTGCTCGCTCTATTGGCTCTTGGATTAACACTTACCTACATAACCACGGCCGTTCCTAACTTCGCCCACGGTTCCTTCGCGGTGGTCGGCTCTTACCTAGCGTACACCCTGCTCGTTGCCTACGGCCTCAACCCATATCTGGCCGTGGTTCCGGCCTTCATCGTCGGCGGACTCGTTGGAACTGCTGTTTACCTGCTCACAATAAGGCCCCTCATAAGGAAAGGTGCCTCCGTGGACATGCTGATGATGGCAACCCTTGCCATCGACATAATTCTCTATGGATCTCTCGGGGCTTACTCGGATTTCTTGAGCAATGCCTTCAAGAGGAACGCGAGCAAGTTCGTCTTCACGGACATAGACTTCACAGTTGGAAGCGTTCCGGGAAGGGTTGTGATCTCGACTGCTCTCGTCCTTGCTACTCTTATCGGCCTCTACGTCCTGCTCTACAAAACAAAGTTTGGAATAGCGCTCAGGGCTTCGATGGAAAACCCGGCCTTGGCTGAGGCGATGGGAATAGATGTAGAAACCACAAGATTGTTCTCGTGGTTTTTAGCGGCAGCAGTTGCGGGGATGGTGGGGGCGGTATTACCTTTCCTCCAGGAAACTGTTCCCGGAACGGGAGGCTTCATAATCGTTTCTGTCTTCGCGGCGAGCATAGTCGGCGGGCTGAGGAACATAGTAGGAGGCCTGATTGGGGGCTATATCATAGGCTTTTCAGAGTCGCTCGTTACCTACGGACTGTCTGACATAGCTGGAACGGGGGTGCTGGTTTACGGTAAGGTTGTCTCCCTCCTCATAATGGTGGCCGTCCTTCTCCTCCTGCCCGAAGGGATAACTGGCACAAAGCTCTGGAGGAGGCTGGTAGGATGATATCCGAGGTTCTTCAGCTCATCCTAGTGTGGATTGGAATCTACGCGATAGTTAACATAAGCCTCAACATTGAGTACGGCTACACGGGGATACCGAACTTCGGAAGGCACTTCGCGGTAATTATAGGGGCGATAGCCGTCGGCGGAATACTGAACAGAATACTTATGAAGATGCTTGGAGTAAGCGGCGACCTCATAACCGGAACCACAGACCTCGTCGCAAAGGCTGATGATATTTTCGCCGCCCATCCCGCGTACGGCATAGCCTACCTCCTCGTTTCCCTAGCCTTAGCGTTCGTTCTTGGGATGGCAATGGGGGCAGTTTTTATACTTCCCAGCTCTCGCCTCCGCGAGGACTACCTCGGAATGGCCCTCCTGGCGATAGCAGAGGTAACCTTCATGATAGCCTACTACACGCCATCCCTGATGGGCGGCTACTACGGAACATCGGTTCCGGATCCCTTGGCATTCCTCTCAGGGGATTCAAGGGAGTGGGCGTTCATTGGAATAACCCTGTCCCTGGCGTTGCTGGTCTACCTCTTTGCAGAGAGGCTCCTAAATACCCCCTTCGGGAGGCTTTTGAAGGCCCACCGGGAGAACGAGACGGTGGTGCTCGCCTTCGGGAGGAACCTGATGGGGATAAGGATAAACGCCTCGATGATAGGCTCAGGAATAGCGGCTTTAGCAGGCGTGCTCTACGGTTTCCACGCCCTCAACCTGATAAGCAGTTCCTTCTCAAGGGTTGAGTGGACGTTCTACCCATTCATCATGCTTTTACTTGGTGGAAGGGGCAACAACAGGGGCGTGATCCTTGGAACGACACTCTTCGTTGTCCTCAAGGTGCTCATAGAAACCTACAAGTTCCAGATATCGACACTGCTCCACCTCCCATTTGAGCCCGTATGGCTTGAGTACATTCTTTTCGGAATGCTGGCCCTTGTGATCCTCTACTACAAGCCCGAAGGGTTGGTTAAGGAGGGGATGATAAAAACGGAACCGCTGAGAAAGAGGACATGAAACTGACCTCCTCCCCGCCCTGAAGGGCGAGGGTTCCAACAAGCTAACCCCCGCTAAGGGCAGGGAGGTTTGAGGGGTAATCCTCATCGCCCCTTTTGAGGAGGGTTCTTCGAACTCCTCTGGCTCGGCCTTGAGCCAATTACCCCTACCTCCCGACAAAGCGGGAAGGCTCGGGGTTATGGTTTTCATAACCTTTTTCAAAATATTAAGAGCACCAACAAGTCAGCATTCATAACAACGCTCTTTCCACGGCACTTAAACAATCCCCTGACGTGCAAGCCCCATCAACAAGCTCAACTTGAATTCCCATACTCTTCCCAACTTCAATCATATTCTTTTTTAAACTGCTTTTGTTGAGTTCTGACTGATAATCAGCGATCCTCCTCTGTTAGTAAAATGCAATGCTCTTTAACGGTCTTCCTTTCACGAGTAAAGTTTCACTGTTCTCAACGCAAACGCCATGAGGTTGTTTCTTCTCCACCAACGAGAGGCCGCTCTTCGACGGCTCGGGATGGGAGGACACGCTCTCTTGCGACTTCAGGAGAAAGGAGGCGAGGGAGAAGTACGAGGAGATCCTGGAAGCATTTGAGAGGGTTTCGTAACCATAAAGCGGGCAGCAACAGTAAAACTCCAACCCTCAAAAGAACTCGAGAAAATCCTCTCTGAATTAGCCTACGCGACAGCCATAGACTGGAACAAAATAAACCACCCGGTTTTGTCAAAAAGAAAAACGGACAAAAACTCTTCGTAATCCCACTAAGAAACGACAGTACCGGATCAATGGGGGCAACTCTCGAACTGGAGACGGCTTGGCAAATTCGGACGACTCAAAATCCAAATTCAAGGAGAGAAACACTTAAAGGGTAAGCAGGAACGGTTGGAAATAACCTACGATAATGTCAAGCGAAAATGGTACGCTCACGTCTCCTTCTCAGAGGTTACGGAAAAACTGGAAGAGAACAAGTAGTTAAACCCCCGAGAACTCCAACAGGAGACCTATCCGCTGAGATAGGCTTGGGAATTGCAGGTAGCGGTTTATGTGGTAGTTCGGGGAAGCGTACTTGTTGGTGAAGCAGACCATTCCTTCGTGCCTCCTGCCGAGTATGAGCGTGTAGAAGAACTGGATTATCAGGACTATTCCAACGGCCATTTCCAAAACGGAGATTATAATAGCGTATACGAAGGCCAGCGGGATCCTCAAGAGTGCCTCAACGCGCTCTCCCAAAGCTATCACCGCATTGAATACGTTTTTCATTTAAAAATTTTCCTTTGATACAAACGTATTCCTCACCATCTATAAACATCAACAAGATGACCCTCACTGTTGTAGAGGTAAGCCGTGTCCCCGTTGTTGTTCCATATCGGTTTGTCTGAACCCCAGTAGAGGTCCGTTTTTGTGTTTTCCCCTTTTCCTGAGTGAACTCTAAGCTCTTCCCCCGGTGAGAGAGTGATGCTCGGGAATGTGAACGTGTTCCCACTCTCGTCCATCAGCTTCCATCCTTTCAGGTTCACCGCAGAACTCCCGACGTTCTTTATCAACACGTACTCCCCATTGATGTTTCTGGAGTCGTCCCCCGCCGCGTCGTACTGCACCATCACTATAACTACCGTAGGATTTTCCTCTGCGTGAGCCCCGCAGGCCCCCCAGAGGCCATCCCCCTCCTGAATTGCTTTCACCTGGTCTTTGAGATACACGTCCTTCTTCTCAAATTTCCCTTCGACGTAGACCCTTGCGTAGCCGAGCCTCACGAGTTCTTCCGTAAAATCGGTTCCATTAGTGAGATATATGTACGCCAGCAATCTGCCGTAGTAGCCCCTCCTGGGGGATATTGGATCGAAGACGAGGTACACGTACTTACCCTGCAGCTCTCTGCGGGTGAAATCCTCCGCTTTGAGCCCCCACCGCGTGAGGCACTCCATGTCCGTGATGTGATCGTATTCATCGGGTTTATTTCTACTGAGCTCCGTCTCGGGAGTGTCAACCCCCAGAAACCTCACCTTTTCAATCGTCCCATTGGAAAACCTGACGTAGGCGGTATCTCCGTCAACGACGCGGGTAACGTACACCAGGGCACTTTCCCAGTTCGGGCTAAACTGCCTCGAATGCTGGCTGTAAGTTGAGGCTGAGGGGATACCGTGGTTTGCTCCTGTGCTGTTCGTGTTTGATGTACCCGTACACCCTGCGATTACCAGGACGGAGGACAGCAAAAGGACCATGATCAGTTTTTGAGAGAAGCCCAATGCAACCACCTTCAACTTGGGGGGTTGTGGGGGTATATAAATTGAGTGGTTCAGAATCTGCCCGCTGAAGTAAACCCCGAAATGCAAAAACGGAGAAAAAGACAACAAGGGATAAGCAATCAGAATAGCTGATCGAAATCGTCCTTTAACTGCTCGTAGGACTGCCTTCTATCCTCTCTGTCAAAGTCGCAGGGCAGCGTTTCTTCCCATCCGGCCCTCCAAATAGCGGTCTCTCATTGGTGGCGAAGCTGGAGTACCTGAGGATGTGATACCTGAGTGAGGCGTAGTTGTTGGCGAACCGTGCCATGCCCTTGTGTCGTCTTCCGAGAATGAGCGTGTAGAAGAACTGAATTAGAACCACAACTCCAACAACCAGGTCCAGTACGTACAGGATAACCCCGTATACGATTGCGAGAGGAATCCTTAACAGAGCCTCTACCCTTTCTCCCATGAAAGTACCCTCCTTACGATTTTGGAAGATATTTGAAAAGCCCTTTAAAAAATTAACGTTGCTTTTCGTATGTGGTTGGGATAGAGAGAAGAGAAACGAATATAAAAGGGAGAAGAAATCACTTCTTCACCCATCCGCGGTCCTTCATGGCCTGGTAGACCCTGCTGACCGCGACGACGTAGGCGGCGTCCCTCATATGGATGTTCTTCTCCTTGTGGGTGTTGTAGACGTCCCAGAAGGCCTTGGTCATCTTCTTGTCGAGCCTCTCGTAGACCTCCTCGAGGGTCCAGTAGTAGCCGTTTATGTTCTGGACCCACTCGAAGTAGCTGACGGTGACACCGCCGGCGTTGCAGAGGAAGTCCGGGATCTGGAGGATGCCCTTCTCGCGGAGTATCTCGTCTGCCTCCGGGGTGACCGGACCGTTGGCAACCTCGGCGACGATCTTGGCCTTGATCTTGTCGGCGTTCTTCTCGGTGATGACCTCCTCGATGGCGGCCGGAGCGAGGACATCGACGTCGAGCTCGAGGATCTCCTCGTTGGTGATGTTGGTCGCGCCTGGGAAGTCCTTGACGCTGCCGTTCTTCTTCTTCCACTCGAGGACCTCGTCGGCGTTGAGGCCGTCCGGGTTGTAGATGCCGCCGTGGCTGTCGCTGACGGCGACGACCTTCATGCCGTACTCCTCGCTCATGATCTTGGCCATGTAGTAGCCGGCGTTACCGTAACCCTGGATGGCGATGGTCTTGCCCTTGAGATCCATACCGAGGGCCTTGGCAGCCTCGCGTATGGTGTATGAGGCACCCTTGGCGGTGGCGTCGCCCCTTCCGAGTGAACCGCCGATGCTGAGCGGCTTTCCGGTGATGACGCCGAAGGCCGGGCCCTTCCTCCTCATGATGGTCTCGTACTCGTCCATCATCCAGCCCATAATCTTCGGGTTGGTGTAGACGTCCGGGGCCGGGATGTCGGTCCACGGGCCGATTATGTCGTAAACGGCGCGGATGTATGAGCGTGCGAGCCTCTCCTGCTCGCCCTCGCTGAGCTCCTTGGGGTTGACTATGATACCGCCCTTACCTCCACCGTAGGGGATGTCAACAACGGCACACTTCCAGGTCATCCAGGTGGCGAGGGCCTTAACGGTGCTGAGGGTCTCAGCCGGGTGCCAGCGAATGCCACCCTTGGTCGGACCGCGGGCCCAGTTGTGCTGGACGCGGAACCCGGTGAAAACCTTGACAGAACCGTCGTCCATCTGGATCGGGACGCTAACCTCCAGAATCCTCATGGGCCTCTTGAGCCACTCAAGGGCCTCTTCGCTTATGTCCATGAACTGTGCAGCCCTCTCGAGCTGCCTGACCGCCATCTCAAAGGGGTCCTGCTCAACCATACTTACCACCTCAGTTTCGGTAATCTGCGATACCTGGTTAGGCGTTTGCATATATAAACCTTTCGATATACGGCAGGAGAACGGTTTATTTTAAACAAAACGTTAGATACTGAAACTTTCCAAAAATCTGGCGCTTTTTATGGAAGATTTGGCCAAAAGAAGCGATGTACATCGAGAATTTTATATACACTAAAGAACGTTTACGTTCATTAGAGTTCATAAAAATAAAGAGATGTCCTCAGCGAGAAGTCGATCATCATCTTTTCAGCTCACTCTCTTTCCAATCATCGGACGAGAAGAAGTAGGGGGGTTGTGTTAAAGGGTTTTTGGTTTTGGACTGGTCTTGTACATCATTTTTACGGGAGGATCCGGCTAGAAGTTTCTTTTTAAGCGTGCTCCAATTTACCATGTAGCCTTTAAGGACCAATACAAATTTTGCCCCCCACTGGGGTGCTTTCCTCAGAAGTTTCCTGAGATAGGTTGCAATCTCCCGTCAGCGTTTTGTGGAGCCCCGGGCGGGATTTGAACCCGCGACCGGCGGATTACAAGTCCGCCGCCCCGCCAGGCTAGGCTACCGGGGCACCAATTTTAGAGAAGGGGAAACCAATATAAATTTTTCGACTGCCCAAAAAGGTTTTTAATAATTTCAGCGTCGTTAAACTTGGGTGTTTAAAATGTCGGAGAGGAGCTTTTTGACCGATCATCAAATTAGGATTCTGATGCTGAGGGCTAGGGGTCTAAAACAGAGCGAGATAGCAGAGATGCTCGGTACGAGCCGGGCCAACGTGAGCATCCTTGAGAGACGTGCGCTTGAGAAGATAGAGAAAGCTAAGAACACGCTCCTCCTCTGGGAGCAGATAAACTCGAAGATAAGCCTTGACGTCAAAGCCGGGGAGGACATATTCACTGTCCCAGAACGGCTCTTCAGGAAGGCCGATGAGCTTGACATTAGGGTCCCCTACAGTACGGCGGAGGTAATAGCCTTCCTCGTCGAGCACGCCCCGGTGGAGGACCGACTGGCAAAGCGGGACTTCACGCTCTTCCTCGACGCCAAGGATCGGCTCAGGATAAGCGAGTGCCTACTTGAGGACTTCGATGAGGTAGGGAAGAAGGAGTGAGGTGAAGACCCTGTTCAGGGCCATTGCTAAGCCGCTCACCGCTCCCGCTAACTCGTCGTCGAGGATTACCCTCGCGGTGCCGAAGCCGTGGGAAGTAACGCCCATCGCAAGCTTCTGGCTATTCTGTCCCCACCCTCTACCACCGAAGGCAAAAGGCCATAAATCCTGGAGAGAAAGAATGGACGGTGATGTCATGCTTCTGAGAAACTACCGTTTCTCCCCAGGTTACGGCCCGGAGTGGGGCAGCGGCGGAATCTTTGGGCTGAGGTACCACAGCGGGACGCTATACTTCACCCTCGCCTTCGAGGCGGAGGCGCACTTCATCGACGTAAAATCTGGAGAGGAAAAGACCTACGACTTCACGCTCCTCGGTGAGGCCCCTACTAGCGGCGGCGATACCTACAACGCAGTCTCTGCCGTCGACGGGTTCATCTACTTCGGCGGCTGGGTTCACGCCCCGGCGGTTTACAGGGAGGACAGGAGGATACTCTTCAAGGACAAGTACTCCCACGTGCACGTCTACGACACGGAGGAAGGTTCCGTAAAGCTCCTCTGGAAGGACTCCATCCACCACGAGACCGACTGGGCTGGCGAGGTGAGCGACATCATCTACGATCCTTACAACGACAGGCTTCTGCTCGCGAGGGAGGACGGGCACGCGAACCTCGGGGTATACACCCTCGACAGGAGAACCGGGAAGGCCAAAGCTCTAATCCACGAACCGGCTCCAAAGGGAACCCTCGTGCACGACATGGCCTTCTTTGGAATCGGGAACAACTTCAGCCGGGGAATCGAGGGGTTCAGGGGGCTGGACCTCATCAGCGGAAAGTGGGAGGCCTTCAACCTGGGCAAGAGCGTCGACGGAGGGGCCTACGTGAGGCCTGTGCTTGGAGCCATGGCCTCGGCCTACAACAGGGCCTTCGCCTTCGTCCGCGGCGGTGTAATCGCCGGAAACCCCTACATGGGCGAGGACTTTCACTTCTACAGGCTCTTCGACTTCTACACTTTCTACGCGCCCTTCAGGGTGAACGCGATCAACGTTGGAGGGGGCATCCTCGCCGCCTTCAACGCGCACCACGACGCGGTCTACAAGCCAGACCCGGATGACGGCGGCACCTCATGGGTGACGACCAACACCGTGGCCGGGCCGAGCGTTCTCGTTTACATCGCGCCGCCGATGGTCAAGATAGTCGGGACCTTCGGCGCAAGGGTTACCAGCATCGAGAAGATGGATGGAAAGCTTCTCATCGCGACCAACAGCGCCCCGAACACCGGCGCTACAGAGGCGACGCCCTTCGATACAGGCAACAGGGATATCGTGATCCTCGACGAGAAGATACTCCAGGAAAGGCCCCCCTCTGTCAGCTTCTCACTGCCGCTGGCACTGCCGAGAATGGCCAGGCAGCTGGGTGCCGGAACCTTCGGCGGAATACCCCTCGACGGCTACCGCGAACCGAGACTCCTGCTCTACCTCAGCGGGGACAACATGCTGACGGTTCACGAGTACGACCTTTCACTGCCGGCCGGGAAAGCCGCCAGTGAGACCTTTGAGGTCAGGGCGGGCAAGAACATCCTGGACCTAAGCTCATTCAGCGGGATAGTGAGCTTCGAGCTGGAAAAAGAGGATTTGAGAGGAAGGGTAAGGATAGAGCTCCGCTGAGCTCTTTTTACGACTTCATTTTGCCCAGGATGTTATTCCAGCTCATGCTCTCATCGACGAGGTCTGCGACGGTGAGCCGTCTCATTGCCTTTACCTGCGGCTCTAGGTCCCCGAGGAGGTTCATGATCTCCTCCTTTGACATCGCTTCCTCATCGAAGACCACGAAGCCGTTCCTTGCGTAGCCGTTGAGGAAAACCCTCCAGACCCTGATGTCCTTCTCAAGCTCGTACTGTTTCACCTGGGCCGTCTCGGGATCGATCTTTCCGAACTTGAGGTCGAGCCTCATGAGGTTCTTCTTTAAGACTTTCTCGCTCATTGTTCCCACCTCACTCCCTGTTCAGCCCGAAGTAGTCCTCTATGTCAATGTAAGTCTTCCTGTAAACCTCGCTGTTCCTCATCTTCTCGACGAACTCTTTGCTCCTGAAGTACTTGTCCTTCTTGTAGTCCCAGTCCGGATGGAGGGCCTTCCACTCCTCCCAGCTGTAGCTGAACTGGGCCTGCACCTTGTCCCTGTAGAGCTCAGGAATCACGTTGAAGGTACAGAACGGGACGATCCTTCCGTCCGGCATCGCGTAGTGGATGACGCAGCGCTCAACGCGCTCGACGTCGTAGTTGTACTCGTCCATGAAGTGCATCATTCCGAGGAAGAGCGCGTTCTCGTGGAACTTGCCGAGGGCGTCGTAGTTGCCGTGCATGAAAGCGTTCTTTATGAGGTCGAGGACGCCCAGCCCCTTGGGAGCGTACTTGTCATCGTAGAAAGAGCGGAACTTCATGAATATCTCCGCACCGAGCTTGAGCTTCTTGAGCTTGCCCATGGTCTTCCACTGCTCTATCTCCTCGGCTTTCTCCTCAAGGAACTCCACGAAGCCCTCAACGTCGATGAACCTTGGTATGGGGATGACGCGCTTGTTCTCGCGGTCGAGGAAGACGTAGGTTGCCGCGCCGCAGGCAAAGTGGCTGGTCATGTAGTAGCGTGAGCCTGTGAAGGCCTCGAAAAAGCGCGCTATGTGGCCGGCTATCGGGATCGGGTACCAGTCCTCCCTGGTTATAACGCCGTTCGTCTGCTCCTCAATCCTGCTGATGGCCCCGGGTATGGTTATCCTGAACCTCTGGCGCTCCCTCTTTGGAACCCTGCCGACCTGTGAGAGGGGCTGGAAGTTAACTCCCCTGACTATATCGAGGTGATTGAGGCCGAAGTTTATTATCGCACCGAGTTCGTGGTCGTTGACGTTCCTTATGGTTGTCGGAACCAGTACTATTCCCGGTCCACCGGCCTTCCTCACGTTCTCGAAGATGAGCGGTATCTCCCAGTGGTTCTTCCAGTTGGTCTGGGGGGTCATTCCGTCGTAGCTCAGGTATAGGGTGTTCGTTCCGGCCTCGCGTATCTTCTTAACCAGCTCCGGGTCAAAGGCGAGCTTTATCCCATCGGTGTTGAGCTGGACGTGGTCGTAGCCCTCCTCCTTGGCCATTTTGAGTATCTCTATGAGGTCCTCTCTGAGGGTCGGCTCACCGCCCGTGAACTGAACCGCGTTCGCTCCTATTGGGTGCTCCTTCTTGGCGTTGCGGAGCATGGTGCGTATCTGCTCAAGGGTCGGCTCGTATATCGGCTGACCCTCCTTGGCGTAGAAGAAGCAGTACCAGCAGCTAAGGTTGCAGCGGTTGGTGAGGACGATGTTGAGGAGGTTCGTGTGGGAGCGGTGCCTCGGGCACATTCCACAGTCGAACGGGCAGTTCATTCCGCTGTTCTCCACGTTGGCGCTGTAAAGCTCCTTCTCCTCCCAGCGCCACCTCTTGAAGCGGTTGTACAGCTCGACGTCCTCGTAGTAGAGGTCGGTTATCATGCCCTCCGGGCACTTCTTGGTTATCCAGACCTTTCCGTCCTTTTCCCACACCAGCGCCGGGACGACCCTTCTTGTTTCGGGGCACAATGAGTAGGTTCTGTGTGGAAGCTGGCCCCCGTAGCCCCTGCTGGCCTTTTTAAGGGTCTCATAAAACTCGTCCTCGCTTATCTCTGGGAACTCGACTATGTCCCTAATCCTTTTGGTTGATTCTGCAAACTCTTTCTCCCCGCTGGGGATTTCACCAAGACTTTCAGCCATGATTCATCACCTTCACCCAACAACTCCGGCTTCTGGGAACTGGTTCAATTTAAGGGTATAAAAGCTTTTGCGTAAATATGAAGATTTTGCTTCATAGGTATGGGACAAATGTGGGAAATGGCGGGAAATCGTTAAAAGATGCCCATCCAAAGGCAGGTGGTGATTGAAGTGTCGGCCAGAGACATGAGAATGGAAATGTTCCTGCGGGCCCTTCTTAGGAGAGACTTCAGCAGGGCAAAGGGGCACCTTGAGAAACTCCTGAAGATGGCGGGCTCTGATGAATGGGGGAGGGGATACGCTAGAGCAGTAAACGGATTCCTGAGCGCCCTGCAGGACAACGACTCGGATTCTTTCCTCTTCCAGATTGTATCAAAGAACGACAGAGAACGGGCGGAAGAGTTCCTGAAGCGCTTTGAGGATATAATCTCTCAGGAGTTCCGGGATGAGTATGAGAAGGGCTACTACACTGCCTGGGTGGAGCTCCTGCGGGCTTACTTAAACCAGAAATCCCTTGTGTGAGGGTCTCTTATGGTGGATTCTAAAAAGGAGATGCTGATGCACGGGCTTGAGGAGAAAATCAGGAACTGCCAGAGGTGTCCCCTCGGGAAGCTCAGGACTAACGCCGTCCCCGGTGCCGGGAGCTACGATGCAAGGGTTATGTTCGTGGGTGAGGCCCCCGGCTACTGGGAAGACCAGAAGGGCCTTCCCTTCGTTGGAAGAGCGGGAAGGGTGCTCGACGAGCTCCTCGGGGAAATAGGCCTGAGCAGGGAGGAAGTTTACATCACCAACATCGTCAAGTGCCGTCCGCCGGAGAACCGCGACCCGACGGAGGAGGAGATTAAAGCCTGCTCTCCCTACCTCGACAGGCAGATAGATATCATCAGGCCGAAGGTTATCGTGCCCCTGGGAAGGCATTCAATGGGCTACATCCTCAGGAAGTTCGGCTTCGAGCCAGAGTCGATAAGCAAAATCCACGGGAAGACCTTTGAGGCCCACACCCTCTTCGGGAAAATCACGGTAATGCCGATGTACCATCCGGCAGCCGCCCTATACAGGCCGCCGCTTAGGGAGGAACTGAGAAGGGATTTCGCGAAGTTGAGAGAGATTTTGGTGGGGCTCCGCTGATCAAAACTGGCCGCTGGCCGTCTTTTGATTTTCCTCGCTCTTTTGTCATTTTATTTCCAACACCGTACCTGAACGTCTCGGTAAGGCTCGTTGAGTATATAACTGGGCATGACCAGTGGCGAAGATTCTTGGAAAATTCGTCAGTATATCTAAAATTTTCTGAAAAGTTTTTTAAATATGTGAACAACTTTGGGAAAGAGCACTTTGGAGGTGAAAATATGACGGACTTTGGTGCACTATCACTGCTCCCGCCGCTGGTGGCTATCCTCCTCGCCATGTGGACGAGAAGGGTCCTATTTGCCCTCTTTGCGGGCGTCTGGATAGGTGGGGTGATGGTCTCGGGCTGGAATCCGGTGGCGGGAACTGTACAGACTTGGGAGTGGATCATGGAGAACGTAACCGACAAATGGAACGCGACGGTTATCGTGTTCAATCTGCTGATAGGAGCTGGCGTTGGCTTGATATACAAGTCCGGAGGGGTGCACGCGGTGGCCCACGCCCTCTCAAGGAGGGTCAAGAGCAGCAGGGACGCATCCGTTCTTGGCTGGCTACTGGGAGTGCTCGTGTTCTTCGATGACTACACCAACACGATCATCGTAGGAAACACCATGAGACCGATAACGGATAGTGCGAGGGTTTCCAGGGAGATGCTGGCCTACATCGACGATTCAACTGCGGCTCCCGTAGCTGGAATCGCCCTCGTCTCGACGTGGATAGGGTACGAGCTCGGTCTCATAAAGGAAACCTTCGTTGACCTTGGTATCTCGACGGGTGAGTACTACGCCTGGCTCCACAGCGTCCCGTACCGGTTCTACTCCATATTTGCGATAATCCTTGTGCTCCTGGTGGCCTACACGCACAGGCACTACGGCCCGATGCTTCACGCGGAAGTTCGAGCCAGAACGACCGGAAAGGTTCTCCGCGACGGTGCAAACCCTCTTATAGCCACGAAGAGCGACCTGGGAGACCCAAGCGAGAAAGGGACGGTGTGGCACTTTGTAATCCCAATAAGCCTCCTCATACTCGTGGCACTCGGCGGCATGTGGTACACGGGCATTAACGGTTACCGCGATAGCTTTGTCTCGGATAATCAAGCTATGCTGGGCATACTGGGTCTTTCCAACCAGAGCGACGCCATCATCGACAGACTGATGTCCGGGCAGGACGTCGTTCTCAAAAACGTTGAGATATTCCCGTACGATGAGGGCATTGAAAAACTGTCCTACGTTGATGGCGATTCCACCAGAGAGACCTACGAGGACAACGTAAAGAAAGTCCTGAACGCTGCTGGAATTTTGGGAGAGGACAGGAGAAAAGCAATCCTGGAGGGGCTGTATTCGGGAAAACCATACACCATTTCAGAGCTGAGAATTGGGGCATACAAGCCTCCTGGGGCCATGGAAATCCTGAGCAGTTCAGATTCAGCGACTGCCCTTCTTTGGGGGAGCTTCACAATGGTACTCGGTGCGCTCCTCCTGATAGCGATCGGAAGGCAGATGGATTTCAGCGAGATGGAGCTGGCGATAGTCCAGGGAATGAAGCAGATGATGTTCGCGATGGCGATACTCGTTCTGGCCTGGAGCATAAAGAGCGCTGCTGACGCAGTGGGTACCGCTGACTACGTCGTCGGCCTGGCCAAGAACGTTGGGATAAGCGGTGGGGTAGTCCCGCTGATAGTCTTTCTCGTGGCCATGTTCATATCCTTCACGACGGGCACGAGCTGGGGCACCTTCGCCATAATGATGCCCATAGCCATACCGCTTGCCTACGGAGTAACCGGGCGGGTTGGCCCGGAGGTCTTCGCCAGCATCGGCGCGGTCTTCGCCGGTGGTATCTTCGGCGACCACTGCTCGCCTATAAGCGATACGACCATCATGAGCTCCATGTTCAGCGGTTCGGACCACATAGACCACGTGACAACCCAGATACCATACGCGGTGACGGCGGCTTCCGTGGGGATAGTCCTGTATCTCCTGTTTGCCGCGGGAGTCCGGAGCTGGTTAATCCTGCTGCCTGTAGGTCTTGGCCTTCTTGTGGGCGCCTGGTACACCCTCAGCGAATGGTATGGAAGAAAACATGGGGTGCCCGGAGGGAAAGTCCCGGTCCACGTTGTTGCGGAAGACTGAAGAAATGGGGGCGATTAGCCCCTTCTTTTCATGTCTAATTCTGGCTCGGATCCATTACTTTGAGGCCAGCGCGGAGACGAGGCCTACCGAGAACCCCACCCATGCCAGCACGTAGCCTATCCCCACGGTGAGGCTGCCGCTCCGTATTCCCTCTCCGGGCGAGTATATCAGGGGCAACGTAAGAAGCACCATTCCAAGCAGTCCCATTCCGTGGCCTGCCCTGCCCTTGAACAGTCCAATGACAGCCCCGAGGATTACGAGGGGAATGCCCAGTATCGGAAGTATGGATTCGAAGGATGACGCTGACTCTATGCGGAGTGTCTTTAAGACATTCTCTTTAATGGTCACCGGGTTGGAGTAAACTTCCTTAGTGATGTTCCAGAGGGTGAGTTCGCCGTTGTCACTATGTCCCGATGTTGCAAGGACCCCCATTCTCTGAGTATTGTCCGCTGTGAACCACGGCATCGTCATTGCCACGAGCACCAGCAACGCTGCCAGGAACGGTATCGGTTTCATCTTATCCCCCCGCTAATTCTATCACGGACGTATTTATGAGCTTTTCGGCAGGAATTACTCTTCCGGAGTTTTAGAAAAATATTATCCCCCTTGGTCCGCGGAAACCCTTTTAACCTGACCGCCTATGGGTGGTTGGGTGAGCATCATCGAGGACATCAGAGCTGCCGTACTTGAGCTGCTCTCCAAGTTCAGCCCGGAGGAGGGGGAAGAAGGCAGTTTTCCCATACGGCTAACGGGGGTTATGGTGGCCCGTGGGAACAGAGCAGGCTACAACTTCTCACTCTTCGACGTCACGGAGAACGAGATACTCCTGTCCATTCAGATGGGCGCGGTGATTGTTTATCTTGGTTTTGAGGGGGAGGAAGAGCTCGACGAGGAGGAATACCCTGAGCTCGTGGAAGCCCTCCTGAGGGCGGTTATGCCGGAGGTTCGGGCTCTGGTGTCGGCCGTTGACAAGAACAACCTCAAAGGGCCGGAGATACTTTACGACCGCATGAGCACGGAGATGAGGGAGTTCGCCTACGATATCCTCATGCGCCACCTTGAGGGAAAATCGATATACGACCAGGTTGAGGCTGCGTGAGCCCTTTTCAACTCTTCAGCTTCAGAGGATAGACCTATTAGAGACTGTACTTTCCGAGGATACTTCTCGGATAAAAGTCAAGGCTCGCCTTCGCCTGGGGGGCCTCCATCCCGATGTTTATCCCAAGGCTCATCAAATCCCTGGGAGCCCGGACGTCCCACTTCTCCTGTGCAGAGCTGGTGATAAACCTCGGCGTTGAGTATTTCCTGACGAGCTCCCACGTTTTAAACATGAAGCGCAGAATCTGAACCCTCTCGTAAGGCGTCGCGTGTAGAACTGGGGACAGAGAAAAACCTATTGCCACGCCTCTCCTGGCCGCCATTCTGGTCAGTATGTGGTCGAGCCCTGGGTCCTTTCTCCCGAACCATGGGCTTATGACTGCATCGGCTCCGTTCTCAATGGCGGCCCTGTTAACGCGCAGGTCTCCTCCCTGGACATAGAGTGGAAAGCTTGGAAACCTCTTCCTGACCTCGCGGACGAGACTTGGTTTTCCGGTGACGAGGAGAATTGCCACGCGCCTGTACTCACTCCTCAGTTCCCTCAGCTCTTCCTTGAGCGAGCCCCATTCCGGCTCCTTGCTAAGCACCACCTTCTTCGAGAAGACAACCCCGTCGAACCACTCCTCCGCTGTTTCATAAGCTTCCGGACTCCTCACGTCCATCTCGATATACCTATCCCGCGAGAAGGAGATTTCTTCCGTTTCCGGGGCAGTCATTCCTCAAGCCACTCCCTTACGTCTTTGATAACGGCTTCCTTCCTCATCGGAAAGGCCTTGACCTTTATCCTAACCTGAACAACGTCCGCTCCCTCGTCGAGCTCCACCTCTCCAAGATAAGCCTTCTGCTTGTTAAAGCGGAGGTAGAGCGTTCCCTCCTCGTCGACCTTTTCGTCGAGGTGCTCCAGGATGTAGCTCCTGTCCCCCTCGCTCAGCAGTTCTTTGAGGTTCTTTAAAAACGACCTTACCGCCCGGCTCCTCGTTATCTCCGCGTTGACGACCTTTATGGGGTTCCCGAAATACCCCTTCGTCTCGCTGACGTCGAAGTAAATGTCCTCCTCATCGATTTCCTCCGGTATAAGCGTCGCTATTGCGTCGAGAACCTTATCCTCGTCCTCAGTTGCATGGATGAAGGTGGTTATCCTTACGTGATGGGCCCTCATAGTTATCCCCACCCTCCTTCAACCGAGCCTTTTAAAAACCATCGCCCGGAGGGGAACCCATGCTGGCGGTTGTGCTCTCGTTTCCCGGCAGGTTCATAAGTCCCCTCACTCCCATCGGCGACGCCCCAATGGTCAGGGTGGTTGAGGAGCGGTTCCTCCGCGCCAAGAGGATAGACAAGGTTCTGACCGCTGTCCCATCGAGCCAGGTGAAGAAGTACTCCCTTCACGTCAGCTCCCCAGTTGGTGTCAGAGCGGAGAATGATGTGGAAGGGCTCCTGCGCGTCCTCCCCTCTTCGGGTGGCGTCTTCCTGGCCGACGGTAGAATGCCCCTGATAATGCCCTTTCTGGTTGACTACCTGTCGACCCTTTACATAGAGAACGATCCCGATGCCCTGATACCCCGCTGGGCGGACGGCAGTCTCGAAGTTGCCCACGCTTTCTATGACGTGGATGCCCTCTCCGACGCCCTGGAAACGTGCCTGGCCGAGGGGTTGAGACGGCTCTCCTGCATCGGCGATTACATGGACTACGAGCCCGTGGAAATAGAACCCCTCGCCGCCAGGAACCCAAAGGTCACGCTCAGCTTTCTCCGGGTCAGAAGCTCCGTTGACCTGAAGTTCGCGGAGGAAACTCTCAGGAAGGGACTTTAATCCTGACCGCCCTGACGGCTATTACAGACGCCACGATGGCCTTGGCAATATCAAGGGGGATGAACGGAGCTACACCGACAGCTAAGGCCTTCTCTGGGCTGCCTATGATGAGAGAGAGTCTCACCCATCCGAGGAGGTATATTGTAGCTACGGCCAGCAAACCTGTGGTCAGATATGGCCAAACGCTCCGTCTCCCGGAGGAGAGACCAGCCAGCGCTGCGGCTATTGGAAACGCCAGAAGGTATCCCCCAGTTGGTCCGTAAAAGACTCCCAACCCACCTCTGAAGTTTGCAAAGACCGGCAGGCCAACCGCACCCGCGAAAAGATAAACAAGCTGGCTCAAAAAGCCCCGTTTGACGCCGAGTAGAAATCCGCTCAGCAGGAGGAAGAGAACCTGGAGCGTTACCGGTACTTGGCCTATGGGAACGCTTATCCACGCCCCCAGAGCAGTCAACGCACCAAAAACCGATGCATAGCTGATGTCTTCGACTTCCATCCCTTTCACCGTCTTCTGGAGTGAGTTAACTTTTAAAATATTTGAGGTTAACGTAATCCATGAGGCCGCTGAAGGACAGTCCACAAAAGAGAAAAATTTTAGCCCTTCTCCGGGAGAGAACGATAGTCAGCGGGGAGTTCCTTGGGAAAGAACTTGGGATATCAAGAACAGCCGTGTGGAAGCACATTGAAGAGCTCAAGAGGTTGGGGTATGAGATAGAGGCGGCACCCGTGGGATACAAGCTCGTTGGGGACCCTGGCATTCCATATCCCTGGGAACTTGAGTTTAAGACCGTTTATTACCCAGTTACAAAGTCAACGATGGATGAGGCCATGAAGCTTGTGGAAAAGGGTGCTCCCGCTGGCCTTTTGGTGATAGCAGGGGAACAGAGGGGTGGAAAGGGAAGAAAGGGAAGCATATGGCACTCTCCCTTTGGAGGACTCTACTTCTCTGTGATACTAAGACCAAAGATACCCATGGAGCTCTCGGGAAGAATTGAGGAGTCCGCTTTAAGGGGAGTACGGGAGTTCATGGAAAGGATGAGTCTTATGCCCGAGGTGTCGAGAAACGGAATCTTCCTAAATGGCAGGAAGGTCGGGGGAATCTTAATGGAAGCCTACGGAGAGCTAGATGAAATAAGATTTGCCGTCCTCGGCGTTGGTTTGAACGTGAACAATCCCGTCCCTTCAGGGGCGACTTCGCTTTCAATAGAGCTGGGGCGGAAAGTAAGACTCCTCGACGTGGCAGAGGGTATTTTTAACGTGCTTCTTCCGAAGCTTTCCTGGGCGGTGGTGGAATGATAGAATTCAGGGGGGTTAACTACAGATATCCCAACGGTATTGCGGCCCTGAAGGGGGTCAACTTGAAGATAGGCGACGGAGTGACTGCCGTGGTTGGACCCAACGGGAGTGGAAAAACTACCCTTGCCCTTCATATGAATGGCATACTAAAGCCCACATCAGGAAATGTAATCGTTAACGGGCTTGACACAAAGAGGGCGTCCCCTTCGGAGCTCAGCAGAACAGTAGGGTACGTCTTCCAGAATCCGAGGAGAATGTTCTTTGAGGAAACTGTTCTGAGGGAGGCTGCCTTTGGGCCTGCCAACCTTGGCCTGTCCATGGAGGAGGTTATAAGAAGAGCTAGGGAAGCTCTCAATGCGGTAGGTTTGAGAAACTATGAAGGGAGGAGTCCTTTTTCCCTGAGTGGGGGAGAACAGAAGAGGCTTGCAATAGCATCGGTTCTGGCGATGGATCCGCAGTACATAGTCATAGATGAGCCGATGGCAGGCCTTGACTTGAGGGGAAGGCTAGAGGTTGTGGAGACCATAAAGAAACTTTCCAAAAGCGGGCGAGGCGTTGTTATCTTGACCCATGACATGGACCTCGTTATGGAGTTAGCCGGGAGGGTGATTCTCCTTGAGGACGGCCGGGTTAACTTTGATGGCCATATTAATGAATTTTTGAAGCTCGACATGGAGGAGCACGGGCTGAGAACGCCGGATGTGGTAAGGATTTCGAGGGAACTTGGAATCGGTCCGGTGAAGACGGTTAGAGAGCTTATCGATGTGCTGGGTGAAGGTAAATGGGTACGGTATGGAAAATCAACCCGATAATAAATCTGATGTGTGTATTTTCAATCTCGATGGCTCTTCCCTTCATGAAAACACCGGGACTACTTCTTGTGCTGGGCGTTCTGGCTGTTCTCATCAAGGTAATGGGAGCGAATCGGGCCGGGCTTAAAGAGGGCATAATGGCGTTTGCTCCTTTTGTAATCACGGCCTTCGTTCTAAGGCTGGCGTTTGAAAGTACTGTGATGGAGGCAGTTGACTACTCCTTCAAGCTTTTCCTAATGTTCTTTTCCTTTTGGGCATTGGCGAGCACAACGGACCCCGGTGAACTAAGGGATGGACTGACAGCCATCGGGCTTCCCTCCTGGTTTGTCCTCTCGCTTTTTCTCCTTATAAAAAACGTGGAAGAGGGGAGGAGGGTTCTTAAGAACGTAAAAACCGCTCAGATGGCCAGAGGGGCTGACTTCAGCAGGGGATGCTTCATCTTCCGCTTCTGGAGTATGAGAACCCTTGTTGTCCCCCTGATCATGTGGGGACTCTCCCGGGCGGAGGAACTCCCGGTGGCATTAAATGCAAGGGGCTTCTCCACGGAAGAGAAGCGAACGTCGTTGAGCAACTGCAGTCTCAGTAAAATGGACGTAGGTATCCTGATCTCAACACTCGTCGCCGTGGTTCTCGGCCTGAAACTTGAATAGAAAAAGAAGGGAATTCAATTCACTTGGTCTTGCCCTTGTTGGCCCTTACGCTTGGCCTGACCTTTTCAGCGCCCTTGCCCTTGTTGAGCAGGCCGCGGCTCCTCTTTCCTGCGCTGGTCAGTCCACGGAAGACCCTGCCCTTGTGGGCCTTGCCGGCTATCCAGGCTATCTTCGGGTCGTTCTTTATGGCCGGGTGGTGCGGGTCAACGAGTATAACCTCAAACCACTTGTACATACCGTCTTCTCCGACCCAGTAGGAGTTGAGAACCTCAAGGTTCGGGAACTTTCTTGCCGCCTTCTCCTCAGCGATCCACTGGAGGCTCTTCTTCGGTGAGTACCTGACCTGACCCATCTTGCTCGGCTTCCTTCCGCCCTTCCACCTGGGCCTCTTCCTTCCGCCCTTCCTGACGCGGACGCGGGCTATGACGTAGCCCTGCTTGGCCTGGTAGCCAAGGGAGCGGGCCCTGTCAAGTCTCGTTGGCCTCTCGGCGCGCACTACAACCGGATCCCTTCTCCACTGGATCAGTCTCCTCTTTATGAGCTCACCAACATAGCTCTTCTTCGGACTTTTCCAGGCTTCCCTAATGTACTTGTACATGCTCATCCTGCTCACCTTCCACGTTTGTGGTTCTCCCTTACGGGAACATCCCGCGGGTCTGCCCCGCCACTCGCATCGGGTTCGGGGGTCAGTTTTTAAGGGTTATGGTCTCTGAATCCGAAAGATTCCGGTTTGGTTTGCAATTGCCCTCAACTCATTGAGGGAGACCAGCTTGTAGTCCTTCTCAGGGGAGGGCTGGATGAATACCATCGATGCGTTGTCCGTGAACTGCCACGTCCCCAGGAGCTTGAAGTAGACGTCCCCCTTGTCCTCCGAAGTTGTACCAATCCACACCGACACGGAGAGCATCTCCAGTTTCTGGTTGAACCTGAGCATGATAGTCCCAGTTTCCATGCCCCCCGTGCAGTTGTACGGGACGTTATCCCCCGTGAGATACTGATATGCCTTTGAGTCCAGCTCGTAGACGTTCACCTGCCCAAGTTCACTGGTCTGATATGTAAAAGCAACTGCGCAGTCACTGAGTATTGGACCCTCGACGTAGTACGTCCCGTTTACCTCAGGCTCCTTTGAGATGCCGCTGGCGAAGCTTATGTCCTCCAGTTTGGGTGGGGCGGGGCTGGCCCTCTCAAGGATATCCCCCATAAACACCCCGACGAGGGCCACGGCGATGAAGAACGTGAGCGCGATGACGGCTACCTTTCTCTCCATCCTACCACCGGTTAAGATAATCTGCGTTGGATTAAATATACTTTGCGGCCACCAAAGGATTAAAAAGAACGCGGAACAACATTTCCCGGTGGTATCATGGACGTGCTGACATCGCTTATCTTCTTCGCTTACACCCCAGCACTTATCCTGCTCTGGTACTTCTATCACGAGGATCGTCTAGAGCCCGAACCAAAGCGCTACGTTATAACAACTTTCCTTCTCGGGGCCACACTTTCCGTGGGCGTCGCTTTCATCCTTGAATGGTTCCTGACCCCGCGCTGGGGCTCCGTCCACTATTTCCTCCCAGGAACGGCCTTTTACATGGCCCTCGTTGCTGGAGTCATTGAGGAACCCTCAAAGGCCCTCGCGATTCTCTTTCCATACCACGCCAGGCAGATGGACGGAATAATGGACGGCGTCGTCTACGGCGTTGCAGCCGGCCTCGGCTTTGCCGCCACGGAGAACTTCCTCTACGGGCTGGGATACGGTGTGAACGTTACCATAATGAGGGCGTTTCTAACCCCGTTCGCCCACGGCACGTGGAGCGCCATAGTCGGTGTTGGCTACGGGCTGATTTCAGAGGGCAAAGCAGACTCCGCTGGAAGTTTCCTCGTCACGGCCATGTTCCTTCACTTTCTCTGGGACTACTTCGCCTTCCTCAGCAACGCCGTCCCCGCTTACAACATCCTCCTCATCCTCCTGCTCTTCGTCAACGTGGCCATACTCCGCTACCTCCTCATCCTTGGTAAGGCCGAGGACGAGAGCAGGAGGTGGTACTACGCCCTTAAGAACACCTGGAGGTGGTGATTTTGCCCGACATCAAAAAACTGGTTGAGGATGCCCTCTTTGATGTCAGGCCCTACGTGGAGTACTACGATGAACTCCGGGAGCTCATTGAGTCGCTCACCGAGGACTGCCCCGACGTTGAGTCCCTCAGGCAGAAACTTGAGGAGAAGGCCGAGACCGAGGCCGAACCCTTCAAAACCGACATTAAAATACTCCTGCAGCGCCTTGAGGCCTCTTCCTGATTTTTCCTGTTTTAATCGCATGTTTTTGTTGTTCCCATATTGCTTTTCTCAGAGGGTTAAAAGGATCTGAGAGCGAAAAATCATGAGAACGGAAAAATGGAAGAATCCGGGGTGTCACTCTATCTTTGCCCCGCAGACAGGGCAGAACTTGGCCCCTTCCGGAACTATGTGCCCATTCGGACAGCGTTTTATCTCATGGCCGCAGTAGGGACAGAACTTCGCTCCCGGCGGGATTGGCTTTCCGCAGTAGGGGCATATTTCCTGTTGCTGGGTCTGAGGTTGGGATTGAGCTGGAGGCTGAGCCTGTGCCGCCGGCGTCCCACCGTAACCGGCAGGTGGAACTCCACCGCCGGTATAGGGCTGAGTTGGTTGAGCCGGCTGAGCCGGTTGCATCAGCTGCGGGATGAGGACCATTCCAGTGCCGACCGAGGCGCTTCCGCTCTTTCCGAGTTCTGCGGCGACCTGTTTTGCAGTGTCCATCTGCATAACGGTTTGGGCGTTGCCAGTCTGCATTATCCAGAAGAGCCTCTGTCTCCACTCGTCTGTCGTGTTCACTCCCTCGATCTTAACATCGACCAGCTCAAGACCCAGCCTGCGGAAGTCTTCCATCAGCTTGACCTTGACCTGCGTGCTGACCATGTCGAGGTTCTGGAAGAGGTCAACGATGGAGTACGCGCTGAGGTGCTTCATCATGCCCTCGTTGAAGTAAGCGCGGATGAACTTTGTGACGTCGCTCGTGTCGTAGAGGCTTTGTCCACCCACGACCTCTGTGATGAACTGAACCGGGTCTGCAACCTTAAACCAGTAGACTCCGTAGTACTTTACCGGTGCCAGTTCCCTCGTCTGCGTTTCTCCACCGTACCTCCCCTGGAACTCCTTGGTGCTGACGAAGATTACGGTTGCTTTGAAGGGGCTGTTGCTCCCGCCGACGAGTTTGTAGAGGAGTGGAAGGTTCTGCGTCGTGAGCGTGTGCCTTCCAGGACCGAAGACGTCGTAGACCTTGCCGTCGCGCATGAATATGGCCATTTCGTACTCGTGGACTATCAGCTGGGCGCCCCACTTTATGACCTCGTTGGGGTACCTCCAGATTATCTCATCTTCTCCGGGGTTGACCCACTCGATGACCTGCACCATATCACTCCCCCCTCAGTATTGCGCTCCTTTCTTCGAGGACTCCCTCGAAGTCTCTCAGCATGTCATCCAGGGCAAAGACCTCACCGCTTAGCCGGGACGGGTCGGCAACGGCTCCAGATATTGCCCCCGCCTTTTCCTTCACTTTCTCGGCCAGCTCTATCATCCTTGCATCATATTCGATGAGCTTCTGGAGTTCCGGCTCCCTTACCTTAACCCTGTCAAAGTAGCCCGCGTATCCAGCCTCGGCGTGTTTAACCTTTCCTTCGAGCATAACCAGCCTTTTCCTCATATCCTCTATTGCCACAAGCATATTGCAGTTTACCATTGCGCACCTCTGAAGGGCCCTCTCAAGTTCCCTCCTTGCTCCGGCGAGTATCTCGGCCGCCTTGGCCCTCACGATCCTGTCGTCTTCCCTCATCAGCTCCTTCTTCTTGTAGCCGTGGAAGCCAGGAACGACGAGCTCAAGCTTTTCCCATATCGAAGTTTCCTTTCCCATTCAGACCACCTCAAACGGGCATGAAGTAAGTGTTGCCCTTCTTTATCCCCATAACTTCGCTAACAACCCTCTTGCTCACCGAGCCCTTGGAGAAGACCCCCGCGGCACCGGCGCCTCCTCCAACAAGGCCACCTATCAGCCCCCAGACCGTTCCGGCGTAGACGGATGCTATTGTACCAAGAAGAACACCGGCACCTATCAGTCCTATTCCGAGGAGCGTGGCCCTCTTCCTGGCTTCGCTCATGAGGGGATACTCAGCCCGTACCACCCTTCCGTCCGTGCCGTCAACGAAGTTGACGAAGTTTCCTCCATTGTATTCGTAGTGAACCTCCCAGAGGGGATAGTGAACGAGGCCCTGGAAGACCACCTCAAGCTCTAACTCTCCCGTCGGACTGCCCTCCTCTCTGGCTTCCTGCTGGAGGGCCGTTGTTATATTGGAGCGCGCTATCTCCTCCGCTTGCTCCCTTGGCATCTCAGGTTCGTAGTACTTCCCCTTCTTCACTATGGATTCATCGAAGAACTTCTTGCCCCTCACGGGGAACGGGTAGTTCATCAGGAGTGTTTTGAAGGGAGAACCCGCTGGAATCCCGAGGAAGCGGACTTCCTCAACGGTCTCCTTGTATTTGCTTTTGCCGTGGAGGTAGAAAAAGTAAACCGGAACCCAGTGGAGCTCCTTCCTGGTAACCCTCGCGTCCACTATGTCAGCCGGAGCCCCATACTGGCGTGAGATGAACTTGAGGAGCTTCCCGGCCGGATCTTCCTTCATCGGCGGGAAGAAGAAGTGCTCCCCAACCTTCTCACCGCTCTCGATCTTGAAGGTGGCACCGCAGTAGGGGCAGGTTGCAACCGTAACTGTATCGGGGACCTTGAATGTCGCCGAACAGACGGGGCACGTTACCTCCATCAGATCACCCCCAGCGAGCCTTCCCTCTCGACCCTCTGCCCTTCAAGGATCTTACCTCCTGCGACCCAGCCGAGTGCCGCCCCGCCGACCATCGCAAGTACTCCCACAACCGGAGACATTGAGATCAAAGCGCCGCCAAAGGCTGCTATCAGCGCTCCAACTCCCGCTCCGGCAAGGTATTCCGCTCTCCTGAAGAGGTTCATGGGTTCCGTCGAAGCGACGGCCCTCCCGTCCCAGCCCGCGAAGACCGTCTGGAATATCGAGTTCCCGTACCTGTAGTAGACCGTCCACATTGGAAGGAGAAGGAGCCTGGCGTCCTCCGGTTCCGAGGCGCGAACGTCGAACCTTTCTATCCTGTCGGATTTTGCCAGAAAGCGGTTCCTTATAACATCCACTGCGTCCTCCCTCATCATCAACCTGGCGTGCAGCTCGTCCATCTCGGTGTTGAGGATTTCGAGCTTGATTTTGCTCCAGCTTTCCTCGTCGAGGTCTAACAGCTTTTTCTCTTCGGGTCTGCTCTTTGAGAAGTGCTTTATCATATCCTCCACTCCGAGGCTCTTCACCTGTCTCCTCGCCGAACCGAGGAGGGAAAGGGTCTCGTTCACCCTCTCCGTGTAGTGCCTCTCCACCGTGTGGCAGTGGGTGTTCCCCTTTGAATCCGTGTGACACTCCTCCTCGCGCTTCATGTACTTTACCACTCCATCAACGTGCACCCTTCCCGCCCAGTAGGGGGCGTAGTGTCCCTCTATGCCGACTATCTGGATATCGTCCTTTATCCTCCTGAGGTCGAAGTCCTTCTCAGCCCTCTTCCAGAAGGACTGGGCTATCGCGTTCTTGTCGAGGGAGGGGATTATATGAATGTTCTCAGTCTTTATGTTGCCACTTATGTGGTTTGGAAAGCCGCAGTAGGGGCAGATCGCTATAATCGTCTCAGGAGAAACTTCCAGCGGCGCTCCACAGCGCTCACACTTGAAGGTAAACTCCTCCATGTTGACCACTCCTTTAGATAGTAATAAACTTTGAAGTTTTTAAGGGTATTGCAGAAGATAACCGAAGCGTTAAGACGGGCATTGACGAATCAAACGAGCCCGCCAACAAGATCAAGGAGCTCCCAAAGGTCCCCCACGTAGTAATCAGCCCCGTCGGCCTTTCCAAACCTGAGCACGTTTACGGCCCTCACCCCCGCCCTGTGGGCGGCAAGGACATCGCTCGAACTGTCACCGACGACCAGGGATTCACCAGGTGAAATTCCGAGCTTCATCAGGGCCTTCTCTATGAGGTAAGGACTGGGCTTCACACCGTCGAGGTTCGAGTAGTCCTTTCCAATGATCGCCTCAAAGTACTTCGCGAGGTCAAAGGCCCTCAGAACGAGGAGTGTGTTCTCAGGGGAGGCGTTGCTGACAGCTGCCAGTTTCAGACCAAGCTTCTTAAGCTCTGCGAGGGCTGAAACGTCAGGAAAAGCTTTTATCCTCCCTTCGGCGAGCATTTTCTTCCGGTATTTGTTGTTAACCCCGTCGATAACTTTCCACAGCTCAACGGGGTCTATGCCGAGCTTTTTAACGTAGGTCCTTGGAAGTTCGAGCTTTGCCGTTTTTGAGTAGAGGTCGTAGTCGAGTTCGATACCGCGCCTCTCAAGCTCAGGCTTAACCCACTTCTCGAACCACCCTCTGTGGTCGTAGCCCTCATAATAGACCAGGGTCTCATCAACGTCAAATATGAGCCCTCTCAGCATCCGGTTCACCCAGCTTGTCCATTATCTCCACGGGAAGGCTCTCGTAAACCTCCTGGAGGGCTTTGATAAGCTCAACAAGCTCCCCCGCCGTCAGCGTCGTTGTCTTCGGCCCTATCTCCAGGATCACCGCATCATACTCCCCCGGCGAAACCTCCTCAAGCTCGTCAAGGTGCTCGCTCTTCCTCGGGATGACGTTCACCTCTCCTATCATCCTGCTCCCCCTGATGTGGGCTTCCCTCTCCTCTATGGGTACTTCCTTGGGGCAGTCGTATCTCTCAACGAAGATCTTGATGTCCACCACAGGAGTCCCATCCATCGCGTCTATCCAGTCAATGTAAAGCCTATTTACCTCAATGCGGTGGATTCTGACGGTGTAGAGCGCCACCGGGTTCGGCCTGTATGGAGAGCGGGTCGCGAATACCCCCGTGAGCGGGTTCTTCGCGTTGCCGTAGGGGTGGACCTTCAGTACTCTTCTCCTGGCGGGTGTATCGCTCCCGTGGAACCAGAGGACGAGCTTTACCCAGTCCCCCTCGCGGAGGCCATCCACTGCCTCCCGAAACTCATGAAGGATTTCGATGAACGTCTCTTGGAGTTCCTCGTTCTTTCTGATGTATCCAACCGGGACGATTTTAAAGGGCTCAAACTCCATGTCGGCACCTCCTGAAAACTCAAAAAGATGGGAAAACTCACGTCCCGTGCTCCCAGCTCTCAAGGTATTTCCTTTGCTCCTCCGTGAGTTCATCTATCTTTATCCCCATCGCGGCGAGCTTTATGCGAGCAACCATCTCGTCTATCTCCCTCGGGAGCACGTAGACCTTCGGCTCAAGCCTCTCGTGGTTGTCCTTGATGTACTCGGCGGCTTTTGCCTGGAGTGCGAAGCTCATGTCCATTATCTCGGCTGGATGACCGTCGGCCGCCGCCAAATTGACGAGCCTTCCATCAGCGAGGAGGTAGAGCCTCCTTCCGTCTGCCATCTTATACTCCCGGATGTTCGGCCTTACATCGTTTACCTCGACCGCCAAGGCCTCAAGGTCGGGCTTGCTTATCTCGACGTCGAAGTGGCCCGCGTTGGCCATTATGACGCCGTCCTTCATGACCTCGAAGTGCTCCTTCCTTATGCAGTTGATGTCGCCCGTCGAGGTGACGAAGATGTCCCCTACTTTGGCCGCTTCCATCATGTTCATGACGAGGAAGCCGTCCATCCTCGCCTCTAAAGCCCTTATCGGATCTACTTCGACGACTATCACCGTCGCACCGAGGCCTTTGGCGCGCATCGCTATTCCCCTGCCGCACCAGCCGTAGCCAACAACGACGACGTTCTTCCCGGCGACGAGCAGATTGGTCGTCCTTATTATGCCGTCCCACGTTGACTGTCCCGTCCCGTAGCGGTTGTCGAAGAGGTATTTGGTGTAGCTGTCGTTGACCGCTATTATCGGGAACTTGAGCACGCCATCCTTCTCCATCGCGCGAAGCCGTATTACTCCGGTTGTAGTTTCCTCGCTCGCGCCCCAGATTCCGTCTATCAGCTCCTTCCTTTCCTTCATCACAGTGCTTATCATGTCCGCTCCGTCGTCAATGATTATGTTCGGCCTTATGTCCAAAGCCCTGTGCATGTTCTCGTAGTACTCCTCCCTGCTCTCGCCCCTTATCGCGTAGACTTTAACGCCGGCCTTCGCCAGGGCGGCAACAACATCGTCCTGCGTGCTCAGCGGGTTGCTGGCGGCGGCTGAAACTTCGGCTCCCCCAGCCTTGAGCGTCAGGAGGAGGAAGGCCGTCTTCATCTCCAGGTGGAGTGTCGTGGCAATTCTGATGCCTTTGAAGGGCTTCTTTTCCTCGAAATCCTTTCTTATGTTCTGGAGAACCGGCATGAAGCGCGAGACCCAGTCTATCTTTTTCTCGCCGCTGGGGGCGAGGCTCAGGTCCTTGACACAGTAGTCCTTCGTGCAGTCCACGAGATTCACCTCTTTCAATATCTTGATAAATTTCTTAAAAAGCTCTCTGATGCTGGGTGACGGTTGTTTTAAATCGAAAATTCGCTTCAAATGGTGTTTTGAGGTTTCTAAATGTAACCAATATGGTTTTAATTTTAGACATTTATTTTTGATATTCGATTATTTATTGGCAATAATACGAATAATTCAATCTGGTTTTTAATGCGAAAGGTTTATAATATTCAACGTATTGGTTATGCAAACAAGAATTTGGTGGTACTAATGTCAACTGAAAGCGATGGTGTAAGTGGTTTCGAGGGTTGGAATCTTGACCCCTTCGAGGAGCTTCAGCGCCTCTGGAAGGCCATAATCGAGGGGGTCAACCTGGGCGTGCCCCACGTAGTCGGAAGGGCCACGATCCGGGAGGGAAAGATATCGGGCCTTGAGATGGACGTGATACTCCATGGTGAGGAGAAGGAGTACTCCTTCAGGGACGGGAACGACGTGTACTTCATGGTGCCCGTTAAACCAGAGGAAGGGATCGAGGGCATCTACGTTAGAATCCATAGGCTCTTAAGTGATGCAAAATGAAGAGGAAGAGCACCAGCTTAGAGATAAGGGCCCCAAAGAAGGCCGTTGAGGCCGTCCTAAAGGACGCACCCGGGTTCATAACCAACTGGCCCTACGTTGTGAGGGTCAGTATGAAGAAAGGCCTAACCGCGGAGATAATGCTCCCCCGGTTCGTTTTCAAGTTCAGGGACGTCTACCGGTTTGAGTACCACAGCGACTACAACAGCCATATTTATGAAGGGAACGGCAAGAAAAGCCACGTAACCCTTGTAGTAACGCTGAAGGAGTGGCAGAGGGATGTAAACGCGGTTCTTGAGCTTTCGTACAAAGGCAAAGGCGAGTTCTGGCTGGGGAAGACGCTCCAGGATTTCGTCGACAGGATCGGGAACGTCCTCAAGGAGCTCTCCGAGAACAGGCCGCCGGAGCAGGTACCAGCGGAACACGAAAAGATCGCGGAGCACGTGGACTTCTCGGACCCGATGAGCGTTGCCAACTTTCTGGCCAAGTCGAGAATGGTTCACAGCGGCCTTCACATCGTCAGCAGGGGAGGGTTCTTCGATCTCATAGCGGAGCTCAGGGCAGGTGTGAGCGATAGGGTTATCTACATCTCTGGAATAACCGGCGACGGGCTTAAGGCCTTCAAGGTCCTCCTCAGCGGAAGCAGGATAATGGCCATTGAATACAGGGATCCGGAAGGTGTTCAGGCCGTGAAGGTGAACGGGGAGAACGACGCCAAGCTCGCCGGGGAGATAGCTTCCAGGGTAGAGGGAGCTTTCACAATCAACGTTTGGGTTCCAGTTGGGGTGTCTGAATGATAAGGAACATGAACAGCTACCCGCTCTACGACGACGGGGAGCACAAAGTTTTCTGGCTTGGGATAGAGGAAAGCGAGGACGAGAAGGGGATTCTCACGAACCAGTATCTGGTCGTTGACGGAAGCGAGGCGGCTCTGATAGAGCCTGGCGGGTTCTTCGTCTTCTCCAGGGTTCTTAAAAACGTCTCCTCGATAGTTCCTCCGACCCAGATAAAGTACCTCATGTACTCGCACCAGGATCCAGATGTTGTGGCCGGGCTGAACCTCTGGTTCGAGTATGCACCGCTGGCGAAACTCGTTATCTCTGACCTCTGGGTTCGCTTCATTCCACACCTCGCGGTTCTCAGCGCGGGAAGGACCATTGGAATCCCGGACAAGGGGACTGACTTTAAACTGGGGAAGTCGACCATCAAAGCAGTCCCCAGCCACTACCTCCACAGTCCAGGCAACTTCTCCTTCTACGACGAGAAGAGCGGAATCCTCTTCAGCTCGGACATTGGAGCGGCGGCGTTTTCAAAGGATGAGTGGTACCTCTTCGTTGAGGACTTCGACGACCACCTCCGGCACATGGAGGGCTTCCACAGACGCTACATGAGTTCTACAAAGGCGCTGAGGGCCTGGGTTAAACACGTCAGAAAGCTGAGACCGAAGGTCATAGCGCCGCAGCACGGGGCGATCTTCAGGGACGAGCACGTCGGGAAGTTCCTCGACTGGCTGGAAAGCTTGGAAGTCGGGATAGACGTCTTCGAGAAGGAGTTCTACGGGGAGTGAATCCCCATTTTTAATGTAGTTTGTGTATAAAAGCTTTGAGTTAGAGGCCCGAAACACGATGGTAGAAGTTAATATCCTAGAAATAACGGTGGCAAACGTTCTAATCGACACAAAGCTCGTGGACATGTATCTTTCGCTTGGGTGATTCTCCGGGTTGATTAGAACCTGTAAACGTCGACATTGCAAAGAGAGAGTCATCCAGCGCTTTCCAAACCGAAAGTACCTCGCCGGTTTGCTCCGCGATGAGGACAACCTTTATATGGATGAATGACACCATTAGAGCGGTGAGCCCATGATAGTGGACCTTTCGGTTCCCCTCTCAGAGGAGACCCCCCTTTATCCGGATGACCCCCCCGTAAGCATCAAGCCCTGGGCATTCATAGACAGGGACGGCTACTATATGAACGTTCTCAAGTTCGGGGAGCACACCGGAACGCACGTGGATGCACCGGCGCACTTCATTCCCGGCGGGAAAACAGTCGACGAGATGCCCCTTGAGAGCTTCATCGGGGAGGGAATCGTCCTGGACCTCCGGGAGGGTGAGGGGCTCGTTTCCCTTGAGGAACTTCCTGAGGGAGGCTTCATGGGCAGAATCGTCCTCCTTCTCACCGGAGGGAGGGAACTGTCTCCGGAGGCGGCACTTTTCATTGCCGCTGAGGGGGTCAAAGCCGTCGGAACGGACGCGATGAGTATAGGTGACGACGCGGTTCACAGAATTCTCCTGAGCGAGGAGATTCCCATCTTTGAGAACCTCACCAATCTCGATGTCTTGCTGGGCAGAGAGTTTACCTTCATAGCGTTTCCGCTCAGAATAGAGGGCGGTTCTGGTAGCCCGGTCAGGGCCGTTGCCGTTGTGAGGGAATAATCACTCCCCTTCCTTCTCCTCGCCGCGCTCTATCAGCATTTTCAGGGCCTTTGACAGCTTCTCGTTCTTCTCGCGGAGAGACCTGTTCTCCTCTTCAAGCTCCTGAACGGTTTCGTTTAGGCGCTTCATCTCTGAGAGAAGCTGTGAGACCTTGGATTTGGGCACGTAGTCACTCTTCATCTTTTTGATGGCTTCAAGCGCTTCCTCGGCGCTCCTGGTCCCCGTGAGCTTCATGAGCTCCCTCTCCACGGGGGAGGGGGCATTCGCGCGCTTCTCGTACTCCTGAACACGCTTCTGGAGCTCTTCTATCCTGTTGTTCATCTCCCGGCATCCGGCAAGTTCCGCCCTAAGCTTCTCCAGCTCCTTTTCCTTGGAGAGGAGGCTGCTGCGCAGGGACTTTACTTCATTCCTCAGGGTGTAATTTTCCACCACGAGCTTTTCGTGTTTCTCCTGTATATCCTTGAGGGATTTGGCAAGGTCAACGCTTACGCCGAGGACCGAGGCTCTGAGCTCGGCTTCGGTCTCTTTGAGCTTTCTCTCGATGAGCTCGTTTACTCTATCCTCGATGAGCTTTGAGTACCGCTTTTCCATGCGGGTGAGCAGCTCGGCCTGTCCCGTCTCCAGCTTCTCCTCAAGTTCGTTGATCCTCGGTAGGAGGTTTCCAATGCCCTCAACAAAGATAAGCTTCCTTTGGATGTCCTCAACCGAGCTCTCCAGGGTTTTTACCTTTTTTTCTAGGGCTTCGTCCCTTTCCCTCATTTCAGTACGGGTATCGTCGAGTTTTTCGCTCAATGCATTTATCCTGTCGTGGAGGTTTGCCTTCTCCGTGTGGAACTCCCTCGTCAAAGAAGCGAGGGCTTGGAGGGCGAGAAGAGAGTAGTCGCTGAGGTTCTCAGCCTCCGGGACGATGGACTTCACTTTGTCCCATTCGTGGAGTGTTTTAAGCTCTGAAATTATCTCGACGTGCCTCTCCCGGAGGTAGTCCCAGTTGAGTCCCTGTTTCCCCTTGTCGAACATCGCCATCGATGAAGAAATGTTCGTCAAAATTTATATAGGTTTTGTGTAGGTCCCTACAAACTTTTGAAGTAACCCACGAGAACGGGATGAAAACTAGTGGCCGGCGGCGTCCCCGGTTTCCCGCCCCCTCTCGGAGGGCAGTACTGCCGGGATCGCTGGCGGGCTTAACTTCCGGGGTCGAAACGAGACCGGGTGTGGCCCCGCCGCCCTGACCGCCGTACCGATACATACCTGCCGTTGAGGCTTTATAAATTTTTCGGTCGGGTTAAGCTTTTTATCTCCCGTCTCCGAGGGGAGAACATGAACGACCCTTACATGGAGCTGATGGACTTAGTCCGGTGGGAGCGAAAGCCACCTCTGACCCCGGAACTCCGAGTTAGAGAGTTCCAGGACTCACTCCAGAGGGCCAAGAACGGGGACGAGGTCTCTCTTTGGGGGTTCGTCATCCTGAGGAAGCCCCCCTGGGCTCCAAAGGATGCGGCGTACTACCTGCTTTCTCCCCTCTCTCCCGGAGAGCTCCGGAAGCTGAAGGTGAACTCCCCCAGGCCGTACGTTGTCCTACGGATTGATGAGAGAACGGCCATTGGCGGAAGTCTTTCGTCTGGCTCATACGTTGAAGTTAAGGGTGTTCTCGATTCTTTTCCCTGGGGCACACTCAGGATGGTCCGGGCCCTCAGGATTTCTGCTGCCGATTACTCCGACTACTGGAGGGACTACTCGTGGATGGCCCTCAGCAGGCGCGAGGTGGAGGAACTCATAGAGGGCACCGTTTACGCCGGGAGGGACTTTCAGCTCGGCCTAACCTACGCCCTCTACGGTAGTCCTAAGCTTCTTGAATCTCCCCGTTCATGGGGAGAAGGTTCCGAGTTCTCAGTTCTTGGATACAAGGGCAGGGAGGCGGGTGTTCTTTCCCTGTGGCACATACTCCGTTTTATTCACTCCCTCTTTCCATGGGAGCTCCAGTTCCGTAAGGAGAAGAGAACCTCGTATGTCGACCCTTTCCTGGACATCGACTTTACGCTCCTCAACCCCAACGGTTCGGGTGTTTCCTACTATACTCCCCGTTCTCCGGGTAAGGTCTCCGGCTACGCCAGGAAGTTCCTCCTATCCAAATCCATAACAGGCCTCCTTCCCCTTCCAAGGAGGGCACACCCGAGGGACGAACTGGCCGGGAAAGCTGAAACCCCCTTTGTGTTCATACCCTCTGAAGATGAGAGGCCGTACCTTGAGAAGAACAGCGAGTTCATAAGGCTCTTCCCCAACCTCCTCGCAACGATTTTCATAGAGAGGGAGAGGGTCGGCGTTATTTCCGCCTCGGATTCTCTCGGCCAGCGCTTCAGACGGAAGTTCGAGGACTGGATAATTGAGAAGAGAAACGAATACGGCTGGAAATTTGACGTTCTGACAGTTCCCGGCGGCGTCTTCGATGTTGGTACGCGCTACGAGCTCAGCTTCCGCCTTCTGGGCTCTATGGGGCGGCTGGAGGGAACCATACGAAAGTCTCTTCTCAGAGACGTTGAGACAATCAACGATGAGATAGTGAACGACTGGATGGCCATAGTTAGCTCAATGCCCCAGAGCGAGCTGGATAGGTTAATAAAGGAGTACCACGATTACATCCCCTCCGACAGAAGGGCTGCGAGGGCCCTTGAGGTCTTCAGGGACATTGCCTCCACAAGCTTGACGGGAGATGTGAGCAGGGGCGAGTTCAGGGATGCTCTGGTTAGGGTTGGCTTTGGGGAGGAAAGCACGGAAAGGATAATCGAGTCCCTCATACGGGAGGGTTACATCTACGAGCCCCTGGCAGGAAAGCTCAGACTGGTCAGGTGATAGGAATGGGGGCTAAGAGGAGGATACGGGAAAAGGAACAGCGTGAGAAGCGAAGGATAGCCGTCGAGAGAATAGATACGCTCTTCACCCTGGCGGAGAGGGTTTTTCCCTACGACAGGGAGCTCGCCAACCGCTACGTTTCCATAGCCCTCGCTGTGCAGCAGAAGGCCAGGATAAGGATGCCACGGCGGTGGAAGAGAAGGTACTGCAAGAAGTGCCACTCCTTCCTCGTCCCTGGAGTGAACGCCAGGGTGAGGCTTCGGGACGGCCATGTGGTGATTAAGTGCCTTGAATGCGGCTACATAATGAGGTACCCCTACATAAGGGAGAAAAAAGAGCGGAGAAAATGTTCTTCAGGCTGAACCAGCCTCGGTCTTTGATTCGGTCTTTTCTGTCCCTTCTGATCCTTCCTTCTCCGCGGCCTCCGCCAGGGAGATCTTCATGAGCCCTTCCCTGACGTTCTTCATTACGAGTTCACTCCTGTCGTTGAGTTCGCCCAGTTTTGCCTTTATTATCTTCCTGAACCTCCTGTTGTTTGCGGCTATCTCCGCCAGGCTCTCAACGGCACTGGCCCTCACAAGCTCATTCTTATCGTAAAGAAGTGTTAGAAGCCGTGGGAGGAAAGGAGTAACGTACTTACCGCTGTTTTCGCCAAGGGCCGAGATAAAGTTCAATGCCGCGAGCCTGTCCATTTCGTTTGGCGAACTGAGCATACTGGCTATCTCTTTGACTATGTTTCCAAGGAGCGCAGGGTTCTCCCTCATTATCTCCTCGATTACGTAGGCCATGTTTATCTTTATCTTCGGGTCTCCTATGCGGTAGTTCGCGAATATTATCGGGGCAGCCCCTTTAACGAGGTCGGGCTTCAGCTTTGAAAGCTTTCCAACCGTCTTCGCTATCTCAAGGGTTAAAGGAACGGCCTCGCTCTTTCGTATCATAACGAGAAGCTTGCGCAGGAGTGGCTCGTAGAGTTCCTCATGTTCTTCGAGGACTTCCATAAGCACGATCAGAGCGTTCTTCTGCACAGTCCAGAGGTCGTCGTCGAGGTAGTTTATTATTTCCTTCAGCAGTTCCTCATCGTATCCGGAGCGGATGATAATCTCCTCCAGATTCTCACCGGTTGCCAGGCGCTCCCTCAGGTCAAGTTCTTCCTCAGCCAAACCTTCCACCTCCCCTCACTAATCCTCCTATTAAAACCACCAGGAGGACGAGGAGTGCGGGCCCGCAGATTCCGCTCCGGCTCCCCGTTTTACTGACGTCGAGGACGTAGAAGTACTGGCTGCCCGTGCCCGCGACGAGGATGTTCCCCTCTGTGGCCAGGCTCCTGACGTAGCCCATCGTCAGGTCTTTCCACTCAACTTTTCCGCTGGACGGGTTTAGGATGTAGAGCCCCCCCTCGCTGTAAACCTTGGTGGTATTTCCTTCTTTCTCGCTCTTGAACTCGCCGACCCCGACGGCCAGCTTTCCGCCGGCGAGCGCAATAACCTTGGCGCGGTAGGGCATCTCAACCTCCCAGAGCTTCTTCATGTTTTTCAGTTCGTATGCGGCAACCCTGCCCTTTCCATCCCCTGACACTCCAGCTACGTATAGGATGTCCCCCTCCACCGCCATGTCCTGGACCGCAAAGGTGCTGACGTTTTTCAGGACGTTCCCATTCTTATCTATTATTATGATATTACCGTTTCCGGAGTTGTCGTCCGTTCCCGCTACCGCTTTTTCGTTCCACACCACGACGTCCCTGACCCATTCCCCGGTGCTCACGTTCCAGAGGATCCTTCCATCATACGAAACTCCGGAAACCCCTCCAAACTGCCTGCTGAAAGCGTATCCTGGGGGCATACCCGAGCCAACGTATACCACAGGCCCGAGTGCTACCCTGTCCAGGAGGGATGAGAAGTTCAACGTTAGGGTTCCAGTCCCGTTTAGCTCCATCGTGCCGTTGGGGAGGATTCTTCCGATGTAAAGGTGACCGGTTGTTGTGAAGCTTCCGTTTGAAACCCAAACGTCCCCGTCGACCGCGTACACCCTGCTTCCGTTGACGGCAAAGTCGTACAGCTTGTTGAGGGTTGGGACTGTCTCGATTATCTTCCCCGAGCCATTGAAGATGACGAAACCTCCAAGGCTACCGTCTATCACGGTTTTTCCAAGGGGGAAGATTTTAACGACGTAGCCGGAACCGTTGCTCCACAGTTTGCTCCCGTTCATCGAGTACGCTCCCATCTCCCCGAGGTAGTACACTCCGATCAGTTCCTTTCCCGCCACCATTCTGTAGTCGCAGGCGGCATAAACCGTTCCGTTTTTAATGGCGACGGCCTCGATGCTCTTCTGATACTGCACTCCGTCACAGAGGGAACCCCTGAAGAGAACCGGGCTTTTCTCAGCTCCCACGTTTCCCATCTGGAACACGGGATATACAAGCCCCATGAGAATTATTGATATGAGAATCAAGCGAACCTTCACCTCACTCACCTCCGGTTTTTTTGAGGTATTCCTCCGCATTATTCCTGTTTTCTTCCTTATCAAAGTTTTCCAGGCCAATTGATCCGGCCAGCTCGGTGGGGGCAACCACCTTTCTGACACTGATGAGTCTCAGGAGCCCCTTCTCCATGAGGGAATCGTAAACCTCCTCCACTTCAGCGGCCCCCATCCTGAGGATGGCCGGAACCTCCAGGGGATCAACTCCTGACAGCAAAGCCATCAGAACGTCCCTTTCCCTCCCGGTAAGCTCATCTGGGCTGACCGTGCTTATCTCCTCAGAGAGCTCCGGGAACTCCCCGGCTAGGCTGAAAACAGGGCCCCCTGCACCGTAGCGCAGGAGATACCTCAGGAGGAAGAGCCGGGTCTTCTTTCCGGGAATCCACAGCTTGAAGCTTGAGGCCGGCTTTGCCCCGTGCTCTACTGTTTTAACCTTCCAAATCGCTCTCTTCTCTCCGGAAGGCCCTTCCTGAACCTCCAGCTCCGCACTGCTCAGCGCAGAAAAGCTGAGGACGGGTTTGAACTCCTCGTCCACGACGAACGCGTTCCCCCTGAGATTGACCCTTGAGAGGAGTACTCTGATGGAGCCCTTCCTTCCGGAGTCGAGGAAATGGACGGTGGCCCCGTTCAGGAGCGCGGTGAAGATCGAGTGAACTGTTCCCTCGAATTCGTCCCTGGAGTAAAGAATGGGGTTTTCCCCGCGGCCCAGGATGACGATCCGCCCGTCGTTCATCCCAATGGCGAATACCTCTTCAAGCCCGCTGAGAACTTCCAGCTGAGGTGGGCGGAACCCCAGGTCAGAGATTGCAGAGAACCTGAAGGAATCACCTCCTTTTCCGTAGTCAAGCGTGAACCCCTCATGCATGAGCTTTACCCCGCAGTCCAGCAAACGGGATGGTACTTCCGCGCCTGGGTGGAGGATGAGGCACTTTACCCTCGCCATGCCTTTTCCCGTCTCAGCCCCCATTTAGAATCCACCTCCTGTGGAGAGGGCGTTCTGTGTACCCACGGAGTACTCTGTCGTTATCCACTGCCATGAGCTTCTCCACAAGCTCTTCTGATAGGCTTAGGTACATCCTCACGTAACCCCCGTTTTCATCCGCTATTCTCGCTGAAAACACTGGAAACTCCTCCCCACACTGCCCTATGTAACACAGAAACGTCCTGATCTCCTCCGGCCGCTTTAAAACTCTGGGGGTACTGGGAAGAAGATCCTCCCCTGCAACCTTTGAGAGCCTGCTTGCGAACAGCCCTGAAGCTATGTTCAGCCCCTCAATTACAAGGGATTTAAACAGCTCTTCTCTATCGCCATACTCCAGTCCCTTCGCTATGCGTTCCTTCAGGATTTCCGGAGGTCTGGTGACGTTGAACACCATGAGGGCTTTTGGTTTCCTTCCCAGGAGCACGATAGCCGTAATCGACTTCCCCCCAAGTTCCCGGCGCAGGCGTTCAAAACTCGTCATATAAACCCCCCAGGGGCGGGGGAACACCTTTCCATCCGGGCTTATCCTCTCAACAACCCTCCAGAGGATGAGCCTTAGAATCATATCGATTTTATCCATCCCCTCCAACTCAGTACACCCCCCTGATGATTTCCCCCAGATTCACCACGGGGACTATCTCCTTCCCCCCTATAACAGTAACCCCTGAGTAAAGCTTTCTGTCCTCCCTGGAAAGGGCTACCCCGCGGAGCGACTTAACAACAATCGTTCTCTTGTCCTCCACCCTATCTGCGAGGAGGGCGATTTTTCCTTTCCCAGTTTCGACTACAACGCCCTCTAGCTTTTCCCCTGGAAAGGCTGTAGGTTCAAGAACCCCATGGAGAAGAACAGCGGGCAGAAGGTCTCCCCCCACCATAACAAGATAGTTCCTTCCAAGCTTTCTGATCGCCTTTCTGTCGAAGCTCACCTCTCCCGCAATTCCCACGGCAGGTAACGCATACCGCTGTCCTTCTATTTCCAGGATGTACGCCTTCAGGATGGATACCTCGAACGGAACCCGAATGATAAAGCTGGCCCCCTCCCCGGGCTTGCTCCTAACTTCTATAATCCCCTGGAGTGACTTAACAACCTCCCTCACAACGTTAAGCCCTATCCCCCTTCCGGCGTTCTCCGAAACAGTGGTCTCGGTGCTTATTCCCCCCTCGAAGATCAAGTTCAACGCTTCATCGTGTGACATACCCTTCGCTTCTTCCTCGCGTATGATGCCCGCTTTGACCGCGCGCCGCTTTATCTCCTCAACGTTTATACCCCTTCCATCGTCGCTGATCTCTATCTCAACGTAGTCTCCGTTGGGGTTTATCGAGATGGAAACTGTTCCGCGCCTGGGCTTTCCGGCCCTCTCCCTTTCCTCCGGCGGCTCGATGCCGTGGACGATGGCGTTCCGAAGTATGTGGATGAAAGCCTCCCATAGTGCCTCCACAACGTGTCTATCAACCCTCAGTTCCGGCCCCTCAACCCTGATGTCGACCTCTTTTCCCAGCGCTTCCGCCAGCTCCAGAAGGGCGGGGATCATGTCCTCCACGACCCTTTTGAGTGGGACCGTCCTGAGCCTGAAGACGACCTTCCTGAGGTTTTTCAATCCTTCAGCGAGCTTTGCCCGTATGCTTCCGAGCTGCGGGCACTCCCTGCACTTCTCTGATATCGCCACCTTTTCCATCCAGTCCGATACTATCATGAGTTCCTCAACTGAACCAAGGAGTCTGTCGAGGTCATCCACATCAACGCGCACGGTTTTTCTCAGGGGGCTCCCCTCCCGGTGTGTGTAAGAGGCTTTTGTGCTCTCGCCCCCTATGGCTGGCGTTTTCAGGTGTTTCCCTGCCTTTTGCAGCTCCATCTCCTCCGCCGGGGAAATTCTGACATCAACAACCCCGTGATGTCTTTTTACCGCCGCTTCCAGCTCCTCGGGTTTTCTGTCCGTTTTTATAGCGGAGCGGAAAACCCTGCCCTGCAGTAGAATCCCCTTCTCTACCTCTTCCCTACCCGGCTCCGTGCTGATTACCTCCCCGGCCCTTTTGAGGCTTTGGAGGATGAGGAGAGCGCGTGCCGCCTTAAGAGGAACCTCCTCCCCAAGAACAACCTCGACGGTGTAGGCCTTTTCCCCGTCTCCATCATCAAGCACCTCTACCTCCCTGACCCCGGGTGACTTTCTGAGCTCCTCCGCTATCTCATTTGAATCTCTGGGGCTTCTGATGGTCAGTTCTATTTTCCCTCCCGCGAGGACCTCCTTTCCCCTTATCACCTTCTCAACATCGGGGTTTGAGCCGATAACCTCGCCAAGTCTGTTCAGTGTTGAGAGGAGTGAGAAAAGCCAGTTGGGAATTTTATCGGGAACGCTGTCGAACCTGACTTTAATGTGTTGAGGTTTACCCTTCTCCGTGAGTCTGATGTTCTGAAAAACCCCCTCACTTTTCCTGCTGTCCATCACCAGCTGCGTTGCCTTTGCTATCAGATAGCTGAGGTTCACATCAGCTTCATGCCCAGTCCCCTCAATCGAAGCCACCAACGTGCTGGTGGCATCGATGAAGCCCTCCACCACCGAAAGGGTGCCGTCGTTTAGCTGGAGTTTCCCCTGTATGATCAGATCAAGAATCGTTTCAAGCCAGTGGGTGGCCTGGGTCAGTCTTTGAAACCTGGCCAGGGAGGAGGAGCCCTTCATGGTGTGGGCGCAGCGGAGCATCTCCTCAAGAATCTCGGCCCTCTCGTCCTGGCTTTCGGAGGACTTCAGTCTCTGGAATAGCTCCCTCATTTCCGCGGCTTTTTCCTTCATCTCTGCTATGAAGTCGGCCAGGTACTCTTCCATCCCATCTCCCCCTAACAATTCGAACTGTGGGCCGGACGGGGGAAAGCCATTGCCCTTAGCCTCCCGGTATCTATGACGCCCGTGAACGCCAACAATCCCCGGCCCGGCCCCTGTGAAAACCCTGTTACTCTGCGAGCACTCGCTCTATCTCTGAAATCACCTGGTCAGGCTCAAATGGCTTGATTATATACCCCTTCGCCCCGGCGTTTATGCACTCCACGACCCTTTCCTCGTAGTCAACGGAGGTTATCATGATAACCCTGGCGTTCGGGTCGAGCTTCATAATCTCCTTGAGGGCGGTTATTCCATCCATGTCGGGCATGATTATATCCAGCGTCACGACATCTGGTCTAAGTTCCGCGTACTTCTCCAGGGCTTCCCTGCCGGTGGCGGCTTCCCCCACCACTTCATGGCCCGCGTCCTTCAGTATCTTCCTGAGAAGAACCCTTGTGAAGAGTGTATCATCCGCCACCAGTATCCTCGCCATTCTCCCACACCCCTGCAACGGGTTATCCCCTTCTTTTTTCTCCTCCGTTATCTAAAACCCTTATGTGTAGGTGACTGTGTAGGTACACTACGGGTCATCACCTTTTTGTTGTATAATTTACAACCACCTGCTGCATGGTTAATGCCTTTCTGGAAAAAATCCAATCACGGCAGCTTGTAAACCCTGAGCATTGACCTTCCCAGCTCCTCTATTGAGATTTCAAAGTCTTCGCTTTCAAGGTGTTCCCTTACTTCTCCCATCGCGGGAAAGCGTTTGAAGTCGCTGTTCAGCCTCTCGAAGAACTCAAGGGCCTCCACGTGTCTGAACCTGTCCCTGAACGGTTCGAGGAGCACCATGACTCCACCCGGCTTCAGCGTCTCCAGGGCCCGGAAGAGAACGCGCCCGTAGTCCTCAGGTTTCACGTACTCTAACAGATAACTTATCACAACTGCATCGTACTCATTGATTGGCCGCAGGAGTCTCACGTCCAGTTCCCTCAGCTCCACGGGGAGGTTTTCCCCTTCGACCCTTGCCTTGGCTATGTCCAGTATGGAGGGAGAGTAATCAACCCCCATGTAGAATCCGGTGTATCCAACTGCTTTCCCGAATTCGTATGGAGAAACTGACCCGCATCCCAGGTCAAGGACGCTGGCCCCTTTCTTAATCTCTGCGGCCTTTATGATGGCCTTTCTGTACAGCCCTGCGAAGTCGGTGTTCATCCTTATGTCCCAGAAGTCGGCGTCCTTGTCGAAATCCATCAGAACGTGGGGATGAGTGGGGGTTATGAAAGCGTAATCAACCATCCGGTATATCTCCTCAAGGATAGCAACCCATCCGGGGAGCAGGGCCTCATAGTGCTCCTTCGGGATGTCAAGTTTATAAGAAAAGCTGTCAAGGGCCAGGCGGCCGTTTTTTTCCTCCACTATTCCTATTCCTTCTAGAGTGCTTAAAAAAGCGAGAAGTAGTTTTTTGTTGGGGAGACCGATGCTGTACAGGGCTTCCCTGCGGGTGGGCTCCCTGGAGAGGGCTTTGAAAACGCCGTGCTTTGTTCCCAGCTGTATCAGGTGCAGTATGGACATCCTTATCATGTGTTCTATATTAGCGTCAACTACCCCCACGCTCCCCGGCACTTTTTCCATGTCATGACACCTCTGGGCTCACATGAACTTCCTGTAATACCTGTAGTACTCCCTGAGGTACTCCACGACCTGCCTGCCGTAGTCGGTCAGCTTGTAGTACTTGAAGCCGTTGTTGCTAACCTCCTCAACTAAACCTAAGTACACCAGAGAACTTTCCCCGTTGTAACGGTTGCCGAGACCGACGAGGGCACCGCGGACATTGGAGGGATCAGAACCGACCACCCTCGCGATCTCAGAAAGATACGTGGCGGACGGGTATATTTCGTTCAGATACAGCAGTATTCTCTTCCTCAGTTCACTCCTGTGTATTGACCTCAGCACCTGCGGGTCTATAATCACAGTGTTCATAGCCAAACCACCTCACCCCCATGCCGTTGCTTGAGTCACTGAATCCCTTGAGCCCCTGATTATACTGGAAGCTATACAACCCGGTAGTATAACGGTTGTATGGTATATAACGTTTTCGGTATTAAATTGTATTTATACCAACATCTGTCCAATTTGTTTGGGGTGGCTATAGTACCCAACACATTTACTTGGGTCGTCCTTTCAGGATGACTTCGATCGCCACAATGTGGGACGGTCCGTCAACCTGCATATGCACCTGCACGGTTACCTACACAACCACCTACACAACTAAGAACAAAAAAGGGCTTTATATCTGCCGCTTGTAATCATTAACGCAAAAACCCTAGGGGGTGCATGGTTGATGAAGGCCAGAAACAGGAGAGGTGCGGTTGGTATTGGCACCCTGATAGTGTTTATAGCCATGGTTTTAGTGGCGGCAGTTGCCGCGGCAGTGCTCATCAACACGAGCGGTTACCTGCAGCAGAAGGCTTCCAGCACCGGAAGGGCTAGCACTCAGCAGGTTGCCAGCGGAATTCAGGTAGAGAGAGTCGTTGGTAAGGCCAACGGAAGCCTCGAATACATCCAGCAGTTGGGAGTGTACATAACACCAAATGCCGGTAGCACTGGCATTGATCTCAAGAACACCAAGCTTGTTCTCAGCAACGGAACTGTTGAGGCCGTTCTCATGTACAACACTACCGCCGATGCTTTCACTCAGGGCCCAGTTTCTGACATCTTTAATACGGGCCTTGCTGCTTGGGACAACATTAAGAAGAACCAGACCAACTACGGTATCATCGTTATTCAGGATGGTGACTCCAGCCTCAGCGCTGACTACCCGACACTCAACGGGGGTGACATCGTCGTTCTGACTGTCAAGGTCGGAACCGACGACAAGACCGGTGTCTTCGGCTACGGAATAGCCCCAGGCAAGAAGGTTACTGGTGAGGTCGTCCCAGAGTTCGGTGCCCCAGGTGTCATTGAGTTCACTACTCCAAGCACCTACACCGAGCAGGTCATGGAGCTTCAGTGATTTCGTTTCATTTCCAAATTTTAAGGAGGTGAGATGATGAGAAAGGGAAGGAGGGGTGCTGTCGGGATTGGCACCCTGATAGTTTTCATAGCCATGGTGCTCGTTGCCGCGGTAGCCGCGGCAGTGCTCATCAACACCAGCGGTTTCCTCCAGCAAAAGGCTTCCAGCACCGGCAGGGAGACCACCCAGGAAGTTGCCAGTGGAATACAGGTCACTAAGGTTGTTGGTTACATTGACGATGCCACTAATCCCGCTGAGGGTAAGATAACAAGGCTTGCCGTCTACGTCTCTCCGAACGCTGGCTCGGCTGGCATCGACCTCAGGAAGACCAGGATAATCCTCAGCGACGGCAGCTCTCAGGCGGTGTTCTTCTACAGGTACGACGACTACAAGGCCAACCTCTCGGCCATGATAAACGCATCCCTTGTTAAAGCTTACACCACCAGCGACAATGCCTACGATGTCGCCCTTAGCGACGGAACGAAAACCTACATCATAACTGGCTTCCCGAGCAGTGCCATAAGCTGGGACGAAACCAACAAGAAATTGACTCTCAACAATGCTAACGTTAGCGTCAGTGGAAACACCTACACTATCTACTACAATTCAAGTTCGACTGAGCCTGTCACCATAACCTTCAACAATGGTGAGGTCATCAGCGTTGGACCTGCCTTCACTGACGGTGTCGTCGCCAACATCTTCGACAATGCCCTTGAGAGCTGGAGCAATATAACCGGCTCCACCAACTTCGGAATAATCGCGATCCAAGACACTGATAACTCCCTGAAGCCCAAGTATCCAACGCTCAACGGTGGTGACGTTGCCGTGCTCACAGTCCCTGTTGGGGGCAACTACTACTGGATCGACAGGGCAGTCAGCGACGTGACCTTAAACTACAATGGTGCCGTTAACCCGATCAGTAGTGCAAATATCCAGAAGATAACCCACCTCTATGTCTTCAGCTCAGTGTTCAGCAACGGATTCGGGCCGAGGCAGAAAGTCGAGGGTAAAGTCGTTCCGGAGTTCGGTGCTCCAGGTGTCATTGAGTTCACAACACCAACCAGCTACACAAGCTTCGTCATCGAGCTTCAGTGATTTCCTTGTCCCAGTTATTTGTTTAAGGAGGAGGTGAGTAAAGATGGTTAGGAAGAGGAAAGGTGCGGTTGGTATTGGCACCTTAATCGTGTTCATAGCCATGGTGCTCGTTGCCGCGGTAGCCGCGGCCGTCCTCATCAACACCAGCGGCTACCTCCAGCAAAAGAGCCAGTCAACCGGCAGGCAGACGACACAGGAGGTGGCAAGCGGAATTAAGGTCACCAGTGTCGTTGGGTGGGCTCAGGAAAACACCGATGGTACATTCAACAACATAACCAAACTTGCCATCTACGTCTCTCCGAACGCTGGCTCGGCTGGCATCGACCTCAGAAAGACCAGAATAACCCTCAGCGACGGTAGGATTGAGGCTACCCTCAAGTACAACGAGAGTGTCTACACCAGCAATCCTGTTGAGGATGTGTTCAGCGACACAACGATAAATTGGGCTAACCTTAAAGCCACTGGCTTTGGTATTATCGTCATCCAGGACAGCGATGGTTCAGTCAAGCAGAGCTTCCCGACCCTCAACAAGGGCGACATAGTTGTCCTTGCGGTCAATACTGGGAATGTCTTCAGTAGTACCAGCGGAATAGCACCTGGCACCAAGATAACCGGCCAGGTAGTTCCGGAGTTCGGCGCCCCTGGTGTCATCGAGTTCACCACTCCATCAACCTACACCCAGAGCGTCATGGAGCTCCAGTGATTCTGCCCTCTTTCCCTTTCGTTCTTTGAAGATTCTTCGGAGGTGATGCTATGAGAAGCCGGAGGGGAGCAATAGGCATTGGCACGCTCATAATCTTCATCGCGCTGGTCCTCGTGGCAGCGATAGCAGCGGGGGTCATCATCGGCACAGCGGGCTACCTGCAGCAGAAGGCCCAGGCCACCGGCAGGCAGACGACCCAGGAAGTCGCGAGCGGAATAAAGATAGTCAACATCTACGGCTACACGCCTGCAGACCCGCCCAGCAGCGGCGTCATAGAGAGGATGGCCATAATGGTAACCCCGAACGCCGGCAGTGAGGGCATAGACCTCAGCAACGTTAAGATCGTTCTCACCGATGGAAAGCGGCTGGTGGTGTACAACTACTCTGAGCAGTTTGACAATCCTGGGAACATAAAGGACCTCTTTGACAACGACACAGAGCTCACCATCTGGAACAACATCAAGGGCCAGGCCAGCTTTGCGATAGCCGTCATCAACGACATCGGCAGCAAGATGCAGGATGCCCACCCGACGCTTGAGTTCGGCGATACCGTGGCGCTCCTGATCTGGACGACTATGTTCAACTACGAGGGCAAGAACGGCATAGGGCCCAGCACGAAGCTCACTGGAAAGGTCATCCCGGAGAGGGGAGCTGCAGGAGTCATTGACTTCACGACCCCGGCGACGTTCAGCTACAACGTGATGCAGCTCCAGTGAGGTGATGAGGTATGGCAAAGCGTGGAGCGATAGGCATTGGGACTCTCATCGTGTTCATTGCAATGGTCCTAGTGGCGGCGGTAGCCGCTGGAGTGCTCATCAGCACAAGCGGCTACCTCCAGCAGAAGGCCATGAGCACTGGAAGGCAGACGACCCAGGAGGTCGCGAGTGGTATAAAGGTCATGAACATCTACGGTTACACTCCTGCTAATCCACCGGGAGCGGGTAACATCACCAGGATGGTCATCTACGTCAGTCCTAATGCAGGTAGCGGGGGAATAGACCTTGCCCACGTTAAGGTCGTCCTGAGCGACGGCAAGAGGATGGCCGTCTACAGGTACTACGATCCACAAGAGGATTCCACTCTAAGCGCCGACTACTTCCTCTACAGCGGCGACGTGAGCAACGTCTTTGCCGGTGTCGGGGAGGACGACAAGGGTGCAGTGGACGTTAGCTCGTATACCCTTGCGGCAGCCAGCGACATCCCGACCCTCTGGAAGAACCTGTACTACGTGATGACCAATGATAACAAGATGCTCTTCGGCGTCATCGTAGTCAGCGACTCCGATGGGAGCCTCAGCAACAGCAAGGAGCACCCGACCCTTGGCTGGGGTGACATAGCGGGCATAGCCCTCTGGACGATACCGTTTGACAATGACAACGATCACACCAACGGCTACGGTCTCCCGCCGAGCACCAAGGTGACCGGTAAGGTCATCCCCGAGAACGGTGCCGGAGGGGTAATAGACTTCACCACACCAAGCACCTTCACTGACAACCTGATGGAGCTCCAGTGACGGGGGTGGTCCCATGGCTCTCGCGTTCCTTTCATCTTTATTCGGAAAGAAAAAAACAACCGAAGAAACGGCCACCCCCGCGGAGGAGGAAATAGGGGTAGAGGAACTCGAAGAGACAGTCGAGAACAGGGAGGAGAACGAGCAGCTCAACCAGGTGCTCGATAGGATCAACGAGATAGAGAACGACCTCCCAAGGATGAAGATAAGCATCGACACCCTCAAGAAGCAGATTCAGGAGCTCAGAGATGACATAGAGAGGCTCGACAAGACCATCAAGGACGTCATGATGCTCTACGAGGTCATAAGCCAGGAGATAAACCCCTTCAAGGAGCAAATGAGCCAGGAAAACCCGCTCAGCAATGAGATACAGGACCTCAGAAAGGAGATGGAGGACATAAAGATGGAAATAGCCCAGCTCAAGAATGATATCAAGGTGCTCGCCGGCTACGGGGTTGACCTGGACTCAATAATATACGAGGTGCTCGCGGAGGTGTAAGGGATGGAGATTGCAGGGTTTATCACAGAGGCAGACATAAACGCCAAGCTCTCAGAGCTCAAGGGCAAGGTGCCGACGGTTGTCATCAACGACCTCAGGGAGAAGCTGATAGCGAGGAAGGACCAGCTCACACCGGAGCAGCTCGACAAGATAGTTAAGAAAGTCCTCGACACCTATGGCAACCAAGCGACAAAGTACGAGCAGCTTAGCAAGCGTGTTGATGAGCTCGGCAAGAGGCTGGGTGACCTCAGCATGCAGCTCAGCAGACTCATCGAGAGCCTTGAGGAAGCGCGCTTCAGCGTCCATGAAAAGAAGGCCGAGGCAGTCTCCGAGAAGGTGGAGGAAGTTCACGAGAAGATAGGCCGGCTCGAGGAGATTCTTGAGGGCGGAGAGGGAGAAAAGGCCATCCCCGAAGAGGCCAAGGAGAAACTCGAAGAGCTCCACAAGAAGGTTGACGAACTCTACCAGAAGCTTGAGGGCAAGGCCGCCGCTGAGAAGATCGAGGAAGCCAAGTCCAAGGTTGAGGAACTCGAACAGAAGCTCGCCAGTGGTGAAGAGGTTGGAGAGGAGGAGTTCAGGGAGGCCGCAGAGGCTCTGGAAGCGGCTGAGGTAGAGGCTCAGGAGGAAGCTCCGGGAGAGGTCCAGGAAGCCGTAGAAGAGGTCGAGAAACCTGAGGAAGTTGAAACTGAAGCTCCAGAAGAAGCCGAAGAAGTGCCCTCTGAGGAAGAGGGAGGGGAGGTTGAGGTCTCCGAAGAACTTCCTGAGGAGGTCCCCGAGGAGGTTGCCGAGGTTCTGCCGGAGGTAACGCCCGAAGAAGAGCTCCCAGAAGGGGAAGCCGTTGAAGCCCCCGAAGAGGAAGAGGTTGAGGAAACCGCGGAATTGGAAGCCCCGTCTGAGGAAGTTGAAGAGATAACGGCTCCCGAAGAGGGAGCGGAGGAAGTTGTTGGTGTTGGCTCTCATGAGGAGGTAATGCCCTCCCCCGAAGAGGTTGAGGAAGAAAAAGAGGAAGAAGGTGGTGTTGAGATGGCCGAAGGAAAACTTCAGATTCCCGAGGATATTGCCAACCTCCTGTTCGAGGAAGAGCCCAGGAAGGCCAGGCTTGAGAAGCTGCCGGAAGACGTCGTGTCAACCATGATCGCCCTCAAGTGGCTCGGATTCCTCATCGACAGGGTAGGCATACAGAACCTTGAGCGCGTTCTTGAGTTCTACTACGAGATAGGCTGGATAAGCGAGGAAGTACTCAACCAGCTGCTCCGCTATGCCAAGGGTACCAGGCCGCACCACAGGGACCCTGAGTGGAAGCCGGCCGACAAGCTCACCGTGCAGGACCACCTCATAAGCCTGCTCTTCATCGAGAGGCTTAGGGGACTTAGGATCAACAGGGACGTCCTTGACAAGCTGGAGAGGGAGATAAAGCTCCTGGAAAAGACGCTCGATGAGTTCTACGGAATCTGAGGTCAGCAGGGAGAACGTGGAAAAAGCGGGGGAAGGGCCATGGGCTTCAGCGTGTCAGCGAGTGCAGCGATAATCTTTATTTCATTTTTAATCGCCGCCAGCACCCTTTACACCGCATGGGACAACAGCTACAACAACGTCCAGGCCGCCCGGGAGGATTGGTATAACCTTCGTTTGAGTCAATTGAATACATTATTCGATTTAAATGCCACACTTGGCAATGTCACTGTTGGAAGCACAACGTACAATATCACATGGTATCTCCGGGATAGTGGCATTACTATGGATGTCAGGCACTGGAGTAGCATCTATGATGGATATTATAAAACCATCTATAATGTCTCTGATGATAATGTTGGGTTCCTCGAGAATTATACCTATGTGCTTCCTGGAGAAACGCTACTGCTGAACGTCACTAATATACCCCTTACTCAGACACGTCATAACCTCACTGTCGTATTCGAGAATGGATGCTGGCTTCATCTCAGCTGGCATTGGAATGGCAGTATCATATTACTGGATGATGATTCAAGGGGTTGCCCAACGGAGGTGAGCTGATGGCCGCTGGAGGGCCAGCTAGTGAGCTGATAATGTTCATCGTCGCAGTCATCGTCGCCGGGAGCGTGGCCGGCGCCTTGGCCTACGTGACCAACGATATAGCCCACGGCATCAACGAGCACGGGGCAGAGGTGGCCGACCAGCTCAGGACGGACTTCGCGATAATCAACGATCCTAATGTCATTCCCACCGATTCAAACGGCGACTACATGTTTTACATAAAGAACATAGGGAAGGAGCCGATTCCCTTCAGCTCCGATGCAGTCCAGGTACTCATTAATGGCACAATGATACCCCCTGCTAACCTCACGTTCACGGATGTGAACAACAACGCGATAGCCTCCCTCAATCCCTATGAGGTGGGTGTCATACACGTACACACAACCATAGGCACAGGATACACCAGAATACAGGTGGTGCTTGAAAACGGAAAGAAGAGGAGCCTTGTGTTCCACAAGTCGTGAGGCCTTAAATCAGGGGACAGGATGGTGGTCAGCGTGGTCGAGGAACTGCTCAAGATTGAACTCAAGGGCGATGAGCTTCACAGGCGTCTCGGCGGTGGAATTCCCGCTGGGACCATCATGCTGCTTGAGGGTGACAGGGGTACCGGTAAGTCCATATTCGTCCAGAGGCTCCTCTACGGCTTTCTGATGAACGGATACACCGCGAGCTACGTCTCCAGCCAGTACACGACGGTGGAGTACATAAAGCAGATGACCTCCCTCGGATACGACATAATCCCTTTTCTCATAAGAAAAAAACTGATGTTCGTCTCCCTCTACCCCCTTCTAACGGGTGTTAGCGAGAGGAGGAAATTTCTGAGCAGGCTCCTGGGCGAGCCCCGCCTCTGGAATCCGAACATAGTTATAATCGATGCGTTCTCCTCATTACTCTCACGCGAGCAGGATCCGAGTGCAGTTAGGGACTTCCTCCTTTACGTTAAGAAGCTCGCTTCCCTTGATAAGGTGATCATCCTGACAGCCAACACCGAGGAAATCGACAGGGACTCACTCTTTGCCCTTGAGGAAGCCGCTACCATGCTCCTCCGTCTCAACGTTAAGGTCTTTGGGGGCGACCTGAAGAACTCGGCGACCATAGTGAAGTACAACAACGCGAAGGGCATCTTCCAGAAGATAATCCCGTTCCGCGTGGAGCCGAAGGTGGGACTTATAGTAGAAATAGCGGCGGTGGTGTGACATGGCCCAGGTGGTGAAGAGCGATACGCTGGAGGACGCGATGGCGAGGAACCCCCACCTTCGCAGGTATGTGGAGAGCTTCAGGAAGAAATACGGGAAGATGCCGGAGTTCCATCCACAGCTCAGCAGGGACATGAGCGATATAATGTACCCCAATATCCTCTACCCGGTGGGCGACCCGATATTTATCCACATCTACGGCGACCAGAAGACGGAGAAGAAGTACATTGTCATAGAGCCCAGGATAGAGAACACCGTTGAGGAGAGCAAGTATGGCATGATAAAGGACAAGATCCTTGAGCTCGCCCCAACCAAGGACATTCCAGAAGACCAGGAGGAGTTCGAACGCTTCCTGGATGCGATGTTCGATGAGGCGGTTCTATCACTTGTAAAGAGCAAGGCCAAGCTCGGAGGCGGGAAGGGGAAAGGAAAAGGAGGCGAGAGGTTCACCCTCACAAAGGAGGAGATGGAGAAGTTCCGCTACCTCATAAAGAGGGACATTATTGGAATCGGCCCCCTCGAACCCATCGCCCGCGACCCGTACATCGAGGATATCCACATAATTGGAGCCAACTACGTCGCCCTCGTTCACAAGATATTCGAGTCCCTGCCGACCAACATAACCTTCGGCGACAACGTTAAGCTGGCGGACTACTTCAAGAACATTGCCGAGCGCATAGGAAGGCCCATCAGCGACAGGAATCCGATAGTCGACGGTGCCCTCCCCGACGGCTCGCGTATCAACATCATCTACTCCCCGGATATCTCTCTCAAGGGACCTAGCGCAACCATCCGTAAGTTCTCGGCAACGCCTATAAGCATCGTTCAGCTCATAAGCTGGGGAACTCTCAGTGCTGAGGTCGCGGCTTACCTCTGGATAGCCCTTGAGTACGGAATGAGCGTCTTCGTCTGCGGTGAGACGGCATCGGGTAAAACGACACTCCTCAACTCACTCATTCCCTTCATCAAGCCGGGTTCGAAGATTTACACGGCTGAAGATACGCCCGAGGTTCAGGTGCCACACCCGACCTGGCAGAGGCTTATAACAAGGGAACGCGGCCCGGAGGAGAGCAGGGTTACGCTGTTTGATCTGCTGAAAGCGGCCCTGCGTTCGAGACCGAACTACATCATCGTCGGTGAGATTCGCGGTGCAGAGGGTGCGATAGCCTTTCAGGCAATGCAGACCGGTCACCCCGTTATGAGCACGTTCCACGCCGGCGACATAAAGAAGATGATACAGCGTTTCACGGGCTCTCCGATAAACGTCCCGATAACCTTCATCGACAACCTCAACATAGCCGTCTTCCAGCAGGCGGTCTACGTCAAGGGCAAGTTCCTGAGAAGGACCATCAGTGTAGTGGAGATAGAAGGCTACTACGAGGAGCTCGGCGGTGTTGCGACGAGGAACGTCTTCGAATGGGACCCGGTGGCCGACAAGCACATATTTCGTGGTTTCAACAACTCCTACATCCTTGAGAACAAGATTGCCGAGGTAGCTGGCTACGAGGATCCCAAGGAGATTTACAATGAGCTCTTCCTCAGGGCCAGGATACTGGAGAGGATGAAGGAACTTGGCATAACCAACTACTGGGACGTCTACCGTGAGATCAAGGCCTTCTACCAGCGTGGAATTGAGGGTCTGAGCTTCAGGATCTGAGGTGAGACCATGAGCGACGGGAAGATCAGCTTGTTCACCAAGGCAGACCTTGATATGAAGACTTATATAAACAAAGTTCTCCTGCCGTACCTAGCCCTCTCCATGATTCTCTTTATCTTCACCGCCGTTTTCACCCGTTTACTCGGTCTCTCAATGGCACTGGCGGGTCTAATGTACGCAATACCTCTCATTTTGCTCATCTATGCGGCGGCTTATCCTTACATAAAGGCCGATTCCAAAAAAATCTCCATAAACTCGCGTATTCCGTACTTTATCACTTACTTTGCCGTTCTATCAACCAGTGAGATGGGCAGGGCAGACCTCGTGAAGGTTCTCGCCAACGACCCAAAGCTCGGAGCCATTGCGACGGAACTCCGAAAGGTGTACATCATAGTCCACAAGCTTCACCGCTCCCTTCCTGAGGCTTTTCGCTTCCTCGCCAGGAGGACGCCGAGTAAGGTCTTTTCAGATTTCCTCGACAGGCTGGCTTACTCCCTCGACAGCGGTGTTGACCTTAAGGAGTACCTCTTCCAGGAACAGCAGACAGTTATGGACGATTACCAGACGTTCTATGAAGGTGCCCTCTACGACCTCGACGTTTTCAAGGAGATATACGAATCCATTATCATCTCCGTCGTTTTCATGGCGAGTTTCATTATCATTGGACCGATCATAACTGGGCAGGACATAGGCAAGCTCGCCCTTTACACCCTCGCCATGGTGCTCGCAGCTGAGGTGGGTGTTTTTCTTGTTATCAAGCTGAGGATGCCGGACGATCCTATATGGGCGGAGAACCGCGGCATTGTGACGGAGCGGGATAAGAAACTCAGGAGGGCCCTGCAGATTTCGCTGCTGGGCATTGTGATCATGGCCCTCATCTACTACACTCTCCTGAGGAAGTGGTTTGACATTCCCGAACCCTTCGTGGTTGCGCTGATCCTCAGCCCCCTATACTACGTGGGAAGGATGGCGGGAAAGGAAGAGGAGTCCATATTCAGAAAGGACGAGAACTTCGGTGCGTTCATCAGGAGCATGAGCTCTTCGCTGGCAGCAAGCGGAAGCTCCCTCGTCCTGGTTCTCAAATACCTCAGTGCCCACGACTTTGGTTCGCTGACAGAAGATATCCGCGCCCTCTACCGCCGCCTCGCCATGAGGGTCGACAGGGAGAGGGCATGGGACTTCTTCATAGCCGGGACCGGTAGCTGGCTGATAGGTATATTCTCCGAGATATTCAGGGAGGCCATCAGAATGGGTGCGGAGCCTGACTACGTTGGTCTCGTCATAAGCCGGAACTTCGAGAGACTCGTCAGGCTCAGGAGGAAGAGACAGCAGAGCATGGGAAGCTTCGTCGGTATAATCTACGGCCTCACTGCGGCCTTTGCATTCTCCCTGGCGGCTTCATTCCAGGTAGCCGATTCCATAAACACCCTCTTTGGCCAGCTTAACATTCCAACAGAGTACATAGGTGACATAATCCACGTTATCCCCCCAGCGGGGATGTCCTTTGTCATGTACATAATGCTGACGATAATGATCATTCACTCCCTCCTCTCAGCTCTCTCCATAAAGACCGCTGACGGCGGCAGCCTCTACGTTTCCCTGCGCTACTTCGTCATCCTGCTGTGGATATTCGCTGCAGGCATGTACATCGGAATAGTCCTCATGAAGAAGATGATGGGAATGGGCAGCGGCCAGGAGGCCACCCAGCTCCTTACCATCCTCCTCAAAAGCCTGTGAACGAAACCGTTAAGCGGACATCCCCTAACTTTCTGTGGGGTGAAAATGTCCAAGGCCTCTGAGGTTGAGCGCTGGAGGAAGCTTATCCAGTCCCTTGAGAGGGAAGGTATACTCCATGATAAAAATGTAAAGGAGGCCATGCTTCGCATTCCCAGGTACCTCTTCGTCTCTAAGGATTACCGAGATTACGCCCACGTCGATGAGCCCCTCCCCATCCCCGCCGGTCAGACAGTAAGCGCTCCCCATATGGTGGCCATAATGCTTCAGCTGGCCGATTTAAGGCCCGGAATGAACGTTCTGGAGATTGGAACAGGGAGTGGATGGAACGCTGCTTTGATAGCAGAACTTGTGAAGAGCGACGTTTACACTATCGAGCGGATTCCGGAGCTGATCGAGTTCGCGAGGAAAAACCTCGAACGGGCCGGCTGTTCCGGTAGGGTTCACGTCGTTCCAGGTGACGGCACGAAAGGCTTTCCTCCGAAGGCTCCATACGACAGAATCATTGTCACCGCCGGAGCCCCCGATATCCCGGAGCCGCTTGTTGAGCAGTTAAAGCCCGGTGGAAAACTCATAATTCCCGTTGGGAACTACCACCTCTGGCAGGACCTTTTAGAGATTATTAAACGTCCAGATGGCTCGGTAAAGGTCAAAAATCACGGCGGCGTTGCATTCGTTCCCCTCATAGGGGAGTACGGGTGGAGAGGGTGAGTCCAGTCTATGGGAACCCTTAAATCCCCATCCCACAACTACCCAGGGCGATGATGAGATTGGCCTTTGGGGTGAACGATGCCCGGGATCGACGGCCTGAGCCAAAAACTTTTAATCCTTAATTATATCTTAATCTTCGGTGGTAATCATCGAAGTTTTCAAGTGCGAGCACTGCGGGGCGCCCCTCGACGTAACTCCAGAGGATATAATCGTCGTCTGCCCCTACTGCGGTTACCCGAATGCATATGATAGGGTTTTCACGGAGAAAAACGTCTTCTTTGTGAAGAGCCTGCCCAAAAAGGAAATCCTACGCCGTTTTCAGGAGAGAGTCCAAAAAGACCCGAACTACAGGGGGCTACGGGGCAAGATAAAAGTTGTTAAGGTTGAGGGCTATTACGTCCCCCTGTGGCTGGGGATTGTCAAGGGCAGGGGAAACATGCGGTATATCATCTACGAAAAGAAGGGGAACACTACCAAAGCCATTGTGAAGTCCAAAAAGTTTGAGATGGAGTCCCTTGTATGCGTCTCTGCCAGAAGAAACGTTTATGACCCTGCCGTTGAAGAGCTGGCCCTTAAGTTCGAGCGCTATGATTACCCCTCCTCCAGGAGGATAGAGGACACGCTGAAGTATATGATGGACGTCAAGCCTATTGGCTCGTTGACGCCGGAGAAGTGGGAGAACCTTGAGCTGGCGTTCCTGAACTCCGACTTTGGAAAGCAATACGCGAAGATGGCACTTTCCGACAGGGCCTCCGACGTAGCAAAAGAACGGCGCGTCCCGAAGGACGTCGAGCTGAAATTCTTTAAATTTGAGGGCGATGTGAAAGAGATTGCCCTCATTTTCTACCCCTTCTGGAAGGTCTACTACGACATTGAAGGCGGAACGTACTTCGTCGCCTACGATGGCCACTATGGTAAAGAAGTTCTGGCAGTTGAACCCGTAAGGCTGTGGAGAAAGATCCACTACGCCCTCGTCTCATTAATAGGGATAGCAATTGCCGGCTTCTCCCTTGCCATTTACGGGAACTTTACCTACTGGGAAGCTTTGGCCCACGCCGGAAAGGGTGGAGGTGTCATATTTCTCCTGCCGGCCATCGGGACCTACTTCGGCTTTGAGCTGGCCAGAGGCTACGGAAAGAAAGTTGCAAGGGATGTGAGGGTGGAGAAATGAAAGTGAGATGCCCTCACTGCGGTGCCGAGTTTGAGACTGAAGAAACCGGTGTGGTTACCTGTCCCTACTGTGGCTTTCAGATAAAGCTCGGCGAGGCCAGAACGTTTACCTACCCACTGCGCGTTGAGAACCCCTGGAAGGCTCTGGTGGCGTTCATAGGGATACAGCGCCTTTCTCCCAACGATGTTGAATGGAAGGCCCGCATAGTCAGAAGGGAGCTTCTCTACGTTCCATTCTACCTCTTCTTTGTTAGGGCCCGGGGGGTTGCCAGAAAAGGATTAATCTCGAAGGATGGGGCCGGCTACGTTGAGTTCTTTAATTACATGACGGTTCCAGCTGTTAAAGGCTTTGAAGAGCTCGTTGGCTATCCCCTGCCCATCAGAGGCAGGAGGTATTTTGACGGCCACGTGAGGGGCAAACTTTTGAAAGAAAACCTGAGCGAAGAAGATGCCAAAAAACTTCTCAAAAACAGCATTAGAGAGCTTTTGAAACGTGAAGCTGAGCGGTATTTTCACTGGAAGAACGTTGAGGTTGGAATGCCCGGTTTCGAGCCCGAACTGGACGGTCTGGTCTACTATCCCATCTGGCGCATTGAGTACAAATACGGTCTCTTCAGATACCGTGCCTACGTTGATGGAACCGACAGAAGGATTCCCTACGCTGAGTTCCCAATATCTGTTTTCAAAAGGGCCATAAACCTAACCCTCGGGCTTCTCCTCCTCGCATCTGGAGTCTGGGTCGCAAAGAACATTCCATTTAAAAGCGTGATAGCGCCTCTGGGCTCAATTCCTGCCTCTATTGTAGCATCTTACCCCTCCCTAAAGAGGGCTTTTGCAATCAGAGGAAAGGCCAGCGATCATAGGCTTCTCTCCGAGGCCAGAGAGGACTACACACCTGAAGAAGAGGCCTTCAGACACATAAGACGACTTTTCAGATGACCTCCGTCAAGTTTTTAAACTCTCCTCTTTTAGTAACTCCTGGAAAGATTAAGGGGGTGATGTCATGTCCGTCATCGAGGAGGTAACCGCTCCAAGGAGCTTCGAGAGGATTGGAATGCACTCCCACATAAAGGGGCTCGGTCTCAAGGACGGGAAGGCTGAGTTCATCGCCGATGGAATGGTGGGCCAGGTAGAGGCGAGGGAAGCAGCTGGGATAGCGGTTGAGCTCATAAAGCGCGGTAAGCTCGCTGGAAAGGGGATTCTCCTCGTCGGCCCGACGGGCAGCGGTAAGACGGCTATAGCGATGGGCATAGCGAGAGAGCTTGGCGAGGATGTTCCCTTCGTCCAGATAGCGGGGAGCGAGATATACTCCAGCGAGGTCAACAAGACGGAGTTCCTCAAGCAGGCCATGAGAAGGGCCATAGGCGTGAGGATAAGCGAGGAAAGAAAGGTCTACGAGGGGGAGATCAAGAGGATAGAGGTGAACAAAACTAAACACCCATTCAATCCCTACGTTGAGGTTCCAGAGAGCGTCACAATAACCCTCCGCACCGAAGACGACGAGAAGACCGTACGGGCCGGGAGGGAGATAGCATACCAGCTCATGGGGATGGGCGTTGAAGAGGGCGATGTCATCCAGATCGACGCGGAAACAGGGAGGATATCAAAGATCGGAACCGTCAAGGAGGAGGAAGGTCTTTTCCTCAAGAGAAAGGTCAACCTCCCAAGCGGTCCGGTTCTCAAGATCAAGGAGTTCACCTACACGGTCACCCTTCACGACATGGACGTCGCCAACGCCCGCGGCAACATATTCGGCCTTCTCTTCAGCTCCGGGGCCGAGATAAGCGACGAGGTCAGGAGCAGGGTCGACGAGACCGTCAAAAAGTGGATAGAGGAGGGGAGGGCCACCCTCGTTCCAGGGGTTCTCTTCATCGACGAGTGTCACATGCTTGACATAGAGGCATTCTCCTTCCTTGCCAGGGCCATGGAAGGCGAGCTGGCGCCGATACTGATCCTGGCGACGAACAGGGGCATGACAACGATAAGGGGAACCGACATAAAGGCCCCGCACGGAATCCCGATAGACATGCTCGACAGGCTCCTCATAATCAACACCCACCCCTACAGGAAGGAAGAGGTCAGGGAGATAGTCAAAATCCGCGCCAGGGAGGAGAACGTCGAGGTAAGCGAGGAGGCCGTTGAATACCTTGCGGAGCTCGGAGAAAAAACCAGCCTGCGTTATGCCGTTCAGCTGCTCTCCCCGGCCAGTATACTGGCCGGCGGCGGTAAGGTGGAGAAGGAGCACGTCGAGAGGGCCAAGAACTACTTCGCCGACATAAAGAGAAGCATCCAGTTCGTTGAAAAACTTGAGGGCATGCTCCAGTGAGTTGCTCTTTTCCAGTTTTCCGTTTCTTCCTTTCTGTTCTCCACTGTGCCTGTATCCTTTCTCAATGAGAGGAATCAAACCCACGCCAGGTGACCCGTCTTTGCGAACACGCACAGGAGGTCAAAGAAAGCCGAGCCGAACCAGTGCACGAGGAAGCTGGGAACGAAGCTCTCTCCCTCTGTATCGACCCAGCCGAAGATTACGCCTGCCATGAAAGAGTAAGGAACCTCAATCCCCGGCTTTCCTATGTGGGCCAGCGCGTAAGGAAAGTCCTGCGCCAGGATTGCTCCCCATCGGTTTTTTCTGGCGAGCGGAAAGAGCAGAAACCCCCTGAAGAAGGCCTCGTGGGTGAGCATGATTGCCCCCATGAGCAGCTCACCTTCCAGGAAGCCCCACCACCCATTAAAAGTGAACCTGGGGTAGTAGGCCACCATCGAGGGAACAAATGTCCCGGCTATACTCAGGAGCGCGGCGAGTGCCATCAGGATGAGTGCGGCCTTTACCCCCCGCCCGTTTGGGGGGTTTATCCCGACTTCCTCCAGCCTGAACCCCAGGGCCTTCGCGACAAGTGCGGGAACCGCAAGGTAAACCACCAGTAACCAGACCGCCCATGCTCCCAGTCCCCTTTCCAGGGGAGGGTACCTTGCGAGAATTACCAGCGGCAGCAGGGCGAGAAAGAGGAGGGAAGCCCGCTCCATGGGCTCACACCATGAAGCTGAGGGTTACCGTGTTGGGGTACCTCCTGATGAGGATCCCCCTGTTCGTGAACGCTATGCCTATCTCCAGCGGCCTGTTGGGGTTTGAGCGCCTCACGACCCTGATGCCGACTTCGTCACCGAGTCTGTCCTTGTTTATCCTCGATACGTGGGTATAGAGCAGCTGGATGAAGTTGCGGTAGTCGTGCATGTCTTCAAGGAAGCTCCTTTGCTCCGGATTCAGCCGGGGCATAACGTAGCGGTGGAAGAACCAGTCAAAGGTTCCGGCTGTTTCCGAGGCGTATATAAAGAGGAGCTTGTAGAAATCGGCATTCTTGTTCCCGAATGTGGAATCCATATAGGGAATGGCTTTTCCAAGCAGTCTGCTTGCCTCGCTGGGTTTCAGGTTCACAAGCCTTATCGTCAGGTCGCTTCCCCTCAGTTCTAAGTTGATGAAGCGGTTGTTCCCGAAGTCCATGTAGATGTGGTTGTAGAAAAGGACGAAGCTCCTCGGTCTGAAGCTCATCTGTTCCAGTATCCTGCGGAGCGCGTCCCTCAGGCGCGACAGGGTTCCTGGTTCCCCTATGAAGAGGGTTTCAACGCCTCCAACGTGCTCGATAAAAACCACGTCTCTGTCGAGACGGAACTCAACGCTTCTCCGCCATCCGGGCATGTTGTACCTGTTCAGTACGTTGAGGTTTACGAGGGAGACCATCGCTTCCTTTTCAACGCTGCCAAAGCGCCTCTTGAACACGACGACAGGATGGTAACGTGAGGATGGATTGAGGTATGACACGGGGATCTCCATAACCCTCCGCAGGGCCAGAAGGGCATCCCTTATCTTCCTCTCGTCCTCCCGCGAGAACCTGTGGGTGAGGTCCATCACGAGCCTGTTAAGCCTCTCCCTCTGGAGTGAGTCCATCGTCTCACCTCAAATAATTGGGAGAGAAAAGACTATAAAAGTTTGGGCTCACTCGTCCGCACTTTCCTCGGGGTTCTCAGAGGTTTCTTCAGCCGTTTCTTTCTCATGAGATGAGGCTTTCTCGTCGGCTTCCTCTTCGTGGGTATCCTCCGAACTGCTGGGGGCTTCAGATTTTTCCCCTTCCTCTCTTTCCTGTGGAATTTTAGGGGCTTCTTCGGTGGTCTTTTCAGGTTCGGAGCCTTCTTCCTCCCCTCCTTCCCCTTCCTCTGCCGGTGGCTTGAGCAGCTCGTCAACGCTCGGCTTGAACTTGACCTCTTCGTAGCCGATGAACTTAAGGTCGCTCTCAAGGATTATCTCGCTGAGAACTAGGGTGTTCTTGTCGATCTGGTCGAGAACCTCATGGAAGTCAACGGTGACGTCCTTCTCACCGACCTCGATTATGACTTTGTCGCGGTCAACCCTGGGCATGCGGAGCTCTATAAGGGCCTTAACCTTCTCTATTGGGTCCTCTATCTTCTCGATTACCTCAACTTCGTAGACGAGGTGCTTGCCGGCGTAGGGGTGGTTGAAGTCTATCCTGACCCTTCCCCCGCTGACTGTCATTACCCTTCCCTTGATTTTCTTGCCCTCGCCCGTCTCAAGCTCTATCGGCATTCCTGGGATGGGGTATACACCGGCCCTTCTGAGCTGGCCGAGGGTGAACACCTTTATCAGCTTGGGATCGCGCTTGCCGAAGCCCTTCTCAGGCGGGACGATTATCTCGTACTTCTTTCCGACCTCAAGTCCCTCAAGCTGCTCGTCGAGGCCGTTGAGAATGTGGCCGGCTCCAACCGCTATCGGAACCGGGCCGTAGATGCCCTTCTCATTGTAAATACCGGCCTCCTTTGCGATTTCCTCATGGGTGGTATCGAATATCTCACCGGTCTCCTTGACCTTTCCGGTGTAGTGAAGTCTTATGACGTCTCCCTTCTGAACTTTCGTCATGATCATTACCTCCTTAGAGTCCTGAGTGGCATTCAAGGCCACCTCTTTTAAGCTTTTGCCGGCATCAGGGGGAATTCCTGTACACAAACCTGACCATAGCAAAGGCGATAACCTAATAAAACGCCCCCGTGAAGTTTCCCCGGTGGTGAAGATGGCCATAAGAATATACAACACCCAGACGAGGCAGAAGGAGGAGTTCAGGCCGCTCAGAGAGGGCGAGGTGAGAATGTACGTCTGCGGACCAACGGTTTACGATTACACCCACATAGGTCATGCCAGAACCTACATAGCCTTCGACGTGGTTAGGCGCTACTTCGAGCACCGTGGTTACACCGTCCTGATGGTCATGAACTTCACAGACATAGACGATAAAATCATTAAGAGGGCGAACGAAACCGGCGAAGACCCGAAGAAGCTCGCCGAGAAGTTTCTGCGCTACTTCCTAGAGGACATGGCGGCTTTAAAGGTCAAGCCGGCCGACGTTTATCCCCGCGTCACCGAGCACATCGGGGACATCATAGAATTCATCAGGAAGCTCCAGGAGAAGGGATACGCCTACGAGGGCAGCGATGGGGTTTACTTCGAGGTTCGCAAGTTCAAGGACTATGGAAAACTCAGCGGGATAAAGGTCGAGGACCTCGTTAAGGGAGCGCGCGTCGAGCCTGGCGAAGGGAAGAAGAACCCGGAGGACTTCGCCCTCTGGAAGAAGGCCAAGCCGGGAGAGCCGAAGTGGGAAAGCCCTTGGGGCGAGGGAAGGCCCGGCTGGCACATAGAGTGCTCCACAATGAGCACCAAATACCTCGGCGAGAGCTTCGACATCCACGGCGGCGGGAACGACCTCATCTTCCCGCACCACGAGAACGAGATAGCGCAGACGGAAGCGTGCACCGGCCACGAGTGGGTCCGCTACTGGATGCACACCGGCTTCCTCATGGTAAACGGCGAGAAGATGAGCAAGAGCCTCGGAAACTTCATAACCATCAGAGAAGCCCTGAAGCGCTACGACCCCGAGGTGATAAGGCTCTTCGTGCTCCAGAGGCATTACCGCTCGCCGCTCGACTACACGGAGGAGGGCATGGAGCACGCCAAGAACAACCTGGAGAGGCTCTACAACACCCTTGAGAACATCCGCGTGGCGATGGAGAGGGCGGAGATTTCCTTCAAGTGGGGAAGTGAGGAGTTCGAGGCCTACGAGGCGATAAGGAACGCGAGGGAGAAGTTCTACGAGGCCATGAACGACGACTTCAACACGGCCGAGGCCCTGAAGGCGGTCTTCGAGGCCAGCAACGCGGTCAACCGCTATCTAACTCAAGTGGAGACACCGAAGGAGAGCATACTGAGGAAGGCCTGGGAGTTCTTCAAGATTGTCAGCGAAGTCTTCGGCATCTTCGAGGACTACTTCCGCGAGCAGAAGGCCGGCGAGGAAGAAGCTTTGATAAAGCTCCTCATAGAGGTCCGCGCCCAGCTCAGGAAGGAGAGGAACTTCGCATTAGCTGACAAGATAAGGGCCGAGCTGAGGGAGCTCGGAATACAGCTTGAAGACACACCGCAGGGAACCGTTTGGAAGAGGATCAAGGTTTGAAGGTTGTTTCTCTTTATCTCTAATTTAAACCCTTCTGAAAGAGAAAGTGAAAGAGATTAAAAATCATGGAATCTGGAAGATTCTCACGGTGTTCGTCCCCACGGTCTTCCCAACCGGTGCCCCCTTGGTCAGGAGCACGGTGTCGTCTTCCTTGGCAAGGCCGAGGCCTTTAATCAGACGGATTATCTCGTTCTCGTCGTGGCTCTCAACGACGAATGGATACACTCCATAGCTGAACATCAGCCCGTTGGCCACTTTCTCATCGCTCGTGAACGCGAGTATCCACTGCCTCGGCCTGAAACGGGAGATCAGGCGAGCGGTGTACCCGTTTTTAGTGGGGGTCAGGATGTACTTGGCATCCACAACCTGCAGGGCCTCTATTATGCTCCTCGTAATGGCGTCCTTTATGGTACCCCTCTTCGGGATCTTCTCCTTCCACTCAAGCATCCTCACGTTGCCAAAGCCCTCCCTGTACGACTCGGTGGCCCGGGCTATCTTCGTCATCATCCTGACAGCGTCGACGGGGTACTTACCAACGGCGGTCTCCTCGGAGAGCATAACAGCATCGGCTCCGTCCAGTATAGCGTTTGCAACGTCCGTGACCTCGGCCCTGGTGGGGAGTTTCTCGGTCGTCATGCTCTCAAGCATCTGGGTGGCCACTATAACCGACTTCCCTGCCATCATAACCTTTCCTATAAGCCTCTTCTGGAGGATGGGGAGCTTCTCAATGGGCATCTCGACGCCGAGATCCCCCCTAGCTATCATCACACCATCCGAGGCCGAAAGTATCTCGTCGAAGTTCCTGATGGCATCGGGCCGTTCTATCTTTGAAATCACGAACATCCTGGCGCCCTGCTTTTCAAGGAAATGCCTGACCTTGAGAACATCATATGCTGAGCCCACGAAGCTTATTCCGACGGCATCCACACCGTTTTCAGCCATGAACTCAAGGATCTCAAGGTCCCTCTTCGTTACGGCCTCCATCGGGATCCTCGCGTTTGGTATGTTGATGCCCTTGTGGGAGTAGAGCATCCCACCGGCTACAACTTTACAAACAACATCGGTCCCCTCAACCTTGACGACTTTGAGAACGATGAAGCCATCACTGAGGTAGATAACATCGCCCGGGGAGACAAGTTTTGGAAAGTCCTTAAACTCTACGGGGATCAGACCCTCCATCCCCTCAACGTCCCTCACAGTCAGGGTCACGGTCTGGTTGCGCCGGAGCTCGACCTTCCCTCCGATGATATCCCCTACCCTTATCTTAACCCCTGGGAGGTCACCCAGTATCGCGACCCTGCGGCCGAGGCGTTCCGAGACCCTTCTTATTCTTTCAATCCTCTTTTTGTGCTCCTCAAACGTGCCGTGCGAGAAGTTTATCCTGGCAACACTCATCCCTGCTTTTATCAGAGCTTCCAGCGTTTTGGAATCATCTGAGGCCGGCCCGATAGTGGCAACGATTTTTGTCTTGTGCGATGGTAACCTCATGGTTCTCTCACCGGCTTTCTATATCTAGCTCATTTGATTTAACTCTTTTTAATCATGTTATTTATAATGTATTCAATATATTGGAAAATTTTTAGTTAGGTCGCCCTAATATCATCCTCCGATGCATCTCACAGAAAATACAGCGAATTGTTACTTTAAATAAAAGTATTTTTAATACTTGTTATATAATATATAAAATTACTTTAAAACAAAAATAAAAAATATAAAATAATTTAGTATAAAATTAAATATAAAAAATTTTATTTTTTATTAAAAATTAAAATATTAAAAAATCATAATTTTTTAATATTTAAAGTTATATTAGTAGAACTTATCGTAAGAAGTATCCCAAGGGTGCCAATAGGTACAGGCATAGACACATATCAAAAAGGAACAAAATTGTCATGAATATACTCGGCTCTCAGCACCAAAATTTGTGTACTATTAACGGTAGTCATAGGGTGAGCAGGCGCACACTAAAAACAGGTATTCTCAGCAACCCCTGTGAGCCGCGGAGTACCGCCACAGGAGAGCATCCACTGAGAATAACTAAGCTTGGGGGGGACACGGGATAGGAACTCTTTAAAAGCGACGTGTGTTCTATCCCCATACGCCGGCCCCGGGGGCGGCAAAAGCTCAGCTTCTATGGGAACACGTTAGTTGCCCAAAAACAGGTTAGTATTTCACTTGGACCTCTATCAGACCGGTGAAGCTCTAAGAGGCCTCAAAAAGTGATCCTCAGATTTGACTGGAGATACAAGATCCTCACCTCCTAACCGGCAGGGAATGAGGATCTCCCGTCTTACCAGCTATCTTTAGTTGACCAATTAGACCCATAGTAAGTGGGCTCTTGTTTAGCAGAGCCCAGATCGCTGCAATCGCCTTTCGAGCTCACACCCCTCTCATGAGCCCGTTTAGTGTACTTTTATGTTCTTGATAATTAGATATAAGGTACATTATATCCAAATCTTATGCACATCTATATACACAAAAGAGGCAGTGTTTCTATTGTATCTCGCGGCCCCAGTGTTTGAGGATGCAGGTTGTATAAGAGTAGTCCTTAAGTACCCATCACAAAAGTCTACTCGGAGGGCTGCTTAGTGTCGTGGGGGTCTAAACCTATATATGTTGCCGCTGCTTCAGTCGAACTGAGAGTATCCAGAGGAATATCCTACTGCGAGCTTAAAGAGGATAACTTGGTTGCAATATCATCATCCACACACAGCTTTGTCATGGTGGGTACTTGTTGAACATTCCCCACCGGCACGTGCCAACCGCATCATAACTACCTTTAATTGTAACTGGATTTTGTGATGAATATGCCCGATCTCATAGTTCAAAGGCCTGTATCCTGAAAAGGTTCATGTGATTCTTGTTTCGGATCCATCAATGACTCCATCCATTCTAAATAACCATGTACATTGTGCTAACATTACTGTATAGTACAGTTAAAAATCAAAAAAGGTTAATATTATTGTTAGTGATTCTAACACTCTTTAATCTAAGCAATTATATCAATGTTTAAAAATATATTAATATCAATTAATTAAGATATATAAAAATTAGATTTATTAAAAGTAATTTTATCAAAATATAAAAAAGTTAAAATTCACTGAAAAATTTGAGGGTCGATCCGCACATGAAAATAGAGCAGGTAAAAGAGAAGGAGAAAGCCAGAAAAAGGCATTAAAGCCTTTAACTGTCTTCTTCGCGCTCTTTCTTCTCTATAAAGGCAATTACGTTATCCACTATCTGCGGCGCCAGCCCAATGTAGTTCTCTGGCTTTAGCGAGGCAAGATCCTCATCGCTGAGGAATTCTCTAACTTCCTCGCTCTCCCTCACGACCTCAAGGAGGTCCCTCCCCTCGCGGAAGGCCTTCATAGCAAGCCTCCTAACGAGTTCGTGCGCTTCCTGCCTCCCCATGCCCTTCTCGGCGAGCTTGAGCATCAAAGGCTCGGCCATTATCAGGTTGTTTGTCATGTAGAGGTTGCGCTCTATGTTCTTCGGGAAGAACTCAAGACCTCTAAGGACCTTTATTGTGTTCTTCAGCATCTCATCAATGAGAACGAAGCTCTCGGGAAGGATAACCCTCTCCACCGAGGAGTTAGTCAGGTCCCTCTCGTGCCAGAGTGGATTGTTCAACAAAGCCGGAATCACGTTGGAGTAGAGAACCCTCGCCAGACCACTCACCTTCTCGCTCCTCACGGGATTCCTCTTGTGGGGCATCGTTGAGGAACCCACCTGCCTCTCGCCAAAGGGCTCGCTGACCTCCAGGATTTCGGTTCTCTGGAGGTTTCTAATTTCGAGGGCGATCTTGTCGAGGGTGGAAGCAACGAGGGCCAGGAAGGCCATCAGCTCTGCGTAAACGTCCCTCTGGATGATCTGGTTGCTTATCCTCGCTGGCTTTAGTCCAAGGTCTTCCATGACGAGCCTCTGTATCTCAAGGCCCTTCTCCCCGAAGCTCGCCATCGTCCCAACGGCGCCGCTCATCTGGCCGACGAGAACCCTCTCCCTAAGCTCGTTAAGCCTGTCGATGTGCCTCTGAACCTCGTCGAGCCATATCGCGAACTTCATCCCATATGTAGTCGGAATCGCGTGCTGCCCGTGGGTTCTGCCAATGCAGACCGTGTACTTGTGTCTTTTGGCGAGCTCCTTCAGAAGAGAGCGGAGTTTTTTGAGGTCTTTTTCAACCATTTCAAGGCTCTCCTTTATGAGGAGCGCGTTGGCGGTGTCTATTATGTCGTTAGAAGTTGCACCGAGGTGGACGTACTTCCCGTGCTCCCCGCAGACCTCGCTCAAGGCCTTGACAACGGCCATTATGTCGTGGTGTATCTCGGCTTCTATCTCCTTGACGCGCTCAAGTTTAACCCATTCCGTGCTGGCTCTCTCGGAAATAACGCGGGCGCTCTCCTCGGGTATGTTTCCAACCTTCGCGTGGGCCCTCGCCAGTGCGGCCTCGACATCGAGAAGCTTTTGGAGTTTGTTCTCTTCGTCCCATATTTTCCTCATCTCCTCGCTCCCGTACCTGTAATCTATGGGATGAACGGCCATTGTATCACCAAGTATATGGCAATTTTAAACCCTTAAAACCTTTCGCTTAACATAAATATGTAGGGACATTTTTGAGCATTCTATTCCCTCATAGGGGACAGGGGAGTGTCCAATAACGCCGCCGAGCGACCGAAAAGTATTTAACCGGCACACTTGAGATGCCCATTGACAAAACTTCGGAGGTGCCAGAAATGGCTGAGGAGCACGTTGTCTACATTGGAAAGAAGCCGGTTATGAACTACGTCCTGGCCGTTATCACCCAGTTCAACGAGGGTGCCAAGGAGGTCACCGTGAAGGCTCGCGGTAGGGCTATCAGCAGGGCCGTTGACGTCGCCGAGATCGTCAGGAACAGGTTCCTCCCAGAGGTCAGGGTCAAGGAGATCAAGATCGGCACCGAGGAGCTTCCGACCGCCGACGGCAGGACCGCCAACACCTCGACCATTGAGATACTCCTTGAGAAGCCGTGAATAAGAGGGGTTTAATCCCTTTCCTTTTACTCTCATTGGATTTTTCTCGTTCACTGCAATTCTCTTTGAAGCTTTGGAAACTTTTAATAGGATGCTCCCCCACTCTCTTTAGGTGGGGTTCTTGGGGGATAAGCGGGTCATTGACATAAACGATGAAACTGCTAAGGTGCTCGCTCAGATTATAACCAACGATAAAGCCCTGGCTATCCTCCATGCCGTTGAAGAGGAACCCAAGTCGATAACCCAGCTCTCCAGGGAACTTGGCTTCCCTATCTCCACAGTAAGTTACCACATAGACAGGATGCTTCGGGTGGGGCTTGTTGAGGTAGCTGGCGTAAAGTACGGCAAGAGGCTTCAGGAGGTCAGGCTCTACAGGGCTTCCAGCAGGCCTATCCTTCTTGTCCCCAGGCGGGAGGCGGCGAAGGTCACCAAGAAACTCCCCGCCATTGAAAAGCTCCATGTGATAAGCCTGAGCATCGCTACGTTCATATCGGCACTTGTATACGAAGCCTCCAGGAGGCTGCTCCTTCCGGGCCCTCCTGTGCGGAACATTGGGGGAGTTTCCAATGCCTCAAACGTTGGGCATTCAGTTGCCAACGGCTCCAATTCCACACTGCTCGTTATAACAACGCCTACGAACTCGACTGCCTCGAAAATGGCCGCCGGGAATTCAACTGTGATACCTACCTCCGTGGTTTCAACGGCTGGGGCCCCTAACACGACTGGCGGTGCTGTCATCTCGACCACGGGCAGCCCGGCAAACTATACTGGAAGTCCCGTTCCCCAATCTGGAGCAGGTCAAGGGTGGATCCCACTTCTCCTGACGGTTGCAGTGTTTGTGGCGGTGTTTCTGGTCTCTTACTACTTTTTGAAGAGGAGAACTCCAAAACGTTTTTAAGTTTCCTTTCCAACTCCCGCTGAAAGGGGTGGTAGCATGGCAGAGATCACCGTGGGCCAGATAGTCAAGAGAAAGGCAGTACTCGTAAGGTCAGATGATACCGTCCACAGGGCGGCCAGGATCCTAGCCCGCAATAAGGTTGGGAGCGCCGTTGTGGTGGACAAGAATGATGAGGTAGTGGGGATAATAACCGACCGCGACATCCTCGACAAGGTTGTGGCCAAGGGAAGGGATCCCAAGAAAGTCCTTGTAAAGGACGTCATGACCGAAAACCCCGTAACTATAGAGGATGACTACACGATCCAGGACGCGATTGATAGGATGATGGATAAGGGCATAAGGAGACTCCTTGTAACCCGCATTGGAAAACCGATAGGCTTTGTCACCGCAGCTGACCTTCTCTCGGCCCTTAACAACATTAACAGCGAGGAAGAGGAAGAAACTGAAGAAGAGACAGAGGTTTACGGCATCTGCGAACTGTGCGGCCAGTACGGGCCCCTCTACAAGGTCTATATTGAGGGAGAGGAGAAGTGGGTGTGCGAGAGCTGCAAGGACTCACTCAACCTCTGAACCTCTCAGCTCTTTCATAACTTCGTCGAGGATTATTCCAAACTCCGCGTTTCTGTTCTCAAAGCTCAACGCGTGAATCTCGCCCAGGGGGCGGAATCTGTCCACGAAATGCCTGTGGACGACCGCCAAAAGGGGCTTCTCTGACTTCAGGACTTCCCCGACGGCCCTGGCAAACTCGTTGCTCTTGTACTCCATCGGGCCTATCTCGTCGATGACCATCAGATCGGCCTCGACCAGAGCGCGCTTTATGGCAGGAACAGCGATGCGCTCGATCTCGTCAACGTGTACAACGTACTTCCCAAAGGGAACTCCCGGCAGGTGGGAAGTGCCCCTGATGCTCGCTAAGGTTCCCTCCTCGCCGGTATCGAGGGCGGTGATTTTGAACCCGACGCGCCTTCCACCCCTTCTCACTTCCCGCGTTATCATTCCGCCGACGAGATAGCCCCAGCGGTCGGCTTCCTTCGCAATCCTCTCTATCAAAGTCGTCTTTCCAACGCCGGCGGGGCCGGTCACGAATATTCTCAGCACCATTTGGCTCACCGAAGGAGCTTTAAGTTCTTCCCTTAAACCCTTTGGGGTGATAGCGGTGGAGATAAGGTACAGACCGGAGGAACTCACGAGGCTCCCGAGGAGCGTGGAATATGAGACGGGAAAGGTTATCATGATCGACCAGAGGCTTCTGCCCGGGGAGTTCAAGACGGTAGAGCTGACGACCGTTGATGAGGTCGCAGAGGCGATAGTCACGATGAAGGTCCGCGGTGCGCCGGCAATTGGAGCGGCCGCCGCCTTCGGTCTGGCCCTCTACGTAGACACAACCAAAGCCAAAACGAAGGACGATTTCATGGACGGCTTTTATTCCGCTTACGACAGGCTCAAGAACACGAGACCAACGGCCGTGAACCTCTTCTGGGCGCTCAACAGGATCAAGAGGCTCGTGGAGGAGCACCTCGAAAGCCCTCTGGAGGAGATAAAGAAGTTGATAGTCGCTGAAGCCCAAAAGATAGCCGACGAGGATGTCGAGGCGAACCTCAGGATGGGCCACTACGGGGCGGAGGTTCTGCCGGAGGGGAACGTCCTCACTCACTGCAACGCCGGCAGTTTGGCGACCGTCCAGCTCGGAACCGTTGGGGCCGTGTTGAGGGTTATGCACCGTGATGGAGCGCTCAGGCTCCTCTGGGTGGACGAGACGAGGCCCATCCTCCAGGGCGCCCGCCTGAGCTCCTGGGAGTACCACTACGATGGAATTCCGCTGAAGCTCATAACCGACAACATGGCAGGCTTCGTCATGCAGCAGGGCAAGGTGGATGCTATAATAGTCGGCGCCGACAGGATAGTTGCCAACGGCGACTTCGCCAACAAGATAGGGACATACAGTTTGGCAGTTCTCGCGAGGGAGCACGGGATACCTTTCTTCACGGTGGCACCGCTTTCAACGATAGACATGAGCCTTAAGAGCGGGAAGGAGATACCCATAGAGGAGAGGAAACCGGAGGAAGTCCTCACCTGCGGCGGCTGCAGGATTGCTCCCGATGTGGACGTCTACAATCCAGCGTTCGACGTTACGCCACACAAGTACCTCACTGGGATAATCACGGATCGGGGAGTTGTGTGGCCGCCGTTTGAGAGGAACTTGAAGAGGCTGTTCAAGGGGCAACCTTAAGGTTGCTCCTCTGTTTCTCCCATTATTGTCGCCCATACTATTAAAGCATCTTCTCCATAATAACTGCCCTTTCAGAGTAGCCCTTTTCGGAATACCACTTCCTCGCGGGGTTGTTAACGTCAACCCTCAGTGAGACTTTCCTTGCCCCGTTCTCCCTCGCCCATTCCTCTGCCTTCTTCAGGAGAGCGTTCCCTATCCCAATCCCCGGGAAGAGGGTCTCAATGTCGTATATGTAGGCCGAGGGGACGAAGTCCACAGTGTCGATCTTCAGGCAGACCCACACGTGGCCGAGGTAGCGTCCGTAGGTGTCTGCCGCAACGAAGAATTTGTGCTCGCCCGTGGAGAGGAGGCTTTTGATGACCTTCCCGTAGTTCTCCTCGTAGTCATCGTCGCTCAACTGGAAGCGCGTGAAGGAGCGGCTTATTCTCATGTCGTTCTCAAATATCTCGTCGAGGTAGTCCTCACCGTCAAGGATGGTGAAATCCCCGGCGGTCTTTTCAACCGGCGGCAGTTCAGAGGACGGTTTTCTTTTCTTTAGTAAGGCCATTCACTGCCTCCCTCCTTGAGATTCTAACCCAGTGGTCGCCCTTCAAGTAGGCGTAGCCCTTCGTGTAGGGTTCCAGCAGTCCGTAGACCTTCTCGCGGAACTCCTTAGGAATCGCATCGAAGTTCGAGTTCCTGCCGTCGAAGTGGAGCATTTCAACGTGCCAGTGGGGCTTTCCGTCGAGCGGGAAGTCTGGATTTCTCTGCTTTATGAGGTAGAGGGAGTGCTCAAGCTCGTCCCTGTCCAGCCGGATTTTTCCTTCATTTATGCGCCTGGCGAGGCCTTCAACGTGCTCCGGTTTGTACTTTATCAGGCTTGGGTCTATGCCGTTAGCGAGAAGGAACGTCAGGACACCGTTGCACTTGAAGCATTTCCCGCAGGGGACGTAGTCGTCTCCCTCCCTGTGAACTGAGTGGCAGCTCCTCTGGAGCCTGAAGAGCTCCGGGTAACTGCTGTGAAGCACGCGCTCCACGATGAGGCCGGTTATAGGTCTGACAGCCGACCACTGTCTTATCCCGAGACCCCTCTCCGCGAACCAGCGCGTCATGTACTTCTCGAAGTCCTGGCTCTGGTCGTAGGTGGCGTAATAGTGAGGTATGCCCTTGTATTCATAGCTCAGCCCCCTCGGGTCGTCGTATTCGTTGCCGAAGAGCAGGTTCCCGATGTTATACTTGTGCATCAGCGGGAGGAATGCGAAGGAGTAGCCCGCGAAGAAGAACAGCCTTATCGGGTAGACTTCGGCCTTTGGCTTGCCCACGTTCTGGAGGATTTTCATGTTCTTCTCTATGAAGGTGTAGAGCCTGTCGGCGTTGCTCCAGACCCTCCTGGTTCTCGGCTCGTTCCCCTCGAACCAGCGATAGGCCGGAATCGCCACCCTCCAATGTCCACCAGACTCGTTGTAAAAGAAGGGATAGACCTCGCAGCCGAGTTCCTTCATCATGCCGTAGGTGAGGAGACTCTCCTTGCCGCCCGAGAGCATCACGGCGCATTTGGAATAGTCAGGCTCGAAGTCGATGGGTTCTTCCTCAACGCCTTCTGGTAGGAGCTCCGCCATCGGCTCGGCCATCTCTGGCGTCACTTCCGTTGGAATGAACTCGGGTTTTATGAACTCACTCGGCTGAGCTATCCTGTTGACGAAGATGTCCCTCGCTGTGACCTCCATCATGTCGCGGAAGAACCCCAGGTCTCTAGGGTCTAGGGGGAAGTCAAAGCGTATCTCCGGTGTGAAGAGGCCGTAGTTTATGGCGGGGATTATGCTAACCAGCTTTGCAAAGGCTTCGACCTTGGGAACCCTCTCGTGGTAGCGGTGGATAAGGTTGTAACCCAGCTCCTCTCCGTCGATGCCGAGTACATATCTCGCTGAGATGCGCCTTGTGGAGACCTTTGGCCTCTCTATGAGGATGAAGTCAAAGCACTTCAGCTCTGGCAGGCTCACTCGCCCTCACCTCTCCAGGCTCCTTCGCTTTGCTCGCTATTAGTTTGGCTATATCATCGACACCCTGGTAGAACGGGACGCGCGTGAGGATTCCGGTCTCGCTCTCTATCCTCTCGGCCCATTCGAGAGCCTCTTCCTTCGTGAGGTTCTGGGTGTTTATCGTAATCGCTACTGGAGGCTTCCCTGAGAGGAGCTCTATCATCCTTATGTAGTTCTCAAGCGGCGGGATGCGGTACTGGGGGAAGTCATCGAAGACCACTCTTCCCGGCGCATGCTGGAGAATGATGAAGTCGGGCCTGGCCGCGCCTATAAGCTCAAAGCCGCCTGGAAACGCCGGGTGAAGGAGCGAGCCCTCGCCGTGGGTGACTATTATGTCGGGTCTCTCCTCTGCCCAGGCGCGGTAGAAGACATCCTCTATTGCTCCTGCAACGAAGTCGTTGATGATGGAGTCCATCACTATGCAGTACTTGAAGCCCTGCATCCAGCCTGTCTGTCCCATCGCTATGAACTCGCTCTTTAGGCCGAGGGTCTTAAACGCCCCGTGGAGCAGTATCGCGGTGGTTCTCTTCCCTATGGCAGCATCCGTTCCAAGGACAGCGACCTTAGCCGCTTTAACGTCCTCTATCTTCCCGGTGAAGGGGACGCGGTAGTTGTAGAATATCTTCCTGACGTCGATTATCTCGACTCCTTTCTGCCTCGCGATGCGCCTGAGGTAGGGGTCGTCGCTGAGGAAGTGGTGGAGGCCGTTGACGACTCCAAGACCAGACTTTATGGCTTTCGCCACTATCCTCTTGTAGCTCGGGGGGAGAACACCGCCTGGTGTGGCGACGCCTATGATGAGCCACTTTGCATCGGGGTTTTCCCTGAGAGCTTCCTCGATGGTTCCGTATATTGGAATGTTCCTTTTGATGCCGTCGAGCACCTCTCCCGCGTCTTTTCCCGCGAGGGTCGAGTCTATCAGGCCGATTATCTTATACTTTCTGGAGTACCGCACGAGCCCGTGCGCTGTTTTTCCATCCGTTGTAAGATAACGCCCCTCCGTAAGCAACAGTGCTTTCTCCACCGTGGACACCTCCGGTTAACACCAACACGAAGTTTCCTCTCCACATCCCAAACTTCCGAACGAACTTTATCAGACCGGCAACCGTTAAGGCCGAGGCCGGCAAAACCGAAAGGCCCGTTGTAACGCGGAGCAGCTCAGCGCACCTGAAAGCTGTGTCGTCGGCAAAGCCGAAAACGTAGCCGTTGGATTCCTTTACGGCTCTCATTGCCTCATCGAGGTCGAAGGATATCTCCGAGACAAGGGGCTCGTTGACCGGTGTCTCCGCTATCTCCCTCCTCAGGTCACCGTAGAACTCCCAGAGGAGCTGGTTGCCGAGGGACGTCGTGACACCCATCATCCTCGGCTTAGCCCTCCCGTGGAAGCCGTACCATATCCCGGCTAGAGTGGTACCGTTTCCGACTGGGACGAACACCGCATCAGGCTTCACTTCGCGCAGTATGTCCCTGGCTATCGATGAATAGCCCTCGTAGTCCACATTGGGATGACTTCCTGGG
>JALTBN010000026.1 GCA_027075325.1 Thermococcus sp. | reverse complement strand
CGTTCTCTTCCTCTTCCGCGAGTTCCTTCACGTCTTTAACCGCGAGTCTTCCGCGCCAGTTGTCCACCTTCCCGTCCCTGATAAGAATCCAGCCGAGCTGATCAATACTGGGGAGAAGGTTAATCAACCGCTCAACTTCTTTCCAGGACTGCATACACCATTCCGCGCTGTGTCCTCCGTTCGCAAAAGCTACTTCCACGCAACCGTTCCTGTGTTTTGCAGCAAAAGCCAGATGCTCCGTCCCGAACACGAAGACAATTCCTGCGTCCGAGTCTTCAAGCACAAGCCACCCAGGCATTTTCACACCCTCCTCTCAATTTTGTTCAGGTAATAGTCGGGGGAGACGAACCACCCGTTCCTGTCAAAAACGAAATCCACTTCGCGGAGCTTCTTCCTGGCTGCTTCCACGTCCTCCCTCGCCAACCGATATAACTCCGACTCAGACACCACGCGCATTGAAGACACCAGTATTAGAATACAAATTTGGTATTTAAATACCTATCTTCAAAAAATTGGTATAATAATTGTAGGAATGGTATTAAACATTGGTTACTGTTGTCATTGTGGCATAAACTATAAATAGTGTATTTACCTACCGAATACGGTGAAAACCATGGAAGATCAATCCCAACTGAGAAGGATTGAACTGGAGAAATCCATCCCTCTCGTTGTGAAAGTCATTAGCAATGGGAGGGTGAGCATTCCAAAAGACATTAGGGATCTGCTGGATCTAAAGGAAGGGGACTACCTGATGATTGAGATAAAAGGAATACTCAAAACCGTGAACCATGAGGTTAAGCATATCGTGGCCTCTACTTCGGATTGATTTCTTTTTTTCTTGGTCTTTTTGGGTCGTGGTGGGGTTTATTGTCTTCCTATTTCGTCTTTGATGGAGTCGTAGCTGATTTTGAAGAGTGCTGCTCCTGAGAAGAGGAGTGGCCATCTGCCGAGGTCGTTTAGGACGCTGGGTGGCCACCCGAAGACGCCATAACTTAGGAGGAGTATAGAAGCCATGAGGGTGTTTGAGGTCAGAAAGTAAATAGCGACGGTTCTTAGGGGGATTTCTCTGAAGGGGATCTTGTTTCGGGTTTTGTGAATTGCGAGTAGGAGAACAGCGAGGAGGCCGGATGCGCTTATCCAGTCGAATTGCAAGGGGGTTCACCTTGCGGAGGGGGTTTGTTTTTTAGGGTTTTCATTGTCGGTGGATGCTATGAGTATGCCGATTATGGCGCCGATTATGGCGCCTGGTGCTCCTGCGAGGACTCCGCCGAGTATTCCTCCACCGATCATCCCTGCAAAGATCTCATCTTCTTTGGATTTCTGGCTCATTCTAATCCCCTGTGAGTGTGTATGGTGTATTGCCTAAAAAAGCTATCGGGGTTTTGTGCGTAAGGTTTTTGGCCATAAAATTTATAAAGTCATTTGGGGTGGTGTTATTGGTTGCACCGGAGGAAAAAACGTCTGGTGTACGTACAGGGGGAAATGCTGTAGGGGTGGCTCGCAGTCGGCCTCGGCGGGTGCGGAGGAGAGTGAATCTCACCTTAGACGCACACGTGTGGACACTTGCTAAGGAAAGATGGCCGAATGTGAGCCGTTTGGTTGAACAGCTGCTTAGGCTGGCTTTGGATTTGGAACCGGCTGTTGAGGTGGTTCGGTTTGGTGTTTCGGGGGGCCGTGGGGTAGCTTGGCCTATCCTTCCGGCTTCGGGAGCCGGGGACCCGAGTTCAAATCTCGGCGGCCCCACCATAACCGCTTCTCCTGTTTCTGGTGTCCGTTTCTTGTCCGTTCCTTTGGATTACCGTACCTAAAAGTTCTGGATCCTTTATCCAACAAGCTTTTATACCCTTTCGCTCATTCTAACTGGACAAATAATCCAGGTGATGAAACGTGAAGAAGGCTCCGTTTACCGCGCTGGTTTTCATTCTGCTCCTCGGGGCGGTTTTCGCGGCGGGATGCATTGGAGGGAGCTCCTCAGCTCAGGGCTCTACCTCGTCCAGTCCCGTTCCTTCAACGACCTCTTCAGCAACCTCACACACCGCAACGGCGTCCCAAGAGACTTCAACGAGCACCACCAGCATGGTTGCCTCAACGTCTACCCCGTCCCCAGCTACAACCTCCTCGTCTACCGTGAGCACCACGACTTCAATGACCTCTTCAACCCGGTCGTACTATCCAATCACGATAAAGGACGACCTCAACAGGACAGTCAAAATCACCAAGGAACCTGAGAGGGTTGTTACCCTTGCTCCATTCCTAACGGAGGACCTCTACTACTTGGGTCTCTTCGACAGAATCGTCGGAGTAACTGACTACGACGACTTCCCGCCCGCTGTTGCCAACGTTTCGAGGATTGGAGGTTACGGTAAGTACGCCAACCTTGAGCTCATTGCCAATCTCTCCCCCGACCTCATAATCGCCGATACGTACTCCCAGCCCATTCTGGACAGCCTTGAGAAGATAGCTCCGGTAATCGTCGTCCGCGCCCACACAATGGACGATGTTTCCAGGGTTCTGAAACTGCTCGGGGATGTCTTTAACCGCGAGGACAAGGCGGACGAGGTTGTTGCCACATTCCAGGCCAAGATTAAAGGGATAAACTCCGCCGTGAAGGACGAGCCCAGGGTTAAGGTGTTCTACGTCACCTGGGGTAGCCCGCTGATGACGGCCGGCGGCGACAGCTTTATCAGTTCCCTCATCTCCCTCGCCGGGGGGGTCAACGTCTTCAACGACACCCGGGGCTGGCCCTCCGTGAGCGAAGAGCAGGTTATCGCCAGGGACCCCGATGTTATAATTCTCACCCCCCACTGCGGGATGGGTGTTGAGGATGCCTTCAAAGAGTTCGCAGGGACAAACGCTGCTGCGAATGGTAAGGTTTACATGATTGAGAACGAGAACGACCTGATACACCCCAGTCCGAGGCTCATCCTTGGTCTTGAGACCCTTGCGAAGCTTCTGCATCCGGATGCTTTCACAGAGAAATATCCCATCACGGTGAAGGACTTTGAGAACAGGACCGTTACCATCCAGAGAGAGCCCAGTAGGATAGTCTCACTCGCGCCGAGCATAACTGAGACCCTATTCTACATCGGAGCCGGGGACAAGCTCGTTGGTGTTACTGACTACGCTGACTGGCCGGCTGCGGTGAACAACATAACCCGCGTTGGAGGTTACGGTAAGTACGCCAACCTTGAGCTCATTGCCAACCTCTCCCCGGACCTCATAATAGCGGACGACTTTTCAATGTCCATTCTGGATCAGCTTGAAAGGATAGCCCCCGTCATCATTGTGGCCCCGAAGGACGTCGACGGAATCTACCGCCAGGTTGAGCTCCTCGGTGAAATAACCAACAGAAAGGAGCAGGCCGACCTCGTCATCGGCGAGATGAGAGGGGAAATCTCCTACGTTGAGTCCAGGGTCGCCAACCTCACGAGGCCGAGGGTCTTCTTCATCCTCAGCGCATATGGGGGCGAGTACTGGACCGCTGGAAAGGATACCTTCGTCAACGACATCATCAAAATTGCGGGAGGGAAGAACATCTTCGATGACATCAGCGGGTGGGGCAAGCCGAGTGACGAGCAGGTTCTCGCGAGGGATCCTGAGGTTATAGTGCTCCTCCCCACGGCAGGCATAAACGCATCCCAGCTCTGCAGCGGGCCGTTCTCCTCAACAACGGCGGTTCAGACGGGGAGGATTTACACGGCCAGCAATGCCAACCCCTACGAGAGACCGAGTCCAAGGATTGTTGAGGCTGTGGATGAGATGGCCCGCTTCCTGCACCCGGAGGCGTTCGGCCTGCAGGCAAACTCGACCGTTTGTCAGGTTGCGGGCAGTACGGGCTGACATGCTTTTGTTTTCCTCCTAATTTAGTTTTTGATTCTCGGCCTCTTTTTGGAGTATCTGCCTTTGTATCCCTCGGTTTATAGAAACCCTTTAAAATCACTTTGGGATATATATCCCGGTGCTCTGATATGGAGTTCCGAAAGATACAGTTTACCGGCAGGAGCTCATATATAATTTCTCTCCCGAAAGCATGGGTCGTGGAGAACGAGCTCAAGCAGGGTGACACGGTGCCGCTAAACATAAACCCCGATGGAAGCATAACGATTTTCCCCCGGAAACCCAGAGAAGTCAGCGAAAAGAAAGTCCTGACGGTATCCAGAGAATTTTCCCCCGACATGGCAGTCAGGCTGGTTATCTCCGCGTACATCCAGGGGTACGACACCCTTGAGGTGATCTTTTCAGAGGAGATGCCCTTCTACAAGGTCAAGCTCAGGAAGGTTCTCCAGAGTCTCCCCGGCGTTGAGATAATCCTCGATGAACCCCAGAGGATCATAGCGAAGAGCCTGCTGGATGAGGAGGAGGTTAACCTCTCCGAGATACTCCGCAGGATACGCTCAATAGTCCTTTCCATGATAGGTGACCTCGAACTCCTCGTGGTAACCCCCGATGAGGAAATACTCAGGGACATAAACGACCTTGAGAATGAGCTTGACAGATTCTACTTCCTTGTGATCAGGACCGTCAGCAGGCTGATGAGCCAGAGGGCCCTTGGGGAGGAGAGCGGCATTATAAGACGGAGCTTTGACATGATAGGAATTCTATTCGTTGTCCGCAACGTTGAACGCATAGGCGATCATCTCATCCGCATAGCTGGCAATCCCGAGCGCCTTGACTTCAAGCGGCTTAAAAACCTCTTCGTTGAGGTTATGGATCGTGTGGAGGACAGGGATCTTAAGAAGATAGACCACCTAATGCTTGAACTCGGTGGGCTCATCGGTGAGATAGACTCCAAGGAGTCGGTCGCCAAGGAAAGCTACCGCAGAATCCTGGAGTACCTGGAGAACATTGGAGAGACGATAATAAACATGGCGATAGGTTGAGGAGGTGCTTCTATGAAGGTTGTAATGACCACGAAGGTTGACCCTGCGTCAATGAACATAATGGAGAAGCTGATCGAGAACTTTGGTTTTAATGAGACTGGGGAACTCTTTGACGGGAACCCCGTGTTTAAAAATGGGGATACGCTCATACTGACGACCAACGAGGAGATGATATACTACGATGGCCTGGACGCTTCAATAGAGCGACAGCTTGGGCTAAAACCGGAAATCATTGCCTTTGCTTCCAGGCATTCGAGCAAGCAGAAGCTCCCGGCGCTGACCACACACGTCACGGGCAACTGGGGAGAGGCCATGTACGGCGGAAAGGACGGTAGTCTGGCCGTTGCGCACCCTATTGCAATGAAACTTGCCCTAACCAAGCTCAGCGAGCTCAATGACCTTGGATGGACCGTTTGTTACGAGGCAACCCATCACGGACCGAGCGAGCTTGATGTTCCAAGCTTTTTCATTGAGATAGGCTCAAGCGAGGAGGAATGGGTAAACGATAGAGCAGGGGAGATACTGGCTGAAGCCATCGTATACGTCCTTGAGAACTTCAATAGGGTGCCCCGCGGGAAGTTCAGGACTGCCCTTGGTATAGGGGGCGGGCACTACGCCCAGAAGGAGACCGCCACCGCCCTTGAGACTGATCTGGCGTTCGGTCACATCCTCCCCAAGTACGCCCAGCCGGTGGGTGAAGAAATGCTCCTAAAAGCCATTGAAAGAACTGTCGGCGGGGTTGATGTTATCTACACCGACTGGAAGGGAAGCAGGGGCGAAACAAGACAGCTTGCCAGGAGTTTGGCCGAAAGGCTGGGGTTGGAGTTTATTAAGGACTGAAGGTCATGACGAAAGGTTTAAAGCGTTCGACGTCAATATAACCCATCATTGGGGGGTTGATTGGCTAACTTTATATACTTTGAACCTGCATTTGGTTGCAGGTGTTAAATTACACCCGGAGGGTCGGAAGATGTTGAAACTGGTTGAAGATGCTATGAACAAGGCCGCTTCAGTTCCCGCTGGAACGAGCAACGCTCCTGCGGCCCAGCCCGTGGGTCAGAGCGACATTGATGAGGAGCTCAAGAAGCTTCTGGAGCAGATTCAGGCGAAGATATACGTTGTTGGTGTTGGAGGTGCCGGCTGCAACACCATAAACAGGATGATGCAGGTTGGAATCCAGGGGGCCAAGATAATAGCCGCCAATACCGATGCTCAGGACCTTCTCAAGATAAAGGCCCACAAGAAGATACTCCTCGGTAAGGAACTTACCAGGGGCCTTGGTGCGGGCAACAACCCGAAGGTTGGAGAAGAAGCTGCCAAAGAAAGCGAGAGGGAAATCCGGGAAGCTATAGAAGGCGCCGACATGATCTTCGTAACATGCGGTCTCGGCGGTGGAACCGGGACTGGAGCCGCCCCGGTTATCGCTGAAATGGCCAAGAAGATGGGTGCCTTAACGGTATCAGTCGTTACGCTCCCGTTCACGGTTGAGGGAATAAGGCGCATCAAGAACGCTGAGTACGGCCTTGAGCGGTTGAGAAAAGCAAGCGACACGGTTATAGTCATCCCGAACGACAAGCTGATGGAAGTTGCCCCCAACCTGCCGATACACATGGCTTTTAAGGTGTCCGATGAGATACTCGTCCAGGCGGTCAAGGGAATAACCGAGCTCATAACCAAGCCGGGCCTCGTCAACCTCGACTTCAACGATGTAAGGGCCGTTATGAAGGACGGCGGCGTCGCCATGATCGGCATCGGTGAGAGTGACAGTGAGAAGAGGGCTCTGGAAGCTGCCCAGCAGGCCCTTAACAGCCCGCTCCTTGACGTTGACATCAGCGGCGCTAAGGGCGCACTCATAAGCATCAGCGGAAGCGACGTCAAGCTCGAAGAAGCCCAGCAGATAATAGAACTCGTAACCAGCAAGCTCGACCCGGAGGCTCAGGTTATCTGGGGCATCCAGCTCGATGAGGAACTTGAGAAGATGATAAGGATCCTTCTCGTTGTCACCGGTGTCAGCTCACCGTACGCTGTTGCTGAGGAGGAGACCTCTCCGTATGAAGGTGAGGAGCGCAGGGTGATCAAACTCGGCGTTGAGGAATTCTGATATTCAACCGTTATCTTTTTATTTGACTTTCTGACTTTACCCATAGGTCATTTATGTTACGTTAATGCAAAGCTGTGAGGTGTTTGACATGGCCGAGAGTATGGGGGAGAAGATCAGGAACTTCCTTGCAGAATCCAGAAGGGTTCTCATGGTCACGAGGAAACCAAGCTGGAAGGAGTACAAGATGGCCACGAAGATAACCGGAATAGGGATGATCGTTATCGGTACCATCGGTCTCCTGATAACAATCCTGGGTTATCTAATCACGGGCTCCGGCCTGTGAACGGGGTTGATAACATGGGTGAGAGCAGAATCTTCACGGTCAGGGTCACAGTGGGGCAGGAGGAAACCACTGCCAAGCTGATATACAGCAAGGTTAACACTTACAACCTTCCTCTCTATGCCATACTCGCTCCTTCCAAGGTTAAGGGATACATATTCGTTGAAGCTCCCAGTAAGAGCGCTGTTGACGAGGCTATTAAAGGAATAAAGCACGCTAAGGGCACCCTTCCAGGGGAGGTTCGCTTTGAAGAGATAGAGCACTTCCTTGAGGAGAAGCCTGCTGTGAGCGGCTTCGAGCCCGGTGACATCGTTGAGCTTATCTCCGGTCCGTTCAAGGGGGAGAAAGCCAAGGTCATCAGGGTTGACGAGGCCAAGGACGAGATAGTCGTCGAGCTCATAGGTGCCATCGTTCCGATACCTGTTACCGTCAGGGGCGAATACGTTAGACTTATAAGCAAACATCAGAAGGAGTGAAAGGTCTGCTCAATAAGCGTCAGTTTGAGAGGTGAGAAAAATGGCTCAGGTCGTTGAAGTGCTCGTTGAGGGAGGAAAAGCTTCACCCGGACCCCCGCTCGGTCCGGCCATTGGTCCCCTTGGGCTCAACGTTAAACAGGTCGTTGATGAGATCAACAAGGCAACCAAGGACTTCGAAGGGATGCAGGTTCCCGTCAAGATCATCGTCACGGACCCCAAAAAGAAGACCTTCGAGATCGAGGTTGGCATCCCTCCGGTCAGCCAGCTCATAAAGAAGGAGCTCGGCATTGCCAAGGGCTCCAGCGAGGCCGGTCATACGGCTGTTGGTGACCTCACCATGGACGCGGTTATAAGGATCGCCAAGGCAAAGATCGACCAGATGCTTGCCCCGGATATCAAAGCCGCTTCGAAGGAGGTCATCGGCACCGCTCTCAGCCTCGGTGTCACAGTCGAGGGCAAGGATCCTAGGGAAGTCCAGAAGGAGATCGATGAAGGAGCTTACGACGAGCTTTTTGCGAAGGCTGGGGAGGCCGAGTGAGGCCTCTTTTCCTTCCCGAATTTGGGGAAAAGTTTAAAAAGACCTTCTTTTACGCATCTTTGATTCTTAGACTGGCTTGTTAAAATCAGATGAACGAAAAAGGAGGGCTGTAAAGTGGCCTTCGACAGGCAGAAAATCGTGGAAGCGGTGAAGGAGGCGAAGGCCCGAGCTGGGGAAAAGCCGCGTCACTTCACACAGACCGTCGAGATGGCAGTCAACCTCAAGGATATAGACCTGAAGAAGCCTGAGAACAGGTTCAAGCTTGAGGTTGTGCTGCCCCACGGTCGTGGGAAGGAGCCCAAAATCGCGGTCATCGCTGATGGTGCCGTCGCAGAGGCGGCTAAAAAGCTCGGGCTTGATGTGATTAGTGGGGAGCAGCTTGAAGAGCTCGCGAAGAGCCCACGGCAGGCAAGGAAGCTGGCGAAAAACTACGATTTCTTCATTGCAGCGGCCCCACTGATGCCGAAGATAGGTAAGTACTTAGGTAGGTACCTAGGTCCAAGGAACAAGATGCCGCAGGTCATACCGCCGACCATGACCAACCTTGAACCGATAGTTGAGAGGCTCAAGAGGACCGTCAGGATACAGCTCAAGAACAACCCGGTTATCCACACCAGGATAGGCACTGAGGATATGGACGACGAGAAGCTCGCGGAGAACGCTGAAGCGGTTCTCAACGCTATCATAGGAAAGCTTGAGCGCGGCGAGAACCAGGTTCGCTCAGTGTACGTCAAAACCACCATGGGACCGGCCGTTAAGATGGAGAGGTGAGGGAGATGGCCCACGTAGCCGAGTGGAAGAAGAAGGAAGTTGAAGAGCTCACCGAGCTTATCAAGAAGTATCCAGTGATAGCCCTCGTCGATGTGGCCGGTGTTCCGGCGTACCCGCTCAGCAAGATGCGCGATAAGCTCAGGAAGCACGCACTCCTCAGGGTCAGCAGGAACACCCTCATCGAGCTCGCCATAAGGAGGGCCGCCCAGGAGCTTGGGAAGCCGGAGCTTGAGAAGCTCATCGACCACATCCAGGGCGGAGCCGGAATCCTCGCCACCGACATGAACCCGTTCAAGCTCTACAAACTCCTTGAGCAGAGCAAGACCCCTGCCCCTGCAAAGGCGGGTGCGGCCGTCCCCCACGACGTTGTGATCCCGGCCGGACCAACCTCACTCGCCCCGGGCCCGCTCGTTGGTGAGATGCAGGCCCTTGGAATCCCTGCGAGGATTGAGAAGGGTAAGGTCAGCATACAGAAGGACTACACCGCCCTCAAGGCCGGTGAGGTCATAACCGACCAGATGGCCAGAATCCTGAACGCGCTCGGAGTCGAGCCCCTTGAGGTCGGTCTAAGTCTGCTCGCGGCCTACGAGGACGGGCTCGTATACACACCGGACGTTCTGGCCATAGACGAGGAGACATACATCAACATGCTCCAGCAGGCTTACATGCACGCGTTCAACCTGTCCGTCAACACCGCCTACCCGACGAGCCAGACCATCGAGGCAATCATCCAGAAGGCGTTCCTTGGAGCGAAGAACGTTGCAGTCGAGGCTGGCTACGTCACCAAGGAGACAGTCGAGGACGTCTTTGGCAGGGCCATACGTGCGCTCTTGCTCATAGCACAGAACCTGCCTGAGGACCTGCTTGACGAGAAGACCAAAGAGCTTTTAAACGCTCAGGCGCAAATGGCAGTTGCCGCTCCTCAGCCGGCCGAGGAGAAGGTTGAGGAAGAGGAGGAAGAAGAGGAAGCATCCGAGGAGGATGCGCTCGCAGGACTGGGCGCACTCTTCGGCTGATTTCGTTTCCCTCGTATCCTGACGAATCGTGTGAAATGGATGAAAAAATGAAGATGATTGGAGGTGCGAAAAATGGAGTATGTGTATGCCGCTCTGCTGCTCCACGCCGCTGGTAAGGAGATAACCGAGGAGAACCTTAAGAAGGTCCTTGAGGCCGCCGGCGTTGGCGCCGACGAGGCCAGGATAAAGGCCCTCGTTGCCGCCCTCGAAGGTGTCAACATCGACGAGGTCATTGAGAAGGCCGCCATGCCGGTTGCCGCCCCGGTCGCCGTTGCCGCTGCTCCGGCTGCCGAGGCCCCGGCTGAGGCTGCTGAGGAAGAGGAAGAAGAGGAAGAAGAGGAGAAAGAGGAAGAGGCTCTCGCCGGTCTCGGCGCCCTCTTCGGCTGAACTCCTTCTATTTTTATTTAATTCCCCGTTGATTCCTGGCTTTGATGGCTAAAATTATAAAATTCAATCAACGTCTGTTGCCCCGTTTTCTCTTTGAGAGCGCTATTCTCCTGCTTCCCTGATAGTTTCCGCGATACGGATTCTTCGCAGGTCCTTCCAGCCTTATAAACGCTATCTGGACAAACCTCTCCCCGTACTCAAGTTTGATGGGCTCATTAGATGCGTTGAACAGCATAAGGGTCAGGTTTCCGTCCCATCCGGGGTCAACCCACGCGAACGACCCCAGTAATCCTTCCCTGGCAAGACTGCTCCTGATTTTCATGTCGCCCATTACGTCGTCCGGGAGCTTCACCCTCTCCAGGGTCAGGACGAGTGCGTGGGTTTTGGGGGGGACTATGAGCTCACCCTCTCCCTCGACGTCTATTAACCTCTCGTTGACATAGGTCTCCACACCAACCCGGAGGTCGTAACCAGCGGGTTGAAGCGATTCCTCGGAGAAGGGCTCTATTAGAATCTCCTCCCTGATCTTCCAGTCCGGCAGCAGCATTTCAACCACCGCAAGGTTTATTTTGTCCCAACTTAAAACGGTTCCGAAGGGCCCGTGGCCTAGGGGATATGGCGCCGGCCTTCGGAGCCGGTTCCCGCGGGTTCGAATCCCGCCGGGCCCGCCAGCAGCCCTTGCAGAGCAAGCGCTGGCGGAAAATTGCCGACTGTTTTTAGACTGCTGAATTAACGAAGGATTCCCCTTTACACCTAACTGGCAAATTTTATGTTTGAATTCTCTCATTGATGTTCTTCTCCAAGGAGTTCCTCTCCTTTGACGCCCTTCGGGCGTCGGTTAAAGTTGAACTCTTGCCAAAACACGAGTTAACAAGGGTGGAATTCAGGATTCACTTTGGCATTTTTTAATGGAATCCACTCAAACTGGCAAAACTTGAGAAGAACCGCGAACTTTGATGAAACACTTCGCTTTCCACGAAGCGCTGACGGAAAATTGTTTACTGTTTTTAGGATGCTAAATTGAAGGCGGATTTCTTATCCAACTGGCGCAATTTAGTTGAGTTCTCCCAGTATTCTCTTTTCTCAGGAGTTCCTTCAAACCGTGGGTCTGCCTCATTTTGTCCGCAGAGTCCTGGAACCTGGGGGCAGCCGCTGGGATATAAGCGTTGCCCGGGATGCTGAGGGATAAAATTTATAAATGCAACCCGTTACCTATCAACGGGCAGCCCCGTGGTGTAGCGGCCAAGCATCGGGGACTCTGGATCCCTGGACCGGGGTTCGAATCCCCGCGGGGCTACCATTGTTCTCCCCCGGTTCTTCGAGTTTCACACTTCATGTTTTACCTTAACTCGTACGTTGTGGCTTTGGCTATTGCTCGTGAACAAATTTTATCCTTTGGATACTGACCGTATAGAGCCTCAATCCTCGTCTGAACTTGAAGAAAATTTCGGTTTTTTGAACTGTATCCATCCCCTATCGGTGTCTTTAGGGGGATTAAACATCCCGTATTCCTCCTTTTAAAGAGCTCCAAATCCTAAAGCCATTGAGAATTCTTTGAGAATTTTGCTAAAATTTGTTTGATATTCGAAGTTTTCAGGAAGTCTTAAGTACTACCTCCACCTAATACCAGTGGGATGTTACATATAGAAGACCTAAGATGGTGATAGCGTTATGAAGAGAGAGGAGCTTGAAGCTCAAATAACTGCCCTCCTGAAGTCTCACGGTTCATTGAGCGTGGCCTTCCTTACTCGTTTTCTAAACGAGCGCGGGATAAGCTGCACGAGGCAGCTGGTCGAGAGAACCCTCCGGAGGATGATTTCAGCGGGAAGAGTTGAGGTTTTTTACATAAACGGCAACCATAGAAAGCATTACAGGCTGAGAAGCCAGGTGGGACAATGCTGACCGAGAAGGCCTCTTCCAGCATGATACTCGGGAACGAGAGGAGAATGCTCCTCGTTGAATTTCTCCAGAAGCAGGACGGGAGGGCTGAGCTCAGGGACATAGTGGATTACATTGCCGAGAGGGAGGGGGACACCGATAGGAAGCACCGGAAGAGCGTCTATGTCAGTCTGATGCAGACGCATATCCCGAAACTTGAGAGGGAGGGAATTCTAGCCTTTAACCGCGGCGTGATAACCCTCCTGAAGGTTCCCAACGATGTCAATCTCTACATGGAGGTCGTGGGCAAGAACGACATAAGCTGGAGTGCCTTTTATATGGGCACCTCTTTCCTGTTCCTCGTAGCGGGATTTTACCTGGCAAGCTTCCCGCTGGTTATTTCGTCTCTGGTGTACCTCACCATGAGTTTGTTTCACCATGCCAGGGTCAAGAAGCTGTTCTGAATCGAAGGTTTCCTTCGAATTTTGTGCATTTTCTGTGAAGTGTCATGTTGGGTACAGGGGTACCTTTTCTGCCGAGACTCCCTGAGCCCATTCCCTGTGAGATTTCTCGTGCCAATTTGAACCGGATGAGCTGGCTAACGAACTGAAGGACACCGGGGTCATCAAGTCGGTCGAGAATCCTGAGACCGGAAAAACGGAGGATGTTATTCCGGGCGGTTCGTATAAGCTCGCTGATGAGGGAATGCAAGACAATGAAAACATCAACATTCTCAAAGACCTCGAAAAGGACGGCCTATCGGAGGAGACCATAGCGAAGGAAGCCGAGAGGGGCCTGAGCCTGGGGGAGATTAAGAGCAACGTCGACTACCTCCTAAATCTGAAAATTCCCCCGGAGGTCATTGAGAAAGAGGTGGAGCACGGCATAAGCACGAGTGAAATGGTCGAGGACGTCGGTTACTTCATCGAGCACGGGATGAGCGAGGAGAGTGTTGGGAAGGTTGTTGCGTACGAGGTCGAGCACGGGCTGACGACGAGGGCCGTGAGGGAGTACGCCGATGATCTCGTCGAGATGGGGGTCTCGGAGGACAGGGTTGGGCACGTTATAGCCGAGGCGGCGGAGCACGGCACAACTGCAAGCGCACTCACGCAGGGGCTTGAGATGTTTTTAAACTCCATCCCAGAGGAGCCGATAAAGATATCAGAAGATATGTCAGAGACGCAGTATAAGGTCGTCCTGGAAAAGGGAAACGAAAAGTGGGGTTTAATCCACGCTTACATCAGGCACGTTAGAGGATACGAAATGGACGAGGCAGGCAAAACAACCTTCTGGCCGATGGGTCAGAAGATCATGGTGAAGGGTGAGGTTAAGCAGTTGCCTAAAGTCTTTAACGGTGAGGAGGAGTTGGCTGGGTTCCTAAGGGAAGTCGTTGAAAGGGTGAGTGAGAATCCAGAATATGCAGGAGAGTTTAAGGGTGGGAGTAAGGTCATACTAACAGTTGATCTTAAAAAGCTCGGCATAAATGTGGATGGGATTGATCAGGTTGAATTGGTGTTCCTGAAAAAGAAGGGCTCATCCAACATGTACTACCTTAAAACGGCGTATCCGACGAAAGGCTGGGCTGTGGAAACGTTTATTCCTGGAAGAGGAGGCTGGCAGTGAGGTGGTGAGAATGTGGATTACAATGAAGGGAAAGCACTTAGAGTTGCGGTACGAGATTGGGCACTTTGAGGATGTAGAAGTGTGGAATCCCTTCCACCTTCTAATTTTTCTCGACGGCCACATGCTGGTAGGGTACGCATTTAAAAAATACGACTGCAAGATAATGGGGGAGAGTGGGGATCCGTACGGTTTCTTTGAGGATATTCTATATTGTCTCAACTTCATGTTTAATGAGAAAGAAAAGCGCTTAGAAGGTGGAGGGTATGTTGGAGATCTCAGAAGGGAGGCAAGGAAGATTGGGTTTATTGTTGGGGATCCGACGAAACTCTACTGGTCGCATCTTGGAGCGGCTTATTCAAGGGCAATTTTTGAGATTGGTGACGAGCTTTTGAAGGTTCATTATTATAATGACTTGCTCAGCTACACTGACTGTCCTGAGTTCATAGGCAAGCATAAGGGCACCGTCATCGTTTCCTTTAATGAGTTCATTGAAGATGTGTTAAAAATGGCTAAAGAGTACATTGGAAAATGGTTCCCAATAGACGTTAAAATCAGGTTTGAGGTGGATGATGACTTCACCTTAGAAGACTATGAGGACTGGAGAGGCAATATCCGACAACTCCTTGAGCATGTTGAAAAACTTTATCAAAAAAAGGCGAAATGATACTGGCCTCTACTCAGCTTTAGCTTCGAGAAGGAAAAAGTTCGTGCTTAAGACTGCTTATCCCCAAAAGGGTAGTGCCGTGTGGTCGTATAGGTTTATTAACAGATACGAGCGTGGATGGGTTGTGGAGGGTTGAGGCATGTGGGCTGGGTTGAAGGGAAAGCATTTGAGAGTGAAAATGGATCTCAAGAGGTATGTTGATACTCCTTATCCTTTCTTTTTGATTTTTACAATAAACGAGCACTTACTCTTAGGAGCCTGCTGGGAGGGGGAGTTTGAGGGAGCCAATGTTGACGTTTATGGGTTTTTTCAGGAGTTGTTGATGGCTGGTAGTCATATGTTGAGGTCGGATGATCCGAGAGTTCAGAAGTACTCTCAGTCTGAGAGAAAACTTGCTGAGTGGGATAAGTTCCGGCTGGGGAACGAGCCCGTAGTGTACAGAACAACACTTATTTCAGAGGCGGCCGGGCTATACTATTTCTGCTCTACAAAAGATCTTGCGAGGATTTACTATCACAATGAACTCCTTGAATTCACAGACTGTCCTGAATATAAGGGCAAGCACAGGGGTGTTGTCGAGCTTCCCCTTAAAGAGTTCGTCCAGGACGTTCTGAAGATCAGTAGGGAATTCTTGGACGAGTACGCTCAGATTATCGAGAAAATCAGGCTTAAGCACGGGGAAAAGCCTGGGGGTTATGATTACCTGTGGGATCTCTACCGCGAAGTGAAAGAGTTGTACGAGAAGAGGTTTAAGTTAGAGTCTTGAGCTTTGAGGATGGAAAGTTCGTCTTAAGGCTGCTTATCCGATAAAGGGAAAAGCAGTGTACGAGTACCAGAGCTGGAGCAATAACTGGATCCAAAAGGGGTGATGAACATTGGTGGAGAACAAGATTGTCATTGAGGGAAAGCACCTCCGATTGGAGGTTGATTTGAATGAGTGCAATGACGTGGATAACTATGACCCCTTCCCTGTTCTTTTGCTTTTTGATGAGCACGTGTTGGAGGGTGAATGCTGGACTAGAGCCGGCGGGGAACTCCGAGGGACATTTGAAGATCCGCTTATAGTTATTCAAGAACTATTAGCGGGACTGGAGGAAGTGTTTGACCTTACTCCCAGCGAGCATGGTTGTGGTAATCCTAGAGGATACGCGCGTGAGTTGGGTTTTAGCGTGGCGGATGATAGTCCGATTTATTGTGCCACGCTGTCTTATGCTAATATTTTCTTTGAACGAATTGGGGATACTGTTAGGATCCATTATAATAACGAATTGCTGGAATTCACTGATTGTCCTGAGTTTAAGGGTAAGCATAAGGGCACTATTGAAGTCCCGTTCTTCGAGTTTGCTGAGGATGTTTTGAAGGTTGCTGGAGAATACTTGGTCAAGTACTCGTTAGAAGTTGAAGAGGCGAGGAGAAAGTACTGGAATGGGGATCGGTCGGAAGACATTGAGGAGTATTTAAGATGGTACACTGCTGACAAGGCAGAATTAGAAGCATTGAAACGGGAAAAAGGGGGAGCATGGTGAGTGATAGGGTCGTGATTAGGGGCAAGCATGTTTACTTTGAGGTTTGGGCTTGACAGGGAGGGGGGAGCGGAAGTTTACTCGCCTTTTCCCGTTATTTTGCTTTTTGATGGTCATGTTTTAGTTGGGGAATGCTGGACTCCAACGGGAGGAAAACTCCAAGGAACATACACAGACCCGCTGACAGTGCTTGAGGGACTGCTTGATGGTTTGGAGGAGGTTATGATACCGGGAGTGTCGGAGCATGGTTGTAGTAGGCCGAGGGAGCTGGCTAGAAGGAGGGGTTTTGACGTTGCTGATGATAGTTCACTATTTTATGCTTCGCTTGCAATTCAGTCAGAGGTTTTCTTTGAGGGTTTGGGTGATGTGGTGAGGATTCATTATTATAATGGCCTTTTGGAGGGGACGGATTGTCCGGAGTACAAGGGGAGGTATAAGGGTAGTATTGAAGTTCCCTTGATTGAGTTTGGGGAGGATGTTCTGAGGGTTTTTGGTGAGTATTTAGAGAAATATTACAAGCGTGTTGAAGAAGTCAGGCTGGAAGCCTACAAGTACGACAGAATGGATATCTATGACTTATACATGAAGCAGTATTTAGAGAATTTAGAGGACTGGAGGGTTTTGAAGGGGAAGTCCGGCTCAGAAACTCACAGGAGTCAGTCAAGTTAAGCAGTTGCCTAAAGTCTTTAACGGTGAGGAGGAACTGGCTGGGTTCCTGAGGGAAGTCGTTGAAAGGGTGAGTGAGAATCCAGAATACAGGGAAATGTTCTTTAAGAATGGGGCGCCAAACAGGAACTTTGGTATTCCACTGGATCTCAAGAAGCTTGGGATCAACGTTGAGGGAGTTGATGTGGTTAGGCTGGAGTTCAGCTTTGAGGATGGGAAGTTCGTGCTTAAGACGGCGTATCCGACGAAAGGCTGGGCTGTGGAAACGTTTATTCCTGGGAAAGGCGGCTGGCAGTGAGGTGGTGAGAATGTGGGTCACAATGAAGGGAAAGCACTTGGAGGCGAAAATAGACCTCGAGAGGTATCTCTCCTCCCCTGATCCCTTCTTTTTGATTTTTGCAATAGACGAGCACTTACTCTTAGGAGCCTGCTGGAAAGGAAAAATAGACGGGGATGAATCGGATGTTTATAGGTTTTTTGAGAACTTGTTGACTGCTTGTTATTACTTTTTACAGCCAGAGCATCCGCACGTTCAGAAACTAACCAAGTTTGGTAGAGAGAATGTGGAAGATGAGGGGTTTCACTTGATGGGGGATGAGGTTGTTGTGTACCAGGCGGTTGAGAGGAATGCTATTTATTATGCCTGCTCTACAAAAGATCTTGCGAGGATTTACTATCACAATGAGCTCCTTGAATTCACAGACTGTCCTGAATACAAGGGCAAGCACAGGAGTGTTGTCGAGCTTCCTCTCAAAGAGTTCGTTAAGGATGTTTTGAAAATCAGCGGGGAATTCTTGGAGGAGTATGCTCCGCTCATTGAGAAGGTTGAGCTTGAGCACGGGGAAGAGCCTGAGGATTATGGTTACCTGTGGGAGCTTTATCATGAAGTGGAGGAGCTGTATGAGAAGAAGTTTGGTAGAAGATAATAGTGATTCTCAGTGAGCGGAGTGATGCTTATGGAGAGGGTTGTGATCAAGGGTAAGCACGCTTACTTTGAGTTGGTTTGGGCTGATTTAAAGGCTCTGGAGAGGGAGAATGTGGGATAGGAATAGATTTCCTTCGAATTTCGTCCGTTTCTTGAAGGTAATGTGTGGTTACCGAAGCGGTAACCTGGAACTTCATATATATCACGAACCATAAGTCCATAGTGGAGCAACCACGTGTTGCCCATGAAGGGGCACTGTGTTGATGCGCCCTGCGATGGTCACGCGATATCAGGTTGAGATGAACCGCGTCGCGTGCCCTGCCCGATTCCACGGTGCCTCCGCAAGGAGGCGAAAAAATGAGAAAGAATATTGCTTTAGGTATTTTTGGCCTGCTGGTGGCCTTTGGCCTCGTCCTTGGGGCTGGAGCCAACTTCAGGGACTACAACGCGGACAGGAGCGTCCACTGGAACATCGTGACCGATGACAACGAGCTCATCGATCTGACCCCGGTGCAGCCCTACGCGTACATTAACGACGGCGGCGTCTTGGTTGTGGACATCAGCCCGGAAAACCCGAACTACCCCGGCTATGGGATGGGCCTCAGCCCGAACTCAGAGTACAACTTTGATGAAGTGTTCAACGTGAGCAACGACCTCTGGGAAGAGGGGATGGCAATAGTCGTCAGGATAACCAGCGACAACACCGCGATCCAGTTCTACGGCGCTGACATGGACGTTCACGACAGCGCAACCGGCGCAACTGTTTACGCAAGTGACATGGCTAAGAACGACGTCTGCTTCGTGGTTCAGAACGGCGACGCAGTGGGTGTTGGCATGGACTTCACCGTTGGCAACGACGCACCTGGAACAGTTCAGGACACTCCGATACATATTGAAGCATACAGACTTGGCACAGAGCCGGCTGAGTTAAGCGGCAAGTGCGGTCAGTGAAGGAGGAATGAAAAATGAATAAACTATTTGGACTTGCATTATTGATGGTTGGAATGCTCCTCGCGGTTGGGGCGGGTGCCAACTTCCGGTACTACTCCGCCGACAGGAGCGCCTCCTTCAATGTCGTCGCTGACGACAACGAGCTGATTGACCTTACCGCCCTTCAGCCATACGTGACCTACGACGCTGGAAAGCTCTACGTGGATATAAGCCAGTACAACCCGAACCACCCTAACTGGGGCGGAAACGGCATGAGCCCGAACACAACCTACGTCTTTGAGGAGATGTTCCAGGTAAGCAACGAGCTCTGGGAGAACAACGAGACAGAATACCCGATCTGCGTCGACATAAAGAGCAACCACGACAACGTTCTGCTCTTCGCGGGCAACTACACCAACCCGATAGCGGGACCGGCCAGCAACCTGGAGTTCACCGTCTACCACGGGGATCCCGTTAAGATCGGCATGATCTTCGACAACACAAACGCAACCCTCGGCATGGACCAGTTCCAGATGAGTTTTGAAGCCCATGCAGGCGAGTGCGGTGGGCAGTGATTTCATTCCGGGGCCTTTGCCCCAACTTCATGTCTTTGTTTATCCCTAATGGTGGAATGATTGATTTAAAAACATGGGATGTTGAGGATGAAAAAACTGCTTGAAGGTACCATCACAGCTGTAGTCTTGATTGTTCTCGTTGCCTCGGTAGTGGGCTTCCTCCTCGACAGACCCGTTCTGTTATCCTACGCCTACTCGGAGAGCATGACCCCGACCATTAACAAGGGGGATCTCTTTTTCATGAATCCCCTTTCAAAGGGAGGTGAAGCCGGCGACATCGTGGTCTTCCACAGGAGAGACGGCTGGACGGTTCACAGGATATTCGCAGTAGTCGACGGGGGATACATTACAAAGGGAGACAACAACGTTGCAACGGACCAGCAGGACGGGGCATACCCCATAGTCCGAAAGGATGATGTGGCCGGCAGTGTCGTAACCTTCATGGGACATCCCTTAGTCGTTCGCGGTGGAGGTGCCATTATAGAGTCCGTGAGGAGCAAGCTAACCAACGTTTATGCCATCGGGGTCATGCTTCTCATAGGGGTTCTCGTAACCTTCTCCAGCGAAGGGAAGGAGAGAAAACACGGCGGGCATAGGAAGAGATTCCTGAGGGTCCGGGCAAGGACGGTTTACGCGGCCATTTCCGTACTTATAGTGGCCGGCTTTCTGTTCGTGACTGTAGCCTCATGGGGCACCCTGACCTTTTCGTACTCTTCCACCCTTGCAGGGGGACAGAGAGAAGGATGGCACCTGCCAGGGACAGCATTTGAGAAAAACCTCAGCGTTGAGAACCGGGCAGTTTACCCGTTCCACTACTTCATCGAGCCAAAGGGGAACAGGCTGACCCTTCTGGGGGAGCGTGAGTTCACGGTGAATGGCGGGGGAACCCGTACAGTTGGTATGAGAGTCTCCGTCCCCGAGGATACGCGGGTTTACAGGGAAGAAATCCAGGTTCGTGCCTACCCCGCCCTGCTTCCCACGGCGATTATCGGGCCGCTCTACAACATTAGCCCTTACCTCCCGCTCGTCGCGTACGCCCTGGAACTGACGGCGGTACTGGTAACGTTTTACTACCTGGCTGGAATCGGTAGGGGAGACGTCCTGAGAATTCGACTTGGGAGGAGAAGCCTCCTAACCAAACTAATGGGAGATGGTTGATATGAAAATGGCTTTTATCCTCGCCGCACTGGTTCTGGGGGCCCTCCTCATCACCGGCTCGAGCGGGAACTTTAGGCAATATGAATCTACACGGGAGATAACGGTCAGCATCGTGCCCCATGATCAGGAGTACATGGGTTTCGGGTGTGAGAACGGGTACGCGGCGGTTGTACTCGTGACTTCCAATTCGGAAATGGATTTTAATGCGTTGAACATTACGAACAATCTTCCGGGTGATACGGACGTGGATGTGGCCCTGTATCCGGACTATTCTGGTTTACCTGATGGACTGGGCGTGTCTGTGGAAACCGACGGGGGTAGTCCCCTAACGCTGAGTCCGGGGGAGGAACACACTTTTAGGGGACATGTTTCTGCTGGAAGCGTTGATCCTGGGGAGTATCTGGTTCCGGTGGACGTATACGCAACCTGGGAAGGGGGAGGGGCCTCTATCTCGGTGTGCCCCATGAAGTTCGTAGTTCTGGGTGATCCTCGGATTGAGAAGGTACTTCTTTCTGGGAACACCACGGATATCCCAATGAAGACATATCAGGAATGGACGTTTCAGATAAAGGTAACTAACCCGACGGGTATGGACCTTGGCCTGGTGATAAAAGACACAATTCCAGCCGAGTTCAACGTTAGTCTCTCTGAAACAGCTTCAAGCGCTGGAAGCTACCGGTTCTGGCCGGCAAACATTGGGGGATGTTGCCACTGTGGAGGAGGACACGGAGGGCATCATGGAGCTCCAGCAACCAAGATGGAGTGGAACGTGACTGTTCCGGCCGGCGGAAGCGAATACCTAAACGTGACGATATTCACGAGAGTGAACCACGGGAACCAGCAGGAGTTCACGTCCTGCGGAGATTACAGCCTGAACACCGGGGCAGAGATCGTCGGCTACGGTATAGTTAGCAACAGCCTTGAAGTTTCTGTAGCGTGCGGTGGGGATGATTGATCATGAGAATGTACTTTTTCTTTTTCCAAATTGCCGTTCAGAAGGAGTGTGTTGAGCTATGAGGAAATTTTCTATTAGCAGAAATGATGCCGTCAAGATGATAATGGCTGTTTTTATCGGCCTTGCCCTTCTTTTTGGGGCGTACTCCGCGGTCGCCTATTCGACCCGGCCAGTTACAACAAAAGTTACCTACGAGACCAGTTATACTGAGAGGGGAGAGCTTACCCATACGGGGCTGTTCTCCAATGAGTCCGTCTACCGGAACGGAACGAGCCTGACTTACTACCCTAGGAAAATAACCCAAGTGATAAACGGCAGCTACAGTTACGTTGCGACCCCAGGGGCAGAAGGTAAGTACAAGGCGTTTCTCAGGACCGATTATTACGTTACCTCCAACAAGAAGCGCGTCTACCTGAAGAACACAACGCGGGAATCATGGAACGGGGAGTTTTCAGGTTCCTTCTCCCTCCCGGTGACTTTCGATGTTGGGGAGCTGGAGAGCGACCTCGACGCGGTTCGGCAGGGGACGGGCCTCTACCGTGCCAGCGGGGACACTTACCTGCTGGTCGAGGTTAATGTGCCGGGAAGGGCGCCTTTCGTGCATAAGGTGTCTCTAACCACTGACACTTCAGGCATGTTGAGGTTTACCGATCCCGCAAAGGATTACAAAAAAGTGGATAGGCACACCAATACCACGGTTCACAGAATGAAATTTGCCGGCAGGGGAATAGAGGTATCTGAGGGCAGAACGCTTTTTCCGGCGATGGCACTGCTCTTTCTGGTGCCCCCACTGGGATTCGCATACACCCGCAGGGAGAAAAAGACCGGGGATGCGATGAAGGGCCTGAGGAAGTTCGTTGTGGATGGGGTTCCGAGTGATGCAGGGTCAACCGACCCGGTGACCCTTGAATCGGTTGAGGATCTTGAGAAGGTATTTGACCTGGTGGACAAGCCTATAGTTCACTACGTTGAAGGCGACAGGGATATCTACGCGATACTCGATGGGGAAGTGGTTTACGAGTACAGAAGAAAAAGGGCCAGCTGAGGTCCCCCTCCTTTACCTTTTTTAGGTTCTTTTAACCAACAACTTTAAAAGCACTCTTCAAAAGCTAACTTAGTGGTTTTCTAAAGAGAAGTAAGAGGTGGTTAGAGATGAACCCGTTCCACGATGTGGAGCCTGGACCGAACGTTCCGGAGGTTGTCAACGCAGTTATAGAGATACCAAAGGGAAGCAGGAACAAGTACGAGCTTGACAAGAAGACCGGCCTTATAAAGCTCGATAGAGTGCTCTACAGCCCGTTCTTCTACCCGGTCGACTACGGAATAATCCCGCAGACCTACTACGACGACGGAGATCCCTTTGACATAATGGTCATAATGCGCGAGCCCGTTTACCCGCTGACCCTCATCGAGAGTAGGCCCATTGGCATAATGAAGATGAATGACAGCGGAGACAAGGACTGGAAGGTCTTAGCCGTCCCGGCAGAGGACCCGTACTTCGAGGACTGGAAGGACATCGACGACGTGCCAAAGGCCTTCCTCGACGAGATAGCCCACTTCTTCAGGAGGTACAAGGAACTCCAGGGCAAGACCACCCAGGTCGAGGGCTGGGGCAACGCCGAGGAGGCCAAGAGGGAGATACTGAGGGCAATCGAGCTCTACAAGAAGAAGTTTGGAAAGGAGGAATGATCCTCCTTCATCCTTTTGGGAGGCCAGGACATGTACAGGCTCCTGAAGGTTAAGGACGTCGTCAGGATTCCGCCGAGAATGTTCACCATGGATCCAAAGGAGGCCGCCAAAGAGGTTCTCCGAAGCACGTACGAGGGCATCTACGACAGGGACGACGGTGTTGTTCTGGCGGTGCTGGAAGTCGAAGAGGTTGGGGAGGGTACGATAGTCCCCGGCGACGGCGCGACATATCATGAAGTGGTCTTCAATGTCCTCGTCTGGAAGCCGGAGATGCACGAGGTCGTTGAGGGAGAGGTAATCGACGTGGCCCCATACGGCGCCTTCATCAGAATCGGGCCGGTTGACGGTCTCGTTCACATCAGCCAGCTCATGGACGACTACGTTGTTTTCGACGAGAAGAACAAGCAGTTCCTCGGCAAGGAGACCAACAGAACCCTGAAACTCGGCGACGAGGTCAGGGCAAGGATCATAGCCATAAGCATTAAGAGCCGCGTCATCAGGGAGAACAAGATAGGATTGACAATGCGTCAGCCCGGCCTTGGAAAGAGGGACTGGATTGAGAAGGAGAAGCGCAAGGAGAAGGAGGCCTGATCATGGCGAAGGAGAGGGCGTGCAGGCACTGCCACTACATAACCACGGAGGACCGCTGTCCGGTCTGCGGAAGCAGAGACCTCAGCGACGAGTGGTTCGACCTCGTTATAATCATCGACCCGGAAAACAGCAGAATAGCCAAGGCCCTCGGAGTCACGGTTCCGGGTAAATACGCAATCCGCGTGAGATGATATGTCCGGCTTCTACTTCCTTTTAACCCCTGAGCTTCGCGGTGAGCTTAAGGAACCCCTCGGTGAGTTGGTTAGAGGTGAGATTCCGGAGCCCTACCTCCGGCTGAAGCCGGTTCTTGAGAGTGATCCATTCATCATAACGGTTGGTGACGTCGTTACCGAAAACGTCCTGAGACTTGGGATTGAGCCGGACGTCGCCGTCTACGATCACAGGACAAAGCGGAGGGAGTACTCTCCAGAGGTCAGTTCGAGTGCCGTTTTTCTGACCGTTAAGAATCCTCCGGGGACGGTAACGAAAGCTTTATTAAACGCCCTCCGAAAGGGGGTTGAGATTGCCCTCCGCGGAAGGCGGGTTCAGGTAAAGGTAAACGGCGAGGAAGACCTGGCCGCGATTCCAGCGGTCCTCTACGCTCCCCTCGGTTCGCTCGTCCTTTACGGCCAGCCCGACGAGGGGGTAGTGCTTATAAAGGTAACACCCGAATGCAAGCGCAGGTGTGCGCGGATACTCTCTAAGATGGAGGTGGTTCACGATGGAGATTAAGGTTACCGAGATTAAGGAGAACAAGCTCCTCGGAAGGAAGGAGATATACTTTGACGTGCTCCACGAGGGGGAGCCAACGCCCAGCAGGGCCGACGTCAAGGGTAAGCTCGCCGCCATGCTCGACCTCGACGCCAACACGACCGTCGTCCAGTACATAAGGAGCTACTTCGGAAGCCACGTCAGCAAGGGCTACGCCAAGGCCTACGAGACCAGGGAGAGGATGCTCTACATAGAGCCAGAGTACATTCTCCTCAGGGAAGGCCTCATCGAGAAGAAGGAGGAGTGAGGTGGTTTAGATGGCCAAGGGAAAGAAGAGGACCAGCCAGAAGTGGAAGATGTACGAGGTTCAGGGCGGAAAGGTTAAGAGGAAGGGCAAGTTCTGCCCGCGCTGCGGTCCCGGCGTCTTCATGGCCGAGCATAAGGACCGCTGGAGCTGCGGCCGCTGCGGCTACACCGAGTGGAAGAGGAAGTGATTTCCTTTTCCCTTCCAATACTCCGCTTTTCTGAGTCTTCCGGTGTTGTCCATGCCGGTTTACTACGGCCTTAACGTCAAGCTCCATCCACAGGTGTACGAGCCGGCTGAGGATACTTTCCTTCTCGCGGAGAACCTTGCGGTTAAGGAAGGAGATGTTGCCTTGGATGTGGGTACGGGAACAGGTTTGATAGCGCTCCTGATGGCGAGGAAGGCAAAGTTCGTTCTCGGGGTCGACCTAAACCCGATTGCGGTCGAGCTGGCTAAAGATAACGCCCGGCTGAACGGGATCCAAAACGTCGAGTTTAGGCTAAGCGACCTCTTTGAGAACGTTTCCGGAAAGTTTGACGTGATAACCTTCAACGCACCCTACCTGCCGGGCGAGCCTGAGGAGCCCATTGATCTGGCCCTCGTTGGAGGTAAAACCGGGCGGGAAGTCCTAGATAGGTTCATCCGGGAGGTGCCGGACTATCTCAAACGGGGCGGAGTTGTTCAGATAGTCCAGAGCTCGATAACGGGAGTGGAAGAAACCATCAAAAGATTGAAAAAAGTCGGATTAACCGCCAAAGTTGTCGCCAAGAGGCACGTCTTCTTCGAGGATATAACACTGATAAACGGGAAAAAAGAGGAGTAACTCACTCAATTTCCATGAGCGGGTCTCCTGTGTTCACGGTGTCGCCTTCCTTGACGTGGATTTTCTTGATCACGCCATCCTTCGGTGCTGGAATCTCGTTTTCCATCTTCATTGCCTCAAGCACGAGGAGTCCCTGTCCCGTTTTAATGCTCTCGCCTTCCTTAACGAGTATTCTCAGAATCTTACCCGGCATCGGTGCCGTAACAACACCCTCCCCAGCCGGAACCGGAGTCGGCGCTGCCGGCGCTGGGGCGGGAGTAGCGGCCGGGACTGGCGTTGAAACTTGGACAGGGGCAGTTGATGTCACACCAGTAGCTGCTATCTGGGGCAGGTACTTCAGCGCGCTCAGGTCAACGCCCTCAAGGCCTACCTCGAACTCGACGCCGTTTACGTAGAGCTTGAACTTCTGGGCGCTCGGCGGCATTGGCAAGACCTTTCTTCCGGCCTTCCTCCTCTCAAAGAACTCCCTGGCCACCTGCGGGAAGAGGCAGTATGTGAGAACGTCCTCCTCCTTCCCTACTCCAAGCTCCTCAAGCTCCTCCCTGCACTTATCCAGCGTGGGCTCAAGGAGCTCACCCGGCCTCACGCTTATCGGCTCCTCATCTCCAAGCACCTTTGCCTTAAGCTCGGGGTTTATCTCCGCCGGCGGTCTGCCGTAAAGGCCCTTGATGTAGTTCTTGACCTCCTCGGTTATTCTCTCATAGCGCCCGAAGAGGACGTTGAGAACCGCTTGAGTGCCGACTATCTGACTGGTCGGGGTTACGAGCGGCGGCCAGCCGAGGTCTTCCCTCACGCGCGGTATCTCCTCAAGGACCTCCTGGAGCCTGTCCAAAGCTTTCATCTCCTTGAGCTGGCTTATGAGGTTGGAGTACATTCCACCGGGAACCTGGTACTTGAGGACGTAGGGGTTGACCATTAGCGTTTCTTTGTGGAGCAGACCGGAGTACTTCTCGTCCAGAAGCTTTTTGAGGTAGCGCGACACCTCGTGGATCAGCTCGCGGTCGAGGTGGCTTCCAACGGCCTCAGGAAGGGCATGCCATATGGTCTGTATGCCCGGCTGGGCAGTTCCGAAGGCGAGCGGGCTTATGGCGGTGTCTATGAAGTCGGCCCCGGCCTCGCTTGCCTTGAGGTAGGTTGCCACCGCCATCCCCGTTGTGGAGTGAGTGTGAACGTTGACTGGAACCCCGTAGCGCTCCTTTATCTCGCTGACCAGCTCGTAGGCCTTCCACGGCGTCAGAAGGCCGGCCATGTCCTTTATGGTTATCACATCGACGTCGAGCTTTAGCAGTTCCTCGACCTTCTCCATGTAGTACTCGAGCGTGAAGACCTTCCCTGTCGTGTACGCTATCGCGCCTTGGACCTCGGCACCAACCTCCTTGGCCTTCCTTATGGCTACCTCCATGTTCCTGACGTCGTTGAGTGCATCAAAAACCCGGAATATGTCGATTCCGTTCTTGTGGGCCAGTTCCACAAAGCGCTCAACCACGTCGTCTGGATAGTGCCTGTAACCGACTACGTTCTGACCCCTGAGCAGCATCTGGAGCTTGGTCTTCCTTATGTGCTCTCTAAGGAGCCTGAGCCTCTCCCAGGGGTCTTCATTGAGGTAGCGGATGCACACGTCAAAGGTGGCGCCTCCCCAGACCTCCATGGAGTAGAATCCTATCCTGTCCATCTTCTCGGCTATCTTTAGCATGTCCTCCGTCTGGAGGCGCGTTGCTATGAGAGACTGGTGAGCGTCCCTAAAGGTTGTGTCCACAATGTTGACGATTGCCATTGTTTCTCACCCATTTCTCTTGACTGCGGTATATCCAAAACCTCTAGGGGGAACGTTTAAGTATTTTGGGGAAGAACTTAATCGGGGGGTATCATGCTCATTAACCCACTGGGATTCGCTGCTGGAGTGATTATACTGCTTGTTTCGCTGTTCATGGTCTATGAGGCTTTAGTCTACTATACCAGGTTCCGGGGCAGGTTGGCCAGGAAACTGGCCCTGATGACTCTTGTCTCTTCGATTTTAACGACTGTCGCCAGCGTATCTGCCGTAGCGGACTCCCTCACATCCGCCTCCCTCTGGCCTCTCATGGCCACTTTTTTCACCGCGTCCTACGTTGTTATAATGACAGCTATCTTCTTTTATATGAAGCTGGCCTGGTCCACATCTCTAACTGGAGCTGAAGAGGTCTTACCGGCTGTCTCTCCCAGCAGTGAATCCACCTCATCTTCAGAGGAGCCTGAAGGGGATAACAAGGCCCCAGGAGTGCCTTCCGGTGCTTTCACCATTTCCCCATCCGAGCTGGAGAAAATCGGTCCCCTGTGCACCCGTGCCCGTGGAAGGGCCTACGTTGGCAGGAGCAAAACACCGAAGGGCTGTGATGAGTTCGATCTCCAGCTCTGGCTCAGCAGGGTGGAAGGGGAGAATTCGGCTGATCCGGCGAAGCTCCATGTTATCCAGGGCTCCCTTATAAGGTTCCTTGAGAAGTACGGTCCGGGTTCCCTGGTTATCATCGATGGCCTTGAGTTCCTGTTGCTCCACAATGACTTTAAGGGCCTTATTAAGTTCCTGACGTCCCTGAAGGATTATGTGCTGCTCCACCGTTCTCTCCTCCTCGTTGTCGTGGACGAAAAGACGCTGGACAAACGGGAGTACTCAATCCTGCTCCGGGAGTTTCCGCGTGAAGGCTTCTCCGATATGGTTTCTGACGTGGAAAGACAGGCCCTCTTCGGTGTTCTCACCAGAGAAAAACTTTCTGAGGAGGAGAAACCTTCGAACTCTGAGGTAGATGGGACAAAGGAGGAGGAAACCGGGGGTAACGAACAGACCCCCATTTGATGATATGGCCGTTCCGGGTCTCCTGTTGCTCACTCCACTGTCAGCACGATCTCAGCCTCGGTCCCTGGATCCTTCAGCAGCTTTACTATCCTTCTGTCAATGTCTTTCGCTGCCTTGCTGGCCCTTATCGCCAGCGTCCTCGCGTCTATGTAGGTGCTCTTCCTCACGACCATTGAGTGGGGGTGGTCGAGTATTAGATCCGGGCTCCCCTCGGCCGTTATCTCATCCACGAGATCGCCCACTCTAATCTGTATCAGGAGCTTTTTCCCCTCCCTAAGGGCTTCCTTGAACTCCTCGCTCAGGTCGGTTATGCCTTTGTCCGCCGAGACGCAGATTATGCAGTCACCCCTCGGCGTTAGGTAGTCCTCCTTGGTGAACTCCAGGGTGGAGCGGTGAGTGGCCTTTACATTTTCGTGGCCCCTGCAGTGGATTATCTCTACCAACTCACCCCTCGGGGACGATGTGGTGCTCCCGGCACCTCGCCTCATAGCTCTCCCTCCCACCCACTTGTATAACCGGCGAGTTCCTTGGAGCGGGCTTTCCATTGATGAGCCTCTGGCTCCTCGTTGCCGGCCTGCCACAGACCGTGCAGACCGCCGTTAGGTAAACTATGTTGTCGGCCCTTACCAGAAGCTCTTTGGTAACTGGAAACGGGTCGCCCTTGAAGTCGAGGTTGAGGCCGCTCGCTATGACGTAAACGCCGCTGTCGGCCAGGTCGTTTAGGGCATCAACTATCTTCACCGGAAAGAACTGCACCTCGTCGATACCTATGACCTCAAGGCCCTCCCTCAGGGTTATCTCCCTTATGAGTTCAACTCCCCCCTCGCTCGTTGGCACGACGTAGGCCCCGTAGCTCAGCCCGTTGTGAGCAACCACCTCCTCGACAGAATAGCGTGTATCTATTGCCGGCTTGAAGAGCGCGACCTTCCTCTTGGCGAAGGCCTGCCTCTCGACCCTCTTTATGAGCTCGGTCGTTTTTCCCGCGAACATCGGCCCCGTGATTACCTCAAGAAACCCTCCGGGATGCATCCGATCACCGGAGGAAGTGGGGGAGGCGGGTTAAAACTTTACTCCTTCGCCTTCCTCACGATCAGCTTGACACCGTCCACTCCCGTGACCTCGACCCTGTCGCCGGGCCTCAGGGTATCCTCACTGAGAGCTATCCACCTGTCCCCTTCGAGCTCCACGAGGTAGTGGTCCTCCCCGACTTTAACGACCTTCCCGACCTTCCCGACGGGGTCGAAGGTGTACTTCTTCTCCCTCTCGCCGATGTCCTCGACGTCCCTTCCGATGTACCTGCCGACCGCTATGTAAGCCACCACCGCGGCTATCAGGGCCAGGACGAAGCTCTCCATGAAGTTCATGCCGAAGCCGAGGAGCAGGCCCAGGGTCGCGAAGGCCACGCCGATGGGCGTTATGAAGGCCGTGACCATCATGTCCAGGAGGATTATGAGGAGGCCCAGGATGAGAAGGGAAATGGGGAGGGGGTCCATAACCCTCACTCCATCAGCTTTTTGAGCTTCTCAAGGTCTTCGGGGCTCATACTGCCCTCAGTTCCCTGGGGCTCCTCCTTGTCGCTGGGCGGCGCGGGCGGTATCGGGGTGTCCTTGACCTTCTGGAGTATCCTGAGGAGGCCTATCAGCGACTCGGTGTCATATGGGACTATGAGGTTGCCGTACTTCGCGAGGTCCGGGAGCTTCTCGATGTACTGCAGCGTGAGGTACTTCTCATCAGCCATCCTGAGCGCCTCAAGGACCTTCTTTATAGCCTGGGCCTGGCCCTCCGCGATGAGGATCTGCCTCTGCTTCTCACCCTCGGCCTTTAAGATGGCCGCCTGCTTCTGGCCTTCGGCCTCCCTGATGGCCGCTTCCTTCTTACCCTCAGCGAGGAGGATCATGGCCCTCTTTTCCCTTTCGGCCGTCATCTGCTTGGCCATTGCTTCCTGGATGTCCTTCGGCGGGTCTATGCGCTGTATCTCGACGCGGGTTATCTTGACGCCCCAGCGGTCGGTTATCTTATCGAGTTCCTCCCTTAGGCGGGCGTTGATTATATCCCTTCCCGAGAGGGTCTCATCGAGCTCCATCTCACCGATTATGGCACGGAGGTTCGTCTGGGCGAGCTTGATTATCGCCATCAGGAAGTTGCTCACGTTGTAGACGACCTTGACGGGGTCGAGGATCTGGTAGTAGACGACGGCATCGACTGTGACAACGACGTTGTCCTTACAGATGACCTCCTGCGGCGGCACGTCGATAACGTGTTCGCGCATGTCGACCTTCTTAACGCGCTCCATGAAGGGGATTATGAAGTGGACTCCAGGGTCGAGGATCCTGTTGAACTTTCCGAGCCTCTCCACAAGGCCCCTCTGGTAAGGCCTTATGACCTTCACTCCGAGCACCAGCAGCAGCAAAAGAAAACCGCCCAGCACCAGGAGTGCAACCGCGGCGAAGCCCATTACCATCACCACCAGGAAATTTTCATGTTCACTTGGGTGTTCTTTCTTATAAAAGTTTCCTCCGAAAAGGGTTTGGAGTTGGGTTGAAAAAGATGGGAGGGCCTCTTCAGGCCCCGTTCTCCCTCTTTATTTTGTGGACCAAAACCTTGAGTCTTTCGATGAAGTCCTCTCCAACTGGCAGGTTCTCCCGTATCAAAGCCTCCACAGTGCTTATCGCGTTGCTCAGGTCGCTTAGGTTCTGCACCGTGTAAAACTTCAAATCGTTCAACGTGTTCAGCAGTTCCGCCTTCCTGTTGAGCTCAGCATAAGCCAGGGCTAGGCTCCCGAGCGTTTCAACCACCAGCCTGCGGTTCCTCATTATCTCCTCCGCGCTCGTGCTCTTCTTCAAAGCACTCATGCTCTCGCTGAGGCTCTTCTTCAGCTCCTCAACCTGCCTCTCAAGCTCTGCCTTCCTCTTCTCGGACTCCTCGATCTTATCAAGGTCTTTCAGGAACTCGTCAACGCTCTGATAGCGGTCTTCCTTCTTTTTCGCCAGTAGCTTCTCGAAGATTCCATCGTACTTTGCCAGTTCTGGCTTGAGTTTTGAGGGTGGCGTGAAGTGATAGTTCTCGTCAACTATCTTTCCAAAGACTTCCTCGTACGTGTAGCCTTCAAAGGGTAGCTTTCCGGTAAGGAGTTCGTAGAAAGTAACTCCTAACTGCCAGATGTCGGTTCTCGCGTCAGTGTGCCCGTACTTGCCGGGCATTAAGTGTTCTGGAGCCGCGTAGAGTGGCGTGTAACCCATTACGCTCCTGCTTGAGCTCATGGTTCCGACTTTTGCCAGCCCCCAGTCTGTTATTTTTGGAGTTAAATCGCTCTTTAGGAGAACGTTGAGGGGCTTGAGGTCGCGGTGGTAGATTCCCTTCGAGTGAGCGTGCTTTAATCCTTCGGCGATGCCCTTAATGAGTTTTAAAGCCGTTTCCTCATCAACCGGTTTTGGATACTTGTCGAGGTCTCTAATGGTTTTCTCGTTGAGTTTTACCCCTTCGACGTACTCCATCTCAAGGTATGGAACCGGAAGAATGTCAACATCGTGGAGTTTGACGATGTTCGGATGGCCGAGGTGGAGCCACGTTGAGACCTCGCGGATGAAGGTTTTGCTGGTTTTCTCGTCTATCCTGGGTATTTTGAGGGCGACGATTTTGTCGTCCTTCTTGCGTTTGACCTTGTACACCTTGGCGAAGCCGCCCTCGCCGAGGAATTCGAGGGGCTCATAACGGGAGAGAAGGGCTGGGGGGAAGCCCGGAACTGGGGCTGAGATGGCGTGTTTTTCTACTTCTCTGTGCTTCTCAGCCTCCATGGGTTTTTGAGGTACTTGCCCCGACTTTTCTTCAGCGACCGGCTCTGTTTTCTCTACTCTCTCGAACTCAACGATTTGATTATTCAAGTCGACACTTTTGACCTTCCATCCGGTGTTTAGCCACCCCTTTACAGCGTGAGAGTGCGTTCTGTCGTTTCCCCACCATGCTCTGTATTTCTTTGCGGACTCCGGGAGCTTGGCGTTGAGTATCTTTTCTACGTCCTCAAACCCTAGGGTAACAGCATCATCCTTTATCTTTGAGAGATATGTTCCGAGTGCTTCGTATCTGGGGGTTGATTGTGTTGAAGGGGAAATGCCTTCCGTAGCTGAACCAGGCGGGGTCATCTTGCTTCCTTCTGGGGCTGTTTCCATTTTTGAGCCCCTCCTCTTGACGGCAGCAATGCCAACCAGTCCAATGAGGAGAATGCCACCCAAGGCGAGGTAAGTTACCGGAATACTGTTTCCCTGTTGAACAGCTTCCATTGGAGTTGACGTCTCTGGACTCTCGCTGGTGTACCCTGGACTTGACGAAGTGGTTGTAGATGTCGTGTATGTTGATGCAGTGCTTGAGGAGAAAGGTCTCTGTGTGCTGCTACTGGAACTTTCAGATGAAGAGGTGGTGGTAGTGGTGATTGAGGTTGTGGATGAAGTTAAAGTGCTCGTTGTGGTGCTGGCCGTACTACTTGTGGTTTCTGAGGAACTGGTGCCGCTTCCAGTTGCTGCGCCACCCCCACTCTGCGGAACCGGCTCGACTGACCTTGCGGCAAGGAAGCTTCCGAGGCCTCCGATTGGGTCGGGCATCTGAACGTTGACGAGGTTCTTGTTAACCAGGTAGAAGTTCCAGGTCTCGGCAGTGTAAACACGCGGTGAGTTGAGCAAGTGCGTTCCAGTAGCCAGCTTGTAGAGATCCCAGAACTGGTCAAGGCTTTGAATGTTTACCGTTGTCCCGTGCGCGGTCCAGTTGTTATAGGCGAGGAGTATGGCTAAATCATAACCTGTCCAGTCCATGAGCGGCTGGAGCTTGTCCGGAGTGTTGTAGTACTTAAGGCCAAGCTCCTGGATGAACTTGTTAACGTCGCCGTTAGCGACAGTGTTAACAAGGTCGGCAACCGTCTTCGGGTTGTGGTAGGCAGTACCCCAGTTCGGGTCAACATAGTAGTCAAAGGTCCAGTAATCCCATGCAATCGAGCTGGGCGACTGTATACCGCTGACGAGCCAACCCTCAGTGTAGATGCTCCACTGGAGGGTCGTCGGGTCGCCACCGTAAACAACATCGTTAGCCTGAGTCCTGGTCCAACCGTTGGGCCAGGTCTCAAAGCCAGCCTTCTTGAGTATCTGGTTGAGGTACTTGGCCTCATCAATCCTCTGGTCATCGACACGGCCGACGATGGTGATTTTAATCGGCTCGCCGTCAAAGTACCACTTGCCATCCTTCTTCTCAAGCTTGTGGCCCTTTGCGGCGAGTGCCTTGGCGGCGTTGTTCATGGCCTGGTCGATCATCTTGAGTGCGTACTGCTCGTCGCCCTGGGCGGTCATTCCAAGGGCCTGAGCGACAGTGTTGATAGCGGAAGCGGCATCAACCTGACCACTGACTTCAGGACCGAACATTGGAGCACCACTACCCTGGAGAATGTTGGTCTGAATGTAGTTCCTGTTGATGAGCCAGTTCATCGCGTACCTGACGCCCGGGAGGGCGAACGGGTTAAAGCGAATTCCATCGGGAGTATTTACGAGGCCGGTCTGCGGGTCACCGACGAGGTTCAAGTCAAGGCTCCACCACTCGGTGATGGTTTTAACGAGTTCAATGGAACCGCTATATTCGTTGACTACTCCTCTGAGGTCACTGTATGGTACTGCATACCAGTAGAAGGCGTAGTCGCCCTTGGCAACGGCAAGGAGGGCAGTCTGAGCGTTGGCAGTACCGTAAACGTCAATTTCCTTCCAGTACGGGTCCCACGGAAGCGGCTTGCCGTTAATCTTGTCGGTCGCGTAACCGATCCTCTTGTTGTTGGCAAGCTTGAGGACGACGGTAAGGCCCTTCGGATCATAGCTCGCAACGTAGTACGGGCCATCGCTTATGAGGATGTTCTTGTAGTTGTCAACCCACTTGATGACATCATTGTAACCCTCCTTGGCCATGTCCTCAGTAATGCCCGCCTGCTCCATTGAGATGCCCCACTTGTCGAGAACCGGCTTGAGGCTGCTCAGCCAGACCGGAATGGTCCCGGTGTTGAGGAGCGACTGGGCCTCCTGCTTGAAGTACGGGGCCTGCTCCGGGCTGACCATGTCGAGCTTGTAACCGTTTTGGGGCTGAGTACTCCAGGAGAAACTCTTTCCGCCAACGCCGTTGGCAACGGCCTCGCTCATAACGTTGTAGGTCTCCCACGGAACTGACGGGTACTCCACCATGTTTCCAACAGCGGTTCCCCACCTGTCGTACGGGACGACGTAGTCTTGGTAGATGGTGTACTCAACGTAGTCGTTGGTGAGCTTAATGACCTTTATCCCCCAGAAACGGTTGAGAAAACCCTGGAGGCTGTTGCCCCAGGCCTGGTCGTAGTATTTGTCGCCCTTACCATCCTGGTAGGCCCACTCGAAGTTCATCGCAAGGTCGAACATGAAGTCGGCCAAGGTCATGGGCTGGCCGTCGTTCCACTGGCCGAGGCCGCACTTCCAGGTGATGGCACTCTTGGCCTTCTTGCCGGCGAATGGGGCAACCCACTTCTTCTGGGTTCCGTTCCATACCACTGCATCATCTGGAACTTGGACATTGTACATAACGCTGACGAGTTCACAGCGGTAGCTGTGATACTGTGCATCTGGGCCCATTACGTAGGCCGGATCGTGGAGGAAGTACCAGACCCTGACGGTATAAACATCGGTCATTCCGCTGGGTGACGGGTTGAAGACACCCATGAAGAGGTTGTTGCTAGAAGCCAGCTGAATTATTCGCAGTGTATCCCCCTGGATGTCCTCAGCTGCTACTCCGTGAACTGCGTGCGGGAGGGAAAGTATAAACATTACCAGCATGGTTGTTGTAAGTATTCTCCGGATGTTTCCACGTACCATTCTAATCACCATTACTTGACTGACATTCGCAAATCTACGCTTGAACTAATAAACTTCACTCTAATCTGAGTTTCTATGCAAAAAAACACCGGTGGCTATTTCCACACCACCACCGTCACGTTGTCCCTCGTGACCGGCAGGGCCTCCTCAATAAGTTCCTTGGCGATTTCCCCCGCGTCTTTTCCGGAAGAAACAATCTCCACGATTCTCTCCTCGCTAACATAGTCGTGCAGCCCATCCGAGCTGAGGAGCAGGACGTCCCCTGGCTTTAGCCCCCACTCGTAGAGGTCAACGCCGAAGTCTATGCCCAGGGATTTGGTAATGATGTTCCTCATCGGGTGCCTCCTTGCTTCCTCCTCCGTTATTTCGCCCCTGTCGAGGAGCTCCTGGACGAGGGAGTGGTCTTTTGTCCTTTCGATTATCGTTCCGTCCCTTATTAAGTAGGCCCTGCTGTCGCCGGTGTTGGCTATTACGGCCCTTCCGCCCCCGATGAAGGCCGTAACGAGCGTCGTTCCCATCCCTTCCCTCTCTCCGGTCGCGTTCTCCTTTATTCTGGAGTGGGCCATTTCGTGGGCTTTTTTCAGCAGGAGTCTGACGAGATAAGCTTGCATTCCTGCCCGGTATTCCTCCAAGAAAACCTCACCGAGGGTTTTTACGGCCATCCCTGAGGCCACTTCGCCAGCATTGTGGCCGCCGAGGCCGTCCGCCACCGCTAACAGGTAGGCGTCCGCCAGTTTGAGAACTAAAAAACTGTCCTCGTTGTTTTCCCTCGCCCCAACGTGGCTTATCCCGCAAAGAAAGGGAAAACAAAGTGCCCTCACGGTTTTTTCTGCCTTTTCGTTCATCCTTCCGCCTCCCTCTGGACTTTGTGGAGGAGAACCCTAAGCTCGTCGAGGGTTGACTTACTTATCGGCACGCTCTCGCGCATCATGACCTCGAACTGGCTTATCGCGTTCTCGATCTCCTTTCTGTGCTCCTTTGAGAAGGCCTTCAAGTCCTCAAGCGCGTTGATGAGCTCGGCCTTGTCGTTCAACTGCGCGTGGAGCAAAGCGAGCGTTGACAGCTGCTCGACCACCTGGCGCCTGAGCTTTCTGAGCTCCCTGCTGTCCGTTGTCAGGCTCATCGTGGTCTTGGTTTTCTCAACGGTCTTTTCAAGCTCCCTCCTCTCCTCGTTCAGCTTTCTCATCAGTTTGAGGTCGTGAAGGAACTCGTCAACGTTCCCATAGCGGTCCTCCTTCCTCTTCGCCAAAAGCTTTTCAAAAATCCCGTCGTATTTAGCCAAGGCCTTGTTGAAGTGGCTCGGCGGCTTTGGCCTGACCTCCGGGTTGATGACCTTGGCCATCACCACCGCCGGAGAGGTTCCCTGGTAGGGCAGTTTGCCGGTTAAGAGCTCGTAGAAGATGAGGCCAAGCTGGTATATGTCCGTTCTGGCATCGGTGTGCCCGTATTCCTCCTCGTCAAGCTGTTCTGGAGCCGCGTAGAGGAGCGTTAATCCTTTCGTTGTGGTTGCCGTCGTTGACACTGCTCCGACCTTAGCCAGCCCCCAGTCGGTGATTTTTGGCGTTAAATCGCTCGTTATCAGAACGTTCTGGGGCTTGAGGTCGCGGTGGTAGATTCCCTTCGAGTGAGCGTGCTTCAGGCCCTCGGCGATGCCTCTAACGAAGCTCAAAGCTTTCTCCTCGTCAACGGGCTTGGGGTACCTGCCGAGGTCCCTGATGACCTCGCCGTTGAGCTTTACGCCGTCCACGAACTCTATCTCAAGGTGCGGGATCGGCTCGTCGTAGGCGTTGTAGAGTTTGACGATGTTCGGGTGGTCGAGCAGGCGCCAGGCCCTGATCTCCTTGAGGAAGAACTTTCTGGCCTTCTCGTCGAGGTTTGGAACCTTGAGGGCGACTATTTTGCCGTCCTTCTTGCGTTTGACCTTGTAAACTTTGGCGAAGCCGCCCTCGCCAAGGAACTCAAGGGGTTCGTACTTATCCAAAAGCTCTAGCGGGAAGCTGGGTAGAGGTCTCAGATGTGGTTTTGTGTAAGAATTAGACTTGGAAGATTTGTCTTTTTTCATTGCTGGTTCTTGTCCTATCCTTAGTTTATGTGTGTTTTTCTTTGTTTTTTTCTTGTTTACTACAATAGAGTCATTGGTTCTTGAAGTTCACTCCTTTGTACTTAACCAATAATTACCCCAAACAGCGGGAGTTCAATTGAAAGGAAACCCCATATAATCTTCCTTATCATGCCCATATCCTCTCGTCGTATAATGTCTCTTATTGTCACAACAGTAGAGGATACGTAGACTAAGAAAAACATAGCAACAAATATAGATTCGAAGACACTCAAGATGTCCCCCTCCCATTATTTGTCTTAAGGATTAATTTTGAATTTAAAACTATCCTCCGAACTCCTCGGCCCACTTTTCGTACCTCTCAATGTCCTTCCTTGTCAGCGGGCTCTTAATCCTCCGGAAAGCCTCCTCAAAATCGCGCATCTCAAGCGGCCTGACCTTCAGCTCAAGCTCCCCGATCCTTGAGAGGGCGTCGAGCTCCCCCAGCTCCGGGTTCATCTCCTCAAGCATGTGGTGTATCGCCGCCTGACATAGGGAGGCGATTTCCCTGCCGGAGTAGAAGCGTTTAACGCTCTCCTCCGCTATGGCATCGAGGTCTAACCGGGAGACGTCGAGGCCCCTCGTGTGTATTCTCACGATAGCCTTGACGGCTTCTTTATCCGGCAGCGGCACGTAGACCCTGAGCGGGAAGCGCGAGAGGATTGCCTCGTCTAAGTCCCAGGGCGTGTTCGTCGAGGCGAGCGTGAGGACGAAGCGCTCTTCTTTACCTTTGAACCCATCCAGCTCCGTGAGGAGCGTCGCGAGGGTTCGCCGCGTCGCCTCGTGGACGTTCTCCCTTTTTGGGCTGAGGGCATCTATCTCGTCAATGAAGACCATGCTCGGGGCCCTCTCCCTCGCCACCCGGTAGAGCGCTGAGATCAGCTTCGAGCTCTCGCCGTAGTACTTGCTCAGCACGTCGCTGGCTTTCACGTTGAAGAAGGTCGCGTTTAAGCTCCCGGCGGCGGCGCTCGCGAGGAGGGTTTTTCCAGTCCCAGGCGGCCCGAAGAGCAGGATCCCCCTCCACGGCTTCACCGCCTCTGGCTTCTTGGCAAAGGCCAGAGCCACGTTCCTCGCGAGGAGCTTTTTAACTTCCTCAAGGCCGCCTATGTCCTCCCAGGTTATGGCCGAGTGCGAGATTAAGCCCTCGACCAGCGGGGTGTACTCGTCCCCGGTAAGCCCCCCACCTGCTGAACCGGGCGGAACTGCCTTGGACCTTTCCGCCCCTTCCCTTAGCTCCCTTGCTGTGGCTTCCCACTTTCTCGCCTTTTCGAGGTAAAGGCCGGCCCTTGAGGGCGTCTTCTCCGCTATCTTCCTGAGTATCCCGGCGCATTTTTCAGCAAACTCGGCCGCGGCCTTCTCGTCTCCCCCGGCAAGAGCCCGCTCATACTCCCGTCTGCACTCCTCGAAAAGGGAGAGGTAGAGGGACTGCATATCAACCCCTCATCGCATCCTCGATCTGCTTGAGCCTGCTCTTGGGTTCGAGGTCAGATGAAGCCGACTCCTCGAACAGAGAAGCCGCTTCCTCAACCGTCTCCGCGCTGAAGTCGCCGGTCAGGATGCTCTCGCTCGTCAGATCGAGCATCGAAGCCAAAGCTTCGTCAAGCTCCTCCACCCGGCCCATTGCCTTCTCGAACTCCACCTGCATCTTCGCTATGTCCTGCGCTCCCGGCCCTTCGGCGATGCTCTCAACTATGTCCTGGCTGAACTGGATGAAGTTGGCGGAGACCTTCACGAGCTCCCTCTGCACTTCCGCCTCCTCCATTAGGAGGAGCAGCCTCTTAGCCTGCTTTATCCTCTCTTCTAAAGCGAGGTACTTCACCGCACTCCTCTTTAACAGCGCCTCGTCGCCGAGCTTCGCCGCCTCCTTCCCCTGGAGGAAGATTTTGCGCTTCAGGTTCTCAAGGTTGTTTATGTACTGCTTTAACGCCATCTTGGCCTTCCTCATGCGCATCTTGCGCTCTATCTCCCGGTCCTCCTTCGATTTCCAGAACCTGACCATGGTAAGACCCCCTCAGCTCCTGAATACCTCCCATTCAATCCTCTTGAGGAGCTCCTCGATCTTAGCTTTCGTCTCATCGCTCATCGCCACTCCTTCCCTCACGAGTATCTCCACCTGGCCTATTAAATGTTCCACGTCCTTTGAGTTCTCCCTGGTTATTCCCCTGAGCTCGTCGAGCGCCCCCAAGAGCTCCCCCCGGTCGTTGGCCCGGAGGCTCAGCCGGGCTATCTTTATGGTCTTGAGAACGCCGGCCCGCCACAGCTTCTCGAACTCCGCCCTGGTTTTGCTCTTCACCATGGCCGTTGTCGTCTTTTTGAGCTCCTCCTTCTCCCTCTGGATCTCCTGGACAGCATTCAACGCCTCAAGGAACTCGTCAACGCTCCCATAGCGCTCCTCCTTCCTCTTCGCGAGGAGCTTCTCGAAGATCCCGTCGTACTTCTTCAGCTTCGGGTCGAAGGCTGAAGGAGGTTTAGGCTTCTCGTCCGGTTTCGTTATCTTGGTCATGACGCTCACTATCGAGCTCCCCTCGTAGGGCTGTCCCCCGGTCAGGAGCTCGTAGAAGATGAGGCCGAGCTGGTAGATGTCGGTTCTGTGGTCGGTGTGGCCGTAGAACTTCTCATCCACCTGCTCCGGGGCGGCGTAGAGGTAGGTCAGGCCCTTCATAGCGGTCGCGGTCGTTGAGACTGCTCCAACCTTAGCCAGTCCCCAGTCGGTTATCTTGGGCGTTAGGTCGCTCTTTAGGAGAACGTTCTGGGGCTTGAGGTCGCGGTGGTAGACCTGCTTTGAGTGGGCGTGCTTTAAGCCTTCAGCTATGCCCCTGACGAGCCTCAGCGCGGTCTCCTCATCGGCCGGAACCGGATAAGCCCCGAGATCCCTCACGAGCCTCCTCCTTATCCTCGCCCCCTCAACGTACTCCATCTCGATGTGGGGGACGGGCGTTTTGTACGCGCCGTAGAGCTTTACTATGTTCGGGTGGTCGAGCCTGCTCCAGGCCTTAACTTCCTTCAGGAAGGCTTTTTTAGCCGCCTCGCTGCCCAGGGAGGGGATTTTAACCGCGACTACTTTGCCGTCTTTCCTGCGTTTGACCTTATACACCCTGGCGAAGCCGCCCTCGCCGAGGAATTCGAGGGGCTCGTATTTTTCCAGAAGCTCTGGCGGGAAGTAGGGGACTCTCGGAGGTGCCGATTGTTTCTCTTTCTTTGGTGCCCTCCTTACGGTGCTCGCTGATGAAGGCGAAGGTTTGGGCTTCCCACCTCTGGCCTTGACGGCAACACCGCCAATTAATCCGAGAATGAGAAGACCGGCGAGGATGTAGGTCTTGGGTATTCCTCCACCGGTCGTCGCTTGGGCCGTTTGGGTTGGTGAGTTCGTTGTCTGGATTGGACTGCTCGTGGTCGATGGTGATGAGCTTGAGGGTGAACTGGTTGTTTGATGCGGTTTTATCTGAACTAAACTCGCCGCAACGCTCGCCTTCTCGCCGGGGTTTATCGTTACGGTTCTTGTGAAGTTCTGATAACCGCTCTTGATGATTTTAATAGTGTGTTCTCCGGTGGAGAGTTTGTAGTCCTTGAGTGGAGTGTCCCCAGCGTAATCGCCGTCAACGTAAACCTTTGCTCCGGCTGGAGAGGAGTCAACGCTCAAATAGCCATAGGCTGGCGTTAGCGTTGCCGAGATCGTTTTGCTCTCCCCGGGGTTTAGGGTTATTGTGGTTGTGTAATTCTTGTAATTTTGACGATTTTTACTTGGTGGGTTCTGGGGGTTAGGTTGAGGGTTAAAGGTGTAGTTCCTTTGTAAGTTCCGTTGATGTATACTTTGGCTCCTAAGGGGTTTGAGTTGATCGTCAGGTGGCCGAGGGCGGGGGTCAGGGTTACTGAAATGCTCTTACTCTCTCCTGGATTTATGGTTATTGTTGTCGTGTAATTCTTGTAATCCTGCCTGGTGAGTTTTATCTGGTGGGTTCTAGGGGTTAGGTTGAGGGTTAAAGGCGTAGTTCCCTTGTAATCCCCATCAATATATACATCAGCCCCAGACGGGTTTGAGTCGATTGTTAGGCTTGCTGGTTGAGGAATGAGCTGGGCGTTTACGACCGTTGTTTTTCCGGGGTTTATCGTTACTGTCGTCGTGTAATCCTGGTAGCCTTGTTTTGTTACTTTTAGAGAGTGCTGTCCGGTTGAGAGCTTATAATTCTCTAATGGAGTGTTTCCAATGTAGGAGCCATCAACGTAGACTTTGGCCCCTGATGGGTTGGATTTGACCGTTAAGTAGCCGAAAGCTGGCGTCAGTTCAACGTTTAGGGTTTTGCTCTCGGCCGGGTTTAATGTTATTGTTGCCGTGTAATCCTGGTAATCCTGTTTGGTGAGCTTTACTTGGTGAGTACCTGGAGAGACCTGGACGATTAATGGTGTCTCTCCTTTGTAATCTCCGTTGATGTAAACGTCCGCTCCTGACGGGTTTGAGTTGATTGTTAGGCTTGCTGGTCCGTACTGGGTTTTAACCGTCAGCTCTGCGGGATTGGGGTAGGCGTGCGAGTCCCGGGGAGTTACGCTGGAGTCCTTAACCGCGGCTTTTGAATCCCACACGTCGGGACTGGGAAGGGTTATCTTTGCGTTCGAATCCTTAGAGAAGCCAAGCAGGTTTCCATCGGGTGGGAGGCGGAGAACCCAAAAGTCTCTATTACCAGCGCCGAAGCTCCAAGTGTCGCCGGCCACGATAACGTCACCGTTATCAGCTACAGCAACCGCGTTAGCCTTATCCCAGGATTCTCCCCCGTAAGTCTTCTGCCATTTTACATTCCCATTCTCGTCAAGCCTGAGAACCCAAAAGTCCCAGTCACCAGCGCCGAAGCTGTAAGTCAAGCCAGCCACGATAACGTCACCGTTGCTCGCTAAAGCAACCGCATTGGCAACGTCGTCCTTTGTTCCGCCATAGGTTTTGGCCCAAGCTAAACTTCCCTCCGGGCTCAGCTTCATGACTAAGACGTCCTTTCCGCCAGCACCTGATGAGGTGGTGTATCCTACCGCAATGATGCTCCCGTCGGAGAGAACCTTAACGTCGTTGATGACGTCAGTCCCGCTCCCACCGTAGCTCCTCGCCCAGTAGTTGAAATTGTCTGCTTTAGCCGCTGGTGCCTGAACAACCAAAACCGAAAAGACCAGGACTAAAGCCAGGATTACGGAAAGCCCCTTCATTTCATTCACCTCCGAACTCCTCCGCCCACTTTTCATAGCGCTCGATATCCTTCCTGACCTCTCCTATCATCCACAGGACCGCGGCAGCGACGGCTGTGATAAGGAGTGTGGAGGGTTCTATAGCCCGCCGTCCCGCAGGGTATGCAATGGGTAAAAATACAGAAAAGAGAGATGGGGATCCTCTTTTCATCATCCGGCTTCCTCCTGTACTTGACATTAGGAGGAGCCCTTTTCCTCCTCTTTTTCCGTTTCTTCCTCCTCTTCCTCCCCGGTTTCTTCCGTTTCTTGGGGCACTCCGAGAATGGAGTTTATCTCCGCAATGATTTCCTTCTTCAGGGATTCGTACTCCTTCATTTTTGACTCCACCTCTCTCTGCAGGGACTTTGCTTTTCCGAGGATGCGCTCAAGCTTCTTCATGTTGCTCTCCCTGTGGGCTTGGTTGGCCTCTTTTATGAGTCCCTTCAGCTCCTCCATGTTCTGGGAGGCCTCAGCCGGTACCACTGAACGCTGGAGGACTTCAAATGCCGCGACAATCTCCCTGTAGAGCTTGTTGAGCTTCCTGCGCTTCAGGTATTTCGCCAGCAGTATCATGAAGACCAGGAGAAGTGTCCCAATCACGCCGTAGACTATGTAGTTGTTCACCGTGGGGAACGGGTCCTGTGAGTTTGGTATCCCATCCCCATCGACATCGTTGGCCTTATCTATCGCTTTACCCGCCAGATCCACTGCCCTGCTGTAGTCTCCTCTGGCCATCGCCTCCTTTGCCTCCTGGAGGAGCTTCTTTGCAGAACTCGGGTTTAGACCCTGTTTCTCTGCGTCTTCTATGGCTTTTTCAGCCTCGTTTATTTTTTCGAGTGTGCTCTCACCTTTCTCCTTGAGCTGGATGAGGGTGGAGTTCGCCTGGGTGATATAGTTACCCGCGTCATCGAAGTTTCCGAGTTTTATGGCATCGAGTGCCTTTTTAAGGAGCGTCCCCGCGTCCCCCGTGTAGTAGCCCTTCTCCCGGAGGGAGACCAGGGTTGAGTTGACCGACTGGACATTCTGCAGTAGCTCTTCCCCTCTCTTCTGGCATGATGCGATTCTGTTAAGTGCCTCGTTGAGAGTATTCCTGGCACCCAGATAGTCCCCGCTTTTGATTTTCTCCTTCGAACTTTCAAGAAGGCTTTTTGCGTCGGGACAGCCTATCCCTTCTGAGCGGAGGGTGCTCAGGGCATCGGCCATCTGATCGCTCATCGTGGAAACGGAATCGAAAAGCTGGGTGGTCTGATTACAGATGGATTTTGCACTGACGGCTTCTTCGATGGCGGTGATGTACTCACCCCTGGAAAAAGCAGAGCGGGCTGATTCCAGATGGGCCTCTGCATCGTCCACTTTTATCCCCCTGTTCTCGGCGGATACTATGCACTCCCCTGCCGCGCTTATCTCGGAGCCTGCTTTCTCCTGAACCTTCTGGTTTGCCAGGGACATCGCGTCGTTGATGGTCTTAATTGACTCCTCCGCCTTTGAGATTGCGGTATCGTAGTCTCCAGAATCAAACGCTGAAACGGACTCCTGGAGCGTTGAGTTGGCGTTCATTATCGCGAGCTGTAGGGACTGAGTGTCGATGTCAACGGTCTTGAGGGCATCCCTGGCCGAGGTGGCATTCTGAAGCGCTTCCCTTGCCATCTGAATGTACTCCTCCGCCAGTTTTTTATGTACGCCCACCAGAGTCTTGTCCATATCATCCAGAATTGAGCTTAGCGATTTGTATGAGCTCGATGCCAGGTTTTGGGCGTTGATGTAGTCCTCCTCTTGGTACGCCCTTACCGCAGAGTCCAGTGTATTCGCTGCTCCCTGAAGGGCGTTTTCCCAGTTTGAGAGGATGCTCTGGTTGACATTCTGGCCTTTTGCAAGTTCCAGCTCCTGTTTTATCCTCTCCATAGTTTTGTTGGCCCGGTCTATCTCCTCCCTGGCCTTCTGTTTTGCCTGCTCTATCTTGCTCCGGATCCCTTTGACAACCTCCTGGGCGTCAGCGGTTGCCTCTTCATAGTCCCCTGAATTGTACTCCCCGGTGGCCTTGTGTAGAAGGGCAATCTCATCGGAGACCTCGTAGCCTTTTTCTGTGGCCTCTTGGAGCATGGCTCGGGCAAGGGACAGGAATGCATTTGCGCGTGCTTTTAGTGCCAGTTCCTTGGCCCCTGTGTAATTCCCCTCCGTTAGTGTCTCATTGGCTTGTGTGATTATGTTCCGTGCTTCGTCCACGTTTATTCCCTGAGAGGAGACGTTTGAGACGGCATCTTCGGCCAGCTTTATCGCCTTCAAAGCCTCGTTCTTCAGGATTGCCTCCTGGGCTTTCTGATATGCGGCATCGGCTTTTTCACCCGCTTCCGGATAGTACCCCTGGTTGAATAGGTCTAAGGCATCGTTTAGAAGGTGTTTGGCCTCTGAAACGTTTACTCCAAGATTCTCCGCATTCCTGGTCTCGTTCTCGGCTAGGTTTATCTTTGAAAGGGCCTCCTCTTTCGCGGCATCTACTTCATCCCTGGTTTTTTGAATTGTAGTGGTTGCGAGTTCTTTCGCCTTTTCATATTCTCCATTGTTGTACGCCTTCTCCGCTTGATTTAGGGTGTTTTTGGCATCGGTGACGTTTATTCCGTGTTCAGTTGCGTTGTTTATTGTATTCTGAGCCAGAGAAATGGCCTCCTCCGCGTCCGTCTTCAGAATTAGATTCTGGGCCAGCTGGTATGCGTCTAGGGCCTTGTTTTTGGCCGCCGGGTAGTAGCCTTCACTGAAGAGGCTTTTCGCCTGGTTCAGCAGTAAGACTGCATCCGTGACGTTTATTCCCCTGTTCTCCGCGGTGGTGATTTCATTTTCGGCCGACTCTATTGTCCCCTCCGCCTCAGTCTTCATCTCCTCTATTGCGTTGTTTGCTTCCACCGTTGCCTGGTCTGCAAGGTCTTTTGCGGTCTTGCAGTCCCCTGCGCTGAGCTCCTCCTTTGCCCGGTTCAGAAGGTCCAAGGCCTTGGTAACGTCTATCCCGTGCTCGGTTGCGTTTTTTATGAGGGTCTCTGCGCTGTTTATTGCGTTCTCGGCCTCAAGCTTGCACTCAACGAAGCTGAGGGCGTTGAAGTATCTGAGGTCCTTTGATGCCACCACTACCTCCCCTGTTTCCGGAACGATTTCCGCCTGCCATACCCTGCTTCCGGTGCTGTAGCTCCAGATTGCAGTTCCATCTACGGTTCTGAAGACGCTGACCTTTCCGAACGCGCTCCCCGCCACCACGTAACTGCCGTTTGCACTCATGTCCAGCGCCGTCACCGGACTTCCAATAGAATTTTCCCAGAGTGTGTTCTTATTGAAATCAAGAAGGTCGACCTTCCCATCCCAGGTTCCGACGGCTATATTCCCCGCGGCCGTTCTAACCCTGTAGACGTCGTTTGAGAACGCCTTGCTCCACTTTAGTTCTCCGGAGGTGGTGTAAACGTAGAGGTGGTTGTCGTTTGAGCCCGCCAGAAGGTACTTTCCATCTTCGCTTATGGCGACATCGTTGACGGCCCCTCCAAGATACCTTGAGAATACTGGGGTCCCGTCTATCTTGATCAGCCACAGGGTTCCGTCCAGTCTACCCGCGGCAACGTACTCGTCGTTTGGGGATATTGCAACGGTTATCACGTTCTTGTTGCTCTGGGTTCCCGAGTTGGGTGGGTACACCCACAGCTGGGTTCCGTCCCTCTTGAAGAGATGGAGGAGGGATCCAGAAGTTCCGACGGCAATGTAATTACCATCGTTGGATACCGCAAGGGCCTGGACGTTCCCGGTTACCTCTTTTTTCCAGAGAAGGTTCCCTTTTCCGTCCAGAACGTACACAAAATTATCATAGAGTGTGCCGGCCGCTATGAGCGATCCATCGCTGCTCACGGCAACTTGTGATATGGTGCTTGGGAGTTCATGGTACCAGAGGGGTATCCCATCGTGGTTTACGGCGATGAGGTAATCCCCATCCCCCAGGACTGTGAGGTTTCCGTCAGGGGTTGTTGCGGCGGTTTTCACTGGGGTCTTGGAACTCCACACCCACTTGAGGCCGCCTTCCCGCGAGAGGGCCGTCAGGTTGGGGCTTACGGCCGAGGTTTTGTTGTCCGTGATGGTGACGAGGGTGGAGCAGGTTGGCAGGCCTGGGTAGGCCACGCCGACCACGTGGTAGCCGGGGCTTAGGGGGTACTCCGGCAGGGGCGTTCTTCCGGCGTAGCCCCCGTCAATGTAGACCTTCGCTCTGGTGGGGGTGGAGGTGACGTTGAGGTAACCGGGATTCGCAATTTCCTGTGCCCCCACGATGGTCTCCGGATCTTTGGGGGCGTATTTGCGGACGAGGATCCAGTCGACATATCCTGTATACTCGTCATATCCATCTACCCTAAACATTATGGAACAAGAAGAAAGCTCTGTTCCTTTGTCATACTTAAGTTGGACTCCGTCAACGTTTGCATAATCTGTGGTACCTACCGCCCACATGGAGATATGATACCACTTAGCCGGGATATACGAGGTATATGCAGTTCTTACATCGTGAACATAATCTAATTCAAGTTGGTCGTAATAGTGCCTAAACACTACTCTTGGAGATCCATTATAGCATCCCATAGCGAGACCTGCGTCTCCATGGTTGGAGGTATCCATCAGTTTTGCCTCAAATATTACTGGCATTTTGAACTGTGTCTTAGAGATGACCTTTAGCCAGGTATTATAATCAAGCTTTGTACGTATTAACTTTAGTTTTCCTCCTGCTACCTCATATGTTCCCCCATTATTGTTAATGGAAACTGTCCACTTGCTCGTGTTCAAGCTATTTCCATTAAAATCATCAAAGAACTCGAACACCTTGTCCCCGTCGCTTCTGCTCACGGCGTTTGGATTTCCATAGTAGATTTTCAGTCTAACCTCACCGTTGGCCGGGATCTCTGGAACGACGGTCCATATCAACGCCTTCTTTGCAGTGGCGTTCCACTCTTCGATCCAGTAGGGCAGGAAGTCCCCGTACTCATCAACGATCCTGATGTCGCTCCCATCGGGCTGGGCCTGTGAAAAGTCGAAGTTCGCTGAAGTCAGGTTTATAAGAACCTGGAAATCTTCCAGCGTCTGCCCCGACTTCTCCTTTACAATCACCGGCCGGTAGTATTTCCACTGGGCGAGGTTCTCGGAGGTTAGGTACGGTGTGGACCCCTCGACTTGCTTAATCGGTTCAATGTTGGAAAGGGAGTCAGCCTTAACTGCAACGTTGTGCCACTGCCCGCCTCCACTCAGGGAGCCGAGGAGGAATAGGATTAAAAGAATAGAAACTTTCCTCCCCATTCCCTTCACCCTCCGAATTCCTCCGCCCACTTCTCATACCTCTCAATGTCCTTCTTCGTCAGCGGGGACTTGATTTTCTTGAACGCCTCCTCAAAGTCTCTCATTTCCAGCGGCCTCGTTCTCAGCGAGCGCTTCCTCAGCTCCTCAAAGGGAAGCTCTGCCAGCTTATGGAGATCCGGGTTCTCCTCGCGTATCATGTTCCAGACCGCTGCCTGGCAGAGGTTCTTCAGATCCCTGCCGGAGTACAGGCGCTTAACGCTCTCCTCCGCTATCGCGTCGAGGTCGAGCTTCGAGATGTCAAGCCCGCGAGTGTTGATCTTGATTATCTCCTTCGTGGCCTTTTTGTCCGGCAGGGGCACGTAGATCCTCCTCGGAAATCTCGAAAGCACGGCCTCGTCAAGATCCCAGGGCGTGTTGGTGGCGGCAAGCGTTAGGATGAGCCTGTCGCTCTTCTTGTCCTGGAAGCCGTCGAGCTCCGTCAAAAGCGTAGCGAGCATCCTCCTGCTGGCCTCGCTCTGCTCGCCGGAGCGCTTCGTCGTCAGGGAGTCTATCTCGTCCATGAAGACTATGCTCGGTGCTTCTTCCCTTGCAACCTCGTAGAGGGCCGAGATTATCTTAGCTGACTCGCCGAAGTACTTGCTCAGCACGCTGCTGGCCTTCACCGAGAAGAAGGTCGCGTTCAGGCTTCCCGCTGCAGCGCTCGCGAGCAGAGTTTTCCCAGTCCCCGGCGGCCCGAAGAGCAGGATCCCCTTCCAGGGCTGTATCGACTCCGGCCTCTGGAGGGCCGCTATGACGACGGTCTCCATGAGGAGGGCCTTAACCTCGTCCAGACCGCCTATGTCGCTCCACTTCACCTTGGATTTGGCTATTAGGTTGTTCCTTACGTATGCATTAAACTTGTCCTCTTCGCTCTCCTCCTCTTTTCCCTTCTCCGGCCTGGCTGAGCCTTCCTTCATCGGCTTTGTTTTGGTCTTCCGGAAGTGTCCGCTTTCTATGTCCTTAGCTAATGCTTCCCACTTCTTGGCCTTTTTGAGGTAGCTCTCGCGGTTGAACTCGTCGTACTTCGAGAGCTGCTTCAGAATCCTGGCGCACTCAAGGGCCTTCTTCCTGGCGGTCTCCATGTCCCCCCTCTGAGAGGCCTCTTCGTACTCCCTCTTGGCCTTTTTAAATGCGCTCATTAACGGTCCGGAAAGGTCGACCGGCATTTCTTACACCCCCAATGACAGTGAACACCACGTTGCTTCCAAATCAAAAAACGAAATCAGTGACGGTAGAGCACCACGGTTATGTTGTCGTTGCTTCCCAGGGAATAGGCTTTTTCTATGAGGAACTTAACGGCATCGCGGAGCGAGCGGGCGTTCATTACCGTGTTGAGAATATCCCTGTCCGTTAGAGCATCGCTCAGGCCGTCGGAGCAGAGAAGCAGGTAATCACTGGGCTTCAAGTTTACCTTCTTTATGTCCTCCGGATCCAGCCTTATCTCCTCATCAACGCCCAGCGCTTTGGTTATGATGTTCTTCTGAGGATGCTTCCTGGCTTCCTCCTCTGTTATCTCCCCCCTGTCAATGAGCTCCTGAACGAGTGAGTGATCCTTGGTGAGGCGTTTTATGCTCCCGTCGCGGATCAGGTAAGTTCTGCTGTCCCCAACGTTGCCTATGGTAGCGGTGTCTCCACGAACTATGGCGGTCGTTAGGGTGGTCCCCATCTTGTACAGCTCCGGATGGCTTGGATCGTGGCCCATTCTGTATATCTCCTCGTTGGCCCTGAGGATGGCCTCTTTCAGAACTTCCTCTGGGTCTCCGAACTTGTTGCTCTCAAGGGTCTCTTTGAGGATCTCAATGGCCTTCTTGCTCGCTACCTCCCCCGCCAGGTGGCCGCCCATTCCGTCTGCGACCGCGAGGAGGATGTTGCCCCCGACCTTCTCGGCTGTGTATGAGTCCTCGTTGTTTTCCCTGCGGCCGATGTAGCTGTTGGCTGCAACATGGGAGCTAAGATCAAGTTCATACGTCTTCCTGTACTCGTTAAGATACGTGTTTAGCTTCTCCACTTCTTCAGCGAACGCGTCCCTTACATGTTCGACCCTTCTGTAGTCCCTCACCCGGAATGCCCTTTCCGCGTCCTGTATCATCTTTGTGAGCTCTTCCAGCTTCTCCAATACCCGATCGTCGTTTAAAAGATCCAGTCTCGCGAGTTTTTTCTTTATTTCCGAAAGGGAATCCTTCATGAGGTTTATCATTTCCTGGTGCTCTCTTATTTTCTCTCTTTTTCTGCGTTCCATCTCTTCTATCCGCTTCCTCTCTTCCCGCTCCCTTGATTTCTCCTTGAGGATGAAGTATGCCTTAGCACCCACTATGAGGGCGGCTATCGCACCTACCGCCACTGCTATTATCTTCAGGAGGAGGATGAGGAAGTTCTTCACCTTTGAGGATAGCCCTCCCCCAGTTGACTTTCCAGGAGCTGTGGAGTTGGTTATTGTCGTTGAGTTGGCTGTTGAGGAGCTCGTGGTTATGATCGGTGAGCTTGTTGTTGGTGAAGCTGTGGTCGTCGATGTGGATGTTGTGCTTGAGCTTTTCATGAGTTTCAGAAGGTTGTTGACCTTCAGCTCAACTTTGCTTTCGTTTATTCCATTCAGAAAGCTCTCTATCCCCTTGATTTGCTCAAGATAGCTTGTGAGACCCTCCAAGTCCGCCGAGGTGATGTTTTTTTGTATTCCTTCAAGTGTCGAGTTCCGGTTCTTCAACTCTGTGAGAGTGCTGTTGATCTCCTCTACCAGCGCGGTCACGTTAGCCTGGAAAATTGGGCTAATATTGGAAATGTTTTGGAGTTTTTCCTTCTCAGCCTCTAAAGCGGCATAGAGGGAGTTCGCCCTTTCTTGGAGGGAGGATACCTTTTTCATAATGAGAGTCCTGCTTTCATTCGTAGTATTTTCCTTGACCTCACCAAGCTCATTGTTCAGAGAGGTGTAGGTTCCGTTGAACTCCTCCAGTTTGCTCTTTAGGCCTGATGCGTTAGTGGAGATTTCTTTCTGGGTTTCTATGAAATTGCTGTAAACGTCTAAAATTTGCTCTATGTCTCCGGCGGAACCCAGTTTACTCATGGTGGTGTTGTAATTCCCATTCGCGTGCTCTTTGAGAATCGCGGTTTCGTTTCTCAAAGACTCAAGGTTCCCCTTCAGTTTCAATGATTCCTCGGTTGCGTTCTCCAGTTTCTCCTTCGAGGACTCAATGGCGCTCGACTGGGCAGCACTTAGAACGCGGTTCAAGGCATTTTCCGTCTCATTAGCATCTTTCAGGAGACTGCCCAGTTTCGACATTAATTCGTTGATTCCTGCTGTTATCCCATCAAGGTTCTCAAATGTCTGGTTCCTGCTTCTCTCTACCTCCTGGAGGAGGCATTCTGCCGTTTCTCCGGAGACTTCATCCGAGTGTGAGAGGGTCACCAGCGTTTTGTTGAGGGCGCTTATGACCTCGGTTGCGTTTATTGTCCCGTTAAAACTCTTCCGAATGGATTCCCAAATGGATTCAATCCTGCCCCCGAAGTCTGTAAGATTCGCCACGACTTCTCTCACGGGATTTGAACAGTTGGGACTGATATTTAGTAGAACTGAGCTGATGTTTGCCCAGAACTTTTGTTTCTCTTCAATGGCACTTGCACTCACGTTAAGCTCGAGGATTATCGTGCGGTTCAGGTACTGAAGCTTGATAGTTTCATTGCTCTGGTTTTCAGCCAGGGTTAGGTTCCCTTCTATCCTGGCCAGGCTCTTGTTTGCTATTCCAAGTTCAGCAGAGTGGTTTTCAAGGAAATTGTATATCAGAGTGGCATTGTTCTGGAGATCCTCGGTGTAGTTTCCTCCCTGCGGGGTTGCCCCGGCTGGAAGATACACCGGAAGAAGAAGCAGGACAATCACGAGAGCGGCAAGTTTCCTCATCTTCGTCACCTCATTCAATTGTACAGATATACCCGTACCTGCTCAGTATTGGGAGCAGGCTCCTGAGGGTCTCCCTTGTGGGTCTTACATCCTGCTCCAGCATCATCTCAAGCTGTTTTTCTATGCTGATGAGAGCATGATCTCCCGTTTGCTCGTACAGACTGCTGATGGTCTTTATCAGTCTCTGGAGTTCTGACCTCCAGTTTATGGTGGAGCCGTCCACTATTGCGGTCATTGAGAGGCATGCCACCTGGGCGAGCTGTTCGACGATCTCCCTGGTGCTGGCACTCTCCTTCAGCTTCTCCCCGACTTTTGCCATTACAATTCTGAGGTCATTCTGGAGCTCTCTGACCGTCTGGTAGCGGTCTTTTGGATCCTTCTCTATCATCTTCATCACAATGGCATCGAAAGGCTCCGCCTCGGGGTTAAGTGCACTTGGAGGCTCGGGGGTTTCGTTCAGGATGTTGTTGATTATCTCACTCTCCGTTTCTCCGATAAAGGGATGCTGGCCCGTGAGGAACTCGTAGAACACAACCCCCAGCTGGAATATGTCGCTCCGGTGGTCGAGCTTTCCAAAGCGCTTGGACGTTTGTTCAGGAGAAGCATAGAGTATTGTTTTGTGCTTTATCTGGGATGATTTCCTGGTGGCCTTGGAGGCGAGCTTTGCCAGCCCCCAGTCCCCCAGTTTTGCCCTCTCGGGCCTGCCAAAGTAGAGTATGTTGCTCGGCTTCACATCTCTGTGGTAGATGCCCTTTGAGTGGGCATGGTGGAGGGCCCTGCTTATCTCGTAGATTATCCTGCCGGCGAGCCTTGGGGGGAGGGGTTTCTGGTACTCTTCGAAGTTTCCGGTTGCGAGCTCCATCTCCAGGAACCCGAGCCGTGGATCTGCCCGGTACACTTTTACTATGTTCTCGTGCTCCAGCTTTGCCGAGACCTCAAACTCCCTTTCAAACGATTTCATGTAATCCGTGTCAAGGTACTTCAGCACCTTGAGGGCCACTTTCTGGCCGCGTGGGTTGGTCGCCTCGTAAACATACGAGAAAGCGCCCTCTCCGATGACCTTGGATATCTTGTACTTCTCGCGTATCATCTCGAACCTCTTCTGGAAGTTCAGGGACATCTCCAGGAACTCTTCTTCCTCCGCATTCTCTTCCTGGATTGTAAAGTCCTCCGGATTCGGGACGCGGAAGTGCCATCCCTCCGGTTTCTCACCGGAGTACAGAAGCTCCATCAGCCCGTTTATGTTGTGGGAAACAGCCTTTTTGAGTTCTCCTATTTTTCCGATTTCCTCCACCAGATCATATTTCTTGGCGGTTTCGAATAGTTTCTCCAGTGATTTCATGGCCCCATCGAGGGTTTTCTTGGCCGAGAAAAATTCATCGTTCTTGTAGAGGTTCCATGCTTCCTGGGCCATCTCTGCCACGGTCTGGAGCTGCAGGGCTATTAGCTTCCTCTGGGCCAATACCAGCGCGTCGAATCTGTCGTCATCCATGGGTACCTCTATGCGCTGGAGCTCCTCAAGGGCCGCGTAGAGCTCTTTCTCGCTCTTGGCGTTCTTTATCCGGTGGTAGACTCTGCGGAAATTGGCCAGTTTTCTGAGGTTGTCCGCTGTTTCCAGGGCGTTTGTGATTTTTTTCTTCTTCTCTTCGTCTTCGGTAAATTCAATTACGGTGAGCACCTGTCTGTATTTGTTCATGGCCTCTTCGAACTTTGAAACGGCCTCTTTGTAGTTCCCGTTTCTCAGGAGTTTTTCACCGTCGTGTCTCAGCTTGAGGGCATTGCTTAGAACGAATTCAAAGTCCGGTGTGGCCTCCAGAACTGCATTTTTTACCAGTTCATGTGCCCTTGCAGTCTTATCAACCTCGAGCATTTGAATGGTTCTTGAGAGGTATTCCCTAGCCTTCTGGGGATTGGAGCCCGGAAGCTCAAGGGGGAGGTACTGGGATACTATCCCAAGATTTTTCTTTATTTTTTCTAAATCCGATATGCTGGGGCTTTCCATGAGTCATACCCCCTCATACACGTTTCATGTTGTTTTCACCTGATAAGTTTTCTGCTTATCACAACAACGAAAAAGGCCATCATAAAGGCGCCGATGAAGGCTTCGGCCGCTGCCACCAACCGGTAGGCATCGGAGGGCACTATATCCCCGTAGCCTACTGTGGTGAATGTAACCACGCTGAAATAGAGGGCCTCCCTCAGGGAGCCGACCATTCCGCCGGCCCAGAAGATCAGCGTGAATGCCAGGATAACGGCCACCGTGGTCGTCAGAACCCGAAGGGCGCTCTCACCGTAGTTTGAGGTCAGCCGGTAGAGGAGGTTAGCCCAGTACCGCAGGTTCCCTTCAAGGGCTATGAACCATCTCCTCCCGCTCCCTCCGGTTATGGGCACGAACTCGGCAAGTTCCGCGGGCCTCGGATGCCTGTGAGCAATCCGCTGAAGCTTCCCCCTGACGCGCCACTCGCCCACGACGTACCAGGACGAGCGGTCGTAGAGGCCCTTTCTGCGGAACAGAACCTTCAGGGAGAGGTAAACCGACATGGCCTTTCTGTAAGCTTCTACGGCCCCTTCAAAGTTCCCCTCTTTCGAGAGCCTGTCACCCTCTTTCTCCTCCGGGACGAAGGTATCTACGCGGGTGTACTCCAAACCCCTGGCTCCGGAGAGGTCAGCGCCGTAGAGCCTCGCCCCGCGGAGGTCTGCTCCTACGAGGTTTGTCCCCTGCAGGTTAGCACCATATAGCTCCGCCCCCCTGAGGTCTGCCCTCGCCAGGTTCGCGTTTTCAAGGTTCGCCAGTGAGAGGTTAGCTCCAATCAGAGATGCCCCGCTGAGATCAGCATTCCTCAGGTCGGCGCTCGTGAAATCCGCCCTCTCTGCTCTGGCCCCGCTCAGATCGGCTTCGTAGAGAACCGCCCAGCCAAGGTCTGCCTCGGAGAGGTTGGCGTCGCTAAGGTCTGCGCGGGTGAGGTTCGCTCCGGAAAGGTTTGCCCCGCTCAAATCGGCCTCGCTGAGGTAGGCCTCCTCAAGGTCTTCGCCCTCCAAGCTGGCCCCCCTGAAGTCCTTGCCTCCCTCGGGCAGGTGGAATATGCAGAGGCCGTTCTCAACGGTCTCATGGGGGCATTCCTTTATGGATTTTCGGTACTCGTAGGTGCACCTCACCTCAGTTTCCCCCCGCCATTATTTCGTTCACGAGGATTTCCACCCATGCAATCGCGTCGTCTCCGAGCTTTACACCCTCCTCGATCGCGAGCTTTAACTGCGAGATGAGCTGCTCAAGCTCTTTCTGGTGATTCCCGGCGTACCTCCTAAGCTCAATGAGATACTTGAGGGCCTCCGCGGTGTTCCCGAGCTTCAGGTTCAGCAGGGCAAGCTCCCCTGCGTAATAAGCCGAGCGGGAAAAGTCGGTGCTCCTTTCCAGCTCCCTGGAGTACTTCCCCCCAAGGAGGCCCGCGAGGTCTCTCTGGAGCTCGGCAACGGACTGATAGCGCTCCTCCTTTCTCTTCGCGAGGCACCTCATTACGACCGGCTCGACCGGTTTTGAGTTAGGGTTTATCTCCGACGGCGGAGCCGGTTCTTCCATCGTTATCTTCCCGGCCACCTCGATGAAGTCCTCACCCTCGAAGGGCAGCCTCCCAGTAGTCAGCCAGTAGAGGAGAACGCCGAGCTGCCAGACGTCGGTCCTCTCGTCCGTTGGGCCGAACCTCAACCTGCTTATCTGCTCAGGAGCGGCGTAGTAGGGCGTGAAGGCCGAAGAAGTTGTGCTCGTCTCTGTCATGAGCTTGGCCAGTCCCCAGTCGCTTATCTTCGGCGTTCTTCCCTTCAGGAGGATGTTACTCGGCTTTAGGTCGCGGTGGATTATTCCCTTCGAGTGCGCGTATTTCAGCCCCTCAGCGACCTCGAAGGCAATCTTGGCGGCGTCCTCCCAGCTCAAGGGGACGTCGAGCTTCTCCAGCGAGCCGTCGCAGTACTCCATCTCAATGTACGGGTAGGGGTAGAGGTTGGCGTCGTACAGCTCGACGATGTTGCGGTGCCTCAGGGAGAGCCAGGCCGATATCTCGCGCAGGAAGGTCTTCCCCGTCCGCTCGTTGAGGGAATGGGGAACCTTGAGGGCAACCACACTCCCGTCGTTTTTGATCGCCCGGTAAACCCGCCCGAAACCGCCGCTCCCTATGACTTCAACCGAGCTGTAGCGGGAGAAGAGTTCGTCGAGGGTTCCAAAGGCCCCTTTGGCGTTCTCTTTCTCGGGCGGAAGGGGCTTTCCAACGGCTTTAACGGTGAGGGGAACATCTTTTCTGATTCTAACGGCTCCGCTCCTCACGCTGACTGGAACGGAAAAGGAGCCTTCTTTCAGGGGTATGAACTCAACGAAGACGTGCTTCCCCTCGTTGGAGGCTACACTCAGGCGAACCCCCCTCCGGGATATCTTCCCGACGCGGGAGAACCCGCCGAGGTCTATCTCCACGTCCACCGGTCTCTTCGACGTGTTTCTGAAGCCGACCTTGAGAAGGGCAGTCGCACCCGGGAGAAGGTTTTCTGGAACCTCAACAGACAGTCCACGGGCCAGAAAGTTTTCCACGTCAGGCGTTTTCGTTTTAGTGGGGATTCTTCCTCGGGGAGGTGCAGGTTTCTTGGAGGTAGACGTTTCCAGCAGAACCCTCCGGATAAAGGGCAAGAAAACGAAGAGAGCTAAGACTAAGCCAAGGCTCTTCAGCAGGACAATTAAAAAGAAAGCTATGGCGAGGCGGTAGAGGAAATCCTCCTCAGGGGTTCTGTGCCTGTGAGCCATGATTTCCCACCGTCACCTTCCCATCTTTATTTGGTGAATTATGATGTCTGCCTTCATAACAGCCTCCTCGCCGAGACTAACGCCCTCTTCGGCCGCAAGCTTGACCTGGTCGACGAGCCAGTTCAGGTCCGAGTTGTTGCCGCCGGTGTAGAGCTGGAGGTCGATGAGGTACTTCAGGGCCTCCGAGAGGTTGCCCAGCTTGAGGTTGACCAGCGCCAGGTCACCGATGTAGAAGACAGTCGTCTTGATATCCCGGCTCTTCTTGAGTCCCTCCGACAGGGTAAGGTTAAGAATCTTTGCAAGGTCTCTCTGGAGTTCCTCAGTACTCTGGTAGCGGTCCTCCTTCCTCTTTGCGAGCATCTTCATTATTATCGGTTCCACTGAACTGGCATCGGGGTTGAGCTTGCTCGGCGGAATCGGTTCTTTGCTCAGGATGGAGAAGGTTATCTCCCCCAAGTCGCTCCCGTCGAAGGGCAGCTTCCCCGTAACCAGCTCGTAGAAGACAACTCCCAGCGCCCAGATGTCGGTTCTCTCGTCCGTATGGCCGAACTGAGACTTCGACAGCTGCTCAGGGGCCGCGTAGAGGAGTGTAAAGCTGGTCGTTGTGGTTGAACTCTTGCTCTCGCTCATGACCTTGCTCAGTCCCCAGTCGCTTATCTTTGGGATACCATTCTTCAAGAGCACGTTTGAGGGCTTGAGGTCGCGGTGGATGATTCCCTTGGAGTGTGCATATTTCAATCCTTCAGCGATGTTGAAAACCATCATGGCCGCCTGCTGCACGTCCATCGGCTTTCTGAGGGCTGAAAGGGGCTTATCACAGTACTCCATCTCAAGGTAGGGTACGGGAAGGACATTGGCGTCGTAGAGTTCAACGATGTTCTGGTGTTGCAGGTGCAGCCAGTTGCTTATTTCCCTCACGAAGGCCTTTCCAGTTGCTGGGTTGAGGGTCTTCGGGATTTTGACCGCTACAACCTTGCCGTCTCTCTTCCTCTTCGCTTTGTAAACCCTCGCGAAGCCGCCCCCGCCTATGTATTGGAGCTCAGTGTAGAGCTCTTGCAGACTCTCAATAGGATTGAAGAAAGGCTTCTCGACTACCGGTGTTGTCGATGTCCTAGAGATTGTTGGAGTAAGAGGTGTTAGGGGAGTTTCATGAGTTGGGGGTATTATTTTCTCAGCTACCTTAAAGGGAAACGTTTTCTCGGCTTCAAGTTGGATACCTTTTAAAATTGCTTTAATCTTGATTTTAATGTTAAAACTGCCTGCGTACTTTGGTTTTACTGTTAGAACCTTAGAGACTCTCTGGTTATTTCTGAGCTTGGGAAACTCGAGGGTCATAGCTTCGAAGTCAAAAGACTCATTTCCTGAGAGGTTAAGGATTACCTTTAGGGAATCCATAAGATTGTTGGTAATAGTGAACTTTATTGGGGCTTCAACAGATTCGATTAGTGTGGGCAAGGATACATCAAGAGCCGAGATGAGTTGACGTTTTATCTCTTCCACATCAAGGTGATACTGTGTTTTTATATCTGGGGTAATGGTCCTTATATGGATGTTTGAATTTCCCATCTTAACGAAGGCATCTTCCTTATTCCTAGATAGAGTTCCAGAGAAGACTTTACAGTCTGTATTATGGACTTCGGCAGTAGTAGCATTTATTTGGGTATTCAACTCCTTGCAGAAATCACAGTCTGGTAAGTTCCCACTGGGGGATATACGAAGAACCCAAATCCCACTAAAGCTCTTAGTTACCCCTGTTACAATAACGGCCTCATCCGAATCTACTGCAACTGCATAGGCTTTATCATATTTGCCTCCTCCATAGGCTCTCTGCCACTTTATGTTCCCATTCTCATCAAGGTTCAGAACCCAGATGTCAGACCTATCATCGCCAAGGCTCTCACTAAAACCTACTACAATAATGTTCTCTTCATTTACTGCAATAGCACTAGCAATATCGATGTCTTCTCCTCCATAAGAGTTTTCCCACTTCACCTTTCCGTCACTGCCAAGTCGAATGACCCAAAAATTGGTCTTCTCAACATCAAAGCTTTCTGTGCACCCAGCTATAATGATGTCATCATTAGGGGTTACTGCAACGGCGGTTGCATTATCGTCCTTGTTTCCTCCATACACTCTTTGCCAAATAACATTTCCTTCGCTGTCAAGTCTTAGAACCCAAACATTTGAGTAATCCGGAGTTCCAGAGCCAAAACTGGTAGTGTATCCGGCTATTATAATGTCACCGTTCGAAGCCAAAGCAGCTGCATAAGCTCTATCCTCCTCTTTTCCCCCATAAGTTTTCTGCCAAATAACATTTCCTTCGCTGTCAAGTCTTAGAACCCAAACATCCGGCCATTCTCCAACACTGGCACCGAAGCTGTAAGTATACCCCACAACAATGATATCACCATTATTTGCTACGGCTATTGCATTTGCACCATCGCTGTGGCTTCCTCCGTAGATCTTTTGCCACTTGAGATTACCCTCAGCATCGAGTTTGAGAACCCAAACGTTTCTATACCTCCTACCAAAGCTCTCAGTGTATCCAGCCACAATGATGTCCCCATTTGGAGCAATCTTCACGTCCTTGAAAGAATCTCTCTTTGCTCCTCCGTATGTTTTAAACCACTTGACCTTTCCATCCCTATCTAAGCGAGTGAGGAGGGCATTCCCTTTTCTTTCTCCAGCTACGATGATATCTCCGTTTTCCGCAAGGGCCACAGCATTAGCCGTACCAGGCCCATACGTTTTCGCCCAGTAGCTCATCCTTCCACCCTCTTATCGTGATCCCCTTCCGCTCCCTGAATTGAAATATGCTCGATGTAGGGAAAGAAACAAAAAAATCAAACCTCATCTACCTCCAGCCACTCCTTTTTCTTCTCCTTCTCCTCGCCGGAAACCTTCTCTGCGGCGGTTTCAGGCTCAAGCTCGCCCTCCTTGACCGCGTGGATGGTCTTCATGATCTCCGCCAGTTCCTCGTCCTCCTCGAAGTCAGCGCCAACGCTCAGCGTCTGGTCGGTTATGCCGAGCATCTGGTTGAGGTTCTCGTTGAAGTTCTGTGCGTCGAGCTGCATGCTCGCCAGGTTCCTCTCAAGCTCCTCGGGCGACATGTTCCTGAGCATCTCCCACGTTGGCGTTCCCTTCAGGATGGCCTCGTTCTCCCTGATGATGGTGAGGTTGCTTATGAGCATAAGCTGCTTGTTGAGCTGCATGTGCGTTGCCTGGAGGTTCTTCTTGCGCTGGTTCAGCGTCTTTATTTTGGTTGCTATCGTCAGCTCCTCGCTCTTGCTTCTCGCGGCCTTGGCCCTCTCGAAGAGCTCGGCTATCTCGCGGTCTATGCTCGCTATCTCGTTCTCAACCCTCTGGATCTGGTAGTCCAGCTTTATCTGGCTCTCCTTCAGCTTCGGCAGGGGTATGTCGAGGGGGTTCTTCTTCCCAAAAAAGCGGGAGAGGATGGCCATCACTCTTCCTCCTCCTCTTTTTCCACGCGCGAGGCGACCTTCTCCGCAACTTCCTCAACGTCGGCCTCGCCGGCCTCGACCTGTCCCCAGGCCTTCATGAGCTCCCTCTCGGTCTCGTCCTCGCTCTCCTCGAACTCCGCTACCTCCATCTCAAAGACCCTGTTGAGGCTGCTGACCATGTCGTCGAACTCCTTCCCGTCGAGGTTGACCTTTATGAGGGCCTGCTCAAGCTGCTCCGGCTCGACGTTTGCGAGCTTCTCCCACACCCCAACTTTCCTCAGCTCCTTCTCGTACTTCTTGACGATTATCATGTTCTTGATGAGAGTGTACTGCTTCTGCGCGGTCGTGAAGTCCTTGAGCTTGAGCTTCTGCTCCATGTCGAGGCCCTTAATCTCCTGCGCGAGCATCTTCTTCTTGAGCTTGTCCGCTCCAATCCCTTCCTGGAAGAGCTGCTTCTTTTTCTTCTCGATCTGGTTGATGTCCTTCTTGAGGCGCTCAAGCCTGTTCTTCAGCCTTATCTCCTCGGCCTGGAGCTCCCTCAGTGAGAGCTTCTCTATGGTGTTCTTCCTCCCAAACATGTCGCGGATTCCCATTTCAAACACCTCCGGTGAGCGTGCGTTTTCCATCGGGAAACAACGAAAGGTTCAGATGAAGCCCTCCGTCACAAGGACGTAGCCAACTCCCTCGATGAACTTGGCCACGTAGCCCTTTTCCTTCGAGAGCTCCTGGAAGGCCCTCTTGACGGCGTCCTCTGCGAACTTCTCGGCGGCCTCCTCCAGGCGCACGTACCCCTTGGCCTTTATCCTCTCCTCAAGGAAGTCCTTTATCCTGGCCATCTTCTCCTCGTCGCGCTCCAGCCTGAGGAAAGGCTCGAAGGCCTTGGCGTACCCGTCGTGCGGGTTGTAGATCAGCTCGCCGCTCTCGAGGTCGAGCAAAGCAAGCGAAACGTTCTCGGAGATGAAGTTCCTGTGGAAATCGTTTGAGTTCACGTAGTCCCTGATGCGCTTCTCGAAGCCGGTCGGGGATGCAACAAGGAGGACGACCCTGCCGTCCTTCGCTTCGTCCCTTGCGTCGACGAGGAGGGCGTTTACGTCGGCCAGCTCAACGGGATCGGTGTCAAAGCCAACGTCGGCGTAGCGCTCGGGCCTGCCGTAGAAGAGCGCTTTCACGGTTAGGGACTCCTTTTTCCCGAGGAGCTTCTTCTCCCTGAGGTGAACCTCGACCATTATGTTGTCAGGGACGTTCTTGAGGTCGCGCTCGCTTAGTTTTCCGGTGTAGGGAGTCTTGTCGAAGGTACCTTTCTCCCCTATGCCCTCGACCTTGAAGGTCTTTCCAAGGAGCTTCACCTCGTCCCTGAACTTGCCCTTCATCCTGCCGGCGAAGTTCATCTCAAGCATCTTTGCCTCGTCCCTCCTGACGAAGCGCGAGCCCTTCTCAACCTTCCCTGCTAACTCCATGACCTCTCTGATGCGCTTCGAGACCTCGTCCTCCTTCCGCTGCAGCTCCTCCTCCTTCCTCTGGAGTTCAGCTTCTCTCCGCTGGAGCTCCCTCAGCTTTGAGTCGAGGGTCGAGCGCATCCTCTCAAGCTCTTCCCTCAGCCTGGCCTTCTCCTCGTCGTTTTCAATCTTTTCTTCCAGTTCTTCCATCTGTTTTTCGAGCTCTTCTTTTTCCCTCCTGAGCCTCTCTATCTCCTCGGCCTTTGACTTCCTTATCTCTTCCATGAGCTCTTCGTAGCGCTTCCTTATACCCTCCATCTGCTTCTGGTAGAGCTTTTCTATGCTCTCCTCCTCCTTTTGAACCTCGTTCAGGAAGTTCCTGAACCAGTCGAAGCGGACGGTCGCCTCGCTTAGCGCGTCGTTCACCTTGCCCTTGTATGAGCCCCATTTGTACTTGAGAAAGTTCCTGAGGGCCAGCTTTACGTCAGGATCCTTTAAGACTCCCTCTATCCAGCGGTCCGTGCCCTGGTAATAGTCCCTCAGGAGCCCGAGGATGTTGCCGTCCTGGCGCATTATCTTCTTCATGACGTCGTCCTTTGTGTATATCTCGAAGACGTTGTAGCGGAGAATTCTCTCGACCGCTTCAAGCTCCCTCTCGCTGTACCTGTCAGCTGCTGGCTTGTAGGCTTCGCCCTTCTTCCAGAAGCTCCAGGCGAGGATGGCCAGGGCCCCCTCGAATTTCGCCTGAAAGTGTGCGTCCAGGTCGTTCAGGAAGCTCCCGCACTCCCCCTCAAGGTATCGGTCGTAGTTGTCCGCTATCCTGTTCCAGAGCTCCGCCCTCTTCCCGAAGCTCTCTACACTGATGTCGAGCCCCTGCCTCAGAACCCTCTCTGCAGGCTTCAAAAGCTCCTTAACGCAATCGGTTCTTCCTTCCTCGAATATCCCCATTTCAATCACCCGCGAAGAGTTTCAGCTCCTCGTCAATCCTATCGGCCAGAAAATCAACGGCCTCCCCAAAGCCCTCAATCTCAAAGACCACGTGCGAGCTGCCGTTGCCCCTTGTGATGACCTTTATCGTTGCCCTCCCCTTCCTCGTGTAGACGCTGAAGTTCCTCGCCACCGGATTCGAGCCCGTGGGAGTAGCGTTTAGCTTCGAGAGGAGGTAGTCTATGAAGCGCTGGACGACCTTCTTCTCTTCGGGGATAGTGTACTCCAGAACCCGCTTCTTGCTCTCGACGGCCTTTTTGAGGGGCTTTGCCTCGTAGACCTCGATCTTCTCTTCGATATCCCCTTCAAGCCTGGAGAAAAGCTCTTCAAGGAATTCCTGGGGCTTCTCGGTTTCAATGTAGATTACAGTCCCCCTGGGCTTCTTGACCACCGCCCTCCCCGACCACTTGTCGAGGAGGTAGTCCACGCGCTTTCTCTCCGCATCCGTCTCATAGCCGACGAAGATTATGTATCCCATATTCACCACTCGTCCTTATTTGGAACTTTATCCTATATAAACTTTTCTCCATTTTGGAGATTAATTGGCTGCTGTTGGTGCGGATGTATCGAGTAGTGGCACTACTGGAGAGCATTGTTCGTTTTTTGGTGGCCTCCTGGAACATCGCCAAGATGTTATGGTCTTTAAGGATAAAGGGTTTTCGTTTTGGTACTATAACGTACATTTATTGTCAGAAGCATAAGTCCGGGTACCACTGAGGTTAGGCACGCGATGGAAAAGCTACAAAAGAATTTTGAGAAAAGAACCTATAGTTGCTCTTTTTAGAGCTTCTCGAACCCAAGCCTGATTTTGTGCGCTATTATCTCGGCCTTCTCAACGAGCTCTGGCGGTATGTTCAGGTTCTCTTCGAGGCGGAGCGTTACATAGGGAGACATTTAAGGGTTGCTCTGCCGGGGGGAATAACTGATGAGTAGAAGTCTTCTAAAAGATATCCACCTCCTCCCTTTAGGTACTTGAGCCCTCTACCCCCTCAGCTCACCCTTCAGTCTTAGATATTCCTCTCTCGTGAGAGGAAAAGTCTTCAGCAGCCTGCAGAAAGGAGTTGACGAGCCTGACCTGCTCTTTAAACACCCCGTCCGGGTTCTCCTTCAGCTTTCTCACGTAGAGGCGTATGAAGGCGAGCCTCTCCTCCATGTCGCGCTTAGACTGTGGGGTCCGTGTTGAGCTTTTGAGAGTTGTTCCCATCGCCACCACTGCTTCTATCTTGTCACGGTTGTATTTATCGCTTTTGCACATCATTAACTCTTGGATGAACCTCGACCCAACCGCCCAACTTATAAACCCCCACTCCTTTCTCGCCTCAGGTGAGAGAAATGGGAAGGCCGGTCTTCCTTGGTAAGGCTTACATCAACTGGTGTGAGGAGTGCAACGTTCCGCTCATCGGCGATAGCTGCGCGGTTCACGGAAAGGAGAAGGTTTTCAGGCTGAACATAACGCCGCCCGGCGACCTGAGGTTCGCCTTCGAAAAAGATCTGGAGTTCATCCGCTCGGTCTTCAGGGAGCACTATGGCGTCGATGTAGGCAAACTCTTTGACGGCAAAATAGTTCTTCTCAACAAGACCCCCGGCGAGGACGACGTCTATGAGATAATCCTCGACGGCTATGTCTTCGGCTGGGTGCGCTTCGACCCGCTCGAACTTAGGTGGAAGCCGGGCCTCAAGGTTGAGGGAGCTATAGCACTCTGGAAGCGCTTTAAGAGAGATATGAATAAGTGGATAATCGTTGACAGGGGTGCGGTTGAACCCATCCTGAACGGCTCCAACCTCCTCCCGGTCGGGATAATCGAGGCCGAGCCGAGCATAAAGTGTGGAGACGACGTCATCCTCGTCTCGGAGGGTGGAGAGGTTATCGCCACGGGCATAGCGAAGAAAGACTACGAGGGACTGGCGAACAAAGAACGCGGCACCGGCGTCAAGGTGAGAAGGCAGAAGTCGGTCAACTACCGCGAAGGGAAGAAAGCAACGATGGAGGACGTTCTAAGGGCAAACAGCATCGAGCTTGAGAAAAAGGTCGCGGAAGCGAGGCGCTTCATGAGGAAGACCGCGAACAGGTATTCGGACCTTCCGGTCGCGGTGGCCTTCTCCGGCGGGAAGGACAGCTTAGCGGTTCTCGGTCTTGCCTTAGAGGAGTTCGGGGACGAGGGCTTCACCGTCTTCTTCAACAACACGGGCATAGAGTTCCCTGAGACGGTTGAGTACGTGGAAAAGCTTAGGAAGGAGCTTGAGCCGAGGGGGATAAAGTTCATCATCGCCGATGCAGGGGATGCATTCTGGAGAGCCATACACGTCTTCTCGCCGCCTGGGAGGGACTACCGCTGGTGCTGCAAAGTTACGAAGCTCGGCCCGATAACGATGGCGATAAAGGAGAACTACCCGCAGGGAGTTCTCATGTTCGTCGGCCAGAGGAAGTACGAGAGCATAAAGCGCTTTAAACAGCCTCGCGTGTGGAGGAACCCCTGGGTGCCTAACGAGACCGGGGCATCGCCGATATTCCACTGGCGCGCGCTTGAGGTCTGGCTCTACATCTTCTCCCGTGGCCTTAAGTACAATCCCCTCTACGAGGACCGTCTGGATAGAATAGGCTGCTTCCTCTGCCCCAGCGCTTCACTCGCCGAAATCTACACGCTGAAAGAGGAGAAGCCCGAACTGTGGGCGAAGTGGGAGAACGAGCTTAAGCGCTGGCAGAGGCGCTTCAACATGCCGGAGGAGTGGATAACCTACGGCTTTTGGCGCTGGAAGAAGCTCAGCAAGGGCGAAAAGGCGATAGTGAGGGAGCTTGGCGTCGAGGTTCCCGAGGAGCACTCCTGGGAGCCGGTGAGGGTTGAGATGAGGGAAGCCGGGGACAGCTACGAGCTGGAGTTTAACACGGTTCTCAACAAAAAGCGCCTCCTGGAGGTTGCCCCGATAATCGGGGAGGTGAGCGTTGAGGATGACGTTATAAGGGCCGGTGAAGTGGAGTTTATAACTGGAACGAGGAGGGCCAGGGCGCCGAGCGAGGAAGGAGCCTGGAACGTTTACTACCTCGTCAAGCGCGCCTATGAGTGCGTTGGTTGTGGAGTTTGCGTCGGGAAGTGCCCCGAGGATGCACTCAGCATCGACCCCCTGAGCAAAAAGATAGTCGTTGACTGGGATTCCTGTACCCACTGTATGGAGTGCATGGACGTATGCCCGCTTCTCAAGATCAAGAACCCCGAGGAGGGGAGCCAGCTTTAGTTTTCTGGCCGGCTTTACCTGTCCTTTTCTTGTCCTTTTGGACCCCATAGAGCCGCTTAACCGGTGGCCTGAGGCACCTTTATAAACTCTCTTTCTTCCTCTTCCACTGGTGAGGAAAATGGAGGAGATCTTTGTCTGTCCGGAGTGCGGTAGCGAGAACGTTGAGGTAATACGCGAGAGGGGAAGGGAGCTGACCCTGAGATGTAACGACTGCGACCACGTATGGCACGTTACCCTTCCGAAGCTGATTAAGGTGCCCCTCATAGTCAGCAAGCACGAGGTCAGCTTCAAGACCTTCGCGGAGCTTCCTGCGGGCGAGGAGATTGAGATTGGCGACATAGTTGAGACCGAGGACGATGAGGTCAGGGTAACAGGGATAGAGCTTGAAGGCGAGAAGAGGGCAACCAAGGCGAAGGTCGAGGAAGTCAAAACCCTCTGGGGCGAGAGTTTAACTTACCCGAAGGTCATCAAGGTCTCGATTTACACCTCTGGGGGAGTTACACAGTCCTTCAGGGCCAAAGTGCCCCGCAACGAGGAGTTTGCCGTTGGTGAGGTTATTGAGGTTGGCGGCTACACCTTCAGGATAGAACGGATACGAACAGAAAGGGGAGCGATAAAGCACGGCTCAGCCGTAGCGGACGAGATAAATACCATAATGGGCCACCACATCCCCCGTGCTAAGGCCAGAAGAAGCCTGGAAGTATATAGAGGCTATCGGAAGGAGGCCCAATGAGGAGCTTGGCCGCTCCTGAACCGTGATGAGAACTCCCGCCTGAGGGTCGCCGATGGAGAGAAAGAGGGTCTACAGGATTCTTCTCATCCTGGTTCTTTTTCTTACACTCCTTTACACCCTTGGCCTGATTGGAATGGTTCCTTTCAGGGTGAGCTACTACATTACGCTGCTCATGATCCTGATCTTCGTGGCTTTAAGGTCGGAGGCCAGGGGGAGGGGCGGTGGAGTTTAATCACTTCGTGCTCCCCTTTCCACGACATATGCTGGCTCTGAGCAACGCACCCCATCGTGGCGGTCTAACTAATGCCAGCGGCTTCTTCTTCATGATGGTGCCCAAGAACTACTCCGGCGACTACAAAGCGGACTGCCTGGCCTTCGAACGGGAGAATGGACTTGAAAACTTCGTCGGCTTTATGACTGCCGCTGACGTTGGAAAAGTCCTTTCCATAGCCAGAAGCGGGAGCGTTACGACCTACGTAACAGCTGGAATAACCAACCCTGCGATAGCCGGTGAAGTTCCGCCCCCGTGGAAACCCGGAACGATAAACCTCGCCCTTGTAATCGAGGAAGGCTTAACGGTCGGTGCCATGGTCAACGCTATAATGACTGCAACCGAGGCAAAAACCTACACCCTTCTAAAACTCGGCTACAACGCCACAGGGACGACGAGCGACGGGATAGGGGTTTTCGCGTTCGAAGGTGAAAAGGAGTGGGCGGGAACGGCGACGGAGCTTGGCTTAAATATTGGAAGGGCCACGAGGCGGGCTTTAGAGGAGAGTTTGGGGAAGTGGGAGAGAACGAGGGGTCGTTAACTCTCCCTAACCGCCCGGTAGTGGAGAATATGGGAGACAGGAACGGCGAATATCCACCCAATCCATCCCAGGATTCCGAGCAGGGTCACCGAACCCACCGTTGCGATGAGATATAAGAACCCCTGTGTTCTGAATGCTCTAACCCCTGTTTTCTCAGATACCTTGGACAGAGCGTAGTAGTAGAGGATTCCAGAGGCTGAGAGAAGGAGGAAATTCATCGTGGAGAACTCAAGATCATGGAAGCTGTCTTCTACTGTCACTATCCCAGGTTGCTCCGTTAGTAGGTGCAGCGCCGGAGCCATTAGGGCCATCGACCCTATTAAAGTGAGGAGCGTCTTCTCGTCGTGTTCACCGGTCGCCCATGGGAGCAGAAGGACGTAGATGAAGAAAGATGTCAGTAACGCCACGTCCCCGTACCTCTCTATGGGTTCGCCGAGTACTATCGCTGCCATCAGTAGCAGGCTGAGGAGAATCCCAACGAGGGCTTTTCTCTTCTCATTCATGTGCCGTCACCTCTTACACTAAATAGAAAATGAAAGCTATAAACATTTCGAGCGTATTTTGCCCACTGCTAGAATCAGTAAAGCTGCGAAAAGATGAACGGAATGATCCAGATTCACTTGGCCATGTTCATCAGTCTCCGGTAGAGCTCCTCGACCTTTCTGCTCACTTCCTCCGGCGAGAAGCCGGCCTTCACAGCGAGCCAGGTTGCCCCTCCGGCCCCAACGCCCTCCTTGACGTAGCCCTTCTCGTAGTCCCTCAACCCTTTAAACTCGCTCTCCGAGAAGTCCAAGTCGGCCGCGTAGGTTATTATCCCAATCTCCTTCGCCGTGTCTAAGAAGGTCGCGCTCTTATCGCCTACAACCCACTTTGTGGTGGCTATCATGAAGCGGTCGAGGCTCTCTCCGAGGGCCTTCAGCAAAGCAGAGACGGCAAGCATCTGGGTTCCCCCCGCGAGGACAATATCCTTCCTGAAGCCGAGAGCCAACCCAATAACGGCCGCCATCATCGGGTCGCCGAACTGCCTCAGGGCCTCGAGAGGATTGTCCTTCAGCTGGCCCTTTTCAATGCCAACTCTCTTGAAAGCTTCGTCGATTACCTGCTCCTTTAGGTTCTGCGGATTGTTTGGTGAGGCCGAACTTGTCATGGCCTCGTATCCGAGGGCCCAGAGGACGGCCTGGGCTGTGGTAGTTCCCCCTGGGGTTGATTCACCGATAACGAGTTCCTTGATTGGCAGCTTGTCCAGCTCTTCCCCAAGGAGCTTGGCGCGCTTTATTATCTCCTCGAACTCTGGCAGAGCAGGTCCCTTTCTGAAGTCCCTCCCAACGGCGTTGCTTATGTGAACGTGCGGAACGAGTGGAGCTAAATAAGTCCCCCCGCGAACCACGAGAACCGGGAAGTTGGCCAGCTCTTTTGCCGCTTTGGTGATTATGGCCGGCGTCGGATGGCCTTCGGGCGTTACGGGGATGACGTCAATGGTTAAGGGCTTCTCGTGGAAGAGGTATTCGGCATCTGCCACTGGAGTGAGCTTCGTAAGTTCAGGCGTTGCTCCGGCCACGCTTATCCCCGGAACGGTGCTTATCTCGGTGTTTCCCAGAACGAGAAGGAAAAGGCTCTCCATTCCAATCACCGCTGGAGGTTTTATCCAAGGGTTTATATGACCTTCGGCCAACGTTCCTTGGTGGGAGAATGGGAAAGGCCTTGATGGTTCAGGGGACCTCATCTGGCGCTGGCAAATCCCTCCTCGTTACGGCCCTCTGCAGGATTTTTTCCAACCTCGGCTATGATGTCGTCCCCTTCAAGAGCCAGAACATGAGCCTGAACTCCGCGCCGAGCATAGAGGGAGGCGAGATAAGCCGCGCCCAGTACCTTCAAGCGATAGCCTGCAGAAAGAAGCCGAGCGTGAAGTTTAACCCCATCCTGCTCAAGCCGGAAGGGGGAATGAGGAGCCAGGTAGTTTTTATGGGAAAGCCCATCGGCAGCGTCTCAGCTAAAGACTACATGCTCTCGCGGAAGGAAGAGCTTTTCCGAAAGGCGATGGGAGTCCTCGACGAACTGAAGGAGAAGCACGACCTCGTTTTAATTGAAGGCGCCGGCAGCCCGGTGGAGATAAACCTGAAGGACTACGATATAGCCAACATGAGAGTTGCCAAACACGCCAACGCGAGGGTTGTTCTCGTCACGGACATTGACAGAGGGGGTAGCTTCGCCTCGATAGTCGGCACGATGGAGCTTCTGAGTGGGGAAGAGCGGGAACTTGTGATGGGCTTCGTCTTCAACAAGTTCCACGGTGACGCTTCCCTCCTAAAGCCGGGCTTTAAATACCTAGAAAAACGCTACGGAAAGCCGACTCTCGGCGTTATTCCCTACGTTAAACACCGCCTTCCCGAGGAGGACTCCTTAGCCGAGTTCCCGAAAGTAAAGGGAGAGCTTCGCATCCAGATAGTTAAGCTCCCACACATAAGCAACTTCACCGATTTTGAACCGTTCCACTGGGCGAACGGCGTTGACTACGTTACCAGAGCTGAGGAAATAGAGGGAGACGTCATCATAATCCCCGGAAGCAAGAACACGGTCAGGGATCTGCTCTGGATGCGCGAGAACGGCATCGAAGACGCCATCTTAGATGCCCACCGCGAAGGGGCTTTCGTCGTCGGAATCTGCGGCGGCTTCCAGATGCTCGGGAGGGAGATTATTGATGAGGTCGAGTCGAAGCGCGGAAGGGTTAAGGGCATCGGACTCCTTCCGGCGAAAACCGTTTTCACAATGGAAAAGCGGACGAACCATTTGAGGTCGAAAGTTCTCTGGGGGCCGGCGGAGGGGATGGACGTTGAGGGCTACGAGATAAGAATGGGTCGTTCCGTCTCCGAGAGGCCGTTCTCTGTCATAACGGCGGTAAATGGAGCTAAAGCCCTTGAGCCGGAGGGGGCAGTAGGCGAGAGGGCATTTGGGACATACCTTCACGGCATCTTCCACAACTTCGCCTTCACAGAGCGCTTCCTCAACTTTCTGAGGGCTGAAAGGGGGCTTGAGCCCATCTCAATCGGAAGGTGGAGCGTTGAGGAGGAAATCGAGAGGTTCGCGGGGGTTGTTGAGAAGAACCTTGACGTGGGGAGGATTTTAGGTGAGCTTGGACTCTAAAAATAATCCCCCGGCCCCTCAAGCTCCTTCGGCGGGTTTCTCCTCCGCCACCAGAGCTTAATCCTGATGTAAGCGTAAAAGCTGAGGAAGATGAGAAGGCCTATCAGGATTAGAACAGCCGCTATAATGAGGAAGCCGAAGAGAAAGAGTAAGCCCAATATCAGAACACCGGCGAAGGCAAGGGCGCCCTTGATTTCCTCCTTCATCTTCCCACCAGTTTAGCTATCCTGTTAGCGAGCTTTAACTCTTCCGGCGTGTTTACGTTTAAAGCCAAAAGCGGGTTGCTCAGCTCGAAAAATCTCTCACCCTCGGTTCCGACTGTGTTCAGCCCCACTATCGCGTAGTCCCTATAAATTGCAGGCCTCAAATCCCCCGGAACCCTATCCAGCGGGAGAACGCCGGTTAAGCTTACCCTCCCGTCGAAGGCTTTCGCGATTGAGCCAATATCCGAGGCCTTGACGAAGGGCAGATCCGCTGAAACGCTGACGAATGGCCCGAATTCCCGGAGGAGCCACTTCACGTCCTCAACGTAACCCCTTCCCGGCGTTTCAACGAAGGGAATCCCCTCCCGAAGGCACAATTCTTTGGTCTTCGGCGTGTTCTTTGAGAGGGCTACAACCGTTTCCCCCACCGCTGAAGCTTCCCCATAAACCCTGAGGAGCATTGGCTTTCCTCCAACCGTCAGAACGGACTTTTCCCTTCCCATGCGCGTTGACCTTCCGCCGGCGAGGATGATTATCATATGAACCACCAAGCAAACGCCAGAGTTAAGAGCGTTCCCGCCCTCGTTATTTCCGCGATGGCTCCGAGGCAGTCGCCGTTTATTCCGTCGAAGTTCCTAAGGGAGAGCCTTATGGTGTATGCGCTGAAAAGAAGCCCCGCTGTCCCCAAGAGAGCAAGCGGGTTGTAGAACGCAACCGGGAGGTAGAGGAGCGCGTAGAGGATTGTCCCGGTGGCGAGCTGTTTTTTGTCCATCCCCTCCATGAAGTACGCTCCTAATCCCCGGCCAAGGGGCTTTTTCGTTGCCAGTCCAAGGAGCATGGCGAACTTCGAGTTGAGTTCAGCCAGATAGATGGAGTAGAAGGGCACGAGAGGGATAGAGTAAGCCTGGAGGAATATGATCATCACGACGGCGAAAAGGCCCGCTATTCCGGTGTTGACGTCCTTCATGGCCCTAATCTTCCTCTCGCGGTCGCCCTTGACCATAATCCCGTCGGCCCAGTCTGCCAATCCATCGAGGTGGAGGAGGCCTATCGTGAAGTAGAGCGCTAGGAGGGCGAGAATGTTGGAGAGGGGTAGCTTGAGGTATAAGATGGCAAGGGAAAGGGCCGAGCTTATTGGGGCGATTAGCGGGATTGCCCACAGCTCCCTCGGAATTTTCTCAAAGTCTCCCTTGATTGGAATCCTTGTGAGAAACGGGAGAATGTTTTTCATTCAACATCCTCCTGGAAAAGCCTTGTCATACAGCCGGCTATAAACCCTCCGACCGCGTCATCGAGGAAAGGCGGTAGTTCGGCAAGAATCCCGGGCTTCCTCGTGTCATAGTAGAAGAAGTTGAAGAGCGCCATCTTCCCGCCTATGTACTCCGCGATGTCAATTCCTATCAGCTCGTCGGCGACGAGGTTAACGGGATCCCCTTCAACCTCAAAGTTCTCCTCGAGGAGGAGCGCGGCCATGAGAAGGGACTGGATGTTCATATCATCGAGGTAGCGGAGCATCAGTCTTTCGAGCCTCTTTCTGATTTTATCGTGCTCCTCTCCGACGTAAAGCTCCATGGCGGTGTTGAGCGTTTTCTCCATCGTTACTCCGTGCTTTTCAAGCCTTTGAAGGAGTTCTTCAGCTTTCACGCTCTCACCAGCCCAAAGCAAACCCAGTAATACCTCTCGCTTTCCTCAAGGGATTTCACCTCAAGCTTAAAGCGCCCCTCAAAGAGGGGAGAGGCTAAAACGACGGTGTGAAACTCGCCGAACTCTCCGACCGGATCAACGCCAGGGTAGGTTTTCAAAAAGTTCTCAAGGCCCATTTTTGAGCTGAATGTGTAGGCCAGCGCTTCTTTTGGCAGCTTTTTCCTATCAACCGCTATTATTGCCCACTTAAAGCCCTCCCGGAGCATTTCCATCGCGAGCCCAAGGGTATCCCTTCCCCAGAGCGGTTCGAGGGCTTTAACGCCAGCTTTCTCCGCGAGGCCCTCAACCCACTTTTTGTGCTCCTCAAGGAGAACATCCCCCGCTATGAGGTAGTCAACGCCGAGGGAGCCGATGAACTTAGCTAAAGCGTCGCTTCCCCTTGCCATGTCGAAGGTTAGCAACTCCTTTCCCATCGCTTTTGCGAGCGTTTTGAGGGAGTTTAAATTCTCCCAGTGCGGTGAGAGGCCGATCGTCGTTTTGAGCGCCAGGAGATAAGGAACCTCTATTCCACTCTTCTCAGCGAGATAAAGCGAGTAGAGTCCGTCTTTACCGCCCGAAAAGAAGGCAACCCCCTTCAAGCTATCGCCCCCGTCAGGGTTATAAAGAGCTGGAGCTTTTATCCATTATGCTCTTGAGACTTAAGACGCTGGAAAGGGCTGGAAAAGTTTACATCAATCCGAAGAACCTCAGGGTCAGATCCCTGAAGCTTGAAGACTGGTGCGACCTCCTAAGTTTGGACGAGAAGACCTACGGAACCTACGCGAGAACCATTTACAACCCGCGCGAGAGGTTTCTGGTAACGGACGAGAAAAACGAAAGGAAGGGAATCGAGCTCTCCGATCTTTACCGCGCTCTCTTGGCTAACCCAGAGTACTTCTGCGGGCGGGAGAACCTTGAGTACCAGCTGAAGGTTGGCGAGTTCAACGGCCTGCCCTTCGCCAACGGTTTTGCAGGTTCGAAGGTTGCCCTCGTCGGCGAGGCCCCTGGAAGGCGCGGGTGCGGAAAAACTGGAATATGCTTCTATCGCGATGCCTCCGGAATGCTGCTCCGCAGGGTTCTCTTCTCCCTTGGAATAAACCCCGACTTTCTCTACATAACCAACGTCGTCAAGTGCAACCCGCCGGAGAACAGGCTGAGGAGGATTCCTCCTGGAGCCTACGAGCTTTTGGCGAGGGAGCTGGAGATTTTAAAGCCGAAGGTCATCTTCGCGGTTGGGAGAACCGCAGAGAAGACCCTCAGGGAGCTTGGGTTCGAGGCCCAATACCTCAGACATCCGGCATGGTACGTCAGGAGGGGAATCAGGGAACCGGGCGGTGAAATCTTAGCTGAATACGCTAAAATCAGAGGAGTGTTGGGGGAATGGACGCCTTAGCAATCTTTGTTTTGGCGCTCCTCTGGGATCTTCTCTTGGAAGAACCGCCGGCAAAGCTTCACCCCGTCGTGTGGTTTGGGAAGCTCGCCGGTTTATTTGATTCTCACTACAAACGGCGCTCTCCAGCTCTCGATTTCCTTGCTGGAATGGCTACGGCACTGGTAGTCGTTGCTTTCGCCTTCTTCCTTTCCATCTCGCCCTTCTTTGCTCCTTATCCTCTCAACTACGCCTTAGCGGTTTACCTCCTCAAGAGTTCCTTTGCGATTAGAAGCCTCTATGAGCACATAGCGAGGACGATAACGGACGACATCGGGGAGAAGAGGAAAGCAGTCTCGATGATCGTCAGCAGGGACGTGGGGAAGCTCGATAAGCCCCACCTGAACTCCGCATCGATAGAGAGCCTCGCCGAGAACCTCAACGACTCCGTAATTGCCCCGCTATTCTACTTCCTCTTCTTCGGCCTGCCCGGTGCCTTAATCTACCGCGCCGTCAACACGCTTGACGCGATGCTCGGCTACAGAAACGAGCGCTACGAGTTCTTTGGCAAGTTCTCGGCGAGGTTGGACGACGTTTTGAACTTCATTCCCGCTCGCTTAACGGTTCTCCTCTACCTCCCCCTCGGTGGGAGGAGGGTTTTCCACTACTACCGCCTGGCAAGATTCAAGATAAACTCCGACAAGCCGATAGCGGTCATGAGCGCCGTTTTGGGCGTCTGGCTTGAGAAGCCTGGCGTTTACCGTTTCCCCGGAAGAACGCCGAAGAACGGGGATATAAAGCGCGCTCTAAGGGTTTACTGGATTGTCGTTGCTGAATGGGTTGTGATAGTCTCTCTACTGCTCGCGACGGGGGTATGTCCATGCTTGAGCCGGTGAGGTTCTCAACCTACCACGGCGGCGCCCGAGAAGAGGGTCTGCTAGACTTTTCGGCCTCTCTCAACCCCTATCCACCGGAGTGGCTTGGAGAAATGTTCGAGCGTGCCAAGGAGATAAGCAGCCGCTACCCGTACTACGAGAGGCTTGAAGAGGAGCTTTCAGAGCTAATTGGCGATGAAGTTACGGTAACCGCTGGAATCACCGAGGCGCTCTACCTCATCGGAATCCTCGCGCTCCGCAGAAGGAGGGTTATTATCCCAGAGCACACCTACGGCGAGTATGAACGAGTGGCGAGAATCTTTGGGGAAAATATCGTTAAAGGCCCGAACGAGCCGGAGAAGCTGGCTGAAATGGTGGAGAGAAACTCTGTGGTCTTCTTTTGCAACCCCAACAATCCAGATGGGAAGTTCTGCCGTGTTAAGGAGCTTAAGCCACTCCTCGATGCCGTAGAGGATGGGAAAGCCCTTCTCGTCCTCGATGAGGCCTTCATAGACTTCGTTAAAAAGTCGGAAAGTCCCGATGGAGAAAACATCGTAAAGCTCAGGACCTTCACCAAGAGCTACGGTCTGCCTGGGATTAGAGTTGGCTATGTAATCGGCTTTCCCGAGGCTTTCAAAAGCGTCAGGATGCCCTGGAGTATTGGCTCGACGGGTGTAGCTTTCCTGGAGTTTTTGCTTGAGGATGGCTTCGAGCACCTGAGAAAGACGATGCCACTGATCTGGCGCGAGAAGGAGAGAATGGAGAGAGCTTTGGGCGTTAAAAGCGACGCCAACTTCTTCATCAAACGTGTTGGGAAGGCGGGGAAGTTCGTCAAAGCGATGAAAGAACGCGGAATCCTCGTGAGGGACTGCACGAGCTTCGGGCTGCCAGAGTTCATCCGCTTCTCTGTGAGAAAGCCAGATGAGAATGAAAGACTCATCAGGGCGCTGAAGGAAGTTGAAGTCCGCTGACCAGTATATCTTCGAGTTCGAGGTTTCCGTTTTCGGATTTTACTGCCGAGAGCTTTATCGGGAGGAGCTTGTAGGTTCCGCCGTTTATTACCCTCCTCAGGGACCTCTCAAATGCTTCCATTTCCACAACATCGGCGAACTCGACCTTTGCTATGAAGTCGTACTCCCCGTAGAGCCAGCTTCCCTCAACGGGGAGTTCCTCCAGCACCTCGTCCCTGACGCCCCATACCAGAAGTATTGCCTCCGTCTCAACCACCCGTTCTTGGGATTTCGTTCTCTGATAAAAGGTTTTCTAAGATTTTTCTGTCCTTTCGCCAATGTTTCGAATGAACGCCGGAACAGTCTTGACAGAGTGACGGGAAGTGGTTTAAACGCCCCGGAGAACCATAGGAGGTGGTGTCCATGATAAGGGCGGTCTTCTTTGACTTCGTCGGGACGCTGATAACGAAGGCCGGGGAGAACATCACCCACCAGAACATAGTCCGGGAAGTGCTCAGAAGGGCCGGAAGAAGCGATTTAGATCCGATTAAGATCTGGGCGGAGTACGAGGAGGAAAGCTCCAAACTCTTCAGAGAGCTCGCTGGAAAGCCGTACGTCAAGATAAGGGATGTTGACACCGAGGCCATGAAAAAGGTCGCGGACAGGTACGGTTTCACCGTTCCAGAGGACTTCTGGGGGATAAGTATCGAGATGCACGCAAAATACGGGGAGCTTTTTCCAGACGCAAGGGAGACTATCAAAGCCCTCAAAGACCTCGGCCTGCACGTTGGAATAGTCACAGACTCGGACAACGACTACATAGGGGCCCATTTGAAGGCCCTCGGCATTTACGACCTCTTTGACAGCATAACGACGAGCGAGGACGCGGGCTTCTACAAGCCCCATCCGAAGCCCTTCCAGCTGGCACTCGAAAGGGCCGGAGTTAAGCCGGAGGAAGCCCTCTACGTGGGCGACAACCCGTCCAAGGACTGCGTCGGGGCCAAAAACGTCGGGATGGTGAGCGTTCTCCTCGACCCGGACGCGTCAAAGCAGTCCCTCTGGGGCAACTGCGACTTCGTGGTGTCCAAGCTTTTGGATGTTCTGGACATTGTTAAGGGGCTCAATGAGGATCTTTAGCTCCCTCCGACACTTTTATAACCTTTTCGACGAATATCTTAACGGTGGTATCATGAGGCCAAAGGTGGCGGTTCTTTTTAAGATGAAGAGCAAACCCGCTGAAGAGCTCAGGAAGTACGCGGACGTCGAGTTCCTTCTGTATCCGAGCGTTGAGGAGCTGAAGGAACGAATAGGCGAGTTCGATGGGCTTATAGTTTCACCCCTCAACCCCGTTCCGGGGGAGGTCATTGAGAGGGCTGAGAGGCTGAAGGTGATAAGCTGTCACTCCGCCGGTTATGATCACGTGGATGTAAAAGCGGCAACAGAGCACGGAATCTACGTCACCAAAGTTTCAGGTGTTCTGAGCGAGGCAGTCGCGGAGTTCGCCGTTGGCTTAACTATAGCGCTCCTCAGGAAGATAGCCTACACGGACAGGCTCATTCGTTCCGGGAAGTGGGAGAGCCACGCAATGATATGGAGCACCTTTAAGGACATAGAGACTGTCTACGGCAAGAAGGTGGGAATCCTCGGCATGGGCGCCATTGGGAAGGCGATAGCGAGAAGAATGAAGGCGATGGGAACGGAGATACTCTACTGGTCGCGCTCAAGGAAAGAGGAGGTCGAGAGGGAGATTGGCGCGGTTTACAGGCTTCTGGAGGACGTCCTCAGGGAGAGTGACATAGTTATACTCGCCCTTCCTGCAACGCCGGAAACATACCACATAATCAACGAGGAGAGGGTAAAGCTCCTCGAGGGTAAATACCTGGTGAACATAGGGCGCGGGACGCTGGTTGACGAGAAGGCCGTTGTCAAGGCCATCGAGGAAGGCAAACTCAAAGGATACGCCACGGACGTCTATGAAAAGGAGCCCGTTCAGGAGCACGAGCTCTTCAGGTACGAGTGGGAGACAGTCTTAACGCCACACCACGCCGGGTTAAGCAGGGAGGCAATGGAGGACATGGGCTTCCAGGCCGTTAAGAACCTCCTGGCCGTTCTCAGGGGTGAAGTTCCAAGAGACCTCGTGAACCGGGGGGTAGTTAAAATCCGCCCGCCGGAAGAGGTTAAGATGCTCTGAGGTGGTAGTATGAACTGGAGAAAAAAGCTCGGGGCCCTTCTTGAACCATACAGCCCGCCTATCGAGACTGAGGAGGGAATCTTCACTGAACTGGTGGATGAGGAGGGGGAGGTCTACGACAGGCTGGCCTTCTACGTGGAGAACCCCGAAGAGGAATGGCCGCTCGTTGAAGCTCTTGTGGAAGCCCTGAAGGATTTGACCGACCATGACATTCCGGGGAGGAACGTCTTCTCCTTCGGCTTTCGCCCGGAATTCGATGGCACGGTCATAAGGCTTTCATTTTTTAACGCGGAAGGCGGGAAGGGAGCGGTCGTGGGAGAGGTGCCGAAGAGGCTCGTTGAGATAGCGGAGAAGAACGGCCTTTCCCTGCTGTGGGCAGAGGGGGAGGGAATAGGACTTCCAAGGGATCACACGGAGGAAGACTTTGAAACCCTGGTAAAGCTCGTGGAGGCGATCGCCTTCGAGTGGTGATTCCATGCTCAAATACCTGGGCTACTTCGGTGTTGGAGTCTTCATCGGAGTCCTCGCGGCGATGTTCGGTCTCGGCGGGGGCTTCCTTGTCGTTCCCACCCTCAACTTCCTCGGCGTCGAGATACACCACGCGGTGGGGACTTCGAGTGCCGCTGTGGTCTTCACATCGCTCAGCTCGGCCATAGCGTACCACAGGCAGCGCAGGATACACTACAAAGCCGGCCTCCTGCTCGCTTTGACGGCCGTTCCCGGCGCTTACATTGGGGCCTGGTCAACGAGCTACATAAGCTCGGCCCAGCTGAAGGTGATCTTTGGCGTCGTGCTCTTCTTCGTTTCGATAAAGATTTACCGGAAGAAGAGCGCCGAGCCGCACGAGGTCAGGCTTGAGGATGTAGAGCTCGACTACAGGCTCATTCCGGTTGGCGGCTTCATAGCTGGAATCGCGAGCGGGCTCCTCGGAATCGGTGGTGGCGCGATAAACGTGCCGTTTCTGACTGCTATGGGCCTGCCCATTCACTACGCGGTGGCAACTTCCAGCTTCGCCATCGTTTTCACAGCAACGAGCGGCGCTTTGAAGCACTACGCGATGGGAAACGTCGAGGTTGAATGGTTGCTCCTCCTCGTTCCAGGATTGATAATTGGCGCCCAGCTCGGGGCGAGGATAGCGAAGAGAACCAAAGCCTCCTCCCTCGGCAAGGCTTTCGCCGTTGTACTGGCCTTTCTGGCCATCAGGATGGTTCTCAAGGGGCTCGGCTTTGCGGTTCCGTGAGCTTTTTAAGCGTTCCCTTTGATTTTTTCTCCATGCTTTCATATCTCCTCGACTTCATCATAGGCCTCGGCATAGGCTTCATCGCAGGTTTGCTCGGCGTTGGGGGAGGCTTCCTCATAGTCCCGACCTTGGTCCTCCTCGGGGAGCCGATACACCTTGCCATAGGAACGAGTTTAGCGTGTATCACGATCAGCGCTTTAGCAGCAGCATACACCCATCTCAGGAAGGGGGCGGTTCTCTTCAGGGTCGTCCTGATCAAAGAGGCCTTTTCCATGCCCTTCGCTGTTCTGGGCGCTTATCTCTCTTCCCTCACCCCGGAGCTTTACCTCAGGTTGACCTTTGCGGGACTGCTTCTCTACCTTGCTTACACGCTCCTCCGGGAGGGGGGTAAATGCAGCGAAAAGGAGGTAGAAAAACTGAACTATCACCGCATCCCGGTCGTCGGCGTCCTGGCCGGTCTGACCAGCGGTTTGCTCGGCATAAGCGGCGGCGTCCTGAACGTTCCCCTCTTCCACACCTTTGTTGGGATCCCGATGAGGTACTCCGTGGGGACGTCCAGTCTCTCCCTGTTCTTCACGGCTCTCGCTGGTACAATCGGCCACTACCGCCTCGGACAGGTTGACCTTCACATGGCCCTTCTCTTGGCTCCGGGTCTTATCCTCGGGGCCAGGGCTGGAGCCTTAACCGTCCACCGCGTCCGCCCGGTGCTCATAAAGAGGGTCTTTGCGGTTCTGCTCGTCATCATTGCACTCAGGATGCTCCTGTGAAAGTTTATTAACCGTTTTTCCAACTCACTCCGGTGAGAGCATGAACGAGCTATTTGAAAGGGTCAGAGAAGAGTACGGCGTTGAAATAGCGGACGAGAACGACATGACGAACGCCTGGAAGCTTGTGGAGATTCTTAAGGAGAAGGGCTGGGTGGTCTACATCATCACCGCAAAGGGAAGAGAGCAGGTCGATGCATGGCACCCTGGCTTTGGCTCACTGTTTGCACAGTTCGGCGAGACCCCGAACTTTGGAAGCGTCCTTGAGGGGATATGCAACATAGCTTTGCTCGTTAAAGAACTCGAAGATAAGAAGGCCCTTTGATTTTTTGAGATTTTATAACTGTTTAAAATTCCTTTGGAAGTCTTTAACCTGAGGATTGGCGAATTGGAACGTTTTGAAACGATATTTTTGCCACAGTTTCAGCGAATCCCTCATATAAGATGGGCCGTAGATTTCAACAGGTGATGGGATATGATGGGAAGGAAGGCTTTGGTGGTTGGGATCATACTCATAATGACAATGGCAGTGGTTCCGGTCTATGCACTGGCGGGGAACTCCAGTAACGATCAGAACGAAGGTGAGCATGGTGCAGCGGCCAACGTCACCGCTAACACCACCACGAACGTTACAATGAACGCGACGGGTCTCAAGATGGCTTCGGAGAATCTCCTTCGCATCGTGGACCGGCTGGCCAACTACACCGGGGGCATTATGGCGAATTCAACGAACGTGAGCAACGAGACGGTTGCACTCTTCAACCACGCCCAGGAGCTTCGGAAGGAGGCATGGGCACTCTACAACAACGGGAGCTATAGGGAAGCCCTTCACACTGCCATTATGGCGATGAGGGATTACAAGCGCGTACTCGTCTCGATCAGGCGCGGTTCTGAAGTTGAGCAGGAGAGACCGGACAACGCGACCATTGCCAAGGTTGAGGCCCTTCGCATGAAGGGATACTTCCTCCACGTGGAGATGCTCATAAACGCCGCCAAGGTTAGGGGTCTTAACGTGACTAACGTTGAGGAGCTCTACAACGAGACCAGGGATGCCTACAAGAAGGTTATGGTTGACGCGATGAACGGCAACGCAACCGCCCTCAGGGAGGACCTTCCAAAGGCGAGGGAGCTCAGGAAGGAGCTTGACCTGGCAATTAAGGGGCTCATGGGTCAGTTCGTAATGAAGCACGCCCACGGTATCGCGGCCGCATTCACCTGGAAGCTCAACATGCAGATAAGAGCCCTTGAGAGGCTCCAGAACATCCCAGGGGTAAACACCAGCGCCATTCAGAACCTCACCCGGCAGCTTTCCCAGCTCAGGCAGAACGTGACGGAACTCGTAAAGGAGGGCAAAATCAAGGAGGCGCTCCAGCTCATTAAGACGTCCCTTCCCGATATCAGGACGGCCGCGTTCAGACTCCGGTGGATCCAGAAGCACGAGGGAACATACTGGCCCGTCCACGGTGGTAGGGGACGCGGAAATGGGCACGGCCACCACTGATCCGCTGACTTTTCGTTTTTCTTTTTCCTGAATTTCTTTGTGAATTCGCGATTTCAATTTGTGAGAGCCTCTAATTTAACCGTTAGACCGCCGTCTTTGAGAAACGTTTTAAACAATGTTTCCGTTGGTGTATCCGGTGGAATGATAAACCAGAGTTCACATAGTGGATTAAGGGGGTGAAAAGATGAGAGACGCCCGCGTCGCGGGTTCGCTGATGGTTTTCGCATTCATCATGGCCCTGTTTGCCCTTCCAGCGGTCTCTGCCCAGTACGCAGAGTCCCTCTCCCTGACGGTCTATCCGGATGGCTACGTTCTTGTGAACGAGACCGTCACAACGGCCAACTACACGGTGGTGTTGGACGTTCCCCTCTTAGGGAGCAATGTGGATGGTTTTATTGCGCTGGACGAGAACGGGAATGTTCTCCCGGCGGATCTCAACGAAACGGATGCGTTAGTCTATTTTGAGAACTCCTCCGTGGTGTACATCTCATACTACACACCGGACCTCACCTCCAAGGAGGGGCCCGTGTGGACGGTCTCCCTTCAGAGTCCGGTTGAGGTTTCGATAACCCTGCCTGAGGGGGCCATAGTAACCGATCTCAGTGATATCCCGCTTCAGATACAGGGGAACACGATAGTCATGCCCCCAGGAAACGTCAGCGTCTCGTACATAATTCCTGTTCAGACGACCACGACAACATCCTCCTCTGGAGGTCAGGGCTCAACGACCACTTCAAGCACTCCAACATCAACGACTTCCAGCCTCTCATCATCCACCACCTCGACAGCTTCCTCCAGCGGAGGGGGCGGATCGTCCACTTCCTCATCCACGGGCTCTATCACAACGTCCCCGACAACTTCCTCTCCAACCGGGACGACCACGACAACCCCCGGTGGCGGAGCCGGTGGCTCATCAGCTGGAAAAATAATCGGTGTCCTGATGGGACTCCTGGTGATTGCCGGCGGTGCTTACATCTACCTGCGCCGGCGAAGTAGCTCCGAAAAAGTTGAAAGTGGTGCAAGCCCGGAGGCGCTTCAGAGGTTCAGGGAGAAGGTTGATTCCATGCCGGATCTCAACGATGACGAGAGGGGAGCCCTGATATACCTCGCTGAGAACGGCGGGAAGGCGCCTCAGTCAAAAGTCAGGGACGCTCTTGGCCTCCCCAAGACCACCGCGTGGAGGATGTTCAAGAGGCTTGAGGAGAGGGGACTCGTTAGGGTCTACAAGCTCGGCAGGGAGAACTGGGTCGAGCTGGTGCTGGATTGAGTTAGGGTTTTAACCCCTCTTTTCAACTTTTCTCCATGAAGTTCAGGTTTCTCCCAGAAAAGGCCCTAAAAGCCGGGAATGCGCTCATCATAGCCGACCTCCACATAGGCTTCGAGGAGGCCATGGCCAGGGAGGGCAACTACGTCCCCAAGCTCCTCGGTGAGGTTACCTCGTCGCTCCAGAGCCTTCTGGAGAGGGAGAGGCCCAAGAGGCTCATCATCAACGGGGATTTGAAGCACTCCTTCGTTCCCCTCAGGAGGGAGAAGCTTGAGCTGGAAACCTTCTTCGGGGCCCTGGAAAGTTACACCGACGAGATAATGCTGGTCAGGGGCAACCACGACGTTGGGGTGGCCTGGCTGAGGGAACTGGGTGTGGAGGTTGTTGAGTCGCTTGAGCTCGGCCGCTGGAAGCTCGTCCACGGGCACAGGCTTGAGGAGGGAGAGCGCTTCATAATAGGCCACGAGCACCCTGCGGTGAGGCTGAGGGACGAGGTCGGGGCGAGCGTCAAGGTGTCCGTCTTCTTAAAGGGCGAGAGCCTGATAGTCCTCCCGGCCTTCAGCCCCTGGGCCTACGGGAACGACGTGACGAGGGGGATAGTTTCGCCGTTCCTCAGGAAGTTCGACACATCAAAACTCCGGGTGCTCGTCCCGGTAGATGGAGAAGTCCTTGATTTCGGCGAGCTCGGGGCGCTTTTGGAGGCCCTCAGGAGGCTGAGCATGGTTTGAATTCCAAAGCCAAAAAGTTTTTAATTCGGTGCGAGAGGGTTCACCCATGATACGGTGGGCCGAGAGGGAGTACACGGACAAAGAGATATTCTCCATCCTGAGCGAGCCGGTTAGGGAGTGGTTTAAGCGGAAGTTCGGGAGCTTTACACCTCCCCAGCGCTACGCTGTGGTGGAAATCCACAGGGGAGAGAACGTCCTCATTTCCTCGCCCACCGGTTCTGGAAAGACCCTGTCCGCTTTTCTCTCGGCGATAAACGAGCTGATTCTCCTCGGGAAGGAAGGGAAGCTCGAGGATAAAATCTACGTCCTCTACGTCTCACCGCTTAGGGCGCTCAACAACGACATAAAGCGCAACCTTGAGGGGCCCTTGGCGGAGATAAAGGAAGTGGCAAAGGAACTCGGCTACGACTTACCAGAAATCCGCGTCGGAATAAGGACAAGCGACACCTCAAGCTACCAGAAGAGCAAGATGGTGAAGAAGCCGCCCCACATACTCATCACGACACCGGAGAGTCTGGCGATAGCTCTAAACGCCCCCAAGTTTCGCGAGAGATTGAAGACGGTGAAATACCTCATAATCGACGAGGTTCACGCATTGGCGGAAAACAAGCGCGGCTCCCACTTAGCCCTGAGCGTCGAAAGGTTAGAGGAGATGGCCGAGAGGGAGTTCGTAAGGATAGGCCTGAGTGCAACGATACATCCCCTTGAAGAGGTCGCAAAGTTCGTCTTCGGCTTCGACGACGAGGGGAAACCGAGGCCGGGCCTCATCGTTGACGTCAGCTTCGCGAAGGAGACGGAGATAAGGGTCGAGAGCGTCGTTGAAGACCTGATATACACCCCGGCTAGCGTTCTGAGCGATGCCCTCTACTCCCGCCTGGCAGAGCTTATACGGGCGAACAGAACGACGCTCATTTTCACCAACACGAGGAGTGGAGCCGAGAGAGTCGCTTTCAACCTGAAGAAGCGCTATCTGGAGTTTGAAGGTTTAATCGAGGCCCACCACTCCAGTCTCTCCCGAGAGGTTCGCCTTGACGTCGAGGAGAAGCTGAAGCGAGGAGAACTCAAAGCGGTTGTCACTTCGACAAGCCTTGAGTTAGGGATTGACATCGGTACAATCGATTTGGTTGTTCTCATCGGTTCGCCGAAGAGCGTCAACCGCGCGTTGCAGAGAATCGGTAGGGCCGGCCACAGGCTCCACGAGGTCAGCAGGGGAGTGATAATAGCCCTAGACAGAGACGACCTCGTTGAGGTTACCGTCTTGGCGCACAACGCAAGGAACGGAAGGCTCGACAGAGTTAAAATACCTAAAAACCCGCTCGACGTCTTGGTGCAGCACCTCCTCGGCATGGCGCTCAACAGGGTCTGGGAGGTTGATGAAGCCTACCGCGTCGTTAGGAGGGCCTACCCCTACCGCGATTTATCCTTCGAGGACTTCATGAGCGTTTTGAAGTATTTGGCTGGCGAGTACGAGGGGCTTGAGGAGCGGAAGGTCTACGCGAAGATATGGCTTGAAGACGGCCGCTTCGGAAGGCGCGGCAAGATGACGCGGGCAATATACTACATGAACGTCGGCACCATCCCCGACGAGGCAAAAATCAGGGTTTACACGATGGACAAGCAGATGATAGGAACGGTTGAGGAGGAGTTTGCCGAGAGGTTAATGCCAGGTGATATCTTCGTCTTAGCAGGAAGAACCTACGAGTTCGTAAAGAGCAGGGGCAACAAGATATATGTTATCCCGCGCGAGGGGGCGAAGCCGACTATCCCCGCGTGGTTCTCGGAGATGCTGCCGTTGAGCTTTGACCTTGCCCTCGATATCCAGCGCTTTAGAAGGGAGGTTAAAGGCCTCCTTGGGAGAAGGGACGCCGTGAAAAGGCTCATGCGGAAGTACGGCATAGACGAGAAGGCGGTGAGGGCGATTGTAGCTTACTTCCGCGAGCAGGCGCGCTACTCTACCGTCCCGGACGATGAGACGGTTTTGGTTGAGGAAGTTGAGAAGAAGGAAACCTGGGAGTACTTCTACCACACCCTCATCGGCAGGCGCGCCAACGACGCTTTAAGCAGGGCCTTCGCCTACGCGATAAGCCGCTGGAAGGGCTGCAACGTCGGGATAGCGATAAACGACAACGGCTTCCTCATGAGGGTCCCGAAGGAGGCAAAGCTCTCCGAGGTCGAGATAAGGGAGCTGTTCATGATTGAAGACCTCCGCGAGGTTCTCAAGAGAGCCTTGGACAACACGGAGCTTTTGAAGAGGCGCTTCAGGCACGTTGCCAACCGCGGACTGCTCATCCTCAGGCGCTATGTTGGGAGGAAGAAGCGCCTCGGAAGACAGCAGGTCATGGCCGTTGCGCTGCTCAAAGTCTTAAAGGAGAACTACCCCGACTTCCCGCTCCTCAGGGAAGTCTACCGCGAGATAATGGAGGACAAGATGGACGTTGAAAAGGCAGAGCTTTTCCTGAGCTGGGTCAGAGAAGGCAAGGTCAATGTTGTTATCGAGAAGAAAGAGGTTCCGAGTCCCTTCGCCTTCAACCTCGAAGCGATTGGAGCGAGCGACGTGGTTCTCATGGAGGACAGGCGCGAGCTGATAAAGCAGCTCCACAGGAAGATAATGGCGATGATCGGAAATGAAGGATAAAGAGGGGAGGAATAGAAAACGAGTTCAGAAGACGCTGAGCTTGTCCTCAAGGATCATCTTCTGAATCTTGGTTATGTCGGCGAGCCATGCATCGGCTATCTCGTAGGCCGGCTTCTCGATGACGTCGAGTGAGTAGCCCTTCTTCGGTATCACCTGGACGCTGGCGACGAGCGGCTCGTCGATGGGCTTGCCTATCTGGCTCAGGATTCTGACGTAGACCTCCTCTACCCCTTCGACCTGCTCGGCTATGTCGTTGGCTATGAGCATCGAGAGGAGGTTGTATATCTTTCCGACGTGGGAAACGGGGTTCTTGCCTGCTGCCGCTTCCATGCTCATGTGCCTGTTGGGCGGTATGAGGCCGTTCACCCTGTTGCCCCTTCCAACGGAACCGTCGTCTCCGGCCTCTGCGCTCGTTCCGGTGACGGTGATGTAGTAGATGTCCTTCTTCGGGTCGTCGGCGGTGTTGACGTAGACCTTGGTCGGCCTCTGGGTGTGCTCCTCTACTATCTCCCAGGCTGCGTCGTGGATGGCCTCCTTGACGGCCATGTAGTCGTCCGGGGTGTCGACCTCGCTGTCGACTATGGCCGCAGCGATGGTAAGGTCTATCTCGTCGCCCTTCCTGAGGCCCATGACCTTGATGTCCTCGCCGACGGCCGGCCACTTCTTCTTGAACTCGTCGCTGTTGAGGAGCTTTTCCGTCTCAAGGACTATCCTCTCGGTCTCGCTGAGAGGGGCGTAGCCGACTCCAAAGCTGGTGTCGTTGGCGAGAGGGATCGGGTTCTCCTTGGCCTTGTTGAAGACGCCGACGAGGTCAACGCTTCCCTGGCCGATGCGGGAGTCTATGATGACGTGGTTGTCAAGGTCGAGGTGGCGAACGGCCTTCCTGAGGTATTCGCGGGCGGCCTTTATGGCGACCTCATGAACCGGGAACTCCTCCCTGTCGACCATCTCAACGGCCCTTCCTGAGAGGAGGATGTATATCGGCTTGATGACCTCACCGCCGCCGAAGCGCGGGTATGCCTTTCCTCCAACGACCTCCACCTGGTCGGTGTTGTGGTGGAGGATGATTCCATATCTTTTGATGTACTCCCTGCTGAGGGCCCTGCTGACTGATTCGGCGATTCCATCCGCTATGCTGTCAGGGTGACCGATACCCTTCCTCTCCACGAGCTCAACCTGCTGCATTTCAACGGGGGTTCTCATCATTTCCTCAACGACTATGTTCCTGACCTTCTCGACCATGAGCGTCACCTCCAAAACTGAACGTGAACTGGTCTGTTCATCCGCTTATATACTTTTCGGCATGAAGTTTTGAAGAAGATATTCCTACTAGTTATTAATTTCAAAAACCTTAAAACTGCTCCCGAAAATCATTCGTATGCATCCGACGCGCCCGGTGGCCCGGGTCCGGGAGCGTTCGGGCTGCGATGATCGGATTCGACGATGCCGGGCGCACAGGGCCTGCCCTCCGGACCGCCGGAGAGTGGCTCGGCCTCCGATGAAGGCGGGGGATAGGACAGGCCCACAGCTTAACCTTCCTTGACGTGAAGGGCTTCGAGGAATTTCTCGGTTATGGCTTCCTCGGCAAGCCTCAAAAGAGAGTTTTTATCCTTTGCGAGCTTGAAGAGCCCCAGAGGAATCCTGGCGCCGCCCATCGTTGCGTGGCCTCCCCCGCTTCCAATGTCGCTGAACGCCTCCTTCATGACGGCTCCTATGTTGACGCGGACGTCCCTCGTTCTCGCCGACATCTCTATGTAATCTTCGACTATGCCAAAAACCAGAACCGTTGTTATGCCCTCAAGTCTAAGGAGGAAGTCCGCCGATTCTGCCAGGGCGTCCCTGTTCCGTATGAAGCCAACGTTGGACACCACTATGTTCTTGTAGGGTTTTCTGTTCAGTATCGCCCTGGCGAGTATCTCCGCTGTTTCGGTTGATATATCAGGGTGCTCTATCCTGTCGAGGAGCTCGTGGTTGACGCGCCCGGCTAGGAACTCTATCGCCTTCAAATCAACGTGGCTCAGCTTCGAGAACTTCTTGGTGTCGGTGTAGATTCCATAGAAGAGGGCAGTCGCGAGGTTCTCGGAAGGCGTTATGTTGAGGGATTTTATGTATTCCGTCAGTATCGCTGCGGATGACTTGACCTCGGGTCTTATATCCAGGAAGGCATCGTCGGGCAGAAGTTCGTGGAGGTGCTGGAACACCTGGTGGTGGTCGATTATTATCTGCACCCTGGAGAGGTCGTCGGGATCCAGAACAGTCAGGTTGCCGTTGGGCTGGCAATCGACGAGGGCTATGAACGGGTGCTTCCTTATCTCATAGGAACCGAGGGAGGCCTTTCTCAGATGAACTCCCAGGAGATTCACAAAGGCCTGGTTTTCGTGGTGGGTGACCTCGCCCCCGTGGGCTATGGTCGTTTTTAAACCGGCGTTCTGGGCTATGACGGAGAGGGCCACTGCAGCGGATATCGCATCGGGGTCGGGGTTGTCGTGGGTCAGGATGAGAAGGGAATCCCCCTTTGCCTTCAGCTCCTGGAGCTTTTTATAGAGCATGAGAGCGTTCTTTCTTTCCCCCAGCTCAAAAAGGGTGCGGAGGAACGCCTCGGTGATGGCCTTCTGCGGGTAGATGCCGTGATCAACGTGCACCTCCTTCTCGAACTCTTCAAGGATAACGTCCTCTAGGGTCTCCTTTGGCATGTCATCCGGAAGAAGGGTTATTATCGGAACGTCCCCGTTATTGGTCCGGATTATATAAACTGTTTTTTTCACTGTTTCCAGGTTTCTGGTGGTTATAACAACGGCGTCCGCCTTATCAACCCCTGCCTTCAGGAGGGTGGCGGTGTATGAGAAGTCTCCCTGCACTACGTTGAAGCCGCTTTCGGCCAGGGATTTGGCCCTGATTTCGTCCTTCTCCACGAGGATTATCTCAAACTCTCCCTTGAGCGATTCGGCTATCTGGCGACCGATGCTGCCGCCTCCCAGCACCAGGATCCTCATGATCACCACCTGTGAGCAACAACGTTTAAATAGGTGCGTTGATATATTTCAACGGGAAGGGACAACTCCCATTGGTGTTTCGGATATATATAGGTGTCGCCCACTAACCAATCAGACGGTGAGAACATGAAGCTGCCAGATGTTAAGCCCCTTAAGGAGAACATAGTTGTAACGTCTCCTGGGGAACTGCTCAGGGAGATACAGGAGGCACTTTCCGACTCAAGTTCAGTTTTTATCAAAGCCCTCGGAAAGAAGGGAAGCTCAAGATATTACTTAACGGTTCTTTTTGACAGCAGCAAGGTTTTGGCAGCGGAGGGGCAGGAGATTGAATCGGGTACCCCAGTTAAAGGAAACGATGCTATAGAGCTCCTGCGTGGAATGGCCGCCGCTCCTATGGTGGTTGACGTTTATTCCCTTGACGAAATCAGCACTAAGCTCTCCATAGCTGACAACCTGGAAATCTACAGTGAGACTCCCAAAGTCCCGCTGGATGACCTTTTTGGGGAAAAATCACCGGTAAAACCCTCTGCACCACCAGCACAGCCAGTGCAGAAGGCCAAACCAGCCCCCCAACCCCGGGAGACGAAAGCCCCCCAGGCAGAGGAGAAGAAGGTTGAAGAAACTAAAGAAGCGAAAAAACCTGTGGAAGAGAAGCCCAAACCTCCATCGAAACCGGGAGAGGTTGAAATAGTCATTGAAATACCCGGCGGTGAAAACCTTGAGGGTGCCCTGAAGGAGTATGCCAAGCTTCTCCTCCAAGAGGCCAAGAGGATAAGAACCCTCCAGCTCAACCGCATTGAGTTCTCCGGTGAACTCTCCGGTGGTGTCCTCTACCTGAACGTCCACCTCCACGGCCACAGTGAAGGGCAGATGAGGGAGGTAGCTGAGAAGAGGATGCTTCACGCCATAAGCAAGCACGCCCCCGTAATACTTAAGGAGGCCGATGTCAAGCCCATTCTCAGGGATATACGTGTTTCCCTTGATGGAAAGGAACTGAAACCGCAGGAAATCGTTGAAAAAGACAAGAAGAAGACGGGAAAGGTGGACAGGGACGGAAAGATAATACTCTCCGTCCTTGAGGATGTGTGGACTTACTTCAGCGCGATGGCCAAGACTGCGGTTGGGGAGATGGGTGAAGCGGGAATAAAGGTGGATGCTGCTAGCTTCGATGTGAAGGGCCGCAGGGAGTTCGAGATAAACGCCAAGCTCGTGGTTGAGACCTCGCTGCCGGAGGATGAAGCCCAGAAGACAATCCGGAATATACTCAACCACCACGCCAGAGAGCTTGGTAAAACTCTGGACCGCTACATAACCGTCCATGCAGTTGATGTGGAGTTCGTAAAGAAGCCTGCAGCGGTTGTAACCCCCACGGGAACCAAGGTAACGTCCAGCAAAGCCGCTGAGATACTCCAGAAGAAGGAAGACCTTGAGAAGGAAGTGGAGAAACTCCTCCAGCAGGCGGGGGTAGACGAGCTCTCCTTCCTTACTGAAGAAAAGAAGAGGGAAAGCGAGCAGGCGCTTTTGAAGAGCAGGATTGAACCTGCCATGGAAATCCTCAAGAGCAGGCTCCACACCGAGCTTAAGCTCATTCCGAGGGTTACCTTTAAGTGGCTCAAGCTCAACTGGGACGTCAAAGATTCAACCGTCTACGTTGACATCGAGGCATCCTTCCTCAAGGAGGAGGTTGGAGGGCTCTTCGGCTCGTTTTCCGGTGTGGATGAGGGCAAGCTGAAGAGGGACGCCAGAGAAACCATACTCCGTGTTATCAGGGACGTTTCAAGGGAGTACAGCATCACAGTAAAGCTCCAGAAGCTGAACGTTATCGTCAGGTGAGTTTGGTCTTTCCAAACCTTTTTATGCTGTTTTCAAACTCCCAAAGGAGGTCATAGGGTGGCGTTTGGGGTTATAGGGTACGTCTTCATAATAATAGCCGTTGCGAGGCTCTTTGCAGAACTCTTCGAGAAAGTCGGTTACCCCGGGTTCCTGGGGGAGATAACGGCAGGTCTGGCCATTGGTGTATTCTTTACTGGAATGCCGCGCTCGGATATGGAGCTCCTGGCGGAGCTTGGGGTTTTCTTTCTAATGCTCTACGCGGGTCTTGAACTAACCCCGGAAGAGGTTCGCGTTGGGGGGAGAAAGAGCCTTCCAGTTTACATCGTCACTCTCCTGGCTATGGTGCTCCTCACCCTTCCCTTCACGGACTACCACCTCGGGGTGGACACGGTTGTCGTGGCGTCGATACTATCGGTTGCCTCCGCTCCAGTCGTCATAAGATTTACGCGCTTCTTCGGCCAGGACTTCCTCCACATAGCGCTTTCGTACGCTGTTATCAGCGAAGTAGGAACCCTCACAATTCTCTACCTGGGTATAAACGTGGAGCTCTATCACCCCAGCCCGCTAAGGCTAGCCCTTGAGCTCCTCCTTGATGGAGCATTCATCGGGGCTCTGCTGGCGGTTAACTACCTTCTCGGGATAAAGCACAGGTTGTGGATAATCACGAGACTGCGCAGACTGAGGAGCGATGAGGCAGTTTTTGGCGTGGTGATGATACTGGCCACTTCCCTTGGGCTGATAAGTGAGGAGATAGGCCTCCACTTCAGTATAGGGGCGTTTCTCGTGGGCTTAATGCTTCACAGTGATCTGATGGGGACCAAACAGTATGAGCGGATTTACACGATAATCTCGGGCGTTACCTACGGCATATTCGCCCCCATATTCTTCGCATGGAGGGGGATAAACTTCGATGCCGAGCTGTCCCTTGGCGTTATCTACTTCTTCGTGGTGGTGTACATTGTCCGTCTCATCATGACCACGGCCTTTTTCTGGGATGGTAATACGAGGGCCTCCCTTGCCAGGGCCGCCGGTATATCGAGCTTTGGTGTCCTCGGCCTTTTGGTTGGAGAAGTCGGTTACTCCTACGGCGTGCTGGATGAGCACCTCTATGCCATGGCATCCCTCGCCAGCATTCTAGGCATCTTTGTCTCCGCAAGCCTCGGCAGGATTATACAGTTTTTGGGGAGCGAAGAACGGACGTGAGTACCTTTTTCCTTTATCTGTTCCCTGGGCACCGGGGCCGAATCCTCGAAACGTTTATAAGCAGTGCGATGAGGGGACGGGTAGTTAAAAAGTGAGATAGGTGGTGAAAGATGAGCTGGACAACCCCCAGAAGGGCGTTTATTGGTGCTGCTTCCGCTGAAGGAGGAACGAAGCTCAATGCGTTCGATAACGCTCTCCTCAAGCTCGGCATAGGGAACGTTAACCTCGTCAAGCTGAGCAGTGTCATTCCCGCGCACATCGAATGGATAGAGGAAGTTCACGACGTCCCGATAGGAATGCTCCTCCCGACCGTCTACGCACATATAACGAGCGATGAGCCTGGAATGACGATAAGTGCGGCCCTCGGTGTTGGTATAAGTGAGGGCAATGAGGGTGGATTGATCTACGAATACTCCGGGTACTGCACCAAGAAAGAGGCCGAGGAAATGGTCAGGAAAATGGTGGAGGAAGGCTTCAGTGTCAGGGGATGGAAGCTCAAGGAGTTCCGCGTTGCCTCTGCCGAGATAACGGTTAAGGATAAACCTGCGGCTGCCCTGGCTGCGGTTGTGATGTTCCCCTACTGATTACGTCCTCTCCTTTTCCAGGAGAATGAACTCTCCTCCCCTCTTTTCAAACGTCATCCTGTACCGGATTCCTCCCTTAGTTGCCAGGACTCCAACGTAGCCCATATCTGAATTCTCATTGACGGTCATCCACACAACTTCGAATCCCCTTTTTTCGAGGGCGTTTTTCAGGACGCCTCTGATCACGCTTCCAGGTTCAAGGGTATCTCCGCTGGACTTTCCGTTCAGGAACATCCAGAGCTCCAAAAACAGACGCCGGGGATTGGGAGTATCCGCAGGGAACATGAAGAAGAGAACCCCATTATCGGGAAGGAGAATCCTGTGATGTGAGTTTTCGAACACGGCGATGGAGATGTCAACTTTGGGCTCTTCATCACCGTTTATCTCTCCAACGAGGTGGGGGACACCGTATTTCAGGCCTTCCTCCACGAGGGGAGCGAGTTCACTTACCCTCTGAAAGAGCTCTTTTCTGATTACACTTTTGCTCATGTTAAAGAATGTTCGTCGTCCCTTTATAAGTTTTACATTTTTCTTCTGAAAGCTCTCCCCTTTGGGGTGGGAGGGGGCAGACGGTTCATTTCCCTGAGCGTCACGTTTAAAACTACAACCCCAACATCCTCTCCGGTGATAACATGGTGTTCAACAATGAGGATAACGCCTTCATCGAGTGGTATCCCAGGGGCTACGGTGTGGGATTTAAAGTGAAGAGGAGGCTCTTCGAGACCCAGACTGACTACCAGCGTCTGGAGATATACGAAACGGAGGGATTCGGGAAGTTGCTCGTTCTTGATGGTACGGTCCAGCTCGTGGAGGTTGGCGAGGAGAGCTACCACGAGCCCCTGGTTCACACCGTGATGCTCGCCCATCCCAACCCGCGCAGGGTTCTCGTCATAGGCGGTGGTGACGGCGGTGCCCTCCGTGAGGTCCTGAGGCACAAGAGCGTTGAAAAGGCCACGATGGTTGAGATAGACGACGGTGTCGTCGAGGCTTCCTACCTTTACCTCGACGTTGCCAGAGATCTGCTGGATAGGCTGATAAAGGGGGAGGAGCCCAGAGGAGAGCTCATTATCGGTGACGGGGTTCGGTACCTCCGCGAAACTGACGAAAGCTTTGACGTGATCATAGTCGACTCAACTGACCCCGTTGGCCCGGCCAAGCTCCTCTTTTCCGAGGAGTTCTTCAGGGATGCTTACGAGAAGCTCAACGAGAAGGGCTTCTACATAACCCAGGCTGGCAGCGTCTACCTCTTCACGAACGAGCTCATAGACGCGTACAGGACAATGAAGCGGGTATTCGACAGGGTTTACTACTTCAGCTTCCCAGTCATTGGCTACGCCTCCCCCTGGAGCTTCCTGGTCGGGGTCAAGGGGGACATAGACTTTACAAAGGTTGACCTTGAGAGGGCGAAGGAGCTTGACCTGTATTACTACGACCCGGAGAGGCACGAAACGCTCTTCCAGATGCCGCGCTACGTCAGAAAGCTCCTGGAGGAGGAAGATTGAGGCCAAACCTGAGGAGGGCGCTCTCCCTTGCCCTCACCTTAATCCTCGCCGTCTTTCTTTTCTTCCGCATCTCAAAGGAGGCTGAGGCAATAGAACTCTCGAAAGTTGAGCCCTTTTACCTCCTGGCGGCCTTCCTCTTTGGTGTGCTGGCGTACCTGTGTTACACGGTTATCTGGTACCTTCTCCTCAGGGGTTCATCTTCCGTCGGTTTTCTTAAACTCCTGAGGCTCAATCTTATGAACAGCTACCTTTCCATGACACTGAATTCCGCAGTGGGAAACATGGTGAAGGCCAAATATGCTATGGACGACTGGTGGATGTCCCTGGGTATCATAAGCATGGTGACGGTGTTTGAAATTCTTCCGGGAACAGTAATCGGCGTTTTTACGGGGAACTACCATCTCATTCCGGCATTGGTTGTCCTCCTCTGGGCCCTCGTCCATGAGGATTCCCTGTATCCCCTGGTTGCCATTCCCTTCAGGCTCGTTAAGCGTGAGGGGTGGATACACAGGTTTTATCTGGGCTGGAAAAAAGCCAAGAAAGGTCGCTTTGTCGAGGCCCTTCTTATCTCCCCGCTCCAGCCATTCTTCCTCTCACTGGCGTTGATATCCACCGCCAGGGCCTTTGAAGTTCATGTTCCGCTCTGGAAAGGTCTCCTGAGCGTCACGTACTCCACCGTCATCGGGGGAGCCCTTGGAACTCCGGGCGGGATTGGTGGAAACGAGCTCGGCGTCGTTATGGCCATCGGTAGCGTCCCGGCGGGGACAACGATAGCTTTCACGTACAAGCTCCTCACCCAGTACATCTACGCGGTGGTTGGGATAATCCCCTTCTACAGAATAGGGGTTGGAGAGGAGTGAGGAAAGGCTTATGAGGTTTGGGGGTTACTCCTTTCGGTGGCGATAATGAGGCTTGAGGAGTTGACCTGGCCGGAGCTCGATGAAATAAAGGAAAAACTTGAGGCTGTTATTCTGCCCGTTGGAAGCGTCGAGGCCCATGGAAGACACCTTCCCCTTGGAACTGACGTTTTCTCCCCCGTGGAGATAGCCCGCCGCGTTGAGGAGAAAATCAGGGGAAGGGGCAGGGACGTTTTAATAGCCCCACCCGTTTGGTATGGCCATGCGTTTACCCTCAACATCTACCCCGGAACCATAAACGTTAGGCCAGAGTCACTGAGAATGTACGTTGGGGACATACTCTCCGAGTTGGCTTCGGAGGGTTTCAAACGTATCATAATTCTGAACGGCCACGGGGGAAACATATATCCCCTGACAGAGGCGGCGGAGGACGTTGCGGAGCTTTACCCGGACGTTGAGGTGTGGCTGATAAACTGGTGGATTGACTTCCGGGATGAGATACTTTCAGTCTGCTCAAGTCAGGGGCATGCAGGGGAGGATGAAACATCCGTTATCCTAGCAATAATGCCCGAACTCGTTCATATGGATAATGCGAGGGGAAGAAAAACGCGTACCCCGGTTAGGATCATAAAGAAGGACATTGGGAAGGAGCTCTTCCCTGACGGGGTTAACGACGACCCCCGGAATGCGAGCGCCGAGAAGGGAGAAGCGATACTGGAGGCTGTGTCTGAGAAAATCTCCCGGCTCATCCTGGGAGAAGAGTGATGGCTATGCCGGAATCCTCCGTGGAAAGCGTGGTTTCGGAGATAGAGAAGAGGATGAAGCGCCTTCAGGCAATGGTGGAGATAGCCGAGGAGAGCCTTCGGTTTGAGGAGGGCAGGAAAAAGGCTCCAAAGCCTTCCTTTGGAAACACATGGACTTATCTTATTACTGCCCTGGCCTGGACTCTCGGCGGTCTGTTCCTTCTGTACCTCTTCCGCTCCAGGTACTCCGGGGTTGTTGGAGGAGCACCAACGGGAGTTTCAATTGCAGTTTATGCGGTGATAGCCCTTGGAATAGTGGCGGCGCTGCTCTTCTACTATCTTCCGCGCAGGAAAGGATCTGACGAGGAGTTCGACCTCGATGAGAGGGCCAGGGCCGCAAAGCTCCTCATTAAGAACTTTTACGTCCCCCTCGAAGAGGCCCTCCTAGATGGGAACGATGGGGCACTGGGTGCACTGGCGGACAAACTCCTTGAGGATCCCCTCCTGGCCCATGCCATGGAGGTAGTACGTGAGGGGGACCCCCGCGTGGCAGCTTACGCCCTCTACCTGTACGTTTCTTTTAAGTCTGGAAACGTCTCCCCCAAGGAGGTGGAGGAAGCCGTTGAAAACGTGGATAACAGGCCTCTGAGGCTTCTCCTCGAATCCTGCCTTCCGGAGGGTGAGGGGAATCTTTCATAACGAAAGGTTAATAAATTCTTAGTTAAACTCTTCCTGGAGGTGGTGGCTATGGTGCAGGCGTACATAGGGGAGAAGACCAAGGAGTTCACGAAGGAAGAAAAGGAGAAGCGCTACAAGTACCTCGGAAAGGAGGTTCTCGACGTCGGTGATCCTGGACTGGACAGCATACCGGAGTTCTATGGCATTGCCAACGCCATCTGGAGGGACTGGAGGGAGGGCGAGATAAGCACAAAGACGGCCCTCGGCAGACTCGCATTGCTCAAGCTGCTCACCTACAAGACCAAGAACAGGAAGATAGCGGACATCCCGGAGGAGGATCTTGAGGAGGTCAGGAAGTTCATCGACTACGTTAGGCAGGTCATAAAGAACGAGAGCAGGAGACGGGGCGAGCCTGAGGAGGAGCGCTCCGAGGAGAACGCTTGATCTCCCAAGCTTTTTATTATCCTAAACGTTATAGCAAGCTGTGCTGATCCCTATCTGTAAAGCTCTCTGTTCATCCGGGGAACCAGCGCCATTAGAACGGCGAGCTTGTTCAGCTCCTTTCTCGGCAGGATACCGTGCGTGAGGTAACCTATGGCTCCAATTTTCTTCTTTAAGTCCCTTTCCCCAACGAGCTCGTCCATGGCCTTTCCCGCTTCAACCCCCTCTTTTATCCTCCTGATCACGTAGGGAGGGTACTCAAAGCCGGGTCCGTGGCCTATGGTGATCCATCCCTCTCTATCGACTATTGCACAGAACTGGATGTCAAAGTAGCCCGTGAGCGAGTTCGGTACAGGATAAATGCCCGCTTCTATTCCAACTCCAATGTCCGCTTTTCCCTTTTCCAGGGCTTGCCTGGCGCGGTTTATCGCCCCACTGATGGTTTCCTCCATCCCAACGGGCTGGTCTGGTACCCCGCTTTCAACGTCCACACCGAAAACCTCGGCGCCTGGGTACACCAGTTCCATTATCTCCCTGACTGCCAGAACCTTTGTTGGGTTTGTAGATCCGACGGCGATTCTCATTGGCATCCCCATTTTAAGGCTTCCAAAAACCTTATAAAGGGAGTTCCCAACTTTGGCCCGATACCCATGAGGGGGGAGTGTTTTATCCGTCGCTTTGCCCGTTTCGTGGCCTGAAGCCCCCTGTTCTGGGTTAGTCTTTACTATCACTTCTGGAGGGGTTTTCAATGATTAAAGAGCCTGAGTTCAGGGAGTACGACCCTGGTAAGCTTGAGGAGAGGATAGAGCGCTTTTGGGAGGAAAACAACACCTACGAGAAGGTCAAGGCCTCTCGCCAGAACGGCCCGAAGTACTACTTCCTCGACGGGCCGCCCTACGTCAGCGGGGCAATACACCTCGGAACGGCGTGGAACAAGATCATCAAGGACATGGTGATACGCTTCAGGAGCATGCAGGGCTACAACGTCCGCAGACAGCCGGGCTTCGACATGCACGGCCTCCCGATAGAGGTCAAGGTTGAGCAGGCCCTCGGGCTCAAAGTTAAGAAGGACATCGAGACCGAGATAGGCGTTGACAACTTCATAAGGAAGTGCAAGGAGTTCGCCCTCAACAACCTCAAGGTCATGACCGAGCAGTTCAAGCAGCTCGGCGTCTGGATGGACTGGGACAGCCCCTACATGACCATAAAGAACGAGTACATCGAATCGGGCTGGTTCACGCTCAAGAGGGCCTGGGAAAAGGGCCTCCTCGAGAAGGACAAGCGCGTCCTCCACTGGTGCCCGCGCTGTGAGACGGCCCTTGCTGAGCATGAAGTCCGCGGCGAGTACAAGATAAGGAAAGACCCGAGCATATACGTCAAGTTCCCGGTTGAAGGGAAAAAGAATGAGTACCTCCTGATCTGGACTACAACGCCTTGGACTCTGCCGGCCAACTTAGCTGTCACCGTCCACCCCGAGTACGACTACGCCAAGGTTAGAGTCGAGACCGAAAAGGGCGAGGAATTCTGGATAATAGCGAAGGCCCTCGTTGAGCGCGTTCTTGCCGAGGTTGGCCTCAAGGGCGAAATCGTTGAGGAGTTCAAGGGCGAGGAGCTTGAAGGCCTCCGCTACATCCACGTCCTCATGGATGAGTATCCGGCTCAGAAGGAGTTCCGCGAGAGGTACGAGTGGGCGCACCGCGTTATCCTCGGCGAGCACGTAACGCTCGAGGACGGTACCGGCTTGGTTCACACCGCTCCCGGTCACGGTGAGGAGGACTTTGAGGTCGGAAGGAAGTACGGCCTGCCGGTTTACAGCCCGGTTGACGACGAGGGACGCTACACCGAAGGAAAGTGGAAGGGAACCTACGTCAAGGACGCCGACAAGGAGATAATCGAGCACCTCACCGAGAAGGGCTACCTCGTCAAGGCCGGCGAGATAGAGCACAAGTACCCGCACTGCTGGCGCTGCAAGACACCGCTCATATTCCGCGCCACCGACCAGTGGTTCCTCAAGGTCAGCAAGGTCAAGGACAAGATAATAGCCGAGAACGACGAGAAGGTTACCTGGTACCCGGACTGGGTTAAGGTCAGGTACGACAACGGCGTCATGAACAGCGGTGACTGGGTCATAAGCAGGCAGCGCTACTGGGGAATTCCGCTCCCGATATGGCAGGCCGAGGACGGCGAGATATACGTCGTCGGTTCGTTCAGGGAGCTGGTCGAGAAGAGCGTGGCGATAGAGGTCAACGGTGAAAGGATAGAACTCCCAGAGGACTACAACGGGAAGCTCAAGGTCATCGAGGAGAAGCTCGGTCCGGAGGATTTACACAGACCCTACGTGGATGCGTTCATCATACGGGTCAACGACAAGGAGCTGCGCCGCGTCAAGGACGTCGTGGATGTATGGTTCGACAGCGGAATAGCCAGCTGGGCCTCCCTCGACTATCCGAGGACTGAGGAGAACTTCAGGAAGCTCTGGCCGGCCGACTTCATCGTTGAGGGTGAGGATCAGGTCACCAAGTGGTTCTACTCCCAGCAGGCCGCGAGCGTCATAGCCTTCGACACGGTCCCCTACAGGAAGGTCGCCATGCACGGCTACGTTTTGGATGAGAAGGGTGACAAGATGAGCAAGAGCCTCGGCAATATCATCCGCCCGGAGGAGGTCGTCCAGAAAGAAGGAAGGGACCCCTTCAGGTTCTACATGCTCTGGGCCACCAACCCGTGGGAGAACCTCCGCTTCAGCTGGAAGGGCCTTGAACAGGTCAAGAGGATGCTCAACATACTCTGGAACGTCTATGTGCTTTCAGCGACCTACATGAGCCTTGACAGCTTTGACCCGACCAATCTCAACCCGGAGGAGCTTCCGTTCAGGGAGGAGGACCGCTGGATACTCAGCAGGGTCAACAGCCTCATAGGTGAGGTTACCGAGGGTATAGAGACCTTCAGGCTGACCAAGGCCACCAGAGCCATTTACAACTTCGTCGTCGAGGACCTCAGCAGGTGGTACGTGAGGCTCATCAGGAAGCGCATGTGGGTGGAAGGCGACGATCCCGACAAACTGGCGGCCTACTACACCGTCTGGAAGGTCTTCGATGTCCTCTTGAGGCTCATGGCGCCGTTCACGCCCTACATAGCCGAGGAAATCTACCAGAACCTCCTGAGGCCTTTCATCGGCATCGAGAGCGTTCACATGCTCGACTGGCCCGAGCCGGATGAGAAGGCCATAGACGGGGACCTTGAGCGCGAGATGGAGTACGTTAGGAAGATCGTTGAGGCCGGCTCTTCAGCGAGGCAGAGGGCGAAGATAAAGCTCCGCTACCCAGTCAGGAGGATAATCATCGAGACCGAGGACGAGACCGTTGCAAAGGCCGTCGAGAGGCTGAACAGACTGCTGAAGGATCAGCTCAACGCCAAGGAAGTGACCGTTGGCAGGGTCGAGCGCGAGCTCATAATAAAGCCGAACTTCGCCAAGGTTGGGCCGGAGTTCAAGGGCGACGCCAAGAAAGCCATAGCATGGATAGGCGAGCACGGGAAGGAGCTATACGAGGCCGGGGAGATGGAGGTCGAGATAGAAGGAAAGACCTTCCACCTCACGAGGGAGCACCTGACTATCGAGGAGAAGCTGCCGGACTTCCTCGTTGCCGAGGAGTTCGAGGGCGGAAGGGTCTTCATAGACAAGACCCTCACGAGGGAGCTTCTGGTGGAAGGCCTAGCCAGGGAGTTCGTGAGGAGGATACAGGAGATGCGCAAGAGGCTCGACCTCGACGTCAACGACAGGATAGTCGTTACGATAGAGACCACCGACGAGAACCGTGAGCTCCTCCAAGAGAACCTCGACTACATAACGGGCGAAACGAGGGCTACTGCGGTAATCTTCGGCGAGGCCAAGGGCTACGTCGTTGAGTGGCCCGAGGTTCAGGCAAAGATAGGGATTGAGAGGGTTTGATCCGTTCTCATCCCTCTAAAATTTTTACATCCTTCGGGTTTGGATAGGCGGATGCCGGATTTAACTTAATTTTTTGTTTTTTCTTTGGAAAGTATATTATGACCTTAGAAAGTTTTATTCTTTAAATTACATCAACTGATTGCATATATGTAACTGAGAAAAAACGAAAAGCTTTTTAAGAATCCCCTTACCTATGGACTGTGAGAGCATGGTGGAGTTCACCTTGAAGCTTGACATCGAGATAATCAAGCTTTCTATAGTCACGTTAGCCCTTTTCATCCTGTATAAATACCGCAGTATCTTTGAGACCTCCCTTCCTCTGACCCTCATCAAGAAAGGGGCGTATGTTACGGTGATACTCTGGCTCGGTTTTCTCGCGGATGTGATGAACGACGTGTATCCAACCCCCTTCACCAAAATTCTCGATGATATCATAATCTCCTTCGCCCTCATCCTTGGAACTTATTATCTCGTAGATTACATGAGGAAAGTGCAGGTATCTGCTAAGCCGACGAAGGTCTTAAACGGTACCCCAACTCTGGAGAGGGGGGCCTATCTCCTCTGCACCCCTGATTTGAAGGAGGCACTCAACCTTGCTGCCGGCAGGAAGGTCATAGCCCTCACGAGGAACCCCGAACCTTTTAAGGGGGCTCACCTCCCCTACCTGTGGCTCAGCAAGGTAAACGCCGATAATGCAATAGATCCGCTGCGCCTTCCGGCAATAATGAACCACCTCATCTCCAATTCGGATAAGAACACCGTTGTGCTGATAGACGGACTTGAGTACCTCGTGGTGGAAAACGGATTCAATAGCGTTCTAAAGTTCCTCACGGCACTCAAGGATAATCTGCTCCTCAAGGGGGCGACTCTTCTTATAGTTCTGGATCCCAGCACCTTCTCTGAGAACGAGCTAGCTGCAATAAAGAGAGAGTTTGAGGTTCTCCAGTCCCACGGAAAGCCGAAAACTCCGGTTTAATGTTTCTCTGTTAGCAGGAACAGCCCGGAGAAACTATTTGGAAGTGGTAGAGGCTATAGTAGTTCTCCTAATTATTTTGAAATGCCTTCTAATGTCCCTTCGTGAGTAGCTGTAGCTCTCAAGGGCCCTTCCAGCGAAGTACAGGGCCGCGAGGAGGAACGGGACCAGAAGGAGGAAAATGGAAATAAGATTGAGGGGAGTGAGGCTTTTCCTCGCCTGAAGAGAATCCCTACCCAAAGGCGGTAAATCTCTTCGAAACTATTATGTCCTATGCCCCCATAAGTTACATACGCTACTTAGGTGCTGTTGCCGTCCTGTTTCGGTTTACATGAAAATTAATGATTGAGAATATAACCCTACACAACCTCGACCTCGAAGTACTCACCGTCGTGCTTCACTATTAAGGTTGTTTTGTCGCCTTCTCTCGCTTCGTCCACGACCTGCCCTCCCCCGACCCTTACCTCGCCCTCCGTCACAACTGAGACCTCGGACAGGTTTGATAGGTGGTTTCTGAATGTTATCACGCCGTTCTTGACCGCTACCGGCGTGGCGGTGGCGTGGGCGATCCTCAGCCCGTCGTATTCGACGTTTATTGGGAGGAACAGAACTCCCCTCCCCTTCATCTCTATCCATTCCATCAGCTCCGGGATTGCGGTGCCGCTGTACTCTATCCTTCCCCTTATCCTGTGTCCCCTTGGATTGAAGACGGCTAGGTAGGAGTAGCCCTTGCCCCTCAGGGGGAGCACTATCATGTCCGGGTTGCTCACCTCAAAGTCCTCTCTAACGCCTTGGAGTTCCTTGAGCTTCCACACGAACTTCCTGTGGAGGTCGTGGTGGCTCGTGTAGTACTGCAGCCTGAAGCCAAGGACTATGGCAGTACCCTTTCCATTCCTCACGATCGCTCCGACGGGTCTGTCTCCCAAGAACACTATCGGCTCTCCGCCCCGAACTTCCCTAATCGTGTTCCTGACGAGCATCCTGTCGATCCCCTCCGCCGAGACGCTGAGGAACTGAATAAGCCTTGGGTTGCTCCTTGCCCTTGCCCTCTCGACCTCGACGCCGAGGAAATCTGCCAAAGCGGTGTAGGGTTCCATGTTCTCGTCGTAGCGTGGGAGCATCGGCAGGATTACCAGGTTCCCCCCGGCCTTTACGAACTCCACGAGCTTGTCCTGGACTTCCCGGGCCATGAAGTCGAGGCTGTAGACCCACACCTGCTTGTAGGATAGCAGCTCATCCAAGTCAACATCCTCCAGGTCAAGGACGTCGAAGGGGGTGTTGCTCATGGCCAGCAGGGTTAACAGGCCCCTCTCGCCGAGCAGGTACTCGTTTAGGTTGGTGCTCTCCTCCAGTCCCCCGTACCCCCACAGGCTGAGGGGCTCGTAGGGCTCGTAGAGGGCAACCGCGACCTTCGGCTTCAGCTCGGTCTCCTCAAGTCCTGGGGCGTTGGAGAGGAAGCGGTTCAGGTTGGCGATGGTTCTCAGATGGGGCCTCTCCTCCCCGTTAAGGCCCACGGGGGAGTACACATCCCACGTGACGCCGTTGTGGGACTCGTAGCCCTCCGGGTTTTCACCGCCGACGAAGAGGTAGTAGTTTATGTTCCTGATCCCAAGGGCAGGCAGGAGGGCGTAGAGGAGCTCAGCCTCGTCCGGCTCGATCGTATGTGCCAGAGAAGACTGGGTCTCTATGCTGAGCGGGGGCGTTCCGGCCTTCCTGACGTGGTAGCGGTAGATGCCTGTCTTGTAGTACAGGTGGCCGAGTTTGTCCTCCTTGAAGTCGAAGGAACGGTAGAAGGAGTACCAGAACTCGGTCCAGACGTGGATCCTCATGTCGTGCTCCCTCATGTAGCCGAAGAAGTGCCTCCAGGCCAGCTGGAGGAGGTAGGGATCTAGGATGCTTATAGGGACGTCGAAGGTATTCTCCATCCTCTCGTAGAGGAAGCGGACGTACTCGTTGGTCATCCATATCTTGAAGCGGTGCCAGTCTATGAGCTTGGGGAGGGGCTCGGAGAAGCTCGTGGGCGGCTGTATCTCGCTGTAGTCGCTGAAATCCCCTTTATAACGTCTCCTGAGCTCTTTAAGCTCAAAGTTCTCCCTCAGCCACCTCTCCCAGAGGCCGCCGGGTTCTGTTATCACCTCGTTGTAGTCCGTCAGGAAGGGCTGGAATATTGTCTCCCAGTATGAAGGCTCATCGTCGATGGAGACGCTTATTATCGGCCCGCCTTTCGTGTAGAGGAACTTTTTAATGATCGGGAAGACCGCGTCGTACCATTCCCCGACGGCCCTCAGGTAGGCCGGGTGGAGGTAGGTGATCGGGGGATAGTAGATGTCCCTCGGCAGGGGCCCTTCAGGCCCTTTGGCCAGTATCTCGGGGTGCTCCTTTATTAGCCAGTCCGGAATCCCGCCGTTCCTCCACTCTCCGCAGATGTAGGGGCCGGGGCGGATTATGACGTAAAAACCGAGCTCCTGGGCAAGCTCGAGGAAGCTCACTAGGTCCCGCTGAGGATGAGTTTCGCCCGTGAAGTCGAGTTCCCCTTTCTTCGGCTCGTGCCAGTTCCACGCGACGTAGGTGTCGACGGTGTTGAGACCGTGGCGCTTCATCTTCAGCAGCCTATCCCTCCACGCCTCTCTGGGCACCCTGAAGAACTGAAGCGTCCCGCCAAGCAGTCGTACCCTCTCGCCGTCTATTATGTATCCCTTGGAGTCGAAGCTCACTCTGGACATCGCCATCACCACTTCACCACCTTGCTCAGAAAGCGCGGGTTGTCAGGGTTCAGGCCCCTCTTCACGGCCTTGTAGTACGCTAAAAGCTGAACCACCGGGAGGTACAGCACGATTCCACCCGGGGGCTCCAGCTCCGGAACCTCAAGGAAGTAGTCCGCCCCGGTGTTCTCCCTTCCTACAGTGAGGACCCTCGCCCCCTGCCCCTGGAACTCCCTGGTGAGCCTCTCGTGCCAGTCGAACGGCTTATCCGCTAGGATAACGACGAGGGTCCCATCGTCGGCTATGGACTTGAAGCCGTGCCTGACCTCGAAGGTTTGATAGGCCTCGCTCCAGAAGATGGCCATCTCTTTCATCTTGAGCATCGCCTCTAAAGCAACCGGGTAGAGAATTCCAGAGCCGAGGAAGATGACGTTGCGGAAGTCGAAGCCGTCGACGATTTCTTTGATGTAGTTCTCACTCTTCAGGACTTCTCTGGTCAGCTCCGAGACCAGCTCTGCATCGTAGGTCTCCTTCCCGAAGGAACTGAGAAGGAGCTGAATGTAGGCGAAGTAGAAAGTCGGAAACGAGTGGGTCATGACGACGCTCTCCTCGTGAGCTGGAACGATGAGCGAATAGTCAGCTTTCTTCGATAGGGTGCTCTCGTAGGCCGTGATGGCGAACCTCTTGGTGTTGAGGCTCTCAAGTGCGTTTATCGCCTCTGTGGTCTCACCGGAGCGCGAGATTGCCACCAGAAGCCCCGGCCTTCCAATCGGGTAGTTCTCTTTAGCGTAGAGAAGTTCGGAGCAGGGGACGCTAAGCCCCCTGCCCCCAAGGCGGGTGGTTGCCATGGCCAGCGGCTGCGACAGGAAGTGCGAACTGCCGCAACCCGTATAAACCACTTCTCTCGGTAACCGGAAGTCGTGATTGGCTGTGAAGTTCTCAAAGGCCTCCTGAGCCTTCATTACCCCCTCAGGGGTCTTCCTTATCTCCCTCAGCGTCGCGTGCATTCACTCACCCCCGTAGAGATGACAGGCGACCCAGTGGTTCTTCTCAACCTCGATCAGCTTTGGACGAACTTTGAAGCAGACGTCTTTGGCCTTCGGGCAGCGCGGAGCGTAGCGGCAGCCCTGGATCGAGTAAACCGCCCCCTCCTCCTTCTCCGGCTCGATTCCCCTGAACTCCCACTTCACGTTGATGTCAGGAACGCTCTCGAGGAGCATCTGAGTGTAGGGATGGAGCGGGTTGTGGAAGACCCTCTCCGTGTCGCCCATCTCAACTATCGTCCCGCGGTACATGATTATCGTCGAGTCGCTGATGTAGTAGCCGAGAGCCAGGTCGTGGGTGACGAAGAGAACCGAGGTGCCGTACCTGTCCCTGAAGTCTCCTAAGAGGTTGAGCACGTCGATCCTCGTGCTCGCGTCGAGCATCGAAACGGCCTCGTCGGCTATGAGGAGCTTGGGCTTAACCAGCAATGCCCTCGCTATCAGGATTCTCTGGAGCTGGCCGCCGCTGAGCTGGTGGGGATACTTTCCGCGGACTTCCGCAGGATTGAGGCCGACGTTCCTCAGGGCCTCGTTAATCATCTCCTCGCGCTCTTCCGCCCCAACCTCCGGAAGGAACGAGCTGAAAACGAGGTCAAAGGCCCTATCAACCTCGTGGAGGGGATTGAAGCTCGCAAAGGGATCCTGGAAGACGGCCTGAACCTTCCTGTAATACTCGGTTTTTAGCCTCTTCTTGCTGAACTCGGTTATATCTTCCCCCTCGAATAGTATTCTCCCGGATGTTGGCGTGAGCAGGCGAAGGATGAGCTTTCCGACGGTGGTTTTGCCGCTCCCGCTCTCGCCCACGAGGGAAACTATCTCCCCTGTCCCGATGGAGAAGCTGACGTCGTCAACGGCTCTGATCTCGTAGCCGCCGATTAAACCGGATGTGAAGATCTTGGTGAGGTGTTCGACCCTTAGGAGTTCGCTCATTCTGAATCACCCCCTAAGAGGTGGCAGGCCGCGTAGTGTTCTTCCTCGACCTTGACGAGCGGTGGTTCCTCGTCTTTGCAGCGATCCATGACGTAGGGACAGCGAGTGTAAAAGCGGCAGCCGCTCGGCGGGTTGAGCAGGCTTATCGGGTAGCCCGGAATCCCCCTGAGCTTTTGTTTCCTGTACTGGACTCCCATCTTGGGAAGCGATTCGAGGAGGAGTTTGGTGTATGGATGCGCCGGGTTGGAGATTATCTCCTCGGTGGGGGCTATCTCTGCCACCTTGCCAGCGTAGAGTATCATCGTCCTGTCCGCTATCTTGTCGAGTAAGGCTAAATCGTGGGTGACGAAGATTATCGACTTGACGATGCCCTCCTCCATGAAGTGGTGAAGGAGTTTTATCACAACCCTCTGCGTCGTGACGTCCAGGGCCGAGGTTACCTCGTCCGCTATGAGTAAATCTGGGTTGAGCAACGTGGAGACGACCATGGTCGCGCGCTGCCTCATTCCGCCGCTCAGCTCGACGGGATACATGTTGGCCACTTTGGGCGAGAGCTTGACCATCGCCAGCCTCTCGCGGAGGAGCCTCTCCACCCCACTCCTGTCCTCGTGCTCGTGTTCCTTCGCCAGGTCCCAGATGATGTCCTTTATCTTCTTGGTTGGATTCAGCGCGTTCATCGCGTACTGGGGGATTATGGAAAGCTCGGTGTAGCGGATTTTCCTCGCTTCCTCCTCGCTCAGCCCCATCAGGTCCTTTCCCTTGAAGAGGGCCTTTCCACCGGCGTGGAACATGGGCGGCTTTCTGAGGATGAGGGAGTGGACGAGCGTTGATTTTCCGCACCCGCTCTCGCCGGCAATTCCGAAGACTTCCCCTTCCCTGACGTCGAAGCTCACCCCGTCGACGGCCTTGACAGGCCCCATGGGTGTTCTGTAGTAGATTTTGAGGTCCCTAACTTCAAGGAGGCTCATTCTCCACCCCTCCTGAGGCGCGGGTTGAACACCTCTTCCATGCCTATGTTGATGAAGAACAACGCGGTGATGATGAGGGTGATTATCATCCCGGGCGGTATGAACCACCACCACCAGCCGAACTGGAGGGCGTTGTAGGCTATGGCCTTCTGGAGTATGTTTCCAAGGGAAACCATGGTCGTCGGCCCGAGGCCGATGAAGTCGAGGGTCGCGCTCGCCAGTATCGCCCCGCTGAACTGAAGGATGGCCGCCATGAAGATGTAGGAGATCATGTTGGGCATTATCTCGCCGAAGATTATCCTCAGGTCGCCCAGTCCAGCGAGCCTTGCGAGGTTGACGAACTCCCTGTTCTTTAGCGACAGCGTTTGGGAGCGGACGGCCCTCGCGACCCAAGGCCAGCCGGTGAGGCCTATGATGAGCGCCTGTATCCCCGGCGTCCTCGCGGACAGGTACGCTGCTACAAGGATGAGGAGCACTATCGAGGGGATGACGAGCATTATGTTGGTCAGCATCATCAGAGTCTCATCCGTCCAGCCGCCCTTGTAGCCGGCCACGAAGCCCACTGTAACACCAACCAAAGTCCCTATCACCGCCGCGAGGAAGGCTATCCAGAGGCTCGTCCTGAGGCCGTAGACCAGGCGGGCGTAGAGGTCCTGGCCGTGGATGTTGGTTCCGAGGATGTGGAGAACCTCAACTTCCTTGCCCGTGTATGTCGTTATGACCTCCCTCGTCATCGGGGGAAGGGTCTTACCGCCGTAGGAGGCTATCTTCACCCCCTCGACCTTCTCGTAGTAGAGGCCGTCCCAGTGGAAGGGCGAGAACAACGGCCCGATGAGCGCGAATATCACGAAGAACGTTAGCAGGCCGAAGCCGAACTGGAACTTCCTGTTCCTGAACGCTATCCTGAGTGTTTTAGCTGCGCTCATCCTCATCCCTCCGCGTAGCTGGCCCTGACGCGCGGGTCTATGAAGGCGTAGATCAGGTCTATGGCGAAGTTGGCGGCTAAGACGGACACGACCACAACGAGGAAAGCCCCCTGGAGGAGGAAGTAGTCCTGGCTGAGGGCGGCGTTCATTATGAGAACCCCTATTCCGGGGTAGTTGAAGACTATCTCGGTCGCTATCGCCCCGGCCACCATCATGCCGAGCTGGAGGGCCAGACCCGTAACCTGGGGCAGGATGGCGTTCCTGTAGGCGTGCTTGGTCATGAGTTTCTCGCTTCCGCCAAGGGCTTCAAGATAGCGGACGTAATCCGCCTCAAGCTCGTAGATTATCATGTTGCGCATTCCTATCGCCCAGCTCCCTATCATCACCACGAAGAGGCTCAGGAAGGGCAGAATCCAGTGGGAGAGGAAGCTGGCCACGAACTCCCAGGAGAAACCCGGAACCAGGTCGGGGGCGTAGGCGCCTGAATAGGGGAGCCAGCCGAGCTTGACCCCGACCCCGTAGACGAGTATCATCGCGAACCAGAAGTAGGGCATGCTCGCGAGGAAGTAGAAGACCGGCATGGTGTAGCGGTCGTACTTCTTGTTCTTGCCGGCCAGGGCGCCGAGCCAGTTGCCCACGAACCAGCTCAGGAGTATCGCGGGCAGAAGGATAGCTATATCATAGGGAAGGGCGTTCTTGATTAAATCCGACACGGGGGCGTGGTAGAGAATGCTGTATCCTAAATCCCCGTGGAAGAGGCTAACCCAAAAGTTGACGAACTGCTTCCAGAGCGGGAGGTTAAGTCCATAAAGCTTCTCGTAGAACTTTATCAGGGCGGCGTTTGCAGTGCCACCGCTCTTGGACATCATGGTCTCTATGGGATTCCCAGGCATGAGCCGGGGGAGGAGCCAGTTGAGTGTTACGGCGAACACGAAGGTTATTCCGTAAACGATGACCTTTCTCGTGAGGTACTTCCTAAAGCCCATCCTTGACCCTCCGTCCTTCACTCGCAAAAGGGTTAAAACGGAAAAGAAAGCTCACTTTCTCCTTCTCATGAGAAGCGGAACCGCAGCTAAGGCAACTATCAAAGCGGGACCGCAGATGCTGGTTCCTTTCTTGCTGCTACTATTGGTGCTTGAGCTGCTCGCCGAAGTGGTTGAAGTCGTTGTAGTGGTTGTAGTAGCACTGGCTGAGTGAACTCCGAGGAGCGCTAATGCAGTTCCCCATGTGCCGTACTTGGCCCAGAATATCGGGACACCGTAGGGGTTGTTCGCGTTTGGCCATCCCGTCCAGTACTGAGTGTTGGCCTCGTAGAAGAGCGTTGCCATGTAAACTGGAACCGCCGGAACGTCCTTGAGCCATGTCTCGCTGAGCTCTTTTATGTACTGGGCCTCCTTATTGGGGTCGGTGGTTTTGGCGAACTCGCTGAGTGTTCCCTCGACCTTCTCGTTGGTGTAGTTTCCGAAATTGGCGGCACCCTCCTTGCTCATGAGGGCGTTGTAAACCGCGTAAGCGGTCGGCTGGAATGTTCCGGCCCAGTGCAGACCGAGGTCGAAGTCACCGGTCTTGTACTTGTTCATCATCGCACCCCAGTCGTACTTGTCGATGACGACCTTGATTCCGAGGGCCCTGAGCTGGTTCTGGATTATCTCAGCGGTCGAAATCCAGTCGGAACAGCCGGCACAGGTGACGAGATGGAGCTCGATGACCTTGCCGTCGTAAGTCCTCCAGCCGTCGGCGTTTTTCTTCATGCCGAGCCCGTCAAGTATCTTGTTGGCTTCGGCTATGTCGCCGTACTTCCAGCCGTACTCCTTAACGAGGTCCTCGAGACCTATCTTGTCACTCCACTTCTCAAGGAGACCGGTTCCGAAGGGTATTTCGGCAGGCTTTCCGCCAATCGGGCCGTTTGTGACGATTTGTTCCGGGTTAATGGCCATCGCTATGGCCCTTCTGAACTGAGGGTTGTTCATGGGCTGCTTCTGTGTGTTGAAGTAGAGCAGAACCGGCGCAACCGGTGGGAAGTATGGGGACTTGTCGAGCCAGCTCACGAGCTTCGGGTTCTGCTTCTTGGCCTGGGCTATGTCCATATAGTATGTTCCGACGTCGAGGTCACCCTTGATGAACATGTTCGCCGCCTGGGAGTTATCCTTGACGTAAAGCTGGATGATGTACTTGGGGGCGGGCTTGCCGAAGACCTTGTCGCCCCACCAGTTGTCGTTCCTCACGAGGATGGCCTTCTGCTGCTGGACAACCTCATCGAGCTTGTAGGGTCCAGAACCAACGAGGTACTTCTGCTCGTCGCCGAGGAACGTCATCTTCGGGATCTTCTTGGGATCAATGTTCTGGAATATGTGCTTCGGGACTATGAGGGCTCCCTGACCCCAGCCGTAGAAGAGCTGGAGCTTCCAGAGCTGGTAGTTAGGAGTACCATTGAAGATGAAGTCAACGGTTCTGTCATCAACGACCTTTATCTCATTGAGGCCGAGCTTTGTCCAGTTTCTCAGACCGATCTGCTGGTAGTACTCATATGAGAACTTAACGTCCTCAGCCGTCAGGGACTGACCGTCCTGCCACTTGAGGCCTGACCTGAGCTTGACCTCGAAGACGTTGGAAGAAGTCCACTTCCCGCTCTCCGCAAGCCACGGCTTGAGTTCGCCCGTCATGAAGTTCAGCATAAACAGTGGCTCGAATATGAGTCCGTCGAGACCTATTATGTTGCCACCCTGGAAGGGGTTCGCGTTGGTCGGCGGTGCGCTGTTGGCGGTGTACAGGGTCTCATTCCTTGGATAACTGGCTGCATTGACCCAGCCAAAACCAAAAGCACTCCCGAGCATCACGGCCATAACGGCCAAGGCGAGGTACTTTTTCATAGTTTCCCACCTCATTATAAAGAATGTCAATTTTATAACATTGTTCAAATCTATATAAGCTTTTTGGTAGCCATTGTGGGATTGTGATGCTCACTTACATACTTTATTCGACCTCTGTTCATGCTCTCAAAAGTCCTTCAAAGAGCAGAGCTGAACATGGAAAATTATAAAAAGCTCAAAATCTATAACTCCTCAGGTGGAACTCATGAAGACATTTTACTGGGGAGTTGTTCAATCGGCCTTTCAGTTTGAGATGGGGGATCCCCTCAGGAGGGGGATCGATGCCAGGAGCGACTGGTGGGCGTGGGTGAGAGACCCGTTCAACATAAAGAACGATCTTGTCAGCGGAGACCTTCCCGAAGACGGGATAAACAACTACGGCCTCTACGAGATAGACCACCGCCTTGCGAAGGATCTCGGTTTGAACGCCTACCAGCTGACCATAGAGTGGAGCAGAATCTTTCCCTGCCCTACTAAGGGAGTTGAGGTCAAGGTTGAGAGGGATTCCTACGGCCTTATAAAGGACGTGAAGGTGCCCAGGGAAGCCCTTGGGGAACTCGACAAACTGGCGAACCAGAGGGAAGTCGCGCACTACCTGGGGGTTCTCAGAAACCTCAAAAAGCTCGGCTTCACGACCTTCGTTACCCTCAACCACCAGACCCTTCCAATATGGGTTCACGACCCCCTCGAGGTGAGGGAGAACCTCCAGAGGGCAAGAGCCAGGGGATGGGTCGATGAGGGGAACGTTGTCGAGTTCGTCAAGTTCTCCGCCTACGTGGCGTGGAAGTTCTCTGAGCTGGTGGATTTCTGGGCAACCTTCGACGAGCCTATGGTGACGGTTGAGCTCGGCTACCTCGCCCCCTACGTCGGATGGCCGCCGGGGATAATCAACCCCGAAGCGGCCAAGGCCGTCATTGTGAACCAGCTTGTGGCCCACGCGAGAGCCTACGATGCCATAAAGGAGCACTCCAGTGCCCCGGTCGGGATAATCCTCAACACCATACCGGCTTATCCCCTCGACCCCAGGAACGAGAGGGACGTTAAAGCGGCCGAGAACTACGACTACTTCCACAACAGGATCTTCCTCAATGCCCTCAACAGGGGAAGCGTGGATCTCGACCTCAACTGGGAGCCCGTGAAGATAAAGCACCTGGCCAGAAACGACTGGATCGGCAACAACTACTACACCAGGGAGGTCGTTAAGTGGACAGAACCCCGCTTTGAGGAGCTTCCGATGGTGAGCTTCGTCGGAGCTGAAGGCTACGGCTACTCGGGCGATCCGAACAGCGTCTCCCCGGACAACAACCCGACGAGCGACTTCGGGTGGGAGGTCTATCCAAAGGGCCTTTACGACTCCATCATGGAGCTCACTGAGTACGGAAAGCCGGTCTACATAACCGAGAATGGCGTGGCCGATTCCAAGGACATACTGAGGCCGAGGTACATAAGGGAGCACGTTGATGCTATGAAGACGGCCATCGAAAACGGGGCCGACGTCAGGGGCTACTTCCACTGGGCTCTCACCGACAACTACGAGTGGGCCATGGGCTTTAAGATAAGGTTCGGGCTGTACGAGGTTGACCTAATAACCAAGGAGCGCATACCCAGGAAGTGGAGCGTTGAAACCTACAGGAGCGTCGTTAGGGAGGGGTTGGAATGAAGACCATAGCTGTTGACGAGAGCACCTGGAAGAAGATAAAGATGCTGAAGAGCAGGATGGATGCAAAATCGTACGATGAGGTGCTCCAGAGGCTCATCGAGGTCTGGCACCTGGTGGAGCTCGACAAGAAGGTCGAGGACGTGGTCTTCGGCGATGAGGAGGCCGAGACCCTCGAGAGCATACTCAAAAAGAAGAAGGGGAGTTGAAGATGCCCCTGCCGCAGGACATAACCTCCGACGCCCTCACGATGGTGAAGATGCACACTGCCAGCAGGAGGAGGCAGCTCGAGATAACCCTGGCTAAGTTCAACGTCTCGATCTCGGTCATCACGCTCTACCAGTACCTCTCGGCGAAGGCCTACCTCAAGAGGAGCGTAGAGAACGAGCTGGAGGTGTTGAAGGAGATCTATACGGTGGTGCCTCTCACGGACGAGATCCTGCTGAAGGGGGCCATGATAGAGGCCAGCCTCCTCAGAGAGGGCATCATGATGGACGTAGAGGATATCCTCGTCGCCGCCACGTCCATAACCCAGGGCACCCTGCTGGTAACCGACGATCCCCGCAGGTACGAGCCCCTCAGGAAGTTCGGCCTCGACACGATGCCCCTTGAGAGCTTCCTGCGCGAACTGGAGAGGATAGCCAAAAGGGAGCTCGACTAAACGAGCTCCGAGAAGGGGGTTATGTGGAGGAACAGGCCCGGCATGAAGCGCAGTCCTTCCGCGTACTTGACCCCACCCATTTTTCCGTAGTAGAGGGCGATCGTCCTCAGGAAGGGCTCCCACTTCTCCCATATCTCGTCGGTGAACTGGCTTCTGTGGGCCCTCACGGCCTTCAGCTTGAGCTCCATCACGTCGGTTATATCGACGAAGTAGTTCGGCTTGGCGGTGTAGTAGAAACCGATTCTCTCGACCTGGTGCGGTTTGAGGCCCGCGTGGAGATCCTGCCGGGCCACGTTTGGGAGCGGGGAGAAGGCTATTGCCTCTAAGGTGAGCTTTCCAGCTGCCACGTGGTCGGGGTGGGACTCGTAGGGGAGCCAGGGGTCGGGTAGAAGCACCATATCCAGTTTCTCGGAGCGGATGACCTCTATTATGGCTTTTCTGGCCTCCAAGCTGTAGGGGAGTTCCGTGTCCCTGTAGTCGAGCTGGATTATCCTGTCAACCCCTAAAAGCCTAGCGCTCTCCTCTTCCTCCCTCATCCTTACCAGGGCGAGTTCGTGATCCGAGATGCCCTCGTCCGTGGTCCCCATTGAGCCGTCCGTGAGGAGGAGATAGGTAACCTCGATTCCTCCCTCCGTCAGCTTCCTTATCGTCCCCCCGAGACCTATGACGCAGTCGTCCGGGTGGGGCTCCACGCAGAGGACTTTTTCAACGTCCTTGAAGGGGTCGCTGAGGTCGAACTCCAGAAGCTCCAGAAGCTTTGAGAAGGCCTCGTCAAAATCATCGTACTCTTCGAACGCCAAAGCCATCACCTGAACTTTTATAAAATCCGCGAGTTTTATAATATTTTCGGCGTTATAAAAATCAGGGCAGCGGAACCCTCTCCACCTCAAGGTGGTCCCACGTCGGATACTCCTCGACGATAAAGAACTTAACGTCTCCTTCTACCGCCTCTGCCAGCTCGATCGCAACTTCCTCCGGCATCTCTATCCTGCCCTTCTCGCGGTTGATGTAGAGCCACTCGGGCGGAACCTCCGCCTCCTCCACGAGGAAGCTGTAGAGTTCGTCCAGATCGTCGTACTCAGCGATGCCAAAGCGGAGCGTCCCCTCCTCGGTCACTTCCATGTAAGGCTTAGCCACCTTCCTCGCCATCCTTTTGAGACGGTTCCTAAGTTGCACCGCGTCCTTCAGCTTCGCTGTGCAGAGGTGGTAGCTGAGTGAAGTGTTCTCCTCGCCCCATTCGAGGAGCTTGAGGCCGACTTCGAGGGAGCCTTTTATGGCCGCGCTCTCGTCGCTGACCGGCTGGTAGCCCATATCCAGGAGCGTCTTGAGCGTCATCTCGCTGTACTCAAGCTCGTTGACGTTGAGGAACTTCGCGCCGAGCTTATCGAGAAACTCGGCGTACCACTTCATCCTCTCGAACTGGCCCGGGATGGAGGGAATCTCGCCGCCGACGTCCCAGTCGAAGTCGAAGGCGTTCTTTATGTTCTCTATTTCGACGTTGAAGAGCTTTGAGTTGGGGTTGAAAAGGTCGGGGTGGAAGCGTATCTCATCTAAACCGGCATCGTAGAGCTTTTCGAGGTTCTTCTTAGTGGCCAAAGCCCCGGTGGTGTAGAGGTGGACGTGGAATTCCTCGCCAAAGCGCTCCTTCAGGAGTTTTATGTATTCCACAGTCCTTTCGAGCCTTGCGAGAGGGTCTCCGCCGGTAACCCCTGCTCCTTTCGCCTCCTGCAGGAGGGCCTCCTCGACAACGTCTTCGGTACTCTTAACCGGTCTCTCGTTGGCGTAAACTACATCTTCCCTCCTCCACGGGCTGAGAGGGCAGTAGAAGCAGTTCCGCGGACAGACCCCAGTGGTGAAGAGGACGAGCTTCTCGCCCCTAACGCAGAGCTGGCAGCCCTTCGGCAGTTCTCTGACGGCGTATGAAAAGTAGGGTGTCTCCCAGACCAAAGTTCTCACCTCGCTAACCCAGGCTTGGGGCATGGCTTAAAAAGGTTGGTGGCCAAATCCGTGAAGGTGTGAAAATGAGGGAGAAGCCGAAGTACCTGCCGCCGACGTTGAGGGACAAGCACCGCTACATAGCCTTCCAGGTTATTGGCGAGAGGGCCTTCACGAAGGACGAGATAAAGCGCGCCATCTGGGAGGCCAGTCTCTCAACTCTCGGGGTTCTCGGCTCGGCGAGGGCAAAACCGTGGTTTATAAAGTTCGACGAGAGGAGCCAGACCGGCATCGTTAGGGTTGACAGGAAGTACGTCGAGGAGCTCCGCCTCGCCCTAATGCTGGTTACTCAGGTGAACGGCTCGAAGGTGATCTTCAGAACGCTCGGCGTTTCCGGGACGATAAAAAGGTTGAAGAGGAAGTTTCTGGCGGAGTTCGGGTGGCGCTAGCGGACGAAGGATATGGCCCTGTCAACCTCGTTGAGGTAAACCCTGACGTACCTCTCGCAGGCCTTCTTCCATGTGAAGTCCTCCCTCGCGCGCCTCTTCCCGTTCTCCCTGAGCTTGGCTAGAGTTTCCCCATCGAGGTTCTTGGCCCTTATCATCGCCTTGGCCAGTGCAAAGGCGTCCCTCGGGGGCACGAGAAGCCCGGTGGCGTTCTCGGGGTCTTCGTCGAGGTCGATGACGGTGTCCTTTATCCCGCCAACGGCGCTGCCTATGGGAACCGCGCCGAGACACATGGCCTCAAGCTGGACCAGACCGAAGGGCTCAAAGTACGATGGGATCAGGGTGAAGTCCACGGAGCCGTAGAGCTCGCGGACGGTCTCTCTGGGGAGGAGTTCGGTGATCACCTTAACGTTTCCAGGGAAGCGGCCCTCAACTTCTCTCGCCCACCTCTCAAGCTCGGGGTCACCCTTGCCTACGATGAGGAAGCGCATGCCGTCAAATTCGGGATCGCTGGAGAGTATCTCTATTGCCCTGAGTAGCGTGTCGACCCCCTTCTGTGCCCTGTCGAAGCGGCCTATGAACATGAAGGCTTTGCCATCGGAGAGGCCGAAGCGCTCCAGGATCCGCTTTCTGCGCTCCTCCCTTTGGAGATCGGCGTTTTCAAGGAGCTCCTCGTTCCAGAAGGAGCAGTCTATGCCGTTGAAGACGTGCGTAACTTTGCCCTCGAAGTGCCGGAAGAAGTCCCATTCCTCCCAGAGGTAGCTCCTGCTGACGGTTGTTACCATGTCGGCGATATAAGCAGCGGTGTGCTCGGGGTCGATGTCAGGGTAGGGCGCGAGCTCCCCGAGGTTCGCTTCGTGGAAGTATCCCGCCGGAACCTTCGCCTTGTTGAGCCTGTGGATCGTGAAGACGCTCCTTACCCCGAAGTACTTCTTCAGGAGGCCGAGGGCAAAGGCCGTATGCCAGTCGTGGGCGTGGACGACGTCGGGCTTGAACCCAGTGATGAGCCCGTTCAGCAGGCCGGCGCTGGCCTTTCCGAAGAGGACAGCTTTTTTCAGCAGTCCCTCCCATCCGGGACCGTAGACGTCGCTCTCGCTCAGCAATCCTCCAGCCAGGGAGTAAACGGTCACGCCGTTCTCCTTGCGCTTTCTTGCTTCAATCTCAAGGTCTTTCCCGAAGGCCGAGACCCGGAACTTCCTCACGGGCTCTCCAAGGTTCTTTCCGTGATCGGGGGTAAATACAACGACCTCGTGGCCGAGTTCTGCAAGCCCCCTGGCTATGCTCGTGATGGCCTCGGCCAGTCCGCCGACTTTAACGGGAAGATATTCAAACCCCAGTATCAGAATCCGCATATGGTTCACCTCTAGCTGTGGATGAAGCGGGTAGATTAAAAGAGGGATATCATTCGAGGAGGATGAACTTCTCCCCCTCGACGTCCTCGAAGTAGCTTCCGATTCCGCCGACCTTAAGCTCCCTGCCATCGTAGCGGAAGGTGATGTTCGCGGTAAGCGGTGTGTACTCGTAGTCGACTATGGTACCGTCTAAGGTTACGGGCTCCTTTGTGTCTATAAGCCTGCCAATAACCTCTGCTTTCCGGGGGAGTCCTGTAAGCCTTAACAGGGTTATCAGAGTTCTTATGTTGACCAGAGAAAGCGGCTTTGAGAGCTGTTCGTAGACCGGCGGCTTTATCACCTCGCTGTTGTCAAAGTAGATGGTGTAGAACCAGTGCATGTAGTTCTGGATTATCCTGGGGCTCTTGGCCCAGAAGGAGTAGAACTTCTCCCTCCTCTTGTCCTGGGGAAGGGCACCGAAAAAGAGGGCGTACTCGATATCGCCGATTATCCAGCTCGCCATAAGCCAGGGAGCGCCACCGCTTCTCGCGAGGATTATATTGTCCCCTTTGAGCCATTCGGGTATTTTATCGCCGAAGTTGCTAACTATCACGAAGAGAATGTCCTTTCTACTCCTTATCTCTTTTTTGAGGGTTTCTAAGAACTCAATGGGCGTGTTTATCAGAACTTCATGTTTGGCGCTCCTTATGACATACTCTGCCCTCTCGATAGTGTTATCAAAGCCCTGGATTGTCCATATCTCCGGCAGCTCCTCCCCGTGAACCTCGCGATAGAGCTCAAGGAAAGAGCTCTTCAGGTTCTCGATGTCGCTTATTATCTCGTCCTTTATCCTCTCAAGAACGACCTCAGGGTTGACCGGCTTGTAGAGCCTTGGAGTGCCCTGCATGACGTCCACAAAACCCTTTTTGTGCAGGGAACTGAGAACGTCGTAAACGCGCGTGTGGGGGATTCCACTCTCCTTTGTTATATCGGTCGCCTTGCTGGGACCGAGCTTGAGGAGCGTTATATAAGCGAGACTCTCGTACTTGGTAAGGCCCAGCTTTTGAAGCTTTTCAATTATTTCCTCTTCCCTCATTATCCAACCCCCAACAAATTTAAGTTCACCGGCTCAAGTTTAATCATCCTTAGTGATACAGGGTGGT
>JALTBN010000025.1 GCA_027075325.1 Thermococcus sp. | reverse complement strand
AATAGAACACCAATACTTCTTCGAGAACGAGTGGGAGATAGTCGAGAAAAACGGTGAAAAAGAGGAAGAGGCCGGGTTCAAGCCCGGAGACATCATAGCACCAGTAGAACCGGACGCTTACGAGGAAGCATACAACGTGAAATACAAGGTCATACACCACGACCCGAAGGCCAAAGTTATAGTCGTCATCCCAATAGTAGAACCGACCAAACTCGTCGAGATAATGACAGAAATATCCAACGACTTCTACAAGAACATAGAAGTCCCACCCTTCATCGAGACCACCCTAACCGTCAAACCAAAAGACACGGTGACCTTCGTCGGCCTCGACGAAGAGGACTTTTACGTCATAGCCCACGAACACCTTGATAGGGAAGAAAAAGAACTCCTCGAAAAAATAATGGAGAGGATGAAAGCCAATGAGTGAGAAGAAGGCCTATACCATCCCACCCTTCCTAAAACTCCCACTACTGTTGAAAGAAGGAAGAAACGAAAACATTATTCATCATACTACGAGTGAGACAGAAAACGTTATCGAACCACCCACACCCAAGAACCAAACCGAAAAACTTATAAACCCTTGAATACAATATACGAGTGAACACAATGTATGATAGGTGGTGAAAAAATGAAGATAAGGCACGTGATTGAGGTTGATGGAACCCCGGAAGAGATGGCCGAATTCGTCAAGCACCTCTTCGGCCTCGGCGGGAACAACCACGAGGAAGACGAAGAGACTACCGAGAAGGACATCGTTGCCTTTGACGTTGGAAACACTGTAAACCTCGACGACGCCGAGGATGACGAGGAAGAGTTCGAAGAGGAGGAGATGGAGCTTGAAGATGACGAAGACGAGGAGGAAGAGGTCGAAGAGAGCGAGGAAGAGGACAACACTCTGAGCTTTGACGTGGGCGTTGAAGATGAGACTGACTCTGAGGAAGATGTTGAGGAGGAAGACGAAGAGGAGGATGAGGAGGACGAAATTATTATTTGAAAGGTAAGGAGGTGGTGTGAATGGTGAAGGTTAAGTTTGGTGGTGCTACTATTTGGGAGGGTGGAACCCTCGATATGGATACTCTTAGGGAAATTGCCAGTAAGGTTAAGGAAGGACTTAATGCCAAGGGTAAACTCGTCGTAATGATGAATGGGGAGCCACTCAAGGCTTCACAGCTTCCTCTGACTGGAGACGTTACCGTTGATTTAGTATTCACAACCGCCGGAGCTTGAAGAAAACCTCCACTCCTTCTTTCTTGTATTGTTGTTTTTTCTCCTAAGAAAGTTATTATTAACCAATACTTATATTTATCGAAACACAAAAATTATCGGGTGGTTTGAATGAATCAGAGCATTTTTAGGGAACTACAACCCGGTGACAAGGTAGCACTCCTTAGGGCAAAAAGAACACTCCTCGACGACTTAAACCTTGAAAAAGAAGTTAAGGAAAAACTAAAAGAGTATTCAACCGACGGGGAAGTCCTAATAGCACTCAACAACGAAAAGAATACCATAGCAGTCATAAGGCCGGAAAAGAACGGATTGTTCTCAAAAAGACTACCCAAATTTGAGAGAGATTACGTCAAGGAAATAGAGAAAATAGAGACCGTCAAAACAACGAACGGAAAACAATACACTATATACGTCCTCAGACAGTCCAACAACATTTACAGCGAGTATAGGCACTCAGTAGAAATCGAGAATAAGAACGGAATACTCCACTTCAAGGACTTGATGGGTGAAACTGAAAAATACGACACAGCTCACCTACTTACAAAGGGTAACACGCTCGTAAAAGTTGAAGAGGACGAAATCAACTTCATCATCAGTATGGAAGGGTTCAAGAACTTCCTCATCATAGACAAGTATGACGCCATAGCGGACGTTCTAATGCGTCTTGGAATCGCCGGAATGGATGACTGTAATTACACGTTGAAAAAAGTTAGAGAATATGCGACAGAATTCCTAACAGATAACGTGGCCAAAGAAGTCATAACCGAACTCGAAAACATCTGCCGAAAAATAAATAACCTACCTTACGATGACTATTTGAACAGAAAACTCGACGAACTGAAAAACCTAAGAAAAGAACTTGATGAACTCTTCTCGGAGTATAGGCCTTTCAAGAGAAACATAATAGTCAAATTTGCCCGCAACATTGTCGTTAAAAACCTCACGGAGCTATTCATCGCAAAAGTCCCACTCCCGGAAATTAAAGAAGAAAACGGGACTATAAACGCCACAATAGACTGCTCAAAAGCACCAGAACTGCTGAAGGACGTTCTGAAAAACTACAACACGACCTTCAAACTAAACCTCTCAATGGTAAAAATGATGAGCTTCAAAATAGACTATGGTGAAGGAGGCCTCTGCAAGGAAGGATACCAAAAAATGGAAGCAACAATCAGAAAGAGAATCAACAAGGCAATACCCGAATACTAACCAACCTTTTTAATCCAAAACTCACAAAGAATTGTCGGTGGTCTGAAGTGGTTAAAGTGAAAATAATAGACGCGACACAAGAACCCCTCAAGGTTCTCGCAAAGGCGACACTAACAAGTTACTGGGACGAATGGAGCATTGATAATCTGGACAAAATTACCGAGAAAGACGCTGAAATGCACATCCCGAAAGTCCTAAACTACGGGCACGA
>JALTBN010000024.1 GCA_027075325.1 Thermococcus sp. | reverse complement strand
GCATCCCAGAGCTGTGGCCTGTTCCACATCGTTGACTTGGCGGCGATGTAGTTCCTGGAGCTCCCCCCCTCCAACATGTAGCTTGCCAGTGTAAAGGGAGCTCCCGAAAAACCAATCAAAGGCCTGTCTGTAAGTCTCTTCTTAATTATCTGAATCGTCTCAAGAACGTAGGATAAATCCCTCTCTGGTTCAGGAACTTTAAGCCTATCAACATCTTCTAAAGTTTCAATCTTCGGCTCGAGAACCGGCCCCTTCCCTTCAACAAAGGAAACGTTTATTCCCATCTTCTCAACAGGAACGAGGATATCTGAAAAGAGAATCGCAGCGTCAACTCCAATCTCCTCTATGGGAATGAGGGTAACCTCTGCGGCAAGCTCTGGATTCCTGCACAGATCCATAAAAGAACCAGCTTTGGCCCTTATCTCCCTATATCTGGCCGAGTACCTTCCCGCCTGCCTCATAATCCAGATGGGTGTATACTCAGTTTCCTCTCCCCTTGCCGCTTTCAAAATAGGGTGGTCTTTAAGGAACATTACTTCCTCCAGAGGTATAGTTCTATTCCTTATTATCTTTGCCTCTTTTTAACAAGTTCTCTAAATTATCAGGAATAAAAATCCTGAGTCCATCTTTCTGTTTTTCATAGTAAATAACGTAACCATCTAACTTCTCAGGGAGTAGTTTCTTGAAGTCATAAGATCTTGGCTTTAAACTAACTGGCACGCCTCCTATATAACCGTCTATTCCCCTCTTCTCCTCTTCAGGACTGGCCAGCCTGTAGTCAAGGCCAAATTCCTCTGATAACTTCTTCAAAACAGCCTCTTGAAATCTAAGACCTAAGAAAGTTTTTACTATTACTAAGTCCCAAACCCACTGTCTGACCATATTCTCATCTATCTTTCCGATAGCTTCCTTAAAGTTTTCAATCATATTGAGAATCTTTTCAGTTGCCCTATCTATTGCGTCAGGATATCTCTCCAGGTACCAGTTTTCCCATTCCGCTAAAGTTTTCCCATTGAATTTCTTTATTAGCTCACTCATCTGTCCCACAACTTTTGGACGGGTTGCTTGAGCATTCTGATTGGCTAAATTCAGTATCTGAGTTACATATTTTGGAAATTCTGGGCTTTCTATTCCCAGAAGAGTCCTTATTTCTTCGTTCCTTATTTTTATTTCCATTCCAAAGCCTCAGCTGTTGATTTGATATTCAAAAACTTTTTCTTCAAGTCGTAATCTTTTTCTCTATCAGCAACAGCCAAACCACTCTTTATAAGATAAGCATTAATAAAAATCCTATTTTTTAAATAAACGTAAGCCTCTACCTTTTTATTTTCAGCAGTATAACCTTTATCAAACTTGAGATAAACCTCTTTGCCTAGAACATATTTATTTAAGTAACCTTTCACTTTTTTCAGGTCAGTTAACTTCACTCCACGAAAACTCACAGTTAAACCAGTATCAAGAAGTAAACTTCCATCTTCAAGAATTTCTCTCACTTTATAAAGCTTATCTCTACCGAATCTCAGCTTATTAGGTTCTACAACAGGCTTTGCATCTTTAATCCTCGGAGAGTAGTTAATATCTTCCAAACTAACCGGGATTTCTCTCTTAATAATGTCAATTTTATTAAAGTTAATCAGCGTGTTGATTCCTACTTTTTCTTTGATAACATCCACAAAGCTCTCATTTATCTCATAGCCAATGGCATTTCTGTTAAGCTCAAGGGCTACCTTCACAGTTGTTCCACTTCCTAAAAACGGATCTAAAACCGTCTCTCCGACAAAAGAAAACATTTTTATTATTCTTCGCGGCAACTCTTCCGGAAACATTGCCTCGTGGCCTACCTGCCGAGCACCCCCAAAGTTCCAGTGGCCACTAAAGTAAGTTTTCCACTCCTCTTTAGTGAGTTTTGACTTCTCTTTTATCTCTTTTGGAACCTTTCTGCTTTTCCCCGGCTTTTTAAAAATAAGAATGTGCTCGTAATCTATCTCAACCATTCCATTGGGGGGATAGGGATAGGAGCCCATAACAGTAGCTCCCCCTGTAGTGTTCATCGTCGTTTTCTTCTGCCAGATAATGGAGCCCATGTAGTCAAAGCCTATCTCTTCACACTGAGCAATCACTTCTGCGTGGAGAGGAATTATCTTGTACCTACCGTAAATTACAGATCTTGCGAACTGGTCACCAATGTTTATCACAAGCCTCCGGCCAAGTTCCAAAACTCTATAACACTCCTTCCAGACACGGTAGAGATCCTTTAAGTATTCATGTAAACTCTGACCGTAGCCTATCTGGTTTTCTGTTCCGTAGTCCTTTATATGCCAGTAGGGTGGAGAGGTTACTATCAGCTGAACAGAGCTATCCTCAAGCTCAACCATTTTACGGCTGTCGCCCACTATGATTCTTGCCCAGTTCTGCATGCTTACAGTCCGTTCTTCGTATTAATCCCGATTCTCATCTTTACAGGAATGTAGGTGCAGATTGGGTCTTCGTGCATGTAGTCGCCGTGTTCCCAGTAGGCGCGGACTCTACAGCCGTTGCAGATCTTCACGTATTCACAGCTTCCACACCTGCCCTTGTACTCCTCAATCTTTCTCATATCCTGCATTATTTTTGACTCAAACCAGGCCCTATGGAACGGAACGTCAAAGACATTAATATCTGAAATAGGGAAGTAGC
>JALTBN010000023.1 GCA_027075325.1 Thermococcus sp. | reverse complement strand
CGGGTACGTTGTGTACTTTCAATCTCCATTTTCAGGAGACTTTCTTTGTTTCCGAAATTCTTACTTTCTAAAAATTTTTTCCGCATATATCTTTCAATCTCCATTTTCAGGAGACTTTCTTTGTTTCTCTACATCATCCACCTCTTTCACCTCCTCCATAAAATATCTTTCAATCTCCATTTTCAGGAGACTTTCTTTGTTTCTTTCGAGGACATCGAGGCAATAACAGAGCTTTGCGAAGGCTTTCAATCTCCATTTTCAGGAGACTTTCTTTGTTTCACTATAAAGGAGAGTTATATCACATTAAAACAAAGTTCGTCTTTCAATCTCCATTTTCAGGAGACTTTCTTTGTTTCCTGGCTTTAGTGGATCATATCTAGCGAGAAGACTAAAAGTCTTTCAATCTCCATTTTCAGGAGACTTTCTTTGTTTCTTATGGAGGAGGTGATGGTGTGATAAGTGATGAGTATTCTTTCAATCTCCATTTTCAGGAGACTTTCTTTGTTTCCTACTTACTACGGAACTATTGAACCATCAGTGAATGACGCTTTCAATCTCCATTTTCAGGAGACTTTCTTTGTTTCTCATAAGTTGCATCGTTGTAATCTAACGCATTTGTCAGCTTTCAATCTCCATTTTCAGGAGACTTTCTTTGTTTCTCTCCGGTAACCTGTATCTGTCCTGCGGTAGGTGTGGTATCTTTCAATCTCCATTTTCAGGAGACTTTCTTTGTTTCTTTCCACCGAGACTTATCGAGTACACCGTTAAATCATTTGACTTTCAATCTCCATTTTCAGGAGACTTTCTTTGTTTCTTAGGCAGATGCTACGGGAACTGCGTGTGGCAGGGTATCTTTCAATCTCCATTTTCAGGAGACTTTCTTTGTTTCGCGATGAGAGTTCTCTGCACCGGACACTCTCTGTCTGCCTTTCAATCTCCATTTTCAGGAGACTTTCTTTGTTTCGAAATATAGCTGTCCATTTTGATTGAATATCCTAATGTCCTTTCAATCTCCATTTTCAGGAGACTTTCTTTGTTTCATCTGCAATGCTCAGGGTACAACAAGTACTTCAACAATCTTTCAATCTCCATTTTCAGGAGACTTTCTTTGTTTCCAGCATTACTTCTTTCCCTCGAAGTATGAATGATTTAACTTTCAATCTCCATTTTCAGGAGACTTTCTTTGTTTCTCCCGCTCTCGCCCTTCGTTGTATTAGACAGCGTGCTGTCTTTCAATCTCCATTTTCAGGAGACTTTCTTTGTTTCCCACCCTGCAGCCATATCACCCTCCAGATCCTGTAACCTTTCAATCTCCATTTTCAGGAGACTTTCTTTGTTTCTCAGAAAACACGTTATCATGTCTATAAAATAGCAGAAAAACTTTCAATCTCCATTTTCAGGAGACTTTCTTTGTTTCTTTTGTATGTGATCAGATTTCTGATCGATACTGGAATACTTTCAATCTCCATTTTCAGGAGACTTTCTTTGTTTCAATGGGATTTATTGCATGAGAGGCTTTCTTAGCATCATCTTTCAATCTCCATTTTCAGGAGACTTTCTTTGTTTCATCTCACTCTCCCTGGCCGGGCGAAATGCGCCCGGTGCGGCTTTCAATCTCCATTTTCAGGAGACTTTCTTTGTTTCCTCTTTTATAACATCATCTGCCATGTTATTGTTTTCTTTCAATCTCCATTTTCAGGAGACTTTCTTTGTTTCGAGATTTTGTATCTGCTGTAGGACATAAGAGCACTGCCTTTCAATCTCCATTTTCAGGAGACTTTCTTTGTTTCAAGATTTTGCAAGAAAAACTTCGGTACCACTGATTTGCTTTCAATCTCCATTTTCAGGAGACTTTCTTTGTTTCCTGTAGAGTACATAAGAATGGTTCTCGACTATCTATCTGACTTTCAATCTCCATTTTCAGGAGACTTTCTTTGTTTCGGAGAGTAAAAGGAGATGAAATAACAGACCTGTGTAAGATCTTTCAATCTCCATTTTCAGGAGACTTTCTTTGTTTCGTTTGCGGGTGAATACGCTGAAGGAAGACAGCTCAACCTCTTTCAATCTCCATTTTCAGGAGACTTTCTTTGTTTCCTGATATGCTTTGTCTTCCGAAAGCTTACCGACTTCATGAGCTTTCAATCTCCATTTTCAGGAGACTTTCTTTGTTTCTTGGCAGACCATACTACGATGGTGTATTGACTATTCGTCTTTCAATCTCCATTTTCAGGAGACTTTCTTTGTTTCTTCATAAGCAATGGTGATTACAGGAACGTTCAGATGGTCTTTCAATCTCCATTTTCAGGAGACTTTCTTTGTTTCCAGAACGAAGCATGATCCACATGAAGCACAAAAAATACCTTTCAATCTCCATTTTCAGGAGACTTTCTTTGTTTCTAAGCAACCGAAACCAGTTAGTGGACACATTATAAAGGCTTTCAATCTCCATTTTCAGGAGACTTTCTTTGTTTCAAAAGGGCAATACATGAAAATATAGCAGGTCATTTAACGCCCTTTCAATCTCCATTTTCAGGAGACTTTCTTTGTTTCTTATACGAGAATGTACATGCAACGCACTTCGGTTTTTCTTTCAATCTCCATTTTCAGGAGACTTTCTTTGTTTCCTTCTCCTGTAAGCTTCTGCTGAACTTCCCTGTAAGGTCTTTCAATCTCCATTTTCAGGAGACTTTCTTTGTTTC
>JALTBN010000022.1 GCA_027075325.1 Thermococcus sp. | reverse complement strand
ATACCTAACCACCTTGAACGACCGGCCTTACCGATAACGATGTTCTCATGGTCAAGGTTCCCTACCTGGCCGATCGTTGCCATACAGTCAAGGTGGACAAGGCGGAGCTCTCCTGAGGGAAGCCTCAGCTGAGCGTAGTCTCCAACCTTACCCATAAGCTGGGCAAAAGAGCCTGCAGCCCTTGCAAGCTGACCGCCCTTACCGGGCTTGAGCTCAACGTTGTGGACGATAGTACCAACAGGAATGTTCCTGAGAGGAAGTGCGTTTCCGACTTTAATCTCCGCGTCGGGGCCCGCAACAACGGTATCTCCAACCTTTAGACCTTCAGGCCAGATGATGTAGCGCTTCTCACCATCGGCGTAGACGAGGAGCGCTATACGGGCAGACCTGTTCGGGTCGTACTCAATAGCTGCAACTCTGGCAGGAACTCCGATTTTATCGCGCCTGAAGTCAATTATCCTGTAGCGGCGCTTGTGTCCGCCTCCTTTGTGGCGGCAGGTAATCCTACCCTGGTTGTTCCTACCCGTTCCCCTAACAAAACCAACTGTAAGGGACTTCTCGGGCTCAGTCTTTGTAATCTCTGCAAAATCTGAAACGGTCATAAAACGCCTTGATGGCGTGTATGGCTTAAACCTCTTGATTCCCATTTTCTAACCCCTTCACTTAGAGTTTCTCAAGGTCAATCTCGTAGCCGGGCTTGAGGGTAACAATGGCCTTCTTCCAGTCCTTCTTCTTACCTCTAAGGAACCTGATTCCCTTCCTCTTACCCTTAACTATCATAGTGTTGACCTTCTCAACCTTAACGCCGAAGATCTTTTCAACGGCCTCCTTTATCTCAGGCTTTGTGGCGTCCATTGCCACTTCAAAAGTAACCTTTGTAATCTTCTTAGGCTCCTTCGTTTTGGAGCTCTTAACTTCAAGGTTTGCAAGCCTCACGCTCTTTTCGGTAACGATAGGGCGCAGGATTATATCATAGGGAGTTCTCATGATAACCTCTCCTCTAACTTGGGTAGAGTTGACTTAAAGAAGAGACACTTGTTGTAGCAGAGAACGTCGTAGACGTTGAGCCCCTCTATCGGGAGAACCTTAACGTTTGGAAGGTTCCTGAAGGAAAGGTATGTGTTCTCGTCAAGATCTGACGGAACAACAAGGAGAACCTTTTCATTTTCAAGTCCTAAGTTCTTCAGGAACTCAACTGCCTGCTTTGTTTTGGGCTTCTCAAAGGAGAAGTCTTCAACAACAATGAAGTTGCCCTCCTGAATCCTTCCAGAGATTACACTCCTGAGAGCAACTTTTCTAACTTTCTTCGGAAGGTTGTAGGAGTAGTCCCTCGGCTTTGGACCGTGGACTACGCCGCCGCCGACCCACTGGGGAGCTCTAATAGAACCCTGGCGGGCTCTACCTGTGTGTTTCTGGGGCCAGGGCTTCCTTCCACCACCCCTCACTTCACCGCGGGTCTTCGTTGAGTGAGTCCCACGCCTGCGCTTTGCAAGCTGCCACTTAACCGTTTCCCAAACAGCGTGCTGCTTTATCGGAGCCTTTGCTATCTCCTCTTTAATCTCTACAGTTCCAACTTCTTGGTTCTGAGGGTTAACTACCTTAATCTCCATCTTTCACCCCTTACTTTCCTTTGACTATTACGAGTCCACCTTTATGTCCAGGAACTGCCCCTTTAACAAGGAGAAGGTTTTTTTCAGGAATAACGTCAACGATTTCAAGGTTCTTAACGGTAACTGTTTCGTTACCGTAGTGTCCTGCCATTCTCTTACCCTTGTGAACCCTTCCCGGGTCTGCACAGGCACCAATAGAACCGGGTCCCTCGTGAAAGTCTGAACCGTGGGACTTTCTACCGCCTCCGAAACCGTGGCGTTTGTGGTAGCCTGCAAATCCCCTTCCTTTAGACTTCCCTGTAATATCTACTTTCTCACCTGGCTTAAAAATTTCAACAGTTATCTTATCTCCAACTGCATACTGATCAACATTGTCAAACTTAACCTCTTTCAGCCACCTTGTAGGCTTTATGCCCGCCTTTTTAAAGTGACCAAGGAGAGGCTTCGGAAACTTACTCTCGTGCTTTGTCTTCTCCATAAAACCGAGCTGGAGAGCAGAATAACCGTCGCGCTCTGGAGTTCTCTTTTGAACAACTGTGCACGGACCTGCCTCTATAACAGTAACGGCTATGGCCTTACCATCTTCTGTAAAAACCTGAGTCATTCCAACTTTTCTTCCCAGTATGCCCTTCATCGTTTCACCTCTTCATTAGTCAAGCTTTATCTCTACATCAACACCGGCGGGAAGCTTCAGGTCCATTAAAGCTTCCACGGTTTGAGGTTTAGGATTCTTTATGTCAAGAAGCCTTCTGTGCTTTCTTATCTCAAACTGCTCCTGGGAGTACTTATACTTGTGCGGAGACCTGATAACGCTCCACCAGGAACGCTTTGTTGGAAGCGGTATAGGGCCGGCGACGATTGCGCCGGTCCTCTTAACTGTGTCAATAATCTCCTGAACGGATCTATCAAGAAGCCTGTGGTCGTAGGCCGTTAATTTTATCCTGATACGGTCCTGAGCCATAACTACCCCTCTCTAATTAGTCAAGAATTTCAGTAACAACGCCAGCACCTACTGTCCTTCCACCTTCACGGATAGCAAACCTGAGTCCTTCCTCTATAGCTACCGGCTTAAGTAGCTCAACTTCAAACGTAACGTTGTCTC
>JALTBN010000021.1 GCA_027075325.1 Thermococcus sp. | reverse complement strand
AATCCGCCACTACAAGCCCTTCGGCCTCTTCCACAATTGCCTTTGCATTCTGGTAGACTTCTTCCTCAGAGACGTTCGCGTCGTTTCCTCTTCCGGCCCTTGTGCCTTCTGTTATCAAAACCTGAGCGCTTTTTGCGGCCCTGATGAAGTCCTTTGTTTTGTCTGCGTTCTTTCCGTGGAGGCGGAAGTCTCCAGTGTACGCAACACTAACACCCCCCTCAACGATGTAAGCCACGGCGCCGAAGATGGAATGGTCCACGGGATAAGCGCGGATTTCAAAACCGAGGTTTTGCTCTTCAACTAAGGAAACGTTGCCCTCTTCTATGTACTTCACCTTGTTGGGGTTTTCCGCCAGTTCAACGTTGGCCCTCCATGTGAGGAAAGACATCCCTCCCTCCGAGAGCTTTTCGGTTAAAAGGATGCCTCTGCTGGCATAGTACTTGAGCTTCCTGTTGGCTTCGATAACATAGGGGTTCGAGTCGCTTGGCTTCTTGAGAGCATAATAAGGCAACTCCATCCCCATGTGGCTTCCCCGGCTTGTGTCCCGGAGGGCTTTGAGGATTACCATCGTTATGGGGGACCCCACTATCGGGATTTTCTCGTCCAGGAGGGCAATGTTCCCAACGTGATCTAAGTGAGCATGGCTTATTAGGACAGCGTTGACCGGCACCCTTGGGGATTGCCCAATTTCCGATGAGATGTCGGCCGGAATTAGGTCTCTCCGGTAAACGTTAAGCCTTGGTATCAGGCCAAGTCTCCAGAGGTCGTGTATCCCACGAGAGGGCCTCTCGCTTATGAATTCTTCATAATAGCGGGAGTACTTTGCGAAGTTCATGCCAAAGTCCAAAAAGAGGCCATTGTTGCCTTCTTCTAAGTGGATTTTAGAGCCTCCTATGGTTGTGGCCCCGTCATACACGGTTATTTTCATTGTGCAGCCTCCTTCACTCAGCGAATAAAAAACAAAAGAGTTAGAATCAAATCCTCTTTTCTAACATCGCTACGAGCTTCATCGGGGCGGATCTAAGGTACATTGGAGTGGGTCTGAAGACTCCTTTTAGGGCCTTCAGCGGGATTGGTGGGTTGAATCTCTGAAAATTCTCCAGTTCGACTATGTAAAACGTCTCATGATCTTCCCACCTATCCTTCGTGAATTCTTCCCACCGGCTGTCCCAGTTCTCTCCTATTATGGATTGCACGTAATCTATCATTCCATCAAGGTCGTATTGTACCGCAGGTTCTTTGACCATGGATTTCCCTATGAAGCTTCGTCTTACAGGCTCTGGACCCTTTGAGGTTATGTAATGGTAAACGATATCTCCTTTGGAAACCTTCTCCATGTTCTTCCAGTATCCCTTGTCTGCAGGAGATACGAGAATCTTCCCGATGTAATCAATTGTGGGAGGTCCAGAAGTCTCGATCCAGTATTTAGCTAGGCTTTCCATTAAGCAACACCCCTGGTAGTAACAACTGGAAGGTATTTAAACTTTGTTAGCCCTTAGAGAAATATGCATAACATTGATCTCGAATTCCACGACACACTACGGAGATAAAAAGAGGGACAATTTGACACTAAGAAGAGAGGGCCAATGGAAGGCTGTTAATCCTAGGGTCATTATGTGCAATAAACTGTAAAGGGTAGAATCCGGAGGTATCCACGCCTCAGATTTTTATTGCATTACTGTCCTAAATTATTATCCATCATTAACACCCTTAACATACCCATTTCTTGTTTTTACCAAGAAGGTACCCCTTAATTGAACCCCCATCAAGTATCGTGGAATCCTCTCATCAATGAAAGCTTCCCTTATCTCACGAACAGCCTGAGGGACAAACATAGTGCCATAAAACAAGACCCTTTTTAAAATACCAAGTCAAAACATGCAAATAACAGGTAGCCCTACTAACCATCTCCCCTCAGCTCTCCCCCAGAGAACCCCTCCACAAAAACACTCAAGAAAAACCCAAAACCACAAAAGGAGACCCCAACACTCCGTACTTGCAGTATCCTTCCTCTCCAGCAGTGCAACGCGCCCGCACTCCATTTAAAAGAGCCATCCTCTCCCAGTAGTGCGCGTGACTAGCAGGGCAAGAGGATTTTCTAGGGCTTTGATTGGAATCAACGAGAAAAAACTTCTCGAATTGTCCGATTATGCGAGTTGGAATAAAAAGAGGCCAATATTTTACAAACCCAATGATTGGACAATTCACGAAATTTTCTCTCATTGATTCCAATCAAAGGATGTCAATCGTGCTTTCCGCTGGAGATTGGGGTTCCTGCCCTGCAGAATTGGCCAGGCAAAAAGGATTCTTACAGGGTTTTCCTCTAGAATTCGCTTTTGGAGTGTTGTTTTAAACCTTGGAACGTCCTGCTAGTTGGGACGAGTATTTTTCTTTGGCGGGTGCGTGTTTTGGTGGGCGGATCGTAGGGGGTGCTGGGGTGAGAGTAGTGGGGGGTAGTTAGTAGAGCCAAGCAGAGACAAATTAACCTTGCGGTCAATTCAAAAAACACCACCCCCAAGCAACCCTTAACTGAAACTGATTCCAAATCAGTTAAGAATCTTTAAATATCCATTACCACATTTTATGCAATTCTGACCGATATTTACAAATATTTCTAAAGAAAAATCAAACTTTTAAGGAATTTTGCTAAAAATGATAACAGTCGCTCAAAGAGCCTACCCCCAAATACTATTCCAAGTTAAAAAGTAGGGAGAGCAATGATGCC
>JALTBN010000020.1 GCA_027075325.1 Thermococcus sp. | reverse complement strand
TCGTCGGCACCAAGGAGGCCACCAAGAAGCTCAAGGACGGCATGCTCATCACCGTCGACGGAACGAGGGGTGTCGTCTACAAGGGCATAGTCAAGAGCCTCGTCAAGAAGGAGGAGGAAGAGAAGGCCGCCGGTGGACAGGTCGTTGTTGCCGGTGCCCCGCTCATTACCGCCACTGAGGTCAAGGTCAACGTCTCAATGCCGGAGGTTGCCGAGAGGGCCGCTGCCACCGGCGCCGATGGTGTTGGACTGCTCCGCGCTGAGCACATGATACTTGGCATAGGCGCCCACCCGGTCAAGTTCATCAAGGAGGGCAGGGAAGAGGAGCTTGTTGAGAAGCTCGTCGAGGGCATCAGGAAGGTCGTCGAGGCCTTCTACCCGAGGCGCGTCTGGTACAGGACTCTCGACGCCCCGACCAACGAGTTCCGCGAGCTTCCGGGCGGAGAGGACGAGCCGGTCGAGAGGAACCCGATGCTCGGCTGGCGCGGAATCAGGCGCGGCCTCGACCAGCCGGAGCTTCTCAGGGCCGAGTTCAAGGCCATCAAGAGGCTCGTTGACGAGGGCTACGACAACATAGGCGTCATGCTCCCGCTCGTCAGCCACCCCGAGCAGGTCAGGAAGGCCAAGGAGATTGCCCTCTCCGTCGGCCTCGTCCCACACAAGGACGTCGAGTGGGGTGTCATGATCGAGACCCCGGCAAGCGCCCTCATCATTGAGGACCTCTGCAAGGAGGGCCTTGACTTCATCAGCTTCGGCACCAACGACCTCACCCAGTACACCCTCGCCATAGACAGGGATAATGAGCGCGTCTTCAAGCTCTACGACGAGAAGCACCCGGCAGTGCTCAAGCTCATCGAGAACGTCATCAAGGTCGCCAAGAAGTACGGCGTCGAGACCAGCATCTGCGGCCAGGCCGGAAGCGACCCGAAGATGGTTAGGAAGCTCGTCAGGATGGGCATCGACAGCGTCTCAGCGAACCCCGACGCGGTCGAGCTCGTCAGGAAGACCGTCGCCAGGGAAGAGGCCAGGATCAGGCTCGAGGCCGCCAGGAAGGCCCTCAGGGAGTGAAGCCTTCCGGCTTCCTCTTTTTCAATTCTCTGCTTTTCTCGAGCTTGCCCTTGATGCCAAAAAGCTTGTCTATTACCAATGAGAACTTTTAATGGTGATTCTATGAATGGAGGTTAAGAGGATAGATTCCCAATGACGAATAGTCATACCACGCTCCTGGTGGGAAAAGTGGGGAAACGAGATCATAATTGTGGAACTAGACGACCGGCTTGAGATACTCCCCCGGAAAAAGCCGAACCTCTCGAAGTTCTTCGACATCCTTGAGATAAATTTCAAGCCTTTCCGATTAAGGTACGAACCCACTCCAAATCATCCCAGAACTTCCCTTACAAACTCCCCCGCTCTCAAGATTTTAACCTTTCTCCCGTCAAAACGATAAGTTTTAGTTGCTTCATCCCTCATTTGGACAATGTGCTTCGTGTTTTCTGAGATGATATACTCAACCTTCTTGGCATAGGCAACATCAAAGAACTTGGCATCGCTCGGGTCCTTCAATTTCTTAAGAAACTCTAGACTGTCAGAGAACTTCCGCCGGGGACGGATCATGACGCTCTTGCTTAGTACAAGGGTGAGGATGTACTCTGCAACGTTTGACCGTCCGATCTCATCACCAATTCCGAGCACTTTCTCCCCCATTTCCTCGGCGATTTCTTTTGAAATAAAATTAGTAATCTCTCCCCTTCTCAATGCCTTTAAGACCTGCCACGCTGGAGAACGTCTGGGGTTTTTAGTTTTCAGCGCACTAATTAAAACAGAAGTGTCCAAAACCACCCTAATTTTACCAGCCATCTTAGACAACCCCTAACCCCTTCAGCTTCACCTCGATGCGTTTGAACTTCCTAAAACTCCTCTCCCCAACCTTCATTAGCGTTTCGAGGCTCTGCCTAACAGGCTCAGAATCCTCCAGCTCCTTTTCTATCTCTCGCTCCCACCGCTCCAGCTCATCATCACTTATCTTACTGGCTTTCTCCTCTACTTCCCTCATACGCTGACGCATCTCAAAAAACCACACCACATCCTCCGGCTTCTCATGAATCCTCCTCGCAAGATCCACAATCCACTCACTAACCGACAGCCTCGCCTTTTTATCCCTTTCCAGAATGGCCTCAATCGCCTTAACCTCGGACGCCATACCTCCTCCCCCTCCTAATTTCTTCTCCTATGTATAAAACCCTAACGCAGCCAGACCTAATGGAAACGTCGGAGATTCTAAAGAGAGTGGAGAAGAGATCGTCACTACGGTGGTTCACCTGAGCGAAGTCGCCAACATCCTTGAGGCGAAGCTGGGCCTGAGCATTGCCCTCGATTTCCTTGAAGAACTTCTGACCGCCGAGAACGTTGTGGTTCTTCCAGTAAGCACTGAGGAGTACCTCCGCTCCCTCATAGTCGCGAGGGAGCGCGGAATAAGCGTCAACGACGCCCTCGCATACCTCAAGATGAGGAAATTAGGAATCAAGGAGGTATACACATTCGATAAACATTTCTTCAACCTCGACGTTAGGGTTCTGACGGAGTAGCTGGCTCTTTTATCCACAATAAACCTTTTATACCAACGTTTCGATAGCCGTCTCAATGAGGAGCGAGAAAGTCGAAGCCATGCGCGAGCAGATAGTGAGCGGCCCCATTGTTAAAACGCTCATCGTGTTAGCCTACCCTCTAATCGTCAACCAGCTCGTCCAGGTTCTCTACAACCTCACCGACACGTACTGGCTCGGCAAACTCGGCAGAGAGCAGTTAGCGGCCCCCGGGACGGCCTGGCCCCTCGTCTGGTTCTTCATGAGCATAGGCATGGGGTTTGCGACGGCGGGCTTCGCCTTCGTGAGCCAGTACGTTGGAGCGAAGGAGTACGAGAAAGCCAACAGGGCCGCCGGAGCACTCTACTCGCTCATGATGCTCTTCGCCATAGGGGTCGGGTTTTTTGGCGTTGTCTCGGCTCCGTATCTTCTTGCCTTTATGAACGTGAGTGACACGGTTTATCCCTACGCCCTTAGCTACACAAGGGTCATATTTGCGGGGATACCTTTCTCCTTCACCCTCTTCGCCTTTAACTTTCTCCTGAGAGCAATAGGAGACACTAAAACGCCGGTGAAGATAAACGTCGGCACCGTTCTCCTCAACCTCGTCCTGGACCCGTTCTTCATCTTCGGCTGGCTCGGCTTCCCGGAGCTTGGCGTTACCGGAGCGGCAGTCGCGACGATGCTCTCCAACAGCCTCGGCTCCCTCATCGGCGGCTACCTGCTCTTCAAGGGCAGAGTTGGAATTCACCTGAGCCTTGAGACCCTTAAGCCGGATAAACACTTCTATGGCAGGATCTTCCGCGTTGGAATTCCGTCGAGTGTAGGCTCCTCCACGACGGCCCTTGGCTTCGTCATTCTGGCCAGGATAATCTTTACACTCGGCGGGGAGTTCGGGAACGCCGACGTGGCCTTCGCGACCTACAGCATAACCAACCGCTTGACAAACTTCATGTTCGCCTTCTCAGACGGAATAAGCATGGCGATGGGGACGATGGTCGGCCAGACCGTTGGGGCGAAGCTGTACGACAGGGCAAAGACCATAGCCGAGAGAACCATGGCCATAAACTTCACGATACTAGGTGCTGGAACGCTCCTCTTCATCTTCTTCCGCGTGCCTATCTTCCGCTTCTTCATCAACGACCCTGCGATAATAACCGAGAGCGCCAAGGTGGTTAAATACTTCGCGGCTTCGCTTCCGTTCTTCGGTATATTCTCAGCAGTCAACAACGTCTTCCAGAGTTCCGGTCACACGAAGAAGAGCATGACCCTGGGAATAATCCGCCTCTGGGGTATGAGGCTTCCCCTGAGCTACGGACTTGGTCTCCTCGTGAGGGACACTGCAGGAATCTGGCTGGGAATGGGCATCAGCAACGTTTTGGGGGCAGTTATAGCGCTCGCGTGGTTCCTTCGCGGGAGCTGGATGAAGGCAATAATTGAGGAGTAACTTTTTATAGGCGCGTTTCGACAGGGGTCTTATCGTGATGCCAATGGAGCGCGGAAAGCTACTGAGAATGCGCGAGGAGATACTCAACGGTCCCATTGAAAAAACTTTGCTAAAGCTAGCCTCCCCCCTCGTAGTTAGCAATCTTGTCCAGGTAGTTTACAACATAACGGACACGTTCTGGCTCGGGAAGCTCGGAAGGGAAGCGCTGGCGGCACCGGGAACGAGCTGGCCGATAATAGGAACGCTGATGGCCCTTGGCATGGGCTTTGCTACAGCAGGTTTTGCCTTCGTCGGCCAGTACATAGGTGCTGGACGCTATGAAAAGGCCAACCGCTCCGCTGGTGCTCTCTATTCGCTCATGCTCCTCTTCTCCACCCTGACAGCGGCAATAAGCCTGGCGATACTCCCGTACGCCCTTCACTTCATGAAGGTCACACCCAACGTCTATCCCTACGCAAAGGCCTACGCCCAGGTGGTCTTTGCGGGTGTCCCGCTTTCCTTCGCCTTCATGGCGTTCTCCGCCCTCATGAGGGCCTCTGGCGACACTAAGACGCCGGTGAAGATAAGCATGCTTACCGTTGGGATGAACATAGTCCTTGACCCGATTTTCATATTTGTCCTGGGACTGGGCGTTGAGGGGGCCGCGATTGCCACGGTTCTATCTAACGGCACAGGTGCTCTCATCGGTGCGAGGATTCTGACGGGCGGGAAGGCAGGCCTTCATCTAACGCGCGAGACCATGAGGCCGGACTTCGAGTTCTACGGCAGGATCTTCTACGTCGGTCTTCCCTCTGCCGTGGGGCAGTCCGCGAACAGCTTCGGCTTCGTCGTCCTCACGAGGATCATCTACGGCTACGGCGATGTGGTTTACGCCGCCTACACCATAACCACCCGCCTCGTCAACTTCATAACGAGCATAGCGAGGGGCGTTAGCATGGCCATGGGAACGATGATAGCACAGAACGTCGGGGCTGAAAACTACGAGAGGGCCAGGAAGATAGCGGAGAGGGCCATGGTAATCAACTTCCTCATAGCGTCCTCCGCGATACTAATCATTGGCCTCTTCCGGGTTCCCGTTTTCAGGGTCTTCCTCGACGATCCAGCGGTTATAGCCCAGAGCGAGTACGTGCTCAAGTACTTTCTCATCTCCGTGCCCTTCTTCAACGGGATATTCGTCGTGGTTACGAGGACCTTCAGTTCAGCAGGACATACGAAGAAGAGCATGTTCCTCAGCATGCTGCGTCTCTGGGGCCTCAGGATCCCCCTGAGCTACGCCTTCGGCTACGTCGGGGCCATAACCATTCTGGGCCTTACAATTCCGCTGGCAAAGCTCTTCGGCTTCACGAGTAAGGGAGTATTCTTCGGGATGGGAATGAGCAACTTTCTGGCGGCTCTAGTGGCTCTAGCCTGGTTCATGCGTGGAAGCTGGATGAGGAGGATAATAGAGGAAAAATAGCCTCAGCCGAGGGTTTTCACAACGAACGCGAGCAGATCCGTTAACTCCCTCGCCCTCGTCTCCGGTGAGGCACCCATATGGCCGCTCTTTGTTTCCACGCGCAGATAAACCGGGGCGCCGATTTCCCTCATCTTTGCGAAGAACTTGATGGCATGCGCTGGGTGAACCCTGTCGTCGTGAAGGCCCGTGTAGATGAGCGTCGGCGGATAGCTCTTCTTGGGGTCAATGTTGTGGTACGGACTGTACTTCAGCAGGAATTCCCTGTCCTTCGGGTCGTCGGGGTTGCCGTACTCGGGAACCCAGACGCTCCCGATGTAGAGCTTGTGGAAGCGGAGCATGTCGATGACGGGGTAGCCTATCAAAGCCGCGCCCATAACCTCAGGTCTCTGGGTGAGCGTCGCCGAAACCAAAAGCCCGCCGTTGCTCCTTCCCCACGCTGCAACCTTGTAACCATCTCCCTTGAGCTTGCTCAGGACGGCTATGAAGTCGTCGAAGACGTTCCCCTTGTTCTCCCTCATTCCAGCTCTGTGCCACTCCTCACCGTATTCACTGCCGCCGCGCAGGTTGGCCATCGCAAAGGTTCCGCCGCGCTTGATGAAGGGAATCGCCTGCGGGATGAACCTCGGCGTCAGCGAGATGTTGAAGCCGCCGTAGCCGAAGACCCAGACCCTCTTCTTGTCTTTACTCCCCTTCACGTGGAAATAGTGTATCCTCGTGCCATCCTTTGAGACCGCGAAGTCCTCCTCGACTCTGAAGGTTCCTTCTACCTCCTGCCTTTCGACGAGCTTAAGCTCCCCGTCGAACTCATAGAGGCGGTAAGGCACTGTGAAGCTCTCGTAGCGGAGAAGGACCCTCTTCTCGTCGGTGTCAAGCGGGTAGACACTTCCCGGGAGGTCGAAGGTTACCTCATCGAGTTTTTCGCCATTGAGCGAATAGACCTCAAGCCTGTGGCTCGCGTGGACGAGCCTGCCAGCGAGGATTTTGCTTCCCTCTATCACGGCCCACTCCAGCGGGAACTCTCCTTCAGGAATCACTTCGGTGACGTTCTCCCCCTCGATGGCAATCACCTTTCCAAGGCCCTTGCCCTCCCTCGTGAGGACGTAGAGCTTTCCGTTGACAACATCGATAGGCTCTGCTGGAACTTCAGCGGAGTAAACCTTCTCCAAGCTTTCAGGCGCGTCTATCGGTCCGATGTAGATATCCGCCTTGTCCCAGCCAAAGGTGACGGTGAGCATTGCCCACTTTCCGTCGGTGCTCTTCCTGAGTCCCATAAAGTAGCCCGAGCCAAGTCCCTTTCCAAAGACCATCCTCTCCCTGTTCTCGTCCCTGAAGAAAAGCCTTACCGCTGGAGCCTTAACTCCGTCCGGCGTCTCTCCGTGGCGATAAAAGCGCGAGAAGTAGTAGCCGTTCCCGGTGAAGGTAACGTTCCAGACCGAGGGTTTGAACTCCTCCAGGATTTCACCGGTTTCGAGGTCTACTATCCGGGTTATTCCCTCATCGGCCCCGCCTATGGAGAAGCTATACGCTAAGAGCTTTCCAGATTTATCTGCGGTGAATCCCTGGAGGAGAACCTCGTCGTTGAGTTCCCCCTCCAGTTCTTTAGAATCCAATATCGTTTCTCCACCAAGCCACTGGATTACCTGTCTGTCCCGTTCCTTGTACATCGCGATTACGCCCTTATCCGTAAGCCTTGCGCTGGAGAGGGCCGGCATCGAGTAGTACTCCCAGACCTCTGGGAAGAGTTCGTCACTGAGATCGCTGATAAACCCCCTAAAGCGTTTGTTCTCCTCCTCAACGAGCTTTAAAACGCGCTCATCGTTGAGGTTCTCCATCCAGATGTAGGGATCCTCCATGAAAACCACCGCCTTAAATGAAATAAAGAAAAATATAAACGTTTAGGCGGCGTTCTTAAAGGGCTGAGATATGGAAGACGCTCTCCATGAGCCTTCCGAAGAGATAACTTAGGAAAGCTGCACCGAGCCCGGTGGTCACCATCTCTACTATCTTCGTCCGTATGGAGATCCCCGAGAGGATCGACACCAGAGTTGCCACTATTGCCAGGGCCGTTCCCGCCAGCAGTATCGAGAAGGGTAGTGCCATTATTGAGCTTGAGGCGAGGAAGTACGGCAGAACTGGAAACACCACGCCGAGAAGATACGCCAGTCCGGTGTAAATAGCGGAGCGAACCTCGTTCTCTCCTCCTTCAGGCACAACCAGCTTGACAACTGCGTCCCCCTTTCTGGCGAGTTCTCCAGCGGTTTTCTCGGCTATCTCCGCCGGGACTCCCCCCTCAACGAGCCTCGCCTTTATCTCCTCCTTTGCCTTCTCCGGAGAAACCCTGAATAGAACGCTCATTCTCTCCTTCAATGCCTCGTTGACCTGCCTCTGGGAGCGGACTGAGATGAAGGCTCCTATGCCCATCGAGAGCGAGCCGGCGACGCCAACGATTAGGCCGCTAATTCCCACCAGCTTCGGTGCGTTTGCATAGACTGCTGAGAGCCCTGTAACTGCTCCAAGTATCTCCACGAGGCCATCGTTCATTCCCAGGATGAGGTCCCTGATGTTCTCGGCGTGGAAGCGCTTTTTGTTTTCATTGAAGAAGTGCTCGTGTTCGAGCTCATCCACTATGACATCCCTTAACCTCTCCATCTCCTCCTCCGAGAGCTTTTCGGCGTACTTCGTGAGATACCTGAAGTACCTCTGGATCGCGCTATTCTCCCCCATCTCAAGCAGGGATGCGACGGCTCCGGGCCCAAGGACTCTCCTGAGGAGCCTGACACTTATGGTATGGAACCTTTTGATTTTGGGCCTGGGGGGTTCTATACCCCTGGATTTCAAAAACTCATGCCAGAACTTTGCGTGTTTTGACTCTATCCGCGAGAGCCTCAGGAACTCCTCCCTTATCCTTTCATCTCTCTCCCCCTTTGCCAGCCGGGCGTATAGGACCGAATCTGCGTACTCATCCTCATAAAACTTCATGGCCAGCTCAAGCATCTCCTCCATCGCTTCCACCCCCGTATTTCAGCACAACGAACTCTCCATACTCCATGACCCTAACGAAGCCTTTTTTCAGATAATATGAATAAGCCTCAAACTCGGGGAAAGTTACCACATAAGCCCCTTTTCCGAGTCCCTTCAACCTCTCGATGGCAAAGCTCAAAAGCTTTGAGCCGTAGCCCTTCCCCCTGTACTCAGGATGAACCATGAAGAATTCAATGAGACCGGTTTTTTCGTTTTTTATTGTCTCTGGCACCCACCAGACATCCTTGCCCGTGAGGTTGTAGACGAGCGCAACGGTTCCGGCGATTTTTCCTTCATCATCTCTTAAAACGTGGAGTTCATCGAATTCCCTCTCAAGGCGAAACTCTAGAAAGGGCTCATAAATTCGCTTAAATCCATCGAAATCCGATGGTGAGGGCTTGTTCTTCACCCATTCGAGCGCTGGGTAGGCCCCGCTGGTGGACTGGTAAACTCCGAAGACGAAACCCACAAGCTCATCCTTCAGAGATCCCGGCTTTTCAACCCTCTCAATTCTCATGTCACCACCGCCCTCATTTCTATGGCCGTTTAAAAGAGGCTTTTGGTTCGACCGGAAAGCTTAAATGTTAGGGAAACCTAACCATTCCGGTGATGTAAATGAACTATCTGGGGAGTAAGGTTCTTGATGAGAGTGGGGGGGAGAAGCTTCTGAAGGACTTCGTCCTCGGTAAGTGGACGGTCCTCTACTTCTACCCCAAGGATAACACCCCCGGCTGTACCACGGAGGCAAAGGAGTTTACGGAACTGCTTCCAGAGTTTGAGAAGCTCGGGGTTCAGGTGATCGGCGTTTCAAGGGACTCCCCGAAGAGCCACAGGCGGTTCAAGGAGAAACATGGCCTTAAGGTAAAGCTGATCAGCGACCCAAACGCCGAGCTCCATAAAGCCCTCGGTGCGTGGGGAAAGAAAAAGAGCTACGGAAGGGAGTACGAGGGTGTTATAAGGAGTACGTTCATCCTTGACCCCAAGGGGGAGATTGTATGGAAGAAGATAAACGTCAGGGCAAAGGGACACGCGGCAAAGGTTCTCGAAGAAGTCAAAAAGCTAATAGGGAAAGATGAGTAATTGAATGGGGTGATACCATGAACGAGCTTGAGGCTTTAGCCCTGGCCCTTGAAGTTGAGAAAAGCGAGCTTAAATTCTACCTGAAGCTCGCCCGGAAGGCCAAGGACGAGAGGGCGAAGAAGATGTTCCTCTTCCTGGCGGGGGAGGAGGCAGAGCACTGGGATCTCTTTGAAGAGAAGTTCCTGGAGGCGCTGATCGAGAAGTGCGAGCTTCCTGCAGTTGATAGGGAGCTGGCCGAGAAGCTGATTGTTGAGGAACCCGAAACCCTCAGTGAGGTCGATGCGGTGAAAGTGGGCATGGAACAGGAAAAACTTACCTGGGAGTTCTATGAGAGGGCCGCAAAGGAGGCGGAACACGAGAGCGTCAGGAGAGTCTTCGAGGAGCTGGCAAAGGTGGAAAAGGCTCACTACGAGCTGCTGAAGGCACAGTACGACTCCATAATGAGGACCGGTATCTGGATGGACTACCAGGACTTCAGCCTGGAGGTGGACTGAATGCTCGCCAAATACCCGTTTGAACTTCCGAAAGACAGGCCCCTGACCAAGACCGAGATAGCGCAGGCCCTCCGCTGGGCCATCGAGGCCGAGCTCGATGCGATAAACATCTACGAGCAGCTCGCTGCTGGGATAGAGGACGAGAGGATAAAGCACATCTTTCTGGACGTGGCCAACGAGGAGAAGGAGCACTTTGGTGAATTCCTCGCAGCGCTCTTTGAAATTGATGAAGAGCTCGCCAAGTACATGAAGGAAGGCTTCGAGGAAGTAGAGGAAGAGACGGGGATAAAGGTCGAGCTGTAAGTTTGGGGCTTTGATTTTCTGCATTTTTCTGTTATTGCCTTGGGTCCGGCTTCGTCCTTTTGAGTTCAACAAAAAACGTTATTAATGTTCAATGTTCATACTATTACGGTGATGTCCAATGTCTGAACCACTTGTTAAACACGCCTATGAAACCGAGAAGAAGGCCGCCTCCAGCTACACAGACGGGCTAAAGCTCATAAGGGGGCAGGGATTGAGGTACACCAAGGTTGAGGAGATAGTTGGAAGGATAGCGGTCGATACCGTGATACACAAACACCTCATGGAAGCCATCCTCAACGCCCAGAAAGAGCTTGAGAGGCTTGCCGGTGAAGGGCCTCTCTCGGAGGTCAAAGACGTCGAGCTTTCTCCCGAGCAGAAGGCACTCGTCAAGCGCTTCGCCGAAATGCACCTCGAGATAGAGAAGGACATGATAGAGACCTACCAGAAAATGGCGGAGAAGATGACCCACCCGCTCTTCAAAGGCCTTGCCGAGGCGATTGTGGAGAACGAGAGGGAGCACCACAGGCTCCTTGCAGAGCTGATAGCGAAGTACAAGGAGTGAACCCGGCGGGACTTTCTTCTTTTTTCAGGCTTGGCCCTTCGGAGGAGGCCATTTGCCTTCCCAGCTCTTAAATATTTCGAAATCTCACCCCGCGGAACTCCAACTCCTTCTGTTCGAAGAACTGGCTAATGATGCTTTAAATCTGGGAAAGGGATATAAGCATTGACGGAGTACACAATGGAATGATGAACATTAATGAGGTGATTAAACAATGGTTGCCCCTGATAAGCCGCTACCCTATGTTGGAGTCACGCTCATGCAGGTTGTAATTGCGGTAGCGGTTCTGGTAGTGGGTTATATCGTGGCAAAGATAATCGTTGCTTCCTTCAAGAGGGGACTGAGGAAAACAAAGCTCCCGGACCTCGTCGTAGAGTTCCTTGGAAGGTTCCTCAGCGCTCTTCTCTATGTAGCTGTGATCCTTCTGGCGGTGAGGGCTTTAGGAATCGGGGTAGGCTCTGTAGTGCTGGGCCTCTCAGCGGTGATAGGCCTCATCTTGGGCTTTGGAATGCAGGACACGCTCACCAACCTGGCAGCGGGTGTGTGGATTGTGGCTCTCAGGCCAATAGACATGGGCGAGGTTGTTGAGGTTGCAGGGAAGGTAGGCAAGGTGAACGCCGTTGGAATAATGAGCACCGAGCTCTTAACCCCTGACAACGTTCTCATAACGATTCCAAACAAGCTCGTCTGGGGGAGTGTCATAACCAACTACACGCGGATGCCTACGAGAAGGGTGAACGTTGACGTTGGCGTTGCATACGGAACGGACCTTGATAAGGCGGTAAAAATAGCGATGGAGCTGATGGAAGGCCACCCAAAGGTTCTCAAAGACCCGGCTCCGGGCGTGGCGATAACCGGCCTTGGGGATTCCGCGATAAACCTCCAGCTCAGGGCGTGGGCAAAGATCGAAGACTTCTGGGATGTTAAGGGTTACCTCACAAAGGCAATCTACGAGGCATATACAAAGGAGGGCATTGAGATACCGTTCCCGCAGATGGACGTTCACGTGAGGGATATGCCGAGGTGAGCTTCAATTGAATTTTTCATTTTTGTTTCTTCGATCTTGAAAAGTTTTTGAAGGTTATCCCTTTAAGCCTTTGAAACAAAATCTCTGGGGGAGGAAAATTGAACCTGAGAACCTCAATAGTACTGATAATAATCCTGCTGATTTTCTCATCCCCGGGCATAGTGGGCTCAAGCCCCCCTCAGAATCAAAGTCATAGAGTCCTGTTTGTCTGTAGTGACTTGGAAGACGTTACCCTGGCCAATTCCTTTGGTGATAACGTCGATATCCTCTACCTTGGCAAAGACCTTCCGGATGACCGCTCTGCCCTCTCGGATATTCTGTATCTCTCCAAGTACGATGAAATCTGGATTCCTGATCTCAACGCCCAGTGGACGGAAGGGGGAAGATTGAGTGAAAGGGAGATAGAGACATTAGCAGAGTACGCTCAAAGTGGTGGTGTTCTGGTTATCGGCCTCAACACGTACGTCCAGAGCTGGAGCAGGAAGCTGGATGATCTTCTTGGTGTCAGAGTACTGCGCTTGGAAAATCCTGCTAAAGACGGGGAAGAATGGGACATAGTGTTTAAGGGGAGGGTATATCCATACAATGACACCTATCATGAGGCGGTCATTAGACCTGAGGGAGCGAAGGTCATTGCGAGGTACAGGAATGGCAATTCAGCTATAACCCTGCACCGCTATGGAGCTGGAGTTGCAGTTTTGATGACGTTCAATCCGGTAAAAGCCTACGTCGAAGGGGATCATTCTTTTATGGGCCTCTATCTGGAAGTCTCCCGTGAAGCTTTGAATGAGCGGAAGAATCCTCCCACAATCAGCAGTACAAAAAAAGCTCTGATCATTCTGAAGCGGGTTCTTTTGCACCCGATTACCCTGGGATTGCTTGTTCTCATTCTCCTTGAAATCCTCGCTTACTTTGGCCTAATGCCTATGGGACTTACGGTTTTCTTTGCGGCTCCCCTGATACCGTTCTGGGGTATCGTCAGGCGGAGAAAAAGGTGTACCGGTGTTCTTGAGACCGTTTCAATCATGAGGGGTGTCACTCTACCTGAACTCTCGGAAGAAGTTGGAGAGAAAGTCCGACGGCTAAAGTTTTGCATAGCACTTCTCAAGTTGAAGGGGAAGATTAGTATACTGGATATCTCCCGTTTGGGTGAGAAGGATTACTTAATAACACTCCATTCTCTTGAAGCAGAGGGTGTTGCAGCGTGGGCAGTGGAGAAGTACCCTCGCTTAATGGAAAGGATTGCTCGTCATCCAGGGGTCACAGTCCTCGATCTGGCCCGTTCTTCAAATATGCCGCCATACGAAGTTCTACAGCTCATCAGAGAGATGTCAAGGTATGGAGTTGTTGAGATAAGAAAAATGCCCTTTGATTATGAGGTTTATCCCACCCGGTCCCTGTCGAGGTGGTTTGAAGTATGAGGAGAAAAGTTCTTTCGTATATCTCCACTTTTATAGTCTCTGCATATGTTGTCTATCTGGACTATTCCTTCCTTCAGTGGAGCAGTTGGAGAGCCGTCCTGATCATTTTTGGACATGTGACTGATAGATACTCAGTTTATTCATTCGTTCGTTATTTGTTCTATCTCACTGGAGCCTTTATCATGCTCATTTACACTGCCTATTTCATGTTTTATCTCTATTACAGGTCGAATGAGGGTGTTATCAAACTTCCTCTCTTTTACCCAAGTGTGTCAATCGTGGTGCCCGCTCATAATGAAGCTTTGAATATAGAGAGACTAATAGAGAGCGTAGAGTATCAGGACTATCCGCACGATCTTGTGGAGGTTATAATCGTTGATGATGGGAGTGAGGATGGGAGTGGTGAGATAGCGTCGAGGTACGGAGTTAAGGTAATCCGACACGAGAAGAACCTTGGAAAGGCTCAATCTCTGGAGGACGGTATAAAATCTGCGAAGGGAGATGTGGTAATAACGATGGATGCGGATTCATATTTCGGAAACGGGTATTCCCTGCGCAGAATCGTAGAGAACCTCTATGAACGTTCTCTAGTGGGAATCTCAACCGGAGTTATACGAATAGAACGGCGGTTTGGAAGCTTGATTGAGAAATTCCAGGAGGTGGAGTTCCTCCATTCGTTTGAGGTGGGACGGAGGGTTCAGGGATACCTGGGCTGGTTGCTGGTAGTTTCAGGTGCGTTCTCAGCGTTTAAGGCTTATTTTATAAAATCACTTCCAGCACTTCCGAAGGACACACTGGCGGAGGATTTCGACCTCACGGTTATATCTTTCAGGGCAGGTCTTGACTCAAATTTTGAACCTGGGGCCGTAGTGTATACAGAACCAGAGCAGAGCTGGAGGAGACTTTACAGGCAGAGAATACGCTGGTACTATGGTGGACTTCAGGTTTTAAGGAAGCACAGTGACCTTATCCTAAACCGAAAATACGGGGAGAAGGGTATTTTTATGTTCCTACATTTAATTGTGTTGGAATACGTCCTGGCAGTTATTCAGATCATTGGAGTAATTCTCCTGCCAATTATCGTCCTTTTTAAATATTACCTGGGAATATCTATAACCGATATAAACCTGCCTCCAGATCTCATGGTGTTCCTGTTTCTTTTTGTATTCTTCATGCAGTATACACCAGGCGTCCTTATGAGCGGTACTGCCATGGCCATCGAGAGAGGCCTTAAGGAGGCTTTGGGAAACCTTCCTGTGGTTTTCCTATACTATGTCTTCTACAACCCCCTCCTCTCTCTGGTAAAACTGGATGCCACACTGAGGTTTCTCAGGGGGGTGGCCCAGGGATGGTAAGGGTTTCACATCTGTTTGTGCTTGTTACAGCCGTCCTCTTTACCCTTTCACCGCTGGTCGTGGCCTTTACGGCTGTTTATATACCCTCCGATCCGGGGGATATTCCTCTTTACCGCGCCATTTCAAATCGTACTGGGATTGCCCTCAGTAATGAACCATCAGGGGACATAATAGTTGCGCTTGATGTTAACTATGCTTTCCTGAATGACAGCAACAAAGACCTCCCGGTCAGTCTTATCCAGGATGCCAAAGACGGGAGGACGGTTATAATCGGGCTGAACACGTTGAGGGCAGTTGAAATGGAGAACCCCGGTATTTTGGAATTCGTGGGAATGCATTTAAATTACACAGCGGCCGGGATAATACCCGTTGAGCCTAACAATCTCCTTAAGTTTAAGGGGTTTGGGTACGATTCCGATAGGTACGGGCTCGTTATTGTAAAAGCTAAGAGCTCAAAGGTTCTCCTCAAATCGGATGAAATTCCAATAGTGACTGAAGTCCCCCTGGGAAGGGGAAAGCTTGTGGTGGTGGGCATTAATCCAACGGCCTGCTATCTTGACACCCGCAACCCCGCCGTGCCGGAATTTGTTGCTGCACTTATAAAGCACTACTCACATGCAGGCCCATCGAAGGCCATTCTCGTGGGTGGTGCCCTCGGAGCGGTGGCATTGGCAGGGTATGCTGTGACTTCAAACAATCCCCATGTACAAAAGTTCCGGGAATGGATTAAGTCCCTCCCGGTGATTGTTATTGGTCGCTTTCTCACACCCCCCGAAGAGGTTCTGCAGAACACCACGAGAAAGGGAATATACGGGTATATCAGGGCAAGGGGTTATTCAACCATTACCGATGTGGCTTCTACCTTTGGTATATCGAGAACCAATGCAAAGTGGCACCTGCGTGTCCTCACAAGGGCAAAACTTCTCGAAGAGGTCTCCGTGGGTAACACCCTCATTTTTTACCCAACTGGAAAGAAAGGGGAGGCGATTAAACTTTTCCTCCTCGAGAACGAGACGCGGAGAAGAATTTATGATCTCCTTAAGGAGAGACCTAGGGGAGTGAGTGAGCTTGCCCGCTTGCTTAACTTGAGCAAGTCCACAGTTCATCACAATTGTGCTATAATGGAGGACTATGGTCTCGTAAGGAAACGGGAGGATGGAACCTATGAGGTTGTTTGGGGAGAGGAAAAACGTTCTGATACTGGTAGTATATCTCACGGTGTTTCCGATAGTAACGTTGCTGATTGGCTTCGCGGTGGGGAAGCCCCTCACGAGAATTGAGGCCTCGAACATGCACTTGCTGCTGAAGATCTTCGGGGTAGAGAACTACCTCATTGGCGAACAGATATATATTCCCGCCGACAGGGTGTCCTTTGAGATAACCTGGCAGTGCAGTGGAACTTTCAGCATGACGCTTTACACACTTATCTACCTCTTCCTTCCTGGACTTAAGAAGAAACCAATGGAATGGCTGTTCGGTGTTTCAACGATATACATAGCTAACATCCTTCGTGTGTTCTCCTCAATATACCTCTACCACAAATTTGGAGAGGGAACATTCAATACATTTCATTACACAATTGGTCCCATTCTCCTGTTCCTGCTAGTGATTGTTCTCATAGCCCACGCATTTTTGCTGGGCCTGAGGTCTTCGACAAAATCCCACAAATTTTGAGGATTTTTCCCAATTTTTGGGGAGAAAAATTTAAATTATAATCTAAGTCTTCCATCAATAGAATTTAGTGAGCCTAATCCGTTCGAAGATCTGGTTAAATATGTTATAAAGAGTGAATGCCATATCATCTTTGGTGGGGAAGGATGGTTGGGATAAAGTTTGCAAGATTGGGAGTTGTTGGGATTAGCATCGTTCTCATCCTCATGGGGTTAGGCAATGTTAGCGGTGCCCAGATGAGTGGGAAGATGCTCCATGTGTGGGATCATAGTATGCAAAGTTCATATCACGTGTATAGACAGGTCAAATCCAATGAGTATCCCCTCAGCATTCAGTGGGATGCCTACGCGTTCAACTACACCGAAGGAACACAGTATGTAGCTATTATGGCCATTGAGGATGGCAATGGATATGCTTGGGGATTTTTCTGGAAGAATGGAACTGTGGTTATTTTCTCTGATACAGACGATCCCTCCAGCGATACTCCTGTTTATACCACTGACATTGATGGATCATCTCCACATACGTATAAGATTGGAGTCGTTTACGACTCATTCGGATGGGTGAATGAGCTGGACTATTATATAGATGATCAACTGGTGTATACAGAATCTTGGGACACCCCTACGGACATAAGCTACATTGGAGCGGGGGGAATATTTACAGGAGGGAAAGAGTTTGATATGTTCATAGACAATGTTGTCTATACTTATGCGCAAGGCAACCTCAACACTAAGAAGACTGTACGTGAGGACTTTGAAGACGGTCATGACAACTTCTTTACGTGGGAACTTGATGGCACCGATGACGGCAGAAGTGGAGCAGAAGTTATCGATAGCACTCAGGTTCCTGAGTTCCCGTTCCTCAAACCCCTCTTTGACTACCTCTCTTCAATAATCGGATGAAACGGGTGAAGGCATGGGTGGAATCAGAAGCGTTAAAATCCGCGAGGCCCTCTTCATACTCTCCGTTTTCTTTCTGTCCCTGTTTGTATTAAGGGGATTCCTCTCTCCGGGCTATCCCCCCTCATGGGGAGGCGACGCCTACGGCCATCTCTTCAAGATATGGAAGCTTATGCAAGACTACTCCCCATGGATCGAGGACTGGTACGGTGGCTACCCCTTCTTAAGGTTTTATCCTCCCCTCTCATACTTTATCGGTGCCCTCTTGGGCAAGATAACTTCATCTGCAATACTGGGCTATAAACTGACAGTCCTGCTGGCAATTCTGGTGGGTGCCCTATCCATGAGGGCTCTCCTCAAAGAGCTCGGCTTCTCTGATGCGTCTTCATACTTATCCGGAATCGTCTACGCCTTCTCAGTCTACCATCTGAGGGTTCTCTCGCCTGAGGGGAACTTTCCGAGGTTCGTTGCTCTGAACGTTGCTCCCCTCTTTATTCTGGCATTCATCTACATAACCCGTAAAAACTGGAGATACGCCGTGCTCTCGGGCCTCTTCCTAGCCGCTGTGGGGTTAGCTCACCACACCCTTTTCGTAAGCTTCGGGCTGACGGTGCTGTTCCTTATCCCCTACCTCTGGATAACGAGGGGGATGGGTGTTAGAGGTATAGCCATCAACACGTTCATAGCTGGTGCTACTGCCCTTTCGGTTTCTTCCTTTTGGGTTCTCCCGTTTTTGCTGGAGAGGGGCAACGCCCACTTCCTGAGGGAGAACAGCATTGAGTATCTTTTCAAGTTCTACAGCGTTAGACTGGGGGATTCACTGTCTCACACATCTCCCTGGTCCTTCTATCAGGGAATAGCCTTCTATGTAGGGATTATTGGAGTTGTTGCCCTCTTGGCGAGGAGGGAGAAGCCGGAGAAGGCTCTTGGAGCTGGCCTTCTTGGTGCCTCCTTAACGGCCATCTTGCTCTCGCTTGGCTACTACGGCCCCGCCCCCTTTCTCAACAGGCTTCCCCTCCTCGACATGATCCCGCCGTACAGGTGGCTCGACGGCCTTTCACTCGCTGGGGCAATCGGCGTCGGTGCCTTCTTTGAAGTTCTCAGTGGGCTTATCCCTCAAAAACTCAAAAGTGGTGGGGAAAGAAAAAACACAGTGGTTGGAATTCTCCTTGTGTTTCTTATCATTCTCTCCCTTTCAGACGTCAGACTTCAGGCAGATTCATTAAAGGCCGAGAGCTTTCCCGGGGATTACCTAGTCGTTCTGAATTACATTGGAAACGACAACTCAACCGGCTGGAGGTTTTATCAGCCGGGTCTCATAATGACCCAGGGTTCAAGGGCCTCCTGGACGCCGGCCCTCGCAGGAAAGCCGTCCCTTGAGGGATGGTACAGGCAGGGCGATCCCGCTTATCTACAGCACGCCTATCTCAACTACGCCATTGAAAAAGACCCCGAGTTCGCCAGGAAAGCCCTCAGGGCCTATTCCGTAAAGTACGTTGTAACGGACGAGAACTACAGGGGTTACCGAGACGTAATAAAGAATCTCAGAAGCTTTGGCTTTGGGGAGATTTACTCCTCCGGCCCGTTCCACCTCTACCGCTGGAACAACTTCACCTTCTTTCAGCCCGAATCCGACATCCTCGTCATCGGAAACTGGCCCTTTGACCTTGGCGTTTCCTATGAAAGGGCCGAATACGTGGATGACTACACGGACAGGCTGAATGAGTACTCCATTGTTATTCTCAACGGGTACAAATACCGGGATCCACTGGTCTGGCTTAAGCTGGAAGATTACGTTAAAAACGGCGGAACGCTTGTACTCAACACTTTTCGCAGCCCGGACGCGGAGGCTACGCGCTTCGGAGTGAAGTCTGTGACAGTTAAAGTCGTTGGACGGGCGAACTTTAGCTCTTCAATCTACAACGTCTCGGCGTTCTCGAACTTTACCTACGAAGGCCAGCCCTGGACGGCAACTGCATACTATGGCAACATGACCTCTCTAATAAAGCTTGGAGACTACACCGTGCTCGGGTACAAAGACTACGACTCCGGCAGAATTTACTTCATTGGTCTGAATCTCCCATACCACGCAACCTACACCGGCAACAGCTATGAAGAAAACATCCTGAAAGAACTACTGTCGGACTACACTAAGCCGGCAAAGGTTTCCTACCATGTTGTTGACCTGAAAGACGGACGCATCAGGCTGGAGTTTAACCTCTCACGTGCTTCCACAGTTGTTGTGAGCGAGAACTATTACCCCTACTGGAAAGCTCGCGTTAATGGAAATGCGGTCAAAATAAAGAAAAATACTGAGTTCGACCTGATGGAAGTTGCGCTTCCCGCCGGGAGCCACGTTCTTGAGCTGGAGTTCAAAGATCCCTTCGCCTCTCTCCAGTACCTAAGCCTTATCTCCCTTACTCTGACAATCTTCATCCTATCATTTGGTCTGGGGAGGGCATCACATAGAACCAGCGGAAGAAGCCAAAGGTAACGAGCGTCTCGTCCCAGCAGGTTGCAGGTGGAGTCCTACTAACGTGCTGGATTCAAAGCAAGATTGGAGAAATATTGGAGAAATGAAAGACTATGGCCCAACGTGCATCATCTGGCCGTACATCTCCCAGTCAAGGAGGAGTTCATACTCGGCCTTCAGGTTGTAGTAGTGGCCCCACTCCATGTCGCTGAGGTAGCGCATGAGCCTTTTCTTTTCCTCGGTGTCCACTATACCCTCAAGCTTGGCATAGAACTGCGCCGCTATCTCCTCGGCCTTCATGGCCCAGCGGATGAGGTCTATGATATCTTGAACGCTGTTGAGCTCCCTCGCGACCGGCTGGAGTTCCGGCCCGATGTGCTCCTTTGGGAAGATAACTTCCTTTCCTGGAAACATGTTGGCGTAGATCTTCCTCAAAAGCTCCTCGTGCTTCTTCTCCTCACCGGCGAGCCATTCTATCTTCTCCTTAAGCTCCTGGATGTCTATCCTCTCAGCGAGGCTCTCGTAGAACCTTCTGGCACCAATCTCGGCCTTTATGGCCATTCCCAAAAGCTCCTCAAGGGAAAATTCCTTCATCTTTTCGAGGGGGAGCCCCTCGTCAAGTTCAGGCGGAACCATCTTCATCACCCCACTCTTCGAGCAAAAGCCCTATTTCGTTATACGCTTCAATCCTCTTAAACCCTTCCTTCCTCAGGGTCTCGACGATGTCCCTGAGGATCCTTCTCTGTACGTTCACCGCTATGCTCTGGCAGAAGTGGCACTCCGGCGTTGAACGGGCCATGAGGAGGAAAACCTGGACCTTCTCCCCACTAACGGTAAGGCCGTAGAGCAGGCCCTCGTCAACGATGTCCAGCTCAGTCTCCGGGTCGATGACGGATCTGAGGGCCTCAACTACCTCTCTGACATCGGGAGGAAGGTCCTCCCGGGGCCCCCTCTTTGGGGTTTTTCTCTTGGGGGCCCTGAAGATTCCCAGCAGTCCCATCCTCAGGCCTTCTCCGGGCTTATGTCCTCGATTGTGTAGCCCTTCGTGTTCTCAAAGACCCCTACGGGATTGTTCTTGAGGTCGTAGACGTAGACGTTCTGGAACCTCACGAGGGCGAAGCGCTCCATTATATCGCCGATTATCTTGGAGTAGGCGATGGCGCTCTCACCCGTTATGTTGTACTCGGCGTGGCTCTCGAAGTTGAGCCATACCTTGAGCGTGTCTTCCGCAACCTCCAGTCCTGCTATGACGCCTGAGTCCAGGACGTCCCCTCCTGTGATCGGGTCGGTTATCTTCGCGAGCTCCTCAAGGACCGGCCTGTAGTGCTCGGGCCACTCGCGGTCTGGCATGTAAACCTTCATTTTTTTCTCACCACTACGGGGTTCCGGGTGCACGGTTATAAGCCTTCCTGGGCATTTCTGGGAAGTCTCTGTCTTGCCACGAAATGCAGTTTTACAAGTGCATATAACCAGAGGAGCTGTGAGAAAAGGTACAAACAGGAGAGATAGATTGTACCATGCTTCCAGGCGTTTAAGAGGATGAAGAATGCAAAAAGCCATGCAGCGGCTCTGGAAATCCACGACACCCTGGAAGGAGAGTTGATGTAGAATGCAACGGCGTTCATCAGAAGGATTACTGACACCGCCGAGAATATTTGGGCTGTGGCCAGATAGTCTCCTCCTTTGAAAACAAGTGAGAACACTACCACTGCAACCTGCAACAGCATTTCCAGGGTAGTCCGCACAAGCCCGCTCTCTGAAAGGACATACCCTATGAGAACCGGGCCCAGTATAAGGGCCCACACAATCAGTTGTCCCTCTTCGCTCAGAACTGGGGGAATGAACCCTATGGCAGTAATTAGACCTCCAAGGAGAATGAGCCATGAAAGCTTTTCCCTTCCGATCCTAACTTTCTCAACTATCCTCGCCAGGTTCCACGTCAAGATTATATCTGCAAGAGAGAGCAAACCACCAAAAGCCATAGCTCCAGAATATACGTTCATCTCGACCATCACCAGTGTAATACTTAAAACTCGATCCGGAAGTTAATAAACCTGCCGATAGGTAGGAAAAAAGATGGAAATCACTCGAGCTGAACCTCGTTCTCCCAGAGGCCGTGGATGTTGCAGTAGCTGAGGGCGTAGAGCTTGCCTTTCTTCTCGGTCCTGAAGAAGAAGACGGCCCTCGGCTCGGTGAGCGGGTCGCTGTGGTTGCTGAACTCGACCTTGCCGACCAAGATTGGGAAGGCCCCATCCTCGGGCTGGAACCAGAGCTGTATCCAGGCTATGTGGTGCTCCGGGGTGTTCGGGTGCGGTATCTCCTTGCCGACGCTGACCTCTACCTTGACGAGGTTTCCGTCCTTCTCGTACTCTATAACGGGGACGTGTTTCTCCCCCTTCCAGTCTCCACTCTTTATGGTTTCGCTAAGCATCTCGACCACCTCACTCTATTTTTTCAAACATGTCCTTGGGAGCGCCGCAGAGCGGGCAGACCCAGTCGTCTGGCAAATCTTCAAACTTGGTTCCCGGGGCAACTCCGCTGTCCTCGTCCCCCTCGTCCTCATCATAGATGTAGCCACAAACTATACACTTCCACTTTGCCATTTCTTTCACCATCCTAATGTTATTAGGTCGTTCTTATAAGGTTTGCGGTTCAAACTTGGGAAACCAAAAAACGAAAGGCTCACTCGAAGACCACGAACTTCTCCCGCGGAGCGCCGCAGACGGGGCAGTATTCGGGGGCCTCGTCGACGGCTGTATAACCGCAGACAGGGCAGATGTAGACCCTCTTTATCTCGATGTCCTCTCCGCTCTCGGCCTTCTCCTTAGCTTTCTTGTAAAGCTCCGCGTGGAGCTTCTCGGCTTCGAGGGCGTAGTGGGTCGTTCTTACCGCGTCCTTCTCGCCCTGGAACTCGGCAGCCTTCCTGAAGACGGGGTACATCTCCTCGACCTCGTAGGTCTCGCCGTCTATTCCCGCCTGGAGGTTCTCTGGGGTCTTGCCGAGGTTTCCAAGGGCGATGAAGTGGTTCTTCGCGTGGACGAACTCCGCATAAGCGATGGCCCTGAAGAGCTTGGCCACCTTTGGAAAGCCCTCCTTCTCGGCCTTCTCCGCGAAGATGAGGTATCTCATATGGGCCATGCTTTCGCCGGCAAAGGCGTCTTCCAAAAACTTCCTGGTCATTTTCTTTTTCACTACCATTCCTAACACCTGAAAAACCATCAAATTTCTCTGTTCGTTGGTGTATAAAAATGTTTCCTGAACCTAAGGTTTAGTTCTATTATCTCCTAATAATCCGGTACTTCACTATATACCGACCGTGCTCAAACTCGTCCTCTTCTGCTTCGAGTACTTCAACGGGTTCCACATTAAGTCCAAATTCCATTGCCTCCCATTTGATATCGTCAAAGTAATCGTGGAGACCGCATGTTGCACAGAACGAACCCTCAAATTCCAGTATGGCCTCTTCACCCTTTACATTCTTTATTCTCACCGTTGCCTCGCTTCCGTGGGTCCTGTTGAATTCTTCAATTACATACTTAATCTTTTCCATAATTCTTCACCGCTGTGACCAGTTAAATCTGCCTTCATTCGAATAAGGTGTTTTATTAGGATTAATTAAAAACTTTTGGTTCCCCATAAAATGGGTTCGATAGATAAACTTATAAGGTTCGAAAACAAGAAAAAGACGAGGTGATTGTAATGCTGAGTGAAAAAATGCTGAATGCCCTGAACGAGCAACTCAACAAGGAGCTTTTCTCGGCGTACTTCTACTTTGGCATAGCGGCCTACTTTAAAGAAAGAAGCCTCGACGGCTTCGCCAGCTGGATGGAGGCTCAAGCGGAAGAGGAACTCGGCCACGCGCTCAGGTTCTACGACTACATCTTCGATCGTGGAGGCAGGGTCGAGCTTGAGAGGATAGAAAAGCCGAAGCAGGAATTTGAGAGTCCGCTTAAGGCCTTCGAGGCGGTTTACCTCCACGAGGTCGGCGTTACGCAGTCGATATTCAAACTGGTCGACCTGGCGAAGGAGGAGAACGACCACGCGACCTACAACTTCCTCCAGTGGTTCGTCCAGGAGCAGGTTGAGGAGGAAGCGAGCACGAAGACCATCGTCGACAAGCTCAAGATAATCGGCGACAGCCCTCAGGGAATCTTCATGCTCGACAGAGAGCTTGGTGCCAGGGGTTCTCAGCTCAGAAGCCTTCTGACCCAGAAAGCCTGATCCCCTCTGGATTTTTCTTTAATTAAGGTAGGCCATGTTTGATTCCCTTTGGAGGGCGCAACGTGCTGTACGACATGGCAAGCTTCATCTACGAGCCGATAAACGCTCTCCTCGAAAAGCCGATCGGAATAAGAAAGGCCAGGAAGGAGTTAATTGAGAAGGCTCGGGGCAGGGTTATAGAGCTTGGCGTCGGAACGGGCCTGAACCTTCCCTTTTACCGGGAAGACGTTGAGGTTGTCGGGATTGACATTAGCGAGAGGATGCTGAAGAAAGCTAAGGGGAAGAAAAGCCCTGCTAAGGTAAAGCTCGTCAAAGCCGACGCCTGCTCCCTTCCGTTTCCGGACAGGAGCTTTGACACTGCCGTTTCCACCTTCTTCCTCTGCGTCGTTCCAGAAAAGGAGAGGGTTTTGAGAGAGGTAAGGCGGGTTTTAAAACCGGACGGCTTTCTCCTGGCGATGGAGTGCTCTCCCCCGAAGAACCCCGTCTTCAGGACTTTTTTGAGCGGTTTGAGCGCGCTGACGAGCAGATTAACGGGAACGGACTTCAGGGTGGACGTCGGAAACCTCTTAAAGAAGGGTGGCTTCGAAATCCTTGAGGAGAGAAGCCTCGTGAACGGCGCCGTCAGGCTTTTGGTCGCTAAACCTTCCGGAGAACCATGACGAAGGCTATCCTGGGAAAGAGCCACTCGAAGGAGAGGGCCGTAAAGCCCCTTCTCTCGAACTCCAGCGAAAGCTCCTCCGGCGAGGGAAACGCCTCGATGGAGCGCCAGAGGTGGTCGTAGGCCTTTCTATTGCTCGTTAGGAGGCCGCCGATGAGGGGAACAACCGTTTTGGTATACACCCAGGTGAGTTTCCCGAGAAAGCTCTCGTTTCGCGAGAACTCCAGGAGGAGAAGGATTCCCTCCTGCTTTAAAACGCGGTAGATTTCGCTAATAGCTTTCTCCCTGTCCGAGAAGTTCCTCAGGCCGAAGGCAACGCTGACTAAGTCAAAACTCCCATCAGGAAAGGGGATCTCCTCGGCGTTTCCAACCTTGAGCTGCGCGAAGGGAACCTTTTCCCTCGCTATCTTGAGCATCCTCTCACTGCAGTCCAGGCCGTAAAAGTGGGCGGATAGGCCGCGCTTTTCAAGCCTTTTCCTCATGCACCTTATCATATCCCCGGTTCCGCAGGCTATGTCGAGGATTCGGAGGTTTCTCCCCTTTGTATGCTCAAGCGCCCTCTCGCAGGCCTTTCTCCGCCACCTTTTGTCAAGCCCGAGCGTTGTCAGCCTGTTGACCATATCATAGCGCTCGGCTATGCTGTTAAACAGCTCCCTTACCAAGTTCTTCCCTCCTCAGGATCTTCTTAACCCTCGCCGGCCTTCCGCGGAGGACGTAAACCCTGTGGGCGACCCGGAAGAGTTCCTCGAGCTGGTGCGACACTATGATGACGGCTTTACCGGTCTTGGAGAGTTCACCGACGATTGAGAGCAGAGTGTCCTTTGACTCGGTGTCGAGGCCCGTGAAAGGCTCGTCGAGGATCAAAACGTCGAAGTCAAGCAGTAAAGCCCTCGCTATCGCCGCTTTCCTCCGCGTTCCCCCGCTCACTTCCTTGGGGTAGAGGTCTAGAAACCCCCCTATTCCAAGCCTTCTCGCCACGGCGAGCGGGTGACACTCCCTTCCGCGGAACTTGGGGCCGAGGCATAGATTATCGCGGAGCCTCTTCCAGGGGAGGAGGTAGTCCTCCTGGTAGACGACCGAGAGCTTTCCTTTAACCGAGACCTCGCCGGAATCGGGCCTCTCCACGCCGGCCAAAATCCTCACGAGCGTGCTCTTTCCCGTCCCGTTGGGGCCGACTATGCCAACCACCTCGCCTCCCTTAGCTTCCAGGCTGATTCCCCCGAGTATCTTCTCGCCGTTGAAGGACTTCTCTAAGTTCCTCACCAGTACCAGCGCCTCACCCATTCTTCTAGCCTCCCCAGGATAAGCTGATCAACCGTCACCATGAGCAGGATCAGGAGCAGCGCCCAGGCGAAAACGCCGTCCTTCAGGCCGAGGTCGTAGGAGTAGACGAGCTGGTAGCCTATTCCGCCGGCTGAACCGAAGGCCTCGGCAACGACGCTTATCCTCAGGGCGATGCCGATTGCTATCCTGCTCGCGGAAACCATCTCCGGGAGCGTTCCCGGGACTATGAAGTGCCTGTAGAGCTGGAGGTTGCTGGGCCTTAGGAGAACCACGAGCGGGCGGTATTTTTCGAGGAGGTTCCTGCTCGAGCTTATGCCCGCTGAAAGGAGGGCCGGAAAGGCAGCCATTGCCGTGACGAGGATCGGGGCGATTGAGCTTGTCACGCCGAAGATCATGATGAAGATTATTGTCCACACTAAAACTGAAACGCTCTGGATGAAGACGTTGAGGGAGTTCAAAAACGCCCGGAACTCCTCGGAATAGAGCGCGAGCAGTATAGCGCCCCCGGTTAGCCCAAAGGCAACTAAGAAGCCTAAAATGCTGTGATAGAGTGTCAGGAGGAGCGATTTGAGAACGAGGTCGTAGCCGGCCTTCGAGTAGAAGGATAAGGTTTCCCCTATCCCCGGAATCAGCGTTGGGTACAGCCTCGCCAGGGCAACCCACGAGACCACTGAAAAAATTAGGAGATAGAGCCAGCCGCGCTTCATCTTCAGCCCCTGTAGAAGATGTCTAGGTTCTCGGGGTTCTCGGTCAGGTAGCCGCCGAGGTAAGCTAAGTGCCACTCGCTTTTGATGCCCGTTATCATCTCGTCGGTGAGGCCACTGACCACCTCCGTCCTGCCGTAGAGCGTCTTTACTGTATTCTCGTCGAGGTGGTAGAGGTCCATGAGAACTTTCTCAGTATCCGCCTCGTTGTTCTTCCAGTAGATCGCGCTCTCTTCCTGCGCCCTGATGAACTTATCCACTAGGGCCTTGTGCTCCCTGAGGAAGTCGCCCCTTACCACCCAGACGAGCATTACAGCAGGGCCGCTCACAATGCCCCTGGCCTTCGCCTCGTCCCACAGCTGTGAGTAGGTCGCTATCACCGTGTAGTTCTTGACCATGAGCTGGCTCACTATCGGCTCCCAGATGACGACGGCGTCAACGTCCTTCAGCGAGTCCTCGATCGAGCCGGGCGGAACGTTCACGACGGTGTAGTCGTCGGGCGTTACGTTGTAGAGCGCCTTCATGTAGGCTTGGAAGAGCTTGAAGGTGCCCGAGGCAACCACCGCTCCGATCTTCTTGCCCTTAATTTCTTCGGGCCTCATCTTCTCCTTCCCGATTATCGCCTGGTTCTGGAGCATGTCAACGGCGATTATCTTGATATCAACGCCGCTCTGGGCCAGCTTGGCCGCCATCTCGGCTGGAATAACGGCGAAGTCGGTCTCCCCGTTTTTGAGGGCCGCTATGATGTCGGGAGTTTTGGCCAGGCGCAGAACCTTAACGTGGAAGCCGTTCTTCCCGTCGAAGCCTTTAGCCTGCATTATGTCGAGCGTGCTGATGCCCCCGAGCAGGGTAGCGGCCCTCACCGTTGGAGTTGCAGTCTCGGTGGGCTTGCTCGGACTGCTGCTTATGCATCCTGCCGCCAAAACGATTAGTCCGACAATGAACAACGCCAATGCCCTTTTCATTCAACCACCTCCGAGTTTTATCAGGACGTCGGCTATCGCGGAGAGCGTGAGGATTAATCCGATGGGTATGTTGAGGTTGAAGGCCTTTGGAACGTTCTCAAGGTCTTTTCTCGCCAAATAGTTCTCGTAGAGGATTAGAGCGCTCGCAACGAGCCATCCGGCAACGTAAACCCATCCGAGGCCGTAGAGCTGAACCGCAATCCCGAAGAGGGCTATCGCAATCAGGTGAAAGGCTAAAGCGATGTCAAGTGCCTTCTTTATCCCGAATCTTGCCGGGATGCTCCCAACACCATGCTTCACGTCGAACTCGTAGTCCATGAGCGCGTATATCGTGTCAAAGCCGGCAACCCAGAAGAGCACCCCAAAGAAGAATGCCCATGGAATTCTCTCAAGGAGGAGCAAAAGGCCCGCCTCGTCGCCTCCCGATGCAATGGTTCCTCCAGCTACGGCCATCGCTAATGTTAGGCCGAGGTGCAGATGCGGGAAGCTGTGCTTCCTCTTTCCCTGAGGGTAGCTGAGGGCAAGAACCCAGGGAATCGGGCTGAGCAAAGCCGTCCAGAAGTTCAGCAAAACGGCTGAGACGAAGTAAAGGACAGAACCGATGACGACGAGCCACCAGGCGTCGCTTATCCTTACAGCGCCTTTAATCAGGGGCCTGTTCCACGTCCTTGGGTTAAGGCTGTCTATGTCTATGTCCGCTATGTTGTTGTAGGCTAAGGCGGCAGTTCTCAACCCGAGGAGGGCGAGGCTCATGAGGATTATCTCGGCCCAGGTAACGTGGAAACCGCTGAGGAGCGCTCCGACGTAAGCGTAAGGCAGGCTGAAGAGGGTGTGCTCTATCCTGACTAGCCTCATCAGTGCGTGAAACCTGCTCGCCTTGCTGACTTCACCGGGGTCGAAGGCCATCTCAACCACCGAGGTACTTCTTGAACAGTCTTTCGAGCCTCTCAAGGACTTCGGGGTCTTCCTCGACTTCCTCCACGACTCTCCCGTTCATCTCCAGCGGAAGCTTTCTGGTGGCATCTATGCCGAGCTTGCTCCCGAGAGGCGGGTTCGGGGCAGCTGGATCGAGGGCGTCTGTGTGTGCGTTTGGGATTACCAAAACGTCCCTCTGCGGGTCAACGAAGGAAGCGACCGCCCAGATCACCTGGTTTATGTCGTGGACGTTTATGTCTTCGCTGACGACTATTATCACCTTTGTCAGTGCCATCTGGCCCGTTCCCCATAGGGCGTTGAGGACTTTCTTACCCTGACCCGGATAGCGCTTCTTTATTGAGACGATGGCAACGCCCTGGAAAACGCCGTATTCAGGGAAGTTGACGTCAACAACTTCCGGCAGAACCATCCTCATCAGAGGGAGGAAGATCCTCTCGATGGCTTTCCCGATTACGGCATCCTCAAGCGGTGGCTTACCGACGACTGAACCATAGTAAATCGGGTCGTCGCGGTAATACAACCTTTCAGCGTGGAAGACCGGGTAAAGCTCGTTCCTCTCGCTCGGCCTGTCGTAGAAGCCGAAGTGGTCCCCAAAGGGTCCCTCCTCGCTCAGCTCGTTCACATCGACATAGCCCTCTATCACAGCCTCGGCATTGGCGGGAACGAGGACGCCGTTGGGCAGGCGGTAGAGTTCCAGCCCCTTCCCCCTCACGAAGCCCGCAAAGAGCAGCTTGTCCATCGGATAGGGGACTGGGGAGACGGCAGTCAAAAGCGTCCCTATGTCTGAGCCTATCGCTATCGCTACCGGCATTTTCCCGTCGTTCCTCTCAAGGTAGTCCCGCCAGGCCTGGCTTCCGCGCTTGTGTATCTGCCAGTGGATCACTCCGGTAGAGCCGTCGAGGAGCATGACGCGGTAAACGCTGATCGAGTTCACTCCCCTCGGGTCGGAGAAGCAGACGAGCGGGTAGGTAAGGTAACGGGAGGCATCTCTGGGCCAAGTCTTAAATGCCGGAATGAAGTTCAACGGCTCTTCTTCGATTACGTTCCTTGTAAATTCGGCTTTCCTCGCGATTTTTGGGAGGTAGTTGCTCATCTCCTTCAGCCTTCCGAGGGAGGAAAGCTTGTCGGAGAGGCCGAGAGGAAGGCTTTCCAGAAGCTTGAGCGGTCTCTCGCCGATTTCCTCAAGTTTGCTAACGCCGAGGGCTTCCCTAACCGTTTCAACGCTCGTGAAGAGGTTTCCAGCGATTCTCCACTCAGGGTGGCCCTTAACCCTTTCGAAGAGAACAGCTCCCCTCTTTTCGTACATGACCTTCCTCAGAAAGGCCGGAATCTCAAGCTCCGGGGAAAGCTCCTCCTCCACGTGAATAAGCTCTCCCCGTCTCTCAAGCCACTCAAGGTACTCCCGCATGTCCTTCATCGCTCACACCTCTAGCTTCGGCCTTAAAACGGTTTCACCGGAGCAGTCGATAAGTCTAAGCTCTATTCCGTAGACCTCGCTTAAAAGCCTCTCATCAAAGACTTCATCTGGCTTTCCATGGGCAAGTATTCTGCCATTCTTCATCAAAACCAGCCTGTCGGCGAAGAGATAAGCCAAGTTGGGGTCGTGTATAACGAGGAGAACGCCAACGCCTTCACTCGTCAGCTTCCTGACCGTCTGGAGGACGAGGAGGGCGTTTTTTAAGTCAAGTTCGCTCGTCGGCTCGTCAAGGAGGATGTAATTCGGTGAGGTCATCAACGCCCTTGCCGTCAGGAGGAGCCTCATCTGGCCGCCGCTCAGCGAGGTGTAGGGCTTTTCGGCGTACTCCCCAAGGCCAAACGTTTTGAGCAGTTCTAAAGCTCTTTTCTTGTGTTTCTCGCCCGGGGCGCCGAAGGTTCCAAGCTCTGGAGTGGCACCGAGGAGGAGAAAGTCCAGAACCTTAAAGGGGAAGGTCGGGACGTGGTTCTGCGGAACAAAGCCCAGGATTTTGGCCCTTTCCCTCGGCGAGAGCCTGTGGACGTCGTTTCCATCTACCAAAACCCGTCCTTTATGGGGTTTCAACGTTCCATAGATAAGCTTAAGCAAGGTGCTCTTCCCCGCTCCATTAGGCCCTATTAACGCCACAAACTCGCCGGGACTAACCCTAAGGCTAACCCCCTTTATCCCGAAGTCCCCGTAGGAAAAGCCAACGTCTTCAGCCCAGAGTCCTCTCAAGCTCCCTCACCTTCTCCATGAAGTCGAAGTTCTTAGTTTTTTCAACCTCGCCCCGCCTGAAGTGCCTCCCGAACCAGTCGTAGTAGAGAAGCGTTCTCCTTACGAATGCCTCAACGTCCTTTTCGCTGAAGAGGCTCTTCTTCTCCAGCTTTTCCCCGAGAACCGCGTAGAAGCGCCTCATCTTCCTCCTGTCTTCGTCGCTCATCTTCTCCGGGTCTATTTCACCGCCGATTAGCGTCCCGTAGAAGGGCGGAACCTCGAAGGCCTCTATCAGCGGTTGGGCGTAGGCTATCCCTCCGTGGAGCTTCCCCATGAAGACCGAGCCGGCCAAATGCATCGCCACTAAGAAGAACGCCTTTGGAACGTCCTCAAGCTCCCCTTTGTGCCTTTCAATCCACTCCATTAAATCCCAGTGCGGGCCGTCGCGGTAAACTGGAGCGCCCATGACGACAAGGTCGTAATTAACGGGTGAGGGGTTTTCCTCAACATGGGCAACCTTGACCTCATGATTTCTTTCCTCGAAGAGATTTTTAACCAGCCCAGCGACCTTTTCCGTCGTTCCGTATCTTGTGGTGTAGACGATTAGAATCCTCAACTCCATCCACCCCCGGTTTTTCTGAGGAGATAGCCGAAGAAGGGAACGCCGACGAGGGTCGTTATGATCCCGACTGGGACGTCTCCAGGGAAAAGTCTAACGACGACATCCGCCAGAACCATCACGGTTATCCCGATTGAGATTGTAGCTGGGATGAGTTTTGAGTGCTCCGGGCCTACGAGCATCCTGGCCATGTGAGGGACGATTAGCCCGACCCATCCGATTATTCCTGTGAATGAAACTACCAGCGTCGTCATTAGGGCTGAGATGAAGATGAAAATCCCCCTCCAGAGGTGAACGTTTAGGCCCAGAAGCTCGGCCTCATCGCCCAGGCTCATCGCGTTAAGGTTCCAGCGGAGGAGGAAGAGGACGAACGCTAAGATGAGAACGCCAGGGAGGGAGTAGATTACCGTCTCCCACGTCGCGTTTGAGAGGCTCCCCATGAGCCATACCACCAGAGCTGACAAGCTCTCGCTCGGCAGGAGGAGTTCGAGGAGCGAAAGCAGGGCCGAGAAGAGGGCAGTAACGATTATTCCGGCCAGGATGAGGGAGACCGTCGAGACCCTGTCGTTTATCCGGGCCATCCAGTAGGCGAGGAAAACAGCTAAGAGGCCGAAGAGGAGCGCTAAAGGTGCGATTCCAGCGAAGGGCAAAAAGGCAACGGCTATAGCAGCGCCGAGGGCAACGCCGGAGGAAACGCCGAGAATGTAGGTGTCAACGAGAGGGTTCCTGAAGACCGCCTGAAGGGTCATTCCGCCCAAAGAGAGCGCTATTCCTGCCGAAACGCCCATCAGGGTCCTCGGCAGGCGGATGTCCCAGATTATTCTAACTGCTCCCTCTGTCAGGTTGAATGGATTGGTCGGATAGCTACCCACAAAGATTCCTAAGAGTATGGCAAATGAAGGGAGGATTATTAGCGCAAGCTTTCTCATCCCTCAACACCGCAGAGGCTGTAAAGCTCTTTTGTCGGCCTCTTCCATTCCGGAAAGTCCCTTCCGTGGACGAGCCTTCCTATCTGATAGATTCCCGGAATTAAGCGGGGACTCCAGCGCATAAAGCTTTCCCTGTCGAGGGCGGAGCCAACGATGTGGACGTTGCCCTCGTCAACGGCTTTAACCTTTCTCCATTCCGTTGAATCGAGCATTTCATCCCGTATCTCCTCAAGCCTCTCTTTGTCCGTCAGAACGCTCGTCAGGAGGAAAAGGTGATCCGCGTCGCCAAAGCGCCTGATGAAGTCCTCCCTTTTAAGGGGATAGACCTTCCTTTCAGTTCTCAGCCTCTTCCCGAGGCTCTCGGCGCCTGTCTTCTCAACTGCGTCGCTTATAACGTTGGTTCCGGTGACGACGTTTATTCCCCGGTAGAGCATGACGACTTTGGGTTTTTCTTCAATCGATTCTGAGACTTCCGTTATCCTCGCAAGGTGCCTCCCGTAGAACTCCCCCAGTTTTGAGAAGTCCCCTCTGGCCTTCTCAGCGATTAATCTGCTCCCTTCAACGAGGTCTTCAACGGTTAAAAAGTCGAGGAGAATAACTTTAGCGTCGATTCTTCCCGCGAAGGAGTAAAGCTCGCTCGAAGAATGCAGGTTCTCCACCCTGAAGTCGAGGATCAGCTTCGGTCTGATTTCCTCTAAGACGTCCCAGTAGGTCTTCTTCGTCCGTTTGAGGTATTTGCCAATAATGGGCCTGTCCCTCATCTCCGGCAGGCAGTAGTCCAGCTTGACCTCTTCGTTTATCCCACCTATCTCATCGCCTTTTCCGACGAGCTTGACGATTTCTGCGAGGCTCGCGGGGAAGACGGCTATCATGGTTTCACCCCAAAAAGGAATTAGGAAAGGAAGGGGTAGAACTTCCGGAGGAACTCCTTTGCTTTGCCCTCCCAGTCGGGGTAATAGCTTGGATAGATGGCCTTTCCGATGACCCAGATTCCGACGGCCATCCTCGGACTCCAGCGGAGGTAGCTGTCCTTCCCCATGTCAGCCCTGAGGATGACGATGTGGTTCTCACTGACGGCCTTTATCTCGTTCCATGCCTCGTCGGAGAGCATCGTCTCCCTCAGCTCGCTCACCTGGTCGTATGGCGTTACCGCGCTCGTGAGGAGGATTACCATATCCGCGTCCTTGTAGCTGGCGATAATCTTCTCCTTGTCCATCGGCACCCTGACCGGTGTGTAGCCGTTGAAGGTGAGGTTCACCATGTAGTCCGCTCCAACAAGCCTGACCGCCTGCGCTAAAACGTCGTTGCCGTTGACGAGGTAGTATTTGCCCATTATCAGCTGTATCATGATAACCTTCTTCCTTTTTTCAGCGGGTATCTTCGAGGCTATCGCCTTAACCTCACTCACCTGCTCGTTGAAGTAGTCCCCGAAGGATTTGGCCTCCTTCTCCTTCCCGAAGAGCTTTCCGAGAAGTTCAACCGCCTTCGGTATGTCCTCAAGTCTGTCCTCGCGGAGCATTATCACAGGGATGCCGTAGCCCGCCGACCTGTTGAGGAACTCATCGACGTCGTAGAACTTCCTCAGATAGAGGTTCACGATGAGGTCAGGGTTCAAAGCGAGAACCTTCTCCCAGTCGTCCACATTGAGCCTCTTGCCGATGACGGTCTTGTTCTTAAGGCTTGGACTCAGGAAAGCGTCTTCCTTTGCTTCGGCGGGGATTCCAACGACTTGGTCGCTCGCGTTGAGGAGCTGGACTATCTCAAGGGCCGAGGTTGACATTATAACTGCCCTCTCGACGGGAACCTTTACTGTCACGCTCCTGCCGGTGAAATCCTTGACGGTTACCTCCTTCTGGGTGGGGGTTGCCTTCTCCGAGGTGCCCGAGCTTCCGATACAGCCGGCACCTAAAACTGAAACCAGCAGGATTCCGGCGAGTAAGAAAGCTTTCCATTTCATTTCCACCACCTCACACCGGTTTTTGCTTTCCAAAGGTGTCAATCGGCAAAGCGAGGCCAAATTCTTCCGCAATTCTAAGGTAGGAACCCGGCTCGTAGGGACAGGCCGGGTC
>JALTBN010000019.1 GCA_027075325.1 Thermococcus sp. | reverse complement strand
CACTACCAGTTCAGCGTCTTCCTTGCGGAGCCGATAATTGAGAAGCTCGTGAACGAGTTTGAGGAGCGCGACCCCCTCCTTCTCAAGGCCCTCACCTTAAACGCCATCTACACCCACGATGAACACGTCCCGTGCACGACCATCGAGGGTTCCCTGGTGACGATAGCGGACGGCTGCGATATGGAAGCCGGCAGGAGCAGGCTGGCGTACAAGAAGGACCGCGTTGATATACACGCCGTCTCGGCTCTGGCGATAGAGCGCGTCGAGATAATGGAAGGGACCGAGGAACAGCCGATACTCGTCGAAATCTGGATGAAGCATCCGGCAGGGATCTTCCAGGTGGACGAGATACTGACGAAGAAGGTCAAGAGCTCCCTCCTCAGCGGAAGGGTGAGACTCAGGATACACACCGGGGCAGGGGGGGAGATTTTTGAGAAGGTCGTTTGATTCTTCCATCTTTCCACAACTTTCTTAAACTCTCCTCATTAGCTTAGTGCGGGTTACGATTACGGAGGTGTTGTCTAATGCAGAATGTTCCACCACAGGTTCAGGCGATGTTGGGCCAGCTTGAGAACTACCAGGGGCAGCTCCAGCTCGTCATCCAGCAGAAGCAGAAGGTCCAGCTTGAGCTCACGGAGGCCAAAAAGGCCCTTGAGGAGATTGAAAAGGCCGCGGAGGACGCGACCATCTACAAGACCGTTGGGAACCTCATAGTGAAAACAGAGAAGGCTAAGGCCGTTGAGGAGCTCAAGGAGAAGGTTGAAACCCTTGAGGTTCGCCTAAACGCCCTTGAGCGGCAGGAGAAGAAGCTCAACGACAAGCTCAAGGAGCTCACCGCACAGATTCAGTCCGCTTTGAGGCCGCCGGTAGCAGGCTGACCTTTTATTTTCCCGTGTTTTGATGCTTCCGGTGGTGGACATGGAAGGGGATTCTGAGGGCAGGCGGGTAATCCACATAGGCCTGCCGCCCCTTGGCGAGGAAGAACTGATTGAGATAGGGGAACTCGCCCAGGAGACCGTGTTAAAGTGGATTTTCGGTGTCCTCAACCGGAGCGACGTTAAAGACGTGAACGTCACCACGAGGATAAACCGGGAAGACACTCTTGATCTGGAAATCGAGGCCTACCTTGAGGTTCCGGTTTTCGTTAAAGTGGACGTCGAAGAACTCCTGAACGAGGCGCTTGAGGAAGCGTATTCCGTTGTCGAGAAGAGACTGCGGGGGATCGCTGGAAAGGATTAAATCTATGTACCAATTAACCCCATACCACAAGTGGGGGCTCCGGATCATCAATTGCAAGTGTGATGTCCTTGGATTTGTAGAGTGAATAGAAAAGCCCTGGAGGAGCTGAGATGAAAGGCAAAATTAAGCTCAAACGCTTTCTTGAGGGCGCAAAGGACAGATCGTTTCTCCTCCTCTGCCATCACAACGCAGACCCCGATTCCCTCGGCTCGGCGATAGCCTTTGCCCGCTATCTGAAGGCCAGAGGAGTGGAGCGGGTTAAGATAGGCGTTGCCCAGAGCGTCTCCTCCTACGCGAAGAGGCTTCTCGAATTCTCGCCGGTTCCGGTGGAGAGGAATCCCTTAGTGGACGATAAAACCGACGTGATAATGATATTCGACACATCCTCCCTTGAACAGCTTGAGCCGATAGAACTCCCGGAGGAAAAACCCATCATCCTCATTGACCATCATGTGGAAAAGGAGAAGCCAATCCCTACGGACATAGCAGTGGTTGACTCCTCCAGAACTTCCACGGCCGAAATCGTGTGGGAGCTTCTCAAATACTTCAGGTTCGCAGACGAGGCCTCTGCCAGGGTTCTGCTGGCGGGAATACTGACGGACACTGCCAACTTCCGCTTTGCCAACGCCCGAACGTTCAAAACCGTGGGCGAAATCCTTGAGATGTTTCCGATTCAAATCGGAGAGGTGCAGCAGCTGGTCGCTCCGGTTGGGGACGAGAACACCGAGCAGGCCAGGAAGATGGCGGTTTTGAAGGCCTGCCAGAGGCTTGAACTTAAGAAGTTCCGCAGGTACATAATAGCGGTTTCCCGTGTTTCCGCGTATGAATCCATGGCCTGCAAGGTCTTCCTTCAGCTGGGAGCGGATGTTGCGGTGGTTGGAAGCGAGAAAAATGGGGTTAGAATATCCGTCAGGGCAAAGGAGGCTCTGGTGAAGAAGGGTCTCCACCTCGGCAGGATCATGGAAAAAGTGGGGCCCGTTATAGAGGGCTCCGGGGGCGGACACTCAGGTGCCGCCGGTGCAAACGGAAAGAAAAACCTTGATGAAGCGATTAAACTGATAGTGAAAGAGATTGAGAAATTCCTTGCCAAAAACGGTTGAGGTGATGATTATGGCCAGATGCCCGCTATGTGGAAAAGTCCTTGACTGGGGCGGATTAATCGAGCAGATGCTCTCCATTGAGAACGCCGAGGAAATCTTCAAGGACAAGGAGCGCTTTTTCGATGCGCTGGATTCCTTCGTCTTCAAGTGCCCCCACTGCGGGGAAGAGTTCTACGGCAGCAGCCTGCCCAGAAAGGAGGCGGAGAAGGTCTTCGAGCTCCTCAGCGAGTTCAAGGGCTCGATTGATTGGGAGAACCGGAGGGTCAGGCTGAGGCTCAACAGCCTGCTCGCGCTGGATACAATGCTTGAGAAGTGGGATGAGAAAGTGAAAGGGTGAGCAAAAACTTTTTTAAAGCCTCCCCTCTACCGATGCCTGCAGGCACTATCATGCCTCATGGCTCGGGGGTGTCCGAGGCCGGGGCGAGTAGGAACCCACCGGGCCACTCTCGGAGGTGAGAGAATGAAGTACCCGAAGAAGATAAGGACTTACTGCCCCTACTGCAAGAAGCACACAATCCACAAGGTCGAGAAGGTAAAGAAGAGACCGAGGAGCGAGCTCAGCCAGGGTCAGAGGCGCTTCAGGAGGATCATGAAGGGTTACCGCGGTTTCCCGAGGCCGAACCCGGCCGGAAGGGAGAAGCCGGTCAAGAAGCTCGACCTCCGCTTCCGCTGTACGGTCTGCGGCAAGGCCCACACCAGGGGACAGGGCTTCCGCGTGAAGAAGTTTGAGCTGGTGGAGGTGTGAAGTATGGCGCTCCCGAAGAATCTCATACCCATGCCGAGGAGCAGGTTCCTCCGCGTCAAGTGCATCGACTGCGGCAATGAGCAGATAGTCTTCAGCAACCCGTCAACCCCGGTTCGCTGCCTCGTCTGCGGTGCCACTTTGGTCGAGCCAACCGGCGGAAAGGGAATCATAAAGGCCAAGATACTCGAGGTTCTCGAGTGAACCTCCCTTTCCCTTATAACTTTCTGTGCTTTCTGCATTCTTGATCGATAGCTAATGTTTTATGAAATCTTATGATGTTCCTCCCTTTGTGGTATTTTAACGAGCGGTATCTTCCAGCTCTCTGCCAAAAACTGCGTATTTCTTTAATTAAGGGATTGTGCAAAAGTTTAATTATTGAAATGTGGCCCGCCCGTAACCCCCGCCCTCATTTCAGCCGGACGGCAGAATCGGACGGGTTAACCCAGGCGGGCCAGAACTGTGCCCGGTCTGGGTTTCCCGCGGCCATTGTGCTCCGTAACGCGGAAGGCCCTCCCGCGGGGACCTCGCTGTAAGACCGGGCTGTAGCCCCCGCATCGCCCCCCGGTTCATTCTCCCCGGGGTCCTCGCGCAGGGGCATTGTAAGTTGGGAAAGGCAGTATAAAAGTTTGTGGTTTCACAGCAATATTCTCTCAAGCTGGGCCATGAAGCGCTCCTATCAGCTTTTCCTTGAACTCAAAGGCCAGATCGAACCTCTCGGATTCAGTGGCGTCCTTGAGGAGCAGTATAAAATCAAAATCGTCTGGGGACTCCTTTCCCTGAGTGGCAGATCCATAAAGGATTATATCAAAAACCTTGTCGTACTCGCCCCTGAAGTCCCTGGCAATGGCTTCAAGCTCATTTAATCCTATCGGTAAGCCTGAGAACCTCATTCCCCATCGTCCCCACCTCTTCCTTCGTGAGCCGTCTCTCGTAGGCATCCCTGTAAAAGTCGAAGAACTTGTTAACAGCTCGGTATAAGTCTCGACAGTGAAGCTATGACTCCATGATGTTGGCCCTGAGGTCGTCAAGATCAATGGGCACGTCCGCCACCAGCATGAATTCCTACAACAACCTGATATTTAAGACTCTCTGTAGGAGTTCATACGTGGAAACCTCTAAGCTGCAGCATTCCCACGTAGACGAACCACGCGAGTATCGTCACTGCCCCCACCAGCTCGGGGATGGCAAGCCCCCTGAAGATGCTGGCGTTTACGAGGTAGAGCATCAGGAGAAACGTCAGACCTGAGAGAGCCGACCAAAGGTATCCGAGGGAAACTCCGGAGCGGCCGAGCTTGACCCCGACTACAATGATGTCACTCAGAGCCAGAATGTAGAATAGAACCGCGGACGGGGCGTGGGGTGAATAGTTCTCCGGAAAAACGCCGACGAGGAAGAGGAAAACTGCGGCAAGGGGCATCAGATAGCTGAGGCCGTTTTTAAAGGCCCCTGCGGCCGCCACGAAGGTGAGAACCGCGAAGAACATCAGGAAGGAGTTGAAGTACGCATGAGCGGGATTGTTGACATTGCCCATGTCGCTGAGGGCGTTGTTCGTGAAGGAGAACCAGGGGTTCCTGGACAGCACGACCGCTAGACCCACCAGGAAGATAAGGGGAAGTGAAATCGAAATGTACGCAGGAAGTCTCTCAAAGTGCACTTTTCCACCTCAGCAGCCTCTTTTCCCCGGCTCTTCCCCGAGCACAGCCTTATAAAGCTTCCTGAACTCCTCCCAGGAACCCCTTATGACAGGGTGCTTCGGGAGGCACCAGCACTCGTCCTCCGGCAGGGTTGAGAGCTCGAAGGTGCCTATTTCCTTGGCTATCCTCACGATCTCCTCCTTGTCCATGCCTATGAGCGGGCGGTATATCGGCAAATCACTCGCCTGGCTGACGATGTACATGTTCTCGAGCGTCTGGGAAGCAACCTGCCCGAGCGAGTCCCCCATGACGATGCCCTTCGCCCCGAACTCCTTCGCTATCCTGTCGGCGTGCCTCACCATGTTGAACTTGCAGAAGACGCAGGTGTACTTGTCCTTCTTGAGTTCCTTCAGCTTCCCGACTGTTTTCTTGCGCTCCTCCGGCTTGACCACTATCAGCTCGCCCTTTCCGCCGTAGCCATACTTCTTGAGCTGGTTCCATATCTTCCTGATCTTTTCGAGGGTTTTCTCGCCCATGTAGATGTGGACCGGAATAACCTCGACGCCGCGCTTCATCATGAGGAATGCCGCGACCGGTGAATCTATGCCGCCGCTGAGCAGCGCAACCACCTTGCCCTGCGTTCCTATCGGCAGGCCGCCCCAGGCCCGGATTTTGTCGACGTAGACGTACGCTTTGCCCTCCATAAGCTCTACTCCAACCTCGATGTCGTAGTCGTGGAGGTCAACCTCACTCTCCTCGTTCTCGAAGATGTGTTCGCCGACCTTCGCCTGAATTTCTGGGCTTTTTAGGGGGAATTCCTTGGTTATCCTCCTAGCGGTGACGCGGAAGCGGGGCTTCTCAAGGCCCAGCTCGCGCTTCTTCTTCCGGAAGAGCTTGAGGGCGGTCCTGTTTATCTTGTCCATCTCAGCATCGACTTCCATCGCCGGCGAGAGCGAGACTATGCCGAAAACTCTCTGGAGGACTTCAACCGCTTCCTTTGCCCTGTTCGTCCTAACTAAGACGCGGCCGTGCTTGGCCTCGACCTTCTTAAAGTCAATCTCCTCGCTCACCAGAGCTTCCCGGATGTTGTTCATGAGTATGCTCTCGAACCACCTCCTCGTCTGCCTCGCCTTCGTTCCAATCTCACCGTACCTCACAATGACAACGTTGAACATGCCATCACCCCACAGGAGTCTTTATCACAACTTGAATGTATTTCTGGATCACCGCGTAGAGGAACAGGGAGGCGGCGTAGGAGGACAGGATTATCAGCTCGTTCATCTCGAAGATGTGCTTGGCAACTTCCTTCGCCCTGGGCGAGTTGGAGACGACGACGTCCATGTACCTCCTCTTCAGGAACTTGTTGAGCTCCACTCCCAGAACCAACAGAAGAACCCCCGAAAGCCCCCATATCTTCCCGAAGACGAGCATGACGATTAGGGTCGTGGCCGCGATGAACCAGCCGCCGATGACCCCGAGCAGTATGACGAACTCTATCATTCTCCCACCGGTGGGGAATTGAGAAGGGGGGATAAAAACGTTTGGCTCAGAGGAACCTCAGGACCTCTTCAATTCCTCTCCTCCTCTTCCGTGGCTTCACAGCATCCCTCGGGTAGTCCACCGGAATGCTTTAACCGCGAGACTTAATCAACCTTCCTAAAACCAAAGGTTTAATAGCCTTCCCTCCAACTTCTCATGGTGAGACGGATGTACGGATGGCGCGGAAGGCTCGGCCTTATAGTTCCTTCCTCCAATACGACGATGGAGATGGAGCTTCACAGCTACCTTCCGGAGGGTGTTTCCATTCACACCTCGAGAATGCCCCTCCGAAGTGTTACCGAGGAAGAGTTAGTTAAGATGGGCTCTATGGCCGTTGAGAGTGCGAAGCTCCTGCGCGATGCAGGCGTTGAACTCATACTGTACGGCTGCACGAGCGGTTCTTTCATTGGGGGCAAGGACTACGAGAAGGAGATTGAGGCGAAGATAGAGGATGAGGTTAGAGTACCGGTTATAAGCACGAGCACGGCGGTGATAGAGGCCCTAAAAATCCTGGATGCTCATTCTGTGCTTGTGGTGACCCCCTACACCGACGAGATAAACAAGCGCGAGAAGGAGTTCCTTGAGGCGAACGAGTTTGAAGTCCTCGACATAAGGGGGCTCGGAATAGCGGACAACCTCATGATAGGAAAGCTCGAACCCTACGAGGCCTACCGCTTGGCAAAGGCCAGCTTTATTGAGGAAGCGGACGCGATCTTCATAAGCTGCACGAACCTGAGGACCTTTGAGATAATCGAGGGCCTGGAAGAGGATCTGGGCGTTCCGGTCGTCACGAGCAACCAGGCATCGCTCTGGCTCGCGCTGCGCGAGATGGACGTCATGGAGAAGATCCCGGAGCTCGGCAGGCTGTTCACGGAGTATTAGCGCGCTCTTTTTGGATTTTTAGCTGCTATTCTAACCTGATCAAAGTCAGTTTGGGAAGAGTAGTAAGCGGCAACAAGCTGGGAATTCTCCCTTACTTGCTCTGGAATTTTTTGATATAGTTCGTTCATGTTCTTGCTCGGAAGGTACGCATAGCTGAAAATCAAAAGAAGAAGGATTAAAAAGAAACCAAAGACAACCAGAGACCTCATCGTGTACTCCCTCACTTAATAGTTTGGATCCTTTTGTTTTTGTTAGTTGTCTGAACAGTGGGTTATGTAGACCTTGCTGAAGTGTATTTTTCTAATGGGAATGGGTTGGTTCCCGATTTTGAGATAGCCATACGTGTTCTTACTGGGAATTATCCATTCGATCCACGCTGTATCTGGATCCCATATTGAGACTTTAAATCTCCATGCCTTTTTTGAGTACTTCCCGAATTTTTCCAGTTCACTCAGGATATTCTGGAGTTTAGTGTAGTTAGGACTCCACAGTGAGCTATTGGTGATGTTGTACTTGGCTATCGTGCTGAGAGTTACATTCCTCGGATAGCGGATGTTCACAACTGTTTTATTGTTCTTTAAGTAAATCTCGATCCATACGGCTTTTTCAACTTCTGAGCCTTGGTTGGGTAGGAGAAGTGCTCCGGGGTAGCCTTCAAATCCAACATCTCTTATAGTGTCTCCTGAATACATGCTAACGGTTCCGACAGAGAGTTCAGAGCTTTTTATCCCCTTGACCTTCCAGTATTCCCGATTGCGCTCCAGAACATCATTTATTTCTGGATGAATGCTCTCAATCTCTTCATTTCTGTAAATTTTGCCTTTGTAAAGTAGTTCCCTGCAGTTGTTGCAGTTTTTGAAGTTTTTGAGTTTTTCCGCGTTAGTGCCTAGTACAGAATAATTGAATGGTGTTTTTCAGGATATTGTTGTTTCCGTCATTTTCGGCCAGATTCTTAAGAGTTTAGTGATCTTGAAAGTGTAAATACTGACGCTCGTGTTCTCTGGACTGTAGAACGCGAACTGGTACTCCCTAAACCCATTAAAACCAGTTTGAGAGTAGTAGTAAGTGGCAACAAGCTGCGAATTCTCCCTGACTTGCTCTGGAATCTTCTGGTAGAGAGCGCTCATGCTCTCGCTCGGAAGGTAAAAGTAGCCGAAAAGCAGAAAGAAAACCAAAAGAAAGCTAAAGAAGGTGACAACCTTCTTCATCTCCAGATCACCTTTATTCTTTGTCTATGAGCCTCCAGTTGGAGAAACAACGGGAGCCTGTGATGTTCATTTCCTGGGATTCTTTGTATACTGCCCATATCCAGCAGTAGTCTTTGTTTAGAGAATGTCCTTCAGCATAATAATCCGGGAGGCGTTTTGGCTTCACGTAAAGGGTTAAGTCTATGACCTTGGCACTGTTGTTCTCCAGTTTCTCAAGCATCCTTCCTATGATTTTCCTATCGTTTGATCCAAAGGTGAAAGTCTTGCCAACTCCGCTCTGTCCGGTTAAGATAACATCGGGATAATATGCTCTCACCTTCCCGCTCTGGCCCTCTGGTACTATTTTGATCCATAGGAGCTTTGTGCCCCCGTAATAGGGGAAGACAAGCACACCACTCATTCCAATACTTCCGTAGCAAAGATAATCATTAGCAAAGAGGCTCCGTTTTTCGCACACGGTTTTCGACTTGATCCATATCCCTGAACTGCTCCCGAGTGCGTAAATCCTGTAGTACTCTTCTCCCGGCTGAATAACCTCACTGAGGTTCCACCAGTAAGAACCGTTGATTTGCGAATCATACTTCCAGCCCAAAGTCTTGAAGAGAAGTGCTTTTTCGTGTGGCTCGTACTGTTTGAGGAGCTTTAAGTCAAGATTGAGAGGAGAGTAGTTTACTAAAGCCTCCGCGCTTTCCACTTTCCTATCTTTTGGCCAGAAGGGTGAGGACTGGCTAATAGTGTAAAGCTTGAGCGTGTTGGTTTTCT
>JALTBN010000018.1 GCA_027075325.1 Thermococcus sp. | reverse complement strand
CCTTCATCACCACCACAGCTGGCAATGTGCAGACTGAAATTGTCCACAGCGCCATGGAGCTTTCCCACACATCCGAAATCCCCGATCAGGACAACGGTCCCTTCTCCGAGATCGTCTATGACTACGAAGAACCGTTCACACTCCACGTCACCTACGACGATGGCACCACAGACGAGTACGACATAGAGTTTTGGCCCGACGCAGTGTACCTCCGTGACCGCTACAACAGCACAGCCTTCATTGGCGACCCCGACGTGTATGGCATCAAGGACAGGATCAAGGAGTACGAGGCCATATTTCCCAACTGGGACGGCGATGTCCTCTCCCCCTGCGACGATAGACCCTTTGTCACCCCACGTGACGCCATCACCCGTTGCGTGGATCCCAATGTGAGGAAAGACGCATCCCTTGACGCCTACATTCGTGCCGCCATACTTGCCCTTTCCCACCGCAACGTGTATGACTACCACATCGAATGGGTCGGTGATGAGTAATGGAACCCATATACGTCCCCATGATACACGACCTTTCCTCGGAGTACAACCTGATCCTTCTTTCCAACGCGGGTTTTGACAACACGTTCCTCATCCTGGAGCAGCAGCTGACCCAAGTCCCCGTCTTCACCCCAGGCAGGGAGAACCCCGGTAACGGTGTAGACGCCACAACATCCATCGGCCCTGCAGTCTCCGACCTCCTTGTCCTCCACATCACCCCCACTTCGGTTTCCATCGGTGACGTCTTTCCGCCCCAGCCCGCCGACCTCATCGTGAGGTACGGTCGTGCTACAGTCAGGATTCACTGGGACCCCAGCAGCAAGGACCGTCCCACGGGTACCGTTGAAGCCACCGGACCGGAACCCGATGTCCGTGAAGCCCTCCGCGCAATATCCCTTGTTGGCACGGAGGTCCGCAGAGACAGGGCCATCCTCCACGCTGGCAGGAAGTACGTCCGCCAGGGAAAGTCTCCCACAGAAGCATTCACCATCGCCTGGAAGCAGTTCTGGTCCCGCGAGAACAAGGTTTTCAACCGGTGATCTTCTATGGACAGATACAAGCCACTCAGAGACCTTCCCACCATACGTGACTGGCACCGCTGGATTACCATCTGGGGTGCAGACGTCATAGAGGAGATCGGCGTCCTCGGCCACGATGGCGTTAAGCTCGGTGCGGGCACCTTCCGCATTCGTGTCCCTCCCCATGGCGACGTGCACCTGTGGACCCAAGGGTGATTCCCATCAGCCGCCATATCGGCTGGCGCTAACGCGGGTCTGGTCTTCCAACCAGACGCACACTCCACAGAGGTGATCCCCATGCATACCCGTATTCCCACGATAACCGTCCACGCCTGGGATGAATTAGAGGTCTCAACCGGTTACCATGGCACCATAATCATGTCCGTCCAACGTGCAGACCGCTTTTCCCAGCTCATCCTCACCCCCGACCACATGGCCATGTTTCCCATCGACTACAAGCCCTACATCGACCTCCTCACGAACCACATCGCAAAGTCCCTTGACCTCTCCCGCTCTGCAAAGAAGGTCATCCACAGAGACATAGAACGCGCCTTTACCGCCCCACGCATACCCATCCTCCATGCAGGGAAGACCTACCTCCTTGCCGAACCCGGTTTCGACATCCGCTACCACAACGCCCTTAACCGACTTAAGACAGTTTACTTCCTCCACGCCCATGAACACGACGGTTACCTCATCTTCACCGACGGCTTCGGCCGTTCCATGAAGTTCAGCCGCCATCCCAGCTGGCGTGACGGTGAGTGGGATACTCGCTTCGCTCGATCCCACGCTCCATTGCACACAACCCCCAAAAGGTGATCCCATGCCTCGACCAACCCACATTACTGCACTCCCATATGTCTACTTCACTCCGGACTACATCACCGTGGAGTACTACCCAGAGAACCGCATCATCATTTTCCCAAAGCACGTTTTCACACTCTTCATACGTCATCCCCTCATGTCCATCTTCACTCCATCTCGCACTGTCCACATCGACATCGCCGTTTCCCTCACACATGGCCCCTCCCATCACGACATCTTCCTCATTTAGGCTGTTAAAACGTTACCTCGCATAGATGGTAACATGGCACAGAACACGATCAACCCGGCTAAACTTGTTGTCACGGATGCACCCCGTGGTTATAGGTCCCTCATCATCGTGGTCCCCGAGTCTGCACTACCTGAACTTCCCTCTGCAATAGACAGCATGCTCCGTGGCGAGGACCGGTACACCATCGAACTTACCCTCCACGAGACGTAGCTCCAAGACCTCAACCTTATAAATAACCATACCCATAGAATATGTACAAGGACAAAAGAAGTGGGGGCAGTATAATGGAGACACAGAGGTATATAAACCTACCGTCCACGGCGATGAGACCCATGCCCGCAGCAATGATAAAGGGTCCCGACGGAAAGGCATACGTCCTTGTTGAGCTACCTAACAATATGCTCACAAAACGCTCCAGCAAACCCTGGTTCTCCCGCTCAGTACTACTTGGTGGTAGCAACGTCATCAACATCCAGTCATACAGCGATGATCCGTCCACCCTTTGGATCCACACACGGAGGGGTGGACACAAGGTGTCCCTTGGTCTCAGCCGCAAGAAGGTTCTATACCTGAAAAAGGTTCTCAACGAGTGGCTGCGGAGACACCCAGCAGAGGTCAGTAAGCACAACGAACCCAAGGTTCGGGACGAAAGCAAGCAGAAGGGGGACGAAACGGCTGTGAGAGGTCTCCTTAATATGGGGGATGGGGATACGTATAAGTATCCCTCTCACTCTGCCAACCTCCCACCCAACGAGCCCAGCCCATAACGT
>JALTBN010000017.1 GCA_027075325.1 Thermococcus sp. | reverse complement strand
GCCGTTTCAACTTTAAGGCCTGTTTGGGAAGGTGGGGAATTTAGGGGAGAGGAATCTGAAAGACTTAAGCTCTTTAAGGTTATAGTTAAACACCCTGCAACCGGGGCTGTAGACGTTGAGCTGAGGAGCTCCCTTCTTCCCGATGTTGCCTCAATGGTAAAGGAGGAGAGGAAAAAGCTGATAGTCTCTTACCACGACTTTGAGAAGACTCCTTCCGAGTCCGAAATTGAGGAGATACTGGGTAAGTGTAAGGAAGCCGGGGCAGACATAGTTAAAGTTGCCTTTATGGGAAAGAGCCAGGAAGACGCTGCAAGGGTTTGCTGTGTTCTTTCAAAGTTTAACCATCCTAAAATCTTCATGGTAATGGGGGAGGTGGGCTCTTTCACCCGGGTTGTCGGCTTCTCTTTCGGCTCACTCCTTACCTACACCTTTTTTGGAAAACCTGTAGCTCCCGGTCAGATAGAGGCTGAGAGGTTGATAAAGCTCCTTTCTAACCTCTACCCATCTTACAGGAAAAAGAAGGAAAAATTTTTCTCTGAGGAGTTCTTCCAGTTGATATAATCTCAGCCATGAGCCCGGAAGTCTTTATCTACTCAACAGCTGTCCTTTACGGTATATCAACCCTCCACTACCTTCTCTACCTTATTTTCAGGAAGGAAAAGCTGGCAACTGTTGGGCTCTATTCGGCAAGGTTCGGATTTCTTACAAACCTTTTGGCCGTCATTTTTCTGATTGTTAAGAACAGTTCTGTAAGCCTCTTTACTCCAAAGGGAGCGTTCCTTCTGTTCGCAATCAGCGTTGTTACCGTTTACCTCTACTTCTCAACCAAGCATAAACTCTCCCTCTCTGGCGCATTCCTCATGCCCTGGGCAACTCTCTTTGTTTTCATCTCCTCTTTAGTTTCTGGAGCTCCGAAAGAAGTTTTTCCCGTGGGAATTGTTGGGATGGTTCACATAGTTTCGGCCTTTTTAGGCTACAGCGCCTTTATTTTTGCCTCTCTCCTTTCCATACTCTACCTGATATTTGAGAACCACCTGAAGAAAAAGAAGTTCTCAGTTTTCTTCCAGAAACTTCCTTCCCTGACTCTTATAGAATCAGTAATCTACAACTCTGTAGCACTTGGATTTTTCTTCATAACCCTTTCAATGTTTGCCGGGGCTGTCTGGTCTGAAAAGCTCTTTGGAACCTACTGGAGCTGGCATCCAAAACAGGTTGCAACCCTTATATCCTGGTTCGTCTATGCCGGGATAATCCACCTATACCTTTACGGAGAGTGGAGGGGAAAGAAATTCTGCTATCTCAACCTTTTAGGTTTATTTGTAATAGTGTTAAACTTTTTGGGAGTAAATTTATTATCAAGCAAAGATGTCCACTCTTTTAAGGGGTAGTGATGGGAGAACTTAAACTGTGCTGTCTGGGGGTAAGCCACAAAACGGCTCCCGTATCTGTGAGGGAGCAGTTCTCTTTTAAGGGGGAGGAGCTTGAGAGTGCCCTCTTAAAGTTGAATGCCCTGTCTTCCGTAGAGGAGAGTATGGTCCTCTCAACCTGCAACAGGGTTGAGATCTACTTTACAACAAGGTCGGAAACTCCATTCAAAGAGGTAATTGACTTCCTGATTGATGAGAAGGGAGCAGATTTAGACCTGATTAACGGCCACTTCTACAGAAAGGTTGACAGAGATGCCGTTCGCCACGGCTTCTACGTTGCCTCAAGCCTTGATTCAATGGTTGTAGGAGAGCCTCAGATCGTCGGTCAGTTTAAGGATGCTTTCTCACTTGCTAAGGAGCTTGGAACTATTGGGACGGTTCTGTGCAGGTTCTGTGAAACGGCACTGAAGGTTTCTAAAAGGGTGAGAACTGAAACGGGAATTTCTAAGAACGCCGTTTCAATCAGTTTTGCGGCCGTTGAGCTTGCAAAGAAGATATTCGGGGAGCTCCGCGGCAAGAGGGTGGCGATAATCGGCGCCGGAGAAATGGCAGAGCTTGCCGTTAAACACCTGATAACAAACGGAGCTTCAGAGGTTTTTGTAGTTAACAGAACCTTTGAAAGGGCTCAAAAGCTTGCTGAGGAGTTTGGTGGAAAGGCTTTCCCACTTATAGAGCTTGAAACTGTATTAAAGATGGCAGACATCGTTATCAGCTCAACGGGAGCTCCCGGCTACGTCCTCACCCCTGAGAACGTCCTTCCAGCCCTTAACACCAGAAAGCACCGCCCCATGTTCCTGATAGATATTGCCGTTCCGAGGGACATAGATCCTGCTTTAAACGACTATGAAGGCCTCTACGTTTACGACATAGACGACCTTCAGCAGGTTGTTGACGCCAACATAAAGGAGAGGCTCCGGGAGGCTGAAGTAGCAAAGGAGATAATAGAGGGCTACGTTGAGCGCTTCATGAAGTGGCTGAGAGAATTGGAAGTTGCTCCACTCATTGCAGAGCTAAAAGAGAAAGCAGAGGCAATAAGAAAAGAGGTTCTCTCTAAAAGGCTTCCAAGATTGGGTTTAACCCCTGAACAGGAGCAGGAGGTTGACAACATAACCCGAATAATCATCAACAAACTCCTCCACCAGCCCATAACAAACGTTAAGAAAAAGGCCGTTGAGGAGGAGACAAGAAACCAGGTTGTTCAGATATTCAGGGAAATTTTCGGTTTAGGCAAGGAGTAGCTAAATGAAAATAAGGATAGGAACGAGGAAGAGCAAGTTAGCACTGTGGCAGTCTGAGTGGGTAAAGGCTCAGATAGAGAAGAAGTTCCCAGAAATCGAAGTTGAGCTTGTAAAGATAACAACAAAGGGAGACAAAATCTTAGACGTTCCCCTTGCAAAGATTGGAGACAAGGGGCTCTTTACAAAAGAGATTGAAGAGGCAATGCTTCGGGGAGAGGTTGACATAGCAGTCCACAGCCTTAAAGACGTTCCCAGTAAAC
>JALTBN010000016.1 GCA_027075325.1 Thermococcus sp. | reverse complement strand
TGAGTTCATCTTTTGCCTCGCTTCCAATTAAGAGGAGCGTGAACGATGGAACCACGACTATTGTCTTCCCATCGGCCATATTGAGGGCCTTTCTGAGCTGTTCTGAATCCGAGAAGTTGCCGATGTAGTAGTTGGCGTCAACCTTTCTGATTCCTTCGCACGAGGGCTGGTAGTCGAGGAAGGTTATCCTCCCCGCCAAATCGTCGCCCATGCCGAATATTCTTAGATTCCTCAAAATCCCGCACACGGGAGAGCTTGTCGCGAAGTAGAGGACTCTGTAATCCGGGTTCTCCCTGAGGAACTCCACAATGAATTTCTGTGCAAAAAGGGGCTTTGCAGCCGCCATCGGGCCGGAAAGAAGGGTGAAAGCAGGAAGCTCGAAATCGAAGCCCTCAAAACTGAACCTCATGCTCCCACCTCACAGCCGTTTTATCGCAGGAATCAGGTTCTTCTTGCCCCTCTCGGCTTCCTTCCTTATCTCCTCGAGTATCTCCCTTGAGAGCGGCACCTCGATTTCCTTCCTTTCGAATGGTGCTCCCTTAACCCTCTCCACCTTGAGGAAGAGCCTCATCGGCTTCTCCATCCTGCTGAGCATCAGGTTGTCCGCCGATCTCTCAAGCTCCTCAACCATGTCCCTGAAGACGTCGGTGTTTACGGTCAGGAAGTAGGTCTTCGTCTTGTCAACGCTCAATGCCCCTTTGATTTTCTCGTGGATTGCCCTGCCGTAGGTCGGCGAGAAGAAGAGCAGGTTGAGTGCAGCACCGACCACCATAGTTCCAAGCTTGCTCGGGCTGTTGCTCAGGTAGATGTTGGCGAGTGAAAGTGCCTCGTCCCATACGTCGGGCTTGACGAAGTTTGCCCTTACGTGGGTATCGCTGACCGGCTCGATGGCATCTATCGTCGGGTCAAGCTCGATGAAGAAGACTCTGCCGTAGTAGTCATTGAGATCCGTCCCAAGGAGCCTCATGGTGTTCCTGAGGTATTCAAGGGTAGTGCTCGTGAGGAGGAAGACGACGTTCCCTCCGTTCTTCAGCCAGCCTGAGGCGAAGGAGTAGCCGATGAGGGGCTTTCCGGAACCACCGGGTCCGCTGACGAGGGTTGATGTGTTCGTGGGAAACCCTTGAGGAAGTATCTCATCGATCCAGTCAACCCCGAGCCTCACAAGCATAGAACCACCTCCGTTAGGTTAGACTAACCTAATTCCAGTTTGGGGTTTATTGCACGAACCTTAAACCTTACGCCACAAATGTGGGTAACACTTCAACGGAAACGGGCAAAGGTTTAAATTAGGTTAACCTAATCCAATTTCGGGTGAGAGCATGGGCTGGAAGAAGATACTCATGGAGGACATCCTACGCCTGGCGAAAGAAAAGGGCTCGCCACCGAGCTTCGGCGACGTGATGGAGGACAGCAAGGTTACAAAGGAAGAAGTTGAAGAGGCCATGAGGGAGCTCGAGCGGAAGAACCTCGCAAGGCGCGATGGGGACAGAATAGTCCTTACTGAGGAAGGGAAGAAGGCTGCCGAGATAATTTACAACTACCACAAGACCGTCGAGAGGCTGTTTGGCCACAGGGTTGCACACTCCTTCGAGCACATGGGTGACAGGGTTGGTTACATCGAGAAGGCTGGAAACGCCATCCCTCTGGTATCTTTCAGGCCCAATGAGGAGGGAATCCTGGTGAGCATGGAAGTTGAGAACCCTAAAGCTATAGCGAGGCTCATGGGCGTTGGTCTAATCCCAGGAGCTAGGTTCAGGGTCGTTAAGGGAGGAAAGGACCTTTTCGTCCTCGACGTCGGCGGAAGGCTTGTCATGGTTGACGGCAGGGTTGCGGAAAAGCTCATGGGGGTGAGGGCGTATGAGGAAGGTTCTCCTTGTAGGCCAGCCTAACGTCGGGAAGTCGAGCCTGCTCAACGCGCTCACCGGGGCAAAGGTGATGATATCCAACTACCCCGGCACAACGGTCGATGTGAGCAGTGGGAAGGCAGTTATAGGCGGCGAGGAGTTTCTCTTCATCGACACGCCTGGCGCCTACAGCCTCTCCCCTTCGAGCGAGGAGGAGAAAGTGACCGACAGGATAGTCCTCGAGGGGGACTACGACTTCGTGATTCAGGTGGTGGATGCCACCTCCCTTGAGAGAAGCCTCATAATGACCCTCCAGCTGGCTGAACTCGGGGTCCCGATGGTTTTGGCCTTGAACTTCTGGGAGGAGGCGGAGGAGAAGGGCATCTTCATAAACGTTCCGCTCCTTGAGAGTCTCCTCGGTGTTCCAGTCGTCAGGATAAACCCGGTTAAGGGGAAGCTCGACGAGCTGAAGGAGCGCCTTAAAGAGGCAGGGAAGCCGTCCTATACCTTCACCTACGATGACCACATCGAAGAGGCAATCTCCGAGGTTTTGAGGATTCTCCACTACGACGGAAAGCTCTCGAAGAGGGGAATAGCGGTCAAGCTCCTTGAAAACGACCCCGTGGCGGTTGAACTCTTCGGTTTCCCGGAGCTTGAGGAGATAAAGGCGAAATTCCGGGAGGAGCACCCGAGCATCGAGAGGGACATAATGGTGACGAGGGCGGGCTACGCTTCACTCCTCGCGAGGCAGGTGGAGAGGATAAGCACCACCGGTTTTCGTCTGAGCTGGCTGGACGAGCTGATAATCAACAACACCCTCATCGGGATGCTCTTCACCTTAGCGGTCTTCGCCGGCATCTTTGCCGCTTTACTCTACATCGGCGGCTGGTTTCAGGACTTCCTCGGGGGCTACTTCGATTCGCTCCTCAACGCCATCCAGCCCTGGCTCCAGAACCAGAGCTATTTCACCCAGTTACTCGTTGAGAACGCCCTGACCGGCCTCGCCGCGGGAATAAGCGTCGCCGTCCCCTACATCGGGATATTCTACATCATCCTGGCACTCCTTGAGGACAGCGGGATCCTGGCCAGGTTCATCGTCGTCCTCGATAAGCTCATGGGCAAGCTGGGCCTGCCGGGCAAGTCTGTCATCCCGATAATGCTCGGCTTCGGCTGTACGGTTCCCGCGATAAGGGCCACGCGCGTTTTACCAAACTTCAGGGACAGGCTCAAGGTTGCGATACTCTACATGACCGTCCCCTGCTCCTCGAGGAGCGGTATAATCTTCGGCGTCGTCGGCCACTACGCTGGAGCGGTTTACGCGATAGGCATCTACGTTGCGGCGTTCTTCGTGTTCGTAATCACGGCAAAGCTCCTCAACGTGGTGATACCGCAGGAGGAGCACTTCCTCATCGAGGAACTGCCACCCTACAGGAAGCCCCTCCTAAGGAACATGCTTGTCAAAGCCTGGGTCAGGATGGCCGACTTCGTCTACATAGTCATCCCCCTGCTCATCGTCGGGGGAATGCTCTACGGCGTGGTTGCCTACTACAACCTCGTTGAGCCGATAGTGAAGCCCTTCAGCTTCCTGACCGTTGGCTGGCTCCACATCCCAGCGGAGACGATAATCCCTCTGATATACGGCTTCCTGCAGAAGGACCTCGTCCCGGCAATGCTGGCGAACGCCCTCGGCACAACGGACTTCTCGGCGGTAATGACAAATCTACAGCTATTCACCTTCGGCCTTGCATCGACCTTCCAGGTCCCGTGCATCATAGCCTTTGCAATGCTGGCAAAGGAGTTCGGGCTGAAGAGGGCCATAATAATCGAAATCACCGCCTTCGCCTACGGGATGCTCTGGGCAGGGGTGATAGCCCGGTTGGTGGGGCTTTTCGTTTGATTTTATACCCGTTCTATCCTCGTCGTTAGGTCAAGGGGCTTTGCGTAGTAGGGCGCGCTCGTTACGATTACGTCGGCGATTCTCGCGTACTCCGCTATGTTCCCGGCCGTTATGTTCCCCGCAACCGCTATCTCAAGGTTTGGGTTTAGCTCCCTCAGCCTCGGGACGAGTTTCTCAAGCTCGTCGAGGGAGAAGTGGTCGAGGAGGAGAAGATCGGCGGTTTTCGCGTATTCGATGGCTTCCTCAACTGTTCTTGGCTCCACCTCAACCTTTTTGAGTGCCTTCAGTCCCTCAATCCTTCCGGCTACGCGGAGGTGGTTCTGGGTTATCAGGATAGAGTCGCTCAGCGAGTTCCTGTGGATTTCCCCACCGCCGGTTCTGACGGCCTTAAGCTCAAAGTAGCGCATCCCCGGGTGGGGTTTTCTGGTGGTGGCGACGATAACGTCAGGGTTCGCCCTCCTCGCGAGTTCGACGAGCCTCTTGGTTTCTGTGGCTATTGCACAGGTTATCGAGAGGAAGGTCTGGGAGACGCGCCAGACCCGGAAGAGGGTTTTTAAATCCCCCTCGGCCGTTAAGATTGCCTTTCCAGCCCCGAAAGGCGAACCGCTCGGCAAAAAATCAATGGAGAGACCCTTTTTCGCTAAAAACCCCGAAAGCTCCTCGGTGCAGGCTGAAATCCCTTCCTCGCGGGGGATTATGCTCATCCTGCCCCGCCCACTGATTCCAAGCAATTCCGTTGTTTCATCGAAGTAGGGGCAGTCCTCGTCGAAGTAGAGTTCTAAAAGCCTCTCCGGGCTCATTTTACCACCCTCAACGCGCTAGCCTTGAAGAGGGCGTAAAACCTCTTCCCAGGTCGGATTTTCAAAAGCTCCACCGCGTTCGGCGTCACAACGGCCCTCAGCGATAGGCCGTCCGCGGCCAGTGAGAGCCAGACAAGGTGGCCGCGCCTCTCCATCCCCGTGACCTCCACGGGCAGGACGTTCTGGGCCGAGCACTCGCCCGGTTCCCTCGCGAGGATTACCTCCTCCGGTCTCAGGGAGAGCGTTACTTCTCCCTCTGCTTCATCCACTGTGTAGAGCACCACGTTGCCCACCCTTATTGCAGTGAGGCCGTCGCGCCTTCCCTCCGCCTTTCCCCTGAGCAGGTTCGTGCCGACGAAGTCCGCGATGAACTCATCGTTTGGCCTCGAAAAGACCTCCTCGGGGGTTCCAAACTGGACAAGCCTCCCGTTTCTCATAACCGCGACGTGCTTCGCCAGGGTGAAGACGTCCTCGAAGTCGTGGGTGACGTGGATAACCGTCGTGCCGTGCTCCCCTATAACTTTCTTCACGAGGGAGCGGAGCTTTTCCCTCGTCTTCTCGTCTAGGGCAGAGAAAGGTTCGTCCATGAGGAGGACCTTGGGTCTGACTACTAAGGCCCTCGCTATTGCCACGCGCTGCTGTTCGCCGCCGCTGAGCGTCCCCGGTTTTCTGTGGAGGAGGTGGTCGATGCGTAGCTCCTCCGCTATGTGCTCCACCTCGCTCTTTATCCTCTCCTCGTTCCTCTCCACCTTCCTCAGGCCGAAGGCGATGTTCTCGAAGACGCTCAGGTGGGGGAAGAGGACGAAGTCCTGATAGACTATGCTTATCCCTCGCTTCTCCGGTGGCAGGTTCGTCACGTCCCTGCCGTCGAGTATCACCCTGCCGGAGCGGAGGGGGTAGAAGCCGGCTATCGCCTCAAGGAGAACGGACTTCCCGGCTCCGGTCGGCCCTATGACTGTCAGGTAGTCATTCCTCTCGACCTCAAGGTTTATCCCCCTCAGGTGGAAGTCGCCGAGGTCTATGGAAAGGTCTTCAACCTCTAACAGAGGCATCCCTTCCTCCCTCCAGCCTCTCAAAGAGTAGTATTGCCAGGAACGAGACGATAACGAGGACTATTCCGCTCGTTATTGCCATTCCGATGTTGCCGTAGGAGATGTTCAGGTAGAGCGTGACAGGGAGTATCTCGGTGTTCATGTAGCTCCCACCGGCGAGGATAAGAACCGCTCCAAAGGCACCCATCGAGCGCGCGAAGGTGATTATCGTTGACGCGAAGAGGCCGTCCTTCGCCATCGGTAGGGTCACCTTCCTGAAGGTCTCGAACTCTGTGTAACCCAAACTCCTTGCGACAAGCTCGTAGCGCGGGCTAACTCCCTCGAAGGTCGTGTAGATAACCCTGACTGCGTAAGGAAGGGCGGTGAAGAACTGGGCAATTATGATTCCGAGCTTCGTGAAGACGACCTTAACGCCGAGCTCCGCTAGACCCTCCCCGAGGGCGGTCTTTCCGAAGAGGAGGAGCAACGCCAGACCGAGGACAAGCTCAGGAAAGGCCATCGGCAGGTCGAGGATTGACTTGACGGCGCTCTTTCCAGGGAAGTCGAAGCGCGAGAGGGCGTAGCCTATGGGGACCCCGACGAGGATGACGAGGAGCGTTGAGAGTGAAGCGGTTATGAGCGAGAGCTTGAGCGAGTACAGCATCTCCTCCGATTTCAGCGCCTCGATGATTTCCCCCGGCCTTGGCACGAGGAAGAGCGTCGCTATCGCCGTGAAAAGGAAGAGGGTGAAAAGGAAGGCAACTGCAATTGTGACGCGCCTGAAGCTCAGCCCCTCCATGGTTTGAACCCCCACTTCTCCCAGATTTCGGTGTGGTTGGCTATGAAGTCGTTGAAGGCTTCGGCGGCCTTTAAATGGCCGTCCTTCTCGGCGCAGGTGGCTACAGCCGTTGGAATCGTCTTAATCGAGTTCTGCTCCTTTGGTATCTGAACAACCTCGATTTTACCCCTGGACTGCGCCCACGTGACCATGTCCTCCCATATTATGGTCGCGTCGGCCTGTCCCGTGGCGATATAGATGAGGAGCTGGTTCACTGTGGGGGTGAAGGTCACGACGTTCGGCTTCACCTTATCCCACAGGCCGTTCTTTTCGAGGATTTTTTCAGAGACCTTGCCTATCGCGGCCGCCTTTGGATCACCGAGGACGACCCTGACGCCGGGCTTTGCGAGGTCACTGAGCGACTTTATGCCCTTAGGGTTGCCCTTTGGGACCGCTATGACAGGGATGTGATATGTGAGGTTCCTCACCGTGTCGTTGAGGATGTAGCCCTTTTCCATAGCCTGCTCGGTGTAGTACCAGGCCCCCGGAACGAAGACGTCGCAACCGCAGGTCGTCTGGAGGATTCCAAAGATTTCACTGCTCCCGCCGTAGTGCACCTCAACCTTCGCCCCGGTCTCGTTTTCAAACATGCCTATCAGCTCGTTCATTGGCTTCATCAAACCCGCTCCGGAGCAGACGGTTATCGTTTGCCCTGCAAGGGGCTTTTCACTGGACGTTGAAGCGTTGCTCGAACCCAAACAGCCGGCCCCCGCGAGGGCACCTACAACCACCAGAACGAACAGGATCGCTTTAGCACTCTTCACATTAGACCACCCAAGAAGGGGTTTGGAATTCGAATTTAAATGTTTCCAGTAAACAAAAGGGTTAACAGTAAATGGAAGTATTTTCCAGATTTGCGAGAACGTTAAAAGCTCCAGCATTCAACCATAACCGGTGGTGCCCATGTTCTGGCTGAAAACCAAGATCATCGAGGGCGAGGGGAGTTTGAAGACCCTCTCAGAGGAAGTTAGGGGCTACGAGCGCGTCCTCATACTCGCATCAAACTCGATGAAGAGGCACGGCTTCCTGAGCGAGGCCGAGGACTACGTGAGGGAAGCGGGTACAGAGGTCTTCTCGATAGCAGGCCTGCCGGCGGAGCCAAGCGTTGAGACGGTCGAGGAGCTGCTGCCCAAGCTGAGGGAGGAATTCCAGCCCGATCTACTCGTTGCCCTCGGCGGAGGGAGCGTCATTGACACGACTAAAGCTTTAAAGGTCTTCTACGACGCTCCGGAGCTGAACTTTGAGGAGATTGCCTTCATCGACCGCTTTTCAAAGCCCAAGCCGGTTCCCAAGCTGAGGACGCCGCTAATCGCGGTACCCTCAACGAGCGGCGCCGGGAGCGAGGTTTCAGCGGCGAGTGTGCTGAAGAAGGGCGGGATAAAGTATAACATAGTGACGCCGGATATAGCGCCGGACGTTGCCATACTCGACCCTCGGCTCCCAAGAACCATGCCCCCAGAAGTGGCGAGGAACTCCGGTTTGGATGTCCTCGTTCACGGAATAGAGGCCTACACGACCAACGTCGCCGGTCCCTTCAGCGACGCGATGGCGATCCGGGCGATAAAGACCGTCTACAGGTGGCTCCCGCTCTCGGTCAGGGGCGACGAAGATGCGAGGGCCAGAGTCCACTACGCGGCCACTATGGCGGGAATAGCGTTCCTGAACGCGCGCCTCGGCCTGTGCCATGCGATGAGCCACAAAGCGGCGTGGATAGGACCGCACGGACTGCTCAACGCGATACTACTGCCATACGTGATGGAGTTCAACGCAAACAAAAGCGAGTACGCGAGGAAGCGCTACGCCGAGATAGCGAGGGAGCTCGGCTTCAAGACGGCCAAAGACCTCATCGAGGTAGTCAAAGAGCTCAACGAGATGCTGAGTGTTCCTTCCCTGGGCGAGCTTGTGGACGAGGAAACGTTCATGGAAAAACTGGACGAAATGGCGGAGAAGGCCTACCGCGACGGACTGGTTGCCTTCAACCCCGTGGAGCCGAAGCCGGAGGAGATAAGGGAGCTGTATCTGAAGGCATTTTATGGGGAGTGAGCCTTTGTTTTTCTCTTTTTCTCAACCCGGATCTCTGGCTTTCAATTCTCATAGAGTCTTATTGCAACTCCGATCTGAACCGGGCCGTCAATGCTTACCGGCCCCCTTTCAATTCTCATAGAGTCTTATTGCAACGGTATGAGGCTCATGAAGAAGCTTCCGAGGCCGATACTTTCAATTCTCATAGAGTCTTATTGCAACGACGGTTATGGTGTATCTAACTTCCACAGGGCCGTTTTCTTTCAATTCTCATAGAATTCTCATAGAGTCTTATTGCAACGGGTAACCCGGAGGAAGAAGGAGATAAAGGAGCTCGCTTTCAATTCTCATAGAGTCTTATTGCAACTAACCAAAATGAGATGGTATAATCCCCCGTTGTTGTCTTTCAATTCTCATAGAGTCTTATTGCAACATAATCTACCATCTTTCATCCCTCCTTTTCACAGATATGCTTTCAATTCTCATAGAGTCTTATTGCAACCCTCCTCCGCAGTTCCTCCTCCCTCCCCCTAAGCTCTTTCAATTCTCATAGAGTCTTATTGCAACAGTTAAGCCTCAGCTGGGCGTTTCAGATGTGAGGGGCTTTCAATTCTCATAGAGTCTTATTGCAACGCTGTTGGACGGGTGAACCCCCGCTTTTGTGCCGGTGCCTTTCAATTCTCATAGAGTCTTATTGCAACAAGGATGAGGTGTGGCTTTGGGACGATACAACGTTGTTACCTTTCAATTCTCATAGAGTCTTATTGCAACTCCATCTACTTAGTGCTATAGCTATATCCTATACATCTTTCAATTCTCATAGAGTCTTATTGCAACCGAGTTGCTTTACTATGCCGTCCAAGGCCTCTTTTACTTTCAATTCTCATAGAGTCTTATTGCAACGGGGTCAGCTGGAACGGAGTGACGAAGTTCTCAAAGTCTTTCAATTCTCATAGAGTCTTATTGCAACTTCAGGGACTTAGCAACGGCTATTTATGAAGCTCAGCAACTTTCAATTCTCATAGAGTCTTATTGCAACGGCTCTGTTTTACCCCAACTTTCGTATGAAAGTTAACTTTCAATTCTCATAGAGTCTTATTGCAACTGAGGCGATGTTGATGAGGAAAAAGAAGAGAAAAGGCTTTCAATTCTCATAGAGTCTTATTGCAACCCTCGCGTAGAACTCCCATGTGTTGCCGTCATCAAGCTCTTTCAATTCTCATAGAGTCTTATTGCAACCTTCGGCTTCAGCAGGTAAATGCGCTCAGCGACTTCCAACTTTCAATTCTCATAGAGTCTTATTGCAACCCAAACCACCTCATGCGCTTGAATCGTACAGCTTCCTTTCAATTCTCATAGAGTCTTATTGCAACATGTATCATCTATATAGTTGAACTTTTTTCCCCATATCCTTTCAATTCTCATAGAGTCTTATTGCAACCAGGGGACTGTGCACTTCGTGATACAGGGTTCTGCCTTTCAATTCTCATAGAGTCTTATTGCAACTACTGGCTGGCCTCATGTTTGCTGGTCTGCTCTACTACTTTCAATTCTCATAGAGTCTTATTGCAACAGGTCATGAGACCACCTCCAGAAGAGAGACTTGGCGAGCTTTCAATTCTCATAGAGTCTTATTGCAACTACACCTACAAGGTGATAGGAGGGGAGGCCTACACCAGCTTTCAATTCTCATAGAGTCTTATTGCAACAGGGCGACTTTTTCTCCTGTTCGCTTAACAGAGTAACAGAAGACCTCCACTCTTATAAGCTTTTCTTCTAAGGGTAGTTAGCCCGGCCTGGATAGGG
>JALTBN010000015.1 GCA_027075325.1 Thermococcus sp. | reverse complement strand
ACCCAAAATAATGAAGGGATAAGACATGAACATAGACTCTGTTTCCCGGCCGGAGCCCCATATCTTATGTTCGAGTCTTGTAACCTTTGAAAAACTGAATCATTATCGGGGGGTTTGCTGTGGTTCAGCTTAACGTTACTGAGGGGAGGATAGCTAATTACTTGAGGAGGAGGTCTGAGGAGTTAGGGGGTTGGTTCGGTTATGTTGAGGATGTTTATGAGGACCTGCTTGCTGACGGGAGAATCACTTCCTTAGAGTCAATATATACCGTTCTGGAGAAGGTCGTTAGGTTCGTTAGGTGGTTGAGGAGTAAGGGAATCAGGCCGGAGGAGATAGATAAGAGGGTGATTAGGGAGTACATGATTGAGTTAAGGCTTAAGGGATTCAGCGCGACAACCGTATACACGTACGTTAGGGCGTTAAGGAGGGCCTTCAGGGTGTGGGGGCTGAATGAACTTATCCCCTCACTCAGGTACCCTAAGGTAAGGCTCACCTACAGGCTACCGCCACCAGAAGTTGTTGAGGAAATAATAGCTGAGGAGAAGGACCTAACATACAAGACAATAATAGCGGTCCTCTACGAGACCGGCATGCGGTTATCGGAATGCCTAACGCTAAGGAGGGATGACGTGAGGGAAGAGCCCGAAGGCTACTACAGGATCAGGGTAACCGAGACAAAGAACGGGGTAGAAAGAATCGTCTTTCTAATCAGGTACGCCGGCCTCCTCAGGCAATACCTAATCACGAACAAACCCAAGAACCTCCTATTCCCATCACCAAACAACCCAAGCAAACCCCTAACACCCAGAAACATACAGAAAATATTCAGGAGATACAGCAGAAAACACGGTATAAAAATCCATCCCCACATACTCAGGCACATAGCAGCAACCAAGCTAATAAGGGAAGGAACACCCGAAAGAGTAGTCATGAAGCTCCTAGGCCACAAAACAGAGAAGATGATGAGGATATACGTGAACCTAACAGCCAAGGACGTGGAGGAAACAATACTCAGCAAATACGGAATAAGGAAACAGCAAGACAACGGAAGCAAAGAAAGAATAGTTTGCCCCAAATGCGGGGCGATAAACCCACCAGGAGCGAGGTACTGCTGGAGGTGCGGTTACCCGCTAACCCAAGCAAGTGCGTTAAGCAAGGAAAGCAAGAGGGAGCAGATAGAGGGAATAATCAAGGAAATAAGGGAGCTACTCCAGAAAAAACCAGAGCTAATGAACCAATTACTTCAGGCCTAACGCCTATCTACCTTTGGCCCCTTAGGGGGGTGCCTGGTTAATCTGGCTGAACCCCTAACACCCTTACCTAAATGAACATCCCTCCTGAATATCCTATTCGTTACATGATTTCCTCTAACCCTAACCCTCTTCCTGTAAGCTACCGTCACCCATAAGTCCCCGGCCTCATAATGCTCGCTAACTATACGGGGCCGGCTAGTGTCTGGTATCTCCCTCAGCTCCCTAACCCTGACCCTACGCCTAACTGAGCCGTCCCTATACCTCTGCCTACCCTCATAAACCACATACCACACCATAAATCACCTCCTGTTCGGCGCGTGAACCCTCTCAAACTCAGCCCTGCTTATCCCAGCTAGGGGGTACTCCCTACTGGGTAGGAGGAGCTTAGAGCCCCGGCTCCAGGACCTGACCCTACAGGCTATCCTCCGCCTGCCGACCCTAACAGTAACCTTGGAGCCTGTCTTAATCCCTAACACCCTAGCGTCAGCCTTATACATTATGAAGGCCCTAGCCTGCCTGAGATCAGCAAACTCAGTCCTAGCCTCCCTCCTACCCCTGTAGCCTATTGTCTGGAGAATGACTCTCCTACCCTTAACGGTAGCGTAGACCCGGCACACACTAACACACCCAATAAAAATAGCAGAACTTGAGGACCATAGGCGAAAAGCGGTTCTCAGGTTAGATCCAGTTTCGTTAACTGAATAATGCCTTAAGCTCCCACGGGTCCACGGTTTCGGGGAGTTTGAGATCCCTCCTTAACTGATTCCACTCCCTCTCTATCCTCCCTATATCGCTTTCCCTGATGTCCTCATACTTCCCTACTCCTAGGATGTCTTTCACGTATTGTTTGGCGTGGCGGTATCCCTGCCTCCAATCTATCTCCTGACTCCAGTCTACGGCCTTCCAGTCAACCCCTTTAGCACTGCAGTACTTGTTGATGACCTTAGCTAGGGAGACCACGGCGATATACGTCCAGACCCGGTTCCTACCCTCCTTATACTGCCTAGGTATCTCACTCCACAGGTACTGAGCGATCTTCTTGACTGCCGGTGAAGCGTTAGTTAATGATCTGGCCCTCCTGACACCCACGCTGATCGTGTGTTTAGCAGCTACCTCAACAGCTTCCTTCTTCCTGTGCCCCCTCCTCCTGAGCTTAGAGGCTTTCTTCTTGGCTAATGCCCTAGCAACCCTCTTAACGTGGTGCCTTAACCTACCAACCAACTTACTTATGTCGTGGGTGTGCCTCCAGGAACCCCTACCTACCCTACCGCCCCTAGCCCTATCCCTGGCTGAACTATACCTGACGATATAGCCCCTACCCCTATGGTAGTACCATCCCCTACCCTCCCACCTCTCATCAGCGACAGACTCAGGGAGCCCTAAAGACTTAACCCACCTACTGAACTCCCGCTTACTCCTGAAGTAGTGGAGCTTACTCACCAAGCACGGATCACCTCGCACACCACCAATAGAAATAGCTGGAGATCACCCGGCGGCTACCGCCTTGGCCGCTGATTCAGCCCCCCTCCTCCACGCCTTATGCGCTGTGCTGTCCGCGACCCTAACATCACTTACCTCCCTCAACTGCCTCAGGAAGCCCCTAGAGTCGCTCCAGCTGACGCCCAACCGCCCGAGGGCCTCCATGATCTTGAGTGCTAAGGCCTTAGCCTCATACTCACCGGTTAAGCCAAATAACCTCTCGAGCATCCCCTCACGCGTCCGGTCATCAACGTACAGGTTTGAAGGCCTCCTAGGGCCTCCCTCAAGAACCCCGACACCCCTCCTACCCCATGTGGTGTAGTAGACGAAATAGTTGAGGGCCTCCCTATTCCTCCTGTAGAACACCTCCCTATGCACGGTCTTCAGGAACTCGAACAACTGCTTACCGAGGTACTTCCGCAGGTACTTCCTCTCCCTAGGCTCCTTAACCATAGACTTAAACATGTCGACATCGCTCGCCTCCCTGAAGGCGACATCCAAAGACCAGTAACGCTGAGTGTTGAAGACAACGAGCATGTATTTTATGCCCGGCGCCCTCCTCCTAGCAAGATGGCGCATCATGAAGTAGGTAGCGACGTTAAGGGCGTCGGCGAACTTCCTTCCCCCGTAAGCAGGGTGCAGGACCGGCGCGTCATCCACCAGGAAGACCCCCACCTCCGCATCTGGAGGCACGTACCTCAGGCAGTTAGGCAGTGAAGGGCTCAGGACGGTCCTCACCCTAAGGTTCGGGAAGTTGTCCTCAACCAACGCCGCAATAGATAGGGCCGCGGTGGTCTTCCCGGCCTTCGGCCTCCCCACCTGAATAAAGAGGCTGTACTCCACGGAGGGAGTGAGCTCATCGCCTAAGCCGAGATCCCTAACATACTTCTCTGAAGGGAAGATGTAGGAGAACAGGGACCCGTATGGGGTAACCCTCCTCGGCCTCTCATCCCCTAAGGATGCAAGCCAACTCAATCCTCATCCGCCTCACTCCTCCTGCCTATCCGCGAGAACTCAATCCCCCTATTACCGCCGACCCACCCGCCGATCTCGTAGTTAACGGTTCTCCTCTCACCCAACAGGATGTACTTAGTGACTCTACTCACTAGGTACTGGGCGTTGGGACTTAAGGACCTCAGGTAGGTAGCTATGGTGCTTAAATTCTTAAGGCCGTTCATCACGGTCCCGAAGTCAACGCCGGTCCTCAACTCAGTCACCTCCTTCACGCACGCGTCCCTATTCTTCCTCCCCTTACACTCGACCTTAGCCTGCTGGTAAGCCTCAAGGAACTCAATACCGCGCATAACGAGGTACCGCATGGCCGGGTTCATGGACTTAACCGCGGCTATCTGAAGCGATGAAATAGGGTCAGCGTTAAGGACCCACTTCATAAACTTAATGTACTCGTCAACGCCCGTAGGTATGAACTCCTCACCCAAGGTTCACCACCCCCAGAGCAACGAGCAGGAGGAACGCAACCACGGCGGCGCCGGCGACCCAACCAGCGGCCTTCAGAACCTTATCCCTCGTTGACTCCGCCTCCTCAAGACTGAACGTCGTGGTGGTCACCGTGGGCGGGGCCTGATACACCCTCTCCAGCCCCCTAATCACCTGCCTCAACTTCATGTTCTCAGCCCTAAGCTCCTCAAGCTCCGTGGAGATCACCCTCACGTTACCTAACTCGGTAACCCAGGCCTTCCCCGAGGTCCTGCTCTCCTGATGCCCTGAAATCCTCTTCAGCTCACCGGCGATCCTATTCAGCACGTTGATGTCCGCCGTCTTGTACCCCGTCACAAGGACTATGGGGGCCTTCCCCTCGTCTCCCTCCCCAGCATCATCTAGGTTGTCCCCCTCGTCAACTCCCTCACCATCCTCAAGGCCCTCCTCAGGTGAGGATGTGTTAACAGGCCTCCCGCCGAAGGCCTTCCTGAAGGCCTCCGCGACCCTGCTGTTCCTCACCTTATTCCTGGTGACGTAAACTATCGGGGCCCTCTCCGCCCTCTCAACCTTCTTCCCGAGGGCCTCCATAATCCTGTCCTTAAGTGGCTTGAAGGCCGTGTTCCTGGACACTATCATCTCACCCACCTGAACACCACTCAAGTAGGCGACGTTAACCGGTATCTGCCCGAAGCCGGAATCAGGCGTTATGTAGTCGTTATCGAATAACGCAGCAGGGTTAACCTCCTCAGGGAACTTAAGCACGAGCATCCTGAACGGGACCCTCGTAGAGACGAACCTAATCGGCTCAATCTCAGCGCAGATGGTCGTCTTATCCCCGCCCGGGCACTCCCTGAACAAGATGCCGCCTTCACTCTCGACTATCTTACCGAAGGCCCACTCCGTCTCAGAGCTGTTTTTGTAGAAGCTGACAGCAATCAGGTGCTTACCAGCGACCTTAAGGAACGGATACATGAACGACATTATGATGTAGGCGATCACGCCGACGAACGTGCCGGCGAACAGGACCAGGAACCACTCATCAGGCAGAATACCCGAGTACCCGAGGAGCAGAACAGTGAGGATAGCCAGAACTGCTATAGTCTGAGCCTTATTCCCCTCAGTTCTGATAGCAACCACCCAACAATAATAGCTGTTCAGAAACCATCGGAGCCTGTGCGGGCACGAGCAAAACACACGGGTTAAGCTGTTCGACCGTTCGCTGTTCAGAACTGATTAAATTAATTAGTTCTCCGCCTCCTAAAGGAAATCGAGGGCGGGTTTATAGCTAACGCGAGCAGGTAGCCGAAGACCGAGGCCGTAATGTACATTATCACCACGGCCTTAGAGTCAAGCAACCAGCCCCTAACCTGCCCGACCTTCCACAGAATGCTTATGGCTAACGAGCCCCCTGCCAGCCTAATCAGGAACCTAGACCTAAATATTAAGCCAATAACGCCTAGCAGAATAATGCCGGCCGAAAGGTAGATTAACTCTAAATCCATGCTCCCCCGTAAGGTAATAGCTACTTCTTAGCTAATGCCTTAATCCTCCTCTTAGCCTCAGTAAAGGATATCTTCCAGTCGCGCCATAAATGATATATCCTCCATGCATCACCCCTTCTTGACGGAGGTACCTTACCGACCAGGAATAGAAGTTCGCCAGCCTGATCGCGCATCCTCCTCCACTCCATGTAGGCTCTCCCCAAAAAACCACACCCCTAAGGAATACCCGTGTAGTAGTTAATGTACTTAAGCCCGAACTCCCCGGCATGCCTCCAAATAAACTTATCCACAGCGGCAATATACCTACAGCCGCACTCCCTAGCAGCAAGCAAATGCATTACGTCATAGGTGTGTGAGTGAGAAACATTTTTTGAAACTATAAACCGAATTGCTTGCTCTTGAACCCTCACTAAATCAACCCTGCACAATCTGAAGCCAAAAGCCTTCATAAAGCCATTTATGCGCCTAACTGTCTCAGGCCTAAACTTCTCCTCCAAATGCACGGCAGATACAACGGGAATATATCCCTTCCTAACAACCTCACCAATAAACGATAACGCCTCCTCAGAACCTTCCTCGCTAGGGAATACCGCCTTAATAAGGATACTCGAATTAAAGTAAACGCATTTCCTCCTAACCAACCATTACCCGAGAGAAATAGCCACTAACACATTCACCATAACGTGAGCCAGAAGTGAGGGTGTTAAGTCGTTAGCGTAAACATCAATCCAGCCGAAGACCAAGCCGGCGATAAGCGGGTATGCTGCAGTCAGTGAGTAGCCCGGGTAGACCATCCAGTGGTAGAGCATGAAGAGGCCGGCCTGGAAGACGACGGCGAACCAGACGCTCATTATCCTCTCAGCAAACCTGAGAACACCGAACCTAAAGGCTAGCTCCTCAGCAACAGCGGAGTAGACCAGGACGAAGCCCGTAACGCTCAGCGATGAAGTAATCCGAAGGAGCATAGCGGAGGCGCCGACGACCCCAGCACCCAATAACCCGTAAGCTAGGCTAACGGGATCGAACCTCAGGTCAAACCTTACACCACCAGCTAACAGACCCAGGCTTATCCCCGCCATAGCCAGCGTTGTCAGCACCATGAATGCCTTACTCTCGTACTTAACCACGTAGGGCAGGACGCCGGCAAAGACGGCGAGAATAATGAATAAACCAACGAGCGAGATCCTGAATGAGGCCGGCCTCACCCCAGATAACCTGCTACTGATTAACGCCTTACTCACCGGCGCCTCACCCCCCTCCTCCCCAACGCTAGGGCCCCGAAAGTGAAGGCCAGGCCGGAAACGAAAGGAGCCAGAGTGTAGGTGAGGACCGCCTTCGAGAACTCTGAAGCGTCGGCAGAACCCCCAGAGACCTCAGCACCGCCGTAAGTGCTTAAAGCAAGGAACCGGCCCCCAGAATCAAACAATAAATCAATCTCCGAACCACCTACCTTCACGGGAACAACCCCCTTACCAGAAACAAATATTGAGCCATTAGCTACTGGAGCCGGCCTACCACCGACCTCAACCACGGAAACATTACTCAACACCAGCCTAACTCCCTCAGGCGGGCTTACCGAGAGGACCGAGAGAAGCGAGCCAGAACCGGGGTAGACCTCAACCAAACCACCGCCAACTGAAACAACCGCTAAGGGCCTACTAGATAACGAGTAGGCGTTATATACGGCGAAAACAATAAGCAGAAACCCTATAATCCCCAACAACACCCTCATTAATCACTCCCGAAAGAAATAGGAAGTAACTTACCTCATTAAGAGAAAGAACAAAATATATATTCTTAACAAACTTTATCATGCAAATTTTTAAATGGTTCTTCTCTATTTATATCCATAAATAACCAGGATAACTTCTTTAGTAATTCACAAGCATTTTCTGGCATGTTTTTGCAATAATAAAATATTGCCCACAAATAATCGATAGCCATTTCCAGCTTAACGAGCTCGCATGTTTCATCTACATTATAAGAAGGCGGGAGTTCCTCAGGTTTTTTCGGTGAGTGCTTCTTAACAATTTCATATACTCTCGTTTGAAAATCCCGTGTGGCATTTACTATCTCTTTAACATCCTTACACTCCATAAACTTTTTGTAATCGTACGGCTTCCCATTTACGAGTTCTAAAAGTTCTCCACAAAACGAGTGTAGCATTTTAATAATAACCTCCTTTTTATTCTGAAGTAAATACGTAAAAAAGTTATGTTATTTCTGGAATTTTACACTTGAACGGTTATTGTTGTGGTGCCTAAGCTAACGGCGTCTGAGTTAGCTACCCCGTAATTCTGCACGTAGCTTGAGTCAAGATCCGCGTATGCTGTGATGCTTACAGTGTAGTTCCCTGAGGGGACGCCGGTAGGGTCTATGGATATGCCTAATGATGTGCTCACTGGTGTAGCCGTCCCCGTCCTCGGATCCGTCTTACAGGCTAACCCGCTTAACGGAGCGATATATACGGCCTTACCGGTTGTCTGGAATACCTCCTTAGCCCCTGAAATCCTAGGCAGTACACTACCTGAGCCGGTCACTGAAATAACCACATAATTACCGTACTGTGTCTTCGTGAGAGGGTTCATGAATGCGTCAGGCAGTGACGTGTCCTGGTGGTTGTTAGTTATCATTATCGTGTAGGGTGATGGTGCTGAGATCTTCGCAGTGCTCACGGAGTTACCCTCTGAATCGATGACCTTAACAAGGAGGGATGAAGGCACTACGGCGGCATCGACGCTGATCACGTGGAAGTCGGGGGGCTTGATCTTGGCTACCTCAGCGTTGTAGTAGGGCAGCTTGACAGGGATGAAGTAGAAGGCCGTGCCGTTAGTTATCTTAAGGTAGTACTCCTCGCCGGACTTGTATGTGCCGGCTGTGGTCGCGGCACCGTTACTCACGCTCAAAGTCTCGACTACGTAGCCTTTAGAGTTGTAGAGTTGAGCGCCTGAAGGGTCGAAGGCCGCACCAGTCAGCTTATTCCTGATGACGAACTTGATCGGTAGCTCGAGAGGGATCATGCCACCGCTTGATGCTTGCGTGTTTGCCGCCGGGTTATGTATGTTGGTGACGCTTAAGTTACCGTGCCATATAACGTAAGCGCCTAAGCCCAAGATCACTAGGAGGAGCAGTACTGTGGCGCTGGAGGTCTTCCCGAGCCTGAACCCGTACTTCACTGCGGTCCTCCCCCTACCCATCATGAAGAGAGCACCCCATAAGAACAGCAGTAACCCGGTGGCAAGCTCGAGGATGCCGGCTAAACCGATCTGGTTGGTCTGCATGTACTCATGTATTGGGAGGGCGGCGAGGAGGCCTCCGCCTAAAGTCATGATCACGGAGCCTAAACCTACCTTATTACCCATGCGCGTTACCCGTTAATAATAGCCAAAGCCCTACGGAAGAGCTCAACATCTACTGAGGTGACGCCCTCAGCAAGAAACACGTCCAACAACCCCATCAAACTGCCCCTGTCCAGAGGCCGGTTAATGAGAAGCGAGACCATAGCCGAGACGGAGGCGATATCCTTGACCCGGCCCCCGCCGGCCAGCCTCCTAGCAAGGAGCATGGCCGTCTGCCTCACCAGCCCCTCATGGCTGAAGTTAAGGGGGCCCAACAGCCTGTCAACGACAGACATCACATTAACGGCTCTGGCCTCCCCCTTCCTGAGGGAGGCCTTAAGCTGAACAATATTCCTGTAACTCCCTAAGAACGGGTCTGAAGGAGTCGCCGGCCTCCTATGGTCATGGAAGCCCGGCCTCACCTCAGAACCGAGGTCAAGGCCTGAATCACTTTCAGCCACCACCCCCTCGGCAGTATGGACTCTACGATCCTTAAGCATGCCCAGACGCTTACCGTATAAGTTGATTATTGAGTGGACCCTCTGCCTGAACCTCCTCCCATCGGAGCCGTAGACCCTTAAAGCGATCTCGGAGGGCGGGAGACCTGACTTGTAAAGATCGAGGACTACCCTAACCTTACCCCGAGCAAAACCCCGAGCCCCTCTCGCCATTCACCTACCCTCACTAAATTTAGCGAACTCAGCGCAGGGACTACGCCGGGAGGCCTAACTCCCTCATCTTCCTGTGAACGGACTTCAACGCGGAGTCCAACCGCTTATCATGCTCAGCAAACCTATCCATGAACATCATCCTCCTCAACTCCCTCTTGACAACCCTGCCTAGAGGCTCCCCGTTAAGCGATTTATTCTTAATGAAATCAAGTAAGGGGTCGTCAGGACTCAGCCAAATCTCTATCCTTACGTATTCCCTGCTCACCCTAACACCTAATATAAAATTAACGCTCAAACTAAATAAACGCTAGCCCAGAAGCCTTAAAACCCGAACAATGAACTATAATTCAACTTAAATAAAAAGGGAATGATCTTACCTGCCTCCCCAGCCCGAGACAGGGTTGGCTGTCAGGTCCACGCTCACTATAGAGAGCATGTTGTCCGGCTTCCAGATGAGGTCCACCTCGACAGTCTTGCTGGTGGCCTCATCGTTCATGTCCCCTGAGGACACGCTCACCTTAGCCTGGATCATTACCCGGTATGAGTGCTGGCTGTTAGGCACGTTCCCTATCATCTGCATGATGTCCTGAGCGGTTATGTGGAACGACCTCGTGAATGATGTTGAGGACTCGGTGCCTGTGTTGCTGTACGCCTTATTACC
>JALTBN010000014.1 GCA_027075325.1 Thermococcus sp. | reverse complement strand
ACCTGGAATCTGTGCTATACTTTACAAGTGTGCTAAATGTGCATACGTGAACACTACCCTTACAGTGAAGTTCCAGTGTGACATAAAACCACTATATGCTCACATTGAGTACCACTTACTAGGGAAAGAGGGTGACAAAGTATATGGATACACGCTGGACGGGGAGAAACATCTACTAACTGAAGACTACCCGCTATTCGGTAGAGAATTCCATGGTGTACCACCGAGGCAGCGAGATATAAACTGCCCTATATGTGGTGCAAAGATGAAACTGGAATCTTGGAACCCATTCATCAGAATAACAGTAGGCACACAGTACAGGTGTGATGTCTTCTACAGATGTAGTAACGGTCACACTGCAGCATTCGGGGTTCACGTCACCCCCGAAGATTTTGATGTGTTGAACGTGAGAAGGAGGTGATGGGTATGGATGTGAATGAGCTGATAAGTACAGAACATATTAAGAGCGAAGTGGAGAGAGTTTTTAATGCAATCGTAACCAGTTGTGGAGATATATGTCTTGTGCTGCAGTACGTACCCTTTGGTGGGCAGGCTGGTGGCGAGGATATCATAGGTGGCAGCGGTACCAGAGTGGAGATACTGACACTTCCACAGCTTGAGGGTGCTTGGCAGGAAGTAGTTGCAACTTTCAGAGAACCATGGTTCAAGTTTCCACAGATAAAGAAGTACATAAAGGAGAATGACCTGACAAAATTCCTAGTAGACGGAGACTGTGACACAAAGACACAGATCTGGGTGGAATTCAAAGATTTGCTGGTAAACTGGGGCTATAATGAGATAATGAATGCAGTGAACAAGAAAGTAAAGCCACTATTAGCAACACCAGTCGAAGAGCCAAAGAAGACCGTAAAGGTGCAGAAACCAGTAAAGAAGCCACTGCACAAGAACAAGCCGTTTGTAGGTGGCATTGGTATAACGGCAGCAGCCTACCTGATACAGTTCGCTCATGCACACCTACCGGCGAGCATAGCAGTGTTAGTAGCAGGTATAATCACTATGATACTTGCACTGGTAGAGCACAAGAACATCTATGAGATAAAGGAAGAGCTCCAGGAGATCTGAGGAGGGCGAACATGGATGGATTCCAGAGGATTGAGAGAAAGCTTGGTGAACTGGATGCCAAGATCTCTGCACTCCAGGATAGCATAAAGGATCTGAGAGAGGAGACTAGACGAGACATAGAACAGATAAGAAGCTGCATAGAGGAGCTACGAGAAAAAACAATAAGGCATGATGAAAACATTGAATCTTTGGAAGAGCAGCGAGACCGATCACTGTCACTCAAGCATGGGATTATCATTGCATTCCTATCAGCGCTATTCACTGCACTGATGGTACTACTAGTGCATCACCTAACAATAAAATAAATTAGGAAATTGCAATTTTTACTGCTTCAATTTTGAGTTTGTTTATCAACTCATCATCTATCTCTTCCTTTGATATCACTACGAGATCCGCTTTGTGTTCTCCCTTGAGTACTGTGACCATTCTCACAGATTTCACTGTGCGCTTCCCAGGATTCCTGGCTTTACCCTCTCTCTTTACCTTGGCAACTCTCCTTATGTCATCAAACACCTCTGCTAATATCACTTCTCCTGGTAGCGCTGCTTCCTGGAGTATATCAAGGCACCTGTTTATTGTTCTGATCCACTTACCTTCTTTGCTATAAGTTGTCCTGTTCGTGATTCTGTAAGTGTAGTATCCGTTGTTCTTATATCTTTCAATGTCTGCATAGGATATTTGTTTGTCGATGATCAATGACATCACCTCTTCTTGTTTCTTGCCTGGTATAGAGCCTCTAATAGTATCTTACCCTCATCGGGTACTGATGCAACAGTTAAAGCCAGAAGTGCCATAGCGCGTTCTTGGATTTTCTCTAGTACTTCCACTGAGTTATCTGCTAGAGTTGCAACCATCGCGAAGTGTTGTATAAGGAACACGCACTTCTCGTAGGTCTCATTTTCTAGCCACCTCATTAATTCTCTGCCAGCATCTGTGTATGTGTGTATGTTAGAAAGTATTTCAGAGAACTCCTGCTGGTACTGTTCCCACTTCTCCATGAACTCTTCCTCGGTCATGCCCAATACATCCGATATTTTACTACTCATCTTTATCACCTCTTAACCATCCCCCCTCAAACAGCTTCCTCAGCACTTTCAGATCTTCTCCTCTGATATGTGTAAAGTACGTGGAGTCTAGAGTATCTTTGATCTCCAAATACACCACCTTCTTATCTGCAGTGGTGTGCAGGTCTATGATTTTCGTCACTCCATGCTTGTCGGTGTATTTTAGGGTTGTGTGTATGTGGGAAACTTTTAACTCTTCCATTCTACCACCTCTAAAAAATAATAGGATATTAAGATATTTAAATCTTTCTATATCTTTCCAGTATTTGAAACACCTTATCTACGTCTTCAGGACTTTTCACCAATCTTGCTATGTGTCTTGCAGTTCTCACATCCCTATCCAGTTCCCATGCTTTCTGTGCTATCATCTCTGCAGTCTCTCTATCTAAGTTCTCTTCCTTGGTTAAGTAATTAATGCAGATATCTATGAACTGCTTGTAGGAATATTCTGGTAGGTATAATCGCAGGAATCTCGACTTCAGCTCTGGTGGTAACCTCCTATCACTGTTAGCTGCAGCGAACACTCGCAGATCTATCTTACACAGGTCTGTTATTTCATCTCCTTTTACTCTCCTAACTGTCCCGCCTTCCATGAGTGTGAGGAGCACCGACAGTTCCTTGGCTTTCTCCAGCTCATCTATGAGTAGTATCTTTGGGTTTTTCTCAAGTACCAGCTTCTCAAGACCGGCATTGGATGTTTCTGGACCTACAGTGAATTCTGCACTTTTCTGAGAATTGTAAATTGCTTCCAGAAATAGAGATTTAGCTGTCGCAGGTGGCCCTACAAGGAGCAGGTGTACTGGTTTCTCAGATTCCAGTGCTCGTTTTATCAGATCCTTTATGTCATCATATCCAACAATCATGTCGAAGTAGTAGTCTATATGCTTTACTTCGCTGTGAGTAGTCTCGTTGGGAGTGTCTAAAAGAGAAAAATCAGAAATCATGTACTCTCTTCGTCTTTTACTGGAATATGGTGATATCTTAAGGATTCCTTGTCTCACCAGCTTAGTGAGCTCTTGTGGTGACATATTTACTTCGTGCCATTCAAAGGAAGCTGCCAGTGTCTTCGCTGTAGCTTCATCAAATGTCTCTCTGTACCATTCAAGTTTCTTCGGGTACACTTCCTTGTAGTATTTCACTATAGGCTCTGGGATCAATCCTGCCATGCTGGTATCACTTCCTTGGCAAACCTGTATGCATTTATTACGTGTTCGTGTGAGTCTAGAACTATGGCAATTAGTAGATACCAGTCTCTATCTCTTGGTGCAAGTGTCTTAGCTACCTTGACAAATGCCTCTGCCAGATCTTCCTTTCCCTCATCAATGTCAAAAGCGACTACTATTTTGTAGTTCTCAGGTTTGCCTATTACACAATCCAGGTGTCCGCTATCGTCTACGAATATGACTACCATATCGTCCCAATCCATTTTTCTCACCTCCTCATCCATCTCTGTAACCTTCTTACTCCAATTATCCTACCTTCTGGATCGGTTATTACACTACTTGGCCCAGTATCTGGCGATAGGATGTCGTCTCTGTCTGGGTAGTATGCTGCAGACATCTGTCCGAGTAGTGAGCTGACTATGTAGTAAGCGCCTTTTCTCTTCGGTGGTAAATCCACTCGGTCTATTACTGTTGCCATCACTGGGATATCCACGCTTTCGGTGTTTCCATCTATCATTGACACTGTTCTAATTGCATCTAATGGCTCCTGTACTGTCTTTACTCGCGCAATCTTCCCAGAAGGTGGAATTCTAACTGCTCTACCATCATCCAAGAAGATGGTGATCTCATGGGGTGTAAGGTTTATCAGCTCTATCATATTAATCACCTCCTCTGTAAAGCTGTGCAGCGTGCATTATCGGTGGTCTATATTGGTTGGTGAAGTAATCCCGTATTATGTCGCGCAAGTAATGGTAGGCTGTATCCCAGCACCGTGATTTTACCAGATCTTCTAGTGTTTTGAATAATGACTTCATGTATATAGCTGTACCAGTTGGAAGACAGCCACTTTCCTCTGCAGATTCTATTGCATCAAGTGCCCATCGTATTATCTGTGTAGTCGATGGAGAATGTTCCTGTATGTCTCGCTCTACGTTTACTATGTGGTCGACCATATTAGTCAGCTCACTTATACACTCTTCACATATCATATTTACTACACCTCCTTCAACTCTACTCCGTGGGTCCCAACTTTCATCGAACTCCAATATCACCTTATCTCCACTATCTGACCAAGCTCAGTGGTGTATTACTGCCCACACATCCACTTTTATCGCCTCCTGCTCATCAGTAATAAAAAATTAAAGTACAGATTTAAGCTTTCTATTGAACTCTTCCTCTGCTGCCAGCAATATTTTTATGTGTTCTCTGCCTAACCCCAGTTCTTCCTGCGCTCTCTTGGACAGTATTCTGCCATCTCTAGTGATGTAGTCAGATAAGTAAAACTGCACTCCGTTTATATACCAGCATGGGTACCATTTTAGAGCATTAGTACCAACGCCTCTACCAATGGCGCCCTTGCGTAATTCTACTACTTTATCTTCCCTGAACTCCCACCTTCTCAGCACTTCTGGCCACTCTTCGAAAACTTCCTTAAGTTTGCGCTCTTTCTCTAGCTCTACATCTCTTTTTAGCTTGTGGATCTTCTTATCAAGCTCTATTATATCGTTCACTAGATCTTTAACCTCTTCGGCGATCTCTGCGAGCCTTCCCAGTTCTGCTGCTGCTTTGCGCATCATTTCTGGGTTTGCAAAGGGTAGTGCCTTACGCAATTCTACTTCCGGAATGTATACCGATATCCACTCACCCTTGTATATAATGCTTCCATAAGGCTCCCTCCTTATGGCTACCAAGTCTGACTCACTGCAGCTGTCCTCGAGGTCGATGCCCACCTTTTGCATTTTTTCCTTTAGCTCCAGATACTTCGCGCCAATCTCCTCTTCTGCACGCTTCAACTCCTTTTCTAACTCCATTTTTACCACCTCCGATATGTTTGGCAGGGGAGGGATTTTCACCCTCACTACATCCCTGCCATCACCTAATTAAATATAGTAAATGGGATGCCTACATCTAGGCATCCCAATCATCCCTAGAGTGCCATACCCACTCATCTAACCTTATATCATCTCCCTCATACTGCCCATTGATTTCGATCACGCCCTCGCCCAGTGGATATTTGATGTGCACCACTGCCTCAAACCGCCCATCATCCTCACAGCTAAGTATCTCAATTTCCTCTACCTGGAAATATGGGGATTCATGGATCCTGGCTTCCAGGGCCTTTTTTATCTCAGGCTTTGAGAATGTCAAACTCATTCACCCCCCTGTTGTTGTTAATCTCTCCTACTACTATCAACCTTGGGCCATCTCCCTCAAACACTGGAATCACTGCTACGAATACTCTCCGGTAGCCACTGTCCTCCACTGCTACTCTTCCATTATACCGTTTTTCCAACTTCCGTTTCAACTCCTCTACTTCCATTTTCTCTCACCTCCAATTTCCATTTTCAATTTTACTTTATCCTTTATGCTATATAAATTTTTCCATTAATTTATATTATTGGACAATACAATAAAATCAAAAAATAAAAAACAAAAAAATTTTTCACAAAAATGCCACATTTTAACCATCACAAACTGAGCTCGGGTTACCGGTCTACCTAAACAATAACATCGCTACGAATCCCAGTATTATGCACAACCTGGCACCCTTCCTGAGTAGGATCTCATACCACTGGTCTTCATCTATTATCACCGATATCACTACCAGAGCGGCTGCTACACAGAACAGTATCCTTCCTGGTAGTGTGGTGTCCAGTATTATCTCCCCACCAAATATCGCAAGCCCTGAAGATAATGCAGCTGCTTCAGGTAATCCAAACTGCACTGGTAAGGTGTTCCACCCTGCAGCCATATCACCTTCCAGATCCTGTAACTGAACAGCAATGTTGTATCCTGTTACTAAGCAAGCAAATCCAGCAGCGAACCACAGGAATTTCGGATAGGATGCCATGTACGCACACACAAAGTACGACACCCCGAGTGAGATGTTGCCAATGATACCTCTATCATGCAGCACGTTGTAAATGATGCCGGCAAAGATTCCAAGTATACCAAGCAGCAGATAGACTGCAGACTGCAGCATGATTAGTGTTAACAGAGCTATAAACCCACATGTGATGGATACCTTAAGCGCTGTATCTGGAAATATAATCCCACTTGGCAATGGTTTCCATGGTTTGATTATTCTATCGCTGTCAAAGTCCACTACATCGTTGAGTACATTGAACGCCAAGTTCGCAAAAAGTATAGTCAGGAATATTAGTATACCTTCTCTTGTGAAGAGCTTATTACTCTCTGCTTCCAGTGCTATTGTCGCTACCACTGTTAAAACTACCAATGGTGCTCTGAACAGTCTTATCCACGCTTTTACCTTTGTACCTGTACTTATACTTCCCTGCAACTTTAACCACCTCCAGCTCACCTCTATTCACAAGCGCGCGCAGAGCGTCTGATACCGTAGCTCTGGAAAGTAATACCCTATAGTACACATCTCTACTGGCGAAGTCACCGAGTTCTGCTACTACTTCTCTTACTATGTTTAATACCCTATCACTTACCTGCTTACCGCTCATGAGTAACCCTCCACAATGCTAGCAACGCCTTTGGAGAGAACGATAGAAATTCGTTACCGTACTTAAGCGTTGCAGCAAGCGCATTCCAGAACCCTTTTTCTATTGCTCTGGTTCTCTCATAGCTGATGTGTATACGCTTCCAGAGCTGTGCCATGTTAGCCATATACTGTTTTACTAGCCCATCACTGTCATTCCATGGATAGGTAGACTTGAGCGCTCCGTAGGTCAAGTATGCTGATTCTACTGCGCTTGTATTTCCCTCGCCTACACCATTGGTGCAGAATGCTGCTTCTCCAATAGTTATCACTGGAATTCCATGTATCTTTGCTGCAATTGGTGCACACGGGTGATCTACTGAAAGTTCTAAGGGGTCTACGTGCATTACTGGAGCTACACACTTGCACCTTCTTTTGCCAAAGTCTACTGGAATGGTAGCTAACAGTCTGCGTACCAGCAGTTCTGCATCTGTCATACCTCTTTTGGATCCTGCACCCACGTGCCATGTGTCGTCTAATGGGAACGCCCATGCATAACCGTTCCGGTTTCCGTAGATATAGATCACTGGCTCAGTAAAACTTCTAAGTCTCTCCTGCACACACGTTATCAGCATGTCTTGAGTTGCACCCTCAGGACATGTTCCAAGACACTTGCTTATGATGCTTCTCCTATACCCTGTTGCATCAATGAGTACTTTAGTGTCACTATACCAACATGTAGGTTCCCAATTGATTAAGTTTATACCATCTCTCATGTCTTTTATGTACTCTCTCTTATCAAACGTTGCCACATTCTTGACTTTCAATTCTACACCATTCACCACTGCTCTCTTTATTTTGTGGTATATGTAGTCTTCAGTGTTTACGCCAATTAACTTGTGCATCTTTCTCACAGTATCGTACCTTGCCCAACCAAATGCACAATGCGGGCATGAGTTAGGATATCTCTCCACTACTTCCACTTTGTAGTCCTCAAGCAAGTGTGCCAGAAAGCAGCCTGCTACACCAGCACCGAATATTCTAATTTCCGAAGTCATGAGTAAACACCTCCTTCAACCTTTCTGCTCTCTTTCTGCCAAGCCCTTCTACTTCAGCAAGTTCTTCTACCGACGCATTTACTATGTTCTCTATACTGTGGAACTTCTCCAGCAATCTCACGGAAACTTTCTGACCTACGCCTGGGAAGCTCTGCACTATTGTGAGTGCTTGTTCTCTAACACTCGCACTCTTCTTTTTGAAGCACACTTTTGGAATCCCAATAGACTTTTTAGAGAGTACTCGGTCTGCAGCGATTATGAAGTCCACAGTCCAGTATCTAGAAGGTAGTGAGATTATCGGAACCTGAAATTTGGTTAATGCAGACGCCATTGCGCCGAGCACTGCTTCTTTTGGCACTTTGGTCCAGTGCTTCACTATTGGTGTAGCTATAGATCCCTCTATGCACAGTGCACTGCACTCTGCTGCATCTTTTAACCTCTTGAGTTGGTCAAAGAATCTACCATCCACAACTGAGCGATACAAATCGTAGGAATCTTTCCTCTCTATGAGTAGTCTATCGGCTATTAGTATGTCCCCTGCTGGTAATTTTCCTATCTTCATTGGAATTCCCATGTCTTCTATTTTCTGCAGATACTTTGGCAAGCTTTTTTCCCTGTAATCAATCACTACTGTCATCTTCACCACCTACTTCTTTGAAGCACTGCCAAGCGTACGGACAATAGTTACATTCCCATGATACATGTCTTGGTGGTGCAATACCAGATTTTAGTGCATCCAGTAATACTGCCTTCTTAGTAAGCATCTCATCCAACACATCCAAGGGATCAAACTGTGGATCCCAGGAATATGCTTTTATCTCTGGCTTGCTTACATCGATATATAGAATTGCTAATTTCTCTACTTCATATCCCTTCTCTATTAGCATTGCTCTGTACATTTCAACCTGCTTCACGTGATGAGAATATGGTTCTCTTGGTATCATTCTACAAGTCTTTTTGTCTACAACTATGCCATCCCAGTACTCGTCTATGTGGCCAAGAATCCCCTCGAATTCTATCTCCATCTCGTGTCCTGCCGACATTTCTATTTCGTGCACTGCTTTACCTATGCTCATCCTCAGAGCTCCAGAGATATCTACGATAGTAGGGTAGATCTTGTTGTAGTACGCTCGTCTTAGGCAATCATAGATTAAATCACTTACGTGTATCTTGTACCTATAGTCCTCTTCGGTGTTCCCGAGATACTTGTAAATAGATAAAAGAAATTTCTCAACAATAGAAGGGTCCTCCTCATACCACTTCATTTCTTAGCCCTCCCGCTCTTGTTAATTATAGCATCCAAGTCTATTATGTTCTCTCCCGAATGTAGTATTTTCTCTACAAGTTCTGCTGCAGTCCTTTCTGCTTCATCTGCAGTCTTGCAGGTGACCATTCTCACCTCCGGGTACTCTCCCGATCTGAGAGTTATCTCTACTGCAGGTTCACTTGTGAATGGATTTTCTGACAGTGCTCTGATGTAGAGTATGTATTGAGTGTTTACCCACATTACTCTGCAACTATTAGAACACCTATCTCTAAACTTCACGAACTTCATCTCCCATCACCCGGAAGTTTTGGAATCTTTATACCCTCTTCAGTCTCAACGAACCCAAGTCGCTGGAATGCCACTTCGTCTGGAGTCTGAATACCTACTCTCTGTTTCCACGTTTCAAACTCCTCTCTCAATATAGTTGTGCCACCGAAGTATTTTATGAGTAACATGAACTTCTCTCTGTCTTGCTGCCATACTGGATCTGTCTGCTCTGGAATATTAGTAGCCTGAACTTGCTGTGTAGCAGGCTCCTCGGTTTCAGTAGTAGTAGGTTCTTGAGCAGAGCCACCAGATTCAGAATAGTTACGCGCACTGGAGGGCGTGCTGGCGTGTGCGTTGTCCTGGTGGCTCTGCTCTTGAGTGTTAGTTGGTGTAGGTGATATATTAACGTTGCTACTCTGGTCTTGTGCTGGTGCGGGTGTACTAACTGCTGGTAGCTTTCTTGGTTCATCGAAATCAAAGTTAGTAACCAAGAACTCTCCCCCCTTATAGCTACCATCAAGCCACATCACTCTCCCTATCAAGTCATCTGGCACGTCTACTCCAGGTGGGAAGCTCACTATTATTTCTCCACTGGTATCACCAGCTAGATACACCAGCCATTTATATTCGATTGGTGTAACAACTCCGCATCCAGGACACACGTTACCATTTATCTTCCTCCTACAGTGTGGACACCCTGTGTAAGATCTTTCTGCTACCTTTGCAGTAACCAACACCCTGATCACTGTTCGGTCTCCCTCATGAACAGATCTCACTGGAACTACTTTTTCTCGTGGCACCGGGGGTTTTGGTGTTATTCCCAGCACTTTCGTCAAGTACAGTTGTGCTATCAGGTTCAAGTTGCCAGCAAACTCTGGGTAGTGCTCTCTGCCCCAAGCTTCTACTTCTTGTTTGTTCAGCCCATACTTCTCTATATAATAACTCATCCTATCCTACCTCCACTTTCCATTCTCCAATTTATCTTTTATCGTTAGGATTTTTATATTTTACTACTTCACCCACAGGTTTATAGAGGGGTAGAAAACGCAGCTTTTCTGATTTTTCATAGGACATATACCCAGGGCTTTTGCCCGCGTGCACGTGTAGCATCTGAAAGAGTTTTTCATTTTATTTAAGTGATAGAGAGTAACTCGCTCATCGAAGTCTTCAAGACACTCAAAGAATTTCACTGCATCTTTGATACTCATGATCTTCAGTAAGTATGCGCCAAGGTGTAGTCGTTCTTCGTGTGATAGGTATTTAGTTTCATGTGCTTTCTCTATCAGGTGCAGTATGCATTCTGGATAATACTCCTCTTTTTTCACTACATCTAGAAGCCCGTATATTTGTTCCCTATAGTCATCCGCAGATAATCCAAGCAAAGTCACTGTAAGCATCCTATTAGGCTTCCATGGAATCTCCACTGGTGGAGTTGGCTTCATTGCATCCAAGTTTACCTTGCACATTGGTGGCACGTATACTGAGTAGAGTCCAGTATCTGGGTGCACTGTATATGGCATTCGCGCCATCCTCCTCACATCCCCAGTGCAGTGATCGTCTAAGTATTGATCTATTCCAAGCTTCCTGAGAAGTTTCAATGCGCAACGTCTGAAGTTATCTACACTTACTGACATCAGTGGCACGTAATAGTGGTATCCTTTCTTTCCAGAGAAAAACTTCACGAAGTGTATTTTATTCTCAGTGAGAACTCGATCTATTTCGAAAGTGCTTTCAAGGTCATCAGTTTCAAAGAATAGCACATCATATTCATGCAGCTGTTGCTGAGCTAAAGAGTATACTGACACAAAACAATGCTTATGACCGTTAAGAGCTTTCAGATATTTCAACAGGGTATCGAAAGATGATACTACTAATCTGGTCTTAGTGACTTCCCTTGGGAGTGGCAACTCTCTCAATTTCAGAAACCTGTACCAGAATGATTCACATGAAGTCATACAGAGTCACCTCTTTTGTTGCTAAAGCTTCCAGCATCCTTTTTATGCAGTCCTTTATTCTCTTCCAGTAGTATGCGTACCCCGACGGCGTTGGCTTTGGAATTTTATCTCCTATTACTGGCTCTTCATTTCCTTCTCTAACCACGATCCACCTTACCGCGTCACCTGGTCTGTATGCTCCCATCTCTTGTAGCTTCCTCGCCACTCTGACGTGTGGCTGATTTACAGAATAATCTTCCAGATTACCACGAACTTGCTTTCTCATTATCAATAAATCGTCGTATTTGCCAGAAAATAACTCTTCCCGAAGTCTGTTCTCGTAGCTCCTGATCACTTCCAGTATGACTGACTTATCCTTATCTGCGAAATCGAAGAACAAATCTGTGAGCTCGTCTTGTACTTTCCTTAGAAGTTCGAAAGAGTCTGACCTTTTCATCGGTGCACCTTTGACATCTTTTTTCTCTACGAAATGTCCCTCTTCCCACACTATCTTGCCCCAGTACACTTTCTTTGCTTTAGTCAACAGCAACGTTTCATAAATGCACTTGGGGTCTAATTGTAGTTTATCGACGTCTACATACTTGAATGTCTCTAGAGCTTTCACTCTTATACCATCTTGTATCTTCATAGCTAGCAGATCTATGACTTCAGCCATCTCATTTGGTGTAGTACCTTCCTTTTTCAGGAAAAACGAATCTGTATCACCATAGAGCACTTCGTATCCCATGTCCTCTGCTATCTGCATTCCCGTACTTATGATCCATCTACCACAGAAAGTTATTGCATTAGCAGTAGCTTCATTGAAGTATCTTGCACCACTGTATCCTGTAGCACCATACGCACTAACAAGAATGAGTTTAAAACCAAACTGTGCTAACTGCCACCTTATGAACTCTGGATCTTTCTCATCGTACTTATTCCTCATCTTCTTAGCATACTCTCTTTTTTTCTCCACTTTCTTGAGAAAGCGCTCAAATATTGGCTCTCTCGAGTACCTATGTACGAACTCTACATATCCACGGATAAACCTTATGCCATCTCCCCAGCTGTTCCAGTCTGGTGTTGGGTTGAACTTGGTGTACCTTTTCATTAGCTCTGGTGAAATGTGGAATGCTTGTATTATGGAATTATACATGCTCTTGAAGTCCAGCACTGCTACAGATCTGTGTATGCCCACAACCGGTTTCTTGGTAATTGCACCTATAATAGTAGCTTTGTGAGGCTCTTTTCTCGGGAATACTACCCTTGGTTGGACTTCTTGCGCCGTCTCTAGTACCAGTGCTTCTATTAGATCTGATACGTACCCAGTGTCTCTGAGCATGATGGGGAATTCCTTAGATATCTCAATGTACGGGTCTGATAAGTGCAATACTTCGTCTAGCATCGCTACCAATTTAGCGTCCCTCATGTTGTACTCATACAGCAACTTTTTGTCTCCCTGGAAGCTGTTCCACAGCGCAATCATTCCATCCTTGTGCTCAAAATCATCTAACTTCCTGAAGCCGAGGAAGTGATAAGCTATGTCATCTAACTTCATCCCTAACCCTGGAGCATTCCATCGAACTATCTTCTGAAAGTTGAACATTGCATCTAACTCTTGTACTCCAGTGAATGGCACCCCACCAAGTAAGAGCTTACTCCGATTGACTAAGTATGGCCAGTCGAATCTCCTCAGGTTCCACCCAGTTACCATCTCTGCTTTATCCATCATTAGATCCCAGAATTCCTGGAGCATGGCTACTTCGTCAGACTTAGATATGAAGTATTCTTCACCGTCGCTGAAAACTACAGAGATGGATATAATTCTAGCTTTTGCTTCTTCTGGATTGGGGAACCCTGATCTTGCGTCTACTTCTATGTCTACGTACGCCCTATTTTTAAAGTCTCCATGAGTGATGCCAAGGTCAATCATCCATCTCTTTACGAAAGGTATGTCGCTCTCATAAGTTTTACATTGGTGAGCTTCCAGTTTATCTCTCAGATACTTGACTTGGGTTGGGAAGTCTACTGATATCTTTACCAGTGAATCTCCATCTACACTTTCTGCATCTACTCTCTCTACTTCATATCTGTACAAGTAGTGTTTCACTGTAGGATAATCTCTCAGTCTAATAAAAAAATATGGTTTAATCTTAGGATCTACTGTCACTACTTTCTTGTTGTGTTTGATCACTTGCAGCTCTAGCTCGTCTTCCTCTTTAATCCACCGCGCGTCCAGTATTTTCACTTTTATCACCTATAGCGCGTAGTCTCAGCTTCAGCTTCTTTTCCTTTTTCTCAGTGGGAAGGGGTTCGTATGACAGATCTTTCACATTGAATGTCTGTGTAAGTTTATCCCAGTCTTCTTTAAGCACGTGTGCGTTGGTTGCATAGATGTGGAGTATCTCATTTGCTGGAGCTTTAACGTTGAACATCTCATCATACAGCTTCTTGACTTCCGGTGCAAATCCATAAGCAACTGCATGCAAGTCGTATGGTAGTGCTCTGTACAAGTTGCTAGATCTGAGAATTAAAAAGTAATGCATGTCTGGGAACCTGTACATTGCCTGTACTGCTATGACACACCACGGGTGTTCATGCCAGTACCAGTCGAAGTTTGTGACTACCATACGCCTGGTGTTCATATCTTCTCCTCTGCATATAGGTGCTGCACAACACACATCTATTGTACTTCTGATATACTCGGTTCTAGCTCTGGCAATGTACTCATCTGCTTCTTTGTACACCCTGAATATTTCTGCTTCTGTTGGTAGCTTCATTGTGACTTGGAAACTCAGAGTCTCTACCCATCTCACCCCTCTTACTATTACTTCTTTCCACTTGTACTCTGTAAGCGCTTCAGCTATGGCTGCTTTGAGCTGCTTCATTTCTCCACCTCCGCTTCAATCATGTAGCTTCTAGAGCTTTCGGGGTAATTCAGACACAACAATGCTTTCAGGAACTGTGGTGGGTAGAATTTGCGTAAAGACTCATACACTTCCCTCTCGGCATCACTCCATACACTAGTGTCATCTGAGTATAGTCCAAAGCTCTGTATTGGCTTCCAACCAGTAGACTCTAATAGAGCCAGCGCATCCTCGTACTTGATTTCACCGACATGCCCTGGAATCTTTTTCTCCCCCGATATGGTGGTAGTTAATATTAGCTTGCACCCTGGCTTTGCAACTCTCCTGCACTCTAACATCACTGCTTCTTGATACTCTGGGTAGAAGTGTTCTATTACTTCAGATAGCACTATCACATCCGCTACATCATCCTTAAGTGGCGTGTCAAGAATATCGGCGCGTACCAGTGCATAGGTATCGCGCTTCTCTAACAAGTGAGCTCTCTTAGACAGCGCTGGTAAACTGCAGTCTATGCCAATGTAAGTAGCTTTTATGCCGTTCCTGTAGATCTTTTCCATCAGTGCAGCAGTCCCACATCCCATGTCAACTACAACATCACCTTTTCTAATTTGGCGCAGTATGTAGAATTCTTTCAGGAACTGCGCGTAGAATAACCAACCTCTTGGTACTATATCTAGTATAGAATCACCTCTGTTACCTATCTTTGACGACTTGGGCTTCTTGAATTCTGGGTCGTCAAGTATACCATTGTCTAGTAGCTTCAGTTCCCGAGAAAATAAATCAACTACCATACACATCACTCCTCGAAGTATTTCAGATCTTTCTTTATAGCTTCAACCACTATATCATCCCATTCGTGCGGCCTTGGAATGTGGAAGCCAAGCTCTCTCTCTAACTCAGTGATGTGTGTGCAAGCTTCGTTGAATTCAGCGTAAGTGTAATCACCGCCAGTAGGCCATCTGCCACACGGTTTGAACAGGCAGCTGAAGAGTTCGCTCATGCTGTAAGCTTTGGAATATACGCACTTACGTGCCCAGTCACATACTGGTCTGCAGAATGCTGCCAGCAGTGGGAACTTCTCGTGTAATCTCTTCCACATGAGCCAAGCAGTCGCCACTGTATCGAATTGTTCGTGGAATGGTAGCCTCTGTGCCATCATATCCTGCAAGCCTCTGTAGTTGAGACACCACGTGAATCTCCATTCCATTCCATGGGGTAGAATGAACCTCGCGCACTGCCATGTGTTTTGTCCACTAGTTACTATTTTCTCATAGAGGTCTTTGGTGATCTTCCACCACTTTTCTATGTCTTCACTGAACTTTTTGAGAGTATTTGGAACTATCAGTGCTGCATCAAGGTGATTGTTATCTCTGCTACCCACTGAACCAATGCCAGCGTGTCTGTGTCTAGCAAGCTGGTCGTATGCAGCTCTAGAAAGACCCTGTATCTTGAACGTAAAGGATGCACATTCCAAGCACTGTGGAAGTGTCTGTCTGGATAGTGCAGATAACACTACGAGTACCCTGCCCTTAACTGTAGTCTTACCCCATTTGTCCCACCACTCTTTTCTATTGCCCCAAGTGGATGTAACCATGTCGTATATTGCTCTGTATGGGTTCTCAGGGTAATCTACTAGCTCGACTTTGATGTGTCTAGTACCGTAGTATATTTTGTCTTCTCTCTGACCCTGTCTCTCTGGAAGTGTACACATCACTTCCCTCAAATTGTCTATGTACTTCGGCCAGCTCGCCTTCATCTCTTCACTCAACTTCCCGCTCACAAGATCCACTATTTCCCGAATCTCATCTTCTCTCATGCTCTAACACCTCTCTTATGTCTTCTATTTGGACTATAAGTGGATGAGATATATTAATTTTTTCATTTCTCTTAATCCAGTATACTTTTATTCCCTCGTCTGCTATTTTAAGCGCCGTAACTGGGTCGTCTTCAATTACAAACTTCACCTTCTTAAACATTTTAATATCTTTTGCTTTGTCTTCCGTGAAGTGCAGCAGGGTGTAGTGTATACCTGCCCTTTCCAGTTGTTCTATAGTTCTGCGTTCTATCTCACCGAACCTCTTTCTCGGTCTCGTAGTGAATATTACGAGAACGTACTTCCTGGCCAAGTGTTCTATCACTTCTGCTGCACTTTCAGATATAGGCATGCTCATTTCCACTTCCCTGTAGTATTTTTCCTTTATATCTTGATAGTTCTCCAGATCCCTCTTAGCTTCAGCGAGTGTATCAAACTCTATACCAGTCTCCTGCTTGATGTACTCCAACATGGTGTATGGATAGTCGTTAAGTACGCCATCAATATCAACTATTACGACTTCCTTATCTCTGTGGTGCTCTGCAAATCTCTCAAGATAATACCTGTACCACACTACCTTGGTTTTATTCATGAATGCTTCGTAGAATTCATCTGGAGTGATGTTCATTGTCAGAGCGACATTCAATAAGTATTTGAATGCATCCACTATCTCCTCTGTTATAGTGTACTTGTCTGCGCCTACTCCACTGAACTTCCTGTGGTGCTTCCAGTTACCAACAGCATTAAGTATTTCGTCTATCTCTGCAACCAAGTGAAGTAACATTTCTTTCACATACTGTACTCTCTCTTTCTTGTCCTTTCCAGTAATAAAAAGAGAGGTGAACTTTGCTTGCTCCTGGAACATTTCACTCAACCTATCCATACAATCACCTCGCTCTCATTAACTCTTCTATGACATTGTGCAGGAGTATATCAGGGTTCCACCTTGCATAACGCCCTATCAACTTCACATCATCTATCTTCTTTAGATCTATCTTATTGAGTATCTTGGGTGCTGAACCAAGCGTAGTCTGCTCAGTGGTTTCGATAACATAGTAGTTTTGCATGTCAAATATTCTTGTAGTAGGTGAAGGGTCGCACACGTAGGTTATGTTGAAGCAAGATGCTATCTGGAATGGTGGTGAATAATCTACTTCGTAGTACAGTAACTTATACATCGGTTTTTCTATACCCAAGTCCAAGTAACTGTATCCTGTTAAACCAAGCATTATGTTCAGTGGTATTGTAGAATATATCTCGGCATACTCCTTCTTACCGTGATTCTCCGTCGTCACTATATTTTTCTCGGTGTCTACTGCTACTACTCTATCCTCCAATATTGGCACTTTGCTCTGCAAGACAGATGCCAGCACAGGCACTGGAAACTTGATGTACCAGAAGTTATCTTTACCCTTGCATCCAGCATCTTCCTTTGGTTCTCCGTAAACTTTCCTGGAATATCGATCTCTGCCAACTTCGTGCGGTATCAGCTCTCCCTGGTATACAAAGCAGATCTCTGCTCTCGATGATGGCACATCATCAAAACACCCGAATAGTTGCTGAATGAACTCTTCACTACTTCTGCTATCCCAGAGCCATATTGGCGCCCATGGCTGTGGGGGATTCTTAGGTCCAATCAGCTCAGCGTCTAGCAAGTATGCAGCCACTAATCCGGTTAAACCGGCACCAAGTACTGCGACATCCCCCACTTAGCTCACCTCCCAAATAAGATCTTTCTCAGTTCTTCCTGAGTTACGTCTACTACCCCCTCATCTGTCACCATCACAGTGGCTTTGTGCTTCCAACTTTCTTTGTCAAAATATCTCGTTAAGTATACATCAATGATGTTCTCGTGCCCAGGTTTCTTTTGCAAGTACAACACTACTTTGAATTCGTACTTCGCTGCATCACCACCATACATCGCTGGCTTCTTGCCGCCAGCTGGATCCTTTGATGCATGGTGAGTAACTATTACTGGAATCTCAGCTTTGTACGCTTCATCTGCAAGAGATGAACAGATGTAATTTATCGCTTGTGCTCTCGGACCAAAGTTCCTCCTATCTCCAGTGAATGTAGTCTTGAGCACTTTACTCATGCTGTCTAAGATTACCATCGCTGGATCGAACCCAAGACAGTCGAATATAGTAGATATCTTCTCCACTTTTTCGAAGTTCACCACACCACTCTTCTTGGATAGCTCGACTTCGTAACCAAGCGCTTTGAGCAGTGAGTGCAGATCAGTCAATGTAAATACTCTTACTTCGCCTTTCCCGAACCTATTGTCAAACTTCTCCCTCCATCTCATGTACATGATCTCTGCGCCACCTTCTGTGTCCAAGTATATGCTCAGTCTGTTTGCACTCACCGATGCGTAGTGTGCTTCCTGTAGCATCAGGAGTGTCTTACCGGTTCCAGGGGAAGCGTAATATGCGTGAAGTATTGGGTAATACTGGGAAATTAGGTTGTTTATACCCTGCAACGATGACAGCATACAGATCCCTCCTTATCCATAACCTTTTTAGCTATAGTGCTTGCAGCTTTGTGCAAGCCAGTCAGTCCAGAGTGCTCGTAGCCGATAATTTCAAATCCGTAGCCTAATTTTTCCAGTATCTCCACATACTTCTCTGGAAAGTCATGGCACACGTTGTGAATCAGGAATATCATACTGTGCTTTGGCGTTGGTATTCTGTAGATTTCGCCTCCATGGTAGTAGAAATGGGATACTATTGGGTGTCTAACTTTTATTGCACGATCAATGTGCTTCAGATACTCCATCTCGTGAAGCGCCCAGTACAGCTGCAGTTGATAGTCAGTCATCTCATTGAACACCAAATGTCCTGATAGTGTGCCAATTATTGGATAGCCAATCAACTTGGATAGATACTGTGCGATAGTATCTTTTCCGCTCCCATCCGCTCCTTCTAAAAAAATTAAAATAGTATCACCTCCCGGCTACTAAGATCTTTGCTGCAATCGAGTTGAGCTGATATGCTTTGTCTTCCGAAAGCTTACCGACTTCATGAGTGAAGTGATAAGTCAATGTATTGTAGGCATCCCAGATCGATATCTCCTCCTCCTTTGGAAGCATATTCACCAGCATCGTCTTTCTCCTCTTGGCGATTGGAAGATCTTCTATGAACTTTATAGCTTCCAGTCTGCTGATCTTCTTTTCGACAGCTGCCGTTAGTATATCTTGGAGTGTAGCCATGTTCTCCACTACTGTGTCAACCATCTTCTCTATTCTTTCCTTTATTGAGCCTATGTGTGCGGTGTACTGACCGAACAGTTTCAGTGGAAATACTAGACCATTTGCGCATACAACTCTGAAACCGTAGCCTCCGATGTTCACTGACATCGATCCATCGTAGCTGTTCCTGACCATCACTCCAAGCTTTACAGTGTCATTATCTGTTACATCCAGCTCAGCGAATATGAACTTGGCGTACATCCTTGCACCCCTCTTGGTGTAGCTCAGGTTCACTAGTGGTTCGTACCCGTAAGATTTTATCGCTTCTGCTACTGCATCAAACACGTACTTGTGGTCTACCAAGGTGTAGAACCTGGTAGCGATGTTGTACACATGTCCATCTACTGGGTTAACTATAGCTACCCACTTCTCCACCTTTTTGTCATCTACGAACACTGGCCTTACTTCTGCTTTCGGAAAATCTGCTTCGTCGAACTCTTCAAGTTTATACCACTCCTCCATCTTGTCACCTCCGATTTCTGATCTACAGTATTTTAGTTATCCAAGTACTATATAAATTTTTTCATCTACTCTCTGTGAGCTCAATGATTCTCAGCTGCTCCTTGAGTTTCTCGCTCATAGTTCCCTTGTCGTCTATGTGCATATCTACCAGAGCTTCGAGTATTCTTTTTATTGGTACACTATATCTTCCAGATGCTGCTTTCAGTTTCTCATGTGTAGTAGTTCTAACAACTACATGTCTAATGTACGACTTCATTTCACCACCTCTCTATCAATCTTACTAACTCTAACTAAAGTGTGCTTTCTCAGGAAATTCCTAATACCATACGAGTCTAACCTCACCTGCATATCAGGTGACAAGTTATCTATGGAATCAGCGTAGTTCACTACTGTCTTGGGTATCATGTTGTACAGTACACATGCCCTTCTCCTGCGTGGTAATCTTATGTGTTCGTCAAATGCTATACACTTAGACTCTACTGGATCGAACCACACACAGTTTATACACCTGACCAATGTTGTCACCTCAGTAACTTGTACAGTCTGTTCAACACTTCCACTGCTAAGTCTACCTTCTCTTTGTAATCTTCCGTGCAGTTCATCCTCTCTATGATTGTGTCTAAGTCATCTCCCAATTTTCTTCTGATCTGTCTCTTCCGTAGTTCATCAAGCATTTACTTCACCTCGTCAACAATTTCCTTCACATCTTCTTTCATCTCTTCCCATAGCTTCTGCAAGAATGCCATAGCTCTTACTGCACCACCGCTGCCATATATCTCGATTTCACCCATCATCACTGCGTCTTCAATAGATAGCCTGTCTTCCACTATGTCAATGAGTGTTTTTAGATCTGCACATATAGTCAGATCTACCTCTTTCGGCTGCTTCAGAACTAGTATCTTCTGCGGTGTCAGTTTCAGATATATCTGAGTTATTGGCTCCTCATTATCAGTTATCAGCAGCTCAATTGTGTTGCCACCAAATCCCTCGCTGATAAACTTATCTAAGCTCTTCTTGTTTAACCTTGCCAGAGTGTTCACTATAACTTTTATGATCTTCTCTTTCACAGCTTTGGGCACTTTTTTCTGGAGCTTCTGCTTAATGGACTCTCTAGACTTCACAGGATCTGCGAACATTATATCTTCTATCACTTCATTGAATATGTCAGTGCTGTTGATTATTGCATCTAAATCTTCTTTCCCTTGTGGTATCACTGGAATCTCTCCGTAGTACTTCACTTTTGCTTTCTCCGCCAGTTCTTTCACTTCATCTGGCTCCCCGAAGAGCTTGTACTCTCTGCCACACTCACACTTGAAACGAGACATGTTGCACACCAGTCCAAGTACCGGTACTCCAAAGTACGACAGTATGCTGATCATCTTACCAGCGTCTATCACAGTGGATGGCGTAGTTACTACCACTGCTCCAACTATCGAGTTTGCGTATGCCTCCACGACACCCCTGAACAAGTCAGATGCACCTGCTGGACAGTCAATTATGACTACTGCTTCTTTCAATGGCACTTTAAAGTCTGCATGGCTCATCAGATCTACCAAGAACTGCAAATACGCTTCGCCTCTCATTGATACTGCTCTATCTGTTATCAGACCAAAACTGAAGACGTCTAGGTTGTTCAAGTGCACCAGTTCTACCTTGTTTGGAGACACTTTTATTCTCTCTTTATGGAGTTTCATGATCTCTGGAACATTCGGAGAATCTATATCTGCGTCTATCAGCACTGTTGGATATGTTTCTGACAGCACCTTTGCCAGAGCACAAGAGACTGTAGACTTACCAGTACCACCTTTCAGACTACACACGAGTACCGTTTTCACTCAACCACCTCCAAGCCAACTTCAGTTAGCGCATCTAGCAGTTCTTCATCTGTCTTACCCTCACCTACTGGCTTGTGCTTGCCTGCAGTTTTTGCTATAGCAGCTAAGAGAGAACGTCTGATCTTCCTGTTCTCTTTCAATATCTCCTTCCCCAGATCAAGTATCTTCTCACCAAGATTGTTTATCAACCTGGCATAGTCATCCTGCCAGCCTCCGGGTTCAGTTGGTACCTGGTTATTAGCGAGAGCCTGTGCCATAGTTTTTAGCTGGTGTCTCAGTGCCTGCACCTCTTCCCTAAGAATTCTCCTTTCAATTTCGCTCTCTACAAGTTTTGATATGTCTTGACCACTTGGCTGCATTCTCATCATAGTCTGCATCATCTGCCACATCTGCCACATAAGTGTCATTGGATCCATCTGGTAGTGCTGTGGTGCTTGTATCGATAGTTGTTGGAGTGGGTGAGGTGGGAAATAACCTGGTTTCTGCTGAGAGAATGGCATGAACAGCGGTGGCATGATACCAGTGTTAGTGTACTTAGCCTTGACATCAAATACCGATCTAACTATGAGCATCACTGCATCATCTGGAACCTTGGGAAAGTGTCTCTGTATAGCTCTGAATAACTCATTTGGGTCTTCTGTCAACACTGGAACACTTGGGAAGTACTGTTCACAAAACCACTCTATGGTTTTCTTATCACTCACTCCAGGTGTAGTGTATAGCATTCTCTTCAAGACCTCTTTCATTTCTAGAGTCATTCGCTCTTCTGGTGTAAGTGTGTATGGCTCTTCTGGTTCTGCCTCTTCCTCTGGTTCTGGTGCAGCTTCCTGCGATTTATGTTCGCGTGCACACCTGGGCAGATGTGCTCGCCACTCTTTCTCTGACTCAAATGCTTGCTGGCATCTCTTGCACACCCAGTACTGCTTGCCGTCTTTCTCTATAATTGCAGTGCGTGGCATGTCTTTGATCACTTTAACATCATCATTTTCGCTCATCTTTAACCTGTATTAAACCTGATCTTATTAAATCTTTCTATTGGGATGGAAAGATTTTTATATATATCATTTACACTACAACTATGCCACGAACAAGACACTTGAAATGTACCTGCCCAGTTTGCGGGATGTTAGTGATGGTCGACCGACTGTACAGAGAACACAAGTGGCCAAGATTCGTAGAAGTGACTTACTTAGGGAGGGGCTTCGACTACCAAGAAATAGAACCAGATCCTGAGCTAGTAGAGGAAATCAAAAGAGTCATAAAAGATAAAGTAGAGAAGCTATGACAGCTGAATTGCTAGAGTTCGGGTCTTATTTATCAAAAGTAGCAGGTATGTCTAACAATACTGTACGAGCGTACATATCACAGATAAACAAGTTCACTGAATGGCTTGGTAAACCTCCACTGGAAGCAACAGTAAAAGACATATTGGATTACATGGAATGGCTCTACGACCACAAGTACTCCCAGCAAACTCAGATTAGTGCACTCTCTGCTATTAGAGCACTGTACGACTTCTATATGACCGAAGGTGTAATATCCTATAACCCAGCTAGAATGATAAAGAGAAGGTTTAGAACTGGCAGGAAGCTACCAGATGTACTCACCATAGATGAGATAGAGAAAATAGTGTCTGCACCCTACGAGTACAGGCATGAAGAGTACGAACAGAAAAGAGATGCAAGCGTGCTTGCTACACTTGCTTGCACTGGAATCAGAGTTAGTGAGTTGTGCACACTAAGTCCAGAAAACTACAATCCTGACAACACCATAAAAGTTTACGGTAAGGGCAGCAAAGAGAGGATTGTGCCAATAATCACTCGCTGGTTCTCTAGACCAGACGAGATGCTGTACTTAGTCAAGTACTACATAGGTAATGTGTCACGACAAATGTATCCCAGGAAGGTATGCTACATCACACACAGGGCATCTAAATACGCGATCGGTAGGAGGGTGAACCCACACGTGTTCAGACACTCCTTCGCAACACAGTTAATCAGAGATGGTATTGACATAACAACAGTACAACAGATCATGGGACACACAAGTATAGTAACAACACAGAAGTACGTGCACTTGGCCTTCACGGATGTGCTGGAAAAATTAAAAGAAAAGGGGCTGTTCACTTAAAGAACGCTGCAACACACCTGTTAGAAAGTTTGTATCCCTTTTTTTCGAGATTCCTTGATACGAAGTACAGCAATCTTATCTTTTCATGGGCGTCTTGGCAGCCCCTGAGTTCCTTCACAAAGCCTACAAGTCTGCCGTTTCTGGCATCGGTCCTCAGCTCATCTATCACTTTATACAGGTCTGCTTTGGTTTCTATCTCAATCATTCACACCACCTCCTTCACTCACCAAACTCCATCCTTCTAAATTTCACATTCTTCTCACTGAGGTACTCTACCACCTCCTCAGTCTCAGGAACTCTAACTTCACTAAATACGATGAATCCATCGAACCTCTCAAGCAGGTCTTCAATGTCTAATATGTCCAGATCATGCACACTTATTCGCAGGAACATGTTTAATTAGTTGAATTCAAGATATTTTAATTTTTCTCTTTCAATTTACTGCTTCATCTTGAACCTTTTGCAGAACATAGCTTGCTTGATGTCTGTCACTTTACCAGAGCTCACACATGCATCAAAGTGAGCACAGTTAGCGCATAACACCGCTGAGTGATCGTACACAACTATGTCATCTTCACTCTCCAGTAAGCTCCCCGGAATCACTCGAATTATTCCGGCATCTTCCATAGCTTCCATGATGGTTCTGTACCTCACTGCATTAGTGAATCTCAACAGTTCCCTCACGAACTGTTTCTTAGTCAAGTACCCTGCGTCTATAGTTCCGAGCCTATCAACTACTGCACATATCGTCCTGTCTCGCATCATCTTGAGCTCAAAGAAGTCACGAGCATTCTCAGTCATCAGTGGGTGATACATATCAACTAACTCCTGAGATACTTCAGCTTTGTAGTAGTCAATATTCTCAAAAGAGTACGGAATTTCGCATTTTTCCATTGGGAATAGTTTTACTATTTCCCCTTCACGCGAAATTGCGCGTGCGGAATTCATGGTACCTCTCGCGGCATTTATGCTGCATGCCGCCAGCAACTTGTAGGTGTACTCCTCCGCTGCACTCCAGTATCTCTCTGGAAGAGTACTCAGTATATCAGAGTACTTGCTGAAGTCACTATCGAATTTCACGAACACCATTTGATTAACGTGCTTGTTAATGTAGTCCCAGATCCACATCAAATGAGTCCATGCTTCTTGCTTTGTGTCTTCTTTGGAGAATGGTTTTGCACCTCTGTTGACTCGAAGTTTTATGAATCTCCTTTCAAACCCTCCAAGGAATGCGTTCTCGATCTCGCCCCAATCTTCCTCTAGACCGGCGAAGATTATGTTCACGAAATAAGAGTTAGCTCTGATATCTACAGACTTCTTGCTCATTCTATATCTGGATATTCTATCAAGATAATACATCCTGTTTACAAGATACTTGACTCTCTTAAGATACTCACCAGATTTCTCTACCAGTTCACCTATCTCATCCCATGCTAGCACACCAAATCGGTAGTCCTCAATGGTGGTTTCTATCGCCTCTACACTACCTGTAGGTATATCTGTTACCCAAGTGTTTTCTGTAGCCATCTTTACACAATCTAGCAACCTTCCTTTGCCAGCTGCTGGTTTTCCAATCAACGCCATGAAGAACGTGCACGGCATTGGTCTGCTCCTATACACGTACAATCGATGAGTTATTGCTAGCAGGGACAGCCCAAGCACTTCTGCAGCCAGTCTGTTTTTCGCTATTATCTTTGGGTACAGCAGTTCGCAGAATTCCATCCAGTGCCACATGAAAGTATCCTCATCCCATTCCATGAAAATCGATACACTGATGAATATATAAAAATTTCTAAACATCAGGACTTCTGATAAAAATAATGTTTTTACACATAACAGTCACGTCACGACTTTCTGCATAGTGTCGAGTTATATATAATACTCTCCCCCTATAGCGCGCGTAAGGACGCTCCACCATCGCCAGCACGCCCGCCATTCGCGCTCGCGGGTCACCGGCTTCCTGAATGTCTTGCATAAGTACATTTAAACTTTTCTTTCTACATCATTATCATGTAAAATGTGCATTTACATTAAGTTCTGCACGTACTGATGATTCCTTATTTACTTTAAGTTAAGAATGTAAAGCATTACATTCTTGCAAGAATGAAGTTAAAGTTAAGATTAAGTAAGAATGAAGTAAGAATGTACTTAAGAAAGTAAGATTAAGTAATTAGGAAGACGAAGTACTCCCAGAAAAGGTGGTGTGCATGATAAGATACAGGCTGACTGCAATAGCAAGGAGAAGACCAAGCTTACCACTAAGAATGGTGCTAGGGAAACTGTACGGGAAGATTCTAGATTATGGGTGCGGCAGAGGATTTGACGTGAATTACTTGAGATCACTCGGATACGATGCCTATGGGTACGACCCTTACTGGGAGCAGTGGAATAATCCTGAGATACTGACACCAAACACCTATGACAATGTGCTGTGCTTCTATGTTCTCAATGTTGTGCTGCCGAAAGAAAGACACTATATCTTGGAGGAGATAAAGAAAGTTATGAAGGACGATGGACATGCGTATATCGCGGTTAGGGATACTTCTGAGATAGTTGTTGGCAGACCATACTACGATGGTGTATTGACTATTCGTGGAACATTCCAGAAAGTGTTCACTTCAGAAGAGTTAGTAGACTTGGTAAAACAGTATTTCAGCAGTGTTAACATAATAAGTAGGAAACAACCGCTACTTATCGAAGCACAGAAGTGACATTGTTAAAGTTGATAAATTTGAAAAATTTATATTTCTACAAAGCGACACTACTACAGGTGATAGAAGGGAGGTGATGAGTGTGGCAGACACGCTTGATCTTGCTATAGACAAAGCCCTTACGTCGATTGCAGCTGCAAAGACTAAGTGGGCTGCAGACGTCCAGGACCCTAAGGCTTTCGATGATTACGTGAATGGAGTTGCAGATGCGAGCGGTGAAGACCCCAATGTTGTCAGGAGAAGCATCCCTGCTGTGAAGTGGGCTATCTTTGCAAAGAAAGCTGACCAGTACACCGACAAGTGGTACAACAAGACGGTTAACGGTTTCAAGAAGAACTGGAAGCCGAACTACAAGAAGGCTTTCAGCACGCCTGCACCCGCTGAGCTGCTCGCACAGGCTGGTCTGGCGTAACCTAAATAGCAATCTTTTTTAACCTATTTTTTCGTAATATTCTTGATGAAAATTACAGAAGCAGTCGAACGAGTGTTATACACCCTGCAGATAATACCAGTGATTATACAAACAGTACCAGAGAAGTTCTCCGAGGTCTTCGCGTTTCTCAGACAGTGTCTACCGCCAGTGAGGTGGCAGAAGACTGCACACGTATATCCACTGATAAGGGAGATAAAGACCTTTAACTACATCGCTGCACTTCTACCAAGAGACATGGTAGAAGACTTAAACTACGCCAAGGAAGTAGAGAAAGTGTACCTGAACAACATGAAGTTCGCTTTCCAGTATCCAACAGTTCCAGAAGATGCAATATTCCAGTGGTCTAAGGGATTATTCAAGCACGTAGCTCCATTCACAACCACCTACTACACCAGAAAGTTAGTTGGTGCAGATAAAGCGAATGAGAAGGGCTACTGTGGCAACGATGTAAACGTGGTAGTCACCGACACAGGATTATCAAGAAGGAACCCAGCAACCAGAGACATGACCTTTGATACAGTGATCATACAGCACCACGACGACAACGGCCATGGGGAGTGGTGCTCAGCTTGTGTCGGTGGTAGGTATTCCATAGATACCAGGCTATCAAGGTTCGTAGGCAGAGAAATACCAACTGAAGGAATGGCTCCAATGGCAAATGTTACTGGCATAAAGTGTTTGGGTTACCTCATCGGCACTGGAAGCGACGACGCAATTCTAAAGGCGATAGAGCTTGGTATAACGCGGTACAGAGCAGATGTAATATCAATGAGCCTTGGTGGCAAAGTTGATGTGAGCAAACAGGAAGACGACCCATATTATAGGGTTATACATGATCTCACTGAGAGAGGAGTAGTTTTCTGTGTAGCTGCTGGTAATTCAGGTCCACGAAAGATGACTGTTGGATCTCCAGGGTGGATTGAAGATTCCCTGACTGTTGGAGCGTACAACGAGCTGAATGGTAAGCTCTGTGACTTCAGCTCCAGAGGGCCAACTCCAGATGGCAGAATAAAACCAGATACAGTGGCTCCAGGGTTCCGGGTACACGCACCAATCTGCGGTATCTTGGACAGAGCAGGTGACAACATGGATAACAACTTCTCACCAATATCAGGTACTTCCATGGCTACTCCTCACATCACTGGGTTGGTAGCGTGCATGAAACAGGCACACTTAGATCTAATTGGGAGAGTACTAACAACCAGCGAGATAAAGAAGATGCTTAGTGAACTTGGGCATGCGAAGACGAATGAAGACGGGTGGGGACCACTCACATGGGGTATGTATGAGGAGTGGATGAGCACAGAATATGGAGTAACTGTGTAGGAGGTGTTAGTGTGATAATACGTAAAAGACTTTGGTTAATGAAAGTTAGGAAGAACATAGAGGAGTATACAAGACTGATGAACTTGTCATCCAACCGTGACATGCACATGGCTGCGAAGAACGTGGTAATGGCACTGAATGCCTTGAAGAGCGAGTTGGAGAAAGGTGGTGGCGATGAGGCTCATGGACGCTTTCTTTGAGAGGAGGAAGAGGATAAGACAGATACGCAGAGGAAGAGTGGTTAGGCTAGACGACAGTTACCCGCTACCAAAAGAAGTGATGAGTCTGAGGTAGGTAGAGACAATGAGAGTGGCTAGATACTACATGTATGGAATAGAGCACGCTTCAGATGGCACACACTACAAATTCAATGTGCTGCTTCCACAGACTGCTTTCCCGATGTTCAAGGTAGCACTGGATGGATACGCAGAGCAGAGAGGGTACAAAGTGAACTTCATAAGCTACAATGAACAAGAGAACAAGATGGTAGACTGCTTTTTCTCACTGGTGAGTGATAAGGGTAATTCCATAACTGCGAAGAGGATAGTTAGATTAGCACTCAGACACGCTAAGTGCTTCCCTCTTCCGCTGAGGTGATGTATAATGGGCGATATTGTAGTGACGAACCGCGAGATATATGAGAAGTGTCAAGAAATACTGTCTGCTGTTAAGGATCTCAATGGTAGAGAGATAGAGCTACTGAACAGCATAGCATCAACAGTGACTGATATAAGTGCAAAGGTGGACAATGCACTGAAAGAGTTAGACAAGGTATACAACGGGCTGAAAACACTCTCAGACAATCAGGTAGTAATGGATGATAAGCTAAAGAGCACTATAGACTCGTTAAATGAGGTAAGGAGGTTAGTTTCGAACTTACAGGTGTTATTGCCTGGAGAATGAGGAGGTGATAAATGTGGTGATGACACGCAAGATGATGCAGCTAGCAGAAGAGTACAAAGAAGGTATCGCAGAAGCACTCGGAGTACCACCGGAAGACATCAATCAGGAAGAGGTAAACAAATGGGTAGAAGATTGGGCTAAAGCTTTCCTCAAGCCCGCCGTGTTCTATCAGATATTCGACCAGGGCAAGGTGAAAGAGAGTACAAAGAGAATGTTCAAGCATGTTATATCCAAATCTGGAAGCGGTGGTTCTGCATCCAGACCCAGGAGGAGGGGTCTCTGATGGCAGAAGCTTACCCAGCACCAGAATTTGACTGTGGGGTAGACCGCTGCTACTTAGAGTACAGTGGTATCAGAGTAGCTAACATAGAAGATATATTGTTTGTTCCAAAGAACGCTACGATAATAGCAAAGTTCAGAGTGGTGAACAAAGGAGCAGATGGCAAAGTAATGGTAGCGGTGGTAGATGCAGAAACTGGAGCAGTCATTGGAAGCAAAGAGACTGAACTCGGTAGTGGTGATTACTGGGAAGATTCCATAGATATACCGCTTTCAGAGTTTGAAGACGATGTGCTCAAGTCACCCAGAAGGAATATATCCTACATCAGCTACTACTACGATGGTAGCAAGTTCTGTGAGTACGAAGAGATAGACATAGGAACCATAGAAATAGCACCAGTTGGCGAAGAAATAAAAACTACTGAAGCAATAATAGAGTCATCGGGTCAGATAGACCTATCCGAGTATCTCACCAAGATTCCAAATTCGGCGCCGTGCACCGAAGTCACAGTAACAGATGACAAAATAATCTTCGAGTTCCAGGAGAACTGCGTAGATAGATACTTTGATCTATCAAAGCTGTCCGGCGCAGAGATAACATTCAGTGCAGGTACAAATGATCTAAATGGACAGTTAGAATGTGAGAACAATATCTGGAACCCAAGTGAAGTGAAGTTCATACAGGTATATCCAGAGAAAACTGTGACACTACCACAGGATATAAGACCACTGCTCGTGCTCCCAACGGCAGCAGTTGGTTCTGAACTTTGGGTAAGCAGATATGCTACAGTCAGAGGTAAACCTGTGCCAGTACCACCAAAGAAACAAGCTCCACGCCCAGCACCTTCGCCTGCTCCAGCACCAGTACCGTCACCTGCGCCTACACCACCAGAACAGCCACCGCACTATCAGCCACCGCCAGAACAGCCACCGGGATACACACCAACTAGACCACCTACTCCAAGAAGACCAGCACCGGAGTACTGTACAGTGTTTATCAAGCCAATGAGACTTCCAGCGATAAGAGCAGTGGAAGTGGTAGCAGAAGTAAATGGGCACAGGTACGCTAAGATACTCAAGGGTAACGAGCAGCTTTCATTCCGTGCTAGAATAGGTTCACCAGTGAAAATTGTAGTCAAAGAGAGGCTTAGCCTTGCTAGGGAGTACAATGGTGTAGTTAAGCCAGATAAAACAAGCACCATACGATACAAGTGGAACGCTTCATTTAGTGCAGACAATTTGGAGGTGGTGTGAATGATTGAGGAATTGAGAGAATGTGGTGTTATAAACACCATTAAGAGGCTCAGGAACAAAGAGAAGAGACTTCCACTTCAGCCAGTGGAAGTGAAGGAGGAAGTTGTTGAAGTAGATATTAAGAGGAGGGGTCTGTGATGGTGTTCAACATTCCAACTCTGGTGTCACTGGATAGAGATGGTACCAAGGTTCACATGATGCCCACTGTTGTGAGTTACCCAGCGTGGTACAGAGGACTAAAGAGAGTTAGAGACATTGTTATAGGCGAAGAGAAGATAACTATGCTTGATAGTGAGTTTAGTCTCAGAGGTCTCATGAGCTCACCAGTATTGCCAGATGCTCCTGTAGCTATAGACCCGAATGACGTGCTGCCGTTTGTGGAGAAAGCTGCACCAGTAGATGGAAAGGAAATGACTCAGTGGATGCATGAAGCGATGGCGCAGAATGTAGTCATGAGTGCAAGGATTATGGAATATAACTCTGGATCTCCAGGGTACTTGACTGGCAACTCTACTGACCCAAGATACCCGGGGCTGATAGTAGGAGACATAAGATTCCAGAGTGAACCAGGTCTTAAGATAAGAGAGAAGGGCTATGGTACTGTAATTACTCCACTAGGGAACTACCATGTGCCGTTTAGAGGAAAGAGACCTGGAATCTTCAAAGATCTGCTGTCTTGGGGTTCTTGCACTTCTGCTGGTGTGATACAGTGGGTTGCATCGCTGCTAAAGTGGCTCAGATTGAAGGAGACGCCGATAAGACAGAGGATAGGATTCTACATGGATCTCAGAGGTCACAATGCACCGAACTTCTTTGTGCAGAAGCCTAAATTCCCGAGGGCAGCAGTTAGAGTCAGACAAGTGTTCAGCAGTAATGATAGACAGGAACTGCACATAAGGTTCAGGGATCCAAGTGACTACACTAGGGCAATCGGAGAAAAGGTACTGGATATATCAAGAGGCACACACTCTATTGAGTACAGTGTATCAGCATTCCCGTTTGTACCACCACTAGTGAGTGAGATACAGCCAGAAGACGGTGTACAGACTGTACTAGTGGAATATGACGTATCCTAATTTTTTTACCATTGTCTCTAATGGACTGGAAAAAGCGCCATACTTAGGAGTTAGTGTGGATGAGTACATAGAAGCTTACAGAGAGAAGCTAAAATCTGTTAAAGCCTTCAAGCACGTTTCCATAGCGAGACTTAGAGTGAGTAAAGCAGAAGTGGTAGGAGATATAATCAAGTACCAGAAGTGGAGCCTTGCTAACAGTGGTACCACTACCAAGTTCATTTGTGAGTACACCTGTAACAATGCTTTACCCAGGACGGTGCACATAAGACAATGCGCCGGTGAAAGGTGCAGGAAAGCTACTGCAGTGTTCTTACCAGGTGGTGGTAAAGCAACACTGACAGTACCTTTTGTGATCAGAAAACCAGAGCAAGTTAACTTTACTGCATACGGCGGGTTCCACAGATTATTCATGAGACAGTTAGTACGCGCAGTAAAGACCTTTGGGATCTTAAACTGCTCACCAAAACCAGTATCTGAGTATCCAGTGAATGGAGTGTATAACACTACGCTGACTATAATTCCAGAGTTCAAAGAGGGAGTATCAATATACCCCAAGCCAACATCTTACGTAGACTTCAAAGACATGAGTCTTAGAGTGGTACAAGGCGCATTCAGGTACAAGGGTAAACTGTATGGAATATATGACTCTAACAAATGCTACACTGTGCTTGAAGGAAGGTACACTGTTGTAGCAAACACCGATGTAGTAGAATTGGAAGACTGGTCAACTCTCCTTACTGTGCTGTACGCAGACAAGAAGCACGTATCCCAATCGAGAGTTCCAGCATCAATAGCTAACAGTAACCTAAGAGAAGGAGAATCTACTTCCGTATCATTCCGAATTCCAGTGCCGCACTGGGCGTATGGATACGTGAATATAGCAAGTGCTCTCAACATCTACCATAATGGCATGTACGTGTACGGTGGTGGGCCGATGTGGAGCATAATGTTGTGTAGGGGTGTTGTGCCATGATAGTGCATCCATCAGATGCGTTATATGTTGAGACTACCACTTACAAGAACAAGGCGTGGAGAGAAAACAAGTTAATTGTGTCAGATGACTCAAACCCTGACATTGCTCCAAAATACCATCTTAACTACATCACGTACTTGAAATTCCCGGTAGATGTAGATCCAGATAGCATAGAAGCTGTCACACTATACATGTACAATGATAAATTTGCGTTCGTAGGTAGCACGGTAACTGTTACTGAAGCAGCGATAGCGGTGAATGTAGTTTCACCCAACTGGGAAGGCATAAATGGTGCTCACTTGCCACCAGAAGTGTCGCCAGCAGGTAGATTTGTCATTGCCAACTGTCAATACTTTGGTAAGTACTGTGGTGAAAACGGGTGGCACCAAGTAGGCCAATGGTACTCTTTCAAACGGGTGAGGCTGTCACTGGAAGCATGGAACGTTATAGATGGGTACATTGCACTTGCAATACAGGCAGATGCACCAAATAACTACTACGTCTTCGACAATAGCAATAATAAACCATATTTAGAAATAAAGATAAGAGAGGAACACTCTGCTCCACCAGTACCACACACTACACCTACACCAACACATGCACCAACATCTGGAATTCCCGTGAGGGTAGTGAAGATAATAGGTGCCAGGGAAATTGTTGCAGCTATAGGAAAGGAAGAGAAAAAGGTGCCCTGTGAATTCAACAGCGTGCAGCCAGGAGAGAAGTTAAGAGTATACCCCAGGTTGGGGTTGATGGAATGTGAGGTTAAAATCGAGCCGAAAAAGAAGGTGAGAGTAGGGTTTCCCTGGAGAGTGGAGGTGGTAACGTGATTCCTGAACCTTTGAGAAAGTTTGGTGCTGTTGAAGTTGGAGAAGGCTATGGGTACATTCCTGTTAGAGAGCCTAAAATAAAAGAACCACAGATAGTGGAAGTCACAGTTACTGGCGCAAAAGAGTACATAGTATATCCAATGGTTGGACCGATAAGAGCTATACTTAGATTCCTGTTAGAGCTGTTATCACCGAAAAAGCAGTGTACCATGACTAAAGCACCAAGGATAATCTATGAACTGTGCCCACTACAGGTGCAGAATGTGGAATTCCACTGGGGTGGCTTGTATTTCACTGGTGACATAACCAACAAATTCACCAACAACTCAAAACCAGGCGAAGTTGGTACATGTGAGGTGCCTGCAAACGAGCAATGTCCCAACGACCCTAATGCATACAACTGGCAAGAAGATCCTAACTCTGCTAGATTGATTGGACGCTGGCTGCAGAACGCATGGGAAGAGAGTACTGGAGTTCAGTTTGTGAAGAACTTGGAACAGAAGCTGGAACACTACATAGATCCGGGCTTCCACGTAACTCTAACAGGTAAGTGGAAAACTGATTCTCTGATGGATACTTGGCAGCAGTTCCTGAACATACTAATGACTGGAACAATCACTACCAACCATGGATTCGATGTAACTATAAAATATAACTTCAGGGGTAATACACATGTGATACAGAGGCACGTGAGAATGAGAGTCAGGTTGCCAGTAGTGGGCAACGTGAACTGGTTCAGTTGGTGAGGTGGGTGTAATGGATTTGTGGAGACCGAGAACAGAGCTTGGTAGGAAAATAAAACATAAGTTGAAGCATGGCATATTTAGCGAGCCGCCAAGAGAGAGGTTAGGTAAAAGGTTTGTGAGGAAGTGAGTTAGATGCCATTACTTGCAAGAATGATCGGTTCGGTATTGGGAATGGACTTAATAAACGTGGAAGTAACCCCAAATGAAGTAGTGTACGTGTACAGGACTGATGGCATAATAGACAGCGAGCGCATAGAGAAGATGAAAGCTACTTTGATGTCTATACTTAGTCTGCCAGCAGACATACCGTCGAGGATAGAAGTGCAGAAAGCTAAGAAGGGCATCATAATGAAGGGGTTCATAGTGAAGGTGACAGTTCCAAAGAGAGGCGTAAACCTTAGAGGTCTGTTCAGGAGGAAGGGCAAATGAACAGGATCGACCGCATTTCTTTATTTTTTCAGACACTCAGGAAGAACTTGAGGAACCCAGAACTGTGGGGTGAAGCTATGAGCAGCACAATAATATCGACTGCAGCATCTACAATAGTCCAAGGAATATTAGTGGGAATAATAAAAACAATAGAAGAAAGGCGAAAATTACGTTAAATATATCACTGCAAAGAACACTGCTAGCAGTTTTAGTCCATACCAGAACAAGTCGTAGGCTAAGTTGTTATCACTGAATGCTGGTGGCGAGTCAAGGGTAAATGGGATTGCAAATGCTATTGGTGTTACACAGTATATCAGCAGTGCTTTCAGTGGAAGCAGGTGGTACATTATGAACAGTGTCAGAGTAAAGTAGAACAGCATAAGTACTCCGAACATCCACAGTACTAGTATTGTTTCACCGTGCATAGCTATTGTTCTTATTCCGTGTTTTATGTCTCCTTCTACATCCTTGTAGTCTTTTGCTACATTGAATGCCAGCACCCAGAGAGACATAAGTATGCTCATCGGTACAATTCCAGTGATAGCGTACGCTGGAATGAAACCTCTGGTTATTGACATCCACAGTGCATGAGTGAACTCATTCTTTCTAACTGGAGCCAGTGTGAAGCTCCAAGCAAATATTGCTAGAGCTACTAACCACTTGAAAAAGTGTAAGTTCACATAGTAACCAAGGAAAAATCCAGTAGCTGCTGCAAGTATATTTGCTACCCAAGCACGCTTTATATTCACTTCACCAGTAACCGTTGGTCTCCATGGTTTGTTTATCCTGTCTATGTCTACATCCCACAATAGATTGGTCATCTGTGCGCTTGAGTGTATTAGTAGCAGTGCAAGTGTAGCCAGAATGCACTGTGCAAAACTGTAGTGTGCTATCAGACAGTACATTAGTGAGATAATCACTGTGTGACCGAGTACGAAGGGTCTTGCAAGCTTTATAATTTTCATGCTCGATCCCTCCTGAGTCTAGCTATGGAAAGTAAACTACTTATTAATTCGTCATCTATCGCTTTCTTTAGAGCACCCTTCTTGACTATCTTTATGAATTCCTGGTATCCATACATGTCGATCATGTTCTGTATTATGCGCTCTGGTTCACTCTCCAGCAGCTTCTCTATCTCCTTTAGCTCTCTCTTTGGAAGTTTGTGGAAACTGTAATCTCCTATCAAAGATCTAAGCAGATCTACGCCACTCATCATATCCCCCTCCTCTGTCTCTGCTCTAACCCGAGCAGCTCATCCAGAAAGTCGTATAGCTCCTTCATCTTATCTACATTGGATTTTGCAGCTGCTATAAGTTCCATAAGCTCTGCGCTGTACTCCAGTAGTTCCTTGTAGCTCTTGCACTTGAACACTGCCTTAAGATACGCAAGTCGGTCTCTCAACTCGTCAGACACCACAATATTTGCCATAATTTTGATAAGTTTGCTAACTTTATAAAATTGACTATTTCAAATTTGTCAATTTAGCACACTTTTTATTTGTAGTGAACCCAGAATATAGTGGTGGTTGTATGAGGGCTCTAGAGAACCTGAGGAACAGAATTTCTGAAGCTAGAATGCATGGAGTGATACCCACTGCGAGAAACAGGCTCGAAGAGGTGACTCAGAGGCTGAGGACGAGAGTTAAGGAGAGGAAGATTGGTAAAAGGATAAGGGGGGTGTGATAGGTGACCATTCCAGAGTTCTCTTCGGTTGAGGATCTGATAAGAGGAAGGGTACCGCTGCCACTTCCAGAGGAAATCGGGAAGCTCGGTGGAGTTACCATTAAGATGGCAAGCTTTGACCAGGACGAGTACGACGCACTCATAAACCTGCTGGACAAGACATTCTACAAGAACTCTCTGGCAAGCGCAGCTTCAATAGTTGCAGAGAACATACTGCCGATCATTGACCTTATCAGAGTAGTGAAGACTAACACTAAAGAAGCATTCGCTGGCGTTAGAGCAAAGGGCAGACAGCTTACCCTGGAACTGCTCACTGCAGATGTACTCCCATCAGTGTGGGGTAATGCAAACCCAGCTAACTACGAATACACCATAAGCTCGACTGGCTCGCTTGACTACATAGGAAGCGCGTCATCACCAGTCAAGGTCGGAGAAGAGGAAGGCCAGATCTACCTTGGCTTCATAGAGCCAGTGCCAGTTCCTAAGATAAACAAGCTGGCTATGAACAAGAACGGTGAACCATACCCGTACCTCACAATAGACTGGTCTGCAAAGAAGGATAACATAGCGTGCTTACCTGAGCCGTGGATATTCCCGCCGGAGAGCAACTATTACATCAGGGTTTCTGCATACAAGACTGGCGACACAGAATTCACCCCTATCGGCTTCAGAGCAGTTGAGGGCATGAGCGTCCTTGAACTCTAAATTTTTAATTAAGGGGTGATATACATGCCAGCGACGGTAATAGGACACCTCGAGAGACCAATAAAGAGGCTGTTTAGTGATACAGTGGTCATGAAAACTACCGCTGGCCCAGCGAGCTACACCACTGGCGGATTCGATGTGGTTATCGGGGAGCTCGGTAGAATAAAGAACGCAATGGTTCAGTGTGATGGGGGATACCTTGCTCATATAGACTGGAGCAACTCATCCGGAAACAAACTCAGGGTAGTGGTAGAGTACTTCAATTATCCGGCAACTGCCGCGGGTGCTGCAGAGGAAGTTGCTGCTGGTACTAACTTGAGCTCAGTGAACTTCACGATACTTGCAGGAGGTGAGTAAAATGCCAGCATACAAATTCCCTGCAAAGGATGGTAAGATCACCGTAGACATAGGTGTTGAGACTTTCGCTGCTGCTAAAGTTGTCAAATGGACTAGCTACTTCAAGTACGTAGTTGTAGAGACTGAGAAGCCACTCCCTGAAGAGTACGACAAGTACAAACTTTAAATTTTTTCAAGGGGGTGGCACAGATGTTCAACTTACACACTTACACGCCGAGCTTACTCAAGCCAGGGCAGTGCATACAGTTCGAGTCGCCATCTGGAAAAGTGAGTAACGTAGTTCCAGCAGGAGTACCTTTCAGAATAATCGCTACAAGACAACTCAAGTACATCAGAAGCTTCATTATCCCAGCAGAAGACTACACCATGGTGGAGTTAGACAATGGAGAGAACCTGCTCACTAAGCTGAACCTATACCCGACTTCACCTGACATCATATATCAGATAGTCGTGGGAATCAAGGGTTCTAATGATATACTGATATATCCACAGATACCATCGAACACATTCCTGCTTAAGTTAGATTCTGGCTACGTAGGAACACCAGACCCAGATAACCCGCTGAAAGCTTACATTGGATGCATCAAAGCGAGTGATAGCCCACCAGACAACCCGAAGCTGGAAATATTCACGGTGGTAAACATGGAAACTATATATCTGCTACTTGCAAATGAGGGATCTGTAGACGGTAAGATAGTGTTTGAATTCCTGGTAAACAAGTGCAAGGTAGTGCAGGAAACAGCACCCTCGCCTGGATGCATGAGAATAGTAAGCTATGATTACGAGCTGTGAGGTGGTGTAAATGCCAACAAAAGTAGTTAGTGCGAGTACAGACGGAGTTGAAGTGTTCAAATCACCGGTAGACAAGATAACCAAGGTAGTATCTATAGAAATAAATAATCAGTCAGCGAGTGATGTCACTGTAACCATAGTGGACACATACTTGCCATTCCCAACAGAGAAGAACCCGCAGCCTACAACTAAAACTACAGATAGGAAAGTTGCTACAGTGAAAGCTGGCGATGACAAGATGATAACTTTTGAAGACCCAATAGAAATACTTGGGGAGTGCACTATAGTTGCTAGTGAGACGTCTGATGACGTGAAGATAACAGTAACATGGAGGGAAGAGTAATGATAGAGACAATAAAGCACCTGATACGCGCAGATGAACTTGAGCCAAATACTATACAGTTGACTGTAGACATTCCTATTTTCTTTGGGAGTGAAACAGTTCCAGCTACTGCAACTGGTGCACAGACATTCGCGCATACCACCATAAAGTTAGACCAGGAAACTCTGAAGTTCGTGAAGTCTGCAAAAGTGATAGTGGATTACACGTGGGCTGCTACTGCAGACGGAGAATTCCAGCTGTACGATGCTAC
>JALTBN010000013.1 GCA_027075325.1 Thermococcus sp. | reverse complement strand
TCCTTCAGAGGGCCGGGTACCTTAAGGTTGTGGACAGCTACTGAATCATTAAACACGGGTCTTAACGAGTAAGCACCCCTGAATACGGCTCCAGCGAATAAGGTGACCATAGGTGAGTAATTAATTAAGCCACGCTTCTGTAGCCTCTTGAGAGCAGCCCAAACAGCGTTCCTGCTTAGCTTATACCTCATGAGGCCGGCTCCCTTAAGGATTAATGTAGGGGTCCAGTAAGCGTAGGGATCCGTGGCCATAACCGATAGGATTAGTTTCTCGGTTCTACCGAGCCTACGCCATACTGATGGATCCTCCACGAAATCAACCGGCCTGTCTTCGGGTTCACGTGACATAAAATAATGGTCTGAAGTGACAGCCGTCTTCGGATTTTGTGTCACTTTAACGCCGTTTAAGAAATGCCCGTATTTCTTAAGCCAACGAGCAACTGTTCTATAAGAAACACCTAAGTTAAGCTCCTTAACTATGGCGCGGTAGCCTAGGCCCCTATCCCTTAGGGCCTTGATCCTCCTAAGCAACTCAAGGGAAGGAACCGGCCTAACCAATCAGGCCACCGTCAGCCAATAAGAGATAAACGTAGTGGACAAGCCACTGAATGAACTCAGGATCGCTTAAGGCCTCCTTACCGTAATGGCGCTTAAGCTCCCTCAACTCAGTGTCGAAGGGATGGAAGACCTGAACCCTCATATACCTAGACATCACCCAATCACCTCATAGGCTTAGCTTCTTGTGGATGTGGAACGTGTAGCGGTTGCCTTTGATCTCAATGGTTACGTCGTAGTCGCTCTCGAGCAACTGGTGCAGCACGTACACGAACTCTTCGCATAGCTTGCCCTCACACCTGAATGATAGTGTCGGCGGGCGCGCAATGTACACTAAATCCCCAGTCCTCAACTCAGGCATGTACTTGGACGCCATAACAGCCAGCGCCGTAGTGAACGCCACACCAGCCCTCAAATTATCCATACCAATATCTTCCCGCACCATCACTCAATCACCTTCCTTGAATAATGGCTTGGGTTCGAAGGCCTCCATACAACCACCCACACAGTTTATGTTATCACCACACTCCCGTAGGCAATCATTAAAGAACTCCTGCATCCTCGGATCTTCCCTGTAGGCGTTAAGGCATTCCTCGACAGCGAACGATACACAGTAATCGCCCCAGTCACCCCGCTCTTCAGCATGGATTGCCTGACAGAACCTACGGGCGTACTCACGGCAGTAAACCCTAATACTTAACTTACCCGTCACTCGATCACCCTCATTAGCTGAGGATTATTCGCTTTACCCTGAATTTCCTGGTGCGTCGGCCTGAGCGCAGGTAGGCGGTTACTGCGTCCCTGAGGATCTCGGACCTGGTCCTGCCCTCCTTTGATGCCTGGAGGTCCAGCTCCTCCAGCAGCCTCTCAGATAGCTTGAAGGTGACCGCCCTCACCTGCCGAACACCCCCTTAAGCACTGCCTGAGTGTAGAGGGCCACGATATCAGGGTGCCTCCTGTAGATGTGGTTGATGCATGCTGCAGGCCCGCTGAATGCCTTACCGCAGAAGCACCTGCACCCGCCCCCAGACCAGGCCACCACCGGCCTAATGCCTACGTCCTCAGCGGCCTCCAGGACCCTGAGGAACTTAAGCCTCCAGAAACGGCCTAAAGCCCTCTCCCTGACCCGGTTAACCAGAGCCGCAACCGAGGACTTACCGACCCCGTGCATGAACGCCGCCATGCTAGGCGATAAGCCCCTAGCGACGTCCCTGACGACCTCCAGCTGGTAGCCGAGGCCGGCGAGCTCCCTGACGACCACGAACGCCGCAAGCCCCCCGTAGTCTACCGGGTAGGGGAGGCCCCCTAAAGCGTTAACCGGGCTCACCGCCTCAGCCGTCGTCAACCACCTCCCTGCAGACCACCATAACCGCACCCTCTACCGTGGGGTCATGCCACACCCAGACGTTGGGCGGGAGCTCGGGCAGGTCCTTAAGCCGGTAACGCGTCAATTCACGCCCCCTAACATCGTACTCCATGCAGACCCACTCACGCAACCCTCAGCACCTCCAGGAAAGCCTCAGCCTCCTCCCAGTCATCGAAGACCGCCACCATGACATCCCTCCCCTCACCGCGGAGGAACTGCCTCACAGCCACCCTGCCGTCGGGGAGCCTCTCAACACTGTATATGGGGAGCACCAGACCCACCGCCCCATCACCTCCCCGAAGCAAGCGCCTCACCCAAATCCATCGAGGGCTCGACCTCCAGCAACTCATCAACCTTAGGCGTGAGGTAGTAGACCCCCTTCCTCCCCGGCCCCTTATGATTGACTAGGTAGCCGGCCTCCACAGCCCACCGCATATAGCGGGCTATCGATTCAGGGGCGACGTCCCTACCAAGCCAACGGTAGGCGAGGCGGGAAGCGAAGCCCTTAGTAAGGTAGCGGAAGCCGGCCAGCCTCGCCCTAACGAGCAGGGCCTTAAACCAGTTAGGCACGGAGCCCATCATCAACCACCCCTAAAGAACGCCGGCGTCATCCCCGACCTCATCCCCCTGAACCATCACCGCCTTAAGGAGGCGGTCCTTCTTCAGGAGGATCAACTCAGCCAGGAGCCGGTCCTCCTCATTAAGCAGGTGTAGGTTAGGTCTCTCAGCCTCCAGCCTGTCCAGGAGGTTCCTAAGCTGCTTGTAGAGTGTGGTGGCTGCCTCACTCACCCCTTAACCACCTCCCGAAGGCCACGTCCTTTATTGAGCCGGGGTATGGGGCCCAAGGCATGACCTCCAGCCTCTCATACTCCCCACCCTCACCGGGTGAGTCGATAACGATCCAGCGTGAGCGAGTATCTACGATATGCACGTTGAGGTGAGGTATCACTATGTGGAGCTCGGTAACGTAGCGGTAGGATCGCCTAGGGATCACGACCTCCCTCCTACGCTCAACCCACCTGAAGAACGGCTTAAGGCCGGAAGCCCCCTCGACCACGAACCCGTGCCTCTCACCCAAGCGCTCTAAGACCTCCTCAACCCCGGGGGCCTCAGGATAATTACTCTCAATCAAGCCGGCCGG
>JALTBN010000012.1 GCA_027075325.1 Thermococcus sp. | reverse complement strand
CCGCCGGTGTAGCTTATCGAGTGTATATCGCCGGTATCGAGGCGCAGAACGGCGTCGACAACTTCATCAACGCTAGCCGGGTTTTGCCGGTACTCGAACTTCCCTGTGAATGGTTCTATCTCATAGCGCCAGCGTGAAACGCGGGATGCGTCGATATACTGTTTGGAGTCGCACCACTGGCAATGAAGGTCGCAGCCGGCGAAGCGGACGAAAATCTGCCTCCTGCCGAATGCGCTCCCGGGGACGCTCCCGCCTTCACCCTGCCAGCTGTTGAAGACTTCGGCCATTATGAGCTTCATATTGAGCACTATCCTGAGGCAGTTTAAAGGTTTGCCTCTTAGCTTTCACATAGGGGAAAAGGTAAGAAGAAAACTCAGTGGCCTTTACACCAAAACCGTCTGGGACTTGGACCATATCTTAATTGGGTTTTTGTATTTGGAATCGAAAGATAACTCGGCAAACGCCCGTATCCTGTACGTTCCCTTGGGTAATTTCATCCTGACTTCTTCTCTGTAGGTTTCACCTGGCTTCAACGTCACCTTGATAAGAACATCGAGCACAGTCCGGGGATACACTCCCACCAGATTGCCGCGGGTGTCTCTAACTTCGACGAACATCATCGGCTTTCCACAATAAAAAGTCATCTCCTCAGAACCTTCGTTTTTCAGATAGACCTCAAAGACTACTCCGTCTTTCTCTTTCGTCACTTTTCTGATGTAAACCTTCAGCATTGTTCCCCCATCCTCGGAACTGCTTGACTGGAATACCATAGCTAATACAACAATTCCAACAAGAAATAGCAGAATGAGCAATGTCGCCTTCTTGTCCTTCATATCCATTTACCCCGTGAGCGGTTGTATCCCCAGGTCGTTTATAATCCCCCCAATTGGGGAGAATATTGAGTATGTCTCTATGTATGTTACTCTTCCCCAGTGTATTCCATATATTGTAACATATTCATGATAAACTGGTTCATAAATAGGGGCACCACTATCTCCATGAGTTGCAGAGTATGTAGCTATGACTTGATTGTAAAGCATCCCATATAATGAGTGCTCTACGTCAGCATAGTTCGTTACATGCCCGTAAGTTATATCCGAGGATAATCCTGACATCCTAACAGGGGCGCCCACTGAGGGGTTTTCGTATGAGGCGATAATGTGGTTAGAATATATGACATTGTCGACGTTGCTATAGGGAACAAACGCTGAATCTGAATATTCCCCTCCAACGGCCATCACATTCCCAATGTAATAGGGGGATTCAGGTTGATACGTAGGGTATCCAACACTTACAAGAACATGTTGGTTTGTGACAACTCCCTTTACACCATTTCTTACAGCAGCGAATCCTACCGTGCCTGCAATCTCATATACATATCCCTCGGAATATTGATAAGTTGCTATTTTTACGCCGCCTATTACTGGGCGATACGGACTTTCCCTGTTATCCAAAGTTATTTCAGGGGCTTCCACAAAAATTATTGGGGCGTCTTTGCCCAACATGCCTCCAAGATGTGCCCGTTCAGAGGCTTCCTGCAACTCCCTCGCTATCCCCACCACTATTTCTGGGTCGAGTTTTTTCACCCCAACAATATAATATCCAATTCCATACCCCGCGAAGGTGATATTGTACTTTTTAAATAGACCCTCCACGTCCAAGATCTTCAGCCTTACATCGTAGAACTTCTTTGCTAAACGATACGCCCGTTCCTTCTCCTCTGGAGATGCGGGAAGGTGACCCCACACAACATACTTGTTTTTCTCCACATTGCTGTTAATCCATACCCTCCAATCCGGCTTGCTCCAGTTGATATGTCCCTGATTGAGGTTTTTGAAACTATATGGCGGTTTATCTTCCGCTTGGACTTGTGTTATGCTCCCACTTAGTGCTACCGAACCTAAGATAAATATTATTAACAAGCCTATTACGAATGTTCTTTTGCTAACATTCATCTTTACGCCTCCCTCAATTTTCTTGTGATAACTTTACTGTTATAATATTTAACACTTCCCATACTTTACCTTTACTAATATAAAGTCCGAGGAAAGGCTTAAAATCTCTCGCCGCAGATTTTTAGTTGTACGGCATCAAATACGACGAAGTTCCTGCCCGCGTGGGTTTTTGTTTCGTGGTCCTTTTCCCTGAGATAAAAAGGAGGGGAACCAAAAACGTCTCAGAGTTCAATCCCCCGCACCCTCTCGCTCACAAATCCTTCGAGTATTTCAACCCTGACACTCCTGTTTTCTCCTGTCATATCTGCCATGAGCTTTATAGCCCTCGCGTAGTCCCAGAGACGTCTTTTGGCCTCTGCAGTTGCCCTCTCGGCCATCACTATGAGTTCCTTCTCCTCCGGATGGGTACCCATCCAGTCAATGACTTTCTTAGCGTCCTCCTCGGTGAAGGTTCCACGCTTTTTGAACAGCATTCCAACCACCTTCCTTCTCTCATCACGGAGGTATAGCTGAGTTACATAATTGTTTAATTGTCCACTTATTTAATGACTTAAAACAATTCACTCGCCGTGGTCTCTCAAACGTACTTCAGGAGAAGCTCCAGGGCACCCTCGAAGATTTCCCTATCGTCACCCTCAAGTATGGAGTCAAGGTAGTGGATGTTTGCTATGTTAATGAGGATGTAGGCGGTGTTCCTGTCCAGTCCAAGGTCATACGCCTCGTATATCACCGCTTCCCTTCCCGCGGCCTCGTTCATAAGGTCAACGAAGTGTCTTATGTCCTCCACGCTCAGTTCGTCCCACTTACTCTCGAGTTCGTCAAAATACCTCTCAAGAAGTCGGATTTCCTCAAGGTCGAGGTTCAGGGTGCCCTCTGCGAAGGGAAACTCCCCAACTCTGAAGATCTTAACGCCCTCCTTATCCCGGATTCCGATGGAGTCCCATAGGATAACCCCTTCAACGGGATTGTGCCCGTACCTCCCCGCAAGGTACGAGAACGCCTCAAGGACGCGGTCCATATCGTCTATGAATTCCTCCTCATCCTCAAAGTGGATTATTTTGCTCACGGTTCCGGCCATGTTCTGCACCGTTAGGGGGTTGGGCCAAGGGTTATAAGGCTTTGCGGGCAACCCTCAACGCCCGACGAGTATTGGGTTGCGATGACGTCGGGGCCCCCAGGGGGGCGACATCTCAAAAGCCCCCCTTTCAGCCCTCTCCGGTGAAAGCGCTGGTGAAGGTTAAGGGCTCATCGAGGAACATTCCTCCTCAAGGACGTTTTAAACAGCGGGGGCCTCTGAGGGAACTTTCTCGAAAAAGCTTGCCAAATGATTTTTATAGCCCCTTCCCCTACACATCCCAAGGTGTCACCATGGTCACGCTCATCATAGCGGAGAAACCAAACGTCGCCAGAAAGATCGCCTACGCCTTAGCGGAAGGCAAACCTGTGAGAAAGACGATTGGAAAGGTTTCCTATTACGAGTTCACCCGAGACGGTAAGAGAGTAATCGTCGCCCCGGCAGTTGGCCACCTCTTCTCCCTCGCCCCGAAGGTTAAGACCTACGGTTACCCAATCTTCGACATTGAGTGGGTTCCCGTATACGTTGCCGAGAAGGGGAAGAGCTATGCCAAGGACTACATCAAGGCCCTCTCGACGCTCTCCAAGAAAGCCGACGAGTTCATAGTGGCCTGTGACTACGACACGGAGGGCGAGGTGATAGGTTACACTGCCCTCAAATACGCCTGCGGCGTCGATCCGTCAAAGGCAAAGAGGATGAAGTTTTCCGCTTTGACCAAGGCAGACCTCCTCAAGGCATGGTACAACGTTGAACCGACAATAAACTTCGGAATGGCGGATGCGGGAATAGCGCGCCACGTTTTGGACTGGTACTGGGGCGTCAACCTTTCTCGTGCTCTCACTTCGGCGATAAAGCGCGCGAGCGGCAAGTGGATGGTTCTCTCCACCGGCCGCGTTCAGGGGCCGACCCTCAAGTTCCTCGTCGACAGGGAGAAGGAGATAGAGAACTTCAAGCCGACCCCCTACTGGGTCATCAAGATGTTCCTCGAGAAGAACGGCGAGCAGTACACCGCCACCTACGAGAAGGAGCGCATCCTCGACGAGGAGGAAGCGAAGCGCATCGTGGAGGAGGCAAAGAAGGGGCCTGCATTCGTTGAGAAGGTTGAAGTAAAGCAGCAGCAGAGAAAACCTCCTGTCCCCTTCGACCTCGGAACCCTCCAGAGGGAGGCCTACTCTGCCTTCGGCTACTCCCCGAAGAAGACCCTTGAGATAGCACAGAAGCTGTATGAGAGGGGACTTCAGTCGTATCCGAGGACAAGCTCCCAGAAGCTACCCAAGAACCTCAATCTAAGGGGCATAATCCAGAAGCTGGCTCACCTCCCCGAGTATAAACCCTTTGCTCATGAACTCCTCGGAAAGGAAAAGCTCAAGCCCGTTGAGGGCAAGAAGGACGATCCTGCTCACCCGGCCATCTACCCAACCGGCGAACTGCCGAAGCCCGGCGACCTCACCAAGGATGAGGGGAACATCTACGACCTCGTCGTCAGGCGCTTCCTGGCTCTCTTCATGGAGCCAGCCGTCAGGGAGACGATGAAGGTGATAATAAACTCCAACGACCACCGCTTCATCCTGAGCGGCGCGAGAACGGTTAAAGAGGGCTGGCTGAAGGTCTACGGCAAATACGTCAAGTTCGACGAGGTGCTTCTGCCGGCGTTCAAAGAGGGCGAACCCGTAAAGGTTCTCCAGATAAAGCGCGAGAAGAAGAGGACCAAACCGCCGGCGCGCTACTCTCCGGCCGCGGTGATAAAGAAGATGGAAGACCTCGGCATAGGAACCAAGGCCACGCGCGCCCAGATACTCGAGACGCTCTACAGCAGGGGCTACATTGAGGGCAAGAGGAAGATAAAGGTGACCCCACTTGGAATGCGCGTCGTTGAGGCCCTTGAGAAGAACGTGCCCGATATAGTGAGCGTGGAACTCACCAGGGCCTTTGAGGAGAAGATGGAGGGTATAATGGCCGGGAAGGCCGATAGGGAAAGGGTCATCGAGGAGAGCAAGAATCAGCTTGTCAAAATCCTCAAGGTCTTCAAGGAGAAGGAAATGGACATCGGGAGGATGCTGCTGGAAACAACGGGAACGGGTGCTACATCCTCTAAGTCCGCCGCTAAGAAAGCCGGCGCGGTTAAGGAGCTGAGCGAGGAGGAAGAGCGCGAGGTCCAGAGAGCCGTTGACGGGAAAGAAGGCTCCGGGAACGCAGGAAACGCAAAGGCAGGGAACCCCGGGAAAAAGCCCCTCGTCATCGGGAAGTGCCCCAAGTGCGGCGGTGATCTGGTCGTCCGCTACAACAGGAAGACCGGTAAGCGCTTTGTCGGCTGCTCGAACTGGCCGAAGTGCGACGTCACCTATCCGCTCCTCCAGCGCGGAGAGATAATTCCGACGGACAAGACTTGCTGCGGCGGTGCCCCCGTCGTCAAAATCCGCGAGGGAAAGAGGGAGTACGAGATATGCGTCGATATGAACTGCAAGGAGTGGAGGAAGAAGTGATGGATGCCCCTAATAGGGGGTACTCCCGCACCGCGAGGGTTCTCCTTGAGAATGCAGAAGAAGCCCTTGAGAAGTTTGAGAAAGGTCTTGATGAGGGGATAACTCTTGAGGCCCTTCTTGAAGTCCAGTCCGTTGTTTTCCTTGGCTTGGCGGACGCGGCCCTCTACTTCTTCGCGGCGGGCGATGATGAAGGAGTCGAGAGGGTGCACTCGATCTTTCTCCGGGCTTTGGATCTCGTCAGGCTTGGAAACGCGTACACGAACGTGCCGGAGCTTGACCTCCAGCTCGGCTACCTTCGGGGATTAAACCCGGAGAGGGGTTTCTCCCTCGACAGGCGCTTCTCGGCCCTTGGAGAACCGAAGCCCATACAGGTGTGGGCCAACCGCGTCATAAAGCTCAGGAACGCGCTTGAAGGCCGTCCTCCCAGGGATCCCCTCCACGAGATTGGATACGGCATCGGTCCAGACGACAGGAGATTTCCGGCGCTCCTCTCTGCTGTCAGGAGGATTTATGGGACTTATCCGCCTACTCTGGAGAGGCTTGTTGAACTCCTCACCTTTGAGATGAAGAGCGGTCTCGACCCGGGGCCTTTGCCCTGCGTCAACGGCGAATGCGCTGAGATAAGGGAGCTGCCCGACGTTTCGGGCTTTATCCTGGTTCAAAGCGGGGGATTGGAGGTTTACCACCGCATTCCCGCAAGGAAGAGCCTGCACTCACCCTGGGGAACTATAGAAGCGGGAAAAAGCAGCGAAACCATCATCTGGTCGAAGGAAAAGAAAAGGGGCTTCAGGTGCGTTAGAGGAGCTGTTTGAGCAGTGAGAGCCTGCGCTTGCTCATAAGGACCTTCGGGTGCTTGAGGAGCGTTTTGATGACCTCGACGTAGTCGCCGCCCGCTATCTTCTCCGCGTCGGCGCCGCTGAGTATCTGGATAAAGAGGTCGAGGTCCTCATCCGTGAGCTTCTCCGTGACCTTCCTGACCTTGAGGACCTTCTCAAGCCTCTTTCCGTCGGTCTCCCACCACTCCCTCGTGTAGTTCTGGAGCAGCGAGAGGTTCTCCTCCTCGAGGGCCTTGACTATCCACTTGCTGGCTATGGTTCCTGCCTCCATCGCCTCTGCCATTCCGCCGCCGTGCATCGGGTTGACCTGCCTTGCTGCATCGCCGACGACGAGAACGTTGTCCTTTGCCAGCTCCTTCACGAAGCCGCCGACCGGAACGACGCCGACGTTTACTTCGAGTATCTTCCTGGCGGGAATCTTGTTCTCCTCGAGCCACTTGTCGAGGTAGTACTTTGCTGTCTCCGGGTGGTCTGAGGCGATTCCGATTCCCACGTTGGCCCTGTCCTCGTCCTTCGGGAAGACCCAGACGTAGCCCCTCGGGGCAACCTCGTTGCCGAACCAGAGGTGTATGAGGTCCGGGTCGTAGCCCTCGATAAGCATCTCGTACTCGTAGGACGAATCGAACTCGTGGGGTGGGGCGTAGGTGTTTATTCCCGCCTTCCTGGCTATCATGCTCTCGACGCCGTCGGCAGCAACTATAATGTCCGTGTAAATCTCGACCGGCTCATCCTCGTGCTTGGCCTTGATCCCGGCGACCTTGCCGTCTTTCCTTATGACGTCCTGGGCCTCGGTCCTGGCGAGAACATCCGCACCCGCTTTGGCGGCGTAGTAAGCGAGCATCTTGTCGAAGACCTTTCTCTCGAGGATTACCCCGCTCGCTTCCTTGTAGCGGAGTTCAAGCTCGTGACCGCTTGGGGAGTAGAGCTTGGCACCGTATATCTCGCGGTTGATGAACCTTTTATCGTAGGGGATGTCGTACTTTTCAAAGACCTTTATGCTTATGCCCTCGGCGCACTGCTTCGGGCTTCCGATGGCGGGCTTCTTATCGATGAGCAGAACCGAGTAACCGGCTTTGGCAACGTTTCTGGCAACTATCGGGCCGGCGATACCGGCGCCGACGACGACAACATCGTATTTCATCTCCCTCATTCTTCCACCTCCAGGGGTTCGGCGCTGAGTGCCCCCACAGGGCAGGCGTTGATGCATATCCTGCAGCTTATGCATTTATCCTGGAAGAACTCCCAGCCGCTTGAGTGGACTTCTATAGCGAGCGTCGGGCAGACACCGGCGCAACCGCCGCAGAGGTAGCAGCGGTCTTCGTTGACGACGACTCTAATCTTCTCCGGCATCGTTTTCACCGCCGATTCTTTGTTTTAACCTCTCCTCGTCAATCTTAATGAAGCCCTCTTTTATTATTAACGGTACGAACCTGTCCAGTTCGCGCGCTTTGGCCAAAACTTCCCTCTCCTTGATGTTGAGCCTGTCGCTCAGCTCGTCCACCGTGGTTCCTCCTGTCAGGAGAAGGTAGTGCAGAATAGCTAACTGGGTCATGTCCCCAATCTCGTGGAGGTAGCGCTCTTTTATGGCCTTCATCAACGTGTTGCGCCGGCTTTCGAGTGCCCGAAGCGCCGAAAGGACCTTCTCAAGCTCTTTACTCACCTCTAAGAAGGACTCAACCATTTCGGTCAGGCTCTCGCTATCGCCCGCTGGGGATAGGTTTATCTCAACCTTCCCCCCGGAAGGCTCGCCAAGCTCCAAGCCCCTGTACCAGAAGAGGTTCGGCGTGATTGTGGCAACATACGTCCGCGAGATGGCTATGTCGTAGTACTTCCTTGCCGGCCCGATAAAAGGCCCCTCCCTCTCATATGAGTGGAGAATGCCTTCCCTCTCCATGATTTTGAGGTGCTTGGCAACCGCAGTTGAAGAAACGCTGACTTTACTGCTCAGAAAACTGAAGTAGCACTCGGTACAGGTTAGATGGCTCAGGAGGTCCCTGCGGACCTTGTTCCCCAGGATATAAAATACGTCCGGTTCGGTCTCAGGCATGACCCACACCACCCAAATCTGTGACGCAAAGCTTATATAGTGAACATTCAACCTTAGGTTGCAAACCGGAGATTGAACTCCTGGTTAGATTGCGTTCAAAGCGTTATAAACCTTTAGATATGGAGGTGTTGGGAAATGGGGCTGATCAGCGACGCTGATAAGAAGGTAATAAAGGATGAGTTCTTCTCAAAGATGACGAACCCCGTTAAGATCATCGGATTCACAGGCAGGGAGCACTGCCAGTACTGCGACCAGCTGAAGCAGCTCGTCCAGGAGCTCAGCGAGCTTACCGACAAGCTCAGCTATGAGTTCTACGACTTTGACACGGAGGAGGGCAAGAAGGTTGCGGAGCAGTACAGGATCGACCGCGCTCCAGCGATAACCATCACCCAGGATGGCAAGGACATGGGCGTCCGCTTCTTTGGACTCCCGGCCGGCCACGAGTTTGGTGCCTTCCTCGAGGACATCGTTGACGTCAGCAACGCGACCACAGACCTCATGGGCGAGAGCAAGGAGGAGCTCGCCAAGGTCGAGAGGGACGTCAGGATACTCGTCTTCGTCACCCCTACCTGCCCGTACTGCCCGCTCGCCGTCAGGATGGCCCACAAGTTCGCCATCGAGAACACCAACGCCGGCAAGGGCAAGATTCTCGGCGACATGGTCGAGGCGATTGAATATCCGGAGTGGGCCGACAAGTACAGCGTCATGGCCGTCCCCAAGATCGTCATCCAGGTCGACGGCGAGGACAAGGTCCAGTTCGAGGGTGCCTATCCGGAGAAGATGTTCATGGAGAAGCTCCTCGCAGCCCTCGAGTGAGGGCATTTAACCCCTTGACCTTTGATTTTCAACACTTTTTCCATTCTGTTCCCCTGCGGAAAATTATTAAACACGTCCCCCCATATCTCGGCGGGGGAGCAAATGAGCATGGAGATCGGTGGGGTCAACTTTACTTTCACCGGTGAACTCGACGACGGTTTTAAAGACGCCCTCGGGGGCCTTTTTGCCAGAAGGTACCTTCCCGACGTTTCCGCCGGGAGAAGAGGCGATCCGGAGGTCATAATTGAGCGCTTTAAGGGGGACACCTTCCGCGTCTTCAGCGCCGTCTACGATCACTTGGGACGGGACGAGTACAAGATAGAGTCCTCTGTGCCTTCTGCCTATGGCAATGAAGCGCCGGTGTTCTTCACGCTCCAGGCTGCGGCCAGAGCGGGCGCCAAATCCGGGAGGATCTTTGTAACGGACTCCGTCAGCGTCGTTGCCCCGGACGGGAAGGCCATACTGTTCGTGGGCTACCCCCACACGGGCAAGAGCACCATGTCCGTCCTGGCACTGGCGAAAGGACTCCCGGTTCTCAGCACTGAGAACACCATAATCGAGGCCAGGGATGGCAAGCTGTACGCCGTCGGCGGCACCGACGTTCTTGTCTACGATCCCAGGGTTGAGGGTGTCTACGATGTTAAAGTTCCCTACGATGAGAAGACCAGGAGCGGGTACAGGATAAAGGATCTCAGGGACGACCAAGAGCGGGCCAGGCTCCTGAGGGAGGGGGTTGAGATCGGATCGATGGTTCTCCTCCACTCCGCTTTCAACTGCATGGAAGCGAGCTTTTCAAAGATCAGCGGCAGAAAGGTCAGGAAGACCCTCTGGTACTTCTCAACGGCCCTGATAAAGGGCCTCGACTACTACGAGCCGATGCCCCTCAACGTCCCGATGAGCGAGGAGATCAGCAGAAACCTGCGCTCTTTCCTTGAGACGGCCTCAAGTAACTACTCAGACAGGATGTTCGAGGCTTTTGGCAACCACAGGGCGGTTTTTGAAAGAGTGATGGAGATCGTGGCCTCGAAGTGAGTTTTTGTCCGGGGGATGTTCCGTCCCCCACACCCCCTCGAATTCATTCCGCAGACTTCAGAAGATTAAACCCACACTGTTTCAATTCTCCTAGAGTCTTATTGCAACACGACCTGATTCACCGTATCATTTGCTGAAGCGAAGTTTCAATTCTCCTAGAGTCTTATTGGAAC
>JALTBN010000011.1 GCA_027075325.1 Thermococcus sp. | reverse complement strand
ACGAGTGGATTGTCTGGAAGGGCTTTTCTTGAGGGGTTCACTAAAAATGTGCTCCTTCGGAGCGCTAAAAACTTGAACCCATTTGAAAAACGCGCCTGATGAAGAATCCATCATCCAAAAAGCAACTCCAATGAGAAATCCAACCAAAACACTGTTTTAAAGGAGAATCACGAACCTTGATCAAACTCAACGGGACTGTCGTCCCGTGCGTTGGAGCAAAACTCCAACGTCTCGCAGGCAACAAACTTTGCTCTGCAAAGTTTCATCAAAGAGTTCCTTTCTCATAAATAGACGATAGTATTAGCGTGCACTCTCTTTGCGACCCATTAGCAAGGGGGTTTGTTCCCAAAAGAATCCCTTCAAGCAGGTTTGTGTTTTATTCTGGCGTCCAAAGGACGCCTTGAGGAGAGCAAACACTCGAGAGATAGCGATTAATGAGTAAACCCCTTTGGAAATTAGCAGTTCCAGAATAGCACGCACTCTTTCCGCCAGCGCTTGCTCTGCAAGGGCTGTAATGGTGCGGTGGCCGGGATTCGAACCCGGGTTACCGGCTTGGAAGGCCGGTGTCCTAGACCAGGCTAGACTACCACCGCATTGAGAGAAAGTGGTGGGGCGAGGGGGATTTGAACCCCCGACACCCGGATCTTCAGTCCGGCGCTCTCCCAGGCTGAGCTACCGCCCCACGTCCAAAGATAAAAGGCTGGAGTGGATTTATAAATCTTGCGGTGAAACAACCTAATCCGTTCACGCAGACAGCCAATCCAGAGGTTTACTTCCTGAGGAGAACCTTCAGTTCTCTTTTATACATCCCCCAGTTGATCGCCAGGTGGACTATTATCAGGGCGTTCATCAGGGGACCCAGGATGTTCCTGACCTTGAAGAGCTGGGGCTTGGTCATTCCAAAGAATGGATGTCCTGTCTTTGTGGTGTAAAGCACGCCGATCGTAACGAACAGGACACCAATGAAGACCGCGAGCAGAACCGTGGAGAGAACCGCCCTCACTTTTACCATGTTCATCTTTTCTCCTCCTTGAATCTCCCCGGGATAAGCGGGGGAGCATAAAAACGTTTGCACGGAAATGGCGAGAATTGGGAAAAGAAAGAACGCGGCTCAAATCTTAGGCTCGACCGCGTAAACGGTCCTGTCTTCTCCTATACCCTCAATGAGCCCGCGGTGCCTCCTCACGCAACTCTCACACTCGCCGCAGTGTATCGGTTTCCCGTCTTCGGTGAAGCCCTTCGGCATGTAGCAGGAGTTGGAGTACTCGTACTTCGCGTCGAGCTCCTTCAGGAGCTTCGCTATATCCTTCTTGTCGAGGTCTATGAGCGGGGCGACTACCTTCACCTCCGCCATGGCCCCGTAGCGGAGCATCTTGTTCATCCTCTCCACGAACTCCGGCGTGTTGTCCGGGAAAGTGTCTCCTTCCTCTGCATTGAAGCCCACTATGATATCCCCGCCGCCCAGGGCGTCGAGGAGAGAAGCGGCGACGCTTATGAGGACGACATTACGAGCGGGAACCCAGACGCTTTTGGCGGTCTCCTGCGCGACGCTCATATCTTCCAGTTCCTCAGCCGAAACCTTCGGCGTCTCTCCGCCGACGAGGGTCGTCCCGCGGAGCTTCGAAAACTCTTCGAGGAAGTCCAGCATTACTATCTTCAGCGGAACGTCCAGCTCCTTCGAGAAGAACTCCGCTACTCTGTTCGTCACCTTCTCCTCGTTGCTGCCGTAGTTGACCGTGAGCATTATTACCTCGTCGTAGTTTTTCTTAGCCCAATAGAGGCAGGCCGTGCTGTCCAGCCCGCCGGAGAACAAAACCACCGCGCGCTTCATCCAACCACCTCCGGGAGCAGTTTGGCGTTAAGTTTCTCAGCCCGGTTTCTAAGCTTTTTGTCGTAGGTCGCGAGGGTTCCAACTTCCTTAGCTATCGCGAGGACCACGGAGTCGATATAGTGCCTCAAGCTGAGGTCCTGTAGAAGGTTAAAGCCCTCAAGGAGGCACTGCCTGTCATCCACAAGAGAAGTCCTTGGATCAAAGAGTATCTGCTCGACGAGCTCTCTGGCTTCCTCATTGTTGAATCCGAGCTTTCTAAAGTTCCAGACAGTCTCGTAAACCACTATCGTCGGCACGATCCAGCGGTCAAGGGAGTGGATGAGGTGCATGGCACTCTCGTGATACTCGGAGTCTTCGACCGCTGCGTATATGAAGACGTTGGAGTCAATCACGGCTCCCATGACATTTCCTCCTCCATAGCCTCCTCTGAGATCCTCTCAAGCTCTTCCGCGGTTAGTTTCCTTCCGAGTCTGAAGGTTTTCCACTTCTTCCTTGCCCTCTTGAGGACTATTTCGTCCCCCCTCAGCTCGACGGTCAAGTACTCGCCCTCCTTTATGCCGAGGGCCTTCCTTATTTCGGCGGGAATGGTTATCTGGTAGTTGCGGGTGACCTTCGTGAGTGGCATAGTAGTTCACCGTAGTATAGTAGGACTTCCTACTAGATAACCCTTTCGCTCACTCGAGGGCGAGGCCAACGATGTCCTTCACGCTCGAAAAGCCCTCCTCCTCGAGGTACCTCTCAATTCCCTCGCTTATCTCCCTGAAGACCTTCCAGCCGCGGAGGGAAACGGCCGTTCCTATCTGGAGCGCCGAGGCCCCAGCGAGGAGAAACTCGACCGCGTCTTCCCATGTGGTTATGCCTCCTATGCCTATTACTGGGATGTCGAGAGCCCTCGCGAGGTCGTAGACTGCCCTCAGAGCGAGGGGCTTAACCCCAGGCCCTGAGTAGCCGCCAACCTTGTTGCTCAGTATTGGCCTTCTCGCGTAGATGTCAATCGCTATCGCCTTCAGTGTGTTTATGGCCGAGACGCCATCAGCTCCGGCCCGCTCAGCCGCCAAGCCGAGCTTCGTTATGTCATCGGTGTTTGGGGTAAGTTTGGCTATAACCGGCTTGTCGGTGGCGTCTTTAACGGCCTTGACAACTTCATACACTTTCTCCGGATTCTGGCCGATCTCCATACCGTAGCCCTTCGCGTGGGGACAGCTGAGGTTCAGCTCGAAGGCATCGGCAACACCACTCAGCTTTTCGGCCAGGAAGGCGAACTCCTCCGGCGTTCCGCCGAAGATCGAGACTATAACAGGGAAATCGAACTTGTAACCTTCCACCATCTCAAGGAAGCCCTTCCCGCCAGGGTTCGGAAGGCCCATCGCGTTTATCAGACCGCAGGGAAGCTCCACTATCGTGGGGTTGTCGTAGCCCTTCCTCGGCTCAATGCCTATTGATTTAGTCACAACTCCCCCTGCCCCTTCCTCGTGGGCCCTTATCCACTGCTCTGGCATCTTGTCGTCTATTCCGGATGCGAGAATGAGCGGGTTCTCGAACCTTATCCCGAAAAGCTCGACCTCAAGGCTCGCCATTTTGACACCTCAATATCAAAAGAGCGCTGGACTATTAAGTTTTTGCCTAGGATTTTGGAGAAGTCTCTTTAGTGGCGGCGGGCGCGCCCGGGGGTGGGAACCCTCTACCGCCCGCTTCCACCGGGGCTCGCTCACCCCCGCTACCCCGGGAGCGCCGCACGTCCCGCCTACCGCTGCTCCCTTCCGGGCCTGGCGGGGTTCGGCGGGCAAAGGGCGTTAGTCCGGCCCTCCAGCCGGACCCCGCCCACCGCCGGCCCCCCGGGACGAGGGATCACCGTTGTGCCCCGGCTTCCGCGGGCGGCTTCGGGAACCGCCCCCCGGGCTTCGGCCCCGGCATATCGACGGTTTCCGGTTACAGGGGACGCCGAACCCCCCGGCCTAGCCCGCCGCCGGGATTAGTTATCCGGGCGGGATATATAAAGCTTTGGTAAGGGGAGGGTTCTCACGGTTTATCACCCCCCAGTCAAGAAAAAGGTTATAAAGGCCCTCCGATTAGCACCGTGAGGGTCATCATGAGGATAGTCTTCGACATAGGTGGTTCGGTTCTCGTCCCGGACGACCCGGACATCGATTTCATCAAGGCGATAGCATACGAACTCGTAAAGATAAGCGAGGATCACGAGGTAGCGGTCGTCGTCGGCGGGGGCAAGGTCTCCAGGAAGTACATCCAGGCGGCCAAAACCTTCACGCCCAACGAGACCTTCAAGGACTACATTGGCATACACATCACGCGCGCCAACGGAATGCTCCTAATAGCTGCTTTGGGCGAGAAGGCCTATCCCTTCGTCATCCAGGACTTCCGTAAGGCCTGGGAGGTCATTCAGCTCAAGAAGATACCGATAATGGGCGGAACGCATCCGGGGCACACAACGGACGCGGTGGCAACTCTCCTCGCGGAGTACCTGCAGGCCGACCTCTTGGTTGTCGTCACCAACGTGGACGGCGTCTACGACAGCGACCCGAGGAAGAATCCAAACGCCAAAAAGCTTGAGAGAATAACACCGGAGCAGCTCGTGGAGATAGCAATGGAGGCCGAGAGCAAAGCCGGCGGGAGCGGCGTCGTCGATGCCCTGGCCGCGAAGTTCATCCAGCGCGGAAGGATAAGGACATATATCGTCGGCAAGGAGGATGCCTACCACCTCTTCGATGTGGTGAAGGGCAAGCACAACGGAACTGTTGTGGAGCCTTGAGGTTTTTAAGTCCTGTTCTTTTGGCTTTGAGATGTTTTATTTTGCCCCCGCTATTATTCTACAGTGGGACTCAAATGGTGGGATGATGTGAGATTGGAGACATTGCATTTTCTCTTGCAAGCCTCTCCCTTTGGGTGGAGGGAGTTTAGTCTCTACTTTACACACCTCTTTCTTCCTCTTAAGCAGGATTTGCTTAACCTTCAAAATCTAACTCCCTTCAACTCAAGAAAAGGAAAGAGCGTAAGTCCATAATAACCCACCATGAGGGGGTTGGAGGCAACATGGTGATATCTCCACTTTTTTATTACTTTTTATTATAGTTAGTAAAATTTGAATAAAAAAGTTTTTATATCAGGTTTCTAATTTAGGGTGGTGATACTATGAGTAGGGTTGTAAGTTTGGTGCTTGTGGGTTTAATGCTGGGTTTAACAGCAAGTAGTGCGATGAACGCGGGATTAGTGTCAGCTGGGTCAACAACACTCCAGAGTTCGGGAAGTGCTTACTCTAAATTCTGGGAACTCCTTAACAGGGAAGCAAGCTTAGTAGTTGAACTCAATGAGACTGTCAACACTACTATTGTGCAAGAACTCGTAGAAACTTCCAGGGAGGGAGAACTCAACGCCGCTAACATTTCAGCCTTGATTTGGGAATCCTTAGTGCAGCTCAGGGCTTCTGGAGTGAAACTTCACTACACTGCTCAGGAACTCAGAGAAATGGCGGAGAACATAAGCCGCAATGGTTTTCCGGACGACGTCACCCGGGAGCTGAAGGAGCAGGGATGGAGTGATGAGGAGATAGAGTATCTGAGGGAGTACATTGCCGACCACGCTAATGATATGAGGGGGGATTTTGATATGGGTTCTTTTCTCGGCAACTTCTCCACGGCAATGATTCAGGTTGGGTTCAAGTATGCTGGGTACGAAGCGTGGGCGGTGCAGAGGAACTACTGGGGGACAACGAAAGCTCCTGACATGTCGGATTACGATGATTCAAACATGATGATCAATCCTGACCTGACGCTGGATTGGCATTCGCTTCATGAGGCTTACGAGGCCAATGATTATAGTAAAATGTACGATGAGATTGTAACCCTAACTTCTGACATTCAGAGAGTGATTGAAGATGCTAATCACGCTCCCAACGGCTCGGTTTTTAAGGATTCTTACTACTGGCCTGGAGCGCTGGAAGCGTACAATCTCACGAGGCAGGCTTACGTGCTCCTTCAGTCGATAAAGCTTGGAAATGGTGATGAGGAGGTTAAATGGCTTTTGAACGGGAAAGTGATGGGACTGCAGAGTGCGTTGATGGTTGATCCTAAAAAGCAGCAGTCTTCTGGTGCTTTGCCCCTTCCTCCGCGTCCGATTGGTCCGATTCCCGTTCGTTACCCTTTCAATCCTCCGGTTTCTATTCGGAGTGATTATGGGGTGGTAAGTGTTAAGAACGTTGATGTTGTTGTGGATTCGATTGCTGACGGGAGCTTTCGTACCACGTTCGGCTTGCCCTGAGTGCGGAGGGGAACACCGTGAGCAATGTGATGGTAACGGTGAAGGACGTTAATGGCGAAGCTGCGGGGAAAGTGGGTGTGATTAGTCCTTCGGATGGGATTGTGGTCTGGAACAGTCCTGAATTTAGTGCTCGGGTTGGTTTTGAGAGTCTGAGGATTACTGGTAGTGTGAGTGTTGTTTACTCGTCCACTGATGGTCCGACCCCGCTTTCGTCTCCTGGTGATGTGCGTCTTCAGGGCACTGGTGGACTGGGTGCAGAGTCCGGGTCGAGAACCTTCGAGGTAACCGAGGAGTATTCGAAGACGGTGGGCCCCGCATACACCGCCCCGAACGTTGTTTTCAGGATTGAACCGTCCACCTCGATGATATCTCCTGGGCATACTGTTCACTTTAGAGTCCACGTTGAGAACAGAGATCTGCTCCCTATTAATGGTTATTGGACCGTTTATTTCTCGGTGCCCGATGAGAATGGTGTGGGCCGCTTGGTTAGTGTAAGTGGCTATGCTCGGGTTTCTGGGGGTGGATCGTACTTGGAGGCTGTTAAAAACATAACGTATCCTCGCAATGGGGAGTACTCGTACTGGGGGGTCTTTAAGAGCGGGGATTACAGCACTACTTACGGCGGAAAAATACTGGTGTCGGACAGGTATGGGGTGGAGATACTCAAGGTTTCACACTCCCCTGAGTATCCTTCTAACGGTGCCGGGGCTGTTTTTAACGTTCTGCTCAGGAACGATCTGAACTACTCCACCAGCAGGGAGGTCAAGTTGTTTATTGATGGGGAGCTCGCCTCGTTTAAGAGGGTTACTCTTCCAGCAGGGGAACTTTGAACACCAGTCTTATGAGTTTTGGTTTTGATCCAGGCTGGCATGAGTACGAGGTAACTTGTGGTAACAGCTCTTGGGAGGATCGTATTCTGGAGCGGAGCCCTAACCAGCAGTTTGCCGTCTCTTTGGAGGCTTTCCCGAGGGAGCTTGATGGTGGTGGGACAGTGTGGTTCACGGTTCATGTTGAGAACTTTGAAAATACTGCTTTGTCACTCAGTGGTTTCGTTGAGGATGGGAATGGAGCAGTCATCAAGAGGATTAACGGTTTAGAGGGGAGGGTTCCAGTGGGTGGTAAGAACATCACCTTCTCCTACACGGTTTACGGCGTGGGGAACCACACGTTTAAACTCTTCCTCGACAATTATGACGGCAAACCCAACGGGGAAGGAGAAGAGCACTGGAGTGAAGTGAAGGTGAAAGTGAATCCAGTGAACGGGACAGAATTGAAGCAGGTGGGGTTTGAGTGTGATGATCCAGAATTCAACTGGAACCGTGGTGAGTACACCGCTACATTAGTGTGCAAGGCGTTTGTTTACAATCCCGCTCAAAATAGCGTCGGAATAAGCATTGTAAGCGTCAAAGAATGGTCAGTGAATAATCGCGACCTAAAAGATGCTCTAGAGCATGCTTGGGTAGTAAAATACCCAGAGGCTATAAACGCGTCAAAGATTGGGGTGATAACGTTCGAAAATACAGCACATGCTGGATTGGGAACTCTTGAATATGATCTTTTTGGAGCCAATGTTCTGGTGGCACTTAACTACACAATATCTCCAAAAAGCGGGGATGATGTCACATTTACAGACACAGACATAATAAACATAAAGCAGGACGACAAGGATGTAATAGGTGATGTGGGGGTTAATGTGGGTGTGACAATTGTGCTTGGAGAATTAGTGGAGCTTCCGAGGACAGCAAAACTAGCATGGGACTTCATTGGACCTATAGTAATAGGGAAAATTAAAAATAAAGTTTTGGGGTGATTTTAAATGGTAACTGCAAACTCCTTAAAAAGAAAAAGAGAAGTATTTATTTATTCCTTTCTTTCCTTGATTTTGGTGTTTTTTGCTATTTTTATGACCTACAAAGTTGTTAATCCAGATGAAGTTATTAAGTTTCAGATTTTCTTGGGCGTTTTAATACTGTTAGCATCATACTTCAGAAAATACAGAAGTCCAGAAATTTCAGGGGAGAAAATGACAGTATTGGGATTAATTATAGTAACCTGCGACATTCTTGGGATTTATCAGATTACAGACAATGGAATTTTATCGATTTCCCTTGGGATAATATGGGGAGTTATAATAACGGCTTCAAGTTATGTTGTCATTCTCTACAATAAACCTAAATAATTTACAAAACTCTAAGTGGTGGAGGTGAAGCCAGTGAACGAGACTGAACTTAAATTAGTGAGTTATGAGTGTGCAAGTTTAAAATGGGCAGTAGTTCTGGAGCAAGGCTTGCCAATTGGATGAAAGAGAAGTTGATAACTGAATGGAGGGGGTGATTATTATGGGTGGTTTGGGCTTGAAAAAGTCCTTTTTCCTTCTATTTCTCTTTTATTCCGGAATAACTTTCATTTTAAACTATGAGAATATACCCGTCGAGTATATAACATCCCTAGTAGTTTTTCCGTTGGCACTTGTGGTTATGATTCTTTTGTTGTTGAGATTCAAGAATGATGTATTTTTCGGATTCTTCTTTTTGCTTATAGGATTTGTAGTAGCCACAAGTTTGAGAGTTCCTCTACTAGTTAAGCTACTTGTTCTTCTTGGTGTTCCGGTGTTTTGGTTCCTGTTATACCTTGACCTTAAGGAAAGGGATTGGATTGACTCTCTGGTGCATAAAGTCTTGCATCTAAACCGGAGGAAAAGACTGTTCCTGCTAATTGCGGATTCTGCTTTTATTCTGACGGTTACATTGGAGCTGTTGAAGTGTTCTCCTATGTCCACAACAGTTAAAATTTTCATCGTCTTGACATGCATAGCGGTTTTTGTGATTTTTGCGAAAATATCCTGGCGATACAGGGATTTGAGAACTAAAAAGGATATCCTTAGAATATCGGCATGGCCCTATGTTTTTATTTACGTTATTGTCAAAACAGGTGTTGATGCAGTATGTATGCTACCTCAAATCATCGCCCCCCTCGCGTGGATGGTCTTACTGGCGTTGGTGATAGTTTCGCATGAAAAATAGGCTAGCGTTGTGTTGGGGAAGGACACGGGGGGAAGTAATGGTGGAAGTAAAACCCGCAAAAACGCAGTGGTCATCCATGGAGTGCGGTAATCTGAAACTGTTGGCAAATAAGGGGGATTTAACTTTGGACATGAAATGCGACGTGTACTTTACGAATCCTACTGACGTTCAATGGAGCATAACTCGCATTGACACAGATGCTCACGTACTCAAGACATCACGTACAAAGGATTTGACCATTGAGCCAACTAAGACGATAATAACACACACAGTTCCACCAGGAGGAGTTGGGAAATTTGAGCTTGAGTTCCATGACGTCCTTCCCCAGAGCGGGTTCATCGAAACGGGATTGGAACTGAATGACTTATTAGGGGCTGAAGTTCCAGTGCAGGTGAACTTCACAGTCTATGACAACGGCCATCCATACGTCAAAACTTCGCAGGGCATACTTGATCTTGCATACACGACAACTCAATACGTGGAGATAAAAGTTGAATGGAACAGTGTTATTCAACATATCGTTGCAGATACTGTAGCTGGAGCGGTTATGGGGGCTGGAACTGGTGCATTAGTTGGTAGCATTATTCCAGGGGCCGGCACCATGACCGGAGCTGCAGCTGGGGGTGTTATTGGAGGTTCACTGGGATTTATATACGGAGTAGTGTGGCATGGGATATTGGGAAGGCCTTAGGGGGGGACAACAAATGAAATGGAAAGGCATTGCTATTTACTCTGCATCTCTTTTCCTTTTGTATTTCTCCTCGGGCATTGGGGTGACCCTTACTATAACCAGCGTAAGCCTCTCGGTGATGTACGTTTGGACGATGATCCTCTGGTTAATCAGACGGGAAGATAGAAATGTGTGGAAAATTGCAAACGGTTTTCTCGCGGCTAACCTGATTGCAATCCTTGCCAGCCTTTTTGTCATCAAGCCTATTGCCACAGCTTTGCTCCTGGGGATACTTCTCGTCCTCTCAGGTTTCATACTGCTCGTCGCTTATGGCCTCAGGAAGGGACCAGCAATAGAGAACGCTGATTCAAGGCTCAGGTGGTTTGGAGTGCTTCTTTTGGGGTTTTTTTCGTTGAATCCTCTTATTGAGGGCATTTCAACCCACAACTGGATTGAAGGAGTTAGTGCAGTACTGCTGGTGGTTGGGGGCTATTTAATGTTTGAGGAGTTGAGGGCATCTATCCGCGAAGCAAAGCAGACAGAGGCATCGCAATGAGGAAAAACAAAGTAAGGGACTACCGTAGAGATGATGAAGATGAGCTTCGCGAAAAATTTCCTCTCGGGGTTTTCTCTCTTCATTGTCTCCTCTCTAATCATGGGGGAGGTTAAAGGGCCCGAGAGTGGTCTTTATGTGCTTGCGGTAAATATTATGTTCATTCCCCTTTGGGGGACGATAGCCCTCTGGTCAAGGCACACAGAGAACGACTTTAAGCTGAGGTTTATCGTTTTAACTTCTCTCCTCCTGCTTCTGGGGTTATTGGGAGCAATTGTGGGTGTTTATCATGATCCGGAGAAAGCCCTGGGAATAATGGCTGTGCTCTTGATGTTGTCGCTGATGTTTATACTTCCTCTTTATTGGGCGAAAAGAAAAAGAGAAAGGAACGGGAAACACCTCACTTACCCCACGAGGGAGGTTAAATATTTCTGGGCCTACCAGTGGATTGCTGTGGGGGTTCTTGCCATTAAGTCCAGTGAGCCAATGAGAATACTCTTGTCATTACTGCCGGGCTTAGCTGGTGGGTATTTTGTAATTTTGGGCCTTACAGGACTTAAAATGAGAAGCGGGGAGAACAGGAATGAACATGAAGCATGTTTAGAGACTCCTTGAGAAACCTAGTGGGGGGCAGTAAAATGGATAGACATATAAAACTGTTGATTTGTGGGATCCTTTCCATTTTTATCTCCACTGTCCTTACTTCTTATTTTGGAGTCTTAAGAGGTATTTACGTTCTTTTGGCCAATTTAGCAGTTCTCCTTCCTTGGTTAATCCTTATAGCCCTTGGAAGCTCCGGGAAGGCCAAAGAGTTTCAGAGCAGGATCATCTTTCTTTTGTTAGGGATGTTTATTGCGCTTCTCCTGATGCTGGGCTTGATTTTTGGAAGGTGGGAACCCATTTTGGGCATAGTCGAAGTGTACCTTGCTTTCATGATGTTCCCGATTGCAGTTTTGATTTTCAAGCGGAAGCTCTCAACGAAGGGAAAGGAACTCATGTATCCTGCAGAAACAACGAGAGAGCTGTGGGGGTTCCAGTGGCTGGCCAACATCTCGATAGCTCTGAAGTCTCCTGAGCCGGTGCATGTTTTCACATGCCTATTACCCGCCATTATTGGCGGGTACTTAACTTACGAGGCATTCACAGCAATTGAGAAGGAATAGAGTCAGGAGAGGTGGTTAGGGCATGAAATGGGAGGATATTGCTGTGTACTTAGCATTTCCCTTTGTGCTGGATACAATAAATACATACGGCTGGTAGCTGTTGCAGCTATATCGAGGAGGTTCAAAGTCGAGTCACGTGAAAAAACGTACCGCTGAGCTAACCCTTTTATACCCCACTCCCCTTCTCTCTCCGGTGGTGCTCATGAAAGTTGTCGTTGTCGGTTCTGGTACGGCCGGGAGCAACTTCGTCCTCTTCATGCGCAAGCTCGATAGAAAGGCCGAGATAACCGTCATTGGGAAGGAGCCAACGATGCAGTATTCACCCTGCGCCCTGCCGCACGTGATAAGCGGCACGATTGAGAAGCCAGAGGATGTAATCGTCTTCCCAAACGAGTTCTACGAGAGGCAGAAGATTGAAATGCTCCTTGACACCGAAGTTAAGGAGATAGACCGCGAGAGGAAGGTCGTGGTCACCGATAAAGGGGAAGTCCCCTACGACAAGCTCGTCTTGGCCGTCGGCTCGAAGGCCTTCGTCCCCCCGATAAAGGGCGTCGAGAACGAGGGGGTCTTTACCCTCAAAAGCCTCGACGACGTGAGGAAGATAAAGGCTTACATCGCCAAGAGGAAGCCGAAAAAAGCGGTGGTTATCGGCGCTGGCCTGATAGGCCTTGAAGGCGCTGAGGCCTTCGCGAAGCTCGGCATGGAGGTTCTCGTCGTCGAGCTCCTGGACAGGCTCATGCCCACGATGCTGGACAAGGACACCGCAAAGCTCGCCCAAGCCGAGATGGAGGAGCACGGCGTTTCCTTCCGCTTCGGCGTCGGTGTGAGCGAGATAGTCGGCAGCCCGGTTGAGGCCGTTAAGATCGGCGATGAGGAAGTTCCCGCAGACCTCGTTCTGGTCGCCACAGGGGTCAGGGCCAACGTTGACCTCGCTAAAAAGGCCGGCCTCGAAGTTAGCAGGGGCATAGTCGTCAACGAGCACCTCCAGACGAGCGACCCGGATATATATGCGATAGGCGACTGCGCCGAAGTCATTGATGCCGTTACCGGGAAGAGAATCCTCAGCCAGCTCGGAACCTCGGCCGTCAGGATGGCTAAAGTCGCGGTCGAGCACATAGCCGGGAAGGACGTGTCCTTCAGGCCCGTCTTCAACACCGCCATAACGGAGCTCTTCGGCCTCGAAATAGGCACCTTTGGAATCACCGAGGAGAGGGCCAAGAGGGATGGCATCGAAATAGCGGTCGGCAAGTTCAAAGGCTCAACCAAGCCCGAGTACTATCCTGGAGGAAAGCCGATAACCGTCAAGACCATCTTCAGGAAATCTGATAGAAAGCTCATTGGTGCGCAGGTGGTTGGCGGCGAGCGCGTCTGGGGCAGGATAATGACGCTCTCCGCCCTGGCCCAGAAGGGAGCTACTGCTGAAGACGTAGCCTACCTCGAGACTGCCTACGCCCCGCCGATAAGCCCGACGATTGACCCAATAACGGTGGCGGCTGAGATGGCGATGAGGAGGTTGTAAAACAAACGCTTGATTCCATTTATTTCTTACTTCTTACTACTAAACATCTTCAATGTCCAATTACAGCCTCCCACGGTGGGTCTGCATCCAGATGGGCATAATTGTTCTAAACCTCACACAAAACTATTTAACCTCCAACGAAAAAAAAAAACATGTGGTGGAGAGCATGAACATCAAAGAGAGAGTTTCAACCGGCATCCCCGGTCTTGACAGGATGCTGAAAGGAGGGTTCATACCGGGCAGGACATATCTTGTAAAAGGTGGGCCAGGCCTTGGAAAGACCACACTCTCGATCCAGTTTCTGATGGCGGGTGTGAGAAGGGGAGAAAACGTCCTTTACATAACTCTGGAAGAGTCCCTTGATATGGTGCAGGAGGATATGAAAGGCTTTAGGTTTGACCTAAAGGATCCCCATTTCATGGGGATAGACGCAACCCCTGTTGGCAGGAAAACCCACATCTTTGAAGACGTCCACTATGCGGAATTCGCCGAGAGCCTTAAGAAGTTCATAACCGCCATTGAGCAGAGACTAAAAGAGCACAGGATATCTAGGGTTGTAGTTGATCCCATAACTATGCTGCGCCTCACGGTAAACGACGAGCTTACATACCGGCGTCTCTTTATAGATCTCATCAAGCTCTTTTCCCGTTACAACGCCACGGTTATTATCACCTCTGATATAGGAGAATCCGGGAATTTCGGAATTGAAGATTACCTTACCAGCGGCGTTATAGAGCTGAGGAGGTATGATGTCGGGGGCAAGACCATCAAAGGCATCAAAGTGACAAAGTTTAGGGGAAGTCCGTTTGATGAAGATGTAAGACCCTACGCTTTCACGGATGCAGGCATTGAGGTTTATGACTCCGACAGGCTGTATGAGAGGTATGTATCATGAGGTGAGGTTGGTGAAGGTCGCTCTTCCTGTGCTCAGTGACCTTCTTGGTCCCATTCGATCGGGGGATGTGCTGCTGGTCGAGATGGAGGGGGAGATAACCACTGGTGTCCTCCTTCAAATGGTGGAAAAGAGCAGGGGTAAAGTCCCTATGGTTGTCGTGGTGCCTAAGGGCACACCTGAAGTGAAGAGCTGCATAAAAAAATTGGACGACGTCCAGCTGCTTGTTCTCGGGAGGGACATCGACACCGATAGGCTCTATGAGCTCCTCCGCGTTATCAGAAGACTCCAGGAAGGTGCGGTTATAGCGGCCATACGTCTGGATTCCCTTTTCCTGAAGCGCGACGAGAAGAGCGTCTACCTCTTCCTTGAGGATTTGGCCGGCCTCGTCCAGGAGAAGAACTTAATTCTGGTGATGACAATTGATAAAAGGAACGTCTCCTCAAGGCAGGTGGCCATGTTCGAGAATCTCTCAACCCATGTTGTAGACACAATGGAACGGATAACGGACTCCCACGTGGTTCACCTGCTTAGGGTTAAGAAGTCCCCCAAAGGTGGCACGGGCTTCTACACGATGGAGGTCAAGGACGGCAGGATAACCCTTCAGAAGCCCTGACCTCAGGACGCAAACAGTCAAGAGCGGGAGGACTTGAATCGGGATAATGACGCTTTCTGCGCTGGTTCAGAAAAGGACAATGGTGGATAACGTTGCTCATCTTAGGATGATCTTTACTGTTTGTTCTTTGAACACTTACTCTGCCGGGACTGATTCTGATGGTACCTCCAAAAGGCATTCTTCAAATGTTGTGCTCAATGTGTCGTCTGATATTGTCGTGTTTAGGTTTGAATCGTAATGCTGATTTTAGTTTGATATTCAAACTTACTACTGCAAATTTTACCTGAACAACAAACTTATACTTCCCCGGATTTGCAGTGAAAAAAATTCAATGTTACAACAAATATTTTATCCCCAAAACTCTTCTGAATGCGTGTCTAGTATAACTGTGTGTTCCTCCGGGGACTTACTTTACCCTCAATTTTGGGGAGGCTTCCCACAATTTTACTGAGATTCTAAATTGGCATGAAAACATTTATAATTCCATTAATGTCCATATATGGAAGGCAATGATGGGATGCCGTCCATGAGCCTTATAACTGAACGAAGGTGAATGCAAAATGAGGAAGGTTTACGGTGTTGTGGTGGCTCTGTTCGTTGCGGGCCTGATGCTTGGAGTGACCGCTGCGGCTCCATCACCGCAGGTTGGAAGCATCAGTGGCTACAAGACCTACGGACTCTTAACCCCAGGCCTCTTCAAGAAGGTTCAGCACATGGGGTTCAATCAGGAAGTTCAGGCGATCATAATGTTCCAGAGCCAGGACGCCAAGAACAGGGCTGTTCCCGTCCTCAGGGCAATGGGTGTTAAAATAAGGTACAACTACCACGCGATACCCGCGCTTGCAATCAAGACCAAGGCCAAGAACCTCCTTCTGATCTCTGGAATGATCCGCAGTGGATTCCTCGACGGTGTCAGCGTTCAGGGCATCCAGTTCATTCAGGAGGACTACACGGTCAAGGTGGCCGTTGATACGGAGGGTCTCGACGAGTCGGCTGCCCAGGTCATGGCCACCAACATGTGGAACCTTGGCTACGACGGCTCTGGAATAACCATCGCCATCATCGACACTGGAATAGATGCCTCCCACCCCGACCTTCAGGGCAAGGTCATCGGCTGGAAGGACTTCGTCAACGGGAAGACCAGTCCCTACGATGACCAGGGACACGGAACCCACGTTTCGAGCATAGCTGCCGGAACCGGCGCGGCCAGCAACGGCAAGTACAAGGGTATGGCTCCCGGTGCCAAGCTCGTTGGCATAAAGGTCCTCAACAGCCAGGGAAGCGGGAGCGTCTCCGACATCATAGCCGGTGTCGATTGGGCGATCCAGAACAAGGACAAGTACAACATCCGCGTCATCAACCTTTCCCTCGGCGGCTCACAGAGCTCTGACGGAACCGACTCCCTCAGCCAGGAAGTTAACAAGGCCTGGGACGCCGGAATAGTCGTCTGCGTCGCCGCTGGAAACAGCGGACCGGACAAGTACACCGTCGGCTCACCGGCCGCTGCGAGCAAGGTCATAACAGTCGGTGCCGTCGACAAGAACGACGTCATAACCGACTTCTCCAGCAGGGGTCCGACCGCTGACGGCAGGCTCAAGCCGGAGGTTGTCGCTCCGGGCAACTGGATTATAGCCGCCCGCGCCAGCGGAACCCAGCTCACCGACGTCACCATCGGCGACTACTACGTTGCCGCTTCGGGAACCTCGATGGCCACCCCGCACGTCGCCGGAATCTCGGCCCTCATCCTCCAGGCACACCCGGACTGGACCCCCGACCAGGTCAAGAAGGCTCTCATCGAAACAGCGGACATAGTCAAGCCCGACGAGATAGCGGACATAGCCTACGGTGCCGGTAGGGTCAACGCCTACAAGGCTGCACACTACGACAGCTACGCCAAGCTCACCTTCACCGGCTCCGTCGCCGACAAGGGCCAGGAGAGCCACCAGTTCACGATAAGCGGCGCCTCCTTCGTTACCGCGACACTTTACTGGGACAACTCCAAGAGCGACCTCGACCTCTATCTCTACGACCCGAACGGCAACGAGGTTGACTACTCCTACACCTCATACTACGGCTTCGAAAAAGTAGGCTACTACAACCCAACTGCCGGAACCTGGACTATAAAGGTCGTCAGCTACAGCGGTTCCGCAAACTACCAGGTTGACGTCGTCAGCGACGGTTCACTCGGCCAGCCAAGCAGCGGCGGAAACAACGGTGGTAGTGGAGGCAGCGGCGGTACCGAGCCGGCTCCACAGCCCAGTCCACAGCCGACCGTTGACGAGAAGACCTTCACCGGAACCGTCCAGTATAACGACTACAACGTCCATGAGATGACCGTCAACAGCGGCGCCACCAAGATAACCGGCGACCTCACCGGCAGCAGCTACGACGACCTCGACCTCTACCTCTACGACAACAACCAGAACCTTGTTGACCGCTCCGAGAACTACGGCTCAAACGAGCACGTCGAGTACGCCAACCCGGCTCCGGGAACCTGGTACTTCGTCGTCTACGCCTACGACACCTACTACTACAGCGCCAACTACCAGCTCGACGCTAAGGTATACTACGGGTGAAGCCTTTTAATTCCCTCTTCTTTTCTTCCTTGAGGTGGTCATGATGAGAGCGAGGAGTTTTCTGGCAATCGGTATTCTGTTCCTTCTCATAGCGTCATCCGTTCCCGTTTTCGCCGCTGAAATCAGCCCCATGAAGGATGAGCCCTATCTTTACAAACCCACCGTCCCGGACACTGCTTTTGCCGTTTTGGCCCTCTATAAAACCGGAGATTACGCCAGGGTACTGGAAGGTTGTGAGTGGTTGATGGAGATAAAGACACCCTTCGACTCGTGGGGTTACGCCTACGGAGAAGACCAGGAGGCAAAGTACACGGCGATGGCCCTTATGGCACTCATCAGGGGGGAGAGCATTGCCCGCGGGAGGTATGCGGACACGATTAACAGCGCGGCCTACTGGTTGATCTACAAACAGGGTGCCGACGGCTCCTGGAACGACTACCTTGATACTGCCCTGGCGTACGTCGCGCTCAGGGAGTTCCTCAGGAGCCGCTACGTAAATTCAAACCTCACTGGGTTCGAGAAGCAGGTTGAAGACGCGGCGACGAGTGCCAGATACTGGCTTCAGTCTCATCAGCCGGGGAGCGATGTTGAGAGGATATTCGGTTATATGGCCCTCGGAAAATCGAGTGAACTGGAGAAAATGAACGTCTCCGGGGAGCTCGCTGCATACAGGGCCTTCGCCCTCGCTTACCTTGGAAAGCACGTCGAGCTCAACGGGAACTTTTCTTCTCCCATGACCGTTGCGATGGCGCTCTACGCTACTGGAAAGGGAGAGTACCGCGATGAACTCCTTAGGATGGAGCACTTCGGCTTCTGGGGAGGACTTCACTACCGCGTCCTCGACCTCCTATCGGTTTCCCGGGTTTCGGGCTTTGAAGATCTTCGCGGGGCGGCCTGCCCGTACCTGGGCCGGATAAGGGCTGACACGGAGTGGCAGAAAGCGGCGCTTGCCAGCTACTACGTTCTCTGCAACAGAAAACCCACTCTACCGGTCAACTACTCCGGCCTGCTCCCCTGGCAGGTGGCGGAAGTGGCGCGCGTAAAGGCGAAGCTTGGTGAGGACCCCGCCTCGGAGATTGATTATCTCCTCAGGAACTCGACCGATGGCGTCTGGAGGGACTTTTACAACACTGAGTATGTCCTCTGGGTCTTTAAGTCTCTCAATGTTAGCTACGACTACGGAAAATCCCTCTCATACCTTCAGAACAACCTTACGTGGATGCTGACGAGCAGGGACCCAAAGACGGGGAGGCCTGTTTATTACAGCGTTCCGACCTACTACTTCGCCTATGCGGTTATAGTTTTCAAGGAGTTCGGCCTCGAAGGCCCCCTGAACGCAAGCCTCGGCATCCTGCGCGAGAGGCAGTACAAGAACGGGGCCTGGCCCTACACTCCCGACTCGATAGCGGGGGTAACCACCACTGCCACCGTCCTCTGGGCGCTTCAGCAGTCAAACCTCACGGACCTTGGGATGTACTCAAAGGGGGTCTCGTTCCTTCGGAAAACCCTCTACGCCCGTCTTCCACTGCCCTCCAGAGAAGGAACGTCCGTTTCGCTGGAGAATGCCACGTTCCTCCGCGTGGAGAACTCGAGGTACATCGGGAACTCAACGGGCGGAACAGACACAGATGGATTAGACGGCTACGTGGTGATATACCCTGAAGAACATCCGCTTTACGTCCGTTCATACGCAGTTGAAGGCTTCATGGTCGAGTCTCCATGGGGGGCCAAGGGCAGGTCAAATTACGTTGTGGCAGTAGTTGTCATTGGGGCGTTCCTGCTTGCTATGTACGGGGTCATCTTGTTTGAACACAGACGAAAAAAGGGGGGATGAGCCCCCTTATCTTTTCAACTGTCTTTTTATTACGGATCTTTGAGAAAACTCCTCTGGGAATTATAACAAATAGACGTGCCGTTCCATCTGTAAGTATGCGAATTCTTACAAGGAAATAGAGGCCGGAAACCCGGCCGAGGTTTTGCCTGATGCAGTCGACAAGGGCCATCATGTGGTCGAGGCTTCCTCGTCGTTGTAAAGCTCGTCGCCGACTGTTATCCTCTCCTCGAAGCCCTTTGAGCCCTCGAGCGTCTGGATCCTGAACATGTAGCTCTTGTACCAGTTGTAGGTCGGCTTGACCTTGACGGGCAGGAGCTTCCAGGCGCGCGTCTCCTCCTCGTAGCCCCAGTTGACGTACTCGTTGAAGTTCCTGATGATGTCGGTTATCACAACGCCGAACTCGTTGAGGAGCAGCTTTTGAATCTCGCGCCACTTGTCGAGGGAGCTTTCCCTCCTCGTTATGCCGAAGTAGCCGGCACATCCCGGCCCCTTGAGGGTGGCTATGCCCCTCCCGACGAAGGCCCTTATAGCTTCAACGGTCTCGGGTGGATCTGTGATGAAGGTGTCGAACTTGTGGAGAGCGTAGTCCGGAAGTGGCTCCCTCAGGTCGAAGGTGAACATCTCTATGTTATCGTAGCCAATCTCTTCAGCAGTCTTCTCGATGAACTTGACAAGCCTCTCGTCGATGTCGAGGACGGCTATCCTCTTCGGCAGGCCGGAGAGCATGAGGGCAACGCTGGTTAGGTCGTCGTCTCCCAAAACGAAGACTTCTTTGTTCTCGAGGTCGCCCCTAGTGTGCATTAAAGCAATCCTCGCGACGGTCGTCTCGGGGGTAACGTAGGCCTGGTCGAAGTCGTGCTTCGGCTGTGGCCTGCCCTTGACTATCTCCTTGAACTCCTCCAGGAGGTCGTTGAAAGCCGAAAGCTCAACGGTCTTGCCCTCGCAGTGGGAGCAGGTGTAGTCCTTCCTAGCGCCGATCCCGTACTTCTCCACCAGCCTCTTCCCGCTCTCGGTCAGGATGACGTTCGGGCCGTCGAAGGCAACATAGCCCATCTCGTGGAGGGAAGTTATGACAGCCACGACCAGTGGGAGGGGCTCTTCGCTGAGGTCAACTATGTGCCAGATGTCGCCGCTCGCCTGTATCGCGCTCAGAACGTTCTCGATGGTTCTCTCGTAGACGGGGATGCTTGTCTTCCCCCTAACCCTCTCAACTACCCCCATCATCGCAAGCACCTCCAGAAAGATTTTAGTTCGTGGGCGGGGTTAGGGTGGGCCTCTTTTAAGGTTTTCCCAGCGGCAAGTTTAATAAACCGGCCCGCGATTGGCCCTCGATGATAAAACCGGTGGGAAACGATTTCGTCAAGCGCTACCGCTTGGAGTATAACCGTGAGGCCCTTGAGAGGGTTAGAGGTGAGATCGGGGAGGAGGCTTATTCTCGCCTTAAGGATCTCATAGAGTACCGCCTCACGGGGAGGGAATTCGACCACTCGCCAACAGGAGTGAAGATTGCCCTCGCCTTCTCAGCTGGCTCCGACAGCACAGCCGCCCTCAAAATCCTCCGCTGGGCTGGCTTTGACGTCGTTCCAATAACCGCGAAGCTACCTCAAATGAGGCAGGAGGAGGTGGAGAGGGCGAGCAGAGAGGGAGCGATTTTCGTGGAGATTCGCGGATATAGCAACGAGATGGAAGGGCTGATCGAGAAAAGAGCGCCGATATGCGGGCGGTGCCACTCCATGGTCATGAACGCGGTGGAGAGGAAGGCCATTGAGCTTGGCGCTGGGATTCTTGCAACCGGCGATCTGCTCAGCTCGGGGCTGATATCGGTTTACCCCAAGGGAGACCTCGTGATCCTCAACCTTCCGGCTTTTTTAGCTCTCGACAAGGCCGAGATAATCGGGTTCATCGGTGGACAGTACAAGCTGAGCTTTGGATGTCCGCTACTCTGGGAAGCCTTCAGGTGTTATCCTGGTATCAAGCGCTTCTCAATCCAGCGCGTCCTCCGCGAGCTGAGGGCCAGAGCGATAACTCCAGAGATCGCCGAGGCACTCATCTGGGACATACTCACCCGCTAGTTCCCACTTTTGACCCAAAAGGTTTAAATCTGTCTTCCCAAACTCCCCCCGGTGAAGATTAATGGTCACGAAGGAAGAGGTTGAAAAGGTTGTTAAAGGCGTTGTCGACGAGAAGTTCATCAAATCCATTGAGGTGGACGAGAAGGGTAACGTCACTGTAACCTTGGCTCAGGACACTCCCGACATAGACAACGTTCTTATAAAGCTCCACTCTGAGATAGGGAAGCTTGAAGGGGTCGGTTTGATAACGATAAACCGCGAGCGCGAGGAGAAGGCCGGCGAGGAAGAGAACGTCCCGCTCACCGAGGAAGTCATTTGGGAGAAGCTAAAGGAGGTTATTGATCCTGAGATAGGCATCGACGTCGTCAACCTAGGCCTTATCTATGAGTTAAAGCTTAGACCCGATAACACCGTCTACGTCAAGATGACGATGACGACTCCAGGCTGTCCGCTCACGATGTGGATTCTCCGCGCGGTGGAGGACAAGATACTCGAGATTTCCGGCGTTAAGGATGCAGAAATCGAGCTCACCTTCGACCCGCCGTGGACACCCGACAGAATAAGCCCGGAGTACAGAAAGAAGTTGGGTCTCTACTGATCATCTCCTGCAATATCTGTCCATTGGGGTTCCTTCTTTCACATTCTTCTACAGGTTTTCCGGCCCTACCGTTTTTCCCTCCGACGAAAACTTTATATTCGTCCAGACTCACTTAAAGGCGGTGATGTTCCATGGCGTGGAAGGTTACGGTTGACCAGGACACCTGCATTGGAGATGCCATCTGTGCAAGCCTCTGCCCGGATGTCTTTGAGATGGGCGACGACGGAAAGGCCCACCCGATAGTTGACACCACCGATCTCGAGTGCGCTCAGGAGGCCGCTGAGGCCTGCCCGGTCGGTGCTATAAGCCTTGAGGAGGTCTGAAGCCTCTTCTTTTTCCTTCTCATTGAGGACTTGTTTCTGAAATTCTCACTGTCCTAATGTATCTTGTTGGCCCCGCTTTTTGTCGCTTTGTAGAGAAAAGAGGAAGATGGAGAGAAATCACTCGAGCGTTAAATTGAACTTCTTGGCCTGCTCCAGGACGTACTCCCTTATCTCCCTCGCCTTCGGGAGCTCCGCAACTATCTCACCGTTCTCTATGAGCGGCCTGAGGAGCGGCTCGACCTTTGTCCCACAGACCGGGCACTTTTCGAGCTTCTTGTCGGCCGGAACACGGTGGTAGTGGCCGTTCTCGCAGCGGTATATCTGCTTCCTCCCGCTGAGCTTCCCGCGCTTGGTGACCGGCTTACCTTCAACCTCCACTATGTCGAGGGAAAAATCAACCGGTTTTGCACTCGCTATCGAGCCGCCGACGCCGAACGCATCCGCAACGTCCGCTATTTCCGCTATGTTCTCCTCATCGAGGCCGCCGCTAACGAGTATCTTAACCCAGTCGTAGCCCCTAAGGTCGAGCTCCCAGCGAACCTCTTCGATTATTCTCCTGAAGTTCCCCCGCCTTGAGCTTGGTGTGTCCAGGCGAATCGCGTTGAGCCTCTCGCCGAGGGCTTCTGCCGCTATCAGCGCCTCGAACTTCTCGTCGCAGAAGGTGTCAACCAGAGCGGTCCTCGGAACCTCAGGGGGCATGACCTCATCGTAGTACTTCCACGCCTTCACCTGGTCGCCGATTGTTATGATGAGCGCGTGGGGCATGGTTCCGACGGGCTTTTCGCCAATCATCTCGGCCCCCAAAACACCGGAGACGCCGTCGCAGCCGCCTATGAAGGCCGAGCGGTCTATCATCGGAGCGATGGCCGGGTGCATGTGCCTTATCCCGAAGGAGTAGACCGGCTTAAATTTAGCGGCGATTTTAGTCCTCAGTGCGACCGTCGCTATTCCGCTTGCCTGGCTGAGCATGCCCAGTAATGCCGTCTCATATATCCCAAACTCCTTGTAGTAGCCCTCTATCTGGAGAACCGGCTCGTAGGGGTGGAAGATTGTGCCTTCGGGCATAGCGTAGACGTTTACCGGAAGCCCCTCGAGGAGCTTCGCGACCTCTTCAACTCCAGCTAAGACCCCCCACTTCCAGCCGTGAGGAAGGCTGGTGGTGGTAACATCGGCGAAGACCCTCTTGTGGACGCCCTTTTCCTCTAGGATTTTCTTCGTCCTGATGAAGTAGACGTCCGTCGTTTTTCCCGCCCTTATATCGTCCTCGTGGGCGATGTAGAAGTCGCGCATTTTCATCACCGGTAATAGTTGGCGCTCGGGGTTTAAGGGTTTCGCGGAGAGTAGTGGAAAGGCACCTCCGCATCCTCACCTCTTTCGAGCCTGTGAAGCTCCCTCCTGTATGCCTCAAGGGGTCTGTCTTCGACCTTGAGGTAGCCGGCGAAAGTCTTCGGTTTTTTCTTCAGCTCCCTAAAGAACTCCGGATAGCGCTTGTCCCTGATGATGTGATGATCGAGGATTATTTCAGCGTTCGTCTCCCGGATTATCTCGTTCAGGTTCTTTATCCCGGTCTCCCAGCTCCCCTCGGCGCGCTTTCCGAGGTAGGTCGGCGGACCGCCGGTTATTAGCAGGTCGGGGTTCTTCTCGACTATCCACTTGACCGCTCTCCGGTTCAACAGCTGTATATCGCTGGCGTGGATTATCCTTTTGGCATCGTCGTCGATGAGAACCATAACAACGAAGCCGAGCTTTGAGCCCTCGCTGCCATGGGGGACGGCCGGCGAGAACTCCAGAGTGACTCCACCGAGGTCAAAGGTTCTTCCATCGGCGAACTCAATCTTTTCCGCTATCGGCTCGGCGTTCTTGAGGAAGGTCCATGACCTCTTTCGCTGGCTGAAGTTTATGTTTTCCTTTGGGTGCTTGATGAAGAGGAGCTTTCCGGCGTAGATTTCCCTTGCATATTCTTCGCTCGCGCTCTCATATAGGCCCTCGAAGAAGGGGGTATGGTGGTCGTAGTGGTAGTGGGAGATCGTCACAACGTCGGCCCTTTTTGCATAGCCCTGAAGCTTTCTCCTCATTTGCTGGAGCGCATCGAGCTCCACCTTCGCCGGCGGAAGGCCGTAGCGCTTCGGGCCGAGTGCGACGCCGGGATCGATGAGGATTTTTAGCCCGGAAGCTTCCACGAAGGTGGCCAAGCTCCTCACACCCAAACTTTCCGAGGCGAGGGGGATGACTCGCATTTTATCACCGGGATATGTTTGGGCTAAACCTTAATAAGGCCTGCCCGTTAGTGATGGTTGACCGATGATGAGTGTCGTGAAATTTTGATTTTTGCATGCGTTTTTAGTTCCATGTTTAGCATTTATTCAGATATTATTCTCGAATTTTCAAATATTAGGTATCCTTTAATATCGCATCATCGGTTAACATGCATACTAAACGATAAGTTTAAAAATTTTAAGATAAATTTTTTTGTAGAAGGGGGGATATTAAGATGCTAAGAAAAACATTCTCAAAAGTACAGCACGAGGAAAAATCTTTCCCCAACACCAAAGCAATCATACTGAAGCTAAGTGACTTTGATGAATACAAAAGGGAACTTGTAGAACAGAGAAACCGAGGAGAGCTCTCCGTCGGTACCTTTCAAAACAGATCAACCGCAGTAAACGTCTTTCTTGAGAACTTACTGGACGTGAAGGGATATCCTGAGGGGGATGAAATTGTAATAACTGCAAGCGACATTTACCAAGCGTTTAATAACTACATACGCAAAAATAGGATCTTACCCCATACCCTCTCGGTTAACCTCTACTACACAAAGCGAGCACTTGAGCACATACTACTCAAAAAGTACAATACATTCCTGTCCACCACCCTTGGCACAGAGATATTCAACATTGACCTCTACATAAGCAACTACTCTCCTTCGATGATGAAAACAAAAGCTACCCAACTAAGATCATTCAAGGAAAAGGAAAAATCAAAAGTCATTAGTACGGAACGGGTAAAAGACGGTCTTAAATGGTTAGCAATACTAAAACAAAAGAGACCACGAAGTTTATCCGTTGAAAGGCTAAGATTAGCTACTCTCATCATCTTAACCACAGGTGCAAGAGCTTCTGAAGTAAATGAACTTCAGTTTGAGGTCATAGGGCCAGGTGGAGAAAAACTCAAACAGATCGACCTTCGAAGGGGGATTGTTTACTTTCATAGAAAAAAACTAAAACGCTCGGACGGCACGGCCTTCACCCCAATAATAATCCACCCGATTCTAGTAGAGGAACTCAAGAATTTCAAACAGAATTACGTCCTTGACCCAGCAGCCCCCATCTTTAACAGATACAGCCTTGACAAGCAATTTAAAGCGTATTTTACTCCAAAACTCGCATTCAGGAAGAGAAAACAGCTCGAGGAACTTTATGATAGATACTCTTGGCTTACCAAATATGACCCCAATAAACCTATCCTCACAGTAAAGATGTTCAGAAAGTACTTTGACAGTTTCGTACAAAATCAAATCATCGAAATAGCAGACGGAACAAAAGATAACCCAGCAGCAGACATATTCGAGACAGGGATACGGGCATTTGACAATCTGAGACGCTACAAGAATTTCCTGCTTGGACGAGCGGAAGGTGTGGATTTCCTTCACTACATCTCCTTGACGGAGGACAGAAGATACTATTTAAAACTCAAAAAAGTGAATAAAATGCTTATCGACGAGCTTATTATGACCCTAACACCCGAAGTCCTGTATGTACTCAGTGAGGAGACTCGATCGAAATTCTTTGGAAAAGACAAAGTTAGTGATATTCAAAGGAATCCAGAGGGCTATCTCCATGTACTTTCAAATTTTTAATTTTCAAATTTTCATTTGTGTGGTTAGGTGCATCAGAAAACCTTTAAAGACTTGAAATGCACCTATTAAAGTAGGTATTGAGGGTGATACACATGCAAGATAGGACCATACGTGTTTCAAATGATGCATACATGTTACTGGAACAAACAAAAAGCAAGCTAAAAGACAAATACCAAAAATCATATTCATACTCAGATATCATCCTCAGCGCTCTTCCAATCCTCAAGTTCTTGGCGGACGAAAACAGTGAGAGCATTGAAAAAGTGATTGATACTGCAAAAGAAGCGCGTATTAAAAAACGTAGAGGCGAACTACCGGAAAATGAAAATATTACTGAGAAGATAACAGTTACGGCTCTGGATGTAACAAAAGAGATAATCACAAAGAAACTCGGAGAACTCGTTGTCATGATAATACGGACTTTATTGAATTCCGGGCATACTGCATCAGCACTCCTAATATTAATGACATACCAACATTACATCCCAGAGGGAGAACTTGAAGAATTGAAGACAATGACTTTGGAAGAGATACATAGAAAAATACTTAATGAAAGCTTAGATATGCGTGAAACATCCCAGAAGCTCGGCTGAATGCAAGAAACTTTTTTGGAAGATAGTGTGAGAAGAAATGCTTGAGCATATATCTTCTCATACTGAAAACGAGGGGGAAGATATTCAAAATTTCTTGTTTTGTTCCAACCCCCACTTTATGTAACCCATCGCAGAGTAAATTAGAACACCCATTACTACAACGCAAACGGCTATGATAAGAGACAAGACTGCAATGTAAAAGGCTATGATAAGAGAAAAGCTGACTATGGTGCCTAAAGACAATCCTGCTGCTCTGAGAAGTAAAACAAAAAGCAGGATCAGGAACAGCAGAATTTTTTTGGCCCTCCTCATCAAAATACCCCCGCCAATTTGCAGAACTCCTCCCCAACATGAGGGATAGAGAATTCCCTAAAATACGCCTGGATTTCGGAACAGGTCTTCATATTGCCCATCTGCCAAACCAAACTGTCGAGATGAATCATCGTCACTGAAGGATTCGACTTTCTCACCCTTCTAAGGACGCTTTTCCAAAACTCACGTATCCATTCATCGTTTAGCTCATGTCCCAGCAATCTAGAGGTTATCCTCCTGACCCTGATATCCACAGGGATGGGTATCCTGCTAAAGTCAAAATTGCATTCTCCCGTGAGGATTAACGCTATCCCCAGAGTCTTCATGGCAAACACTATCGTTTTTGCTTGTTTCTTCTGATTCATGACCCCTGAGAGTTGAAGCCAGATATCATAAAACTGGTCGGATACCTCCTGTGGAGAGGAGTTCCAGATTCTATTTGCCAGTTCGCTGGTGAGAAACTTCTCGAGTCTTATCAGTTTTCGTTTCTTAAGCCTTTCTTTTTCGTAGAACGGGTGTAGAAGGTTAACAAGGTCCTCTGGTGTATCTGGCACTGGATTTTCACGGAGAATTTCATGCAGTTTCGGCCAGTACGCTCTCTCAGCTGGTCCCTTTAACTGGTAGTCGTTGAGGCCTGCAACTACCATAAACGTTGCAAATTTACCGAACCCGTAACGTTCAAGTTGATCCCCAAGCTTAGTCTCAGGTTCTTCCTCGACGATCCTATCCCAGACTTCCGTTGGAATCCCAGATAGTGCCTTCGCCACTTCATCAGCACGTTCGGAAAATGAAATGGAGGGCATATCATCCCCTCCTAAAAATCACCCTAACGACCTTGTTCCCCTCAACCACAGGATAAGCCTTCCATCCCGCTGCCAGCCACCCGTGTTTTGACTCTGGGTGCTGTTTATGGTCATTGCTCCACCATGCTGCATGCTTGTAGGCCGAAGGGGGAAACTCAAACTTCTCATCATAATTCCTAAGGCGCTCCTCGAGCTCAGATATTGAGATTTCTACCACGTTCTTATCCCTCTGAAGCTGGAGCCAGGCTTTCAGAACATCATATTTGCTTTCACCCTTCCTCATACCATGTCCCTCCAGTTGCTCAATTATCGTAAACGAGTTCTGAGTATTTAAATGTTTCTGTGTTTGTATTTAATATTAACTCAGTAAATTTCACCATTAGAAAAACTTAAATACTCAGAAAGCATAATCAGGATGAGGGTCTCAATGGAGGGGGTCACAATGGAAGTACTGTTTAGCAGAGAATTCTGGGAGGAAAGAAAAGCTCACAGAGAGAAGATAAACCACAGTATTGGGTCTTTTATTCAGCAACCGGAAAAAGAGAAGTTAATTGAACTCATCGGGGAGATATGGGCCCTGCGTTTCACATACAAGGATCTCGAGTGGTACGTGAATGAAAGAATACTAAAATACATGAGCTTAGAGGACTTAGCAGGTGCATTCAGAGTATTAATAGATGAGGAGAAGCCCCTTTCCGAGAGACTCAGGATAAAAATACCTGGGTTCGGGTCGGGTGCTGTTTCAGAGATCTTGTTCTCGCTGAACCCGGAGAAATACCCCGTTTACAACAGAAAATTCGTCATCGGGGCCAAGAAGCTCGGATACAAAGTCGGAAATCTGGACCATGTAATCCGGTTGACACCTGAAACCCTCGGCGCTCTCATTCGGGTTCACGAGCAGATAGCCTCGGATTTCTTGAGGCTGAAGACCGAGATAGAGAAAAAAACAGGGTTTACAATTCCCCGCTTTGATTTCACAGACGGTCTGCTGTGGAAAATAGCCCAGGATGAAATATCCGTAAAGGACGCCTTGCAGTGGAGGACCCCCAGAAAAGCTATGAGCCCGGAAAACATTGAGCCGATACTTAAAGTGCTCGGAAAAGGCCTCGCGAAGTACTACGAACTCGTGGAAAGCGGGGAATCCGAAGCTTCTGCGTTAGAAAAGGCCTCGTTTTATGTTGAAGGTCTTCTCGATGCATATGGTATGGATCTCTCTGAGGCCTCGGGGATATTTGAGTCCCTAGCTGAGCTTTTGAACGAGCTGATTAACAAAGAAGGGGGAGTTTAATGTGGTTAGGTACTTGTGCGTTGCAACCTGTGGTGCAAGGAAAATTTGGGATGTGGATCCCAATGTCCCCGAGTACGTAGAGGCCAAAAACGCGTACGTCGGACCACTCTCAAAGAAAACCATTGAATACTGTCAGAAGTTCTATCCTAACAGCTACGTTATTCTTTCGGCCAAATACGGCTTTTTATTGCCCCATGAAAAGATCACAAACTACAACTCCGCCTGCAACCGGAATCCTATGATAACCCTACCCGAGTTAGAGAAACAGGCCAAAACAAAGACCTTGAATGGCATCTTACTGATAGGATACGAGAAGGTAGTGGTGATGGGGAGTACCTGCTACTGCAACTGGGTGAAAGAGGTTTTTGGGAGTGGCAGGGTTGAGTGCCCAATCGCCGGGCTGCCTATCGGAAAGATGCTAGGCAAGCTCAGCTCTCTTCTAAACGAAAAACCCAAAACTGAATGAAGGCCATGATCGACTTTTCCTTCTTTCTAACCAAAATCGGGGTGGTGGCATATGACAATTATCGGTTACAGGCTGATAGGGGATAAGCTGGTTGAGATAATGCGAATTGACGGAAAAAACGCCGACGAGAGAGCCAAGATTTACCTTGAGAGCCTGGGACTTCCGGTTGAGGAGAGTTACATGGAGGAACACGTCAAGTCTAATTTTTACACTATTTTCATTAAGATTCATGAGGATGGAACACAAGAGCTGATAGACCTCGCGTACCATGCAAGAAAGGGGAGTTACCACGGGAGGCCGTTTCCTCCGAAACGAAATAAGAGAAGCCAGGAAAAAAGGAAGAGGAAGCCAAGAAAAAAGGACAACACCATAAAAAAGAACGAAAAGAAAGAGAAAACTGCAGGGGACCAAAAAAAGATCGACCTTAGTTCACTGGTAAGGCCCGAGGGCGTTACAGTACAGGAGATAATGTTAGAGGGGAGGAAGCCTGCTTTATCAAAGTTAATTGTAGAGCTGGAGGACAGATATTCAGAGGCATGGGAAAAGGAACCTTTGGTCTATGCGGACGGATACATAAAATTCCTGATAAGCCTTGGCGACTATTACCTTCAGAGATACAAGGAGGCAACGGGGGATGATTCACCGGAGGAAGCTGCAAAACCTCAGAGGTACCTTGACTCGTTTGATGCTTGGTTGGTTGCTTTAAAGGAGGGTTCACTATTTGCAAATAAAGCCATCAATTACTACCAACAGGCGGCGCAGGTTGCGACACAAGTTGCGTTCATTTATTTTCCCCAGGGAGACAACCCTGAAGAAGCGGAAAAATACCTGAAAATGGCAGCTGATCTGGCGGAGAAAATGATTTCTCTTGGTGAGTCAGGGGAGAACCTATGGACATACTTTAGTAATCTTGGGACACATTATTATGAGACGTACCGCTCTGGGGATGCGTTGCCCGTTCTCGAGAAGGCCCTGAGGTATGCAACATCCCCCGATGCTAGGATAGTAGTGTTTCACAATCTTTCGCTGTGCCATGCTGACCTCGGGAATGTCTCCAAGGCTGTTGAGCATTTAGCGCGTTCGATATGTTTGCATTACGCTATTAACAATGAATACAGCGATGTTAAATACTACAACGCTGACATTGAACGCGTTTCTTCAATGGTTGGGGACGACTTTACAGATCTGCTCGCTTTGAGGATAGCGCTTGACTTTGTTGGGGGAGGCTTAACCAAAGATGAAGCCTGTAGGTACCTCAAAGAGATCCCAAAGGAGAAGTGGCCTTTGAGCAGAACCCTTCAACAGCTCATCTGCGGAGGAGTACCGCTCCAAGAAGTTCCCTACAGGTGTGAGGAGTGCAAGGCTCTGCTGGAGGATGTGGAGAGAGTAATTAACCTGCAATAATCCCCTTTTTCTGATGTTTATCTTTTGAGAGCATCGTCCTTTAGAACGGAGGGAGCCAGACTACACTCCTTTTATGTTAAATGTCACCTTCTTTGACTCCCCTGAATATTTTACCCATATTGTGTAGGTATCACGAGAGTAACCCTCCCCCTTGGGTTTTAATACAAGAGCCGTATCCAAAATGCTGTTCCGTGGAATCTCTTTGTAATACGGTTCCCAAATACCCTCTATCACTTTCCAGCCAAAATAGTAGATTTCAAAATCTTTTTTAAGAGACGACAGGTCAAAATGGATGTTTTTTCCACCTTCGGGAAAATGGATCATTACCGACAAAAATACTACACTGGGATCTTTTTTCACAAATTCCATAGTGGCTCTAATAATGTTAACTTCCCTTTTAGCAGTATCCTTAGTGAGATCATCTAGGGTCAACACTTCATTTTTGAGAATAAACTCTTCAAGTGTAGTACTGTCCATCATATCATCTGATACATCACTTTCGTCAAGATCCACAACAATAGGGCTACCATGCTTTTCAATCTTCTCCATTATTTCCTTCCAACGGTAGCGGTAGGTATCCCCTATTGATATCCCTTCCTGAGTGACATGGTACTCCTTCAAGTATGATGTGATAGAAGAAAGTGAATAGGTTACCCAACCACTAACTCCCGCGAACAGAAGGGGCTTTCCTGACGGAAGGAGATGACATTCCAAATACTCACATCCAATGGAGTAAGGAAAATCATACATTGTCTCTTCGTTCACAAGATAGCAGAGTACAGGCCCTATCTCTGTTTCATAAAGGGATATTGTGTTCTTCCAGATAAAGCATGTATCGTACTCTTGGGAATTTTTATCGTAGACCTCCCTGTAATCATTAAGAAAGACTTTTCCAGAATGTGAATAGATTCTGAGGTGCCACGTGTCCATGGACGACTGTTGAAACAGAGATGCAAACATAGTCTCGGAAGGTATTATTTTGTATTTTATCTTACTGATTTCAGTCATATCACTAGGTATCTGGTAGCACTTTTTCCACATCAATCCCCTCTGAGAAAATGCGGTTATGAGCTCGCAGAAATCCTCCTCTCGAAGGCCCTCTGAGTTAATGTCCCCCTTTGTTAGCTCTCCTACAATTATGATATCATTAAGTGCAGCTACCGAAAACTTCTTGCTATGGATTACATAATCAAACAGGTGCACCCCCTGAGCACTAAAAAATTGGATTTTCGTACCCATCCTGACTGCAATAAGATCCCCTGCAGGATAAACCTCTATGTATTTATCGGATTTAACATCCAGCAGAATCCTTCCATTAGACGTGCTTAGTACAAAATTTCGATCATTACAGAACCCAACCGAAGTTTCTGTTAAGCAAGCGTTGGGAGGATTATCATAAGAACCGGGAACCTCTGAACCGGTTAATACATCAACAACGTACAGGTTATCCTTCTTACCCCTCTCCCAGCACTCCCACCACGGCTGGGACCAGAAGCACCTCTCTGGGATAAAGGCAACGTATTTTCCGTGACACATAGAATAGCTTCTCTTCTCTGAAAGCAAGGACACTTGGGATCTCTCTGAATTCACATAAATAAACCTCAGATACTTGGCAATTCGCGTTGGGAGAGAGCCACCTTCATACAACTGTCTCCCCCAGAGGAGTACTTTTTTTCCATTTCTCTCGACGAGGGTGGAGATATGAGAATCATAAGCTTCGTAAAGCAACTCTTGTTGGGGGTCATAAATATCACTAACAGAGAACTCCCTCCCAAACTTGAGTAAGAGTTGTACATCTTCCGAGGCGCCACGATTTAGAAGAGACTCTACGAGATGTTCCAAAGCCCCCTCTGGAATGCCCCTCTTAGAGAGCATTGTTTTCAGGTCTTCTTCTCCTCCAGATTTTAAAATAGGCTTGAGCTCTATCCGCCAAAATTGTATTAGCATATCATCAAAAAAGCGGTTGCATGAGCTAAAGAGAGGGTAAACCACCACCTTCAAAAAAACTCTATCAGCGTCCTTCGCTGAGAGCTCCCCCGGGTAAAGTATCTTCCTAAGTCCTTCCATTCTCCGCTTTATCATTTTCCTCAATGGTTCGTAGCTTAAATTGTTAACCAAATTCTGTTCGATAAAGTCTGATGCTTCCTTAAAGGAGACAATACCCTTAAGTTCCTTGAACACGGTGTCACTATTGACATCCATGCAAGCTGACAAAACTGAATGGAGATACCCGCTATCGAGAAATTTAAACGCGAGGGAGACCACTTCCCCAGCGGTCATTCTTTTGGAGCTAACCATCCCCGACAGTGTACTCAGGAGAATATCAAAGTAGTAGTAACATAAACAGGGCCATAAGTGAAATAAGTTGAATGAGTCTGCAAATCTTAGGGGATACTCGTAGTATCCGTTTATTATTAGTCTCCTAAAAAATTCTCGGACTACGGGCATCAACCTTTCCCGATTAGATAAAAGATCGTCATCGTCACGGTAATCCCACAATCTAAATCTCCAGGGATCAACAAATTGCTCAACAATCTGTATTATCCTCTCAATACTTGCATTGCGGTGGATCAATCCTTTGACAACAGCCCATAAGAAAAGTTGTTTCATCTTCTCCGGAATCAATTGGTCAAGTGTTTCTATGACTGATTCGTAATTTGAAATACGAGAATCCCCCACGATTCTCCAGAGAATTTCGTAATATGCATCTTTGTCATTCTCTAAAAGAGAAAGAATGTCCTTTACTTTATCTAATTCTCCTCTGTGTACGGCCCAAAGAGTTGTCCGAACCAGTTCTTCAATAGATCTCTCGAGGATATGACTGTTAGATCCCACAAGAGAGAGTATGTCCATCGCTCTTTCTATTTCCCCATTGTCTACCGCCTGAAGGATAATCCGGGCTAACTCTTCAGCGGACTTCTCGTAGATATGACCGCTAGGGGTTTTTCTAATAACAAGAAAATTAAAGCTGGAGGAAAGTGTTTCAAAAAGGTATTCTTCATCTGAAGGTAGCCCCACTTTTCCAAGAAGAAACCTTTTTTCATGAGGAAAAACTTTTTTTCCATCTACCTCTGCAATTTGTTTGTAGTGCCCGTTTGCCCATAAATACAAGAAAAGTGGCATTGATAGTCCCCCTTTAGATTCCGGTTAAATCCTCACACCTAAAATCAATAGTTCCAGCGTATCTTTCCATGAAATCCTGGAAACTCCTCTTCTCAGGAGGTACCTCATGGAGGTACTTTCTAACTTCCATGAGAATCCGTCCGTAGTGGTTTTCTCCCACGAGTTTCTTTTCCTTATTGCGAACACATCCCCAGTAACTTTTACCCCAGTTGTTTCCCTCAATCAGGAGTAGATCTCCTGTTTCAAGGAGGCTCTTTTCAAGATCTGGATGCTGGGTGAATTTCTCGTACACCGCCCTCCTCATGATGATCTGCTTTATCTCTTCCCAGTCCTCTCTAAGTTTAATCCTACGGCCTAGTCGTCTGGCCTGCTTTGGTGTCTCCATGTTTCTAATCCTCTCAGCTGTTTCTGGGTCTGTGGCTTTCATGCTCTGGAAGTAGTGTTCCACAGTGGGATACTCAGTCCCGTCAATAACAATGGGACTTGGGTAGAAACTGCTCAGGAACCAATACCTTCCTCTAAACCTTAACACTGCCTTGCGCTTTGACATTCAATCACCTCCTATCCATTAAAATTTTAATAAAATTAAACCTTCTCAACAAACTTCAAATTTTCTCCACAATACTCAAATTCCAATTCTAACTTCTTATTTCCTTCTTTAACCTTAACCTTAATAACATTATCTCCCATCCTCCTCTCATACAAATAAACTCCCTCCCTAACCCCTACAAAATTCAACCCATTCTTTCTTCCCACTTCAATTAACTCCCTAATCGGAAATTCCACGAATTCACCATCCTTTCCAATTCCCCAATCCTTCTCGCTCTCAAACCCAAAAACTTCATTCAAAATTTCATTCACCTTCACCACAGTCACCCCCTGAGTAATTAATAAAAGGATTTTAGAGTTTAAAAACTTTTCTGTTTTGAGTTCATATTTGAGTTGACTATGAACTCAAAAACCGGCTGAATCTCTGGGAGCAATTGAAACACATTAACTCAAGAATATCATCCCAAGCAGAAAAACTAAATAACCTTAGGACATATTAATCTAGCTGGGGGATAACAACAATGAGCAGATCTGATAACCTCGAGAGTAAACTCTCAGAGTGCAAAAGTATCACCTGCATAATGGACATCCTCTTTGAAGAGAACCTTATCAATGCCGAGCAGTCTAAGCTCCTCTACTCTAAACCAAGACGTATTGGTTGCGTCCAATTGGGCAAAGTTGAGGGGATGTTATTTGGAGTTCCCATTGGGGATACCCTCGGTTCGCCGTTTGAGGGGAAACCGCCCAGTGAAGGAAATTTCAGGGTGATAAACGACTATCTGCCAGAAGCACACATCACAGATGACACCCAGCTAACTTTCTGGACCCTAGAGGTGTTCTTGGAGATGGGGTGGTTTGACCCCAAGGTCCTAGCGGACAGGTTCAGCTCTGAATGGATAATTGGAATTGGGAGTAGCATCAGAAGGTTCATTCGAAACTACAAGGATCTCGGAAAACCATGGTATCTCTCAGGCGTTGAGAGTGCGGGAAACGGCGCCTTAATGAGGCTATCTCCAGTTGTGATACCCCATCTGATAAACCCAACCAGAGAACTGTGGAGCGATGCCGTTGTTACCACTTATCTAACCCACAACGATAGGCTGGCGATTTCATTCGCTGTAGCGTTTGCCAATATTCTCTGGGAGTTGCTCAGGAAAGATGAACCTCCCGAACCGGAATGGTGGATTAGAGAGTACGTAAATGTGGCTAGGGAAGTTGAAGGAGATTTCACCCAATACAGCCCGAGGTTTGGGAAGTTCAAATCCTACTCTGGGCCAGCCTGGGAGTTCGTTGAGAAGATTCTGGAAAGAGCTCTCTCCAATGAATGGAGCCCTCTTGATTTAAACACCGCCGTTGGTTCAGGTGCATATCTCCTCGAGACCGTGCCAATGGCCCTCTACACGATGATGCTCTATGCTGATGACCCGACGAAAGCCATCACTACTGCTGTCTCCAGCAGTAAAGACAGCGATACTGTTGGGGCGATAGTTGGCTATCTGATTGGGGCGCTCCACGGAGTTAAAGCGTTTCCGGAGCATTTACTTGGTCCCGTGCTTAATGGGGGCCTCATGCCCCTCACCTTCTTAGAGGTAGTCAATAACGTTGAGACTTTCCTTGTGAACCAAGCAAAGGGAAACGTTGTGAAGGTAGTCTCTGGAGGTGAAAGCTGTGAACATGGATAATGGGCCTGATTTAGAGTCCAGACTCAAAGGTGGGCTCTGGGGAGTCATTGTAGGGGACGCCTTTGGCTTTCCCTTCCAGTTCTGGAGCAGGGGGCGGATGAAAGCGGAATATCCTGGACCTAAGGATATCCCAATGCTCGATGGACTCTGGAGCGACGATTCCTCACTAACGCTGGCAACTGCTCAAGCGTTGATAGACGGCTACAGCTTAGAACGGATTGCTCAGAATTTTATCAGCTGGTATTATGATGGGGAGTTCACTCCAAGGAGATACGCTTTTGATGAGGGCATCACGACGTCGCGCGCGATAGAACGCTTGGCCGAAGGGATTTCTCCATTAAATGCCGGTGGAAGGGGTGAAAGGGACAACGGCAACGGCTCACTGATGAGGATCCTGCCGGTGGCTTACTACACCTACTTCAAGATAAAGAACCTCGAGGAGCGGCTTCGGCTGATACATGAGGTTTCGATGCTAACTCACGCCCATCCGCGCTCTCTCATGGGTTGTGGCATTTATTCGATGGTCATCTGGAACATTCTAGACGGGCTTGACAAATTCAAGGCTTATTCAGAGGGGATTGCACTTGCTGAAGATGTTTATTCCGAGGAACCCTTCTCGCGGGAGCTTGAGCATTATGGGAGGGTATTAAGCGGGAGAATCCATGAGCTTGGAGAAAATGAAGTCCGTGGAAGCGGTTACGTTGTCCACACCCTCGAAGCGGCCCTATGGGCATTTCTGATGAGTACCAGTTTTGGAGACACCGTTATGAGGGTTGTCTCGCTGGCGGAGGACACCGACACGACCGGTGCGGTGGTCGGCGGCCTGGCGGGGACGTACTATGGCTTTGAGGCCATTCCTGAGGAGTGGATTGAGAAAATAGAGAGCAGAGAACTGGTTGGCAGAATAATTAACGATTTCGTGTTTTCTTTTATTGGAAAAAGGAGGTGAGCAGTATGGGAGTTACCACGTTCATAATTGTGGGGAACAGTCCAAGCTTTACACCCGGGATACCCAATCCAGGTTACCTGCTGTTGCTCTATGAAAACGATAGACCTGCATGGGAGCTTATTCCACTTTACCCTGAGTTGCAGAAGGATCTCGGGAGACATTCCATAGTGTGGATACCCTCGATAGAGAACATGCTTGAGGATGCCCTGCTCATGATTGGAATCTATGTTGTCAAGGACAAGGAGCTAATAGAGAATGCAAAAAGGGCTTTTGAGGGTTCATTGGATAGTGGGAGTGAGGTTTACTTTGCAGACAAGAAAAAACTCAAAAATTTAAGGAGTATCGCTCGGAGGAAACTTCAGAACTACGATATTGCTCTCATTATCGTGCCAGAGGAGGATAGCACGATACTCAAGCAGCTTGGTATTCTAAGGGAATACGGAAATCTTTGGTATCAAGTTAGCCTTCCCGACAAAAAGCTCTCCAATACTCCTGAATTTTTTGAAAGCATATGAGGAGATTTCAGAGTACACAGAAAATACCCACCGCCAGCTTCTTTCTTAGGTAAAAAGAAGAATAGGCCTCTGTCCTACCAATCACCCTCCTGCGATCAACCTGGCAATAGCTTTTCTATGGTCGTTTATCTCTACCCCATTCTCGGTAGTTTTTAGGAGTTTTATGTCCACGAGTCTCTTAACGGTCTCATCAATCTCAACGCTTTCTCCATTCAGAACCGCCCTAAGCACCTCAATGGAATCTCTATCAAGCATCGGTTCGATTCTATCGCGAATTGTAAGTAATAATGCGCCATCTCTGAATATGTAGAGGGTTTTTGGACGCATTCTTTCCCAATTCTCGTCAGTTAGCTTTCTGGTCGCCACGAGGCATGCATATTCGTCCGGAGCCTTCATCTCCCCAACGTTAATCTCAAAATCCTCGTCAAGCAGTCTCGCCCTTCCCCTGTGTGGTGGATGACGCTTTAAGAGCCACATCCCCTTACCGGGATAGTGAGAGTAGGCGAAGAGGTACCGTCCATTGCTCATCAGAACGTTTAGCGTCCCGTAGTCGCTGAGCTCATTCAAGAGATCTGAAAGCTTTAGGAACAGCTCACGGATTGTTGGAGTTCTCTCGAGATTCTCCATTATGTAGCAGAACGCGGCTTCCGAATCTGTTGTTCCAAGGGGCTGAAGCCTCGTGGGCAGTTCCTCCACGCCATTGAGAACGCCGTTGTGGGCAAAGATCCACTCATCGTACTGGCCGACGCTGTAAATCCTCCTCACAAAGGGATGGGTGTTCACGTAGTTGATCTCGCTTGTGGCGTACCTAACATGGCTTATTAGGACGTGGCTTTCCACTTTGAGCCGAGGGAGTGAGGGCGCAATCCTGCTCCTGTAAGAGGGAATAGGCTGTTTTATGAGCGATGCTGCCCTCTTTCCGTTGGTGGCCGTCACGTACCATCCCATGCCCCAGCCGTCCGGGTTGTACTCACCTTTCCTCACGAAACCCTTCCATGTAAATTTGATGCCAACCCTTTTGTTCGCGTTAACACCGAAGAGCTCACACATTCACCAACACCTCCATTTCTCTATGCCCTAAGCGCTGTCTCCCCCTACTGAGTATCCCCCCCATAAGGTCCCTGAATTCTTCCAAGAACTCCCTCCACCCTTCATCATCGAGCATGTTGAAGCGTCCCAGATCCAAACTCCTGATAAGGAGGGGTACCCTCTTTTCTGTTCCTTCAGCTTTGATGTTGAAGTGCCATTCCCTGTTAATCACACTGGAAATGGCTGGATAGAGCAGGACGACAACATCTGCGTTCCAGTGAGATGCGTAAGCATACATCTGATACAGATCAGACTGGGAAACCCCCAGCTTCTGGTCTTCTTTATCGAGAAGCTTGTACTTGGTGTCGATTATTATTTTCGTCCCATCCGCCGTCTGTATTGTGATGTCAAGAATCAGCCAGAACTTACCCTCGGCAAGTAGGTTCCCGATATGGTGCTGTGTTTTGATAACGCTTCCCTCGAACTCCCTGGGTAATACCTCGTACTTTCTGTTGACGAGCAGTCCGGCTACAAAACTCTCGAACACCTTCTCCATCGGCACTAGGAACGTGAAAGTCTCCACCTTTCCCGTCTGGAGACGGATAGCAGTCCCGGCGATGAATACTCTCGCGAGTTCCACCAGGGGCTTGAAGACTGCGTTGAGCCTATTAAAGTGAATCCGGTATGTTTCATGAACGCTTACTGGAACCAACGGAACACCATCGAGGATTTCCATAGCACCCCTTAATCTTAGGTAATTCTCGTGAGACTGCGTGAGGCGGGCCATTAGGTATGTCCCGTACTTCAGGGTTCTGTTCAGAAGGTTGTCCACTGTCCTGTCGTTGTACCTGACGGGAATAACGTGCCTCCTGTGCCACTTAGATGCATAAGCCCCAAAGTCTATCTGGCCCTTAACATGATTTAACTCCTCCTCAACACTCCTGTACGTGTAGTACCTGTGGTAACGCAGTGTTTCAAGGAGTTTCCGAGAGTAAATCGAAATAAGGATCTCGAGGAATGGAGCCCTCTCCGAGAGAACTCCTGCTACCTCCGAAGGTTTTACCGGAATTTCTCCACCTACGGCAAGCATTTTCAGTAGATTCCCCATTATGACTGTTTTATGGGATTCCAGGCTCTCATAGGAGCTCGTTCTCAGCAATTTCGGGAAAATCTGAAGGGTTAGATCACCGATCTGAACCACTCCAACGAAGTTTCTGGGCTTGATAGTCTTTCGACCAATTTCAAGGAACTTAATTTCCTCGTTAAGCTTTTCGAGTTTGCTAAGCTGATCTTCTGTGAGAACCAAGATTTTTGAGCCCTCCTCAAACGCCGCCTCTTCCCCAGTAGTGTAATTGATGGGGGTGAACTCGAAGAGGTCAACCACTGTCACTTTCACTCACGCTCGGCCCCGATGAGTGCCTTTAAAGCCTCGAGGAAGCCCTCGTCTGTGAATTCGTCCTCGCTCTTCAGTTCAACCCCATCCTCAGAGTCTCTGATGAAAGAATTCGTGGAGCTCTTTGATTTCAATACTCTTTCGAGCTTTTCAGGAGAATCGTAGAAGTACTC
>JALTBN010000010.1 GCA_027075325.1 Thermococcus sp. | reverse complement strand
AACAGCGCCGCCGCCAGGGATGGAAGAAAATTGCACGCTTTGGTACGGGATCGATACTTTGAACTTTTAGATATGTGGTTTAAAGAGGGACATACAGACATGCCCACGGAAGAGGAGCTTATACTTTTCTTGGAGGGAGAGCTATGATCATGCTGGCGTACTGGCCCCCGGCGCTGCACGTGCGATTTCTCAGAGAGTTACCTAATATTTCGGCGGAAGATTTAAATACGGAGGTGGAAAGCAATGACATCTGAGGAGTTGCGTGCACTTTTTGAGGCAGAGCCGGACATGGATTACTACAAGCGCAGGAGCGAGGTACACTTTGGCAAAAAAGCGATCTCACGGGAGATATACATCCGTGGAGATGAGTACGTTGAAGAAGAAGGGAGCTATCTGAGAATTGCGGTGGAAGAGGGATACGTGTACCTTGCCCGTGACATGGTCGAGCGACTCGCCCAGAAGATCCGCGGAGGTGACTCCCTCTTTGACTACTAAGGGGGTATTTAAAGACCTTTTTCGAAAATTGAAAGCTGGAATAGTATTATTCTTATTCTTTTTCAAACGGATAAATTGTTTAATTATTAATTTTTCTTTTCAAAATATACATATACTATACTATAGGGAGACACTTTTCAAATTAGGAGGGTGGTTGTGATGGGTCGGAAGAGAAAGAAAGATGGGGTGATTTTTTCGGTATACATCAGCAAAGAGTTATATCAGAAGCTCAAAAAGTACAATTCCGTATCCCGCTCTGATCTTGTTGAGAATGCGCTTAAATTCATATTAAATGGGCATGATGAGGTTCTTAAGTTAACCAGAGAATTAGAAATCAAGAATGACAAGCTAAAGGTAATCTCTGAAGAGAGATCTCGACTTGAGAAAGAGAATGAGAGGCTTCAGAAGAAGATCGAGAGGCTGGAGAAGGAGAACGAGGAGCTCAAGGCAAAGTGGAAGGGGCAGACTACACTCAAGAAATACGATCAGAAGAGCATGGAAATCAAAGCGATAGCAGAGCGTCTCCTTGAGCACATAGAAGAGGGAAAGACGTGGAGAGAAGTGGCGAAAGAGGCGGGGTTCATATTCCCCGGGGATCAGATAGACATTCTAAAGAAAGTATTTCAAAAGGAGGGTTACTCATTCAAATCGGAGTTTATCCCAGGGTGGAAGCTCACGGAGGGCGCTAATACTGCACAGGGATATTTTGGATATATTTTCAAAAGAGAAGAAGACGGCCACGCTCACGCCCTAACCCGGAGGGTTGCGGAGGTGAACACGTGACAGAGATCGGAGAGAAAATCAGGGTAATTATACCGTTTTCTCGCATTTTTGCCGGTGCTCTTTGTGATTGCGCTCTTATATGCGGGGGATGATGATGAGGATCCCGAAGAGGCTTATTAAGCGAGTTGCGGATGAGAAGCTACGGGAGAAGGGGATGATCACACAGATTGAGATACACGAAGAGATTGAGAGGCTCCTTGGGAGAGAGTTGACGCAGGGGGAGAAAGTCCGCATAACCCTAATCCTACGCAACGAGTATCCACTGGAAGGAGTGGACGAAGACACACAGACGAGGGTAAAGATCCGAATTTTCACGTTATGAGCTACCACTTAAATGTATCAACTCATTTTTGAGTAAGTGGGATAAAACTCCCAGGAGGTGTTAATAACGACGAGGAGAAGGACGCATAGAAGAAAAACCCATAAGAGAAACCACAGGAGGAAGACAAGAAGGAGGCGATCGAGATGAATAAAAAGATATTGATGGCGGGATTTCTGGCAGCGTTGTTTTTAATCATAGCCGGAATTTTCGCAGGAGTGGCACACGGGCAAACCGTGACCGGAGAGGCTAAGAAAATTTACGTGGACGTGTACGTGGTGGACGAGAAGGGCAACCCGGTACCCAACGCGACGGTGCAGGTGCTGAACAACCTCTCCGCTGTGGTGACCTCGCAGCTCACGAATGAGAAAGGAGAGGTTCTCATAGTGCTGACCACCAACCTGACCGGAGGAGCGATAAAGGTATCCGCGGACGGGTTCGAGAGCTACACCATTCAGAACGTGACGCTGAAGTACAACACCACGAGCCCTGTATATGCGAGCTATCTCGTGACCTTGCAGGGCAACGGGTACGTGGACAAGGCGAGGAACATCTACGAGGAGCACAAGACCGCGGTGATAGCCGGAGGAGCGGTGATATTCTTCGTGGTGGTTGTAATAGCCATGGCCAAGGGCAAGCGCATAAGGTGGTGATGCCGATGAAGCGCCTTCTTTCCTTATTTTTTATGTTCTTATTCATAGGGACATTGTTCACAGCGTTACCGGTTCACGCTCAAAGCTCATCGTATATCCTGCAACTCTACGATTCCCAAGGGAGGTACCTTGACCCGTGGAACCCGAACATCTACAACCACGCGGCGGTGAAGATTGAGAAAGTGGGATTTCTCTGGAACTCTAAGATAGGCGAGTACTCCGGCAAGGGAGACGTGAACAATATCACTTTCACCACGGACGCATCGAGGATCAAGGTTACATTTTACTGGTATGGCCATTCTGTTTATGAAACCGAGGTTCCGCTGACGGACGAGATCGTAAAGGTACAGATGCCCATAACTCCGGCGGTACCCATCACAAGTTACCAGACCGAAGCGGTAACGGTGAGCTTGGACATGCACGAGATCAGCACCAAGTTCTACGATGTGATGTTCGGCACGGGCACGGATCAGAATCAGATCAAGGTCACGGCCGGGGGCAACTCGTACATTATGCCCGTTTCCTTATCCCTTAACTACAACTCAACAAGTGACAGCAAGCCCTTCCGGTTCCTTGCGCAGAACCCGGACCATCCCGTGGAAGGAGAAGATAAGTTTTTGATCTGGACCACGGCCAAGTACTGGAGTTCGGTTAAAACCAAGCTCGTGGGCGATAACATGCTTCTTGTAGTGTGGACCTACGGCTACACGGACGTGGCGGGAGCGTGGCGCGATAAAGTAATAGCTGCAATCTTGGCCGGTGCCGTGGTGGGTGCGCTTTCGGGTCCTGAGGGAGCTCTCGCAGGCGGCACCATAGCGGGCATGGCCACGGCCATAGCGTGGGCGGTGGATCCCGAGCTCGTGGATCTCTCCGCGCATACCGGAATCGGCGTGGTTGTCGGGCTCTTCACTCCGCGGTACTTCCAGCTCCAAGGCGTGGGAGGCTTCGGAGCCAACGGCACTAAGGGCACGGTTACGATCTC
>JALTBN010000009.1 GCA_027075325.1 Thermococcus sp. | reverse complement strand
TAGTTACGAAGTATAGAAGGGGCCTTTTCAACAAAATAGCAGGTATTCTCTCTTACCTTGGAGTGAACATTAAGGGAGCCAACATAAACAGGGCGATAGAGGACGACTGCGACTGTATGGTTTACACGATTCAGGTTTCAACAGTTGTCGGAGAAGTCCTTCCATGCGATAAGGTTGAGGAGATTGAACGAATGATTTCATACCTCTACGCCGGCAAGGTAAACGTTGAAGAGTTGGGGAACCTTCTCAAGCCAAAAACCTTCAGGAGGAACGTTCCCCTTCCTGAAACAAAAGTGAAAATAGATAACAGAACTTCAGACAAGTTTACAATTGTTGAAGTTTCAACTGCCGACAGGCTTGGAGTTCTCTATACCATAACAAAGGTTCTTTTAGACCTTGGAACGAGGCTCAGGAGGGCTATAATAGCCACCGAAGGAAACAGAGTTATAGACAGCTTTTACATAACCGATATAAACTACAGGAAAATAGAAAATGAAGAGGTGCTCCTTAAAATTAAGGAACACCTCACCAAAGTTCTCTAACTATCGGGCAGGTATTTCGCAATAACTTTTAGTACTCTAAATTTCTGGTTTTCTACAGCTTCAGATAGAGGCGTAGCTTTACTGGAATCCTTTGCAAGAGGGTTTGCCCCAGCTTTTAGGAAAATCTCCGCCGTTTCAGCAGCATTACTTATTGCAGCGTAGTGTAGAGGAGTTTTCTTCAGGAAGTCTCGTGCGTTAACGTCTGCTCCGGCTTCAACTAACATTGAGGCTATTCTGTAGGCGTTGTAGATACCACAGTAGTGTGAAATCCGTTTACCGTAGTTGTCGCTTGCCTCTAAGTTTGCTCCACGTTCTGCAAGGAGCTTTGCAGCATCTATAAAATCTTTCTTGGTAGTTAAACAGAGCGGTGTCCTGCCGAACTCATCCTTTACATCTACCGGTAGATCCGTTTGGTCTAACAGGAACTCTATGGATTTTACGGCTCCATGAGCTGCAGCTTCGTGAAGTAGGGTTTCTCCGTGTTCTCCTCTTGTGTACAGGTCTGCACCCAGTTTCATGAGCTTCTCTAAAATAGATGTCATATTTCTTCTTACAGCGGTCTGTAGGGGAGTTGTACCTTCATTATCTGGAATTCCCACCCGTGCCCCTGCAGATAAAAGGGACTCTAAAAGCTCTTCCTGGCCGTTTTCAACTGCGTAGTGAAGAACAGACTTCCCTTTGTTGTCCTGTGCGTTCACATCAGCACCGATGTTTATCAGATATTCCGTTGCCTCTTTTGCTCCTCTCGCAACTGCATAGTGAAGAGGTGTCCTACCGTATTCGTTCTTGGCTTCTGTATCGGCTCCCTTTTTAAAAAGCAGTTCTATAACTTTAACGTTATTATTTGCAGCTGCGTAGTGTAGAGGGGTTCCTCCAAACTTGTCTCCTGAGTTGATATCTGCTCCTAATTCTACCAGAGCTTCGGCCGACTCGGTGGCTCCAGTTGTAGCAGCATGGTGGAGAGGCGTTCTCCCTTCTGAATCGTGTATTTCCTTATCTGCACCGTATCTGCCCAGGAGTTTGACAATTTGTGGAAAGTTCAACCCGGCTGCGTAGTGGAGGGGAGAGACTGCCTGTTGGTCTGTTACGTTGGGGTTGGCTCCATGTTTACAGAGAATCTCTACAAAGTCTGCCCTCCCTTTTTCAACCGCGTAGTGAAGTGCCGTTTTCCCGGTGTTGTCTTTAAAGTTAACGTCAGCTCCTATCTCAAGGAGTAGGGGAACGGACTTTTCAGCTTCATTTATAACTGCATAGTGGAGAGGTGTTCTTCCGTACTCGTTTGCTTCGTTAACGTCAACTCCCAATTTGGTAAAAAGTTCAATAAGCTCAGTCCCGTTGTTTGCGGCAGCGTAGTGTAGAGGTATCCCCCCGAACTTATCCTTAGCTCTTACGTCTGCTCCTAACTCTAAAAGTGTTGTTGCAGCTTCAACAGAGTTCTTCATAGCTGCGTAGTGAAGAGGTGTTCTTCCTTCTTTATCCCTTTCGTCAACGGGAAACCCCTTCTCTTTAATCAGGAACTTTATGACTTCAGGTTCATTGAGAGAAGCTGCTTCGTGAAGAATTCCTTTGCCTTCTAAACCGGTTCTGTCAACCAGTGAAAGCATCAGGTTTAGTATCTCTCTGTTCCTGTTCGCTATGGCGTAATGAACGGGAGTTTTCCCTAACCTGTCAATTTCGTTGGGTGAAGCACCGGCTTTTAAGAGGCTCTCTGCTAAATCTGCATCCCCGTTGACTACGGCGTAGTGAAGAGGGGTTTTCCCAAGCTTGTCTTTTACGTTAACTGCTGCCCCAAGCTCTATAAGGAGTTTCACAATGTCCTTTCTTCCTAACTCAACTGAAAGGTGAATGGGATAAATTCCCTCTTTTGTAGGAATGTCTTTCAGGAAGTAGAACTGTTTAACCAGAGAAAGGTTCCCGTTCTCTATTGCGTAGTGGAGTGCGGTTTTTCCTAAACTGTCCTGAACCTCCGGAGAAGCACCTTTCTCAAGAAGGAGGTTAACTACTGGGAGGAAACCTTTTGATACCGCGTATACGAGAGGCGTTTTCCCAAGGTTATCTGGTTTATCCACTTCTGCCCCTAACCAGAGCAGTTTTGCCGCTGTTTCCAAATTACCTTTTGATACGGCATAGTGCAGAGGCGTCCTTCCCTCTGAATCCTGACAGTTAACGTCACACTTGCTGCACAGGAACTCTACAGTTTCAACCTTTCCTGCAGCTGCTGCGTAGTGGAGAGGTGTTCTTCCTTCTTTGTCCTTTTTGCAGATGTCTACGTTCTGAGAGGATAGGAACTCCAATACTTTCAGGTTTCCTGCAGCTGCTGCGTAGTGAGCAGGCGTTCTCCCCTTCTCGTCAGGAACGGAAAGGTCAAGTCCTAAGTTTTTAAATACCTGAAGACTGTTAAGGGCCCCCTTTTTAGCTGCAACGTGAACGGGAGTTATCCCCTTTTCGTCTGAGACGTTGAGGGGTACTCCCTTCTCTATTAGTCTGGACAATTCCTTAATATCATCCTTCAGTACAGCAGAAACTACTTCCTTATAGGTTGCTCCAGCCATTTTTACCGCCTTAAATTCTATTTGTTCTTTTTCCCGACTCTATCCCCCTCAAACCAGACAACGAGTCCCCTCTCCTGCTGAATCCTTTTCAGGTAATCTGCTATTTCCTTTTCTGTGAAATCCCTTCCAAGTATTTTTTTCAGGTTGTCCTCTTC
>JALTBN010000008.1 GCA_027075325.1 Thermococcus sp. | reverse complement strand
ACAACTTGCAGTGGGATTTGGTTGTTTGTTATATCCCTGGTTGGTGATGCTATTACAAGTTTGTTGTCTCTTGGGATAACTTTCCTGCCAATGGTGACATCTGCATTAGCATCTTTGAGCACTACTTCCTCTCCTGTTGCAGTATTCTTTAGAACTACTGTTATTGATACAGTGTTGAGACCAATGTTTTGTTCTGGGAAGTTTGGAACTCCAAGTGAGCCATATACTGAATCACCATCACTGACAACTGGTTTCTGACTGTCACTTGGTAGTGATATTGTAACTAATTCTGTTGGCTGTTCTGTCTCTGACACTTGTCCATTACTGTTAATTGTCTTTGTGATGTACTTTTCAACATTTGAGTTTGTCTGGTTAAGTACAACAGTCATCATGTACTGTGGGTTGCCAAGTGATTGTTGGATTAGTTCTTCTGTCCTTATTACTCCACCATCTGGGTCAAAATACCTCAGGACAAATGAGCCACCCTTGCTCTCCTTGTAGAGGGTGAGTGTGAACTTCTCAAGGTAGTACTGGCCATCAAGGAATAGTTTGAAGTTGAATGGTATGCTGTTATGGTATTGTTCAAGTGGGATTTCCTGGCCATTTGATGGAATCATTAATTCAACCATTCTGTTGTAGTAGAGGCACATTTCTTGTGATTCACCACATCCTTTGACTGGAATATTCACTGTACCTGTGTTAACTGTTGTGGTTATATTACCACTTGTCAAGTGTATTCCAGTCACTTGCTGGAACTGTGTGAGCCAGTCCCACTTCTGTGCTTGTGTACTGAGTGATGCAGTGACCTGGTATTTTCCTGATGGTACATTGTCAATTATCACCCATACTTCTGCTGAGCTTCTTGGGACAATGTATGTTGGTGCCCCTATTATGAATATTTTGAGGTTGTTGTACTGGGTGTTTGTGTCTATTTCCTTCATGTTAAATTTGAGGTCTTTCCTCAAGTCATTGACCTTAAATATGTATGAACCATAGTTCACAAGCTTGAATCCAACCTGCTTGTGTGCAAGTTTGTCAAGGACATAACCATTAACCATACACATTGTTATGTTGCCACCACCACAGTAGTTCTGTGCTCTCTGGAAGTATTCAGTATTCTTCCAGACTGGTGTTTGCATTGCTTCCTGTAATTTATCAATTGGTATTATGTAGTCAGGTATCCCATCATTGTCACTATCCTTTATTATTGGTTCTAACCTGAGGTCTATTTCTCTGGTACCCCAGACTATCTGGGATTCATCTGCAAAGTTGTACTCCTGTACTTGTCCATCACTTGCATTTGTTGCAGTGTACACTATGAACACAAAATCTGTTCCTGGATTTCCTTTAACAGTGTAAGACTGTGTTGTAATACTGTTTATAAGGTCATTGTACTCATCATCTGTGAGTCCAAGTTTAGTCTTGAACTTCTGGAGTGATGGGAACCATATCAGGCCTTTTGCTGGCTGGTTGTTTTCAGTATTGTAAATCATTCCATTGATTATTTGTTCAATGTACTGTGACATGTCTGATTCTGTTGTGTAAACTATCTTTGAATCATACCTGTAGTAGTACCCATTATTGTCTCTTCCAATTCCAAGCAAATGTCCCCCATCCTTATCAACCCAGTTAAGACCCATAAACCAGTTGTTCTTTGTTGGTTCAAACTTGTAGAGGTAGTCATACCATTCTATCATTACTGGTAAGTCCTGGGCCTGCCATTCTGTTATTGGAGTGTATGATGTCTTGTAGTAGTCATTGTAAATTGACATTGGGTAGACAAGCCTGAATCCAACTGGCTGTTTGAACCTCTTTCCTGATATTTCAAGTGTGAAGGTCTTACTGTCAAGGACTATTCCAAGTTTCTTGTTAACTATGTCCACTCTAATGTGATACACTTTATCCTTTCCAGAGTAGTCAAATCCATAGAATATTGGAACCACTACTCTATAGTACATGTTATTCTGTGTGTTTTGCAGTATGAAGTCTTGTGGAATTATTTCCTCTGGGATGACAAGTCCCTTGTAGAGTATTAATTGTGTTGAGTGCTGTAATCCATCATGTCCTTTCCAGAAGATTACTGCCAATGGGCCTAATGGTGTCACATTCTTGTCAAGTACTGTGAACTTCATTACAATGTTGGGGTCATACTGGACTTCATCAAGCTTTCTCTTGTCAATGGTGAATGTTAGTATGTCCTTGAAGCATCCAAGGCCTGTTCTTGGTGGTATAAGTATGTTCATATTTTCAATGTCAGCATCCCATTCAATCATCTGGATGTATGGTCTTATCTTATCTGGGTTGCTCTGTATCATCTGCCTCATTGAAAGGTTCTCAAAACCACCAATGTGGTACTGGTTGATTAACCCAATTAGCTGGTTGAAGCTGGCTATCAGAGTGTTTGTATCATTGACTCCATATAAGAACCTGTTTTGTGCTCTCTTGAATGTTTCTGTGGTGTTACCATACTTAATTTCTGGTTTATAATATTCAACACTTGTGGTCTTTAATGGGTGTATTAAGTATGTTGCCCCATTTTCTGGTGATAGTATATTGTAATAGTCAGTATCAACACTGTTCAAGTATCCAAACCTGACTCTATCATAGAGTGTTATTCCATCAGTTGTCATGAGTTTTACTGTTAGAGTGTGAATTCCTGAACCAAGCTTGAAGGATAATGGAATGTAGAATGATATGAGTGAAAAATGCCCAGCAGTTGCTCCTGGTGTGAAGTCTATTATTGTGTTTGCATTTGATATTTTAATGTTCTTTGCATCAACCTGCATGTTATCAAGGTAAACTGTTATTGATGCAATGCTCATTGACTCACCTGTAACTGTTAAGTAGACTGGTAATACTGAATACATCCTATTATCACCAATAACTGCTGAGCCATCCTTTGGAGATGAGATTCTGAACATGTACTGGTGTATTGTATTAACAAGAGTGAATCCTGACTTGTCACCAAGGTTTACCAGTGTACCTTCTAAAGTCTTAACACTTAATCCTACTCCAATTGAGTGGGTTCCAACATCAAGGTTTGTGGTGTTTACAGTGAATCTAATCATGTCACCAGTATTAACTGTTGTTCCCTGTGTTATTTGTTTTATCTGACCATCTTTTGTTATCACCAGTGGATTGGCCACCTGTACTTTATTTCCATCTATTATCACTGTTATGTCATTTGGACTGTTAATTATGAATGGTAATCCAGCATTCTTTACAATCACTGGCATTGGGACTCCTTTTGTTACTTGCATTGTTATCAAT
>JALTBN010000007.1 GCA_027075325.1 Thermococcus sp. | reverse complement strand
CAAAACAAGGTGAAGCCACATGAGAGAACCAGCGGGTCAACAATGGCAGATATTGATGAGACAGTTGCTTCCAAAAACCTGCCCCTACACTGGCGTTGACTACTTCATGGAGGTGAGTTGGAGATGAAGCGTTGGCCTCTGCTCTTCCTTATTTTTGTGCTGATACTGGGCTCGCTGTTAGCTTATGACCACAGAGAGTCATCGTGCTTTAATTCACTAACCTGCGTGCTGAATAAGGCCAGACTTGACAAAGAAAACCTTCTCCTGATATACCGAGACCCAGACGGATGGAGGATTATCACATACAAAAACAAAACACTTGGGGAATTCAGGATAACACTAAAGGGATTTCCGATATCAAAAATCGTCGTCAACGAAAAAACAGTAGAAACCGCAATAAACTACAGCCCGCTGGTATTTTCAGTCTATCAGATCCCTCACTCCACTCAAAAGAGCCAGTTCTTGGTAGCGAATGTAAACGGCACTGTAACGATGCTAAAAGGAGAAGAGCTGGAGCGTGTTCTAACGGCACCTCCAAAGCTGGAAAATATAATTGAACAATGCAACAACTGCACGCTGATATTCGGCGACAGATCAGACCTTCCCGCAGTGGATGAGAATCCCCTCATAGGGGGCTATCTCGTGTTCCCAACAAAAGTCAAATGTGGGTACTCAACATGGATAACGGCCATTAAAAACAACAGCTCGACCAATATGGTTGCCTCTTATCCTCTCTGGCACCTTAAGGGACACCTCAAGCCACAAAGGCAAACGCCCATTATTGAAAACCTTCCACCGCTTTCCTTAATCTGGAACAGAACGTGCAACGGCAGGGAAATTCTCATCAACGCCTCTGGAGTCATCATAAACCCGTTTCCATCCAAAGTGCTGGAGGAAGGAGAAGGCCTATGCCCGAGGGTTGATAAAATAACGATATACCCCAACGGAACCGTCGAAACCTTTAGGTATATGAAAAAATGCGAGTTATCTGGGGGATAGTTTTGATGAAGGAACGCGTAACGTGCTCCAATAGCATGCCTTCCCCATTCAATAATGAACAACGCTTACAAGTACAGCGAGTTGAGCTGGCTAGCAGACTACGAGAGGTTCAAAGCCAAGCTAATAGAAAGATTCGGGGACAACTGGGAAGAACACATGACGGACCAGTGGGGCAGATGGGAAGAATGTTCCCGTGAGACCCTAAGTCACCTATTCAGTGGAAACTTACAATTTACATTTCGGATAGATAACTCCACAGTTACTATACGTCCTAATAGGGCAGGAATTGGGTTTTTACTATCAGATACCCCCAATACTGGTCCCTACACTGGCATCGGCTACTTCATGGAGGTGAAGTGGGGATGAGGGGGAGGCTGTTTGCTTTCTCTCTTTTACTTGTTCTTCTGCTCGGGTACTTGGCTTACTTGAATTCTCTTCCACCTGCAGTCAGGGCTTACAAGCTTGCAAGAATTCCCGGAAATGAACAGTTAATAGCAGTTTACCATGATAACAACCTATGGCAGTTCGCCACTTACAACCCAAAAACCCAGGAGTTGAAAGTTTACGCCATTTACAGTGACAAGCCAACCCTCCCCTGGGGAAGGGACGTGAAGAGCGTGAAAACACCCTTGAATTACTCTCCACTCACCCTCGGCTTGAAACTCCTTGAGAAAGCACCAAAAAACTCCCGCATTACTCTTCGCCAGAAAATGGTACACTAAAGAAAACCCACCAAAATTCCCGAGTGCGAGCGAAGTACTCAAAGAATACGAGAACAAGAGCATCCGGAGGATTGCCCTGCTGTACGCTAAAAAAGAGCTCTGGATGAAGACATACCTCCAAGTGAATACAAGAGGCTACGAAGTAGGAACAGAGGATATATTAGCAATCCCGAATTTTGGAAACACTCTCACCGGGGTCTGGGTTGTTGAAATTCCACTGGGACGTGAAAACTCAACAGAAATTGTGTACTACCCCGGTCTCAAAATAATAGGAAAGATTAGTCCAGTGTATCTGGGTTCGTTCGTCTTAACTGAAAAACCCGTTGAGACATCATCGCGACGGCGATATTCTACGCCTTCTTCAGGGAGAAAGGATAGGGGAAATCAAAGGGAATTCCCGCGCGAAAGCTCGATTCCCCTCTCGAACGCCCTGAAGTTGACCTCCCAGAACCTCTCGCGGAGGGTTTCCTTGATTCCCTCCAGGATGCTTTCCTTCTTAAGCGGAATCAATCCCTTGCCGAAGGCGTAACCGAGCATCAGAACCCCCAGAGTCCTAGGGTTTATCCTATCCGCTTTCTCCTGGAAGTTCATCATATGAACAGGACAGATTTTTCCTATCGCTTTCCTCATCTCGTCCAGTTCCGGATACTTCTCCTTGCCGACTAAAGTGGTTGCCGTGTGGATCGGGTAGGCGTTGATTATCGCGGTGCTCTTCTTGCTCAAAAAGCGGGCATTTCTGAGGGCCTCAGCCGGCTCGAGGGCGAGCATTAAATCGGCTTCTCCCTCTTCGATGAGAGGGGAATAAACCTCCTCACCGAAGCGGAGGTAGCTGAGGACGCTCCCGTAGCGCTGGCTCATTCCAAGGGTTTCGCCGATCCTGACGTTGTAACCCTCGTGCATGGCCGCGTTGCCCACTATCCTCGAGAGGGTCAATCCGCCCTGACCGCCAACACCGGTTATTATGAGGTTGAACTCCATCTCCATCACCGCCTATTGTTGGAGCGGGGCAATAAAAACCTAAGCCCGGGAAAATATTTAAACTCCGGAACCAACTCAGGAATATGTCCTTCGAGAAGTACTACGAGGTCTTCAAAGCCTACAGCGACATATACTCCGATGAGTACAGGAAAAGGATCGAGACGCTCGAGCTGCTTCTTATGAAGCACATGCCCTCCAAGGGGAGGGTTTTAGACCTTGCCTGTGGCGCTGGAGGCTTCTCGTTTCTCCTCGAAGACCTCGGCTTTCAGGTTGTTGGACTGGACTCAAGCGAGGCTATGCTCGAGAGGGCCAGGGAGTTCGCAAGGGACAAGCGCTCGAAGGTCGAGTTCGTTAAGGGTGACGCCAGGGAACTTCCGTTCGAGGACAGCAGCTTCGACTACGTGCTCTTTGTTGACAGCCTCGTCCACTTTGAGCCTGCAGAACTTAACCGGGTCTTCCGCGAGGCGGCGAGGGTTCTAAAGCCCGATGGGAGGTTTATAATTCAGTTCACTGATCTGAGGGAACTCCTCTCAGTTCTCATGAACGGAACCGTCGTTGGTGCCGAGTACTGGGTCAGCAGGGTTCTAACGGACGATGAGGAAAAGACGGCGGTTATAGAGTTCCAGAGCGAGAAGGAGAGCTTCAGGGTGCGCTTCAACGTCTGGGGAAAGACTGCAGTTGAGCTTCTCGCAAAGCTCTACTTCAGGCAGGTCCACAGCGAGAACCTGAACGAGCACACCTATTTCCAGGTCTACGTCCCGAAGAAGTGAAAAGGAAAGCTCAACCCTCACAGAGCTTCCTTCCGCGCACGTAGGTGGCGCTGACATTTCTCTCGTCCCCCAGTATCATGAGCCTTGAGAGAAGCACCTCCAGCTCGTCTTCCGGGCCGGCGAGCGGTTCTGGATCGATAACGACGAAGTCGGCCTCCTTGCCGACCTCAAGGCTCCCTATCCAATCCTCCATGCCCAGCGCCCTCGCGCCGCCCATGGTAAGCAGATGAAAGGCCTTGAAGGGGTTCATCACGTTGGCGTAGTACGCATCCCTGAGGACTTCGAGCATCGAGAGGAACGGTCCCGCACCGACGTCGGAGCCGAGGGAGACTGTTAAGCCGGCGCTCTCCTGCGCTTTGAGATCCATGACGCCGCTGTGGAGGAAGAAGTTGGAGGACGGACAGTGGGCCACCCTGGTTCCAGTCTCGGCCAAAATCTTCCTCTCGCGGTCGCTCAGGTGGATGGCGTGGGCCACTATCGTACTCTCCCCCAAAAGCCCCGCTTTGAGGTAAACGTTGGTGTAGGATTCGGCCTCAGGGAAGAGCCTCATGACCTCCTCGATCTCGCCGATCTGCTCGGACAGGTGGGTCTGAATGTAGAGGCCCATCTCCTTTGCAACCTCGGCCGCTGCCCTCATAAGCTCCATCGTGCAGCTGACGGCGAAGCGCGGTGTTACCGCGTAGAAGAGCCTGCCGTCGAAGCCGTGCCACCGCAATGCAACGGCCTTGATGTCCTCAACGGCCCTCTCAGGCGTTGTGAGGAGTCCCTCAGGCCCGTTCATGTCCATGAGAACCTGGCCGATAACGGCGCGGATTCCGCTCTTCATGGCTTCCTCAAAGGCTATCTCCGTCGCCTCTCTGTGCGAGGAGGAGAAAACCACAGCGGTCGTCGTTCCGTTCCTCAGCAGGCCGCTGAAAAATTCGCGGCTGACCTCACGGGCAAATTCCGGGTCGGCAAACTTTTCCTCTGCAGGGAATATGTATTTCTCAAGCCACTCTAAAAGGGAGTCGCTTATCATGGCCCTCTCGTGGAGCTGCGGCAAATGGATGTGGGTGTCAATGAAGCCCGGGAGTATGAGGTGCCCAGAGTAGTCCACCAGCTCGCCTCCAACCGGGGGCCTCTCGTTGGAAAGGGCCGCTATCCTTCCGTCATCATCGACCGCCATGTAGCGGTACTCCTTGGGAGAAGAGGGGTCCTCGAAGCTCAGAATCCTGGCCTTGTAAACCCTCATGGATTGCACCCAAAACGGGGGTAAAGAAGAAGAGGTTAAAAGACTGCCGGTTATGCTTCCATGCGGAGCCTCTTCACCACGAAATCCATGTCAAGGGAAGCGAGGAAAGGAGCGAGCCTCGGGCCGCGGTCCTTGCCGATGAAGATGTTGTAGAGTGCCTTGAACCACTTCTTGCTTGGGATTCCACGCTTCTTGGCCGCATCAAAGATGACGTTGTTTAGCTCATCGACGCTGAACTTCTCGTTCTTCTCAAGCCACTCAGCGACCTCGAGCATCGCCTCCCTGACCTCGGGCTGAAGGTCGATCTCCGGCGGTCTTTCAAGCAGGCTGAACTTCACGTCATCGGGTGCGTACTTTTCGACCCAGTTTTTCGCGAGCCTTATGCGGAGCCTTATGCGCTCGACGTCCTCCTCGCTCAGCTCCCCCGGAACATGCCCCTGCTCCTGGAGGATTCTGATGATGCCCTCCTCATCGAGGTGCGGCATCTGGACGAGAGTTACAAGGAAGCGGAACGGGGCTTGAGCCGTAAGCCTCTCGGGAACATCGGGCATGGACAGCTCGTAGGTTCTCCTGAGCTCCTCGAACTCCTCTTCGCTCTTGGCCTCCTCGAGGCCGAAGTAGATGCGCTCGACCTTGTCGAACTCGTCGTAGAGGTTGAGCAGTCCAAGGCCGAGGTCTATCTTAAGTTCTTTGTTCGGCCTCGACTTGGCGTAGATGAAGCGGATTATTCCCGGCTCTAAAACTTCATAGAGGTCGCTGAGCAGGATGACGTTGCCCTTGCTCCCGCTCATCTTGCCCTTCTGGCCATTTATTCCAACGAACTCGTACATGAGGGTCATTGGGGCCGGCCAGCCGAAGATCCTCTCCACTATCTCCTTACCGGTATCGTAGGAGCTTCCTGCAGCCAAGTGGTCCTTTCCTGCAGGCTCAAAGTCGACCCTGAAGTGCGCCCACCTCATCGGCCAGTCAACGCGCCAGCGCAGTTTAACGTTGCCCTCACGGATGTCGGTTTCGCCTTCCCTGCCGCAGTGAGGGCACCTGTAGGAGACCCTCCACCCGCCGTCCCATCCGCGGAATTCGGCCTCCTTCCTGCAGTGCGGACAGTAGACCATGACCGGCTGCCAGTTCTCCTCGAGAGGCGGCTGCTTGGCCCTCTCGCGGTACTTGTCGAGAACAGCTTTGATTTCATCGCGCCTTTGAAGGGCGAGCTTTACCTCCTCCGCGTACTCGCCGCTCTTGTACAGCTCGTAGGCGTGGAGGAAGTCCACCTCAATGCCGAGCCTGGAGACCTCTTCCTCAAAGATGGCCATGAAGTGTTCGGCGTAGCTGCCGTGGCAGCCCCAGGGATCGGGAACCTCGCTGACCGGCTTCGTGAGGTGTTCCCTCCACTCCTGCGGGACGTTCTTCGGAACCTTCCTAAAGCGGTCGTAGTCGTCCCACATGTGAATGTGATGAACCTTCTTGCCCCTGTCGCGGAGGGCGTGGCCGACTATGTAAGCGGTAAAGAACTCCCTGAAATTGCCTATGTGAACGTAACCGCTCGGGGTTATTCCGCTCTCAACGACGTACTCTTCCTTGTCGCCCCTTTCGCGGATTATCTTCTCAGCCATGTAGTCTGCCCAGTGAACCATTCTCACCACCGCGCTTAGCTCTGCCCAGGCCCTTTTAAGCTTAAGCTCGGCTTCAGGTGACGATAAAAATGAGGGAAACTTTTATAAAGTATCAAAGTAAAACTATTTAAAAGCGTAAGGAGGCATCCCAATGGAAGTTGAACTGAAGAGGATGCAGGTTTTCTTCCCCGCCTCGCTCGAAATACAGGAGGAGCTTCTGAAGGCTGGCTTTAAGGCGCCCTACGACAAGGAAACGGGAAGGAAAACGCCGGTTCCCGTAGTGGTAAGCTCAAGAGAGGAGAGAAAACTGAGAAGAGACAGACTCCTCAAAGCGAGGGACTTTGAGAGCGACGAAAAGTTCGCACTGGTGCCTGGGGAGAGGGTCATCATGGAGATTGAGCCGACTGAGAAGGGCTTCCTGATACTGAGGCCGAAGCCCCTCGGATACCACCTCGAGGAAATGGGCTTCGTCTCGATTCCACCAAGGATATGGGGCACCTGGGCAAGCTTTTCGATACCTTTCTCGTTCTACGAAACGCTCACGGATTTTCTGGGTGAATTCCAGAGGGGCGAGACGAAAGGACTCTATCTCGCTTCCCATGGAGCGGGGAAGAGAATCGAAGTCTACGCCTACAAGGGGCGGACCAGAAAAGACCTCGGGATACCGGTCTTCGGCTACGCTCTCGGCCTGCACGGGCTGGCCTTGGCGGACGAATACCTCCGCGAGAAGGGGAAGGAGAACGGCGTCCCTGAGGAGAGGCTCCGCTACCTCAAGCTGGGCCTCAGGAAGAGGAAGGAGACAAAAGCCGGCCTGAAGGTGGGGGTCGTTTGGGAGGATGGAAAGCCAAGCGAGATAACTCTGAAGCTATCAACCACAGAGCCGAGGGTGAAGATTCAGGGGCTTTACGGAGAGCTGATGGGCAAATCGAGGGGAGAGCTTACGAGAACCGATGACTGGTATATTGTCGTCCACGCGGAGGACTTCGTGAACGCGCTCTACAAGGTCACTGGTACCTTCGGATAAGGAAGTGTTTTAACCCCAACCCTCCTTTCATTTTTGGTGAAATCGATGCTCGGCACGGTCGGGACGGTTGCAGTAGCCGCTTCATGCATCCTCGCCGCGATAGGCTTCACGAAAAAGCTCGGGCCCGAATGGGCGTGGATCAACAGGAAGATTATTCACCTGAGCATCGTTCCGGCGATTCTGATGTTCTACTGGGGGTTTATTCCAGCGTGGGTTTTCAGCGGGGCAGCGTTTGCCTTCGGTGCCTTCCAGCTCTGGCCCCACATGAAGAGAAGGGAGCTCTCCTGGTACCAGATAGAGCACAACTACGGCGAGGTCTTCTTCGCGTTCTCGGCATCCGTGATCCCCCTGATGCTCCCGCTTGAATACGCTACTGCGCTGCTCTTCGCGATGGCGATAAGCGACGGGGTTACGGGGATAATACGGCACAGCTATTTTAGAAGGCACGGCTTCAACGTGAAGCTCAGGAAGCACTGGACGGGGAGCCTGGGTTACTTCGTCACTGCAGTGATAATAGCGTTTCTTCTCCTCAACGCCGGGACGGTTGGAAAAATAGGGTGGGCGGCGGTGCTGACCCTCGCCGAATACCAGGGCTGGCTCGACGACAACCTGGCGGTTCCGCTCGTTGGGAGTGCCCTCTTCCTCCTCTACTGAGCCCATCTAACCTTTAGGCTGTCCTTCTTCACCTTGTTAAACTCGGCGACGAGTGCTTCCCCAGTCTTCTCCATGAAGCCCTCGACGTCGGTGACCCCGAGTTCTTTGAGCCCGATGGCCTCAACGCCCTTCGGAATTCCCTTCGCCTCGACGTTTATCCCGATGTGCATCTTGACGCTGACCGGAGAAACAGTGGCTATCGAGATGCTGAGCTTTTTCCCGTTCACGTAGATGTCGTCGCCCTTCCTGGAGGCCTTCACGCCGTACTCAGCCAGAACCTCGCAGAGCCTCGCTATGAAGAGCTTCTGCAGGGTCGAAGCCAGGAGAACGTTGGGGAAGTCAAAGACCTCGATTATGTAGTGCACCATGTCGTCGCTCTTTATCTCCTTGCTCTCCCTGAGGTCCTCGATGTCTATCATCTCCTCGACCTTGACGTCGCATTTTCCGCGGAAGACGACGAGGGAGTTGCCCAGGATTCCGAAGTTCCTGTAGGCCCAGTGGCTTCCAATGGCCGAGCCGTCGTAATCGATGCGCTTATCTTTAACGACCAGCAGTTCCATCGCGATCACCCCATCTTTCAATGAGTCCTCTCCGCTCTTCAAAAGACTTTACATCGACCCACATGTGGACGAATCCTCGTATCCAACGGGGTTCCATTGAGGTAAAGCACAAGCAAATGCATAGGTATCAAGAAAAGCTCCGCTAACCCTGTTTTAACGGTTACAGCACGAAAACATCATGATCATCGTGTTTGACTGCTTCAGAAGATGCAAGCACAATGATACAGAACGAATAAGGGTTAAGGGGGCCGTGCATAGGCGAGCTGGTCTCTCAGACGTCCCGCCCGGGGCACTCGGGCTGTTGGGAGCGGCAGACTGAACGGGTCGGTTTCCCTTCCCGCTTACATCCCCGCCCCATTGAACGGGTCTTCTTCCCGGGCCCTCGTCCTGGGCAACGGATCGGTCGCCCAGACCCAACGCCCAGGAGTGGCCGCCTGTTTTCGGGGGCCGCTTCGGCCTTAGATGCTTTCAGGCCTTATCGGCTACGGCGTAGCTGCCCGGCTGTGCCCTGTAGGACAACCGGTAGACCAGAGGCCGCGGCTCCCTGTTCCTCTCGTACTGGGGGAGCCTTCCCCTCAGGCGGCCCACACCTCCGGTAGATAGCATCCGACCTGTCTCACGACGGTCTAAACCCAGCTCACGTTCCCCTTTAATGGGTGAACACCCCCACCCTTGGCCCCTGCTGCAGGACCAGGATGGGAAGAGCCGACAGCGAGGTAGCAAGCCTCGGGGTCGATATGGGCTCTCGCCCGAGACGACTCTGTTATCCCCAGGGTAGCTTTTCTGTCATCCCTGGCCCCCACCGGGGAGGCTCAGGGGTTCGCTAGGCCACGCTTTCGCGGCTGGACCCGCCTCTGTTACGGGTCCAGTCAGGCCGGCTTTTGCCCTTGCACTCTACGGCGGATTCCTGACCCGCCTGAGCCGACCTTAGGGCACCCTCGATACCTTTTCGAGGGTGTGCCGCCCCAGCCAAACTGCCCACCTACCGCTGTCCCCCCATTGGGGGTTAGCCATACGGCAGAGGGTGGGCGGTGTCTCATGGACGGCTCCACCCGCCCCGGAGGACGGGCTTCGACGCCTCCCGCCTACGCTGCGCACCCCCCGCCGTATGGCAACGGCAGGCTGCAGTAAAGCTCCATGGGGTCTTCGCTTCCCACCGGAGGTCCCAGGCATATGCGCCTGGCAGAGGTTTCGCCGGGCCCCAGCCGGGGACAGTGGGGACCTCGTTACGCCATTCATGCAGGTCGGCATTTAACCGACAAGGAATTTCGCTACCTTAAGAGGGTTATAGTTACCCCCGCCGTTTACCGGTGCTTCACCCGGTTGGACCCGGGCTTCACATACCGGCACTGGGCAGGCGTCGGCCCCAGTACAAACCCTTTCGGGCTAGCTGGGACCTGTGTTTTTACTAAACAGTCGGGTCCCCCTAGTCACTGCGACCTGCGGGTTGCACACCCGCAGGCACCCCTTATCCCGAAGTTACGGGGCCAATTTGCCGAGTTCCCTCGGCTGGGTTTCCCCCGACACGCCTTAGGCTTCTCACCCAGGGGCACCAGTGTTGGTTCTCGGTACGGTCACGGTGGATCGTTCCCAGAGGGCTTTTCACGGGCCCCAGGGATCGGCGGAACCCCCCTTACGGGAGGCCCATCACGCTTTCATCCGGTTCTCGCCATTACGGCACTCCCCGGACTTATACGCTTAGCCGGCCTTGTGGGCCGGTCCTCCTACCCCGAGGCGTCACCCTCTGGGCTTGCGTTGCCGCACCTACCACCGTGGTACGGGAATATAAACCCGTTTCCCTTTCGCGGGCGCCGAGTTACGGACCCGCTTAGGACCGACTAACCCACGGCTGACAGACATTGCCGTGGAACCCTGGCCCCTACGGCGGCCGGGATTCTCACCCGGCTATGCTGCTACTCCCGGCAGGATCCACAATACCGACGGGTTCACTGGACCTCACGGCCCAGCTTCAGCCCCATCGGAACGCCCGCCTACCCGATCACGGACCAATCGGTCCGTGCGCCGGGGTCTCGGCAGCCGGCTTGAGCCCCGTCCATTTTCGGGGCCCCTGACCTCGACGGGTGAGCTGTTACGCACTCTTTAAAGGATGGCTGCTTCTAAGCCTACCTCCCCGCTGTCTAAGGCCAGGGACACCCTTTGGAGTAACACTTAGCCGGCATTTAGGGGCCTTAACCCCGGTCTGGGTTGTTCCCCTCTCGGTTGACGGCTTACACCGCCACCCTACTCCGGCCATCTACGGCGGCAGTGGGTTCGGAGTTTGACAGGGAGCCGGGGGATTTCTCCCCCTAAACCCCCAATCAGTGCTCTACCCCACCACCTACCTCCGGCCGGGCTATCCTGGGGGATAATTCGGCGGGAACCAGCTATCGCCGGCCTCGATTGGCCTTTCACCCCTAGCCCGAGGTCACGGGAGCGAATTGCACGTCAGCACCCCTAACGGGCCTCCATCCCTCGGTTGAGGGACTTCACCCTGCCCCGGGCTAGATCGACCGGCTTCGGGTCTCATCCGAGCGACTCCGGGCACTTTCACACCCCGTCCCTCGCCCTTACGGGTTGCGGACCTGTCGGTTTCCCTGCGGCTTCGGGGTTGACCCCCTTAACCTCGCCGCTCGGATGAACTCCCTGCCCCGTGATCCAAGACGGACGGTGCAACTCCGGTCACCTTCCCTCGTACTCCACGGTCGCCCGTGTTTCCTTCGGGAAGGGTCAGCCCTTTCGAGCCGCACCCTCCTATCACCGCCTGGTTTCAGGCTCTTTTCACCCCCTCTCAGGGGTGCTTTTCAGCTTTCCCTCACGGTACTAGTTCGCTATCGGTCTTGGGACGTATTTAGGGTTGGGAGCCGATGCCTCCCAGCTTCCCGCCGGATATCCGACCGACGGTACTCAGGGACACCGCAGGAGCTCGGAAGCTTACGCCTACGGGGCTATCACCCTCTACGGCACCGCGTTCCAGCGGACTTCGGCTTCACTCCCAGGGCTCCAACGCGGGCCCTACTACACCACATCCCCCAGACCTTTCGACCTGGGGTTCAGTTTGCCCTGTGCCGCTTTCGGTCGCCCCTACTAACGGCATCGCTTTTGCTTTCTTTTCCTGCGGGTACTAAGATGTTTCAATTCCCCGCGTTCCCCCTCCCGACTGGGAGTGCGGCAAAAGCCGCGGGAGGTCCCATTCGGGAATCCCCGGTTCGACGGCTGCATGCGCCTCGCCGGGGCTTATCGCAGCTTGCCACGCCCTTCGTCGGCGCCCCAAGCCGAGCCATCCACCAGGCGGCTTAATCACCACCGGGCGGGACGTTTTCTGGACCAGCTCGCCTATGCACGGCCCTCACCGTGACCCCTGTTCGGGGTCTCAGGCCCTTCCACCCCAAGCAGGGCTTGGGATGTGCACCTCTTCGTGGTGGACCGGCCGGGATTCGAACCCGGGGCCTTCGGCTTGCAAAGCCGACGCTCTCCCAGGCTGAGCTACCGGCCCACTGATGGCAGGCCCGACATCTCTTAAACCCCCCGGACGGATTTTCCGGCGATAGGAGGTGATCGAGCCGTAGGTTCCCCTACGGCTACCTTGTTACGACTTCTCCCCCCTCACGGAGCCCAGACTCGACCCGGCCTCCCCGAAGGGAGACCAAGCCTCATCCAGACCCCGCTCGGGTGGAGTGACGGGCGGTGTGTGCAAGGAGCAGGGACGTATTCGCCGCGCGATGATGACACGCGGGTACTAGGGATTCCAGCTTCACGCGGGCGAGTTGCAGCCCGCGATCCGAACTGGGGGCGGGTTTAGGGGATTCCCTTCCCCTTTCGGGGTCGGATCCCATTGTCCCGCCCATTGTAGCGCGCGTGTAGCCCGGGGGTTTCGGGGCATACTGACCTACCGTCGCCCGCTCCTTCCTCCGGCTTATCGCCGGCGGTCCCCCCAGAGTGCCTCCTCCCCAGCGG
>JALTBN010000006.1 GCA_027075325.1 Thermococcus sp. | reverse complement strand
CTCATCATCGCCGAGAAGCCCAACGTCGCGAGAAAGATCGCCTACGCCCTCGCTGAAGGTAAACCTGTGAGAAAAACCATCGGAAAGGTGAGCTACTACGAGTTCACCCGCGATGGGAAGAGGGTAACCGTCGCTCCGGCGGTAGGGCACCTCTTCTCCCTGGCCCCCGAAGTTAAGACCTACGGTTATCCCATCTTCGACATAGAGTGGGTGCCGGTTTATGTCGCCGAGAAGGGGAAGGGCTATGCCAGGGATTACATCAAAGCCCTCGCAACCCTTGCGAAGCGGGCGGACGAGTTCATAGTTGCCTGCGACTACGATACCGAGGGTGAGGTGATAGGCTACACGGCCCTCAAATACGCCTGCGGCGTCGACCCTTCGAAGGCAAAGCGCATGAAGTTCTCGGCTTTAACCAAGAAGGACCTCCTCAGGGCCTGGTATAACCTCGAGCCGACGATAAACTTCGGAATGGCGGACGCGGGAATAGCGCGCCACGTTTTGGACTGGTACTGGGGCGTGAACCTTTCGAGGGCTCTCACCTCGGCGATAAAGCGCGCGAGCGGCAAGTGGATGGTGCTAAGCACGGGCCGCGTCCAGGGGCCAACGCTGAAGTTCCTCGTCGACAGGGAGAAGGAGATAGAGAACTTCAAGCCCACCCCATACTGGGTCATTAAGATGCTCCTCGAGAAGAACGGGGAAACCTACACTGCCACCTACGAGAGGGAGAAGATACTCAACGAGGATGAAGCGAAGCGCATCGTGGAGGAAGCGAAGAAGGGGCCTGCGTTCGTTGAGAAGGTAGAGGTGAAGCAGCAGCAGAGAAAACCTCCGGTTCCCTTCGACCTCGGAACCCTCCAGAGGGAAGCGTACTCCGCCTTCGGATACTCTCCGAAGAAGACCCTTGAGATAGCACAGAAGCTCTACGAAAAGGGACTTCAGTCGTATCCGAGGACAAGCTCCCAGAAGCTCCCCAAGAACCTCAACTTCCGCTCAATCCTCCA
>JALTBN010000005.1 GCA_027075325.1 Thermococcus sp. | reverse complement strand
GATAAAATCAGACCAAAATGGGATTGAAAGTAGGAAACTCAATGTCGAGCTGGTATTTCTTAACTCTGATAAAATCAGACCAAAATGGGATTGAAAGCTCCGAGCTTGAGGGCGACAAATCCTTTCTACTTAGCTGATAAAATCAGACCAAAATGGGATTGAAAGTGCCTTCAATAGCTGTGTAGGTCGAATTATAAACTTTAGATAAAATCAGACCAAAATGGGATTGAAAGCGACTACGTAAAGAAGGCAATGGCGTTCTTCCTGATTGTTGCTGGAATATTCGATAAAATCAGACCAAAATGGGATTGAAAGAAACAACACGATCGGGGGCATTGTAATTTCCAGCTTCTGATAAAATCAGACCAAAATGGGATTGAAAGGTAGTTCCCACTCTCCACCATTCAGAGCGAGAGACATCGATAAAATCAGACCATAGTGGGATTGAAAGTTCCACTCACACCGCAGACCAACTTCATTGGGAAGAAGGATAAAATCAGACCAAAATGGGATTGAAAGGTGGGGGTAGTAAGGGTATGACCTGGTACATTTACGTTGATAAAATCAGACCAAAATGGGATTGAAAGACTCTTTACTGTCAATCATAGCCAGTCCAGCCTGTATGATAAAATCAGACCAAAATGGGATTGAAAGCTCGGAGTCGGAAGTTCTAATGTCGAACTGCGGCTCCATGATAAAATCAGACCAAAATGGGATTGAAAGTAACCTTCTGCACCTGTTCCGTCAGCACGTCGTGGTCGTGTGATAAAATCAGACCAAAATGGGATTGAAAGACAACACAAGCTCAACAGTAACTGGATTTTGTGCAAGATTCAAGATAAAATCAGACCAAAATGGGATTGAAAGCGCTGACGCACTGGAGAGCCTGACGGAGAAGGAGGAAGATAAAATCAGACCAAAATGGGATTGAAAGTCAAAAACAACTTTTACGTTATTTAGAAACTTTGCTAGATAAAATCAGACCATAGTGGGATTGAAAG
>JALTBN010000004.1 GCA_027075325.1 Thermococcus sp. | reverse complement strand
CGTTTTACCGGCTTATTTTTCACGGCAGAAGGGAAGCGAAAGATTTATATAAGAGTTGCTCCATTCTTTATTCGCCCAGCGGGGCGAAAAAGTGAACCGTTTGCAAAGGTCTTAGAAGAGTGTAAACGCCGGGGGCTGACTCGAAATCCAGAAGAAACTGGATTTCAAGTCTACTCCTTTGCCTGGACGGTGGGACCACTGGCAGTTTGCAAAGGTCTTAGAAGAGTGTAAACACCCCGGCACGCAAATTATGGGGGGAGGGCGGGGATTTGAACCCCGGCTGGCGGAGCCACAGTCCGCCGTGCTGCCACTGCACTACCCTCCCCACGGAGTACTCGTTGAGTTTGCAAAGGTCTTAGAAGAGTGTAAACATCATCCGTGAAAAATCTTACCCATACTGAACTGGCACTTATTGGGTTTGCAAAGGTCTTAGAAGAGTGTAAACCTGTACACTGGTCAATGGGTATTATTCCTGCAGTCTTGAAGGAACATCCGGTTTGCAAAGGTCTTAGAAGAGTGTAAACTGGAAAGCCTCCTCACCTCCGTCTCCTCCAAGCGGAGGAGGCCGAGCTCGTTTGCAAAGGTCTTAGAAGAGTGTAAACTCCGCCTCAACGCGGACAACCCTGCCATCCCAGGGGGTCTCAAAGTTTGCAAAGGTCTTAGAAGAGTGTAAACCCCATATTGCATCAGCTGACAATGGATTCAGAGTTATATTCCCGTAGAACTCTATCTCCAGTTTGCAAAGGTCTTAGAAGAGTGTAAACTTGAACTTTATGGTGTTCTTGTTACCTTGGCGGTACTCATCTACGTTTGCAAAGGTCTTAGAAGAGTGTAAACCGAGAATGGACACCCAGTGTTCATTTCTGAGAAGATTCTTTGCCTCTTCATCTGGAAGTTTGCAAAGGTCTTAGAAGAGTGTAAACTAGTCAAGTATCCTCAAGTTCTTGATGAGATGAACACGATAAATTCCGTCTTCGAAATGTTGTCTTCTTCTGGGGTATTATCGAAAGAAGACGAACA
>JALTBN010000003.1 GCA_027075325.1 Thermococcus sp. | reverse complement strand
TAAACCTTCTTCCTGGCCCTAGTTAGGCCAACATACCAAACCCTTCTTTCAGCGTCTAGCTCCTCCCTGGTTTTCAGGATAGAATCTACCCAACCAGAGGTACGTTTGAGGAGTGGACTCAAAAAGAAACACCCCCACATTACCATTTTCATTTTCAGGGCTGGATAGCAGAGGGTTCATATTGTAGTATGCCTTGAATCCTCTATTTCTTAGATCCAGGGTAACTAAGAGCAAATTGTCCCTGTAGATTCTCAGCAGTTCAGATAATAGGACTGCGCCGGCACTCCAAGAATACTCTGGAGGAAGAATAAATAACAGCTTTTCCCGTTCTGTCGAGTAGAAATATCTTTCAAAGAAATATGCCTTAGGGTAAACGTCCTCCTTCCCTGTAGCTTCCCTCTCGACCTCCTTCAAATAGTTTGCGAGCTCCTCTAACGCCCTTTCTTTTTTCGAAACTCCAAGATCTTCCCATAAAAACCCTCCCTCTTAATGAGTCCGAAATGCCTGATAATTTCCCACGTGGGCATCTCCGGGGCCTCAGTAGAGGTTGGGATTGCCACACTCCCCGCCTTCTTTTTTGCCCTCGTGACTGTGATGTAATTCTGAAGCTCAGAATCTACCTCAAGGAGTCCCCCATCCCACACCTCATCTTGGCATCTCTGGCAAAGGCCGGAAAGATAATACTCCTTCTTAGAAAGCTCGTCCCTGAAGTCCTCAAGCCTCACTCGAGCCCCACATCTAACACATATGCCCTGTTCCAGAGCTTCCGAGAGTTTACGTCCAAAAAGTCTTAAAGAGAGCTCATCCTTTAGCTCTTCTAAGGCTTCCCCTTCATAGCCGACGGTCCACATCGGTACGCCCTCCTCATCTTCTAGGAGTCACACGATAAAACTCAACTCCCCCCTTAACATACAGGCGCGTGACGTCTCCTCTCTCAATGAGATCACTAAGTACCTCCTGGAGCTTCTTCTCTTCGATACCCTTCTCCTTCAACAGGGATATAATCGCCGTAGCCGGTGCGCCTTCACCATCATCCAAGGCCTTGATCGCCTTGATGACCTCCTCCTCGATAACTAACTCCTTGGTGTGCTTCCCGACCATTATAACGTTCACGTCTAACTCTTCCCGCTGGTCGGGAGGTAATAACTGTCTAAGCGAATATTCCAAGAGGTCAATGGCAGCCTTGGCATCCTCGACGGTTGCAACCTCACGAAGATGTAGACGCGCGTGGGCCGTCGTGAGCCTGATAAGGGCCTCTAACTGCCTAGCAGTTATGGGGATTTTGAAAAAGCCACCCTCCCGCTTCGCCCGACGCCTCAACTCGACGTAATACTCCCCAAGGAGGACCGCAGCCTCACGGCTCAACCTTGGGTGGACATTACGCCTGGTATAAGCTATGAACTTCTTTAGGAACTCCTCATCATAAGGCTCGGCAGCTGGCGAGGATTCTTTCCTGCCCAATCCTAACATGCTCTCGGCGAGCTCCTTATCCTCCTTGGGGTCGGGTTCATCAATCACCGGGAAGATAAGGTCGAACCTACTAATAATCGTCGGTGGAAGCTTCAATTGGTCCGCTATATCCTCATTGAAATTCCACCGCCCATGAACCGGATTCGCCGCCGCTATTACCGTAGCCCTCGCGTTCAACGTTGCGTTAATGCCGGCCTTGTGAATCTCTACAGTCCCCTGCTCCATCGCCCGATGAATCGCGTTCCTATCGCTCTCCTTCATCTTCTCAAACTCGTCCAAAAGAGCGAACCCCTTATCGGCAAGAACCATGACACCGGCTTCTAGAACCCACTCACCCGTCAGTTCATCCCGCACGGCGGCAGCCGTAAAGCCGGCCTTCGTTACACCCTCAGCACTTGCGAGGATAGAGCGAGGAGCAACCTTCCGAAGGAACTCCAAGACGGCACTTTTACCCTTTCCAGGGTCGCCGACCAAAAGGACATGGATGGCATCCCTCATTTTCGTCCCATCTGGCCTTTCCCCGATACCACCAACCAAAGATAAAATGATACCCTCCTTTATCTTGTCCATGCCATAGATGTTAGGCGCGATACTACGAACCAACCGCTCTTTGAAATACGGCTTCCCGGCCTCTTCCCGGATACGCTGTTCATCTTCCCTGGTTAATTCAATCTCGTCGAGGTCCCTATTAACCGGCTGGACGTGGTTGGCGATAAGAACCTTCCGAACCACTGGCCTCTTTTCTGTCTTCTCTTCAACCCTCCGAAGAACCCCGGTAATAATTACCCTATCGCCCGGCTGCACAGAATCAACCAAGTCATCAAGGAGAACCACGTCCAAGAACCTCGGCATCTGGCCACCCCTAAGAACCTCCGGCGCGTCCTGGACCCTAATCGTCTGGTAGTCTATGAAGGTGCTCTTCTCATCGTCGAGATAAAGGTCCCTGGACCCACACGCCTCACACTTCCCTGGCCTCTTCATGTAGACCGAGTAGGGGTTCTGGATCCTGACCATCTCATTCCCGCAATCACTGCAAACATAGACCGCCCTAGAGACGAAGGGCTTAACCTCAGTGATACGGCTGACCACTCCCTCAATCTGGACGAACGTATTCAGGTGATCGGATCCAATCTTCCTCGGAGCGATGGACCTCGGAAGGTTGAAGAACCTGACGTGGACCTCAGGGAGATCATCCTCCGAGAACCCTAACTCCGGTTCTTTGAGGACTTCCCTGACCGCCATCTCCGCAGCCTGAATAACATCGTCCGGCCTATTGATCAACCTCTCCGCTACGTCGGGGATAAAGGCGTTAACGTGGACGTAGTCAACCGCGAGGCTACGCCCACCCTTAACGGTCAACAACTCCCGCAGCTTCTCGATGTAAACCGGTGACCCCGTGTCAACCCCATAGGTTTTGAAGAACTGGAAGAACTTGGCAACCAACCCCTCAATCGTCTCGGCGTTCTCAGCCTTCAACTCCTCTTTGGCCTTGACCTCCAGAATCAACTCACTAAGGACCTTTGAAATATCCATCATTAGGTCATCATGAAGCTCAAACCAAATAGTGCTTCTACCCTCTATTTTCCTAACAAGACTCCTGTTATTTACTACAATAGAAACAGCCTTACGAAGGGTAGATTCCTTGTATCTTCCTCCAAGTTCCTTATTCATAGACAAAGCCAAGTTCAGAAGCTCATCATAGGTTATCCTTGGCTTGAGATATAATACTGCTAGAGGAATGGCTTCATTGGGCCTTGTGATGTTCGCCACCTCGGAAATGGCTCGGAGCACTAAATCATAGAACTCTTTTCCATTCCTTTCCATTAGCATTTCCGTTTTTCCATTCTTTTCCATGGCGTGGAAACGCTCATATCTGTCTTTATTGTTGAATTCCAGCTCGGAAATATCCGGAAAATTGCTTTTTCCAAACTCTGAATTTTTCAGGTGTTCCTCATGCTCTTGGACCCATGCCTTGAAGGCGGACTTCTCGACGTGGGTTCCGAAGATGTCTTTGAAGAGGCCCCTCAAGTGGTCGGGTATATTGAACACAAAAACGCGGTTAGTGTGCTGGAACTTCTCTTCGAGAATTCTAGTTAGTTCTCCTATAAGTTTGTGGTTGGGTAAACTTTTTATGTCCTTATACTTTATATTGTTTTGGATTTGAATCCTCTTCATGAATTCTCCCTCCGTAATTAGTATGGGGGGCATGGGGGGATGAGA
>JALTBN010000002.1 GCA_027075325.1 Thermococcus sp. | reverse complement strand
TCTGGAACGCCGAGGGCTTTCACTTTTTCGGTATCTCTATCTGCAACGAAGGCTATTTCAATAGGCTTTCCAACTCTTTTTTCTATCAGTTTTCGGTTTTTGAGAAGGAGCTCCACAACGCCGCCGCCAACAGTTCCGCAGCCGACGATTCCAACTTTGAAACTCTCCACTGCCTCCTCCGGCTCTAAACGTTGATGTTCCTCAGGCCGTACTTTTCAAACGCCCTTTTAATCCCCCGAACGGCCTGTTTTATCCTCAGTTCGTTCTCAACTAAGGCAAAGCGAACGTATTTGTCTCCATACTCTCCAAACCCTATTCCCGGAGATACTGCAACTTTACCATCTAAGAGAAGCATTTTGGCAAACTCTAAGGAGCCCATAGACTGGAACTTCTCGGGGATCTTTGCCCAGACGAACATCGTTGCCTTCGGCTTCTCAACGTGCCAACCTATACGGTTGAGGCCTTCAACAAGTGTATCTCTCCTGCTCTCATAGATTTTCCTGTACTCCTCAACGCAGGACTGGTCTCCTTTCAGGGCTATAATCGCCGCTATCTGAATGGGCTGGAACATTCCGTAGTCCAAGTAGCTCTTCATTCTGTATAAAGCGTGAATTATCTCTTTATTTCCGGCGGCGAAACCTACCCTCCAGCCTGCCATTGAGTAAGTTTTTGAAAGGGAGTAGAACTCAACGGCAACGTCTTTTGCTCCCTTTACCTGGAGGATGCTCGGAGGAACGTAGCCGTCAAATGCTATTTCTGCGTAGGCAAGGTCCTGAATCACTATCAGGCTGTTCTCTTTCGCAAAGTCAACGATCTTTTCAAAGAAAGGAAGTTCAACGGTTGCCGTTGTAGGGTTGTGGGGAAAGTTCAGAATTAAGACCTTCGGCCTTGGCCAGCTCTCCTTGTAAGCCTTCACAATGGATTCAAAAAATGCCTCTTCGTCAAAACCTTCGTCTGTAAGGATGGGAACGCTCCGGACGTCTCCACCGGCGATGATTATTGAGTAGGGGTGAATCGGATACGCCGGAG
>JALTBN010000001.1 GCA_027075325.1 Thermococcus sp. | reverse complement strand
CGGCCACTACACATTAATCAAACCCAATCCAGATACCCAGACCGACGGTGTTTCCGTTTCTCACCAGGGAGACAGCGACAAAGACCTCTCCCTCATGTGTGCACAGTGCCACTTTGCCGTTCCAGATACAGAGAACAGGTGGACAGTTGACGGAAAACACACGTTCCCGAGCTGGTACGTCCGCCGTGGAATTATCGGCCTTGGAGCAGACGTTGTTAAGAGGGCTGCCGTCTGTGCTCCAGATGAGAGACAGAACGATCCCAGCGTAGCTCCAATAGCCATAAAGCCTGATGGAGAGATGCCTCAGTACAACAGCATGCAGGATGCCCAGAATGTTACTCAGGGTCTTCCGGTCGGATACGACGTCCACATGGCAAAAGACGGCGGAAATCTCTCCTGTCTCTCCTGCCACGGTCAGGACAACCTATCTGAAGAGGAAAGAGAACACCACAACCCACACAACTTCCTTAAAGGTAACGACCCTGCAGGTGAGGTTATGCCTGCACTTGACTACAACCCCTCTGTTAGAACCTGTACAAGCTGCCACTGGGGAACAGACGCTAACGCTGCAAAAGCCCACGAGGCATGGTTCGGACCGGCAGCGGGAGCCCACATCTCTGCTATAGAGTGTCAGGTCTGCCACATTCCGTATAAGACCTACTGGACCTTCAGGTTCTTTGACGACAGCCTTGGATACGTTAACCAGTTTGACGACAGGCTGATGAAGTTTGATAAAACAAAGGGAACCGTTAACCTGTTCCCACCTGAGTGGGCAATTCCGGCCTTCGGTCCAACTCCAACCTATGGTCTCAACTTCTCCTACGTAATTGCCCAAACGAGCGACGACGGAAAAGATACTGTTCTTCCCATTACCAGCGTAGATATGGATCCTTACAGAGCTCTCATGAGGGTTGGAAACGGCCAGTTTGGACTGTGGGAGATTAAGCCAGGTCTTTTCCCGTGGCGCTGGGCACCGGCAATTATTAAACGCTGGACTATAGACGACAAAGGAAATCCTGTTCTGAGAGCAGGCCTTATCAGCCCGAT